>JBBQUR010000005.1:0-268658 GCA_038212275.1 Planctomycetota bacterium
TCACTGGATGAAACTGCCCGACGGACTGAACGCCGGCGAGTTGAACCGGCGACTGTTCAAGCACGGCGCCGCCATCCTCGAAGGCAAGGACTGCGACATGGCCCGGCCGCACGCCAAGAATCCGGACTACGTGTCGCCCTACGCCTCGTGGTTCCGCTTCTCCTTCGGGCCGCTGCTCCCCGAGACGTTTGAGTCCGACGTCGCGCTCCTGGGCCAGGTGCTGGAGCGATATCAAGCCGACGTCGCCGCGGGTCGGTCGTGCTGAACTCCGATCACTCGATCTCGCGCTGCAGGCCCTGCGTGGGCTGGTCGGCGCCAACCATGATTCCAGTCACCGGTCGGCCGCTGAACAGCAGGCCGTCAGACTTCCATGGGAACGTGTGATGTTCATTCCACTCTGGGGCCTCGTGCTCGTCGCGGGCATCTTCATCGCGCTCGTGGCGTGGCTTGTCGCGTTCCTGCGCGGCCGGAATCCGCTTCCGGTTCCAGACCTCGGTTCGCGCATCTTCACCACGCCGTCACGGGAGGCGAAGGACGCCGTCATCGCGCTGCTGCGACAACATGGACTGGAAGAACGCTTCCAGTTCAACTCGGCCGGCGTGCTTCGCTCCATCCTCCGGGATGGCACGATCATCAACACGTCGGACGCGACTGTGCTGCAGAAGCTCAAGAATCCGGCCGCCAGCATCGGCCTGGTCGCCTCCGATCCCGTGGCCAGTGCGACATCGGCCGCCGCGTTCCTGCGGGAGCGTGGCTTCTCCGCTGAAGTCGTCCTCGATGCCGAACCGGAACTGCCGATCGCCTTTGTTGTCACCGATGCGTTCAGCGGCACCGTGCTCAACTTTCGCAAGCATGTGCTGCTGCTGCCCAGGCCGACGCCCGTCCGTGGGTGAGGGCCAACCGAAAGCGTCGTGCAACGCTTACGAGCATGGAGCAGAGCACCGCCTCCTTTATCCCGGACAGCCCCCGGGGAAGGAGACAGTGTGAAGATCAGCAAGTCATCGAGGCGCGGCTCGGGCGAGGCCGGGCCGCTTCAGCCGGGCGTCGCCCGTGCCCGCCGGTCAGTCCCCCGCGCGGCGTCGTGACAGCGCGTGGGAGCGAATGCACCGTCTGTCGAGGTGGTCCGCCAACTCGCCGCTGCCGAAGATCCGCGAGGCAACGCCCGTCGATGACTTCGTCGCGACGACGGTGCTAAACGGGCTCCATTACACGCATCGTCGCGCTGCGTGATTGCGTTCGGTTTCATGCGTCGTGTCCGCGCCATGACTCTGTTTCGAGTCGAGTTACACGTGTCTGATCCACGGTCGGCCAGATTCCACTTCGCCGCCGGGCTTCAACCTATTCATCGGAACCTGCCCTGCGGACCTTGCGCAAGTTTTGAATAGGTAAGAGGTTGCGATGCCCCCGCCTCAAGGGCGCCGCGGTGCGTTAGTCATCGCGCACATCAACTACCGGGATGCACCCCTTGGTGACCGGGCCGCGCTGCTCCAGCGAGTCCGTCCGTGGTTGACAAGTCACGGACCGCGGCCTAGCATGCGCTCGACCGGGTCGGGGCAGCAGGGGCGGTACCTGATATCTGCAGGATCGCGCGCCGGATCGCTTGATCGCAGATTGAGTATCGTCAGTTGTTCGCCGGAAACGTGGCGACGGAAGAAGGAGACCCAAGATGTCTGGCGAGAGCACGGTAAAGTTGAGCAGTCGAACTCATGTCGTGTCGTGTCGCGTGCTGATGACGATGATGCTCCTCGGGACTGCCCCGGTGCTCGAGGCCGGCATACTCCGGGTTCCCCACGACTATCCTACGATCCAAGCGGCAATCGTCGCCGCGTCTTCGGGCGACCAGGTGGTCGTCGGCCCCGGTAACTATCCCGAGGCAATCAGCTTCCTCGGCAAGGACATCGTGGTCAGGTCGTCTGCTGGACACGACGAGACGACCATCGATGCGACGGGTCTGGACACAAGCGTCGTGTCTTTCACGAACAACGAGCCGACTACGGCGCGCCTGGAGGGTTTCGCGATCACGGGTGGGACGGGTCGGCCGCGCTTGGTGAGCCCGTCGAGCCCAGATCGCTATGGTGGTGGTATCTTTCTGGACTCGACCGTCAACTACACTGGCCCCAAGCCGACGATCGTGAACTGTATTGTGTCGGGTAACTCCGCCAGTACGGCGGGAAGTGGGATTTACATCGGGTGGACCTGCTCCGCCATGGTGCGGGAGTGTGCATTCACCGAGAACGCCGGCGCCACATGCATAGAAAACTTTTGCAATTATACATTACCCTTGACGCTGATAGAATGTGTGATCAGCTCAAACTTCGGTGCAGGCGTTTCGGTGACAGGTTATGCCACGCTGAAAGATTGTCGCATCTGCCAGAATGCCGGAGACGGCGTCCAAACACTCACCTACAATGATACGCCGTCTTCTCTGGAGCGTTGCATCATCGACGATAACAAGGGAATTGGCGTCAGCAGCGAGAAGAACGTTTATGGATATGCACAAGTTGATCGGCTTAGCGAGTGTGTCGTTACGCGCAATCAGAAGGGCGGCATCCAGATCAGTTACTTTTTTACTGAAGCCCTGGAAGGCACGCTCGCTGAGAAAACAGTCATTGCCGACAATGGCTCTTTCGGGGTCTCCGTGTTCGGATACGACCCGGTACTAACTTACATGCCGACGCTTCTATACAATTGCACCGTCGTGAAGAACGCTGTTTCGGGTTACGGCTATATCGGGAACTCGATCGTGATAGGTCCTGTCTCTGGGTTATTGGAGGTCACCTACTCGGACATTTCAGGCGGCTACACCGGCGTCGGTAACATCGACGCCGACCCGCTTTTCGTGGATGCGGCCACAGGTAACTACCATCTGCAGGCTGGCTCGCCGTGTATCAACACGGGTCACCCTTGGTCCGCACTCGACGCCGATGGCTCGCCCGCCGACATGGGAGCCATTGCCTACGAGCCTTGGAAGGGCCTCGGCGGTGGTGTTGCTGGCAGTGCAGGATTGCCCCTGCTCGTCGGCAACGGGCCGCTGATCGGAGGGGCGCCGGTCATCTTCGCTCTGACGAACGCCGTACCGAATGCGTCAGTGGCGTTGGTCGTGGGTGCACGCGCATTGAAAGCGGACTACAAGGGCGGCGTGTTCTGGCCGCAAGTCGACGTGATTGTCTCGGGGTGGCCGGCCGATGCGACGGGCTCATTGGTCGTCGAGGGCCTCTGGCCTGCTGGCGTTCCTTCGGGCGTGTCGCTGTGGGCGCAGGTCTGGTTCGCGGACGATGGCGCTTCGTTCGGCTTCGCCGGGTCGAATGGCGTCCGCGGCACAGCACCGTGAGCGGGGCCTACCGACCCACTGATCTGTAAGAGCTGAGAAGGTATGTCGGGGGCTGGAGCCGGGCGCGGGCGCTGTGGGGCGGGGAACGGCGACTGTAAAATCCGGCTCTCGAAATTTGAGAACTGCCCTCGACACGCAAATTTACCCCTTTCCCGCGGCGTCGTAGCAGCCGGAAATCTTTCGGTCACGGCCTGCCTTCGCCGCCCATTGGAAATCGTGCGCGGAACCCACATTCGTAGGCATTGCCGCAGCCCTCTGGTGCGTCACATCTCTCCTCCGGAGCGCCAGCAGCGACTGCTCCCTGCCGGCTCGTAGCTCTTAGCGAGCGAAATCGCTGCCTTGGGACATCAGTAAGCGTTGCACGACGCTTTGGATTACCCACAACTTGGGAGCAGGCGTGGATTGTTCGCCAAACTGCCGGAAATGTGATTGTCTTGCCATTCGATAAATTCTGGTAAAGTGTAGTTAATGAGCGGCCGATGTTAAGTCAATCGGGAGATGGTAAGAGTGTGCGACGACGCCCCCTTGGTTTCCAGAGATCACGACGAACAAGGGCGTGCACATGGTGCTGGATCTTGGAACAACGTGTGCATGTGCACCGGGTTCCAGGAGGTTGGTCATGGCCATCACGAGCGGAAGAGGCAGATCTTTTAGCACCGACTCGGCGTCCAACGCGGAGGTAGATTGGGTTGATTGGGAGCTGCGGGAGTGTAACTTCAAAGACAAGCGGCTCGGCTCACGGCTTCGTGCCCTGCTGCATCAACTGGGATCACATCCTGGAGCCAGTCTGCCGCTGGCGTGTCAGGACTGGGCCAGCACGAAGGCTGCCTGCCGGTTCCTGGACAATGACCGAGTGGATGAAGGAGAGATCCTCGAGGGTCATTCGAGGCGACGCGTCGCCGCATCCCGCACGGCCAGGAGCCGATCCTCGTGCTCGACGACACGACGGAGTTTACCTTCAGGGCGAGCATTCAGAGGCCGTTGGCAAGACGACGGTGACGCAGACGGGAGTCGGAGGAGATGGGCGCCCTCGTCTGCACACGGTGTGCGGCCTGCTGATGCACTCAAGTCTGGTCGTGACGGCCGAGGGATTGCCCCTGGGCGTGGCGGCCATCAAGTTCTGGTCGCGGGACAAGTTCAAAGGCACGAACGCGCTCAAGAAGAAAGTCAATCCGACGCGCGTGCCCATCGCGGAAAGGGAGAGCATGCGTTGGCTGGACAACGTCCGCCAGTCCTGCGCGCGGCTCGGCGAGCCCGCGCGCTGCGTCCATATCGGCGATCGTGAGGCCGACATCTACGAGCTTTTCTGCTTGGCGTCTGAGGCAGGAACTCACTTCCTGATCCGGACGTGCGTGGACCGACTCGCTGGCGATGGTGGCCACACGATCGCGGCCGAGATGGCAGAAGTCTGCTATCTGGGCGTGCATCGCGTCGAGGTCGTGGATCGCGAGGGCCGTGCGTCGACCGCTCGCGCCGAGCTGCGGTATCGACGGGTCCGAGTGCTCCCGCCGATCGGGAAGCAGAGCCGTTACCCGAGCCTGGAGCTGACGGTCCTGCATGCCACCGAGCAAGGCCGACCCCGAGGGCGCGAGGCGATCATCTGGAAGCTGATCACGGACTTGCCGATCCGGTCGCGTGCAGACGCGGTCGAAAAATGTCGCTGGTACGCGCTGCGCTGGCGCATCGAGACGTATCACAAGATCCTCAAGTCCGGGTGTCGGGCCGAGGATCTGAAGCTGCGAACGGCTGAGCGGATCGTCCACCTGCTCGCCATCTTCTGCATTGTGGGCTGGCGCACTTTCTGGCTGACGATTGTGCAGCGGGCGACTCGCCTCGCACCAGCCGGCTTGGTCTTCACCGACTTGGAGATTGATCTTCTCGCACGCATCGCAGGAAAGCGCCGCCCACGTGGAACCTTCCCGCTCCGCGACGGTCTGGTGCAACTCGCCTGCTTGGGCGGGTATCTGAACCGAGCCAGCGATAGACTACCCGGCAACACCGTGAGCTGGCGTGGAATGGTGCGACTCGCGGACATCGCCATCGGCTACGAACTTGGGCGTGCGACTTGTGGGTAATCGAAAGCGTCGTGCAACGCTTACCGCCATGCAACACCCCATGCGGGTGTCGAGGCGCCGCTGATCAGGCACACTTCCGGAGCAGCGCCCCGGTCGGCGCGTCGGCACGCGCTCCCGGAGAGACGATGACCTCCATGCGGTTACTCCTGATGGCAGGCCTGCTGCTCGCGAGCCTGCTCGCGCGCGAGGCGCCGTCGCAGTCGCCG
The DNA here is from genome assembly GCA_038212275.1 of Planctomycetota bacterium. Lineage (GTDB taxonomy): Bacteria > Planctomycetota > B15-G4 > B15-G4 > B15-G4 > JBBQUR01. The sequence continues at coordinate 5,613 of JBBQUR010000005.1, forward strand.
CCGCAAGCCGCGCCGCAAGCCGCGCCGCAAGCCGCGCCACAAGTCACGCCACAAGTCACGCCGCGAGTCGCGCCGACGCGCAGCGAGGTGGCGCCTGGCGTGTTCGTCTTCTCGACGCAGCCTTACGGCGACGTAGGCCTCGACGGCAACTCCGTCGTGATCGTGTCGGATGCCGGCGTGCTCGTCTTCGATGCCAACGGCACGCCGGCGGCGGCCGCAGCGGTGCTCGCGGAGATCCGCACGCTCACCGACCAGCCGGTGCGCTACCTCGTCCTGTCGCACTGGCATTGGGACCACTGCGACGGAGGCGAGGTCTACGCCCGGGCCTTCCCGCAACTCGTGATCATCTCGCACGAGGCGACGCGCACGCTCATGGCCGGCCCCGCGATCGCGTTCAACCAGCCTGGCCTGGACAGCCAGCTGCCCGCTCACATCGCAGCGGTGGAAGCCGAGCTGGCGGGCGCGCAGGCCGGCGCGCAGGCCGCCGCGCCGGCATCGCCGGAGGTCGCGCGCCTGCGCGAGCATGTCGCGCAGGATCGCTGGTTCCTCGAGCAGAAGCGCGCCGCGAAGCCGGTGCTCGCCAACCTCTGCTTCACGAACGAACTGGTGCTGCACCTTGGGTCCCGTGTCGTCGAGGTGCGCCACGACGACCGCGCCATCACGCCGGGCGATGCCTACCTCTGGCTGCCGGCGGAGCGCATCGCGGTGACGGGAGACCTGCTCGTCAACCCGATCACCTTCGCGCTCTTCTGCTATCCCGCCGGCTGGGTCGCGACGCTGGCGCGGCTCGATGCACTCGATGCCGCGATGCTCATCCCCGGCCACGGCGCCCCGCTGCACGACGAGGACCTGCTGCACGCAACCCGAGCCCTGCTCGAACGGCAGCTCGTGCTCGCCCGCGAGTGCCATGAAGCCGGGTTGCCGGTGGACGAGGCCCTCGCCGCCGCGCTCGCCGACGAGGACGTGCTGCGGGAGCGCGCGCGCATCACCGGCGGCGACGCCGCGCTGGACGACCGCTTCGCGCTCTACCTCGTGGACTGGTTCATGCGCCGCGCCTGCCAGGAGCTTGACGGCCCGCTGGATGACTCGATTCCGTCCCTTCCCTGAACGTCGCCCGGAGCCTCCGCATGCACGAGTACAAGGCCGTGGTCGAGTGGACGCGCGACGGCGCGACCTTCACCGACAACCGTTACAGCCGCGGCCATCGCTGGCACTTCGACGAGGGCGTCGTGGTGAAGGCTTCGGCCTCGCCGCTCGTGGTGCGGCCGCCGCTCTCCGTCGCCGCGGCCGTGGATCCGGAGGAGGCCTTCGTCGCCAGCCTGTCGAGCTGCCACATGCTCTGGTTCCTTGCGCTGGCCGCTCGCCGCGGCTTCGTGGTGGACGACTATCGCGACGAGGCGCTCGGCATCCTGGATCGCAACGCCGCGGGCAAGCTGGCGATGACCCGCGTGCTGCTGCGCCCGGCCGTGCGCTTCGCGGGCGCCGCGCAGCCGTCTCCGGAGGATCTCGCCGCGCTGCACCATGCCGCTCACGAGGAGTGCTACATCGCGAACTCGGTGACCACCGAGGTGCGTTGCGAGCCGCGCTCCGCCTGATCGGCCGCAGGCCCGAGGCCTGTCCGCCGGAGTTCGGTGCGCCGGAGTTCGGTCCTCCCGATGCTGGTCCGCCCGAGGTCAGGGCTCTCGATACGCGGACCTTCGCAGCCGGGACAAGCGCAGCTGGGACGGGCGCAGCCGGGACAAGCGCAGCCGGGACGGCCAATGACAGGCTGCCGCACGTGAGCGACACTGCCTCGATGAGCAACACCTGCCCCCGCTGCCAGTCCACCAAGCTGATTCCGCGCGTGCCCATCGTGGATCAGGGCCAGTTCTCCGACGGACGGCTCAAGGCCCATGTCGCCGATCGGAGTCCCCACGCCTTCGTGTTGAAGGACGCGGTGCACGCTCGCCTGTTCGTGACCATCTGCGGCGAGTGCGGCCACGCCGAGCTGTCCGCGATGTATCCGGAAATGCTCTATGCCGCATGGCTCAAGGAGCAGAAGGGCTGAGGCCCGGAGCTCGGGGCCGGCGCTGCTCGGGGCCGGCGCTGCGCGGGGCCGGCGCTGCGCGGGTTCGCGACGCCGCGCAGGCCCTCGCCTCAAGTCGGCGAGCCGGTCGCGACGATGCACGAAGGCTGGCCACGGGGGCGTGTCGCGTCCGAACCGGAAGGGTCGGCTTCGCAGCACGAACGCGCCGCCCGGAAGGCCATTCCGACGGAACCCATGCCATGGGTGCATTGCCCGACAACGCCGGCGGAACGATCCTCGTCGTCGAGGACGACGAGGCCTGCCGCAAGATGCTGCAGCGCCTGCTGCGCTCGCACGGCTGGACGGTCTGCGGCGCGGTGAACGGCAAGGACGCCGTGTCGCTCTACACGGCGGTGCGTCCCGACGTCGTGCTCACCGACATCAACATGCCGGGCGGCGACGGCAACTCGCTCATCGCCGAGCTGCAGCGCACCGATCCGGGCGTGTGCATCCTTGCCATGACCGGCCTCTCGCGTCAGGACCTCCGCGTGGACCAGGCGCTGCGCCGCGGTGCGCGCTCGGTGCTCAGCAAGCCCTTTGACGGCGCGGCGCTGGAGCAGGCGATCCGGTCGGCGCTGCACCCCGCGCGCTAAAGCCGCGTGGCGCGTCACGCCCGACGGGCGGGCGTGACGCGGGCGGCTCAGCTCAGCTCAGCTCAGCTCAGCTCAGGAGAGCTGTTCCCAGAACTCGTTCGGCATGTCGTGCGCGATCTTGAGCGCGCCGTTGGCGCCGGCGTAGACCGGCTCTTCCACGGTGGTCACGTGGCCGCCGCCGAGGTGCGCGTCCATGTACGCGGCGATCGCGTCGCCCAGGCCCTTGATCTGGCTGCCGCCGCCGCCGAGCAGCACGTTGCCGCGCAGCACCGCCTGGAATTCCGGATCGAATGTTGCGATGAGCTTCGCGAGCGACTCGACGATCGGCGGCACGATGGAGAGGCAGGCGTCCTTCATCTCCTTGCTGATGTCGATGTCGGTCGGCTTGCCGTTCACGGGCCACTTCACGACGGCCTTGGCGGCGTTGGCGGAGACGTCCGCGAACTTCTCCTTGGCCTGCGTCAGCATGTTGTCGCTGAACTGGACCTCGGGGTGGTTCTTGCGGATGAGCTTCGCGAGCGTGCGGTCGATGGAGTCGCCCGCGGCCGTGATCGTGATCTGGTCTTCCTCGTTGGGCATCGTGCCGTGCATGCGGCACAGGTCCGCGGTGCCGGCGCCGATGTCGATGACCAGCGTGTCGGTGAGCTGGTCCAGCCCGTACGCGACGGTGAAGGGCTCCGACGCGACCATCGCGCTGTCCACTTCCTCGCGCGCCGCGTCGAAGATCGCCTTGCGGTTCTTGACGCTGGCCTGCGCCGGCGTGCCGATGACCGCGTAGATGAGCTGGTCCTTCTCGGGACGCGCCAGCGCGATGCAGTGCTTCACGAGGTCGCGCGCGGCGCGCATGTTGGCCTCGGCGGACTTGGCGTCACCCTCGTCGTTGCTGCCCTTGATGACGCCGCCCTCCAGCGGGCGGTACACGTCCAGCGAGAGACGGTGCTTGATGACGTCCGCACCGAAGAGCGGCCCGTCGCCGAGCAGCTTGCGCGACACGACGTCCTTCGGATAACCCACGAGCGAGTAGGTGTTGGCGCGCAGGCCGTTGCTGGAGGCGATGGCCGTGCGCGACGTGCCGAGGTCCATGCCGATCCACAGGATGCCGTCATCGCCGGCGTCCACCGAAGGGTCGTGGCCAGCTTGTTTGTCCTTGTTCGTGTTCGACATGTTCACTCCTCGGAAAAGGCGGGGGTCGGGAATCGGTCAGGCCGGCGCGGGCGCCGGCGGGTCATGTGTTGGTGCGGATGCTGCCGGCCTGCGGGTCGGTGGAGCCAACCGGCGGGGCCGCCGTGCCGGCCGCAGCCGGAGTCCCACTATCGGCCGGCGCGGCAATGATCCTTTGCAGCTCGACGTTGAGCTTGAAGATCTCCTCGAGCAGCTCGCGCTTGTGCTGATAGCCCGGATCCCCGGGCTGAAGCGGGCGGCCGATGTCGGCGAGGAAGGGCAGCCCTTCGGCCCCGGCGGCTCGCGCCCGGGCCAGCAGCAGGTCGGATTCCTCCAGCTTGCGGCGGAGCTTCTCGATGCGCCGCTGGAGCTGGGTGATGCGGGCGTTCTGCTCGCGGCGCACGCGCGCGGCCACGAGCACCCGGTAGTTCTCGAGGTCGGTCTCGACCAGGGCCAGTAGCTCGGCGATCAGAGCCGGTGCCACCTCGTGCCCGGTCAGCAGGCCGGTCAGGTGCTCGGTGAGCTGTGCCCGCAGCTGGGAGAGCTCCTGCTCCATGGTGGAGGAGCCGGCCACCTGTTCCGTGGACAGCTCGCTTTCGGCGCGCTGCAGCTCGTTGCGCAGGCTGCCCTGCGCCGTGGTGAGCTGGACCTCCTGGCTCCGCAGCGACTCGAGCGTGGCGGCCAGGTCGTCGCGCTCCTTGACCAGCTGCATGAAGCGCAGCCGGGCCTCCTCGTTGAGGCCCTTGATGGAGTCGGCCTGCAGCTCCAGGCCCAGGGCGTGCAGCGTCTCGTCCACGGCGGTGGCCAGCAGGGTCTCGATGTCCGAGGCGCGCAGCACCGAGACGGAGCGGTGGCCTTCGCGCTTGAGGCGCTCGAGAGACTCCTGGCGTGCGGCGCCCCGCAGCAGGTGGATCACGTTGAAGGTGAGCTTGCGGCTCATCGAAGTCCCCGGAGCCGTGACATCGGCCAACCTGGCATCAAAGCTTGCGTGCGATCGTGTGAAACAGCAGTCTCAGGGTCAAATCGCGTCCAGTCCGCGCAGGTCCTTTTCGACTCGGCCGGGGCGGGCCCGACATTCCGGACCGCGGCCGATATCCAGCCGCGGCACTCCGCTGGTCGATGACGTCGGACACTTCCGAGGCAGCCGCGCATGATCTGGCCTTTCGCATCCCGCAAACAGCAGCTCATCGCGCCCCGGGTGGGGGCGCCGGGCGACATCGTGGTGCTGCTCGACAACGTCGTGGATCCGCGGCTCGTGGTCTACCACGACCCGAACGGCTACCAGGCCGAGCAATACCGTGGTTTCCGCACGAATCTGAACGCGATGAACCCGAAGGACGAGCCGCGCACGCTCATGTTCACGTCGTCGCAGCCGCGCGAAGGCAAGTCCATCTCCGTGGCGAACATCGCGATGGCGCTCGCCGAGAACCAGCACCTCAAGGTCTGCCTCGTGGACGCGGACCTGCGTGCGGGCAGCGTGGCCAAGCTCTTCGGCGTGCGGCAGAGCCCCGGCCTCACGGACGTGATGCTGGACCGCGTCTCGCCGAAGCTCGCGCTCCAGGAGAGCCGCCTGCCGGGCCTCTCGATCATGACGGCCGGCCGGCACGTCGACAATCCTGGTGAGGTGCTCGCTTCCGACCACATGCAGGAGCTCATCGGCTGGCTCAAGCGCAGCTACAACTACGTGCTCTTCGACACCTCGCCCTGTCTGCCGTTCGCGGACGCGGCGGAGCTCTCCCGGTTCATCGACGGAGTGCTGCTCGTCGTGGCCATCGACGACACGCGTCGCAGCGAAGCGGGGCGTGCGATCACCGCGCTGCAGGCCGCCGGCGCCAACGTGGTGGGGACCTTCGTGACGGGCGCTCTGCCGTTGGACCGCATGTCCGATGCCGCCAGCTACGAAGCGGCCGAAGAGGCCCGGGACGCAGCGCGCAGCGACTGATCGCGAGGCGCGGCCGTCGAATGGCAGGCCCTTCCCGAACCGTTCCAGACAAAAGTCTGGACAGGGGCGGCCGGCGAGGCGATGACATGCAGCGTGTCATCACACCCACCAGAGACCGGTTCCAGCGGGCGGCCCAAGGATCCCGAGGCTGAGGAATACCTCTCGATCGGCTCTCTGGCGGAGGTCACGGGAATCGCCTGCGACACCATCCGCGTGTGGGAGCGCCGCTTCGGCCGGCCCGTGCCCGTGCGCCTGCCCTCCGGGCATCGACGCTACACGCGGGACGATGTGCGCTGGCTGCGCCGCATCGCGGAGGCGCTGGCCCGCGGGCACAAGCTCGGTGCCGTCATCCAGGCCAACGAGGCCGAACTCAGCCGCCTTCTCGAGCGCCGCGATGCCGCCGTCGCGGACTGGGAACTGCGCCAGCTTGCCGACATGGCGCGCGACTTCCGCAGCGCGGAGCTGACGGCCGCCCTGCGCGCCGCGTGGTCCTCGATGCCTCCGTGCGAGTTCCTCGAACGGCGCATCGGGCCGCTGCTCTCCGGAGTCGGCGAAGCCTGGGTGGAAGGCACCCTGCAGGTGCGCCACGAACACTTCCTGAGCGAGGTCATCGAGGATCTGCTGCGTTCGCTGCGCGTGGGCGTCCCGGTGCCGACGGGTGCGCCGGTGGTGATGCTGGCCACGCTGGACGGTGAGGACCACTGCCTCGGCCTGCAGATGGCGGCGCTGGTGGCGGCACTTGCAGGCATGCGGCCGTGCATCCTCGGGCGCGGCGCTCCGCTGGTCGAGATCGAGGCCGCCGTCCGCGAGTCCGGTGCGCGCGGCCTGGCCATCGGCGTGTCGCTCGCGAACGCGGGCGTGGCGACGGATCGCAAGCTGGCCGAACTGCGCAGCAGCATCCCGGGCCGCGTGCGCATCCTGGTCGGCGGCGCGAGCGCGCGCGGCGTGCGCCGCGGTCCGCGCGGCATCGACTATCTCGCGGAGCCGGGCTTCGCGGCCTTCCAGCGCTGGCTCGCTTCGTTGCGTTGAGGCCCGGCCCCGTGCGCGCGATCGGATCGATCGCCGAGCCTTGGCTCTGCTTGCAGCAGCCCCAGGTGATGTCGCGCCCTGCGCTGGCGCGTGTGACCACCAGCAGGAAGGCGCCGTGATGCTTGCAGCCTCCGATTCGCCTCGCTGTCGGCCTCAGCGCCGCGCCGGGGCTACCCGGACCGTGCCGATGGCGCTACCGTGGGAACAGACCCGTTCCGAGGGAGAGATCACCATGCTGAGTGTCCTGTTCGCATGCCTGCTCGCGGTGAGCGCCAGTTCGACCCTGCCGGACGAATCGAGCGTCGTCGCGACCGATGTCGGTCTCTATCTGGTCCTCAAGGGGCAGCCCGCGCAGCTCGTCCTGACGCCGCCGTTTCTTGGGCTCGCGTCTTTCAATGAGCCAAGCGTGACCTGGCTCCCGGGGACGGATGATTTCATCCTCACGAGTCGCGGCACCGGGACCACCGGGCGCCTCGTGCGCGTGACGGTCACGGCGTCGGGCTCGGCCACTTTCGTCGAGCTGACGAACAGCGTGCCGGTCTCCATCGGTCGCGATTTCGCGGATGCCGACTACTCGCTCGGCCTCGACACGCTCTTCGTGGTCAATCGCAACGAGGGCCTCGTGTGGGCGTGGGCCAAGCCCGGGAGCACCAGCGCCGCTTCGGCCGTCGTCTGGGCTGCGCTCACACCCAGCCAGCCGATCTCCGTCGCCGTCAACGGCGCCCACTCACCCTTCAGCCTCATCGTCGCGCAACGCACCGACCCGGTCGTGCGCGTCATGAAGTCCGGTGTCACCGTGCTCAACACCACCATCTCGCCGCAGCAGGTGGCCTGCAACGGGACGACCGGCGAATGGTATGCGGCCGTGACGGGGTCAGGCTTCGTCGGCGTTCCTTTCAACGGTGTCGGGATCGACTTCAACGCGTCGGGCTTCTGCGGTTCCCCCGCGAAGCAGCCCGAGGACGTGCAGTGGGATCCGGTGGCGCGACGCGCCGTGGCGCTCGGTGGCGACGGCGCAGGCTGCATCGACAATGCCTTGCCGACCGGAACCAATCACATCGTGCGCCTTCCGCTCGCCGCGAGCGGTGGTCCGCCGAGCAACAAGCCGGTCCTTCTGACGGCCAACGGGCCGTCCGGCATCGACGGCATCGACGGCGACCTCGCCTACGTGCGCCATGGCGGTGGCGACCTCACATGGTTCGGCTCGCCCGGCGTCTCGGGCGCAGGGCTCGCGCCCGAAATGGACACGGCGCAGTCCTACGGCGGCGCTCCGGCGATCGGCAAGGCCTTCAGCGTGCTCGCCAGTCAGGCGCCGCCGAGCGCTCCGGCGACGCTCGTGATCGGCGTGGCGTCCGCGCCGGTGACGGTGCAGGGACAGTTGCTCGTGCCCGCGCTGCACCTCCTGGTGCCGTTGATGACCGATGCGAGCGGTGACGCCACGCTGCCGCTCGCGATTCCGAACGACAACAACCTCGTCGGCCTGGTGCTCTACATGCAGTGGTGGTTCTCCGACACGACGACGCCGCAGGCCGGCGACCTCGTGAGCACGCAGACGGCGATCACCGCCATCGGGCTGAAGTAGCGGCTCCGCAGCGGCCCCGCGGCACTCGCAGGCCGGCCACTCCCGGAGCCTCGACCGCCCATGCGCATCGTCCTGGCCGTCCACGGTTACCCGCCGGAGCTGGCGGGCGGCACGGAGCACAGCGTGCAAGCGCTGGCGCGCGGGCTGGCAGGAGCGGGGCACCACGTCGCGGTCATCGCAGGCACGAACCACTACGAGCAGGGTTTCCGCACCAGTGCGACGACCGATCGCGACCCGGCGAGCGGCGCCAGCTTCCCGGTACACCGCATTCACCGCGGCGACCTCTACTTCGGGCACTGGCAGAAGAGTCGCAGCACGCGCGCCAGCCTCGCGTTCGCGGCGTTGCTCGAACAGCTGCGTCCCGACGTGCTGCACGTGCACCACTGGCTGCGCCTTTCCAGCGATCTTGTCGCGCGCGCCGCCGCCGCTCGCGTGCCCGCCGTCGTCACGCTGCACGACCTGTGGACGACCTGCCTCGTCACCTTCCGCATCCGGCCGGACACGCAGAGCTTCTGCGAGGCGTCTCTCGCGCCGGATCCATGCCTCGCTTGCGTGGCGCACGTGCCGCCGCGCACGCCGTGGCGCACGTCGCGAGAGCTGGAGCTCGAGCTCCAGCGCCATCGCGCGGACCTGCAACGCGAACTGCGTCTCGCGCGCATCGTCACGGCCCTCTGCCGCGACCAGGCAGAAACGCTGTCGCGACTCGGACCATGGCCCTCAGGCACCGCGCCTGCAATCCACGTCCTGCCGCCCGGGAGGGATCTGTCACTGCCGCCGGCGGTGCCGCTTGCCTCGCCCTCCGGCCTGCGCCGTCTGATCGTCGGCAGCTGGGGCGGCCTGCACTGGTTGAAGGGCACGGATCTGCTGATCGAAGCACTCAGCCGGCTGCAGCGCGAGGGCGGGCCGGTGGTGGAGTTGCACCTTGCCGGAAGCGAGGCCGAGACGTCAGTGGTTGCGAAGCTGCGCGCCGCGGCCGCTGGGCTGCGCGTGACCTTTCACGGACCCTTCGGAGCCGGCGGCCTCCCGGGCCACCCGGTCACGGCCGTACATGCCATGGTCAATGCCACGCGCGCTCACGAAACCTGGGGCCTCGTGCTCGACGAGGCCATCGCCCTGCGCCTCCCGATGGTGCTCCCGCGCGCGGGAGCTTTTCCCGAACACGTGGGAGAGCACCGGGGCGCGCTGTTCTATCCGCCTGGAGATGCAGGTGCGCTTGCGGCGAGCCTTGCGCGGCTTGCCACCGAGCCCGACCTGCTCGCGACGCTGCGGGCGCAGCTCCCGCCGCTGCACTCCGTGCTGCCCAGCCTGCGTGAGCACGCCGATGCCGTGCTCGCCTGCTACGCGGCAGCATGTTCACAAGGCCCTCCCGACGCTCCTGCATTCGCTGCGGAGCAGGATGCGCAGGCCTCGCGGGCCGAGGCTGCATGGGATGTCGAACTCTCGCACCGGAGCGCCGAGGAACTGGGACTCGCATGAGCGCTGCGACGGCAACTGCTCCTACCAGCGCTCGCGCGCACAAAGCAGCAGCAGCGGCGTGAGCGAGAGTCCGTCCACGATCTCGCCGGCCAGCAGCATGTCGCGCAGCTCGGCGTGTGCGAACCAGCGTATGCCCAGCACTTCATTGCGGTCGAAGTCCGTCGACGCGAGCGGCGCCACGTCCGCCTCGAAGAGGTGGAACTCCTGGTTGCCACTGCCGTAGCTGGGAAAGTACTGCTGTAGCGGGCGCATTGACAAAGCCTGATGGCCCGTCTCCTCTTCCAGCTCGCGCTCGGCGGCTTCGGCAAGGCCCTCGTCGGGTTCCGCGCCGCCCGACGGCAGGGCCCATACGTGCCGGTCCACGATGAAGCGGTACTGGCGGATGAGCAGGATCTCGCCGGGCCGTCGCGGCACGACGCCCACCGCACCCTTGCGATAGTCGATCGTGAAATAGGTGGTGATGCCGCGGTCCGGCATGCGCACGCGGCTGCGAAACACCGCGAAATACGGGTTGGAGAGCAGCTCCTCCCGGTCGAGCACGTCCCAGCCCTTCTCCTGGGACGAACCGTCGGTGAACTCGTCGGGTGCTGGAGCCATGGGCATTCGGGCCTCGCGCGGGTCGGATGGAACGAGGATAGCGGACAGCCTCGGGCCTCGTGTCTCGCACCGCACTCCGGCAAGGCAGTTAGGATGTGGTTGATGAGGAGCAGCGGGAGCAGCGACGAGCCTTCGGCGCCGGCAGCGCGCGCACCGTACCCCGCGGCGTTGCTCGGCTCGTGGCGCGCCGCCGCGGACAGCGCCGTGGCCCGGCACCTGCACGTGGTCGTGCCGGACGTCGCCCGCTACGAGGTGCACTGCGAGCCCGGCTCGGCATCAAACTTCGGCAGCGCCTACGCCCGGCAGTTCGGCGCCCGCCCGCCCGTGGTGTTGAGCGATCACCGTGTGCATCGCCTGCACGGCAAGGCCTTCCTGGAGTCGTTCCGCACGGCGGGCCTGCAGCCGCAGCTGCTGCTCGTCCCGGACGGCGAGCGCAGCAAGAACCTTGACGCCTTCACCAGGCTGCTCGACCGCCTCGCGGAGCTTGAATGCGATCGCCGCACGGTGCTGGTCAATTTCGGCGGCGGCGTGATTTCGGATCTCGGCGGTTTCGTGGCTTCGGCTTACATGCGCGGCCTGTCGTACGTGAACGTGCCCACGACGCTGCTGGCGCAGCTCGACGCGAGCATCGGCGGCAAGGTCGCGGTGAACACCGCGCGTGCCAAGAATCTCATCGGTGCCTTCCATCACCCGGAGCTGGTCACCTGCGATCCGGCCCTGCTTGCGACGCTCTCCGGGCGCGACATGCGCAGCGGACTTGCCGAGGGCATCAAGGTGGCGATCATCGCCAGCCCCGAGCTGTTCGCGTGGATCGAGACGCACCGGCACGAGGTGCTGGCGGGCGACCCTGTGTCGCTCACAGGGCTTGTCGCCGAGGCCGCGCGTCTGAAACTGGCGCTGCTGGAGCACGATCCCTACGAGGCCGATCTGCGCCGGCCGCTCAACTTCGGGCACACCATCGGGCATCCCGTGGAGACGGAGCTGGGCTACCGCGGCATCCGCCACGGCGAAGCGGTCGCCATCGGCATGGGCGTGGCCACGCTCGTCGCGCGCCGGCGGGGGCTCATCGACTCCGCCGACAGCGGCCGGATCCTGGACCTGTTGACCGCGTGCGGGCTGCTGTGGTCCGGCGAAGCGCTGCGCCCCGACGGCATCCTGGAACACCTGCGGACGGTGCGCCTCATCCGCGGCCGGGCGCTGCACTTCGTCCTGCCGCGGGCTCTCGGGGAGGTGCTCATCACCGACGACGTCTCCTCCGCCGACCTCGTGCGCGGCTTCGAGGACTACGCCTGCCTCGTCCGCGAGCGCCTGTCATGAGCGACGCTCGCGCCAGCGACGCTGCGCCGCGCGTCGTGCATCTGGACGAGCTGCCGTTGCAGGACGTGGTGGCGCACGGCGGTGACGGACGCATCGGCTTCCGGCGCGTGCTCGGACAGAGCGCCCGCGATGCGCAGCACACCGCGGGCGCCTGGCACTTCGTGGACTACGCCGTGCTGCCGCCGGGCGCAAGTATCGGCCTGCATGCGCACGGCGAGAACGAAGAGCTTTACCTCGTCCTGCAAGGCGAAGGCCTGATGCAGCTCGGCGATCGCAGCGTGCGCGTGCGTGCTGGACACCTCATCGTGAATCCGCCGGGCGGCACGCACGGCCTGCGCAACGACGGCAACGTGCCGCTGCGCCTGTTCGTCGTCGAGGTGCCGCTGGCCGTGCCGCCTCATGCGGCACTGGCCGTGCCACTGGATGCGCCACTGGCCGTGCCGCCGGCAGGCCCCGCAGCACCTTTCTCGACACCTGCGCGTTGAACGGCCAGGCCGAGGCGCCGCTGCTCGACGACGTCACCGCCCTGGTGATGGCCGGCGGTCTCGGCACGCGCATGGCCGGCAGCCAGCCCTCGCTGCCGAAGCCTCTCGTGCGCGTCGGCGGCCACGCGCTGCTCGATCTCTCGCTGCGCCGGCTTCTGGCTGCGGGCGTGCGGGACATTCGCCTCGCCCTGCGCCACGAGGCTGCGGCGATCGAGGCGCACGTGCGTGCGCTGCCCGACGTCCCCGCCGGATGCGTGCGCTTCGTCGTGGAGCCGCAGCCGCTGGGCACCATCGGCGCCGTGTCGCTGCTTGCCGACGTGCAGCGCACGCTGCTCGTCACCAACGGCGACCTGCTGTCGGGGATCGACCTGCGCGCGCTCGGCGCCTTCCATCGCCGACGTGGCGCGGCGCTCAGCATCGCCACGCACGACGAGCACCATCGGCTGCGGTTGGGAGAGGTGGTCTCCGGGCCCGACGACGCCGTGATCGAATACGTCGAGAAGCCGGTCAAGAGCTACCGCATCTCGTCCGGAACCTACGTCATGCAGCCTGAGGTCATGGCGCTGGCGGCGCCCGGCGAATGGCTTGGCTTCCCGGAGCTCGCGCGGCGCGCGATCGATGCAGGCCTCAGTGTGCTGGAGTGCTTTCACCAGGAGCCGTGGCTGGACGTCAACGACGAGGACGACCTGCAAGCCGCCGAAGCGCTGCTGGCCAACGATCCTGCGGCCTTTGGCCTGACGCACCCCGCGTTGCGACACCCATGAGCTCCGCGCACTGGCTCGGCCTGGACATCGGCGCCACCAAGCTGCTCGCGCTCGCGCTTGACGAGCGCGGCGCCGTCCTGGCGTGCGAGACCGCTCCGACGCGTCGCGAGCGCGGTCCCGACGACGTCCTCTCGCGCGCCGCGGACCTGGCGCAGCAGGTCTCCGCACGTGCGGGAGGCTTGCCGGCCGGCGCGGGCGTCGGTGTTGCCGGCCTCGTGGATCACGCCACCGGGCGCGTGCTGAGTTCGATCATGCTCCCGGGCTGGGATGACTGGCCGCTGGCCGAGCGTCTCGCCGCGCGGCTCGGCATCCCGTGCCTCGCGGACAACGACGCGACGGCGGCGGGATGGGGCGAGTTCGTCGCGCTGGGTTCGCCGCCCGATCTCGACCTCGTGCTGCTCACGGTCGGGACCGGTATCGGGGGCGCGGCGATCCTCGGCGGCCGACTGCACCGTGGCGCGTCGGAAACGGCGGGGGAGTTCGGCAACATGAGCATCCACTGGCAGGGCGAGACCTGCTGGTGCGGCTCGCGTGGCTGCCTCAACATGCTGGCCTCCGGCTCGGCGATGGCGCGTCGTGCCGCGGAGCTTGGTTGCGTGCCGGCCGTCGCGGCCGTCGGCGGCGCGATGGGCACCCGGAGCGCCACGGAAGCACGCACGGCGGATCGCGGCGCAACGCTCACGCTGCACGACGTGGCCGCCGCCGCGGCCGCAGGCGATTGGGCCGCGCACGCCGCGATCGACGAGGGCGCGCGCGCTCTGGGCGCCGGCCTCGCGAACATCGTGAACACCTGGAATCCGTCGCGCATCTCCCTGTGCGGCGGCGTGCTCGCGCTGGGCGACGGCTGGCTGAGCAGCGTGCGCGAGGAAGCCGGTCGCCGCGCGCTCGCCGTGCCCTTCGCCCGCGTGAGCATCGGACCCGCCGTGCACGGCGCCAGCACCGGCGCCTTCGGTGCCGCCTGCCTGGCGCAACGGGCCTTCGCGCCCGTCCCGGCGGAAAGCTCCCGACACGCGGCCGGTCCTGCGGGCGGCGGAATGCACGTCCCCTCGAAGGACTACCGCGCGCAATACGCCGCGCTGATGCCCGAGCTGCTGCCGCTGCTGGAGCGCACGCTGCTGGACGACGAGCCCGTGCTCGGCCGCGCCGTGACGGAGTTCGAAGCTGCCTTCGCGGCGTACTGCGGCGTCGCGCATGCCATCGGCGTCGGCTCGGGCTTCGACGCGCTAGTCCTCGCGCTGCGCGTGCTGGGCGTCGGCCCGGGCGATGAAGTGATCACCGCCGCGAACACTTTCACCGGAACGGTCACGGCCATCCTTGACGCGGGTGCGCGCCCCGTGCTCGTGGATCCCGACGTGCGCACGCTGAACCTTTCCTTGGACGGTGTGCGCGCGGCGCTGACGCCGCGCACGAAGCTCGTCCTCCCGGTGCACCTCTACGGCCGCCTTGCGCCGATGGCCGGGCTGCTCGCGCTGTGCGCGGACGCGGGCGTTCCGATCCTCGAAGATGCGGCTCAGGCGCACGGAGCGCGCGCGGGGGGCCGCCGGGCGGGCGCCTTCGGTCGACTCGGCGCCTTTAGCTTTCATCCGAGCAAGAACCTGGGAGCCTTCGGCGACGGCGGCGCGATCACCACCGACGACGCCGCGCTCGCGACCACGCTGCGCGAACTGCGCCACCTGGGCAAGCGCGACAAGCACCACTTCGCGCACGTGGCGCCCAATACCAAGCTGGACACGCTGCAGGCCGCGCTGCTGCTGCTGAAGCTGCCCAGGCTGGATGCTCAGAACGCAAGGCGCCGCGCGCTGGCGGCCCGATATCGCGCCGGGCTGTCGGACTGTGAGGGCCTGCTGCTGCCGGAGGATCCGGGCGACGAGTCGCACGTCTGGCACCAGTACGTGGTGCGCAGCGCGCGTCGCGACGCGCTGCGTGCGGAGTTGAAGGCCGCCGGCATCCAGGCGGGCCTGCACTATCCCGTCGCGCCGCACGAGCAGCCGCTGGGCGTGCCGCTCGTGGTTCCGGCCCGCGGCCTGCCCGTGGCCGAGGCGTCCGCGCGCAGCGTGCTGTCTCTGCCCATCGCACCTGAGCTGAGCGATGCGCAGATCGGCATGGTCATCGAGGCGGTGCGCGCTGCGCATCACGCGCGGCCGTCGTGACGCGGGCAGCCGCGATACGTGCTTCAATTGCCTGCACTCCGGCTGTGATCGCGGTGCTGGGCGGCGGCAGCGCGTTCACGCCGGCGCTGGCGCTGGCGCTCGCCGAGGCCGCCTCGAGCCTGCCGCCGCTGCTGATCCGCCTGCATGGCCGCGACGCTTCGCGCACGGCGGACGTGGCCGCGTGCTGCGAGCGCCTCGCGCGCGGGGCCGGCGCGTCGCAGCATTACGAGTCCTGCCCGTCGCTGGAAGTTGCGGCCCGCGGCGCGGCGGTCGTCGTGAACCAGATGCGCGTCGGCGGCTGGGCCGGACGCACGCACGACGAGCGCTTCCCGCTCGCCCACGGCCTGCCCGGCGACGAGACCATCGGCCCGGGGGGGGTGGCCTCCGCGCTGCGCACCCTGCCCGTCGTGCTGCGGGCCGCGCACGTCTGCGCCTCGGCGGCTCCCGGCTGCTGGTTCGTGAACCTCAGCAACCCGATGGGCATCGTGCTGGCCGCGCTCGCGGACGTCCCCGGCGTGCGCGCACTTGGCCTGTGCGAGCTGCCCGGCGAGACGCTTCGGCGCGCGCTCGCCCTGCTTCCGGAAGATCGCGCCCCCGTGCAGGTGGACTACCTTGGTCTCAACCATCAGGGCTGGTTCACACGCATCGAGCGCGGCGGCCGCGACTTGCTGCCCGACGTCGCGGCCGCGCTGGCGCGCGCCGAGGCGACGCACGCCCCGGAGGCGGAGTTCTTCGGCGTGGACGCGGAGCTCGTCGAGATGCGGCACGCGCTGCCGCTGCCCTACATGCGGCTCTACGAGCACCGCGAGCGCGAGGTCGCCGCGTTGCGTGCGCGCCACGTCGCGCGTGGGGACGAGTTGCGCGCACTGTCCGACGCGCTGCACGCCGCCTGCGCGGCCGGCACCGAGGTGGGCGACGCCGGACTGCGTGCGCTGCTCGCTCGTCGCCGCACGAGCTGGCTTCCGGACGCCCTCGTGCCGGCGCTCGCGGCGCTGCTCGGCGGGCCGCCCGCGGAGTTGTATGTGTCGCAGCCGAACCGAGGACACATCGCCGCGCTGCCGGCCGAGGCGATCGTCGAACAGCGCTGCCTCGTGGATGGGGAGGGCGCCCGCGCACTGCCCTGGCTTCCTGCGCCGTTGTCCGACCCTGCGGACGACGCGCGCCAGGCGGCGCGCCTGGAGCTGCTGCACCGTATTGCGCGCTTCGAGGCTGAGGCCTGTCGCGCCGCCTGCGCCGCCGATCCGGAAAGCGCGCGCTCGGCGGCGCTGCGGGCGCTGGCAGAGCATCCCTTCGACATCGCGCCGGCGACTGCGCAGGCCATGCTTGGCGACCTCTTCGCGCCGCTGCAGGGCGCGGGCCCTGCCGTCGCTTGCAACAGCGCGGCGCTGGATGCGTTGGCCGACAGCGACGTGGAGCAACGGCTCATGGCGTCCGTACGCGGAGGGCAGCTGTCCGCAGCAGCGCTTCGCACGGCGCTGCCGTCCTTCCCGCTCAAGCTGCAGCTCCAGACGTCCAGTCCGTGCAATGCGAGCTGCGTCATGTGCCCGTGGCCCGACACGCGCAGCACGCAGCCTCAAGGCCTCATGTCGGAGGAACTCTTCGACCGCATCGTGGCGCAGCTCGCCGGGCGCGGCGTCCTGCGCACCAGCCTCTTCCTCATGAACGAACCGCTGCTCGACCGGCGCCTCGAGCGTCTCACGGCGCGCCTCAAGCAGCGCGTGCCGGAGACGACCGCGCTCATCTTCACCAACGGCAGCGGGCTCAGTGCGGCGCGCGCTCTCGCACTTGCAGACGCCGGAATGGACGAGATCAACGTGTCGGTCGTCGGCTTCGACCGCGAGAGCTACGCGCAGATCATGCGCGACATCGACTACGACGTCGTGCTGTCCCACCTCGAGGCGGTCGGCAGCCTGGCGACCGCCGGGCGACTCGGCCGGATGGCGGTGCGCGTCGTGGGCCTGCAGTTCGAGCGCGCGCTCGAGGGTCTGGAAGCCTTCCGCGAACGAGTCGGACTCCCGGTCTTCCTCAAGCCGGTCAGCAACCGGGCCGGCCTGGTGGACCTCGACGAGCTGCATCCGACGACGGCGCGCGCCGCACGCTTTTCCGCGTGCCAGCGCCCTTTCGTGAAGGCCTACGTGCTGTACAACGGCGACCTCGTACTGTGCAACTGCGACTGGGAACGCACGACCGTCATCGGCAACCTCGCCGAGCGGAGCCTGGAGGACCTGTGGACCGATCGACGCCTGATGGCCATCCGCGAGCAGCATTGCAGCGGCGAGCTCGAACGCCATTCGCTCTGCGCCCGCTGCGACTACCCATGGCTTGCGTGACCGGGCCGGCCGCGCGGTGCCGTCGCGAACGGTCGGGCGTGAACGACCGGTTCGGCGAGAACGAGACGAGGTGCGCATGAAACTCTCGGTCTGCCCGCAACCGCTCTATCGACTGGGTCTTGAGGGCGCGCTGGACGAGATCGTGAAGCTCGGGCTCACGGCGCTGGAGCTGCCGGTCGATGGGCGCAGCCCGCTCGTCTCGCTCGACACGCTGCTCGCGGGCGGCCGCGGGCCGGGCAGCGCTGCGGCGCTGAGCAGCGAGCTGCGCGCGCGCGGCCTGTCCCTCTCCGCGATCTCCAATCATCAGGAGGGGCAGCTTCTGCTCGGCCCTTACCAGCGCGACACGGACGCAATCTGCGCGGGCGATGCCGCACGCAAGGCTGCATTCGCGCGCGAGCGGCTGTTGCAGAGCGCACGTCTCGCGTCCGAGCTGCAGGTGCCCGTGCTCGTCGGCTTCGTCGGTTGCGAAGACTGGAGCCGGTTCTTCCCGTGGCCCGACGCCCAGGGCTGGGAGTCGATGCAGCCGCGCTTCACCGAGGTCGTCGGCGGTCTGCTCGACGACCTCGAGCGGCTCGGCGTGAGCTTCGCGCAGGAACCGCACCCGCGGCAGATCGTCTACAACACGGAGACGGCGCTGCAGTCCGTCGCCTGGCTGGGCGGGCACAGACGCTGGGGCTTCAATCTGGATGCCGGCAATCTGCTGCTGGCCGGATGCGACCCGGTGGTCTTCGCGCAGGAGCTTGGCGCGCGCGTGCTGCACGTTCACGCCAAGGATGCCGAGCTGGTCGCGCACAATGCACGTCGTTCGGGACTGCTCGCGCACGGCGACTGGGATCGCAGCGACCGCGGCTTCCGCTTCCGCATCCCCGGCTGGGGTGACGTGTCGTGGCGACGCCTGCTCTCCGAGCTGCAGCTGGGCGGGTATTCCGGCTGGCTGGCCATCGAGCACGAGGATCCCGTCTTCGACGCACTGGACGGACTGACCAAGGCCATCGCGGCGCTGAAGCCTCTGCTTCCCGATGGTCCGCGTCCCGACGCCAGGCAGCGCTGGTGGTAGGCGAGGCGCGCGAGGCTGGCTCATGGTCCGTGCGTGACGGACGCGTCCCGCGTCGCGTCGGCCTCGCGGCGCCGCCCGCGTGCGACTACCTGCCGTCGCTGATTCTGCCCGACCTGGCGCGAGCCCGGCTGCTGGCGCGCGCTGCGCAGTGGGTCGATGTCGTGGGCGTGGCGCACGCCGGGGCGCCAGACCGCGCACGAGGCGCAGCGCCGGAGGGACCGGTGCTGGTGCACGTCGACCTGGGGGCGCAGGGATTCCTGGCTGACGAGACGGCGGCGGTGTTCGCAGCCGAGCACTGCGACGAGGTGTTCGTGCTGGGCGAGCCGCAGCTGCACGACGCGTTCGGGATGCTGGTCGCCGCGCTGCGTGCGCGCGGCCTGCGCATCGCGCACGCGGCGCCGGACGAGGGCGCCCTGGCCGCGCTGGCCTCGTGGTGGCAGCGTTGCGGCGGCAGCCCGCCTGCCACCGTGAACGCCAGCGCGCCTGACGCCGCGCCGACGGACGCGCCGATGGCCGCAACGGGAGGCGTGCCGGCGCACGTTCGCCCCTGGCCCGAGCTGCTGTTGACCCGAGCGGACGAGGCCGTGCCCGCGGCACACGGCATCGTCTTCGAGGAGCAGCCCGACGGTAGCCTGCTGCGTCGGAGCCCGGGGCCCGCAGGCTGCGTGCGCGCCGAGGTCGATGTGATCCACGTGCACACGTCGGAGCAATGGACCGAAGCCGCGCTTCGAACAGTCGCCCCGACGGACCTCGTGGCCCTGCGGCTGGGCGCGGAGGACGCGGAGTCGGCCTCGACGTCGGCGGCGATCGCGCGGATGGCCGCGTTGCGGGCGCGCTTCGGACCGGCGCGCGTGCGCCTCGCCGTCGACCGCGTGTCTCTGACGACCGATGCGCGATGCGGCGGCGCGCCGTGGGCCG
The DNA here is from genome assembly GCA_038212275.1 of Planctomycetota bacterium. GTDB lineage: Bacteria > Planctomycetota > B15-G4 > B15-G4 > B15-G4 > JBBQUR01. Next base: position 25,079 of record JBBQUR010000005.1, read on the forward strand.
CACGCTTGCGGCTCGATGGTGGCAGCACCCTGAGCCGCGTGCTGGCCGGTGTGCCTGGCCACGCGCCGACCGATACGCTGACCGACGCGACCCGTGGCGAGCCGACTCGGGCGCAGCGTCGCCAGCTTGCCGCCGCGCTCGCCTGGCAGGCGCTGGGCGTCGACCCGCTCGAGGAGATCTACGCAGGCAATGCGCTGCCGGATCGCAACGCGGCCATGCTCGTGAACATCGTGCCGTGATCGAAGAGACGGCGCCCGCGCAGGCCTTGCTGTTGCGTGTCTTTCCGGAACTGGAGGCGCTGGTGTCGCCCGGATGCGCGACGCTCAAGGACGCCCTCGGGCCGCTGCTGCACCTCGCTGCGCCCGGGGACACGCTCGTGATCGAGGATGGCCGTGCGCGCGTGGCACCGCTCGATGGCGTCAAGCCCGTCCCGCACGTCGGTCTGCACTGGTTGCTGCCGCTGTTTTCCGGTGACGATCTTGCGTCTCGGCTGCGCGAGGCGCTGGCGACGATCCGCACCGACGCGTGGGGCTTCCGCTGCGCAGGCCTGCTGCCGATCTTCGTTTCGAGCGATGCGCGCCTGCACCCGGCGTGCTGGGGAGTGCTGCCGTCCCACGATCCACCTGCCGCGTGGCGCGCGCTGACGCGCGACCTCGTCCGCGAACTCTGCCCGGACAGAAGCCTGCTCTGGCGGGCGCAGGAGCACGCGGCCCTCGCGGGCGTCGTGACGCGGGACGACGTGGACACGGTCGAACGCATGCGACGTGCGCTGCACGAGAGCGGCCGCCCCCGGCTCATCGCGGTGTGCGGCATCGACGGCGCGGGGAAGTCGGCACACGTCGAGGCCCTGAAGTTGCACTGCACGACGCGCGGGCTGGTCTGCACGACGCACAAGCTGTTCCGTCACGGCGTGTTTCACGAGACCGTGACGGATCTCACGCGCCTGTGCGCGGGCGACCGCGCGCTGCACCTGTGGCGCCTGCAACGGCTCGTCAAGGCGCAGGACACGCTGCGCTGCTGGCACGAGGAGGTGCTGCCGCGACTGCCCGACGTGGACGTCGCGCTGTTCGACCGCTACGTCTTCACGCACCACGCGGAGGCGGCTGGGCGTCTGCACGACGATGCGCACACGCGCGTGCTGCTCGCCTCGCTGCCCGACCCGGACCACGTCGTGCTCCTCGACGTGCCCGTGGAGCTGGCGCTGGAGCGCATCGGTGAGCGCACCGCGCGGACGGTGGACGAAAATCCCGTCATGCTGGGCCGCTATCGGCACGCCCTGCTCGACATGGCGGACCGACGTGGTTGGCTCGTGCTGGATGGACGCGCGCCGTTCGCGGAGAACACCCGGGCGATCCGCGAGCACCTCGAGGCTTCATTGCGCGCATGCGCCGGGCGCAGCGTGTGCGACGAGGAAGCCCGCGCACCGAGTGCCTCACCGTTCGCGCCGGACGGCGAGATGTCGGCGATGGCGATGCCGGGGACGGCTGTGCCGGCAACGGAGGCGCCGGCGATGGCGATGCCGGTGATGCGGGATGTGCAACTCGCGCCTGCCATCGGGCGCCAGAGAGCCGGGGAAGGGCGCCGGGTCGTTCGGCTGCACGTCGACCCGGCCGTGAGTGACTGTGCAAACTTGGTGCGGGGCACGCCGCTGCTGCTGCCGACGTCAGGCGAGCTGGCCGCACGCGATCAGCTGCTCGCAGCCTCGCGCCAGGGCCTGCTGCCGACCGAAGTCGCGATGCACCTCCACGCGTGGGACATCGTCCAGCAGGTGCGCACGGCGTGCGAGCGAGTGCGCGGCCACGACGCGCCGGAGCACGGCACACCGGGAGATGATGCGCCCTTCGTCATCCCGTTCTGGCCACCGGCGCTGTTCGCAGCGGCAGGCGTGACGTGGCATGCGTGGCCCGAACTCGAGCGCGTGCTGCTCGCGCGTCCCGGTGCGCCGGCCGACCGGGCGCGGGCCGCGCTGCTGCGCGTGACCTTCGCCTGCGCTGGTCCCGAGGATGTCGAACGTGCTGCGGCGCGCGTCCTGTCGTGCGAGCTGAGTTCCGCGGGCCAGGCTTCCGGCGCCGCGTCTCTGGAACAGCTCTCGCGGCTGGTGCTCGTGTCGTCGCCGACGGCCGGGGTTGCGCCTCCCGCGGGAGGCCTTCCCTTCGCGGGCGTGACGGCGGGCGGTTTCCTCCTGCGCGACGGCCGCGTGCTGCTCGAGCGCCGACCACCGGATGCACGGCTCGCGCCCGGTGTCTGGGACAGTCCCGGCGGCAAGGCACATCCCGACGAGCGGCCGCTGGAGACGTTGCGTCGTGAGCTCCACGAGGAGCTCGGCATCGAGGTGACGGGCGCGCGCCTCGTGGCGATTCTGGACGAGGCCGTTGATCTGCCGGCCGACGCCGCGGCCGGTGAGCGCGCGGCCGGTGAGCTCGCAGGCGGCACCTGGCGTCACCATCATTTTGAAGTCACGTCGTGGAGGGGCGAGGTCGCGGCGCGCGAGGGTCAGGCGCTGATGTGGCACGGCATTCAGGCCGCCGCCGCGTTGCCGGACATGCACCCGCTCACGGCCTACGCGATGGCTGCGCTGCTCGCCCCGCGCACGGCATCGCCAGCCTGAGTTGCCGCCGCGGGCTGCCTGCAGGCGAGCGGACCGCTGCGCCTGGGCGTCGCGCCGCCATCCCCGGTCTTTCCGCGCGTCGCCGCCCGACGCAGTCCCTCAGTGTTCAGGCGCTGGCGCCGCGGCGGTCGCGGCACCGCCCGACCTGCGGATGACCCAGCCGACCGTCAGGCCCTGCACGAGCACCGAGAAGACGACCACCACGTAGGTGAGCGTGAGCAGCAGGCTGCGTGTGTCGCCCTTGGGCAGCGAGAGCGCGAGGGCGATCGAGATGCCGCCGCGCAGCCCGCCCCAGGTGAGCACCGCGAGCGCGCCCTTCGTCGGCGGCTTGATCCACGCGAGCGGCACGAGGATGCCCGCCACGCTCAGCCCGCGCGCGAGCAGCACGATCGGAATGGCGAGGCCTCCGGCCACGAGCGACGGCCTGTCGAAGGGCAGGACGAGAAGCTCGAGGCCGATGAGCAGGAAGAGCACGACATTTAGGATCTCGTCCACGAGTTCCCAGAAGGTGTCCACGTGCTCGCGCGTCTTCTGCGACATCGCGAAGGCGCGTCCCTGGTTGCCGATGAAGAGTCCGGCGATGACGACGGCGATGGGCGCCGAGAGGTGCAGCGCATCGACGAAGGCGTAGAGCCCCATGGCGAGCGCGAGCGTGATCAGCACCTCGACCTGGTAGTTGTCGACGCGCTTCAACATCTGGTACGCGACGGTGCCCGCGACCAGGCCGAGCGCGATGGCGCCTCCCACTTCCTTCAGCAGCAGCAGGCCCACGCTGCCGAAGCCGATCGTCAGCGGCTCCGCGCTGCCTCCGTGCGCAGTGTCCATGCCCGCAAGCTGCAGAATGATGAGGAAGACGACCACGCCCACGCCGTCGTTGAACAGCGACTCGCCCGCGACCTGCGTCTCGAGCTGCCGCGACGCGCCGACGGACTTCATGATGCCCAGCACGGCGATGGGATCGGTCGGCGAGATGAGCGCCCCGAACAGAAGCGCGTGCACGAAGGGAATGCCGATGCCAAGCCAGCCCAGCACCAGCCACGTGAGGCCGCCGACGATGAAGGTGGACGCGACGGTGCCGATGACGGCGAGCAGCACGATGGGGAGCCACTCCCTGGCGAGATCTTCGAGCTCCACATGAATCGACCCCGCGAACAGCAGGAAGGCGAGCATGCCGTGCAGCAGCGCCTGATTGAAGTCGATCCGCGACACGAGCGCTTCGGCATCGTCGCGGAAGCCCCCGGCGTACGGGCCGGCCAGGATCAGCAGGAGCGAGGCGCCGAGCGCCACCAGCATCACGCCTACCGTCGTCGGCAGCTTGATGTAGCGGGCATTGACGAAGCTGGAGACGGCCGCGAGCGAGATGAGCAGGCTGATGAGAGCGAACAGACTCAACGTGGCGACTCCCGATCGTGCAGCACGCACGCCAGGCTCAGGGAGCCTTGCCGCCCAATCCGTTGGTGGCCGCGAATCCCTTGGGTCCCGCCGGGTCCGCGACCCAGACCTGCTGCAGGAAGATGAAGCCGGAGGGCACGCCGGCCGGCCACACGGACGTGAGCACGAGCTGTCCGGCCGGGCCGGTGGGCAGGCCCGCGATGACGATGTCGGCGTTGGGCACCAGCACGCCGCCCTTGAACGGCGCGTTCAGGACCGAGTAGCCGATGATGAGCGCGGCCGAGCTGTTCTCGAGCAACTGCGACGCCGTGACGGTGACGTTCAGCCCCGGGACGAAGTAGCCCGAGCCCGCGAGCGTCGGCGCGCCGTGTGTGCCGGCCAGCGCGTTGCCCGTGCTGTTCCAGAGCGTCTTGTAGCTGATGTAGTCGATGCGCACGCCGTCGCCGTCGGCGCGCACGGTGAACTTCGTGAGGGCGACGCCGCCGAACAGCGCCGAGACATTCTTCAGGCCCGTGTTGTTCACGGAGATGATGCCGAGCGACGTCGCGCCGACGAAGGCCTCGACCTTGCACTCGCCCACCAGGCCGTTGCCGTTCAGGTTGGAGGCGATGCCGATGTTGAAGGTGGCGTCGTTCACCAGCGTGGTGAAGCTGAAGTGCAGCGCCTCGGAGACATCGACGAGCGTGTCGGAGACACCGCCCACGGTGCCCAGGCCGTTGAGATTGAGCATGTAGACATTGGCGGGGGCGATGCCGCTGTCCCCGGTGACCACCACATCCTTGACCGCAAGCGCCGCCGTGTTCTGGGTGCCCAGCAGCTTGAAGTCGATGGCGACGTTCTCGGCCGCGGCGGTGGAAACGATGAGGAGCAAGCCCGCAAGCAGGCTGACGGCGAGGGTCGAGGGGTGGCGCATCGGTGGGTCATCCAGTGGGGAGACATGGCTGCCTCGCTGCCCGACAGCGAAGCAAAGGCGCACAGGATACTCGGTCCAGCTGCACTGCGCCCGCTTGAGAGTGAGCCTTTCGGTCGGCACGCTGTGCCCGTGCTCGACCGCATCATCGACCGCCTGCCCGCGCTGCTGCTTTTCCTCGCGCTGCTGCTCTGCGCCCACGTCGCGCTCTTCGATGCGCAGGAGAAGGGCCGGCTCATCGCGGTGATTCCGGGCACCGTGCTGTTGCTGCTCTACGTGCGCGCCGGCTCCGGCGGCGGCGGCGGCAAGAAATCCGCCTCCTCGAAGGACGACGGATGAACGCGCTGCTCCTCGCGATCAAGTCTCCGGTGCAGCTCACGGAGGTGAGCTGGCAGCTTGCCGTCGTCATCGGCACATTTCTGGCCGGAGTGCACGCGTACAGGAAGCTCGAGCCCTACTTCGCCATCACCTGGTTCGGCTCGGGGCTCGTCTTCGGCTGGTTCTTCACCGAGGCACACACGCGACCCGAGGCGTTGCTGCTCCCGGCGCTGGTGGTCTATCTCGCAGCGGCCGTGACCAAGGGCATCGTGGAGCGCGGGGCCTTTGCCGGCAATCACGTCGTGCACGTGCTGGCGACGGGAGTCTTCGCCGCCGTCATCGCGCTGCCGCTGGAGTCCGCCGCACGCGCCATGCACTGGGTGCTGCCGCGCGATGCGCCGAACGTGACGCACGCCGTCATCAAGGCGCAGTGGCTCGGCGGCGTCCCGGCCGACCAGCTCGTCATGTGGGCGCTGGTGGGCACGCTTTTCTACGGCCTGTACAAGCTGCTCGATCACATCGGCCTCGGCCCCGTGCTGCAGACCGTGCTGCTCTTCGCGGGCATGCCCTTCCTGGTGAAGTTCACGGACTACCTGCTCGGCCTCATGCACTGAGCCGCGTACGCGTACGCGTGCGCGTGCGCGTGGCGGGGCGCGTAGCCGGGCGCCGGTGCCGGGCGCCGGTGCCGAAGCTCACGGACTCCGAGCGATCCGCTATGGTGGCGGCCTCCCGGAGCATCACGCATGTCTTCCTCCCGCGAGTCGCGAGTGCCGTCCTTCCTGCGCCTGGCCTGCGTCGGCGCGCTGCTCGCCTGGCCGTGGCCGGCTGCGGGCGCCGTGAAAGCACAGGTTGCCGCGCCACCGCAAGCTGGCGGCAAGCCAGCGTCGGGCGCAGCCGCGGCGCAGCAGGTCATCGCGCAGGCGATCGCTTCGCTGGGGGCGGGGCGTGCCACCGACGCCATCGCACCGCTCGAGGCGCTCACGGTGTCCCAGCCGCAGAACGGGCAGGCCTGGCACCTGCTCGGCGCGGCGCTGCACATGGACGGGCAGATCGACCGTGCGCTGGAGGTGCACGCGAAGGCCGCGACGTTTCCGGCGGTTCGCGCCAATGCGCTCTACAACCTCGGTTGTGCCTACGCACTCAAGGGCCAGACCGACGCGGCCTTCGAGGCACTCAAGGCCGCGCTCGCCGACCCGGGCGGGCCGCCACTGCGATCGCAGCTCGTCGGGGACACGGACCTCGTGTCGTTGCGCAGTGATGCACGCTGGCTCGAGCTGCTGCCGCCCGCGCCCCCGGACAAGCCCTTCAAGGAAGAGGTGACCGTGCTGCACCTGTGGCACGGCGAGTCCGCCGGCGAACAGTTCGGCTGGGAAGCGGTGGATGTCGGCGATGTCGACGGTGACGGCGCGCACGACGTGCTGGCCAGCGCGCCCTTCCACCGTGCGGGCGCCGCAGGCAGTGCGGCAGGTGGGAGTGCGAGTGCGAGTGCGAGTGCGGGCGGCGGCAGCGCTCAGAACGGGCGCGTGGCGTTGTACTCGGGTCGCAGCGGCGCGCTGCTGTGGGGGCGCGTCGGGGCGCCGGGCGAGCAGCTCGGCATCGGCATCTCGGGCGTCGGTGACGTGAACGGCGACGGCCTGCCGGACGTGATCGTCGGCGCGTCGTCGCCGTCCTCCGTCGCGCCGCCGACCGCCGATGCGCCTGCGGGTCGCGCCTACGTGCTTTCCGGAAAGGATGGCGCCCTGCTGCTCGCGCTGGAGGGCGAGGCGGCCGGCGATACCTTCGGCGACCAGGTGCGCGGACTTGGCGATGTGGACGGCGACGGGCACGCGGATGTCGCGGTGAGTGCGCCGCTGCACGACCGCGAGGACGGTGGGCTGGTCGACGCCGGCCGCGTGACCGTGTTCTCCGGCAAGACGGGCGCGCTGCTGTTCGCGCTGGACGGCGAGCGCGCCGGCGACCACTTCGGTTCGGGGCTCGGCGGCGGCACGTGGTCCGTCGCGTCCGGCGGGCGCGCGGGGCTGCTGCTCGTCGGTGCGATGGATGCCGGCGACGCGCAGCGCGGGAGAGTGTCGGTCTATCGGCTGGACGGCGCGGCAGCCGAGGCTTTCTTCGACATCGAGGCCGAGTCATCGGGCAACAGCCTCGGCCAGTTCTTCACGTCGCTCATCGGCGATCTCGATGGGGACGGCGTGCCCGACGTCTACGCCTCGGACTTTGCGGACACCACGCTGTCGGGTTCCACGCGAGGCGCCGGCGGACGCGTCTACCTGCACTCCGGCAAGGACGGCGCGCTCATCGCGCAACTCGCCGGGCGCACGGCGGGCGAAGGTTTCGGCATCGGCAATGCGCAGGCCGGCGACGTGAACGGCGACGGCTGCCCCGACCTCGTCATCGGCGCGTGGACCAACAGCGAGGTCGCGCCGCGCGCCGGCAAGGCCTACGTCATCTCCGGCAAGGACCGCGCGACGCTGGCCACGTTCACCTGCGCCCTCCCCGGTGACGAATTCGGCTACGACGCCACCGGCCTCGGTGACGTGGACGGCGACGGCGCCATCGACTTCCTCGTCACGGCGGCGAGCAGCAACGACGGCGGCCCGAGGGCCGGCCGCGTCTACGTGATCTCGGGGGCTGGCGTCGCCGGGGCGACTCTGCGCTGAGGCTCAGGCTTCGGGCTGCAGGATGAGCGCCGCGAGCGGCGGCAATTCCAGCACGATGCTGTGCTCGAAGCCGTGGCAGGGCACCTCCTCGGACGGCACCACCGTTCGGGTCGGGTAGTTGCTGCCGCCGTAGAGCGCGGCGTCGCTGCTGAGCACGCAGCGGTAGCCGCCGGCGTGCGGCACGCCGAGGCGGTAGTCGTCCCGCGGCACCGGCGTGAGATTCAAGGCCACGGCCATGTGGCGCATCTCGCTCCAGCGCAGGAAGGCAAGCACGGAGTTGCCGTGATCGCTGCAATCGATCCACTGGAAGCCGGAGTCGTCGTGGTCGTCGCGCCAGAAGGGCGAGTGCTCGCGATAGAGGTGCAGCAGGTCGCCGAGGAAGTGCAGCAGGCCCTGGCGCGCGGGGTCGGCCACGAGGTGCCAGTCGAGGCTGCCGTCGTGATCCCACTCGCGGCGCTGGCCGAGCTCGATGCCCATGAACATGAGCTTCTTGCCCGGGCGCGTGACCTGGTAGGCGAGCAGCGCGCGCAGGTTCGCGAGCTTCTGCCACTCGTCGCCCGGCAACCTGGACAGGATGCTGCCCTTGCCGTGCACGACCTCGTCGTGCGAGAGCGGCATGATGAAGCGCTCGCTGTGTTCGTAGAGCATCGCGAAGGTGAGTTCGTTCTGGTGCCAGCGGCGGTGGATCGGGTCGTGCGCGAAGTAGTCGAGCGTGTCGTGCATCCAGCCGAGGTTCCACTTGAAGGTGAAGCCCATGCCGCCGTCCTGGCTGACGGGGCGCGTGATGCCCGACCACGACGTGGACTCCTCGGCGATCATGAGCGCGCCGGGGCACTCCTCCGCGACGATCGCGTTGAGCGAGCGCACGAACTCGATGGCCTCGATGTTCTCGCGGCCGCCGAATGCATTGGGAATCCACTCGCCGTCGCGACGGCTGTAGTCCAGGTAGAGCATGCTGGCCACGGCGTCCACGCGCAGGCCGTCCGCGTGGAACTCCTTCAGCCAGAACAGCGCGTTGGCGACGAGGAAGTTGCGCACCTCGTTGCGCCCGTAGTTGAAGATGAGCGTGTCCCAGTCGGGATGGGTGCCGAGGCGGGGGTCCTCGTGCTCGTAGAGCGCAGTGCCGTCGAAGCGCACCATCGCGTGCTCATCCTTCGGGAAGTGCGCCGGAACCCAGTCGAGGATCACGCCGAGGCCCGCCTGGTGCAGCGTGTCGACGAGGAAACGGAAGTCATCGGGCGTGCCGTGGCGCGACGTGGGCGCGTAGTAACCCGTGACCTGGTAGCCCCAGCTTCCGCCGAAGGGGTGTTCCATGACCGGCATGAGTTCCACGTGCGTGAAACCCAGCCTGCGGCAGTGCGCCGCGAGTTTCGGCGCGATCTCGCGGTAGCTCAGCGATCGATGGTCTTCTTCCGGCACGCGCGCCCAGCTTGCAAGGTGGCATTCGTAGATGGCCAGCGGCTCGCGCGCCGCGTCGCGCGAGGCACGCTTCGACATCCAGCCGTGGTCGGCCCACGCATGGTTGTCGCTGCGCTGCACGATGGCCGACACGCCGGGGAACTGTTCGTGCTTGAGCGCCATCGGATCCGTCTTGAGGCGCAGCACGCCGTCGGCGCCGACGATTTCGTACTTGTAGAGATCGCCCGGGCGGATGCCGGGGATGAACAGTTCGAAGACGCCCGAGCTTCCCAGGTGCCGCATCGGGAAGCGGTTGCCGTCCCAGTGACAGAAGTCGCCGACGACCGACACGCGCCGTGCATTGGGCGCCCACACCGCGAACACGGCGCCCTTCAGGCCGGCCACCTCCTTCGGATGGCTGCCGAGGACTTCCCACAGGCGGCGGTGATTGCCCTCGCCGAGCAGGTGCAGGTCCTGCTCGCCGAGCGAACTCGGCAGCCCGTGCAACGTGTGGATGTCGATGTCCGGGATGCGCGCGGCCGGGTCATCGACCTCGCGGGCCCGGTCCGCCGCTGCCGGGTTGCCAGTCGAGTCGGCCGGCGCCGCGGCAGCCGTCGCCCCGACAGCCGTCGCCGCTGCGGCGACGGTCGTGCCCTTGGCGGATGAATGGCGGGCGGGGACGTGCGTCGCCGCTGCGCTGCCGCGGATGGAGAGGTTTCTCTGGCGGGCGGAGTCGGAGCCTTCCGTCGCGACGTGGTTGTCGAAGAGCGAGAGCTGCGGGACGAAGGGCGCGCTGGCCCGCGCCTGCTGCACGAGGGTCACCGGATTCTCGGCAACAGTGCGCGTGGATGCGGCCGTCATGCCGCCCGAGGCATCGGCCGCGGCGACACGGCGGTCGCGCGGCGCGCGCTGCGTCCGCCGCGCCGCGTGCGGAGCGTGATGGTCGAGCACGGACCGCAGCGCGGCGCCGACATCCACTTCGCGCGTGCCGAGAGCCGTCGCCTGCCGCGCCTTCCTGCCGCCTTTCGCCGCGGTCTTCGGACGGGTCTTCGTCTTGCCCTTCGCGTGGCGCTTTGCCTTTGCCGTCGCCTTGGCCGTCGCCTTGGCCTTGGCCTTGGCCTCGGCCTTCGCAGTCACTTTCGCCTGCGCGTTGACCTTGGGCTTGGGCTTGCCGGCGGATGAGTCGGCGCTGCCTGACTTGCCTGACTTGCCATGGGTGGCCGCCTTGGCTGCCTTGACCGCCTTCGCCGCCTTCGCCGCCTTGGCTGCCTTTGTCGACTTGCCCTGCTTGCCGTTGCGGAGGTGCTTCTTGCCAGATGCCTTGTGTGTGCTCATGGGTGCCCGCCTGATGGAGTCGCGGTGCGCGACGTCCGAACGCTCAGGATAAGGCAGCGAGCATCAAGGTTCATGCGTCCGACGCAGCAACTGCAGCGTGTGAGCAGGAATTCGCACGGTGGAGAGCGCGGCTCCGGCGGCAACAGGGGCCGATGCACCGGGCGCTGCATCGAGCGGACAGGCCGAGGCGTCGAGGAGCAGCTCCCAGTGGCCGGAGTCCGGAACTGACGGCGGCGGCAACTCCAGATCGTCGGCGCCGCCGTTGAGCAGCAGCAGCAGCGTGTCGCCGACGAGCGGCCGGCCGCTCTCGTCGCGATCGTCGATGCCGGCGCCCGGCAGCAGCATGCCGAGGAAGCGGTTGAAGGGATCGCGCCAGCGCTCGATGCTCATCGGCTGGCCGTCGGGGCCGAGCCACACGACGTCGTGCCGGGCGGAGGGCGCGTCCACCAGGCCGCGAAGGAAGCTGCTCCGGCGCAGCACGGGTTGCTCCCGGTAAAGCCGGAGTGCACGTCGCATGAAGGCGAGCAGGTCCTTGCGGCGCGCGTCGAGCGTCCAATCCAGTTCGAGCAGCTGCGGCTGGCAGTAGGCGTTGTTGTTGCCGCCCTGGACGTGGCCCAGTTCGTCGCCGGCGAGCAGCATCGTGATGCCCTGCGAGAGGATGCCGGTGGCGGCCAGGCTGCGGCGGACGCGCTCGCGCGTGGCGAGCACGGTCGGGTCGTCGGTCGGCCCCTCGACGCCCCAGTGTCGACTCCAGTTGGCGTCGGAGCCGTCGCGGTTCGCCTCGCCATTGGCCTCGTTGTGCTTGCGTTCGTGGCTGACGAGGTCGGCCAGCGTGAAGCCGTCGTGGCTGGTGACGAAGTTCACGCTGGCCATGGGGCCGTCGAGAAAGAGGTCGCTGCTGCCTGCGAGGCGCGAGGCGAGCTCGGGCACCTGGCCCGGCTCGCCGCTCCAGAAGCGCCGCACGCAGTCGCGGAAGCGGTCGTTCCACTGGGCCATGCCGACGGGGAAACGGCCGGTGCGCCAGCCGTCGGGTCCCAGATCCCACGGCTCCGCGATGAGACGCACCTGCGCCAGCACCGGGTCCTGCTGCATCGCGTTCCACAGCGCCCCGCTGTGCTCGCCGCCGGGGCCTCGGTCGAGAGCGGGCGCGAGGTCGAAACGGAAGCCGTCCACGTGCATGGAGGTCACCCAATGGCGCAGGCAGTCCAGCACGAGCTGCAGCCCGGCGCGGTGGCTCAGGTCCGGCGTGTTGCCGCAGCCGGAGTAGTCCACGGCGTGGCGCAGATCGGAGGGCCGGAGGTGATAGTAGGTGCGGTTGTCGAAGCCGCGCAGGCTAAGGGTCGGTCCCAGCGAACCGGTCTCGGCCGTGTGGTTGAAGACCACGTCGAGCAGCACCTCGATGCCGGCGGCGTGCAGCGCCTTGACCATCTGGCGGAACTCCGTCACCTGCTGGCCGCGATCACCGCTCGCGTAGCCGGCATGCGGTGCGAACCAGGCCAGAGGGTTGTAGCCCCAGGCATTCGTCAGCCCTCGCTCCGCGACTCCCTGCTCGGTGATGAAATGCTGCACCGGCAGCAGCTCCACACTGGTGACTCCCAGCGACAGCAAGTGCTCGATCACCGGAGGGCTGGCCAGCCCGAGGTAGGTGCCGCGCAGTGCGGAAGGCACGTCGGGATGCTGCGCGGTGAGCGCGCCGACATGGCATTCGTAGATGACGGCATTGCGGGCATCGATGCGCGGCGAGCGGTCGTCGCCCCAGTCGAAGCTCTCGTCGACGACGAGCGCCTTGGGCATGTACGGTGCGCTGTCGGCAAGATTCATCTGCCTGTCGAGCGCGGAGAGATCGGTGCTGCCCTGCGGCATGGCGTGGTCGAACAGCGAGGCGTGCCAGGTGAAATGCCCGACCACCGCCAGCGCGTACGGGTCGAGGAGCAGCTTGTGCTCGTTGCAGCGGTGGCCTTCCGCCGGCGCCCAGGGTCCGCGCACCCGGAAGCCGTAGAGCTGGCCGGGGCGCAGGTCGGGGAAGTCGCCGTGCCAGACGTAGCCGGTGCGCGCCGGCAGCGGGATGCGAGCCGTTTCGCCGGCGCCCAGCGCTGCGTCGAAGAGGCACAGGTCCACGCCGAAGGCGTGCTCGGCGAAGACGGCGACGTGCACGCCACTGCCGTCGTGGCGGACGCCTAGCGGATACGGTCGGCCGGGAAGGACGCGCATGTCGGGCGGCAGCGTAGCGAGTCGGGCAGCCGAACGTGAGCGTCGTGGCAGCGGGTGCGCCGAGCTTTCAGTCCCCGGGAGGCGCGTCGTGCGCCTCCCACGTCGCAAGGTCGAAGGGCCGGCAGCGCGGGCCCGGCGGGAAGCCGCGATACTGCGCCTTGCATCGGTAGCAGATGAGCAGGCGTTTCACGAGCAGCCGCAGGACGAGCCAGTCGAGCAGCGCCATCGGCAGCAGGATCGCGAACATCCAGGGCAGCGGAACGCCGCCGAGCAGCAGGCCGCCGAACACCACCACGACGGCCAGCACGCCCACGCGCGCATTGACGTCCTTCTGGATGCAGAGCGTGTGGTAGTCGCAGGCCGGGCAACCATCCAGCTGACCAGCGCCATCCACGTGGCTGCTGAAGTCGAGCGAGGTTTCCACGCCGCACGCGCAGCGCACGGTCGGCGGGAGCGCAGCGGCCTGCCCGAGGCTCGTCTCGATCCAGCGTCCGCACGCGGCGCAGCGCACGGCGCAGGAGCGGCTGCCGTGGTCGCGCGCCGGGATGTCCGTGGCCGGCTCGCTCACAGCGGGACGCCGGTGCTGCCGGCGACCATCTTGCCGAAGAGTTCGCCCAGCAGCACGAGCACCGTCATCGCGTAGAGGATGCCCGTCGCCGGCTGCGTGCGCTCCATGCGCACCGTGACCAGCGCCATGGCCGCCATGACGGTGGGCACGAGCAGACCTACGGGAATGCGCGCCCACACGTTGACCACGTCGAGGATCCGGTCGGGCGAGCGCTCGAGGATGTCTCCAAGGTCGTGATTGCCCGGACCGAGAAACTGCGACCAGAGCAGGAGCAGCGCGAGCGACGAGATCGCGGCCTTTCCGAGCAGCAACCACGGCAGCGGTTTCACGAGCCGCGCGAGGTGAGAGACCGGCAGGCCGTGCGAGACGAGGTACCAGTGCCCGAGGATCATGCCCCACAGCGTGAAGCCGAGCACCAGCGACGAGCCGAACGCCGCGGCGATCACGAGCGTGGCCAGCGCGGCGGGGGAGAGCGCCGACGTCGCGACTCCCGCCGCCGGGCCACCCCGGGCTGCGGCGCTCGCAAGCGGTGCCGTGCCTGCAGCCGGCAGCACGGACAGTGCCACCGCAAGCCCACCCGAGAGCAGCGCGCACCACAGCAGCGTGGTCTCGAGCGCCGGGCGATCCCAGCCGCTCACCGACGCAAAGCACAGGGTGGCCAGAGTGACGGCCGAGACTGCCCAGCCGAGATGGATGTCCGAAGAGGTGGCGCCTGCCGCGAGCGCCGGCCCCCAGGCCAGCGAACCGGCGAGCCCGAACAGGCCCAGAAGCACCCAGCCGCCCAGCTTGAAGTACTTGGGACCGAGGGCGCGGCGGTCGTTGACGGCAAAGGTGACGAGAGAGCCGAAGCCGAGCTGCAGCAGGAACAGGAGCGACACGTGGGAAAGCGACATCCCGCGATCCTAGGAAATCGGGCGCCACGGACGTGCAGGCCCGCCGGGTGGTCAGGAGGGTTGGCTGCGGTCCGACCGGGCGGTGCGACTCATGCTCCGGAGCGGTTCCGGTCGAAATGACCATGGAGCCTCATGCGCCTACACTCACCTTGCTCATCGAAGGCCGCTGACGACATTGTCCGCGCACCCGAATCTCGCGCGTCGATGCGCCGCCCTTCCTCTCCCACTCGCTTGCCTTTCCCGGAGCATCCAGCCGTGAATCACACCACCAGAGTCCTCGGGCTGCTCGCCGCCGCCGCAGTCCTCACCGGTTCCGCCATCGCGCAGACCGTGACCTTCACTCCCGACATCGCCAACCTGCACCTCAATCCAGGTGAGCAGGCGGCCATCACGGCACAGGTGTGCCTGCCGGGCCAGGTGGCCAAGGCGGACATCTACCTGCTGGCCGACACGACCACGAGCATGGCGCCGGTCATCAATCAGATCAAGGCGAACGCGCAGCAGATCGTGGCCACGCTCCTGAACACTCCGAACGTGGACATCAGCGTGGGCTGCGGTCAATACCGTGACTTCCCGTTCGACGTGAAGCCGTTCGAGCACCAGGTGAGTCCGGCGAAGAACGTGAACACCGTGGTCGCGGGCATCAACACGTGGGTGGCCGGCGGTGGCGGTGACGGCAGCGAGGGTCAGTTCTACGCGCTGTACCGACTTGCGACCGACCCGTCGATCAACTTCCGCCCAGGCGCCAAGCGCATCATCGTCTGGTTCGGCGACTCGCCCGCGCACGATCCCGTGTGCGCCATCTTCAACGGCAACGGCGTCCCGACCTTCGAGATCACCGAGGCGCTGGTCACCTCGGCACTGCAGAATGCGGGCCCCAACAACGGCACGACGATCATCGCGATCGGTTCGCCCACCGGTTATCCGATGGCGCTCAATGACGACCCGACGATTTTTGCCGAGGACTACGCGTTCTTCTGCAACGTCGCGGGCACGTCGGGCCAGGCCAGCCGCCTCGCCGCCGCCACCAACGGCCTGTACACCCAGATCACCGACCCCGACCAGATCGCCGCGTCGATCCTGGACGCCGTCGACAGCGTGCTGACCGCCGTGGACGTCAGCTGCTCGGCCGTCGGCGCCATCACGCCTTTCGTGAAGTCGATCACGCCGCCCTCCTATGAGGACGTCTTCCTCCCGAGCGACCCGAACAAGGAAGTCTGCGTGAATTTCGACGTGCTGCTCGAGGGCCCGCCCTGCGGCAAGAACGTGCTGCTGCACGAAGGAGCCATCGAGGTCGCGTTGAATGGCTCGACGCTCGACTCGCTGCCGGTGTCGATCACGCAGACCGCCTGCTACTCGCCGATCGGCCTCGTGCTCATCGGAGTCCGCCGGATCGACGGCGAGCCGATCGCGGGCGGCAACCTCGATGACCTCATGCTGGTGGGGCCGGGCATCTCGCTCGAGGCGTCGCTCACCCGCATCCCGGCCTTCCGGATCCCGGACGATCAGGTCTTCGACGGCTTCGCGGTGTACGCGCAGACGGCATTGCACGACCCGGTCAACTACCCCGGCGACTCGATCAAGACCAGCCCGGGCCTCAAGGTCGTGCTCGGCACGAACAACCTCGGAGCGCCGTACGGAGTCGGCAGCGGCCTCTCGATTTCGCTGGTGGAGCCGGCCCTCATCGGCGGCGTCTTCCGGCTGCAGAGCGCCGTTCTGCCGTGACCGGGGGGCGGCGCAGCCTTCCTGCGCACCTCGAAGCTCGCGCCTGCGATCACGACTCGCGGAGACCGTCCGGAAGCCCCGGGCGGTCTCCGCGCACATCCGGGCCGCTCCGCTACTTGTCGAAGATGTTCCGGTCCTTGGGGATGTGCCGCTCCTCGATCTCCTCGATGCGGAGGTCGGGCACGCCGGGCGGGCGCTTGTCGTCCTTGCGGTGCGCCGGCGCCGAGACCGGCAGCGGATTGCTCTTGAAGGGGGAGCTCTTGTCCTGCTTGTCCGACTCGGCCATGACGGCGTCTCCCATGCGGCGGTGGTGCTCACGTCATACGCCCGGCTGAGTGAGGCCGCAAGGGCAGCCGACGCAGGCCTGGGCAGCAAAGCTCCGGTCCCGGCGACGGGCAGCGTCCGATAGGCTCCGCGCCCCGAGCCAGCACACGTCGCCGGTGGCGGCCACCAGCTTCTTCGACGTGAACCCGGGCAAGCGGCGACGTGGCCCGTCGCCCTGCCGCCACTGGATGCGCTTTTCCTTCGGGCCGCCGCGCGCCCGCTCAGCCGGTGATGCCGTTCTCGATGGCGAAGCGGATGATCTGCGCGGTGTTTCCCAGTTCGAGCTTGGTCATCAGGCGCGCACGATACGTGGACGCGGTGCTTTCGCTGATGTGCATCTGTCCGGCGCATTCCTGCAGGCTCATGCCGCGGCCCATGAAGCGCAGCAATTCGAATTCGCGCTGGCTGAGCTTGTCGAGTCCCACGTGCTTGCCCTTGGGCCCGCGCAGATGCTGCGCCACCTTCTCGGACAGCCGCGGCGAGATGTAGGGCTTGCCCGCAGCCACCAGGTGGATGGCCTTGACCAGTTCCTCGGTGGCGTCGGACTTCACGACGAAGCCCAGTGCGCCTGCGTCCATCGACTTGAGCACGTAGTGGATGTTGTCGTGCACCGTGAGGATCACGATGCCCACCTCGGGGAATTCCTTGCGGAGTCGCTGCGCCACGGCGGGGCCGTCGAGATCCGGCAGGGTGTAGTCGAGCACGACCACCTGAGGCGCAGTCGCGGCGACGACGCGCAGCGCGTCGACGCCGTCTCCCGACTGGCCGGCGACCTTGATGCCCTGCGATTCTTCCAGCAGGTGCGCCAGCCCCTGCCTGACCATCTGGTGGTCATCCACCAGCACGACTCGAATCTCAGCCATGGCGGTCGTTTCCTGATTGAGCGGCATGTCTTCCCTCCGCGCCGAAGCGCTTGAGCGGTATTGAAACACGAATCGAAGTGCCGCCGTGCGGCGAGGACTGCAGGTCGAAGGTGCCGCCGGCGAGTTCGGCGCGTTCCCGCATGCTCAGGAGGCCGCAGCGACTCTGCAGGGCCAGCGCCTCCGGCACGAAGCCTCGCCCGTCATCGGTGACGGACAGGGCAATTTCCTGCTCCGAGGTGGTCAGGCTCACGTCGACGGTCTGGGCCTCCGCGTGCTTCGCCACGTTGGTCAGCGCCTCCTGGAGGATGCGGTAGATGTGTCCGGCCACTTCGCGTGGGGCCTCCGGCCCCGCGAACTGGAGGTTCGCCTGCACGTCCACGCCGTTGACGGCGGTGAACTCGGTGAGGGCCACGGACACCGCATTCTGAAGGCCGTGGTCGTCGAGCAGGAGCGGCCTCAGTTCGGAGGACATGCGGCGCACGCGGTCCAGCATCTCGCGCGCCACGCCGTGGGCATGCTCCAGCGTCTCGCCCCGGCGGCCGGCGTCGGGTTGGCGGGCGGCGCGCTGGATGTCGATGCACAGGGCCGTGCAGATCTGCCCGAGGTTGTCGTGCAGCTCGCGCGAGAGGCGCTGACGCTCGTCCTCCTGCGTGGACAGCAGGCGCCGCGTGAGCGCCGTGAGGCGTGCATTGAGTTCGGCCTGTTCGGCCTGCGCCAGCTGGCGCTCGTGCCGCCCCTTCATCCAGCTCATCAACGCCCAGCCGATGGCGAGCAGCAGCACGAGGCCCGCCCCGAACACGGCCCAGGCGGACGCCAGCAGCGGGGAGCGCTCGCTGACGGAGGGGATCCTGTGCCGCACCGGTTCCGGTTCGATCGCGCCGAGGCTGTCCATCGCCGTGATGGTCAGGCTGTGCGGCCCGGGCGAGAGCTTGCCGAGCGGGACACGCCGGCTGTTCCTCGTCGACCAGGACTCCGGGGCGGACGTGGCGATGACTTTGTCGTCGACCTCGACGCTGAAGCGCAGCTGGTCGGCGGGCGTGGCATCCCAGGCATCCACGCCATACCAGCTTGCGACGACTTCGCCGTCATCGCCGAACTCCAGCGACGGCGCCAGCGTGCGGGGCGGCAGCGTGTCTTCGGGGCAGAAGCGAGCAAGTCCGCCGCCGAGCATGCCGAGCCACAGGCCGTGCTCTCCGTCCGGCAGCAATGGCCAGATCGTGCGCGCCGGCAGCAGACTCGACACGTCATGGCATGTGTCGCCATCGAGCTGGAAGAGCCCGAGCGCGGAGGCGAACCACACGACGCCGCCTTCCGTCTCGCAGAAGCTGGCGGCGGGGGCGATGCGACCGCTCTCGGACGTGATCGGATGCCAGGTGCCATCGTGCAGTCGATAGGCGCCGGGCAATTCGAGACCGAGTCCGACGAGCAGCGAGCCGTCCGCCGTTTCGTGAAGTGCGAAGACGCCACGCTCGGGAGCGATGGGCGGGCCGTTCTTCACCCTTGTCCAGCCGTCGTCGTCCATCTGCATCAGGCCGCCGAGCGTGCCGGCCAGCAGCCTGCCGTCGGAGAGTCGCAGCAGGTCGTAGCAGCGCGGCATCGGCTGGCCCTTCGAGTCGGTCATGAATTGCGTGAAGGTGTCGCCGCGCAGCCGCACCATCCCGCCGGTCATCCAGTCGCCGCTCATGTCGCCGAGGAGCAGGAACCAGACGTCGTCGCCGTCGAGGCGGATGGCGTGCACGAAGTGATTGCCGACGCCGCCTTCCTCCTCGGCGTGCAGCGTCCAGTGGCCGTCGTCCAGGCACGCGGCGCCGCGGAAGCCGGCGCCGCTGCCGACCCAGAGCCTTCGACGGCTGTCCTCGCAGACGGCCGTGACGTGGTCCAGCCGCATGCCGAGCGCCGGCAGCTCGACGTGGACGTCCGCAAAGCGCGTCCCGTCCCAGCGCGCGACTCCCACGGACGTGCCGGCCCACACGCCGCCTGCGCTGGCGGGATGGAGCGCGTTCACGAAGGCCCCGGCTCCCACGTCCCGCGGATCATGCTGCTCCCAGCATGACGAGCGCAGGTCGCACACCGCGAGGTCACCGCTGGCGAAGACCACCGCCAGCCGGTCGTCGGGCGTGAGGCACATCGATCGCACGAAGCCCTGGTGATCGTCGGGCAGGCGGGCCTCGCTCCAGACGCCGTGGTCGAGGACTCGCAGCTGGGGGCCGCGCATCGCGACGATGACTTGTTCGTCGGGCGTGGTCGTCACCGCGAGCACCAGGCCCGGAGGGTCGATGCCCTTGAGCAGCGACATCCGTTCACCGTCCCAGCGATAGCCGCCCGAGCTGGCCTCGAGCACCAGCGGCAGCAGGCAGACCTGCTTGTCGAGGGTCACAGCGCCCTTGAACCTCGGCAGGTTCCGGGGCAGCTCCGGTGCCGGAGCGACCTGCTCCCAGACATCGCCGGCGCGGCGACTCAGCGTCCGGTCCGTGTACGCCCAGGGCGCGCCGTCCGGACCGAGGAACACGCCGCCGAGATGCTGCGGGCGCGCCGGAGCCGGAAAGGCCTCGTGCATGCCCGATTCGTCGATGCGGACGATCCGGTCACCGATGCCGACGAGCAGCGAACCATCCGGCATGTGGCACGGCTTCGTGATCTGATACGGATTCTCCGCCTCCACGAGCGTCGTCACCGTGCCGGCGCCGCTGATCGACAGGATCGCGCTGTCGAAGATCGCGATCAGGCCGTCGGGCTGCGGAACGACGTCGTGCATGGCCTGGCACCGGCAGTCCCCCCCAGCCGGGCTCGCGCTTCCAGGTGTATCCGTCGTACGCGAGCAGCCCGCGGTCGTCCATGGCGATGAGGCCCCGCGCTTCCACGGACGCACCTCTGAAAAACGCGCCGTGCCGCCCGGGCCTTCGATGGTGCGCCAGCGCCAGGTCTCGCTGAGCTTCTCGACGAGCGGGATCGGCGGCGCCTTCGGCGTGACCGGCATCTTGCGCGCCGCGGGCGCCACGGGAGCCTGCAACGACGACGGCTGCCCGGCACTGGCCATCTGCTGAGCGACGCTGGTCGCGGCAAGCGCGCCGAGGAGCGCGCCCGCGGTGAACAACGAAAAGAGCCTCACTGTGAACACAGTGCCTTCCCGGCGGCAGCAACTCTTCGGAACGACGCAACTCATCCGGTTTCGGGTCGCGGATGGAAGGGAGTGTCAGCCACCCCGATGTTAGCAGACCTCCCGGCGCGCTTGCGCGCCGGATCGATCCTCAGGAGGGGACCAGCAGGCCCGCCTCCAGCGCCGTGGCGAGGCACTGCGCCGCCACGGCACGATGCTCGGCGCCGAAGACCTCCAGCGCGGACGAGGTGTCGCCGGCGAGCGCCGCATCCAAGAGCGGCGCGACATCCGAACCCAGATCCAGGAAGCGGTGCTCCTTCCCGAGGAAGGCGAGCAGGCTCGGCGCCGCCTGGACGGACGTCGCGCCGGGCGCCGCGTGGGAATCGCTGCGCGCCACGCCCCCGAGCGGCGTCGGATCGCTCCACGCGCGATCGAGCCGGGCGCGCACCGCGCCGTAGGGAAAGGGCACGCGCGCCAGGTGGGCGTCCGCGCGAAGGGCCAGGCGCGCCGGCAGTCCGGCCGCGTCGGTGGAGCCTGCAGCGGAGGTGGCGGCTGCGGTCGAGCCGGCGCGAGCTGTCGTCCGCGAGGCCGGTGCCGTGGCCGGTTCGCTCCGGAACACATCGCGACCGAAGCGGCACAGGTACAGGAAGATGTGGCTCTTGTAGCGGTAGTAGAGGAAGTTCTCGCCGCGCAGTGCGGGCAGGGCCGCCGTCGCGGCGCCGAGCACGTCGTGGAAGGCCAGCCGCACCTGCTCCGGCGACATGCCCGAGGCCGAGACGTGGCCGAGGTAGCGCGCGAGATCCTCGCGCGGCTTCTGGCCGGCGCGGGGCGCGCCCGGGAGAAAGTCGCGCGGGTCGTCGATGACACGCGCGATGCCGAAGCGGCCGGGCTCCCGGTACATCGGCGACACCATGTCCAGGTTGAAGATCTGCAGGCTGATCTCGCCGATCCAGTCCGCGTTGCGCTCGATGAAGCGGCGCGTGCTGTCGGCCTCCTCGGTCGTTTCCGTGGGCAAGCCGACCATGGTGTAGAGCGTGGCCGAGATGCCGGCCTCGTGCGTGGCGCGGATGACGCGCTCCGCTTCGTCGAGGCGCGTGCCCTTCTCCACGAGATCCAGCACGCGCTGGCTGCCGCTCTCGAATCCGAACATGAGCTTGCGGCAGCCGGCCGCATGCAGGCGCGCGAGCGACTCCCGGTTGAAGATCCGCTCCTCCATGCGCGCGTCGCACCACCAGAAGACGTCGAGTTTCGCCGCGGCGAAGGCGTCGGGGATGCGCTTCGCCAGCAGCGGCGGCATGTCGTCCATGATGAAGTAGAAGTAGGGCGTGCCATGGCGCGCCACGAGCGTCTGCAGGTCGGACACGAGGCGCTCCACGCTGCGCTCGCGGTAGGTCGGTCCGATGGCCGTGTAGAGCGTGCAGAAGCCGCACTTCTCGTAGTAGCAGCCGCGCGTCGGCGCGACGGGCAGCACCAGCTCGCCGGAGAAGTAGTCGTGCAGCGGCAGGTCCGTGAAGTCGGGGCACGGCAGTTCGTCGATGGGCAGCGGCAGCAGCTCGCCGTTCGTGCGCACGGTGCCGGCCGCGTCGCGCCACACGAGATTGCTCACGCCCGAGAGGTCCGGCGCGGGGTGCGCGGCGTCGGCGCCGCCGCGGGGTCGTGCCGCGTGCGACTCGCGGGCGCGGGCCGCACCGCCGGCCGCTGCGACGGCGCGGCACAGTTCGAGCAGCGGGCGCTCGCCTTCGTAGACGATGAGGCTGTCCACGCGGTCGAAGAAGGGCGCCGTCGCCGCGAGGCGGTTGCCGACGTAGGCAAGCATGCCGCCGCCCAGGGTGATGTGGATCGCGGGCCAGCGCGCCTTCACGAGGCTTGCGAGCGTGAGCGCCGGCACCATCTGGCTGCCGTAGGTCACGCTGATGCCGAGCACGTCGGGCTGCATCGCCTCGATGCGCGGCAGCGCGTGCTGCTCGTAGAACTCGCGGAACATGTTGCCGTGCTCCGCGTCCACGCCGGCAAAGAGCTCGGCCGCACTGTCGATCGACGTGGCCTGCGTGTAGTTGTGTCCGGTGAAGAGCGAGGGTTCGTACTCGGTGGAGATGAGCTTGAGCCCCGCCTCGAAGGTGCGCATGGCCCACAGATACTGCTGCCGGTCGAAGAAGCGCGTGCGGTCGCGGATCACGGCCTTGGCCTCGTCCATGTGCGTGGAGAGGTACGGGCCCGCGGCGAGGGCGTCCGCGTAGAGGCGATAGCGGTCGAAGTCCTGCGGCGGCAGCTCGTCGACGCGGCCGGCTTCCCACGCGGCGGCGCGGCCGCGGATGCGCTCGAGCGCGAGCGCGAGGCGGGCATCGCTGACCAGCGTGTCGTACGCGTCGAGATTGAGATCCCACACCGTGGCGCCCGGAAAGCCGTGCTGCGCGAGCCATGCCTTCAGCGAGGGCAGGGCGAGATAGGGCTGGGTTGGATGGCCCTGCGGCGGGAAGACGAGCAGCACGCGGAGGTCTGCGGGAGCAAGTGTCATCGGGTCTGGTCCGGGAGGGTGCGGCAATCGGTCGCGTGTTGTCCGGCCGTGACGGAAGCGAGCGCGCGTGAGGCGGCTTCCCGATGCCGGAACAGGGGCGTGGCGAGGGCATCGCGCGCCAGTTCGGGCCAGCGCTGCGCAAGCGCTTCGTCGGGGAGGCCCGCGCACACGTCGGCCACAAAGGGCGCCAGGACGAAGGTCGACACGCGGTCCCCGCGGCGCACGCACAGCGTGTCCACGGGCCCCGAGGCGACCTGCGGCGGCCAGGCCTGCGCCTCGAGGGCCGCCACGAGCGCGCGCGGATCGTGCGCGAATCGGTCGAGGCGCGGTTCCAGGGTGCCATGCAGCGCCTCCTCGTAACGCGCCAGCGTCGAGACGAACGCGGAGCCGGCACGACGCGCGAATGCGCCGGTCGCGCAGACCGCCGCGCGGCGCGTGAGCACGGCCGGCTCCTCGCGCTCCGCATCGGGCACGCCGAGCGGCGGCTCGGCGAGTGCGGGAAGGAGTGCGTCGAGCAGCAGCTCCGCGAGGGGGCGTCCGGTTTCTAAGGCGAGCGCAAGCAGCGTGCGCGGCAGCACCTCCAGCACCAGGTGCGCATGGCGCGTCAGCACGAAAAGCTCGCGCGGCGTGGCGTAGGCCGGAGCGAAGACGCGGAAGCCCGCAAAGATCTCGCCGTCATCCGCGATGAGCCGGAGCTGCACGGGATTCACGTATCCGGCCGGCAGGTCATGCCCGCGCACGAGGTCCGCGAAGAGGCCGGGTCGCAGCGCCAGCGCCCTGTCGCCTGCCTCGCCTGCCTCGCGTGTCCCGCGTGTCCCGCGTGGCTCGGCTGGCTCGGCTGGCTCGCGCGGCTCGGCTGGCTCGCGCGGCTCGGCTGGAGTCGCATGGGGCGGTCCCAGCGACTCGGCCTGGCCGTTCCCGGGCGTGACGTTGAACCAGTGCAGCGACAGCGAGACGCCGCGGATCGTCGCGCACTGCGCCATGAGGCGCAGGTTGCGGTCGAGATCGTCCGCGGTCTCGCCGGGCACGCCGGCCATCGTGCCGAGGATGGCCGCGATGCCCGAGGCCTCGACGGTGGCCAGCGCCGCCCGCACGTCGAGGGCCGCCGCGCGACCGCCCTTGTTCACGCGCGCCAGGACGGCGGGGCTGATGCTCTCGACGCCGAAGAGGATGCGCGTGCAGCCGGCGGCGGCCATGCCGTCCAGCAGCTCCGCATCGACGAGGTCGAGGCGCGTGCGGCACTCCCACGGCAGCCCGATGCCACGGCGCGTTTTCTCGGCGCAGATCGCCAGTACCGAGGCGCGGTCGAAGGTGAACAGGTCGTGCGTGACGTAGGCGCTGCCGACGCCGAGCGCCGCGAGCCGCGCGAACTCGTCCGCCGCGCGGGCCGGCGAGAGGTGCCGCGCCGTGCGCTGCCAGAAGACCGGCGTGCTGCAGAAGCTGCACGCGAAAGTGCAGCCGCGACCGAGGTCGATGGGGAACATCGCTTCCGCCTGGCCCGCTGCGGCGGCATAGGCCGACGGCGCCTCGCACAGGTCCCACGCGGGGGGCGGCACGAGGTCGAGCGGCACGAGCTGCGAGCGCGGCGCGGTGCGCAGCGGCCGGCCGTCCACGCGCACGACGAGCCCCGGCACGTCGCGCACCTCCCGCAGGCCGGGTCCGTCGGGTCCGTCGGCTGACCGCGTGGCAGGGCCGCAGGTCGCGTCGAGCCACTCGGCCAGCGTCCGGTCGGCCTCGCCGACGGCCACGGCGTCCACGGCCGCGTGCCGTTCGAGGACGCGCTCCTCGACCTGCTCGGGACCCTGTCCGCCGAGAATGATCGGCACGCGGGGCAGTTGCCGTCGCAGCGCAGCCGCCAGTTCCAGCGCCATGGGCATGGACGAGAGCATCGCGCCGAGGCCGATCGCGTCGGGCCGCTCCTGCGCGACGCGCCCGGCGCAGCGCTCGGCCAGCCGATCGGCGTCGGCGGGCGTTGCGGCAGGCAGCTCGCCGCGGCGCACCAGGAGCGCGAAGTCGAGAAAGCGCACCTCGTGCCCGGCCTCGCGAGCGCCCGCCGCCGCGTGCAGCAGCCCGACCGGCGGCATCGAGTAGCCGAAGGTGTCGCGGTGGGGCGGTTGCAGCAGGACGACGCGGGCCATCGGGGCCGAACCTACCACGCCCGACCGGTGCGCCCGGGCAGGCAGAGGACGGGAATCGAGCGCGGAGAGTCGGCGCGCCGGCGCGGCGAAGGCGGCCGTGCGGGGCTTGCCCGGCGCCGGGCCGCTCCCTATCATCCGCCGCTCCAACGACGGAGGCGGCCCCACGGGGTCGCGCACTGTCGGCGGGGGTGTAGCTCAGTTGGTTAGAGCGCTAGCCTGTCACGCTAGAAGTCGAGGGTTCGAGTCCCTTCACCCTCGCCATTCTCGTGCCCTGCGGTGACGTCCCATCCCGCCGCGCGCCGAGACCGGCGATCGGCGCCTTGAGATCCGCGACGCCCGCTCCGCCCGCGACGCCCGCTCCGGCCGCGCCGCCCGATCCGGCTGGCCGCCGGAGTCCGGGGCGACGAGCCGAGCGCTCAGAGTTCGAGTCCCAGCACGATCGGGCGATAGCCGTGATCGGAGAGCAGGTCGTCCTTGAACTCGAGCCTCAGTGCGCGGGCCGGGATGATGATGCCGTAGCGCTCCGGCAGGTAGATCCAGGTGTTGCCCGCATCGTTCATCTCGGCGGGAGAGCCCAGCATCAGCAGGACTTCCATTTTGGTCATGCCGTCCCGCAACTGGTCGGCGGCCTTCTCCACCCTCGAGAACTCGTAGCGCTGGTTGCCGCGCGGGATGAGCTGGCCCGTCGCGGTGTCCTCGGTGACGCAGGCGGTCAGGCTGCAGGCGGCGGCCAGCACGGTGCAGAGAACTACCGCGGGCGAACGGCGGCGTGAGGCGGTGCTGCGGGCAGGACGCTGAGGCATGTCGGTCGGCACGGGATCTCTCCGGGGTTGCGCGAGGGGCTGCAATCCTAGCGACTGATCGGCGGCTTTGATCGCCGCTTTGCCTTGGCGCCGGCGCGGCTGCTCGCGGACAATCGACGCATGACGAAGCCTGCCGCCCGTGACGCTGATGTGCCCGAACCCGCCGCCTCCGCAGGCTTTGCGGGGCTTGGTCTGGCCGAGACTCTCATGAAGGTCGTCACGGCCCTCGGCTACGAGGAACCGACCGCGGTGCAGCGGCAGACCATTCCCGCCATGCTCGAGGGCGGCGACCTGCTCGTGCAGGCGGCGACGGGAACGGGCAAGACCGCGGCCTTCGCGCTGCCGATCATCCAGCGCCTGTCGCAAGGCGTGGAGGATGCGGCGCCGGCGCCGGAAGGCGATGCACCGCGCGTCGTCGTGTCGCGCGCCGTCGCCCGCTCCAAGGGAAAGCACGCCACGCGCGCGCTGGTGCTCGTCCCGACGCGCGAACTGGCCATCCAGGTGGCCGAGGCCGTGCACCGCTATGCGCGCGGCACGGGGCTCGCGGTGGTGCCGGTCTACGGCGGCGCGTCGATGCCGCTGCAGATGCGCGCGCTGCACCGCGGTGCAGACATCGTCGTGGCGACGCCCGGCCGGGCGCTGGACCACCTTCGTCGCGCAACGCTCTCGCTGGAAAGCCTGCTCGTGCTGGTGCTGGACGAGGCCGACGAGATGCTCGACATGGGTTTCGCCGAAGAGCTGGACGAGATCCTGCAGGCCACGCCGAAGGAGCGCCAGACGACGCTCTTCTCCGCGACGATGCCGGCGCGCATCGAGTCGATCGCCCGCAAGCACCTGCGCGACGCGCGACACGTCACCGTGGCCGGCGAGAAAACCGCCGCGGGCAAGCTGCCGCGCGTGCGCCAGATCGCCTACGTCGTGCGCCGCGACCAGAAGGCCGAC
Organism: Planctomycetota bacterium; assembly: GCA_038212275.1. GTDB lineage: Bacteria > Planctomycetota > B15-G4 > B15-G4 > B15-G4 > JBBQUR01. The sequence goes on from JBBQUR010000005.1 coordinate 51,776, forward strand.
GTACTCGGGCGCGTCCTCGACCTGGAGTGCCCTGAGTCCGCCATCGTCTTCTGCCGCACGCGCATCGAGGTGGACATGCTCGTGGAGAGCCTCAATTCGCGCGGGTTCCGCGCCGAGGCGCTGCACGGAGGCTTCCAGCAGCGGCAGCGCGACGCGGTCATGGCCCGCTTTCGCGCAGCCAAGGCCGACCTGCTCATCGCGACCGACGTGGCCGCGCGCGGCCTCGACATCAAGCAGCTCTCGCACGTCGTGAACTTCGACCTGCCGGCCTCGGCGGACGCCTACGTGCATCGCATCGGCCGCACCGGGCGCGCCGGGCGCGAGGGCACGGCGATCACGCTCGTGGAGCCGCGCGAGGCGCGCCACCTGCGCAGCATCGAGCTGCTCACGCGACAGAAGATCGAGGTCGCGCCGATTCCCAGCGTGGCCGACCTGCGCGCCCGGCGCCTGGCCGCGACGCGCGAGGCGCTGCGCGAGCGCCTCGTCGCCGGCAAGCTGGACGAGGTGCGCGTGGTGGTGGAGTCGCTCGCGGAGGAGTTCGACCTGCTGGACGTCGCGGCGGCGGCGGTGCAGCTCGCGCACGCCGCGACGGCGGGGGACCGCGAAGACGAGGAGAAGGAGCTGGAGGCGCCCTTCGTGCCGGGAGCCGGTCGCGCCGCGGGCCGCGAGGGCGGAGCCATGGGCGGCCACGCCGGCGGCCATGCCGCGAAGCGCGGCCCGGAACGCGCGGACGGCCAGGCGCGCTCCGACGCGGTCGCGCCCCGCAGCCCGCACGTGCGCGTGGCGCCCGGTCGGCGCGAGCATGCCGACGACGAAGACCGCGGCGCGCCGCACGGCGGCCAGAGCAAGCGCCCGCTGCGCGGCGCGTCCACCGGCGAGTTCGGTCCGACCTGCAATCTGAAGATCACCGCGGGCCGCCTCGACGGCATCCGTCCCGCGGACCTCGTGGGCGCGATCGCCGGCGAGACCGGTGTGCCGCCGCGCGAAGTGGGCGCGATCAAGATCGCGGACCGCTTCTCGCTGGTCGAAGTGCCCGAAGCGCGCGCCGACGAGATCATCGCCGCGCTCAAGAAGACCAAGCTGCGCGGCAAGCCCGTGAAGGTCAGGCGCGGGCGCGACGGGTAGGGCGCGCGGCAGACTTTCGCCACGGGCTGCTAGTGCTCTGCCTCACGAGTTAACAGCGAAAGTATTCGGCTCTCCGACGGTCGCGCGGCAGTACCGCTCGAGGTTGGCGAGGATCTCGTCTGCAGTCTTGGTCCAGACGAAGGGTCGAGGGTCGCCGTTGTGAGCTTGCAGGAATGCGCGGAGGTCGCGTTCGAGCGCAAAGGTGCTGCGATGCACGCCGCGCTTGAGGACGCGGCGCGCAACCAGCGAGAAGAAGCTCTCGACGAGGTTGATCCACGAAGAACTCGTGGGCGTAAAGTGCACGTGGAAGCGTGGGTGGCGCAGCAGCCAGCGCTTCACCTGGGGTGTCTTGTGCGTGCCGTAGTTGTCCAGCACGAGGTGTACGTCGAGTCCCGGCGGCACCGACTCTTCGACGAGTTCGAGGAAGGCCGTGAACTCCTTGCTGTGATGCTTGCGGAAGCACTTGTCGATGTCGAGACCCGTGGCCACGTCCAGCGCCGCGAACAGCGACGTGGTGCCGTAGCGCAGGTAGCTCCGCGTGCGGCGCTCGGGATGCGCAAATATCAGCGGCAGCACGGGCTGGGCGCGATCGAGCGCCTGGATCTGCGACTTCTCGTCCACGCACAGCACCAGGCCTCTGTCGGGCGGGTCGAGATACAGCCCCACGATGTCGCGCACCTTGGCCACGAACTGCGGGTCCTTCGAGAGCGAGAAGGACTCGGTGCGGTGCGGCTGCAGCCCGAATGCGTGCCAGATGCGTCCGACGCTCGCGGGCGACAGCTTGAGCTCCTTCGCCAGTAGGCGCGTGCTCCAGTGCGTCGCCATCGCCGGTGTGCGCGTCAGCGTCGCATGAACCACCTGCTCCACGCGCTCATCCGAGATCGTGCGCGGGCCACCAACGCGTGGCTCGTCGAACAGTCCGTCGATGCGCCGCTCGATAAAACGGCGGCGCCATTTCCCCACGGTTTGCTGCGACACACCCAGCTCGGCAGCCACATCACCGCTGTGATCCACGCGCTCGCACCGCAGCACGATGCGGGCACGCTGCGCCAAGGCTTGCGGCGTCGAGTGACGACGCAGCATGCGCTGCAGCTCGTCACGCTCGGCGTCCGAGAGAATCAACGCGGCTTTCGGTCGTCCCATGATCGCCATGATCACCTCCGTGCGCGGAGGTACGAAGCTGGCCAGCTTTATGATGGGAACTCGTGAGGCAGAGCACTAGATGCTCTCGATACCGACGGAGGTCAGGTACGCAAACGTGTCGTCGTAGAACTCGGGCAGGCGTGTCGGGTCGTCCGCATCGCCGTGCGGAACGAAGATCGCCATGCCTTGCCGTGCGCGCGTCAGCAGTACGCGATAGGCATTCACCAAGTAGCGCTGGGTCGCAACATCCTTGACCCGTTTCCACTGCTTGCCGTGGAACTTGCGGTGCAGCCACTGTCCGTCGCGCATCCGCAAGTCGGCGTCCCAAGTCGCGCAGATCCAGTCGAGTTCGAGGCCTTGCACCTGGAACTCGGTGGCCGCGTCTTCCAGGTAGAAGGACGACCGCGTGTCCTCCCTGTCGGCCAGGAACCAGTGCACCGGGTCGATCGTCGCGCGCACGTCGATCGCGTGCGGCTTGAGTCGTTCCGCCTGGGACGATGCGACCAGCCCGAATCGCTCCGTGCCGCGCGCTTGAGCCCGCACCCAGGACTTCGCGCGCTGCAGGTCCCGCGTAATCACGAGCGGATAGCGGGGGCGTAACTCTCCATACAGCTCACGAGCCGCCGGCACATCGCGATCGAGAACCGCCTTCACGAAACCGGAGACGCGCTCGGCGCGAAATGAGCGCATGGAGACCGCGAGATGGAGGTCGTCTCTCCACACGACATTCGTGCGCCTCTGCAGCGCGTCGATCGACTCTCCCGCGGCGTACTCCGAATCCGTCAAGCGGCTGGAGATGAAGATCCGCCATTCCGGGAAGTGGGTGCGCGCCGCGTCGAGCCACGCCTGGATCCCGGCCTCGCCGTCGTGAATCTCCTGTCCTCCGCCGACGAGGCAAACCGCGACAGCCCAATCCGGGCGTCGGTTCATGTAGCTGAGCTGGAACTCCGGCTCCGACTGGCGGAAGTCGGCGATGCCCTTGCGCGATTTCATGAAGCGCGCGGTCTTGCTCTGGTTCCAGGCGCGTTGAGCTTCGTCGAAGACCACCACGTGGTCCACTGGTGGCTCGACCGAGCGCAGCCCTGCATCACGGAAGTGGTGCACGTTCTGGATGAACGGCTTTACGCGTTGCTCGACGTCGCCCTTGCGCACCCTGGTCCCTTCAGCGCGCAGGCGGGCAAATTCATCGCGGGTGAGCGCCTCGTGCAGGACCTTCACGAGCGGGCCGTTGCCCGAGAGGAATACGGCATGCGCCGGGTCTTCTTCGATCGACCGTCGATGCCGAGTGGCGATGTTCAGACCGACAAGCGTCTTGCCCGCCCCCGGCACGCCGGTCACGAACACAATCGCCTTCCATCCTTCGTGCTGTGCCGCGGAGATCACCCGTTCGACCGTGCGCGAAGTATCGCCGAGGTTTTTTGCGCTCGCATCGCTGCGGGAGATGGCTTCGACGGAATGTCGCGCATAGAGCGCGCGGGCCGCCTGCACGATCGTCGGCGTCGGCTGGTAAGGTGCCGAACCCCAACGCTCTCCGTCGAGCGGTGCTCCTGAAGCGCTCGTGCGCGCAGAGAGCACAGCCGCGAGAAGTCCTTCGGCGTTCACTTGCCGCGGCGGGCACACGCCGTCCTGGTGGATGGGAGCCCACGCGCCGTCCGAGTGCGAAGCGTCCGTTGCGACGAGGATCGGAAAGATGCGAGCGGCATGGCTGCCTCGATGGAAGTTCTTCAGATCGAGCGCGTAGTCCCACGCCTGATCGATATCTCCGCGCAGGAACTGTGTCGCACCGACCTTGAACTCGATCGGGATCAGCGCGGCGCCGGCGAGCACCACCGCGTCGATGCGCGAGCCAAGGCGCGGAACATCGAACTCGAGGAAGATGTGGCCCTCCACCTCTGCCAGGATGCGCTGCAGGATCTCGACCTCGCGCTCCCACGCCGCCACTTGCGGCGGCTCCACGGTGAAAGCGCTCGCGCGCGTGAGATCACCGATCACAGCGCTGACCGAGGCGGACCGGAAGTTCGCCGTCGACGCTGCGTAATACGCAGATCGCAGCGCTGGGGTGAGGGAGGGTGACACGGGGTCAGACTGCCAGCTTTGCCGGCACGACGCCAGGGCCGCCTCCTCCGGAGCAGGGCAGCACGCGATACTTGTGAGACTCCTGCAGCTTCGCGAGGAGCAGGGCGCGCGGTCCGCACCCGTTTGACAAGCCGATGCTGCGCTACTTCGAGCCGCTCATGGGCTGGCTGAAGGAGCAGAACCAGGGCCGCAAGGCGACGCTGGGGGATATCTGAGCGCGGGCCGCGCAACCTGCGAAAGTGGCCTGCGCGTCCGCGCATCGCTCGACCACGGCTCCCGCCGTTAGGCTGGGCGTCCCGCGTCCGCGCCCGAGGGTCCTCTCCGTGAATCACGACCACGACCGCAAGCAGATACCTGCAGACCCGCCTTCCTCGGGCGTGGAACTCGCGCCGACGGTGCTCGACCTCGTCGCGCGGCGCACCGGCGAGTCGCCGCGCGTGATGCTGCGCGACGAGGACTCGGCCACGGTCGCGTCGCCGGTGATCGACCCCAGCTCGAAGGAGACCTCCGCCGTCCCGCTCGGGCGCAGCAACTACCAGTTCCTCGGGGAGATCGCGCGCGGCGGCATGGGCGTGATCCTCAAGGGCCACGACACGGACCTCGGGCGCGACGTCGCGGTGAAGGTCCTCGACGGGCGCCTCGCCAACCACCCGGAGGTCGTGCAGCGCTTCATCGAGGAGGCGCAGATCGGCGGCCAGCTCCAGCACCCCGGCATCGTGCCCGTGTACGAGCTGGGCACGATGAAGGACGAGCGCCCCTTCTTCATCATGAAGCTGGTGAAGGGGCGTACGCTCGCGACGCTGCTCGCCGAGCGCGAATCGCCCGCGGCCGATCGCCGCCGACTCATCGACATCTTCGAGGCCGTGTGCCAGACGATGGGCTATGCGCATTCGCGCGGCGTCATCCATCGCGACCTCAAGCCCGCCAACATCATGGTCGGCGCCTTCGGCGAGGTGCAGGTGGTGGACTGGGGCCTGGCCAAAGTGCTGGCGCGCGGCGGCACGGCCGACGAGAAGCGCGCGCTTGTCATGCAGTCGCAGCTCACGGTGCTGGAGACGGTGCGCTCGAAGGAGGGCTCGGGCAGCGGGAGCGATTCGATGGTGGGCTCGGTCATGGGCACGCCGGCCTACATGCCGCCGGAACAGGCCTCGGGCAAGGTGGACCGCCTCGACGAGCGCTCGGACGTCTTCGCGCTCGGCGCGATCCTGTGCGAGATCCTCACGGGCCTGCCGCCCTACGTCGGCACGCGCGACGAGATCATCGCGGCGGCGGCGCAGGCCGAGTGCGATGCGGCGTTGAAGCGCATCGACGAGTGCGGCGCGGATCCCGAGCTGGTGAAGCTGGTGAAGCAGTGCCTGCTGCCCGCGGCGGCCGCGCGCCCGGCCAACGCGGGCGTCGTCGCGGAACGCGTGCACCAGTTTGTCGTCTCGGTGGAGGAGCGCGCCCAGGCGGCGCGCGTCGAGAGCGCCGCGGCGCTCATGCGCGTCGAGCAGGAGCGCAAGGCGCGCCGGCTGGCGGTGGCACTGGGCGTGGCCGTCGTCGCGATCCTGCTCGTGGGCGGCGCGAGCTGGGCCTTCGTGCTCAACGAGCGCGCGACGCACGAGCGCGACCTGGCCGCCGCGGCGCGCGCGAGTGCCGAGCGCGACGCGCGCCTCGCCGCCGAGGTGGGCAATGCGCTGGCCGAGGCCTCGGTGCACCAGGGCGGCGGGCATTGGGACGAGGCCATTCTCGCCGCGGATCGCGCGCGGGCGCTGGCCGAGGGCGGCGGCGCGGGGAGCGAGCTGCTCGGCCGCGTCGACGCCGTGCTCGCCGACCTGCACGGCGCGCGCGACCGCGCGCAGCTCGACGCCGAGCGCGAGGCCGACAACCGGCGCCTGCTCGCCGAACTGCTCGAGGCGCGCGAGCCGATCTGGTCCGAGGAGGGTGACAATGCCGCGCAGAACGCCGCGACCTTCGAGGCGGTCTTCCGCGCGCACGGCATCGACATCGACGCCGGCTCGCCGGAGGACGTGGCCGCAGGCCTGAAGGTGCGCGGCCTCGGCTCGGAAATCGCGCTCTTCTTCGACTCGCTCACCGCTCTGCGCCGCCAGGCCGGCGACGTGGAAGGCACCGACCGGGCGCTGGAGGTGGCGCACGCCGTGGATCCCGATCCGCTGCGCGCCGACCTGCGCGAGGCGCTGGCCGCGCGCGAGCTCTCCGTGCTGCAGGGCATCGCCGCGTCGGGCTTCGAGGAGCAGCCCGCGATCAGCATCGAGCTGCTGGGCGCGGCGCTGGAGCAGCTCGAGCAGCGCGAGGAGGCGCGGAGCGTCTACCGCCGCGGCATCGAGCGCTTTCCCGCCGACTTCGGGCTCCAGTACCGGCTCGGGCGCATGCTCACGCCGGAGGGGATCAATCCCGGCGTGCGCGACGAGATGCTGGAGGGCCTGCAGTGCTTCCGCGCCGCGCTCGCCGTGCGTCCCGACAGCACCGTCGTGCGCTTCTACCTCGGGCGGCTCTACTTCAAGCTGGACGAGTTCGCGCGCTCGATCACCGAGTTCGAGATCGCGCTGCGGCAGCGCCCGGACGACGGGATTTTTCTCTTCCAGCTCGGCGCGAACCGCTACCGGCTCGGGGAGGCGGAGGCGGGCCTGGCGATCCTGCGGCCGCTCATCGACCGGAAGGATCCCGAATGGCTGTCCGGCTGGGCGGCGATGATGACGGGCCGCTGCCTGATGGCGCTGGGGAGGGCGTCGGAGGCCGTGACGTACTTCGAGCGCGCCGTGGCGGCCAGCCCCGAACAGGCGCTGTTCTACGGCGGCCTCTTCGAGGCGGCTTTGGATTCGCAGAGCAGGGTGGACGCGCAGCGCATCATGGATCGCTATCTCGCGAAGGCGCCCGACGACGCGAACATGTTCAACAACATGGCGTGGACGCTCGCCACCGCGGAGGACCCTTCCAAGCGCGACCCGTCGCGGGCCGTCGAGCTCGCCGATCGCTCGACGCAACTCAAGGACGACCCCGGCGGATGGAACACGCTCGGCGTCGCGCGCTACTACGCGGGCGACTACGACGGCGCCATCACCGCCCTGCGGCGCTCGGTGAAGATGCTGGGCTCCGGCGGCGTCGTGGACTGGCTCTTCCTGGCGATGGCCAACCACCAGCTCGGCAATGACGGCGAGGCCCGGGTCTGGTACGAGCGCAGCGTGGACTGGATGGCGGCGCAGTCGGGCGTGGAGCCCGAGGTCGCGCGCTTCCGGGCCGAGGCCGACGCGCTGTTCGCGAACTAGCGCCGGCCCCGCACGCCCACTCGCGCCTTAGGCTTCCGCCGCGAGCGGGCCCGTGTTCTCGGTGATGCCGCCAACACGGCCGCGCCGGACGGTCGTGAAACCCTCCGGCGCGGCGCGTGCATGCTTCGTTACGGCAGCAGCTCGACGGTGATCGCGTTGGTGATCCACCAGCCCTGCGGTGCGCCGACCACCGGGAGCAGCGCCTGCATGTAGACCTGCAGGAAGCCGTTGCCGCCCGGGACGTCTGCGATGGTGGTGCGGCCATGGACGTCCGTGGCCAGCGTCAGGATCAGCGCGCTGGAAACCTGCGGCACGATGACGCCGCCCTTGAAATTCAGCGGCGTGCCGAAGAGCGAGGCCAGCAGGTAGACCGGCGTGAAGGCCGGGCCGTACACGCGGATGTCGGCGAGGCCGCCCGCATACAGCTCGGTGCCGTACATCTGCAGTGCGGCGGAGCCCGGACCCTGGAACAGGATGTTCGGCTGGTAGTGGGTGAAGCAGTAACCCCAGAGGAAGCCCGAGTCGGTGCCCTGGTTGCTGGACGTCGGTATGCCGTAGATCGCATCCGGCCAGTTGTCGTCGGAGGTATCGAGCCCCGCGGCGATGGTCGTGCCGAAGCCCCAGTCCGCATATGAATCGGGAGCGGGCGTCGCGCGTGACAGGCGCCCCTGCGGAGTCGACCTCGATGTGACATCACGCGTCATGGAGTCCCATGGCGCGACCGGGAATCGTGCAGCGCCGGACGACGTGATCCGGCTACACTCCGTGTGTGGAACGCGTCGTGACGATCTTCGGCAGTCACGCGGAGGCGGAAGCGGCGGACCGAGCCGCCCTGGCCGCGATGTCGCCGCAAGCGCGTCTCGACATGCTGCTCCGCATGGTCGAGCGCTATCGCGAGGGACTGGGTGTTGCTGCAAGCCGATTTGAGAGAACTTGTCGGATGGCTCCTCTCGCGGAGCGTTGACTTCGTCGTGGTAGGCGGGCACGCCGTGGCCTTCCACGGCTATCCCCGGCTCACGGAAGACGTGGACCTGCTGGTGCGACCCACCGTGGAAAACGGGCAGCGCATCGTCGCCGCCATGTCCGATTTCGGCTTCGGCAGCATGGGGCTCACCGCGGAGGCGTTTACCGCTCCCGACCGTGTCATCCAACTGGGCAGGGCGCCCAATCGCATCGACCTGCTGACCGGCATCTTCGGCGTGAGCTTCGACGAAGTGTGGTCCACGCGCGTGCAGGCCGACCTCGACGGACTGCAGGTCTCCATGATCGGTCGTGCCGAGTTGATCAGGAACAAGCGCGCCACGGGCCGACCGCAGGATCTCGCGGATGCGGATCGGCTGGAGCGGGGGCCTGGCTGACCGCGGGCCGGCGGGGCGTCGCCGCTTTGCGTCACCAGGGTTCATCCGATGGTCTCGCGTCGGTGACGTCGCCTTCGTTATCCTCGGCTCGCCTCCGTTGACCGTCGGTCGTCGCGACCGATCGTGCGAGGCGCATCACACGCCGTCGAAAACATCTCGGGAGTCCGCGTTGCAGCCATGATCACCCTGCTGTTTGTGAGCCTGCTTTCGGTGTCCGCTGCACCGGCAGCCCAGAGTGCTGTTCCTGCCGGTGCGGCGACTGCGCCCTTAGCCGACGCCGCCGCGGACCCAGCGCTGGACGCCAAGATCACCGCCGCCGGCAAGGACGTCGGCAAACTGCTCGAGCTGGCCGCCGCGTGCACGGCCGCCGGCCAGGACGACGATGCGAAGAAGGTGTTCGCGAAGGTGCTCGAAGTGGATGCGGCCAACGAGGTCGCGCACAAGGGACTGCGCCACCAGTTCTACGACGGGAAGTGGTACGGCAGCTTCGCGGAGCTCTCCAAGTTCAAGCGCGAGGAAGCCGCGGCCATGAAGGCCAAGGGCCTGGCGCGCTTCAAGGACGGCTGGGTGCCCGAAGCCGACGTGCCCTTCCTCACCATGGGCTGGACGAAGGACTCGTCCGGCGGCTGGGAAAATCCCGCCGAGGCCGCGGCCGCCGTGCAGGTCGCCGAATGGCAGAAGGCCGGCTACGTCTTCCGTGCCGACGACAACAGCTGGGTCGCGCCCGACGACGCGGACCTCATTGCGAAGCTGCTGTGGAAGTGCGGCGACGAGTGGGTCGAGACCGACGTCGCGAACGCCTATCACACCGAGATCGGCGCCTGGTGGCAGCTCGTCGGCGAGCACTTCACGGTGTGGACGACCTGCGACTGGGACGGGGGCAACTGGGCGCGCTGGTATGCCGACAAGACCTGGCCCGATCTCGTGCGGCTCTTCGGCGTTGAGCCCGCATCGCGTCCGCACTTCATCGTTCTGAACAGCATCAGCCAGTACAACCAGGCCTCGGGCGGAAACCCGCCGAGCATCCCGGAATCCGAGGGCTGGTCGTCGGTGTTCGGCGCGTATTTCGCGGACGCCTACTTCGACCTCGGCGTCAAGCCGCCGCTGTACCAGGGTGCGGGCGTCAGCTTCTGGGATCGCAACGACGCCGGCTTGAAGGCATGGGGTCCGGGCTGGTTGCGCTGGGCGGCGGCGCAGAGCTACGTGGATGCCATCGACCCGTCGTGGTCGGCCATCGCGGCGACCATCTCCGGCGGCGCAGGCAACGGTGCCGCACCCAACGCCGCAGCGTTCTGGGGGGAGAAGAAGATCCCGCGCTGGCTGCGCTACGGCGCCGCCTCCTACGCGGAGCGCTTCATGACAAATCCCGATGCTCCCGAGGGCTCCGATCCGTGGGGCCTGCGCGCCTTCGCCTTCGGTGAGCTGAAGAAGGGCGGCGGACTCGGCAAGCTCGAGGACGTCTTCGCCTTCCAGATCGATCCGAACAAGCAGGACGAGGCGGCGCACCTCTACCAGCAGGCCGGCCTGCTGGTCTCCTTCATCCTGGACGGTGCGGCGGGCGACAAGGCCATCGGGTCCGCGCACGACGCTTTCCGCAGCGCGCTGCAGTCAGGCTCGAAGGCCGAGGTGACTGCCGCGGCGGAGGCGTTGCAGAAGGCGCTCGTCACCAGCGAACCGGAGATCCGGAAGTTCGCCGGGCTGTAAGTCCGAAGCGGCCGATGTGAATCGGCCGCGACGGCGCCCGCGCCCGCGCCTCTATTTCTTCATGGCCGCCTCGGCCTCGCGGCGCCAGCGCATGGCGTCGGAGCGTTCCCAGGCCGCGGGGTTGCCGCCGGTCTGCGCGTTCCACTCGACCATGCCGCGGTCGAAGTAATCGCGCGCCTCGTTGCCGCGGCCGAGGTGGCTGTAGATCAGCGAGCGCATGAAGTCGAAGCAGTTCGGCGTGAGGATCAACGCGTCGGTGCTCCTGAAATGCCCCTCGACGGCGGCAAGCGCGCCGGGCCAGTCCTCCATGCGGATACGCGCCACCATCTCCACCAGCCAGTTCCAGTCGCTCAGGTCCGCCACGGCCGAGCGCTCCTTGAGCACGCGCAGCACGAATTCCGGATCGCGCTGCGCCGGATCCGGGTGATCGACGAGCGGGTAGAGATACGTGACGATGGCGAGCGGCCTGTTTTCGTCGGCGAGCGCGCGCTCCATGTCGTCCTTGCCGGCCTTCCCGTTCAGGTAGCGGATCGCGAGCAGGTCCGGAGACCAGTCGGGGTTGTCCTTGAGCTGCATCGCATGTTCGATGTTCGCCAGCGCGCCCGGGTAGTCGCCGAGCTGGAGCTGCACCAGGCTCAGGTTGTAGGGGGGATCCGCCCATTTCTCATCCGAGGACATGCAGGCGCGATACGCACCCTCGACATCCGTCATCCTGCCGAGCGACCACAGAGACTCCGCGATCACGAAGAGCGTGCGCGGGACATCGGGCCGCAGGCTGAGCGCCGCCATGCGGCAGGCGAGCGCGGCCTGGTAGCGGCCAGCCAGCTGGTAGATGTTCCCGCCGATCGACTGCAGCACGTAGTCGCCCGGGTAGAGGTACTGCGCCTGGTCGTACATGCGGTAGACGTCGGGGCGGTGCTCCGGGAAGCGTGTCCACAGCGTCGTGCTCAGCACCCAGATGGAGCCCGGCGCAAGCTTGGCGAGATTTGCGGGTGACGACAGCTCGAGCAGCGTCGGCAGGTCGTTGTCGAAGATCGCCTGGCGGAGGCGCAGACGTTCGGGGTTCGGGTCGAGGTCCATCGCGAGGTAGAGCAGGTTTTCGGCCTCGGGGGACTTGGAGCCGAAGACCTTTCGGCGCACGCGGCCCCAGTCGTCCAGCGCGAGCGCGACCTCCTCGGCGATGTCGCGATCGCGGATGCGCTTGAGCGCGGGCAGCAGGTCGTCGCCCTCGAGCTCGACGCCATAGTCGTGAAAGGCCTGTGCAAAGGCTGCATCGAGCTCGGCTTCGCGCTTGTCGTCGTTGAGCGCCTCGATCTGCCGGATGCGGAGGTCCACGAGGCGCTGGCGCAGCGTCTCGTCCTGCGCCTTCAGCGTGCGTTCGCGTTCGACGGCGCCGAGGTCCGCTTCCGCCTGCGCCACGATGTGCCTCGAGCGTTCCAGCAGCGCGGCGTCGGCGCCGCCCGCCTCGGCCAGCGACAGGGCGCGCTGCGCGGAGGTGAGAGCCTCCTCCGGCTTGCCCGTCTGGCTGAAGGCGATCGACTCGCTGTGCGCGGCATCGACGGCTGCCTCCAACTGCGCGGCGCGCTCCTCGCGGTCGCGGGCCACCAGAAACCAGGCGCCGCCGCCGACGGCCAGTGCCGCGAGCACCGTGCCGGCCAGCGCGACGGTGAGCCGCCGTGCGCGACGCTCCTCGGCGGCCTTGATGCGCGACTCCGCCGCCGAGAGTTCTGCCTTCTGTGCGCGGGCCTCCACCGACGTGAGGAAGGCGTGCACCCGCCCGGCGACCTCGTCGGCATTGGCGAGTCGCGTGGCGCGCGCGGGTGTCAGGCACTCGCTGCACAACAGCTTGAGCGCGGCATCGGCCTCGCAGGCCTCGATGCGTGCGCGGGCCGGATCGAGGCGTGCGCGCGCAGCCTGCATCACGATGGACTCGCCCTCGATCTGCTGGTACGGCGGATGCCCGGTGAGGATCTCGCACAGGATCGCGCCCAGCGAGAACACGTCGGCGCGCTCGTCGAGACTCTCCACCTCGCCCTGCGCCTGCTCGGGCGCCATGTAGGCGGGCGTGCCCATCACCGCGCCCGACAGCGAGTCCGAACCCGAGGAGCCGGGACCGCTGCGCACGGTCTCGATGACGGTGAGCATGCTTGCGCTCTGCTGCGCGCGCTTCTCGTCCGCGATGCCGCCGCGGTGCAGCACCTTGGCCAGGCCCCAGTCCACGACCTGCACCTCGCCGAAGGCGCCGACCATGATGTTGGCCGGCTTGAGGTCGCGGTGCAGCACGCCCTTGCTGTGTGCATACGCCATCGTCTGGCAGACGGACTCGAAGATCTGCAGCAGCCGGCCGCGATCGTCGGCCGGCGACTTGCGCTGCTGCATCAGCGCCGCGAGCGTGCGGCCCTTGACCAGCTTCATCGTGAAGTAGGGGCGATCGTCGGCCATGAGGCCCAGCTCGTACACGGGCACGATGCCCGGGTGCTGCAGCTGGCCGCCGATCTGCGCCTCCTCGATGAAGCGCTGCACGACCTCCGGGCGCTTCGCGAGATCCGCGGCGAGCACCTTCACGGCGACGTCGCGACCGAGGTCCGTGTCGTGGCCCTTGAGGATGACGCCCATGCCGCCGCGCGCGATCTCGCCCAGCAGCTGGTAGTTGCCGCGCCCCTGCGGCATGAGCTTCGTCGCCGCGGAACCGGGGTCGACCAGGGGCGAGCCGCCGTGCTCGGAACCGGAGTCGGGCAGCAGCACCTTGGGGGCGGCGCCTGTCTTGCTTGTCATCCACTCGAGCACGGTGACGTGGGGCTGGGGTTCGTCGGGCGGGAGTTGCGGCACAGGCGTGACTCGCGTCGGGAGGAGATCTATCGGCGGGCCGCGGAGTGTATGCCATGCCGGCCGCCCGGGAGCCCTGAGCCGTCGTGAAGCACAATCACCGCAGATACGGCAGCGAGGTCGTCTCGATGGGCAGCTACACCTGCGGGGGCGGTGCCCTCGCCGCAGGGCCCGAGCAGTCGTCGCAGCACACGGTGGTCAGCATCACGCGGCGCGGCACCTACGGCCTGCATCGCGATGGGGAGTTCGCGCTGGCCGACCACACCTCCGCCGTGCTCTTCAACCACGGCGACGTCTACCGCACGAGCCACCCTGATGGCTGCGGCGACAGCGCCTTCTACGTCTCCTTCCGGCGCGACGTCGTCGTCGACGTGCTCGCGCGGCACGATGCCCGAGTTGCCGATCATCCCGAGCGGCCCTTCCGCCAGCTCTCCGTGCCGATGAGTCCGCGCGCCACGCTGCTGGCGGCGGGGCTGTTCCGCGACCTCCGGAACTTCCAGGGGCGCGCCGATGCCGCGACCGAGGGGCGCCTGCAGTTCGACGAGCGTGCCCTGCACTGGCTCGACGCGCTCTTCGCGTCCGCGCCGGTGCCGCGTCCGTCCCGGCCGCCGCGACACGCGCCGACGCGCGCTCACCGCGAGCTCGCCGACGATGCCCGCCGCCTGCTCGCGATGCACTGCACGGAGCCGCTCGGCCTCGCTGATCTCGGCGCAGCCCTCGGCGTGTCTCCCTTTCACCTCTGTCGCGTCTTCCGCCGCGTGACGGGCTCCACGCTGCATCGCCAGCTCGAGGAGCACCGTCTCGCCGCGGCGCTCGATGCCGTGAGCGACCCGTCGCGTGACCTCTCGCGCATCGCCCTGGAGTGCGGCTACTCCAGCCACAGCCATTTCACGGCGCGCTTCCGCCAGGTGTTCGGGCTGACGCCCTCGCAGTTCCGCCGCGCACGATTCTGACAGCGCGGCGCGGGAAGAGGCGCCATGCTGGCGGCTCCGCCTCCGATCTCCCGGATCTGCCATGCGCCACCTGCTGCTGTCGTGTCTCGCTTTCGCCGCGGCCTCGGTCGCCGTGCACGCCCAGTCCGGTCTGCTCGTGTCCGGGTACGGAAGTCAGGCGGTGCATCGTTTCGAGGAAGGCAGCGGCGCTCCGCTCGGCGTCGTCGCTGCGGCGCCGGGCGCGCAGTCCCTGCGCTACGGGCCGGACGGTTTCCTCTATGCCTGTGCGGAGGAAGCCGACCGCGTGCTGAAGCTCGACGGCACGACGGGCGCCTTCGTCGTGAACTTCGTGTGGGACGACCCGGCCACGCCCGAGGATGAATCGGGCGGTCTCGACGCGCCCACGGCGGCGGTGTTCGGGCCGGACGGCGCGCTGTATGTGGCGTCGTTCAGCCAGAACCGCGTGCTGCGCTACGACGGCGGCAGCGGCGCCTTCCTCGGCGAGTTCATCGCTCCGGGCAGCGGCGCGATCAACGGGCCGGATGCGGGCATGGCCTTCGGTCCGGACGGCCACCTCTATGTTCCCAGCTTCAACAACAACCGCGTGCTGCGTTTCGACGGCGCCACCGGCGCCTTCCTCGACACCTTCGTCACGGCGGCCAAGGGACTGTCGCGCCCGCGCGTGCTGCGCTTCCGCGGCGACGGCATGCTCTGGGTCACGAGCTGGGGGAACAACCGCCTGCTGCGCTTCGATCTCGACGGCACGCTCGTGAAGACGGTGGCCGCGGGCGTGCTGCGCCCCACGGGTCTCGTCATCGATGCGGGCAGCGGCGACCTGCTCGTCACCTCCGACTCGGCGGACGACGTGCGCGTGTTCGACGGCGTCACGGGCGCGGCCAAGGGGACGCTGGTCGCGGCCAACGCGGGCGGCCTCGACGGCGGCACCTTCCTGGAGTACCTGCCGGAGCGCGAGTTCCGCTTCGCGCGGCTTGCGCCGGGACTCGCCGGCGCGGTCAGCGCGCTCGACCTGCGCGGCGGCACGCCGGACACGCTGGCCTACCTGCTCTACGGCTTCGCCGCGCAGTCGCAGCAGCTCGGCGCCTGCGGCCAGGCGTGGATCGGCGTGCAGATCAGCGCGGCGCTGCCAGTGCCGCTGGACGGCGAAGGAAGCCTGCACCTCGACGTCGTGCTCCCGCCGGCGCTCGCCGGCGTCACGCTCTTCCTGCAAGCCATCGACCGACCGACCTGCCGCTCGAGCAACCTGGTGATCCAGACGATCCAGTGACGGTGGCGTCGCGCCGGCCGCTCCACGCCGGCGGGGAGCTTGCCGGGCGCACCATGCCCGCGCGATGATGCCGGCGCGATGATGCGGGTGGTCGCGCGAGGCGCGGCCACGACGGGATCTCGAGCGGTGGAGCGAGCGTGATGAGCAGCCAGGCCTCGGCACGAACGGACAATTGGCGACCCTCCGAAGCGGACCTCGTGCTCGGACCCGTCGTCGAGCACGCGCTGCCGGAGGAGCGCGCAGCCTTCCTGACGCGCACCTACACGCACCTGCTCTGCGCCATCCTCGCCTTCGTCGCGCTGGAGTCGCTGTGGTTCTCGACGCCCGTCGCGGCGTGGGTGCTGCAGACGCTCGGCGCCGGCAGGTACATGTGGCTGCTGTTCATGGCCGCCTTCGTGGGCGTCAGCATGCTGGCCGACAAGTGGGCCGCATCCACCACGTCGCGCGGCGTGCAGTATGCGGGGCTCGGACTGTTCACGCTGTTCGAGTCCATCCTCTTCCTGCCGCTCATCTTCGCGGCGCTGGTCGCCATGACGGGTGAACACGCGGACCCGACCCTGCTGCCTCGTGCGGCCTTCGTGACGGGCGGCCTCTTCGCGGCGCTCACCGGCGTGGTCTTCATCACGCGACGCGACTTCACCTTCCTGCGTTCGGCGCTCATCTTCGCGGGGTTGGCGGCGTTCGGCCTGATCGTCTGCTCGGTGCTCTTCCAGTTCGAGCTGGGCACGATCTTCAGCTACGCGATGGTGGGCCTGGCCTGCTGCTGGATCCTGTACGACACCTCGGCGCTGCAGCGGCGCTATCGCACGAGCCAGCACGTCGCCGCGTCGCTCGCGCTGTTCGCGTCGGTCATGCTGCTGTTCTGGTACGTGCTGCGCATCTTCATCGGTCGGCGTCGCTGACCTGGTCGGAGCGCGCTTCGCAGCGCTCCCGGAAAGGACGTCATGCTCAACTCCGGGCGCCGGATGGCCGCGCTGCTGCTGCTCTGCTCCGTCGCGATGACCGGGCATCTCGTCGCACAGCAGAGTGACGGGCCGGGCACAGCTTCGCAGCAACCTGACACAGCGGGCGCGGTGGTGGGGGCGGCGATGGCGGTCGCTTCGGATGAGAGGGCGGACGCCGTGTCCGCAGTCGTGCCGCCGCCGCTTGATGTGCGCGCCGCCTCGCTCTCGCGGCCGGGCGACGGCTCGCCGGTGTGCGGCCTGGGCAAGGCCTTCCACGCCGGCCGCCGCGCGGCGTTGCGCGCGAGCCTGCTCGAGCAGAAGCACGGCGCCGGCAGCGGCGAGACCGATGCCGAAAGCCGCGCGGGCCTGCTCCTCGTCCGCGGGCTGCCCGACACGCGCGACTACGTGAACTTCCGCCAGGACAAGACCTTCTGGTACCTGACCGGCGTCGAGAGTCCCGACGCGGCGCTGCTCATGGACCTGCAGAGCGGCGTCGAGATGCTCTTCCTCCCGCCGCCCGATGCGCGCAACGAGATGTGGGAGGGCGAGCGCTGGGACATCGGCGACACGTGGGTGTCCGACCTCACCGGCTTCCCGATCGTGAAGTCGATCGCGGAGCTGCCCGACGTGCTCGCGGAACTCGCGCCGGATCGAAAGGTGATTCACGTGCCGCTGAGTCCGAACCTCGCGCTCTCGGGTTGCGCCGACCGCGCCGGACCCGCCGACGCCCGCCAGCGCAACGATCCGCTGGACGGACGCACGAGTCGCGAGCGGCGCCTGGCGGAGGTGCTGACCGAACGCTACGGCCTGCTGGTGGAAGATTGCTCGCCCGCGCTCGCCGCGCTGCGTCTCGTGAAGACGGACGAGGAACTCGACGCGCTGCGCCGTGCCGCGCACGCCGGCGCACTCGGCATGATCGAGGCGATGCGCAGCACGCGCCCGGGCCTGGGCGAGTGGGACCTGCGCGCGGTGATGGACATGGTCCATCGCCGCGCCGGCGGCGATGGACCGGCGTACGACGCGATCGTCGGCAGCGGACCCAATTCCGTCACGCTGCACTACTGGATCGACGGCCGCGTCATGCAGCCGGGCGAGATGATCTGCCTCGACTACGGTCCCGAGGTCGACCACTACACGACCGACATCACGCGCAGCTGGCCGACCGATGGCGTCTGGACGCCGCGCATGGCGGAGATGTACGACGCCGTGCTGGCCGCGCAGGCCGCCGGCATCGCCGCGGCGCGCCCGGGCGGCACGGTCATGGACGTGGAGCTGGCCTGCAATGCGGTGCTCGCCGCGCGCGGTTTCGGCGGCCTGATGCGCCACGGCAACTGCCATTGGGTGGGGCTCGAAGTGCACGACGTGGGCGACTACGGCGGCGCGCTGGTGCCGGGCTGCGTGTTCACGATCGAGCCAGGCATCTACGACGCCGAGCGGCACATCGGCATCCGCATCGAGGATGTCATTGCGATCACGCCCGAGGGCTGCGAGGTGATCACTGCGCTGGTGCCCAAGGATCGCGCCGCCGTCTCGGCGCTCGTCGCCGCTCCCGGCGTGCTCGACTGGATGGACGAAGCCACGCATTGAGCGCCGGCCGGCGCGGGTGCACGCCATGATGCCGCCCGCCTTCGCCGCCGTGCGCAACGGGCAGGGCGAGCGACTCGACGCGGCGTTTCACGCGGCAGTGCCGCGGGCAGCGCTCGAGCCTGCGGACGCGCCGATGTGTGCTCGGTCGGCCGGCCCGTCGACGGCGCCGACGATCGCGCTGCTCGCGCACGGCGTCACGTCGAACAAGGATCGGCCTTATCTCGTGGAGCTGGCCGACTCGCTGGCGGGCGCGGGCATCGCGGCGTTGCGCTTTTCGTTCGCGGGCAACGGCGACTCCGAGGGGCGCTTCGAAGACGCGACGCCGAGCAAGGAAGTGGACGATCTCGGCTGCGTGATCGACGCGGCGGTCGCCGCGGGCCACCAGCGCATCGTCTGCGTGGGACACAGCCTGGGCGGCGCGGTGGGGCTATTGCGCGCGGCGCGTGACCCGCGGATCGGCGCGCTGGTCTCGCTGGCGGGCATGGTGCATGTCGATCTCTTCATGCAGCGGCACTTCGGCGGGTTGTCGCCGGGACAGCCGATGCTCGGCCGGCCCGGCTGTCCTTGGTCGGTCGCGCTGGCCGACGACGCCTCACGCCTCGGCTCGCTGTTGCCGCAGGCCTCGCGCATCGCCATTCCCTGGCTGCTGGTGCATGGCTCCGCGGACGATCTCGTGCCGATCGCCGACTCCCTCGAGGCCCGGGCAGCCGCCGGCGGCCGCCCGGAGCTGCGCGTTTTCCCCGGAGTCGACCACCGCTTTGCCGGGGCGGGGGCTGCCCTCTCCGCGGCCGTGACCGGATGGCTCGTCGGGCGCGGATTCTGTTGAACCACGACCCCCACGGGCTGCCTTTGCGCCGGAGCCGGTGGCGATGGCATCCTCTTGCGTCGTATTCAGACGCCTCGGTGGCCGGCACGGCCCTCAGGCATCCCACGCGCGGGGGTCCTCCGCGCTCCCCGACGAGGCGACAAGCTCCATGTTCCACCCCTTCAAGGTCCTCCTTCCGGCGGCCGCCGCCCTCTGCCTTTCAGCCTCCGCGTTTGCGGACGGACCGACGTGGTTCGCAGACTACGACGCCGCGGCTGCGGAATCCGCGAAGACCGGCAAGGACATGCTGGTGGATTTCACCGGCTCCGACTGGTGTTACTGGTGCAAGAAGCTCGACGCCGAGGTCTATGAGTTCGAGGCCTTCCAGAAGGGTGTCGAGAACGACTTCATCCTCGTCGCGCTCGACTTCCCGAATGACGAAGAGGTGAAGGCCAAGGTGCCCAACCCCGCGCGCAACCAGGAGTTGATGGAGCAGAACAGCATCACCGGGTTCCCGACCATCCTGCTCATGAACTCCAAGGGCGAGGTCTACGCGCGCACGGGTTACCAGGAGGGCGGCCCGGAGAAGTACGTCGAGCATCTCGCCGAGCTGCGCACGAGCGGCAAGCGTGCGCTCGAGCAGGTCGGCACGCTCGTGGCGGCGTTCAATGCCGCGGAAGGCCCGGCCAAGCTGGAGGCCTGGGACAAGCTGGCCGATCTGGCCGACACGCTCGACGGGCAGTCGCCGTTCGCTGCGCGTCTCGTCGACCCGCTCAGGCTGGCGTTCACCGTGGACCCGACCAACGAGCAGGGCCGCAAGCTGCGCGCCGTGAAGGCGCTCTTCGCCCTCGACCAGACCGACGACGACGTGCTCGCGATGGTGACCGAACTCGACCCGACCAATGCGAACGGGCTGCTCGAGCTGTCCGTCGCGTCGCACTTCAGCGGTGTGCGCGATGACGTCGGGGCCAAGGCGGCCATCGCCGCGCTGACGGAGTTCGAGGCCAAGGCCAAGTTCACCAACACGCAGCTCGCGACGCAGCTCTACTCCAATGTCGCGATGTGGCTGGCCGGACCGCTGAAGGATGCGGAGGCCGCCAAGCCCTGGGCTCAGAAGGCTCTGGATCTCAAGCCGGAGGATGAGCAGCTGGTCACGGCGCTCGAGGCGATCGTCGCCGGCGGCTGAGCGACGAGCAAGGTCGACAGCGAGCCCGTCTCCCGCATGCGTGCGAGGGGCGGGCTCGCTGTGCATGAGGCGTGCCGCTGCGCCGTCGGGCGCGGCGGGGCAGGGGAGTGGTCATGCCGATCGGATTCCTCATGGCGCTGGTGCTGGCCCTCGGCATCGGAGCCTTCGTGCTCGGCAAGCGGGCCGAGCAGCGGCGGCGCGCCGAGTTGACCTCGCTGTGCGAGCGCCGCGGCTGGCGTCTCTCGCCCGCGCACGACGACTCGATGGAGGATCGTTACGCGGAGTTCCCGAGCCTCGGCCGGGGCGATGACCGCTACGCCTTCAACGTGGTGGAGGGCCCGCTGCCGCCGGGAAAGGACGACGGGGGCGCACGACGCTGCTGCGCCTTCGACTACCACTACGAGACGTACTCTACCGACAGCAAGGGCCATCGCCAGACGCGGCATCACCACTTCTCCGCGCTCGTGGTCGAGTGCGCGCTGCCGCTGCAATCGCTCTCCATCCGGCCCGAGACCTTCTTCGATCGGATCGGCGAGTTTTTCGGGGCAGACGACATCGACTTCGAGTCGGCCGAATTCTCGCGCGCCTTTCACGTGAAGGCCGGAAATCGCAAGTGGGCCTTCGACGTGATCCACCAGGAAACGATGGAATTCCTGCTGGCTGCGCCGCGCTTCATGCTGGAGTTCCGTCACGGGCGCGTGCTCGTCCGGCGTGAGTCGGTCTGGCAGGTCGCGGATCTCGAGCAGGCGCTCGACGTCGCGTGCGGCGTGCTCGACCGGCTGCCCGGCTACCTTCTGCGCGAGTGGAGGCAACCCGCCCGATGATCATCCTGCTCCCGGCCGTCGTGCTGCTGCTGCTGCTGTTCGCGTGGACCATCGGGATCTTCAACGGCCTGACGCGCACGCGCAACACCGTGGACGAGTCCTGGGCGGACATCGACACGGAGCTCAAGCGCCGGCACGACCTCGTCCCCAACCTCGTGTCGACGGTGCGTGGCTACGCGGCGCACGAGCGGGCGACGCTGGAGGCGGTCGTGACGGCGCGGGCTGCGGCTGCCGTCGTGCACCACTCGCCTGCCCAGGCCGCGCGTGACGAGTCCGCGCTGACCGGGAGCGTGGCGCGACTGCTGGCCGTGAGCGAGCGCTATCCGGAGCTCAAGGCGGACACCCAGTTCCTGGAGCTGCAGCGCGGGCTGGCGAACACCGAGGACCGCATCCAGCGCAGCCGGCGCTTCTACAACGCCAACGTGCGCGACCTGAACACGCGCATCGAGGTCTTCCCGGGCAACCTCGTCGCGGGCGCCTTCAAGTTCGGCAAGCGCGAGTCTTTCGAGTTGCAGGATGCCGGCGAGCGAGCGCTTCCGGCCGTGGACCTGTCGCCTTGACAGCGGCGCGGGCCGTTGGAAGATCACGCGCTCCTCGTCCTCCCGGAGCCTGACCATGGACCGCAACACGCACCTGTCGATGTGGGATGACTTCCACGCCGGCGAGCTGGGCTGCGTCCCGCTCGAGAAGACACTGGCCCATCTCACGCCCGAGCAGGCGGCGCGGCGCCCGAAGCTCGCCTCGGGCGAGGGGCACTCCATCTGGCAGATCGTCAACCACCTGATCCTCGTCAGGGAGGTGGCGGTGGCGAAGGCCTCGGGCGGCGCGCCGATCACGGATGCGGAGTTCAAGCGCCGCGACTTCGAGTTGCCCGCGGACATCAGCCAGGCCGCGTGGACCGCGGCCCTCGGGCGTCTCGGCGCCAGCCAGAAGAACGTCCGGGCCGTCGTGGCCGACGGGCGCATGGAGCACGAGCAGTTCCGCAGCATGGTGCCGCACGACAGCTTTCACATCGGCCAGATCGAGATGCTCCGCGGTTTCTTCGGCACCTCGCAGATCTCCTCCTGATCGCGCTGCCCGGACGACGGGCGCTCAGAAGACCAGCTGGTACTGGAGCTGGACCTGGGTCGAGTCCGCTGCGGAGCCCTGGTTGTCCAGCTGGTTGAGATCCAGCTGCCACTTCCCGTTGAGCCTGTCCACGTAGTAGTTCACGCCGATCGAGGTCTGTGTCTGGTCGGGCGTGGCGGCGAGGTCGACGGTGGACCGGCGCGCGACGAGCTCCCACCTGTTCGCGACGAGGAACCAGCCGACCTGCACGGTGCTGCCGCTGTTGTCGACATCCGATCCGGACTGCGGATCCGACGTCTGGTCGTAGACCTCGGTCAGCACGGACCACGGGCCGCTCATGAGCTGGGCTTCCCAGTTCGTCGTCGTCGTGTCCGTGCCCGGCGTCACCGTGTTCAGGCCGGACGAGTCCACGTTCTGGTTCGCCGCGAAGCCGAGGCTGAGCTTCGTGCTGCCGTCGTTCAGCGTCTGGAACGAAGGCCCCTGCGGAATGAACGAGCCGAGCGGGTTGTAGGCCACGCGGAAGCCCGAGCGCAGCCCGTCCTGGCTGGAACCCGAGGGATTGCTCGCGCCGGTGCCCTGGCCGTTCGATGACGCGACGTAGTATTCCCAGTCTCCATCGCCCGCCGTGCCCCAGACCATCGCGCCCGGTTCGTACGACGGCGCGAACTGCTTGGAGGCGATCGACCGTTCGGCGAAGGAGAGCGCGCTGGAGGAGATCTGCTCCTCGAGACCGAAAGGAAACTTGAACTGGCCGAGCTTCACGGCATCCGTGGGGTCGAAAGCCCAGTTGATGAAGGCATCCCGCAACGCGAAGTTCGTCGTCGACGAGGTCGAGCTGGACGTGCTCTGCGTGGCCATGTTCATTTCGAGCTTGTAGGTCACGTTCTCGGCGCCTGCCGTGCCTTCGAAGGCAAGGCGGGAGAGCGGGATGCTGTAGTTCCTGCTGTCCTTGCTGTCGTCGTCGGAGTTGATGACGTCGAGCCGCGCCTGCAGCAGGCCCTTCACGCCCAGCGACCACTTGCCGTCGGGCGACTTGAACAGCAGCTTGCCGGGCGCGCCGCCGGTCACCTCCACGGAGGGCGCCGCGAGGCGCTGCAACCTCGCCTCGATCAGCGAGATTTCCTGGTCCTCGGCCTCCACGCGTTCGCGCGCGAGCGCCAGCACGCTGTCGTACTGCTCGGGTGAGATCACGCCTTGTTCGAGCAGGATGTCGAGCAGCGCGGTCTCCATGGTCGGCTTTCCGCCGGGCGGCTCGTTCTGCGCGCACAGGATCGCCGAGGGAAGGGCATGCATCACGAAGGTCGTGAGCAGTGCAGGCAGCAGGAGTCCGCGGTGTGGAAGGCGCATGAAGAAGCTCCTGCAGGCGGGTCGCAGGTCCAGGGTCGGGTCACGGCACCTGCAGGCGCTGCTCGAACGCGGCGCAACGTACATCCGTGACCCGGGCCGACGAAACGCGTTTGCGGCTCAGTGCGTACGAAGGGTCTCGAGCGCAGCCCGGGTCTTGGACTTGCCGTCGGTGATCAACTCGATCCCGCGGATGCGGAACACGTCATCGAGAGCGACGGCCGTTGCCCCTGCGTCGGTCGATGGCACCTTCACGGAGAATTCCAGCAGCTCGGTGCCTCCGGGCAGCGTCCAGACTTCGGCAGCCAGCTTGTCCTGCATCTGCTGCACGCTGACATGCCATTCCTTCGCGGCAATCGGTCCGAAGGGAACAAGGCCGTCCCAGTCGGGCATCAGGCGGCCGTAAGTCCGGAGGAAGTCGAGCTGGCGTCCGCTCAGGATCGACTCGATGCCCTTCCCGCCGGCGACCACCTTGTCGATGTCGCTGGCCTTGCACTCGAGGGTGAGGGAGCAGGCATCCACGCTGGTCGCGCCGATGCTGTCCTCCTCGCATTTGAAGCCGTCCTGTTCGAACCAGGCTGCGGCCACGGCAGTCCGGGCAAGCGGCCGCAGTTTCACGGTGACGTCGTCGCTGCCGCCCTTCACCTTGCGCAGGCGCAGGATGATCCCGGCCTGGATCAGGTCGAGCGAGGGCGTGTCGAAAAAGGTGACTTCGAGCTTCGACTCCGCCGGGTCGATCAGGCCGAACACCGCGCGCGTCGCCGGGATCATGTCGGTGCGTATCCTGCGCTTCAGCTCCGTCCGCAGCGGAGCTGTCTCGGGCGCGAGCGCTTCGGACGCGGATGGAGCTGACCCCTCCCTGGCGTCGCCCGTGCTGCGCCCGCCGGATGTGTCACTGCATGCGGCGAGCGTGACGCCCAGAATGACGAGCCGTGCGGCCGGGAGCAGGAATCGCGGAGACATCGGCGCAGAATACATCAATCGCTTTCGCGACTCAGCCCAGCAGATGGCGCAGGCGCTCGAGCAGCGGACGGAAACCGGCGCTCGAGAGCTGGCCGGCCAGGATCAGGCCGGTCAGCGCACCTCCGATGTGCGCCTCGTGCCCGACGTTGCCGAGCCGGCGCTTCGCCGCCCAGATCGACACGAGCACGTAGCCGATGGCGAAAGCCGGGGCCGGAATGCCGACCGGCAGGAAGAAGAAAGCCACGTCCATGCGGGGCTCGAGCACGATGGCGGCGAAGAGCACGCCCGAGACCGCGCCACTGGCGCCGAGTGCGCGATAGCCCGGCGTGTTCCGGTGCACGAAAAACGTGAGCAGCGTGGAGCCCACCGCGGCCAGAACGTAGATGATCAGCATCTTCACGGGCCCGAGGAACTCTTCCACGACGGGGCCGAAGAAGTACAGCGTCATCATGTTGAAGAGCAGATGCGCGATGTCCGCATGCGCGAATTGCGAGAGCAGCATCCCGGACAGGTTGCGCCCGTTCTGCACCTCTTCGGGCATGAACAGGAAGTCCTCCGTCACATGGTCGCCCCGCATGCGCGAGAAGGCCCTGAACGAGACGGCGAGATTCACGGCGATCAGCAGCAGCGTGACCGGGGCGTGCGGCATGTCTTCCATCATGAGCGGTCACTCCGGTGGCATGGCCAGGGCCCGTGGCGCGGGGCGGGCCGGCGGCGCGGGGCGGGCTGGCGGCGCGGGGCGAGCCGGCCTCGCGCGTCGGGCCGGCGGTACGTGGCCTGGTTCATCGGGCGGCAGCGTAGCGTCATGAGCCGTCAGGCACCCAGCGCGATCGGGACGACCGCGAGCGCGGGTGGCTGGGTCGGGGGCAGCGTCGCCGCGCCGTCAGCGGCCGTCAGCTGCCGTCGCGCAGCCGAGCCAGCATGCCGTGCGCGGCGGCGACGCCGCTCGCGAAGCAGGCGGTCAGCAGGTAGCCGCCGGTGGGGGCCTCCCAGTCGAGCATCTCTCCAGCGCAGAAGACGCCGGGCCGCGCTCGCAGTTGCAGGCCGGGCGTCAGCGCCTCCCAGCGGACGCCGCCCGCCGTGCTGATCGCCTCGTCCAGCGGTCGTGGTGCGGTCAGCGTGAGCGGCAGCGCCTTGATGGCGGAGGCGAGCCGCGCGGGGTCGGCAAGCAGCTCGCGCGGCAGGAGTTCGTGAAGCAAGGCGGCCCGGACTCCCTCGAGGCCGAGGCGGCTTCTCAGGTGATTGGCCAGCGAGCGCGACCCGCGCGGCCGCGCCAGCGCGTCGCGGACATGGGCCTCGGTGCGCCCTGGCAGCAGGTCGAGGTGCAGGACGGCCGCGCCGTGCGCTTCGATCGCGTCGCGCGCCGGCGCGGACACCGCGTAGATGAGGCCGCCTTCGACGCCGGTGTCGGTGATCAAGCACTCGCCGGCCTGGAAGAACGCGGCGCCGTCCGGAGCGGTGAACGACACGGTCAAAGGCTTGAGCGGATGCCCGGCGAAGCGGCTGCGGAAGTGATCGCTCCAGCCGGGCAGGGTGCCGCCTCCGGGCCCCGTCGGCGTGGACACCGCGTCGGCGAGGCGGGCTGCCACGGGTCGCGAGATGTCGAAGCCGCTGTTGGACGGGCGCAGCGGGGCGACGTCCACGCCGCACTCGCGCAGCAGCGGCACCCAGGCGCCGGTCGAACCGAGCCGCGCCCAGCTTCCTCCACCCAGCGCGAGCAGCACGGCACGGCAGCTGAAGCTCAGCTCGCCTCGCGGCGTGGCGAATCTCAGCGTGTGGTGCCCGTCGCGGGAGGGGCCGAAGCCGAGCCAGCGATGGCGCATCGAGAAGGCCACGCCGGCCCCGCGCAGACGCACCAGCCAGGCACGCAGCAGTGGCGCGGCCTGCATGCCGACGGGGAAGACACGGCCTGAGCTGCCGACGAAGGTTTCGACGCCGAGACCCGCAGCCCACGCCCGCAAGGCGTCGGCCCCGAAGGCGTCGAGCAGAGGCTCGAGTTGCCGACGTCGCGGACCGTAGCGGCCGAGAAACTGCTCGCGCGGCTCGCCGTGGGTGAGGTTGAGGCCGCCCTTGCCCGCGATCAGGAATTTGCGTCCGACCGTGGGCATGGCATCGAAGAGCGTGACGCGCACGCCTGCGGCGGAGAGCACCTCGGCCGCCATCAGCCCGGCCGGTCCGCCGCCGACGATGGCGATGGGCAGATCGTCCGGTGGGGAGGCCTCGATGGGCATGCGATGGGCTCGAGCGTGAGCGCACGGAACTCCGGCGCAGCGCCGGTGCGCGCAGTGTGGCACATGCACGTAACGCCGCGCGGGGCCAGCCGTCCTTGAGAAAGTCCCCGAGGAGCCACCATGACCGCCGCCCTGCTTGCCGACGACATTCCCGCTCCGCTCGTGGCAGTGCTGCGCTCGCGCCGGCACCGTCGCGAGTGGGAGAACGTCCGCGCCTTCCGCGTGCTCTTCTCGACGGGCGACGAGACGGTGCTGCTGTCCAGCGTCACGCCGCCGATCGCGGGCGCGATCCGATACGGTGCCGACGGCGAGGTGCTGCCGTCGTTTCTCACGGTGCAGCATCCGCGCCTGCACGTCGTGCGTGCCGACGAGATCCTCTCCTGCGTGGAGGTCGACGCACCTCGGCGCAGCCGGAGGCGCCCGGCTCCGCGCCGCACGAAACGACGCGTCAGCTAGCAGCCGGTGAGCCGTACCAGCGCTCGAGCACGGCGCGCCACTCGTCGAGACCGTGCGTCGTGGCGAAGGCGTTGCGCACGGCTTCGTGCTCCGGGTGCATGCGGGCGAACTTGATGGCGAACATCCGCATCGTCGCGTGGGCGCCGGCCGTGCCGCCGGCCTCCATGCAGAGCTGCAGGTGCAGCAGAAGGACGCGGCGTTGCTCGGCAAGGTCGGGCACGGGGAGCGGAAGGCCGGCGGCCAGGGCGCGGGCCTGACCGAAGATCCACGGGTTGCCGATGGCGCCGCGCGCCACCGAGACGCCGTCGACTCCGGTGTGGGCGAGCATGTCGAGGCAGGCCTGGGCGGTGAAGAGGTCGCCGCTGCCCAGAATGGTGCGCGAGCCGGCGAGGGCCTTCACCTCGCGCAGGACATCCCAGTTGCTTGGCCCGTCGTACTTCTGCGCGACGGTGCGGCCGTGCACCGTGATGGCGGCCACGCCGCGCGCGAAGGCGCCGTCGAGGATTTCATCGAAGCGGGCGCGGCTCTCGGCGGAGTCGTCCAGGCCGCGCCGCATCTTCAGCGTGACCGGAATCTCCGGCGGCACCGCTTCGCGCACGCGCTCGACGATCTCCAGCGCGATGGCCGGCTGGCCCAGGTGGTAACCGCCCCGGCAGCCTCCGACCGCGGACTTCACGGGGCAGCCGAAGTTGATGTCGATGACGTCGAAGCCTGCGGCGACGAGCCGCGCCGCGGCAGGCGCGAAGTCTGCCGGCACGGAGCCCATGAGCTGCCCGCCCACGGGATGTTCCTCGTCGGTCACGCGCAGGTGGTGGGCGGTGCGCGAACGCTGCTTCAACTCCAGGAGAAATCTTTCGATCAGCACCTCGCCCAGCGTGTACGGGGCGCCGAGCCGGCGCGCGACGCGGCGCATCGGCCCGTCGCTGTAGCCGCTGAGCGCCGCCTGCACGACGGGGAAGCCGATCTCCACGTTGCCCAGGCGGAGCGGTCGCAGCGCGATCGGAGCACCCGTCGCGGCGCCTGCCGCCGGTCGCGGCGTCCGGATGGGCGGCGGCAGCAGGTCGATGCGTGATGCGGAGTTTGTCACGCCCACGAGTGTGACGCCGGCGTGCCCGGCACGGAAGTCGGGCGGCACGCACTCCGGGAGGCCACTGGAGCGGAAGCCGGATCTCACCGCGCGCCGAGCCGCATTGCAGATCAGTCGTTTCGGCTGCGCACGGCGGAGTCAGGCGTGTCGCCCTCGTCGCCACGCGGCCGCGCGCAACGACCCGGGAGACTTCTCCTCGCAACACACCCTTGGAAACATGGTGTATTCTCCTTCCCGCGAATGTTTTCGAAGCGTGGTCTTGTCGGGCAGTACGGAATCGACCACCGGCCATGCAGTCGAGACGTCGCGACCCGTCAGCGAAAGCAAGTCACCTCCAAAGGACAACACCGATGAAGCAATTCTGGTCTTCAACACCAAACTCCCTGCGGCGCAGGTTCGCTCCTGCCGCAGCGCTGGCCCTCGTCGCGGCCGCGTTCACCACGCCTGATGTCGTCGCGCAGCAGTCCGTTGCACGCCAGTGGAACGAGAAGCAGCTGGCGTCGATCCGTCTCGACCTGGCTCGCCCGGTCGTCGGCGCGCGCAACCTCTATCACGTCTCCGCAGCCATGTGGGATGCATGGGCCACCTACGACTTCAACGCGCACCCGGTCTACTTCAGCGAGAGTCACGCGACGAGCGATCCGAACGTCGAAGCGTGGCGCAACGAAGCGATCAGCTTTGCCGCGTACCGCGTCCTGATCGACCGCTACGCCGCTTCGCCGGGCGCCGCAGTCGTCCTGCCGCAGTACGACGCGCTCATGGCCACGCTCGGCTACGACAAGAACAACACGTCCGTCGTGGGTGACTCGCCTGCCGCCATCGGCAATCGCATCGCGGCGCGCGTCATTGCCGAAGGCCTGGTCGACGGCGCCAACCAGCAGAACAACTACGCCAATCAGTGGTACGTGCCGTCGAACCCGCCGCTCATTCCGGCGTTCCCGGGCAACCCCGACCTGATCTACCCGAACCTCTGGCAGCCGCTGGCGATCCAGTTCTTCGTCGACCAGAATGGAAACCCGATCCCCGGTGGTTATCCGGGCTTCCTCGGTCCGGAGTGGGGCAACGTCACGCCGTTCTCTCTCTCCACCGATGACCTGACGATCCACCCGAAGGGCGGACACGACTGGAAGGTCTATCACGACCCGGGTTCGCCCCCGCTGGAAGGCAGCGCGGAGGACCAGTACTACAAGAAGACCTTCGAGACGACGCTGGTCTGGTCTTCGCACCTCGATCCGACCGACGGCGTGATGGTCGACGCCTCGCCGGCTGGCGTCGGCCAGGCCGTGCTCCCCAACGGTCTCTCCGAGTACGACCAGTTCTACGACTTCCTCGAAGGCGGCGACAACGGCACCGGCTACGCCCTGAACCCGATCACCGGCCAGCCGTATGCCCCGCAGATCGTGCCGCGCGGCGACTACGCTCGCTGCCTGGCCGAGTTCTGGGCCGACGGACCGAGTTCGGAGACGCCGCCCGGTCACTGGTTCACGATCTTCAACTACGTCGCTGACGGCCTCGCCGAGAAGAAGTTCGGTGGCGTCGGTCCGACCGTGAACAATCTCGAGTGGGACGTCAAGGGCTACATCACCCTCGGCGGCGCGATGCACGACGTGGCCATCGCCTGCTGGGGTGCCAAGGGTTACTACGACTACATCCGGCCGATCAGCGCCATCCGCCACATGGCGGACAAGGGCCAGAGCTCGGATGTGAATGCTCCTCACTATGATCCGAACGGGCTGCCGCTCGTTCCGGGCAAGGTGGAGATCATCACTGCGGACCGGACCGGCCCGGGCGGCGACATGGAGCACCTGTTCGGCTACGAGGGCGAGATCGCCGCCTATGCATGGCGCGGACCGGACTACATCGTCAATCCGGCCACGGACGTTGCCGGCGTGGACTGGATCCTCGCGAAGGCGTGGTGGTCCTATCAGCGTCCGTCCTTCGTCACGCCGCCCTTCGCGGGTTACATGTCCGGTCACAGCACGTTCAGCCGCGCGGCGGCCAACGTGATGACGGCTCTCACCGGGTCCGAGTACTTCCCGAACGGCCTTGGCGAGTTCATCTGCCCGCAGAACCAGTTCCTCGTCTTCGAGGATGGTCCCAGCGTGACGGTGAAGCTGCAGTGGGCGAAGTATGTCGATGCCTCGGACCAGTGCTCGCTCTCGCGCATCTGGGGCGGCATCCACCCGCCAGCGGATGACATCCCGGGCCGCAAGGAAGGCATCGAAATCGCTGCCGACGCTCTCACCAAGGCCTACACGGTGTGGACGCCCTGGTCCGACGTCGGGAACAGCCTGGCGGGTCAATCGGGCGCGCCTGTCCTCGTGGGCACGGGCAAGCTCGATCCGGCGTCCCCGGGCGATCTCACGCTCAGCAATGCCCGGCCGTCGGCGGCCGCCGCACTGCTGGTGTCGCTGAGCTCCGTGCCGGTGCCCTACAAGGGCGGTGTGCTGGTGGCCAACCCGGCGGCGTTCACGCTGCTCGGGAAGACCCAGGTGGACGGCACGTCCGTGGTGCCCTTCCATTGGCCGGTCGGCGTGGCCTCGGGCACGCAGGTCTGGTTCCAGTACGCGATTCGCGACGCTGCTGCGGTTCAGCAGGTTGCGCTGAGCAACGCGGTCCGGGCCGTGACGCCGTGACCTCGTGAGGCGACCCGTCCCGGGTCTGGCCCTTCAGCGGGTCAGGCCCGGGGCGTGGTCGTCGTGCGGCCGGGATCTCCCGGCCATCTGACGAGTTTTGTCCGATGATGCGCGTCGGTGTGCAAGGTCACACCGGCGCGCATTCGCTTTTCCCGCGCGGCGCGTCCCTCCCGTACGACGCCCGATGAGCTACGCCCGATGAGCTACGCCAGCCTGCTTGCGACACTCGACGCCTGGTTCTCGCGCGGCAGCGCGGACGCCGGCCCGGGCGTGGTGCCGTGTCGGCGGGGTTGCAGCGCCTGCTGCCACGGGCCCTTCGACATCTCGCCCGCCGATGCCGCGCTCATCGCCGAGGGCGTGGCGGCGCTTCCGGAAGCCGAGCGCAGCGCCATGCACGCGCGCGCGCGGTCCCAGCTCTCCCGCTGCGCCGCGTTGCTGCCTGGCTGGGGGCCGCCGTGGCTCGTGGCCGCGGTGGAGGAGCTCGCCTTTGACACGCTGACGGAACAGCTCGCGGGCGATCCATGCCCGGCGCTGGACCCCGGAGGCGGCTGCGGCCTTTACGAACATCGCCCGGCCACATGCCGCATGACGGGGCTGGCGATGGACCTCGGCTCGAACGAGCGGCTCGACAATCACTGCCCGATCCAGGCGGACTTTCCTGCCTACGCAGCGCTGCAAGCGACTCCCTTCGACCTGCAGCGCTTCGAGGACGAAGCCGAAGTTCACGATGCACGGGCCGCCGACCGCGGCCACGCCAGCACCACCGTCGCCGGCGCCATCGAGGCCGCCCTGCGCGGACCCGGGACCCGCGGCTAGCATGGCGTGATGCGTATCCTGCTGCCGTTGAGCCTGTGTCTGTGTGCCTTCACCTCGCCGCTGCGGGCCCAGGCGCCGCCCGACGAGAGCGCGTCGCGCAACGGGCGTGTCGTCATCGAGCGCGCGGAGGTTGCCGCGGAGCGCCCGACGCTCACCTTCTTCGTGCACGAGCTCACGGAGGATCAGGTGCGCGAGGTGGGCGCGCTGGCGGAGCACGTGCAGCTCGTCGTCGGACTGTCGCGCGACGAAGCGACGGCGCGCGCGACCGAACCGCAGGGCATCGACGCCTACTACGCGACACCGGAGTTCCTGCAGGCCGCGCCGCAACTGGTCTGGATCCAGGCGCAGAGCGCCGGCGTGGATCGCACCGTCGGCCTGGACGCGGTGCAGAGCGGGCGCGTGCTCCTCACCAACCTGCGTGCCGTGCACGGGCCGGCCATCGCCGACCATGCCTTCGCGATGCTGCTCGCACTGACCCGCGACTTGCCGGTGCACCTGGCGGGCCGCGCCGAGGGGCGCTGGGACAGGGAGGGCTCGGGCCAGCTGGAACCGATCGCGCTGGCGGGGCGGACGCTGCTCGTGGTCGGGCTGGGAGGCATCGGCACGGAGATCGCGCAGCGCGGGCACGGCTTCGGCATGACCGTGCTCGCGACGCGTCGCAGCAGCGACGAGGCGCCGGACTGGGTGCAGCACGTGGGGCGTCCGGACGAACTGCTCACGCTGCTTCCGCAGGCCGATGTCGTCGCCATCGCGGTGCCGCTCACGGACGAGACGCGCGGGCTCTTCAATGCGGCGGCCTTCGCCGCGATGAAGCCCGGCAGCTATCTCGTGAACATTGCGCGCGGCCAGGTGGTGGACACCGCCGCGCTGCTCGCCGCGCTGCAGTCGGGCCGGCTCGCGGGCGCGTGCCTCGACGTCACGGATCCCGAGCCGCTGCCCGCCGACCATCCGCTCTGGAAGCTGCCCAACGTGGTCATCACGCCGCACGTCGCCTCGCGCGCGCAGCTCACGGACGACCGCGCGTGGGAGCTGTTCCGCGAGAACCTGCGCCGCTTCGACGCGGCTGAGCCGCTGCTCAACGCCGTGGATCCCGTCGCCGGGTATTGAGGCCCGCGCGCCGCCCGCCGCCCGCGCCGCCCGCGCCGCCCGCGCGCCACCTGCGCCACCTGCGCCACCTGCGCCACCCGCCCGCGCCACCTGCGCCACCTGCGCCACCCGCCCGCGCCACCCGCCTGCGCCGGCGGCGGGTCACCGGCGGAACTTCGGCGCTAAGTGCTACCGCCCGGGGGCGTGTTCGGGAGATGCTGACCGGCCGTTTCGCCGTCTTGCGGGGGTGCGTGATGCGTAGCAGTGCGTCGACGATCGTGGCTCGGGTCGTGTTCCTCGGTGCCGTGTGCGGGTCGGGCCCCGTCGCGCTGCCCGTGGTCGCGGCACAACAGGCGCCCCCGGGTTTCGACGAGGCCTTCGCGCTGGCGCCCGACCGCGCGCAGGTGCTCGACCAGCTCGTGCCGGGCTCCCCCGAGTGGACCTTCTACAGCTGCCTGCAGCTGCAACAGGTCGGTGCCCTTCAGGAGGCGCAGGCCACGCTGCGCGCCTGGATCGATCAGCACGGACGCGACGACGGCTGGGTGGGGCAGCTGGAAACCCGCCAGGCGCTGCTCTCCTTCGAGCGGGACCCGGCAGCCACCTGGGCCTTTCTGCGCGAACGCCTCGGACTGCACTTCGATGACAGGCGGCAGACCGCGGGCGACGTGCCGGACCTGCCCACGAGCCTCGACCCATCCGCCATCTCGCAGGCGACGCTGCTCGCCCGCGCCCTCGAGAACTCGCCGCGCACGCTGGACGGCCTCACCAATGCAGGCATCGAGTCGATCGACCCCGCCACGTTGAGCCCCGAGCTGCGCGGCAACTACCTCGCGCGCCTCGTGCGCCCGGATGTTCCGGGTCTCGCGCAGCTGGTGGTCGACGACATGGCGCGCCGCGACGGGCCGGACTTCGGCGGGCTCTCGATTCACAGGCGCCTGCTGCTCGAGCAGCTCCAGGAGTGCGCGCGTCTGCGCCCCGAGCTGCTCAACGACGGAGGCTTCATGCAGACGTGGGTGCGCCGCCTGCACCCGGGGGCGGACTCGGATTGGGAACACGACGATGCCGAGCGTCTCGCGTATCTCGAGCGCCTGGAGCAGTTCACCGCGCCGCTCGCGCCGGTGCACAACTCGCTGAAGGCGCACGTGCTCTACTGGAGGCTCGCCTACGACCACGAGCACGGCGTGCACGACAAGGCGCGGCTGCTTGCCTACCTGCGCCTGCCGAGGCAGTCCTCGCTGCGCAACTTCGAATGGACCCGACGCGCGGGCAGCGATGTGATGGTGGACGTCAGCGCGCAGCCGCTCACGGGCCTGCCGCCGATCGGCGACGACGAGGAGCTGGTGCGCGCCTGCCTCATCGAGATCTTCCGCACGGCGCCCGACTACAAGCAGGACTTCGCGCCGCTGCTCGCCGAGAGCGAGGTGCGCCGGCTCTTCGCCGAGTCCAAGCTGCTCTTCGGCGTGGGCGATCTGCAGCAGTGGTATGACGTGCTGGGCAGCCCGGCCGACGTGGAGGCGCTGCGTTCGCGCGTCGAGGTCGCCTTCGCGCCCGGCAATCGCCGGCAGTTCGGCCCGGACGACGAGGTCGTCCTCGACGTGGACCTCAAGCGCGTGGACGAACTGCTCGTGCGCGTCTTCGAGCTGGACGCCTTCAACGTGTACAGCACGACCGGGCGCGAGATCGATGCTTCCGTCGCGCTGGACGGCCTCGTCGCCAACGAGGAAACGCTGCACACCTACAGCGAGAATCCGCTGCGGCGCGTGCGGCGGAGCTTCACCTTCCCGCAACTCTCGAAGCCCGGCGTCTACGTCGTGGAGCTCGTCTCCGGCGGGCTCGCGAGCCGCGCCGTCATCCACAAGGGCCGGTTGCAGCTGGTGGAGCGCGTGGGCGCGGCGGGTCACGTCTTCCGCGTGCTCGACGACGACGGCCGCCTGCTGCCCGGCGCCTCGATCTGGATGGCGGACCTGAACTACGCGGCCGATGCGAACGGCGAGATCACCGTGCCTTTCTCCACCGACCCCGGCAACCGCAGCATGGTGCTGCGCGACGGCGACCGCGCGACGCTGGCGCCGTTCCGGCATCTGGGCGAAACCTACACGCTGCAGGCCGGCGTCTTCGTGGACCGCGAGGCGCTGCTCGCGCGACGCACGGCAAGCCTGCTCGTGCGTCCGTCGCTGCGCGTCGATGATCGCGACGTCAGCCTTGCGCTGCTGGAAGAGCCGGCGCTCACGATCACGGCCACGGACCAGGACGGCGTCGCCTCCACGCAGGTCGTCCGCGACGTCACTCTGACTGCGCAGGGCGAGCTGGTGCACGAGTTCCAGGTGCCGGATCGCCTGGCCTCGCTGACCGTCACGCTTTCCGGCCGCGTGAAAAATCTGAGCCTCGGCAAGGACGCCGAGCTGGCCGCCACGCCCGTGACCTTCCGCGTGAGCGCCATCGACCACACGACGGCGATCGCCTCCGCGCTGCTGGGCCGCACGCCCGATGGCTATCAGCTGGACGTGCTGGGGCGCACCGGCGAAGCGCTGCCCGACCGCACGGTGATCGTGTCGCTGCAGCACCGCGGCTTCCGCCAGCCCGCCCGCGCGGCGCTGCGCAGTGACGGCCTCGGCCGCGTGCACCTCGGTGCCCTGACCGGCATCGACAGCGTGAGCGTCGAGGGCTTCAGCAGCGAGTTCAAGACCTGGCCGCTGGCGGACGACGCGCGCACCTGGCCCGCGGCGCTGAACGGCCTGGCAGGAAGCGTGCTCGCCGTGCCGGCACCGCGCGGCGCCGTCCGCCCGCAGCGCGAGCGCGTCTCGCTCCTCGAGCTGCGCGACGGCGAGTTTGCGATCGATCGCTTCGATCACCTCGCGCTGGTCGACGGCTTCCTGGAACTGCGCGACCTGCCGCCCGGCGACTACAACCTGCTGCTCAAGGACGATTCCGACAGCATCGCGGTGCACCTGACCGCCGGCGAGCGGCGCGACGACTGGTTCGTCGGC
Organism: Planctomycetota bacterium; assembly: GCA_038212275.1. GTDB lineage: Bacteria > Planctomycetota > B15-G4 > B15-G4 > B15-G4 > JBBQUR01. Next base: position 87,511 of record JBBQUR010000005.1, read on the forward strand.
CGCTCCCGCATGCTGCCTGCAGACGACGCCGCGCCGCTGCACGTCACCGAGCTCTCGGCGACCGACAGCGAGCTGCTGATCCGCGTGGCGAACGCCGGGCCCGAGACCCGCGTGCACGTCGTCACCACGCGCTGGCTGCCGCCCTTCGATCCCTTCGCCGCGCTGCGCCTCGACGCGCCGTGGCAGGCCGACGCACTCGAGGTCGATCGCGCGGAGTCCACCTATCACGCCAGCACCGCGATCTCCGACGAGCAGCGCTACGTGCTCGACAGGCGCCAGGCGCGCAAATTCCCGGGCAACATGCTGCAGCGCCCGACGCTGCTGCTCAACCCGTGGGAGCTGCAGGAGACGGACACCAGCGACATGCCGGGTGGCGGCGGGGGAGCTGGCATGGGAAAACTCGGGGGCCGCGGCAAGACCCGGGGCAGCAGCGGCGCCTCGGTGATCCACTCATTCGAGAGCAACCCCGGGCAGTACGCGGATCTCTCCTTCCTCCCCGCGCCCTCGATCACGCTGGCGAACCTCAAGCCAGGCGCGGACGGCGTGCTGCGCGTGCCGCGCGCGGATCTCGGTCCGTGGAATCACGTGCAGGTACTCGCCGTGGACGGCGACACCACGGAGCTGACCACGCTCACGCTCCCGCAGGCGCCGCTCGTGCCTGCCGACCGCACGCTGCGCGCCGCCTTCGATGCGACACGGCATCTCACCGAGCGCCGCAGCATCGAATACCTGGACACGGGCGCCAGCGCGACGATCGACGACGTGACGACGTCGCGCGCCGAGGTCATCGACTCGCTCGGCGCCGTCTTCCGGCTCTTCTCCGCGCTCTCCGCCAACAGCGACCTGCCGCGCTTCGCCTTCCTGCTGCACTGGCCCGAGCTCTCGCGTGAAGAGCGCCTCGCGCTGCTTTCCGAGAACGGCTGCCACGAGCTGCACCTCTTCGTGCACGAGCACGATCCGGCGCTCTTCACGGAGGTCGTCGCGCCGCACCTGCGCAACAAGCTGCACAAGACCTTCCTCGACCGCTGGCTGCTCGATGAAGATCTGAGCGCGTACCTCGCGCCGTGGGAGTTCTCGCAGCTCAACGTCGTGGAGCGCATCCTGCTTGCGCAGCGCCTGCCGCAGGCGGCGGTCGTGTCCGCGCGCCTCACCGACGTGCTGCAGCTGCAGCCGCCCGATCCGGACGCCGCGCGCCGCCGCTTCGACGCCGCCCTGCGCGGCGCCGACCTCGACACGGCCTCCTTGAACGACGCCATGGAGAGCCAGGCCAAGCTGGCACGGGAAGCGAAGTCCTCGTTCGACTCCTCGCGGAAGGAGAAAGACAACCTGAGTGTCCCGGCCGCTGGCGTGGCAGGCGGCGCGGACGCTCCGGCTCCGGCCGCGACACTTGCAGAGGCGGTTCTCGGCGAGGACGCCAGCGATGAGGAGTTCGCAGCCGGGCTGACGACGCGCAGCCGCAGCGACGACGACGATCTGCGCCGCCGCGCCAGCCAGCGTGCGCTCTACCGCGGGCCGGACCGCACGCGCGAGCTGGTCGAGGACAACTACTGGCACGAGCCCATCGCGGAGCAGGACGGCGAGCTCATCCCGGTGAATGCCTTCTGGCTGGACTTCGCGCAGGTGCCGGCCGGCGCGCCCTTCGTTTCCACGCACGTGGCGGAGGCCGCGGGCAACATCCACGAGATGCTGCTCGCGCTCGCGCTCCTCGACTTGCCGTTCACGCCGGCGGAGCCCGTGCGGACGGCCGAGGGCACGCGCCTGTCGCTGCGAGCGGGCAGCCCGCTGCTGCTCGTGAGCCGGCAGCTGAAGGAGGCCGTGGCGGGCGAGCACGCCTCATCCGTCTTCGTCGGCCAGAACCTCTTCCGCCTCGACGATCGCACGCGGCTCGTCGGCGGCGAGCTGCGCGAGCACTTCGTCACGGAGGAATTCCTGACCGGCGTGATCTACGGCAGCCTCGTGGTCATCACCAACCCGAGTTCCGCGCCGCAGTCGCTGCAGGTGTTGCTGCAGGTGCCGCAGGGCGCCATCGCCGTCGGTGGCGGCCAGGCCACGCGCAGCGCCGACGTGCGCCTCGGGCCCTACGCCACCACCACGCTGGAGACGCTTTTCTACTTCCCGCGCGTCGGCGACTTCCCGCAGTATCCGGTGCAGGTCTCGCACGAGGGAGAGCTGCTCGCCTTCGCGCCGCCGGCGATGCGCCATGTCGTGGCGACGCCCAGCACGGTGGACACCGGGTCGTGGGAGCACGTCTCGCAGTACGGCGCCGACGAGCAGGTCTGGGCCTACCTCGAAGGCGCCAACCTGCAGGCGGTCGCGTGGCAGCGCATCGCGTGGCGGCTCCAGGACGCGGCCTTCTTCCGCACGGCCATCGATTGGCTGGGTCGGCGCGAGGTCTACGCGCCCGTGGTCTGGAGCTACTCGATCCTGCACCGCGACGTGCCCGCCGCGCGCGAGTACCTCAAGCACCGCCCTTCCTTCCTCGCGACCTGCGGGCAGTCGCTGCGCTCGCCGCTGGTGGACATCGACCCGATCGAGCGGCGCCTGTATCAGCACATCGAGTACGAGCCACTCATCAATGCGCGCACGCATCGCTTCGGGGCGCAGCGCGAGATCGCGAACGCGAGCCTCGCGCTGCAGTACCGGCGCTTCATGACGGTGCTCGACTACCAGCCGGCGCTTGACGACGCGGACTGGTTGTCCGTCACCTACTACCTGCTGCTGCAGGATCGCGTGGAGGAGGCACTGGCCTCCTTCGCGAGGGTGAATGCGGCAGCGCTGCCGGGGCGCCTGCAATACGACCTCATGCAGGCCTATCTCGACTTCTTCGGCGGGGATCTTGCGCGTGCGCGGGCCATCGCCGAAACATATCGCGACCATCCCGTGCCGCGCTGGCGCGAGCGCTTCCGCGAGATCCTCGAGCAGCTCGACGAGGCGCAGGGACTGGGCACGGGCGGCGAGGCCGGCGCGCTCCTCGCCAGCGAGCCGTCGCTCGAACTGCAGCTCGTGGACGGCCGCGTCGTCGTGCAGCACGCCAACCTGTCGGCCTGCGCCGTGCGCTGGTTCCCGATGGACGCCGAGCTGCTCTTCTCGCGCGATCCCTTCGGCGAACAGGACACCGACATCTTCGCAACGATCCGGCCCGCGCGCGCCGACACGCTTGCGCTGGACGCCGGCGCGCGCAGCACGACGGTCGACGTGCCGGCGGAATTCGCCGGCAGGAACGTGCTGGTGGAGGTGCGTGGCGGAGGGCTCGCGCGGCGCCAGGCGCGCTACGCGAGCACGCTGGACGTGCAGCTCCTCGAGCCGCGCGGCCAGCTCAAGGTGACCTCGGCTGCGTCGGGCGCAGCGCTGCCGTCGGTCTACGTGAAGGTCTTCGCGCGCCTGCCGGGCGGGGGCGTCGTCTTCCACAAGGACGGCTACACGGACCTGCGAGGCCGCTTCGACTACGCGTCCGTCTCCGGAGAAGGCCAGGCGCAACCCGAACGCTTCGCACTGCTCATCCTGAGCGAAACGGACGGCACCGTGATCCGCCAGGCGCAACCTCCGGCGCGCTGAGGGGTGCGCTGAGGGGCGCGTTGAGGGGCGCGCTGAGGGGCGCGCTGAGGGGCGCGCCAGGCGACGCGCCGGGTCGTGCGCTGACCGGGGTCAGTGCTGCAGCGCCGCGCGCAGGCAGGCCAGCAGTTCCTGGGGCGGGCTGGGCTTGCGCAAGAAGCCCGTCAGGCCGTGGCCTGCGAAGCGCTGCGTGGCATCCTGTTCGCTGTAACCGCTGGTCAGGATGATGCGCACGTCGGGAGCGATGTCCCGGAGTTGCCGGAAGGTCTCCTCGCCGCTGAGGCGCGGCATCGTCAGGTCGAGCACCACGGCGACGATGTCGGCACGGTGCTCCCGGAAACGCTCGATGGCGGCGAGGCCGTCGGGCGCCGTGAGCACGGAAAAGCCGCCAAACTCCAGCACGCTGCGCGTGACGTCCCGCACCAGCTCCTCGTCGTCCACGACGAGGACACAGCCGGCGCCGCGCCACGCGGCGGTTGGTGAGGCTGGCTTTGGTGGCGTGGCCGGAATCCGTCCGGGACCATCGGCGGGAGGCGCCTCGTCGGCAGTCCCGCGGGGCGTTTTCCCGGCGGGCGATGCCGGCACCTGCACGTGCACCTGCACCGGCACCGGCACCGGCACCGGCACCGGCACCGGCACCGGCGCAGGTAGCGTCGCAGGTAGCGGCGCAGGTAGCGGCGCAGGTAGCTGCACAGGTAGCGGCGGCAGCAGGATGCGCATCGTGGTGCCGCGCCCGACCACGCTGTCGACGCGGATCGTGCCGTGGTGGCTGCGCAGGATGCCGAGCACCGCGGCGAGCCCGAGCCCGCGGCCCGGAAACTTGGTCGAGTAGAACGGTTCGAAGAGCCGCGCCTTCGTCGTGTCGTCCATGCCGCAGCCCGTGTCGGCCACGTCGATGAAGACGTAAGTGCCCGGCGCGAGCTTCTCCTGCGCTGCGGTGCCGGCGAGGTACTCGGCATCTGCCTGCATGACGCCGGTCGTCACGACGATGGTGCCGTCGCGCTCGCCGAGCGCGTCCGAGGCGTTGGTGATGAGGTTCATGATCACCTGGCGAAGCTGCGTGGCATCGCCCTCGACGCACGGCAGGCCCGGGGCTGCATGCACGCGGAGCGTGGCCCGCTTCGAGATCACGGCCGACAGCAGTTGTCCCAGTTCCTCGGCCAGCGGCGAGACATCGAGGCTTTCCACGACGAACTTGCCGTGGCCCGAATAGGCGAGCATCTGCCGCGCGAGGCCTGCAGCGCGCTGCGCGGCGCGGCACACGCCCTCGACGGCGCTTCGGCCCGGCGCGTCGGGCGGCAGTTCCAGGAGCGCCAGCCCGGCGTTGCCGAGGATGCCGACGAGCAGGTTGTTGAAGTCGTGCGCGATGCCGCCGGCCAGCACGCCGAGGCTCTCGAGCTTCTGCGCCTGCAGCATCCGCGCGTGCATCTCCTCGCGCTCCGCTTCGACGCGCTTGCGCTCGGTGATGTCCTTGGCGGTGCCGGTGGTGCCTGCGATGCGGCCTTCGACGTCACGCAGGACGATCGCATTGAAGCTCAGATGGATCGGCGTGCCGTCCTTGTGCAGGTGGATGGTCTCGTACTCGAAGTATTTCTCGCCGGCGAGGATGCGATTGAAGACCGCGAGATCCCTGGCGCTCATCTCTTCCGTCTGCAGGTCCGTGAAGAGGTGGCCGATCAGTTCGGCCGGCTCGCGCCCGTAGATGCGCAGCGTCGCGGCACGATTCACGAAGGTCCAGCGTCCCTCCGCGTCGGTGGACCAGATCAGGTCCTGCGAGGTCTCGACGAGGTCGCGGTAGCGGCGCTCGCTCTCGGCAAGCGCGACGTCCGCGCGCTGGACATCGCCCCGGTGCTGCAGGACATAGGCCTGGGCGCTGCGCTTCTCCGTGATGTCATCGACCAGCGCGATGGCGCCCAGGTAGTTGCCGGCCGCGTCCATGGTCGGTGCCGCGCGGACGCGCGTGATGATGCGCCGGCCGTCGCGGCGCACGAACTCGAAGTCGTGCTCTTCCGCGATGCCCCGACGTCGCCTCTCGAGGATCTCATGGCACACGGCGGTGCCGCGCTCGTCCAGATAGTCGAACAGCGAGGTGCCGGTCATGGCCTCGGCAGTCGTGCCGAGCATCTCGGCCATTCGCGCATTGGCGTAGGTCGTCCGCTGTTCGGCGTCGATCGCCCACAGGCCTTCGCGGGAGGTTTCGGCGAACATCTTGTGCCAGCCGTCCTGCGCGCGGGCGCGCTGGCGCTCGGCTTCCAGCTCGGCGATGCGGGCGCGCAGTGCGGCCACCGTCGCTTCACTTGGCGCTTCACTTGGCGCTTGGTGTGGCGCTTGGTGTGGCGCGTCGTGTGGCGCGTCGTGTGGCGCGTCCTGTCGGGCGTCGAGCTTGTCCTGCCGGCTCATGCCGTGTCCCTGCGAGTCCGGGCGTGACGAGCCCGCCAGCTTACCGCAGGCTTGTCGCTCCGAGTTCCTTCAGGCGGGCGTGTGCCTCTCCAGCGGGCGTGGGCGGGCGGTTGTTGCGCGCATCCATGGAGTGCGCGACGAACACGTCGAGCCAGGCGTCGAGTGCCTGCGCGGCGAGCTCCTCGCCGGCCAGGTGCAGGCACAGCGCGGCCACCTCCGCCGTGCACAGGTGTTCGGCGCGTTTCGCGCGGCGGAGCCGGTAGCGCGAGACGTGCTCCGGCTGGAGGCCGAGCACCGGCAGGCCGTCGAGGTACGGGCTCTTGCGGAACATCCAGCGCGCCTGCGGCCAGGTCGCGTCGAGAAGCACGAAGAGCGGGCGCCGGCCGTCGGCAGGCGCCACGCGGTCGACGCGGCGCTCGGGTGCCGCATACTCGGCGGGGAACACGACGAAGGGTTGCCATTGCGGATCGGCAAGCAGCACCGGCAGCCGGCTGTCCACTTCGGTGCGCGCCCAGGAGAAGGCCTGCGTGTCGGCCACCAGGTCGGCGATCAACCAGCCGGTGTTCGTGGGCTTGAGCGGCTCGGTGTCGTGCATGAGCAGGCAGACGCCGGCGCGCGTCGGCACGCTGGGGCGCCAGGCGCACACGCAATGCGTGAGCTGCACGCGACAGTCGGGGCAGCGTTCGCAGCGGGCGCCGCGCGCGTACATCACCTTGGTGCTGCGCGCCAGCCGCTCGGCGCGCAGGCGGGACACGGCATGGGTCATGCCGGAACCGCGGCATCGGACGCGGCGCGTTCCGCAGCGGCGGCCGGCGACGCGGAGAGCTGCGAGAGGACCGCGTCCCACAACTGCAGGCGCGACTGCAACGCGGTGCGCGCGGCGCGCTCGGCGACGGCCCACGCGGACGCGTCGTCGCCGCAGAGTCGCGCCATGAGCGCGTGCGCTGCGGGGCGGTGGTTCTCGCCGTCGCGCTCGATGTGCCGTTCGAGGTAGTAGCGGAAGCGGCCCCATGCGGCGGGGGAGTGCTGCGCAAGCGAGCCGACGAGCTTTCCGAACATCTCGGGGATCACGTCTTCGCGCCCCCAGGTGAAGGTGGCGGCCAGCTCGATCAGGCCGGCATGGCGCGCCACGCGCAGCGACTCGCCCGTGAACGCCGCGACGCCCGGCGGCAGGTTGCGCCGCGCCAGGGCGCGGTCGAGTGCGGTCTCTTCCGCCGCGGCGAGTCGGAGCTCCGCGAGGAATCCGTCGATCGGCGCGGTGTCGGCGCCCGCGTCGGCCATCGCCAGTCGGTACAGCTCGAAGTGCGAGAGGTGGCCGCCGTCGGGAGCGAGATCGCTTTCCTCGTCAAGCACGATCTCGTTGATGAGGCGCCGCGCCGCAGGGTCCGGCGTCGGCAGCCACGGGACGTCCACGCAGGTGAGCTGACGCTGCAGCGCCTTGAGCAGGCACTGGAAGTCCCAGACGCAGAAGACGTGCGTCGACATGAGCACGCGCAGCGAGCGCTCGTCGCGCACGGCGGCATAGAGCGGGTGCGCGAGCAGCTGCGCCACGAGGCCGGACGTGTCCACGGTGCGGGGCGTCTTCATGAGCCGCGGATGCTAGCGCGATGGGCCGTGCATGCAAGAGCCGCTGCGCGAAGGGCCTCGGCCCACCGTCATCCGGAGAGCAGCGTCCAGATCGCGCCGGCGGCGGCGCACGTGCCCAGAACCTTCAGCATGCCGAGCTTCCAGCGGAATGTGGCCAGCAGCGCGAACGCGGAGAGGGCCAGAGCGGCAACGTCCAGTGTCGCGACGTCGGGCACGAAGAGGCGCATCGGGCCCAGCTGTCGCGTGTCCACGACCGCGAACAAGACGTGCAGCGAGAACCAGACGGCGAGGTTGAGCACGACGCCGACAACCGCTGCGGTGATCGCGGAGAGCGCAGCCGAGAGCGCGCGTTGCCCGCGCAGCGCCTCGATCCACGGCGCGCCGAGGAAGATCCACAGAAAGCACGGGACGAATGTGACCCAGGTGGTGAGCAGGCCGCCCAGCGCGCCGGCGAGCATGGGCGGGAGGCTGCCCGGCGCGCGGAACGCCGCGAGGAATCCGACGAACTGCACCACCATGATGAGCGGCCCGGGCGTCGTCTCCGCAAGCCCGAGGCCCTGCAGCATTTCGCCAGGCGTCATCCAGTGGAAGCGCTCCACCGCCTGCTGTGCGACATAGGGGAGCACCGCGTAAGCGCCGCCGAAGGTCACGACTGCCGCGCGGCTGAAGAAGGAGCCGATCTGCGAGTACACGTTGTCCGCACCGTGAATCCACGTGAGTGCGGCCACGGGACCGAGCCAGAGCAGCAGGCACGTGGCGGACACGCGCAGCGCGCGCGCCACCGACGGCCGCGTGTGCTCCGGCACGTGGCTGTCCAGCCAGGCGCCGACCGAGGGGTGCGCGTTGCTGTCAGCCGCCGATGCGGGCGGCGGCGCCGGCAACGGAGCCTGTGCCGACGCCTGGCCATCCGGCGCGCGAAAGGCACGTGCAGCATGCGGCGCCGCGGGTGCTGCGTGCGGTGCTGTCGGCGCGAAGACCTGCGGCCAGAGTGTCGCACCGAGCAGGCCGGTAGCCCCGGCGCCCAGCACAATGAGCGGGAAGGGCACGTCGAAGAAGAAGATGAGCGCGAAGGCCAGCACCGCGAGACCGGCCATGACGCGGTTCTTCAGGGCGCGCCGGCCGATGCGGAGCACGGCCTCGATCACGATCGCGAGCACCGCGGCCTTCAGCCCGAAGAACAGCCCGCTCACGACGGTGATCGCGCCCCAGCCGGCGTAGAGGATGGAGAGCAGCAGCATGGCGAGCATGCCGGGCAGGACGAAAAGCGTGCCCGCCACCAGCCCGCCCGGCGTGCCGTGCAGCAACCACCCGATGTACACCGCAAGCTGCTGCGCCTCCGGTCCGGGCAGCAGCATGCAGTAGTTGAGCGCATGCAGGAATCGCTCCTCGGAGACCCAGCGCTGCTCCTCGACGAGCACGCGGTGCATGAGCGCGATCTGCCCGGCCGGCCCGCCGAAGCCTTTGAGTCCGATGGCCAGCCAGGTGCGCACGCCCTCGCGGAACGGGACGCCGTGCGATGGCGACACGCCCGGCGCCGGGGAGGACTGCGGCGGCACGGCGGGCTGCGCGGGGAGGTCGTTCGTGCCGTTCATCGCGCGATGCTCTGTATCACGCCCCGCCTCGTGCCTGAAGCGCGGCTGACGCGACAGGTCTGTCCGCACGCTGCGAGCGGGAGCCCATCCGTCGCGAAGACAGCGCAGGCATGGTTCCGTTTCCGGCGAGGTCGCGCTATGTTCCTGCGGCCACCGGTTCAGGAGAGACTCCCATGCGCTCCCCGCGCGAAGCGGTCCTGCTGGCGCTTGCGCTGCTGCTGCAGGCGTGCAGCGCGACGCGTGCCTACGAGGGGCCCGTCCGCCCGAAGGAGGAGCTGGCGCGCATCACGACGTCACCGGACAGCGTGAGCGACGTGGTCGACATCATCGGCCGCGGACTCACCTTCGACAGCCTCTGTCGCGTGAGACTCGTGGGCGTGGACGACGTCGAGGACTTCGACGACTTCAGCGACGGCAGCGTCGAGGTGCTGCCCGGCCACCACAGCGTGCGCGCCACACTGACGGCGCGGATCGGATGGACGTGGACCCGACATCCCGCGTTCGTCGCGAGCTTCGATGCGCAGGCCGGGCATGAATACAAGCTGCAGGGGCGCGCGTCATCTCTCACCGGCGAGGTCGGCTTCGATGTCCGTGACGTGGGCGACGACCTCATCGTGGCCAGCAGCGATCTGGGGCCGCAGGAGTGCGTCACGGCCAGGATCGAGTGGGACGGCCGGCACTGGATCGAAGCCGACTGGGGCCATCTCGCGGCGGTGACCACCGCGACATACGTGCCGTCGGGCGACGTGCTCTCGCGTTGGAGTGAGCTCGTGGAGCTGCAGTATCGGCCCTCCCGGGGGCCCGTCGATGTCGAGGCGGTGATGTGGGACTGGTTGAAGGAGCAGGCGCTGGCCGGGGCCCCTGCCACGCTGACGCGGATCGAACGGGAGCCGGGATGGATCGCGACGCAGCTCAGCATCGGCGAGCCCGGCGACGGCCTCGAGCAGGGCGTGATCTGCTTCCGCGCGGGGCCGGACGGCTGCCATCTGCTGCTGCATCTGGTGCGCGGCAGGATCGACCCGACGGTCGTCGCGGACTGGATCGCGCGCTTCAAGGCCGCGGAGTTGCGCCCGACGGCGGCCTGAGCGGGCTCGCCGGTCCGCACGAGGGCCTCGCTTGCCCGTCACGGCGCCCTCTGCCTAGACTAAGCCTCCGCTTAGTCAAGCCAGGAGCACTGCGCGCGTGAACATCGGACGCATCCGTCGCCATGCCGGCCTCACGCAGGTGCGGCTCGCGCGGCTGCTCGGCGTGCACCCGATCACGGTGAGCAAGTGGGAGCGCGGCCTGCTTGCTCCCAATGCGCATCAGTCGGCGCTGCTGCGCGCGCTGGACAGCGGCACCTCGGCGGACGGCACGCCACCCGGCACGGCGGACGGCACAGCAGCAGGCACAGCAGCCGGCACAGCACCTGGCACGGCACGTGGCACAGCCTTCGGCACGGCACCCCGCACATCGGCCGTGCTGGACCTCGCCGAGGAACTGGCGGGCCACCTCAATCGCGCCTTCATCGAAGCCACGGAGATCGACGGCATGCAGCTCAGCGCCAGCAACCTGCTCAAGGGAAAGATCGTCCAGCTCGACGAAGGGCCGGTCAGCACGCGCGTCGTGCTGCAGGTCGCGCCGCGCGTGAGGCTCACGTCCACGATCACGACGGCGTCCGCCCGACGCTTGAAGCTCCGGGTCGGAGCCCGCGTCACCGCGATCGTCAAGGCCTCCGACGTGATCCTCGGCGTCGCATGAGCGCACCGCGTGTCCGCTTCGGCCTGCCGATGTCGCTGCTGTCTCTGGCGTCACTCGCATGGCTGGCTGCTGCGTGCGGGCGGGTGCCCTCGACGTCGGCCGTCGATGCCGCGTCGAAGCATCCGCATCCGACGCTGACGGTCCGCTCACCGGCGACCATCCGCGTTGCCGCGGCGTCGTCGCTTCGGGACGTGCTCGAGACGGCCGCCGAGGTCTACTCGCACTCCGAGTCCGAGGGCGCGGGGATGAAGTTCTCCTTCGACGCATCCTCCACGCTGGCGCGGCAGATCCAGGAAGGCGCGCCTTTCGACGTCTTTCTCTCCGCGGACGAGGGCACGATGGATCGCGTCGCCGACCGCATCGTGCCGGGGACGCGGCGGGTGTTTCTCTCGAACCGGCTCGCGCTTGCCGGCCGCGCGGGCTGGGCGCCGGCGCCTGTGACTCCCGGGCAACTCGCCACGGATCCGGCCCTTGCAGGCGCGCGACTCGCGCTGCCGGGGGCGGCCGTGCCCGCGGGCCGCTACTGGCGCGAGTGGATGACGACGCATGGCGTGCTGGCGGCGATCGAACCGCGTTGCGTCGTGTCCGACAGCGTGCGCGCCGCGCTCGCGCTGGTGGAGGCCGGGTCCGTCGATGCGGCCTTCGTCTATGCCACCGACATCGCCTCGACGTCCGGGCGCGTGACGCTGCTCAGCGAGCTTCCCGCGACCGAGGGGCCGGCGATCGCCTACGTGGCCGCGCAACTCCGCGACGGCGACCGCGACGCCGCCTCCGAAGCCGACACCTTCGTGCGCTGGCTGGGCGGCGACGACTTCCGCAGGCTCGCGCTGGCGGCAGGGTTCTCGGCCCCGCCGTGAGCGCGCCCGCGGATTCCGCCGCCGACGTGCTGGACATCGCGCTGCTCACGCTGCGCGTCGGGCTGTTGTCCACGGCGCTCATCCTGCTGCCCGGCGTCGCGCTGGGCTGGGTGCTGGCGCGTTGCGAGTTCCGCGGACGGACGCTCGTGCAGACGCTGGTCGCGCTGCCGATGGTGCTGCCGCCCGTCGCCGTCGGACTTGCGCTGCTGCTGCTGCTGTCGCGGCGCTTCGCCTTCGGGCGCGCGCTCGAGGATCTGCTCGGCGGGCCGGTGTTGCTCACGTGGTGGGCTGCGGCGCTGGCCTCGGCGGTCATGTCCTTTCCGCTGCTCGTGCGCGGTGCGGAGCAGGGCTTCGCCGCCGTCCCCCGTCGGCTGGAGCAGGTGGCGCGCACGCTGGGCGCCTCGCGCGTCACGGTGTTCCGCCGCGTGACGCTGCCGCTTGCAGCGCGAGGCATCCTCTACGGCATCGTCTTCGCCTTCGCGCGCGGCCTCGGCGAGTTCGGCGCGACGACGATCGTCGCGGGCAACATGCCCGGCCGCACGGAGACGCTGGCGCTCGGCATGTATGCGCGCATCGAGAACTTCCGCGACGGCGACGCGCTGGTGCTGGCCGGCATCTCGGTGGTGCTCGCCTTCGGCATCACCTGGTGTGCCGAGCTCTTCCTGCGCCGCGGCGCAGGGCACTCGGGCGGCGGGACACCGCGAGCGAAATCGGGGCTGAGCGCTGCGCAGGGGCTGCCGGCGCGAGGGCCGCTGCGATGATCGCCTTCGACCTGCATGCGGGGTACGGAGACTTCACGCTCGCCGCGCGGGCCGCCTGGGAAACGCCCATCGCCGCGCTCTTCGGTGCGAGCGGCTCGGGCAAGAGCACCATCCTGGAGGCGCTGGCGGGTCTGCGCCCGGAGGTCTGCGGCGAGATCACGCTGAACGGCCGGCCCCTGCAGGGCTTGCCGCCGGAGCAGCGCCGGCTCGGCTGGGTGCCGCAGGACGCGGCCCTGTTCCCGCACCTCACGGTGAGAGGCAACCTCGAGTTCGCGGCGCGTGCGCGCGAGCTACGGAGCCGCGGCGCGACGGGTCGTCGGGCGCTGGCACATGCTGCGGGGGATGGATCGGCGAGCGCGGTCACGTGTGCGCCGGACGCGACCGGTGACTCGATGGTGCGAGCCATCGACGCGCTGGAAATCGGCGCGCTGCTGAAGCGCCGCGTCGATGCGCTGTCCGGCGGCGAGCGCCAGCGTGTGGCCATCGCGCGGGCTCTCGCCAGCGCACCGGAGTTGCTGCTGCTCGACGAGCCGCTTGCGTCGGTGGATCGGCCGCTGCGCGCGCGCATCATTCCGTTTCTCGCCGAGCTGCCGGCGCGCACCGGCGTGCCGGTGCTCCTCGTGAGCCACGACCCGCTCGAAGTGCGTGCGCTGGCCAGTCATGTGGTCGTGCTCTCGGCGGGTGAAGTCGTTGCGCAGGGCGATCCGCGCGACGTGCTCGCCGCAGCCACGGCGCTGGGCAATCTCGAGGCCTTCGCCGCCGAAAATCGCTTCGACGTGAGCGTGCTGCAGCGCGGGCCCGGGACGCTGAGTCTTTCCACGACGCGAGGCTGCCGGCTGGAGATGGCCGCGATCGAAGGATTTCCCGAGCCGACGCGCGTGGCGGTGCGCGCCGAGGACATCCTGCTGGCCAGCGCGCCGCCCGGGCATGTCTCCGCGCAGAACGTGATGGCCGGCCGAGTCACGCTGCTGGAATCGCTCGGACGGCACGTGCTCGTGCACGCGACCTGCGGCGACGAGCGCTTCGTCGCTCGCGTCACGGAGCGCGCCTCCTCGGCGTTGCGGCTCGAGCCGGACCGGCAGGTCTTCCTGCTCATCAAGGCGCACTCGGTGCTGGCGCTGGGGTAGGTCTGTCGCAGCTCGCCCCGCAAGCTGCCGTCACCCCGCTCACGGGTGCGGCCAGGCACTGCGCGCGGCGTGTCCGCACGGTCACGAGTCTGTACCTCCGGCGCCGCCCCGGCGCAGACGCCCGGCGCAGACGCCCGGCGCAGACGCCCGGCGCAGACGCCCGGCAGATGCAGCGTTGATGGAATGCGGTACGGAAGGGAAGATGCGACGGTGCCGTCGAAGCGCGGGGAGCCGGCAGCCGGTGGAATCCGGCAGACGAAGGAGGATGAGGCCATGAGCGACTTGGCAGGTTCGTGCGCGGCGTTCGTGATCGCCTGCGCGCTCCTCGCGGCTCCGCCCGCAGCCGTTGCGCTGCCCGCCGCTGCTGTGGATCCCGCCGGTCCCATCGTTCCCGCCGGTCCGGTTGCTCCCGCCGGTCCGGTTGCTCCCGCCGGCCCTGTTGCTCCCGCCGGTCCTGTTGCTCACGCCGGTCCTGTCGCTCACGCCGGTCCCGTCGTGAACGCGGCGGTGCTCGGCGGCCTCACGCGCGACACGGCGGCGGCGGAACTGCTGAAGGCTGCCGGGGTCGATGGCACGGCGAAAGGCAAGACGCTGTTCGAACAGGTCCTCGCCAGCGAGGTGTTCGAGCACGTGGTCGTGGGGCCGTTCGACCTGTACGGCGCGCGCCTCGATGGCCAGAAGAAGCCTGCGGACCTCAAGAAGGCGATGGGCATGGCGCAGGAAGCGCTGGCCAAGCTGGTCCCCGTGATGCAGAAGCGCTTCCCCGGCAGCGACGGCATTCTCTCCGGCCAGCGCTTCCCGATTCTGTTGATGGACAGCGACCGCGACAAGGACGAGAACGGCTTCGACGAGGTGCTGGGGCTGCTCGACCGCTGCGAGGACGAGGGCTACTCGGGCTGGAAGCCGTGGAGCCGCGTCTGGGACCCGGCCAATCTCGTCGCCGAGTCCTTCCACACGTGGGAGGTGCTCGTCGTCAACCTCGGGAACAAGGCGATCAACGAGCAGGGGCGACGCGCCTGGTTCGCGCAGCCGTTCGGCTTCGCGGTGCTGCAGGCGCTCGGCCGTCGGGTGCTCGCGCAGGGCGCGTGGGGCACGCCGGTGCCGTGGATGGCGCAGGGCCTCGTGGACGAGCTGGACATCGAAGCCCACGGGCGCGCGTGGGTGGGCGCCGCCGACACGGGCGCCTCTCACAGCTGGTCGACGTCGCGCAGCAGCGGCTTCACGAGCACGGGCTGGTCGGGCTTCCTTCCCGATGGGCAGCAACCGCCGCCGCCCAAGGTCACCACGACATCCAGCACGACGAGCAAGTCGACCACGACGATGGGCGTTTCCGAGACCTGGGGCGACCGCAACCAGAGCGCGACCCGCCATTGGCGCGACCTGCTCAACGACCGGAAAGCCAAGCAGCCTGCCGGCTTCCGCGCCATGGCCGAAGCGCAGAGCTTCGATCCGCGCGACCGCGCCTTGTCGCGCCTCGCGATCTACCTGCTGCTGGACGTGCTGCCCTCCAGCCAGCAGTTGCTCAAGGATCTCGACCGCAAGCCGCAGGTGCCCGGCTCGCTCATGCGCGACAGCGATCCGCTGCCGGTGATCGTCGCGCGCGCGCTGGGCGGCGTGCCGGCGGTCGATGCCTTCGAGGCGCAGCCGATGCGCGCCGTGCTGACGACGGTCGGGCGCGACGACCTCATCGCGCGCTTCGAGACCCGCGGCGCCGCGCCGCTGCTCGACCTGACCGATCATCGCAAGCAGGCCGACTGGCTCTACCACCAGCCGAGCATCGACACGGACTCGCGCCGGCTGCTCGAGCTTGCCATTCAGGAGGCGGAGTTCGAGCAGCAGCGCCACGAGTGGGTGCTCGTGGGTGAGGCGCTCGACGTCGCCGTGAACGCGGCCCTCGCCGCCAGCAAGAGCCTGCCCGAGTCGGAGAAGGACCGCGCGAAGGTGGCCGAAGCGATGACCGCCGCGCTCGACACCTTCCGCGCAGCCGCCGCCGCCGCCGCAGCCGCGGGAGCTGAAGCCGCGGGAGCTGAAGGCGGTCGATGAAGCGTCTGGTCGGCATCGGATTGCTGGCGTCCGTCGCCGCGGTCCTCGTGGGGCTTTCCGATCCGGCCCACCTGGCTGGTGTCGCGCAGGTGGCCCGGGACGGGAGCGCGCTCTACACGGCGCTGCTCGGCTCCGTGTGGCCGGCCGATGCGCCATCCGACGCACGCCTGCTCATCGTGCCCAGCGCGCTGGTGAGCCAGTTGCCCTTCGAGGCGCTGGTGGTGTCGGCGCCCGCCGCACCTTAAGACTTCCACGAGCTCGTCTTCGTGCTCGACCGGCACGAGGTCGCCTACGCGCCGTCCGGGCCGGTGCTGGCGCTCATGGATGGAGTGGCGCCGCGCGAGACGGCCGGCCGGGCGCTCGTGATGGGCGACCCCGTGTATCCGCCCGCCACGACGGCGGTGCCGCGCGGTTCGCGCGACCCGCGCAGCCTGGGTTTCGTGCGCCTTCCCGGCACGCGCGACGAGGCGCTGGGCATCGCGCAACGCCTGCTGGAGGCCTGGTCACGCGCGACCCCGGACTCCGGCGCGGGGGCCGTGCTCGCCGGCGCGCGCGCCTCCAACGACGTGGCGCTCGACACGCCCGCGCTGCGCCTGTGCCTCGGCGAAGAAGCGACGACGGCTTCGTCACGCTGGCCGACGTGCTCGCATTGACGCTGGACGCCGACCTCGCCGTGCTCTCGGCCTGCGTGACGGGCCTCGGTCGCGAGCGTCGCGGCGAGGGCACGCAGTCGCTGGCGCGCGCCTTCCTGTATGCCGGAGCACGCTCGGAGGTCGCCAGCCTCTGGCAGGTGGACGATCGCGAGACCGAACGCACGATGCAGGACTTCTACGAGGGTCTCGCCGTGCGCGGCATGACGGCATCGGAGGCGCTGCGCGAAGCTCGCCTCGCGATCCGGCGCGCGGCTGCCGCGCCCGATTCCTTTCGTGGCGTCGGACGCGGCAAGTTGCTGACCCACATGGACGGACCGGTGCCGGCGACGACCGGGCGACCCGAGCTGGCGGCCATCCCTTCTTCTGGGCCGCCTTCACCGACATCGGGCCGCCCGACTTCACGCCGCTCTGCGCGCGCCGCTGCGCGCGCCGCTGCTCGGGGCGCTGCTCGGCGCGCGGTGAAGTGCAGGTCAGGGCGCGCTGCCGCGCATACCCTGCTGCCGCGCTCGGGCCGTTTCGACCGGAGGGGGAGGCTGCGGTAGCCTGCGGCCACACCGCTTGGAGGGCACATGACGTCACTCTTCGAGAGCCGCGGACTTTCCGAAGCGCTGCGGCGCATCGAGCGCCTGCGCGCCGACTCGCCGCGCGCCTGGGGGACGATGAGTCCGGCGCAGATGTGCGCGCACTGCTCGATCGCGTCCGAGCTCGCTCTCGGCGATCGCCGCGGGAGGCAGGCGCTGCTCGGGAAGCTGCTGTCGCCGTTCGTCAAGTCGTCGATGCTCGGCAGCAAGCCGTTTCCGAGGAACAGCCCCACGTCGCCGCTGCTCGTCGTCACCGACGCGCGCGACTTCGAGGTCGAGCGACGAAGGCTCGTGGTGCTCGTCACGCGCTTCGGCAAGGGCGGCCCGTCGAAGACCACGCGCGATCCGCACCTCTTCTTCGGTCGGCTGAGCGGCGAGCAATGGGGGGCGCTCATGTCCAAGCACCTCGGCCATCACCTCGCGCAGTTCGGCGTGTGAGTCAGCCGGCCACCGGCGCCTGCACCGCACGCGCCATGGCGGCTCAGGGATCGCCCGCGAAGCGCCACGCCGGCATGTTGTCGCGAGCAGGCATCGCATCGTGCGTCGGCATCGCGTCGCGCGGCGGGATCGCGTCGTGCGTCGGTATCGCGTCACGCGTCGGCATCGCATCGCGAGCCGCCGGCGACGTGTCGCTGGACTCCAGCGCCGCGCGGATGAGCTTCACGGGCATGGAGTTCTGCGCGAGGACCGCGTCGTGGAACTCGCGCTCCGTCCAGCGCGCACCGGTCGCGGGGTTCGTGCGGCCGGGTCGCGCTGCCGCAGCGTCGCCAGCGTCGCCCAGGTCACCGCGCTCCGCCGTGCTGCCGACCAGCTCGTCGTGCAGCGCGCGGAGCTGCAGGCCTCCGATCATGTAGGCGCACTGGTAGAGCGGGCCGTAGTTGCCGCCGATGTAGCGGCGCACCTCGCTCGTCGCGCCGGCCTTCTCGTGGCCCACGCGGTCCACGAGGAAGTCGATCATCTCCTGCGGCTGCATCTCGCCGAGATGGAACTTCAGCGAAACGATGATGCGCGCGGCTCGGTGCATGCGCCAGAAGAGCATGCCGATGCGGTCTTCGGGGCTCTGCGGCCAGCCCAGTTCCCAGAAGCGCATTTCCCAGTACAGCGCCCAGCCTTCGACGAGGAAGGGCGTGGAGAACATGCCGCGCTGCGTGTTGCTGCGCGCCGCAACGAAACCCTGCAGGTGGTGGCCCGGAATGAGTTCGTGCGGCACGACGATCCGCGAGAAGTGCACGTTGTTGCCGCGCATCGTCATGAGCTTCGTCTCGGTGTCCATGTCGCGCGTCGGGTAGGCGACGAGCACATCCTGCCCGCCGTATGCGGCGTAGGGCAGCGTGCGTTGGGTGTCCGCGTCGATCATGCGCACGCGCCAGGTCTCGCGGCACAGGTCGGGGATGGTGATGAGGTCATTGCCGTCGAGGAAGGCGATGGCTTCCTTTGCCTGCTCCGTGACGAGCCTGTCCTGCTCGCCGGGCGGGACGTGATCGGCCTTCACGACGGCGAGCGCGGCCTTCCAGTCCTCGCCGAAACCCATCTCGGCGGAGGCGAGCTTCAGCTGGGTCTCGCACCACGCGAACTCGCGCTCGCCGATCGCGAGCAGTTCCTCGGGCGAGTAGTCGATCATCTCGGCGGCGAGGTCGTCCACGAGCGCGTCGCGCCCGATCGGGTCGCCGACGAGCGGATCCTCGTCTTTGCCGTGCAGGCCGGCGATGTCCTCGCGCAGCAGCCTGGCGTAGTCGTTCAGCGCGGCGATCGTCGCGTCGTACGGCTTGCGCGTCCACCACGAGAACCCCGGCGAGAACTCGTCGTAGTGCGCGAACCAGGTGTCGAGTGCGCGCCGCAGCCCGTTCAGCTCGCGCGCCGCCCGCTGCGCGATCACGGGAGTGGTGGTGAGCGGGGCGTCGGCGGCGGGCTTCGACTCCAACTGGACATCGTCCGCAGGAGGCTGCGGCATGGCCGGCGGCGGAGTCGGCGTCGCATTGCCGGCGGTCGCGGAAGGCAGCAAGGTTCGTGCGACGAATGGCCGTCCCAGGGCTGCCGCCATGGCCTCGGCAAGCTGCTGGTATCGCCACGGTGCCTCGAGCGCGAAGGCGGTCGCGGCCGTCGTGCCGACGCGGCCAAGCATCCGGCCATCGGCGTCGTCTCGCGGATCCCATGAGCCGCGCGCTCCGTCGTCCATTCGCTGCAATCGCGTGGCGGTGTCGACGAGCGAATGCCACCAATCGGTCTGCCCGACATCGCCCGCCTGCCGGAGCGCGTGCGCGCCGAAGAACCACGTGACCGGGTCGTTCAGGTCCCGCGGATTGCCGTCGCCGGGCCTCGAGGCGAGCAGCGCAGCCAGCGCCTGATCGTTGAGGCCACGGCTTCCGAGGCGGAACTCTCCGGGGTCGCTGAGCTGGCGGGCCAGCAACGCGGCCGCGACGCGCAGCACCTCGGGTGAGTCGCTCGGAGGCGACGCGCCATCGCCCGGTGCGGCTCCCGGTCGCTCTGCACGACCCGCCGCCGGCGTGACGGCAATCATCGCGTCGAGCGAAGACAGCGCCTCCTCGATGGCCGTATCGTCGGGCGCATCGGGCATCCTCATGTCGCGCGCCACGGCCGCGGTCATCAGCGCGAGGCATGTGAGGGAGGCGTCGCCGATCAGGTCGGCGCCGCCGGCCTCAGTCATCGCATCGTGCCAGCCCGCGCCCGGTGTCCGCAGCGTGGAGAGATGCCGCAGCGCTCGTTCCGTCGGGGCCTTGAAGAGGCGATTCCTCGTCATCAAGAAGGTCTCGCTGAGCGCCATGGTCGCGACGATGTGATCCAAGGTGGGCACGGGCTGCTGCGGCCCCGCAAAGCTCCCATCGGCCGACTGCCGCGCGATGAGGTAGCGCAACCCTCGCGCAACACTTGCGTGATGCAGACCTATCTTGTCCGTGTTGTCGTCGCCGAGCATGGCCAGCAGTGCGAGCGCCGTGATGCCCACGTCGTGCTGCGGGTCGGCCATGCCTCCGCACGGCGGTCCGCCATGCGCGACGCACTGGGCGTCGAGTGTGAGGCCAGACCACGAGCCATCGGCCGCCTGATGCCGGGCGAGCCAAGTGAGCGCTGAGGTGATGGCCTGTCCGTGAGGAGCGGCGCGTGCCTTGTCGCAAGCGTGTCCGCGTCCCCAGAACAGCTTGTCGCGCAGCCGTGGCGGCGTTTCCGTGCGCGTCGGCTCCGGCATCGTGACGTCGTGCACGGATGAAGTCGGAGCGGCCTGCGTCGCTGAGGGTACGGCCACCGGATACGGCGGCTCCGCATCAGGCGCGTTGAGGTGCCAGCCGAGGAGCGAGTCGTAGCGGAAGAACACCTCGCAGGTCAGCGCGTCGAGCGCGGTCGTGCACGCGCGGCCGGCTTCGGAGCACCACGCATCGGCCTCGGGATCCCAGGAGCCGGCCAGCTCGCCATCGTGCTGCTGATGTGCCAGCACGTTCTCCTGCATCGATGTCTCCCACGCCCGCCACGCGGCGCCTGCATCGGCGTCGCGAAGTTCGTTCGCGAACCAGAGTGCGGTCGAGCCGAAGAACCAGTCGTGAGCGGCGCAGCGTCCGGAACCTGCAGTGGCCGCGGCCGGCGGCTGCTCGGCGATGAACGTGACTTGCTTGTGGATGAGGCTCAAGATGCTCGGCCTGCCAAGAGTGGTGTGGTCGAGCAGTCGGGCCAGCAGGCTGATGGAGGTCATGAGTCGTGCGCTGTCGCCCGGCGAGGCCGGCGCGGCCTGATCCTGCGGGTGAAGCTCGAAAGTCCGGTCGCTCGTGATGCCGCTCGCCTCATCGGTGAGTTCATCGAGGCGTGCCAGCGCGTCCTTCAAGGCCGTGTCATCGACGGCGAGCGTGGAGTCATGCGCCAGGCCGAGAGCGAGCACGGCCCAGCCCGTGATCCAGAGATCCTCGTCCTGAAGCGGTGCTGCCGGATGCGCTTCGGCTGCGGCGCGCCAGAGTGTCCCGGGCCCGCGCATCGCCACGAGGTGGCGCAGCGCGCGCTCGGCGGGCAGACGCAACACCTTGTCGTGCGTGAGCGCCCAGCCATCGACGAGCGCAAGCGTCGCCACGGCATTCCCGTAGTGCGATGCACGTGCCGGGCCTTCGGCAAAACTGCCATCGGCCTGCTGCGCCCCGATGAGGGCGCGCAATCCTCGCAGCACGTTCGACGTCGCCGGAGCGCGTTGCCCCGGCACGCTGCCAGTGCCCATGAGTGCGAGCAGCGGCAACGCAGTTGCTGTCACGTCGAACGAGGTGCCTGTCGCGCTCTCGCCCGCCGGCCACGTGCCGTCCTCATGCTGGTTCGACTGGAACCACCAGACCAGATCCGAATGAACGTGCCACGGTGTGTCGGCATGGTTCTGGCTGGGTTTCGGAAGCGGTGGCAGTGGTTCCCAGGCCATGGCAGGCGCGGCTGTCGGAGCCTCTGCCGCCTTGGCGCCCTTGCCCTTCTCCACGCGCTCCTTGATGGCCTTGACCTGCTTGGCCAGCGCGTCGAGTTGCGTGGCGGCTGCTTCCGGGTCGACGGGGGCGAGGTGCCAGCGCGCTTCTTCCAGCGCGGCGATCTCGTCGGCGAAGGGAAGCAGCGGCGACGTCTCGGTGAGCTTGACGCGCGTCGCGGCGCGGTGGTTGTCGGCGGAGCGGATCTCGTTGCGCAGCAGCAGCCAGTCGATGCGGCCGTCGGCGTCGAGCGCGTCCACGTCGAGCGCCTCGAGGCGCGCGAGCCACGCGGCGTCGAGCGCATCCTCGCGGGCCAGCCGCGCCGGCGAGCGATCGATGGTGTAGAAGTCGCGCACAGACGCGCTGTCCGACGCGAACTCCGCGATGAGCGCACGCATGTCGGGCGCGGCCGCTCCCGCCGCGCCGGCACGAGCGACGGCGGCGGCCGGCGCGGGTCGAGCGGGCGGCGGAGCGTCGGCCGCGCCGCCGGCGAGGCACGCGCCCGCCCCGAGCAATCCGGCCAGTGCGAGGACGGGCAACAGCGAGCGCATCGGCATCTCTCCGGGTGACTTGCCGCGGTCAGCGCGCCGGCGACGATCTTCCCAGCGCGGTGTCCACCGTGTGCTTGATCGTGCGCTGCGGGATGCCGGGGACGCCGCCGCGATGGCCGACGCCGTCCTTCATCACGTCGAGCATGGCGCCGGCGTCCAGCAGCTCGGGCTTGGAGATCACGTCACCACGGCAGAGCAGCAGGTCCGCGCGCTGGCCCGGCAGCAGCGTGCCGGCGTCGGTCTGGCCGATCTCTTCGGCGGCGAGGCCGGTGCCCGCGTGCCACGCGGCGAGCGCGGAGAGGCCGTCGTTCATGAGGTGCACCAGCTCCATGTAGTTGCGGCCGTGCATGCCGGGCAGCACGGGGTCCGTGCCGGCGAGGATCTTCAGGCCGGCGCTCGCGGCGTGCTGCACGGCGCGCGAGTGCGTCTCGTTCGCCCGGTGCACCTTTTCCATCACGAAGGGAGAGAGGCCGGCGGCTTTCGGCAGCTCCGCCATGACCCACGATGTCGGAGTGACCGTGCACCCGCGCTTGTGCGCTTTCTCCGCGAGCTTCTCGTCCATGAAGGAGATGTGCTGGATGTCGGAGACGCCGTGCTTGATGGCCAGCGCGATGCCGCTGGCGCTGTGCGCGTGCGCCGCGACGCGCAGGCCGCGCGCTCCCGCTTCGTCGCAGATGGCGGCGATTTCCTTGCCGGTGAAGTCGCGATGCTCGAGGGCGTCACCGGGTGAGGCGATGCCCGGGCTGGCGCAGATCTTGATGAGGTCCGCGCCGCAGGCCGCGATCTCGCGCACGCGCTTGCGGGCCTCCCACGGCCCGTCGACGATGCTGCTCGGGCGGCCCGGCGCTTCGGGCCACAGGCGCGAGAGCTCGCCGTGGCAGCGATCGGGGCCGCGGAAGTCCGCGTGGCCGCCGGTGGTGGAGAGCATGCAGATCGCGATCTTGAGCCGCGGGCCGAGCATGATGCCTTCGTCGACGAGGCGCTTCATGAGCTGCGTGGCGCCGCCGATGTCGCGCATCGTCGTGACGCCGCCGTCCACGAGCGTGGCGTGCAGGATCTTCTCCACGTAGACCAGCGCGCCGCCGCCGAGCATCGTGTCCATCGCAGCCTTGGCGAGGCCGAGCACCGTGATGTGCCCGTGGCAGTCGATGAGCCCCGGGGTCACCGTGAGGCCTGTGCAGTCCACGAGCCTGTCACCGCCGGCGAGCTCGGTCGCGCCGGCGATGTCGGTCGCGCCGGCTGTCGCGCCGCGCCGCGCGAGGCCCTTCGCAAGCAGCCTGGCGTCATGTGGCTTGATGGCATGAATGCGCGCGCCGTCGAGATGCAGATCCACGTGGGCGTGCATGGCGCTCTTCGTCGCGGAGGTGCCGTCGTAGAGGCGTTCGATGTTCGCAAGGATCAGCATCGGGACTCTCAGCCGGGGAACTTCGGATGCGGGGCCATGAAGACGAGCAGCGTGGCGGGTGCCTGCGAGTCGTTGTGCGCGGCGTGGTCCACGCCGGCGGGCGCGATCGCGACCTCGCCGGGCCCCAGCGTGCGGCTTTCGGCGCCGATCTCGATGCGGCAGCGGCCGGTGAGCACGCTGTAGACCTTGTCGCTGCCGGCATGGGCATGGCTGGCCTGGGACTGGCCCGGGAGCAGCCCGTACACGTCGCAGAACATGCGTGGCGACTCGAAGAGGTTGACCTTGGACAGCTTGTCCGGCCGGAAGGTCGCGGCCTGGGCGGTGTCGTGAAACGTCATGGCGGACTCCGGCGCGGCGCGCTCCCCGCGCTCCCCGCGCGCTCCGGGCGCTCCGGGCGCGCGATCTGCGGCTCGCGCCGAGGATAGCCGAGAGCCACGCCGGGCGCGAAGTCAGCCCGGACGCTGCGCAGGGACTCGGGGGCGGGCACCGGTGTTGTCGAGTGGCCGACCGGCGCGCTCGTGTGATGTTGAGGCAGTGCCTCTACATCACACGAGTCGGCCAGCCGGCTCCGCAGGCGAGAGTCCGCGTCGTGGTGCCGCCGTCCCGCGCCGAGGCTTCCGTGCCGTGGCCTCGTGCCGTGGCCTCGCGCCGTGGCCTCGCGCCGTGGCCTCGTGCCGTGGCCGCCGTGCTGTGGCTATCATGCGCGGCATGGGCAGCGCCGACATGAGCCGTGAGATCGAGAAGACCCTGGATGCCGTTCAGCGGAGCGTGGACGGCCTCGGCCTCGACGACCTCGAGATCGACAGCGGCCCGGGCCGGCTGGACATCACCTGCCTCGACGGCAAGCGCGTCATCCTGAGCCGACAATCGGCCACGAACCAGATCTGGCTGGCCGAGCCCGGCGGCGGCTGGCACTTCGATGCGCGCGACGGCCGCTGGATCTGCGACAAGCGCGGCGTGGAACTGCTGGCGACGCTGGAGTCGCTCCTCACCGCGCACTGCGGGCAGCCGATCAGCCTCCGCTGAGCCCCGCGGGTTCGCGCCTCGGGCGGCCTCTGCGGGCTCAGCGCATCGGCAGCTCGGCGCAGACTTTGGCGATCATCTCCTTGGCGTTCGCCACCTGCGACTCCGACATCGCGCGGCCCGCGACGCCGCCCACGACGGCGCCCGCGATGGCGCCGACGCTGGCGTTGTCGCCCATGTTGTGGCCGAGCACGGCGCCGGCCGCGGTGCCGAGGATCGCGCCGGTGATCATGGAGGTGTTGCTGTTCACGTTGCCTTCGCCGTTGCCGATCCAGATGAGCTCGCCGGTCTCGACGTCGAACATCTTGGCCGTGAGCGCAAGGTCATCGCCGACGGTCTGCACGTTGACCACGGTCAGCGCCTGCACGTTGAGGATGTGCCCGAGCTTCTCGCGGTCTTCCTGGCTGGTGAAGTTCTGGTTCTGGAAGTCCAGCTCGTCGATGGCCTTCTGGATGTTGCCGCGCTCGATCACGTTCCAGCCCTTCTTGAAGAACTCGTACTGGAAGGTGTCCACGAGCGCCTGCCGGATCTCGGGCTTGAAGGTCGGGTTGTTGCCGTCGACCACGGCCATGCGCTGCACGCGGCTGATGTCGTAGGTCTTGCTGAACGTGCTCTCGGCGGTGGTGGAGGAGCAGCCGGTCAGCGCGAGGGCTGCGGCCAGCACGACGAGGAGGGCGGACTTCATGGCGGGTGACTCCGGCTTGGCTTGGCGCGATCGCTGCGGACGCGTGGTGAGCGACGTGCACAGATGGTGCGTGAATCACGCCGAGGGAGCAAGCTGCTGCCCTCGCCCGACGGAGCGTTCCGGCCAGCCGACATGACCGTGCCATGGCTGCTCCGGGCCGGCTCTGGCACCATGTCCGCGACTCTGGCGCGGCCGCCGCGGGCACCATCCGACAGTCGGAGTCTCCACCTTTCCGCTCTCTCCGGAGGTGTGCATGCGCTCACCCGTCGCTGCGTCGATCCTCAGCCGTTCGCTGCTTGCCCTCTCGCTGTCGTGGGCGTCGCTCGCCTGCACGAATCCGGCGGCCGCCAAGCTGGCCAAGCCCGTAAGTGCGCCGCCCGCAGCCCCGGCGCAGGCCGCCGCGCCCGCCAAGTCCGCCGCGCCTGCTGCGCCTGCTGCGGCCGCCGCGACGGATGCGACGGATGCGACGGCGGCCAGCGGGCCGCGCGTCGTCGAGCTGACCATTGGCGACAACAACTCCGAAGATCCTGCGGCGGTCAATCCGCTTGGGCCGGCGCAGCGCAACTTCCGCGGCAAGCTTCTGCTGCTGCGGCAGATCGCGGCCGATCCGACCGTGGCCGCCGTGCGCCTCGAGCTGAAGGGCTCGCCGGACTATGCGCATTCGCTCGACCTGCTCGACGAGCTGCGCGCCGTGAAGGCCTCCGGCAAGAAGATCCTCTGCTACGCCGAGACGCTGAGCCAGCGCGACCTCGTCTTCGCGACGCTCGCCGACACGCTCATGGTGCCGCCCGCCGGCTCCATCGCGCTGGAAGGCATGGCCGCCGAGGTCATGTACATGAAGGACGTGCTCGACAAGCTGCACCTCCGTGTGGAGGTGCTGCACGTCGGCAACTACAAGAGCGCCTACGAAGACCTCGCGCGCAACACGATGAGCGACGAGCAGCGCGAGGTGATCGGCGTGCTGCTCGACGAGTTCTGGAACCAGGTGCTCGACAGCATCGCGGAGAACCGCAGCATGCCGCGCGCGCGGCTCGAGCCGCTGCTCGAGGCGGTCATCGTGGAGCCCGACCAGGCGCTGGCCGCCGGGCTGATCGACGCGATCGGCTACGAGACGGATTTCGACGCGCTGGTGGAGAGCAAGCTCGGCGGCAAGGCCGTCCTGGTCGAGCACTACGGCGACGAGCAGGGCGAGGATCTCGAGAAGATGCTCTCCAGCCCCTTCGCGGCCTTCTCGCTGCTGCCCGCGCTGCTCAACCCGCCGAAGGTCGAGGCGCCCAAGGTGCCGCACATCGCCATCGTCTACGCCACAGGCCCGATCAGCAGCGGCAAGAGCACGGCCGACTTCCAGGGCCGCGTCTCCGGCATGGGCAGCGACACGATCGTCGAGGCGCTGGAGACGGCCGAGGCCGACGACAACTGCAAGGCCGTGGTGCTGCGCGTGAACAGCCCCGGCGGCAGCGCGCTGGCCAGCGACCAGATCTGGGGCGCGATCCAGCGCGTCAAGGCGAAGAAGCCGGTCGTCGCCTCGATGGGCTACGTCGCGGCGTCCGGCGGCTACTGGATCTCCATGGGCTGCACCGCCATCGTTGCGCAGCCGAGCACGATCACCGGCTCGATGGGCGTGGTGTCCATGCTCCCGGACCCGTCGCTGCTGCTGAAGGAGGTCGGCGTCAACGTCGAGGTCGTGGCGCGCGGTCCGCACGGCGACCAGCTCTCGCTCCTGCGCAACGGCCCGACGCCGCTGCTCAAGGACGTCATCATGCGCTCGATGCAGCACGTGTACGCCGACTTCATCCGCAAGGCGTCCGAGGGACGGCACCTGCCGCCCGCACGCATCGAGGAACTGGCGCAGGGCCGCGTGTGGACGGGTCGCCAGGCGGAGGAGCTGGGCCTGGTGGATTCGCTCGGAGGCCTGCAGGAGTCCATCGCCCTGGCGTGCACGCTCGGAGGAGGCCTGAGCCCGGCGAACACGCCGGTCGCGGAGTATCCGCAGGCGCCCAACTTCCTGGACCAGATCAAGGAGTCCTTCGAGTCGATGGCCACGGTCCGCGGCGGCGCGGCGGCCGGCCTGCGTGCGAGTGTCGCGGAGGCCCTCGCGGCGGTGCCGGCGCTCGGCTCGCTGGTGGCGGTGACCGACGCGCTGCTCGATGCGAGCCAGCCGTTCTCGCCCGACCGCGTCCAGTGCCTGCTCCCGTTCACGGTCACGATCCGCTGAGCGGGCGCCGGTTTCGCCGCTGACCGCACGCTGACCGCACGCTGACCGGGCGCTGACCGGGCGCTGACGGAGCGCTGACGGAGCGCTGGCCGGGCGCTGGCCGGGCGCTGAACGTCGGTCGCTCCTGCCGGCTCGGCGCTTCGCCCCGGCGGCGGCGGGTGCTTCAATCGGTGCGTGGAGCCGTCCGAGTACCAGCGCATCTTCGAGCACGAAGACAGCCACTTCTGGTATCGAGGCCTGCATGCGCTCGTGCTCGGAACGCTGCGGCACGAGGGACGCTTGACCGGCGCCGGAGCCGGAGCCGGAGCCGGAGCACCGGGGAACACCGCCGCGCGACTGCAGATCCTGGATGCCGGCTGCGGCACCGGCGGCCTCACGGCGCGGCTGGGAACGCTCGGCCGCGTGACCGGCATGGACTTCAGTCCTGCGGCCCTGTCGTTTGCCGAGCGGCGGGGCCTGCCGCGGCTGCTGCGCGGAAGCGTGTCGGCGCTGCCGTTCCTCGAGGCGAGCTTCGACGCCGTTGTCAGCTGCGACGTGCTGTACCACCGCGCGGTGCCTGATGATGCCGTCGCGCTGGCGGAACTGGCGCGCGTCTGCCGGCCCGGCGGGGTGGTGCTGCTCAACCTGCCGGCGCACGCCTGGATGGCCGGCAGCCACGATCGCCAGGTGCACACGGCGCGCCGCTACACGCGAGCCGATTTGCGGAGGCTCGCCGGGCGCGCCGGCCTGCAGGTGCGGCGCCTCGCCTGGTTCAACTGCGCGCTGTTTCCGGCGGCGGCGGTCGTGCGGCTGGCGTCCCGGGGCGGGCACGGGAAGCAATCCGACGTGCGCCCCTTGCCGGCGTTGCTCAACGAAGCGCTGTCGGCGTGGATGCGCTGCGAGGCGCGTCTCGCCGGCCGGGGCCTGCTGCCGTGGGGCTTGTCGGTCTTCGCCGTGCTTCGCAAGCCGGCGTGACGGGACACGACGACCGCCTTTGAAGCGATGCCATCGCGCCGCTAGACTCGACTTCGCCCCCCTCTGGAACAGTGTCGAAACATGCCGGACCTGCGCCATGCACCGGGAATTTCGGCATTCTTCCCGGCCTACGGAGACTGGGGCACCATCGCCAGCCTCGTGGTGCTGGTGTCCTCGGTGCTCGCGGAGCTGACCGACGACTGGGAAGTCATCGTGGTCAACGACTGCAGTCCCGATCACGTGGGACTCATCCTGTCGGAGTTGCAGCAGCGCTACCCGCGACTGCGCGTCGTGACGCACGAGAAGAACCGCGGCTACGGCGGCGCGCTGCGCAGCGGCTTTCAGGCGGCGACCAAGGAGTGGGTCTTCTACACCGACGGCGACGCGCAGTACGACGTGCGCGAGCTGAAAGCCCTCTGGGCCGCCCGCCAGGGCGCGGACATGGTGAACGGCTACAAGATCGAGCGGCACGACCCGCTGCACCGGATCGTCATCGGCCGTCTCTACCATCGCTTCGTGAAGCTGTGCTTCGGGCTGAAGATCCGCGACGTGGACTGCGACTTCCGCCTGCTGCGCCGCGCGATCTTCGACAAGGTGGAGCTCACGCGCGACAGCGGCCTCATCTGCGTGGAGCTGGTGACCAAGGTCGAGAAGAACGGCTTCACTGTCGTGCCGGTGCCCGTGCACCATTACCATCGCATCCATGGCCGATCGCAGTTCTTCAACGTCCCGCGTCTCTACCAGGTGGCGCGCGGCATGGGCGTGCTGTGGTGGGATCTCATCGTGAAGAAGCGCGTGACGCGTGCCGACGATCACAGCGGGACGGCAGCCGGGAAGCCGGGAGCCTCCGCACCGTGACAGCGCCCGCATCTCCCGCGCCGCCCGAGCCGCCCGCGCTTGCCGCCGTGTTCGGCGGCCGCACGGTGCTGGTCACCGGCGGGCTCGGCTTCATCGGGAGCAACCTCGCGCGGCGCCTCGTCGCCCTCGGCGCGCGCGTCACGCTCATGGACAGCATGATTCCCGCCTACGGCGGCAACCTGTTCAACGTGCACGACATCGCGGACCGCGTCCGCATCAACATCGCCGACGTGCGCGACCGTTCGTCCATGGACCATCTCATCCAGGGCCAGGACTTCCTGTTCAACCTCGCGGGACAGGTGAGCCACATCGATTCGATGCTCGATCCCTTCACGGACCTCGACATCAATTGCCGCAGCCAGCTCTCCATCCTCGAGTCGTGCCGGCTCAACAACCGCGACGTGAAGATCGTCTTCGCCGCCTCGCGCCAGGAATACGGCCGTCCCGAGTACCTGCCGGTGGACGAACATCATCCCGTGCAGCCGGTGGACGTGAACGGCATCAACAAGGTGGCGGGCGAGTGGTATCACCTCGTCTACAACAACGTGCACGGCATCGCGGCCACGTCGCTCCGGCTCACCAACACCTACGGGCCGGGCCAGCTGCTGCGACACAATCGCCAGGGCTTCATCGGCTGGTTCATCCGCACCGTGGTGGAGGGCGGCGAGATCCAGCTCTACGGCGACGGCAGCCAGCTCCGCGACCTCAATCACGTGGACGACGTGGTGGAGGCCTTCCTGCTCGCGGCCGCAGCGCTCGAGCGCCGCGAGTCGGGCGCGACGACGGGCGCGACGACGGGCGCGACGACGGGCGCTGACGCGCCCGGCGGCTCGGCGGGCTCTGCGGCTGCGGGCGGTGCGTCGCCGGCGGGGCACTTCTTCAACCTCGCGGCCGAACCGCCGGTCAGTCTGTTCGAGTTGTCGGAACTGCTCATCGAGCTGGCCGGCAAGGGCAGCCTGCGCCGCGTGCCGTGGCCGCCGGCCAAGAAGGCCATCGACATCGGCAACTACTACGGCAGCCACGCGCGCATCACTGCCGAGCTGGGCTGGGTGCCGCGCGTGTCGTTGCGCGACGGCCTGCAGCGCACCATCCGTTACTACGAACAGCACCTGCGGCACTACATCGGATGAGCCGGCCCTTCCACGATCTGCTGGCCGGATACCGAGCGCAGGAACAGGAGCTGCTCGCCGCCGTGAAGCGCGTGCTCGAGAGCGGGCACTACATTCTCGGCCAGGAGGGCGTGGCCTTCGAGGCGGAGTTCGCGCGCTACCTCGGCGTCGAGCACGTCATCGGCGTGGCCAATGCCACCGAGGCGCTGCAGCTCGCGCTGCTGGCGCTGGACGTGAAGCCCGGCGACGAGGTCGTCATCCCGGCACTCACCGCCGCGCCCACCGCGATGGCCGTGCTGGCCGTCGGCGCGGTGCCGGTGCTCGCGGACATCGACCCGGCCACGTTCACGATGGACCCCGCCTCGCTGGCCGCGTGCCTCTCCGGCCGCACGCGCGTGGTCGTTCCGGTGCACCTCTACGGCCAGTGCGCCGACATGGATGCGCTCGTCGGCGTCCTGGAAGAGTCGGCGGCCGCCGGCGTCGCGTACCGGGCGCCCGCGGAGCGCTCGCCGGTCGGCTGGCGGTCGAGCGCGACGCCCGCTGTCGCGCGTGTGCCCATTCTCGAGGATGCCGCGCAGGCCCACGGATCGATGGACCGCGGCCGCATGGCCGGCAGCATGGGTGCGGTGGGGGCGTTCAGCTTCTACCCGACCAAGAATCTCGGCACTTTCGGCGACGGCGGCGCGCTCTCCACGCGCGATGCGGCACTGGCCGCGCGGCTGCGGCGCCTGCGCAGCTACGGCCAGGTGGAGGCCTACGACTTCGCGGAGCCGGGCCTCAACGCGCGACTCGATGAGCTGCATGCGGCCATTCTGCGCGTGCGGCTCGGCGTGCTCGATCGCGGCAACGAGCTGCGTCGCCGGCACGCGCAGCGCTACCACGACGAGGTGCGCAGCACGAGCCTCATGCTGCCCGTCGAGCGCACGTCGGGCCACCACGTGTGGCACCAGTTCGTGGTGCGCTGCGAGCAGCGTGACGCGCTGCGCAACCACCTCGCCTCGCGCGGCATCGAGACGCTCATCCACTACTCCCGCGCCCTGCACCGCATGACCGCCCTGTCCGGCCGCGCGCGCTGGCCCGCCGTCCCGGAACACGCCGAGCGCGCCGCGGCGCAGATCCTCTCGCTGCCGATCTACCCGGAACTTCCCGCCGCGCACCAGGCCGAGGTCATCAAGGCGCTCAACGAGTTCTGAGACCGCGCCGCGCGCTCACTCGTGGCGCAGCGCCTGGATCGGCTCCATCTGCGCGGCTTTGCGGGCCGGGTAGAGGCCGAAGACGATGCCGGTGAGGCATGAGACGCCCAGCGAGAGGCCGACGGCGCCGGGCGTGATGACCGCGTCCCATTCCGTGAGCCGGCGCAGCAGCGCGACGCCGGCCGCGCCGAGCGCGATGCCGATGAGCCCGCCGATGCTCGAGAGCGTCACCGTCTCCACGAGGAATTGCGCGGTGATGTCAGCACCCGTGGCGCCCAGCGCGCGGCGGATGCCGATCTCCCGCGTCCGCTCCGTGATGCTGGCGAGCATGATGTTCAGGATACCGATGCCGCCCACGAGGAGCGAGACGCCGGCCACGATGGGAAGCACGATGTCGAAGACGCGCTGGGTCTTGCGCCGCGACTCGAGCAGCTCCAGCGGCACCGTCACCTCGTAGTCCTTCCGTGCATGGAGGTTGTCGAGGATGGCCTGGACGCCGCGCGCCGCGTCCAGCACGTGCTGCTCGTCGTCCACCACGCAGAGCAGCTGGTGCAGCTCCACGCGGCTGCTCTCGTAGCTGCCGCTGCTCTGCGTGGACGACTCGACGCCCACGCGGCTCAGCACGGTCTCGAACGGGACGTAGACCTCCAGCGCGCGATCGTCGATGCCGAGCGCCAGCTTGTTGGGGCTCTGGAACTCGCCGTCCTGGAGCACGCCGACGACGCGGTAGTACTCCTTTCCGAGCTTGAGGTCGAGCTTCAGCGGGTCGCCCACGTAGCGGGCGTCGCGCAGCAGCTGGCTGCGCACGACGCACACGCGCTGGCGCGTCGCGCCGTCCTGCTCGGTGAGCGCGCGCCCGAGCCACGGCTTGAGGTTCAGCCGCGTGAAATACTCGGGTTGCACGCCGCGCACCTTGGCCTGGAGTCGGCGGCTCTTGAACCAGATCCACTCCTCCACGTCGTGCACCTGAAGCACCTCGGTGATCATCGGCAGGGTGGCCGTGATCTGCCGCGCGTCGTGGAAGGTGAGGCCGTACTCGAGCGTGTAAGTCGTGTTGTCCTGCTGCACGTTCTGCTCGGCGGGCGGCTTGCGCGCATTGATGATGATGTTGCGGATGCCCAGTTCGCTGATCTGGTCGAGGATCGCACGGCGCGCGCCCTCGCCGGTGGAGATCATCGACATCACCGACGCGACACCGAAGATGATGCCGAGCGCGGTGAGGAAGCTGCGCAGCTTGTGACGCCCCAGGTTGCGCAGCGCCTCGCGGATCAGTTCGAGCAGCATCAGCGCGCCGCCCGGCCCGTGTCGGACTCGATGCGGCCGTCGCGCATGGCCACGCGCCGCGGCGCTTGCGCGGCGATGCCGGGGTCGTGCGTGATGAGCAGCAGCGTGCTGCCGGCGCGGTGCAGCACGTGGAAGAGCTCGAGGATCTCGCGCGAGGTCGTGCTGTCCAGGTTGCCCGTGGGCTCGTCGGCCAGGATCAGCGCGGGCTTGCCGGTGAGCGCGCGCGCGATCGCGCAGCGCTGCTTCTCGCCGCCCGAGAGCTGGTTCGGAACGTGGTGCAGGCGATGGGCGAGGCCCACCTCCTTCAGCCGGGCGAGCGCGGTCTCGCGGCGTTCATCGCGCGGCCGCCGAGCGTAGAACAGCGGCAGCTCCACGTTTTCCAGCACCGAGAGGTGCGACACGAGCTGGAAGGACTGGAAGACGAAGCCGATGCGCGTGTTGCGGATCGACGAACGGTCCGCGTCGCCGAGTTGCGCGACATCGCGGCCCTCGATGAGGTAGTTGCCTCGCGTGGGCGAGTCCAGGCAGCCCAGGATGTTCATGAGGGTGGACTTGCCCGAGCCCGACGGCCCGATGACGGCCACGTATTCGCCCGGCTGCACCGAGAGGTCGATGCCATGCAGCACGCGCAGCGCGCCGTCGCCGGTGCCGAAGATCTTCTCCACGCCGCGAAGCTCCAGAATGGGCTGCGCGCGCAGCGGCTCCACGTCGGGTGGCGTCGCGTGCGGCGTAGCGGCGATGCGCGGACCGGCCATGTCAGCCCGGCGCTCCGGTGGCGCCCGCGTCGGCGCCCGCATCGGTGCCCGCATCGGCGGGGGTGAGCGATTCGGGCGCCTCGGCCGGCGCCGGCGCTTCGGTGCCGTCGGCCGCATCAGGCTTCGTCGCAGCGCCGCCTGCGGGCAGCCTGGGATTGTAGAGCAGCACCTGCTGCCCTGGTTCCAGCCCGTCGGAGATGGCGATGAGCGTGTCGTTGCTCTGGCCGACCTTGACCGCGATGCGCTGTGGCTGCCCGTCGGGAGCCAGCACCCAGCAGTAGTGACTGCCGTCCTCCTCGAACACGCACTGCAGCGGGACGGCCAGCACCTGCGGCAGGTGGTCGATGAAGATCTCCACCTTGGCCGAGATGCCGGGCTTGAGTTGCAGCTCCTCGCCGGTCTTGAGCGTGACCTTCACGTCGAACTTCTTGACCTCGGAATCCCGGCCGCGTTCGGATTCGTTGCTGGCAATCTGCGCCACCTGCGTGACATCGCCGTCGATCACGAGCCCCGGGTAGGTGTCCATCGTGATCTTTGCGGTCTGCCCTTCCTTCAGCTTGTTGATGTCCGCCTCGTGCACCTGCAGCTTGACCTGCATGACGCGCAGGTCGGGCAGCGTGAACAACACCATCTCGCCCCAGACCTCGCCACCGAGCCGGATGTTGTTGCGGTACCACGACTGGTTCGGGTCGCCGTAGAGCACGATGCCGGGGTGCGGCGCCTTCACGGTCATCTTGTCCAGCTCCTCGAGCTGCTTGGTGAGGCGCTTGTTCCGCATCGTGAGGCTCTTGTCGGCCAGCTCGACGGCCACCTCCTTCTGGCGCAGGTTGGTGGCGGCGCGCTTGTCGGCGTTGTCCTTGTCGCGCAGGCAGTCCTTCACGGCGACGTCCTTCTGCGCGCTGGTCATCGGCAGCGTGTATTTCTCGAACATCGTCAGGTCGAGCTTCGCGCCCTCCAGCTGCACCTCCGTGCGCTCGTAGTCGATCCCGTCCTGTTCGAGCTGCGACTTGTTGATGTAGGCCTTGTCGTAGAGCATCTGGCTGTCCGCGAACTTCTTCTTCGCGCGGCTGAACGCGGTCTCCGCTTCCTTGATGGCGACCTCCAGCTTGCGCCGGTCGCTCGGCGCGTCGCCGTCCCTGTAGCGCTCCAGCTCCTGCCGGGCGCGGTCCAGCGCGATGGCGGCCTTCTCCATCGTCGCGGTGTTCTCGCTCAGCTGGATTTCCAGCTCGCTCTTCGCGGTGTTGAGGTTGGCCTCGCCCTGCACGATGTCGGACCGGAGCTCCTCGATGTCCGTCTCGAGATCCTTCGTGTCCAGTCGGGCCAGCACCTCGCCCTGCTGCACCTGCTTGCCTTCCTCGATGATGAACGTGATCTTGGCGCTGCTGTCGGTGCCGGCCGAGATCTTCTTGCTCTCCTTGGCGACGAGCGTGCCGTTCTCGATGAGGGTCACGTTCATGTCGGCGCGCTGCACGGTGTGCAGCATCCCCGGCGCGACGCTGGTCGCGCCGGCATCGGGCGCCGACCAGTGTCTCACGCCGACGACGGTGCCGATTCCGGCGATGGCCAGGCCGGCAAGGATCACGGGCAGTCTCATGGTGTCCACATCCCCTTCGTGTCGATGAAAAGCAGCCCCATGTCCTTCAGCAGCGTGAGTCGCGAGATGAAGTGGTTTGCCGTGAGGTCGATGAGCGCATTCTGCGCGTCCACGAGCGACTGCCGCGCGTCGAGCAGGTCGCGGTTGTCCACGTCGCCGGACTCGTAGCGGATCTCCGTGACCGCGACGGCGCGCTGCTCCTGCTCCACCTGCTGCTTCTGAAGCTCGATCTGCTGCGCGACGCGTTCCAGCTGGCGCAACTGGTCCTTGATGTCGCGCTCGGTGTTGTCCAGCAGCAGCGAGTAGTCGCGCCGCGCATGCTCCAGGGCGAGCTGCGTGCTGCGGTAGTTGTTGCGCTCGAACTGTCGGTTGAGCGGCAGGCTCAGCGACAGGCCGAGACTTGCGGAGGCGTTTTCCGGGTAGGCGTTCACGAAGTCGGTGTCGCTGCCGGACACGCCGTAGGCGGCGAGAAGGCCGAGGTCCGCCTGCAGGCCGTCTCGAGCGATGCGCACGTAGCGCTCGTTGTCCTGCAGGCGCTCGGCGGCGTTGATCAGGTCGAGCCGGTTCTTCAGGGACACTGCCACCGCGGACGCCGGGTCCAGGCTCACGGGCTCGAAGGAGGGGGTCTCGTCGGCGATGACGACGTGCGTGGTCGAGGGCAGCCCGAGACGCAGCTTGAAGCCGTCCACGGCCGCCTCGTAGTCGGCTCGCGCCGAGAGCAACTCCGTCTCGGCCGTGATCACGCGTCGTCGCGCCAGGAACACGTCCTCGTCCTTGTTGCGGTCCACGAGCCGCAGCGCCTCGGCCTTGGTCAGGTCGAACTGCACGTCGCGCCAGTTCTGCTCGAGGTTGACCAGCCGCTGCTTGCGGCTCACGAGGTCGAAGAACTCGCGCGCGATGTTGATGCTGTATTCCTCGCGGAACAGCTCGAAGTCGCGCACCGCGTAGACGATGCTGCGCTCGCCTTGCGTGAGCGCCTCGTGGCTCACCTCGTAGCCCGCTCCGCGCAGCAGCGGCTGCGTGAGGGCCAGGTCCAGGGTGCTGTCGAAGCGCGGGTCGCTGCCGTTGTCGGCGCCGCCGCCCGTGTGCAGCGCCGCGACGGCGCCGCCGATCGTGAAGTTGCCGCCCGTGGGCAGGATCTGCGAGACGCCGAGGTCCCAGGCCAGGCGGTTGTTGGCGCCACTGTTCTTCAGGTCCGACCAGAGATAGGCGACGGTGGAGTTGAGCTGCGGCCCGAAGTCGTAGCGCGTGAGCGTGAGCCCCAGCCCCTCCAGGTACAGGGACTCCTTCCTGTTGATGAAGTCACGGCCGGTGGTGACCGCGAGCTCCAGCGACGTCGCGAGGTCGAGCTGCAGCGGCGCGACGCCGGCCGAGGCGCCGCTGGCCTCGGTGGGGTCGTCCGGCTCGTCGACGGGGGCTGCGGCGCTTTGCTCGGGCGTCTCGTCGTCCGGCCTGGCGGCCTCCGGGTACAGCACGCGCGCCCGGCGATCCGACAGCGCCGACGTGTCCGTCTCCGCGAGCAGCGTGTCCACCTGGAAGTCCGCCTGCGCGGAATAGTCCTCGGGCGAGAGGCAGGCCGACTGGCCCACGGCAAGCCACGCGAGGCCCGCAAGGGCCAGGATGGATCGTGCTGTGCTCATGCCCGAGGATTCCTGCCCCGCCTGCGCTGTGGCGCGCCGTACGTTCCGATGCTCACTCAGTACGCACGCGGAGGTCGTCTGGCAACACGCTTGAGACGGCCAATGTATCGCATGGATTTCCGCCGAGCGGGCCGGAGCCGTGGCGTGCGCATGACCTGGCCGTCCGGATCGGCAAGCGCAGCAAGCGCATGAAAACAGCGCGGGCCCGTGCCGATCGCGAGATCAGCACGGGCCCGCGGAAGCCGTCCGCGCCACGGGCGCGGAGCAGCAGCGGACGATCAGTGCGCCTGGCCCGGAGCCTGGATCATGGTCACCGAATACGGGAGACCGACGACGGCCGCGACCTGATCCATCTCACCCTGCGCCGGCACCGTGCTCGCGGTGATCGGGTTGGTGCCGCCCCAGAACTCGATCGAGTTGAAGATCAGCGTGTCGCCGATCACGCAGAGCGGGTACATGAACCAGCCGGTCACCAGGTAGACCGCCTCGTTGCCCCACTTGTTGCCCATGGAGCCGTTCCAGTGATGGAACTTCTGGGTCGCGTTGAACGGACCGTAGCAGCCGGTGGACAGGGTGGCGAGGCACAGTGCAGCGACAAGGGCACTCCGCTTGAGGAACTTCAGCATGAGAACGTCTCCGTGAATGGTCGGGTGGATACTCGCGAGCACCTTGTGCTCCGGTAACTCACCGGGCACCGCTCGAACGGGCGCACTCTAACCAATCAAGCGCCGAGTCAATGCGGGAACCTTGTCCATCCGGGGCGTTCTCGCGCCCGCGGCGGCCCCGTCACGAGGCGTTCGGCTGCGGCTTGCGGGCCGGTTTGGCGGCCTGCCGCGACTCGGACCGGGGGGGCGTGCTCTGCCCCGCGCCGGCGGGTGTCGGCAGTTTCAGGACGTGCGCTCCGGCCCGGGTGGCCAGTGCGTCGGCCAAGGCTGCGTGGCAGGTCAGCACGATGACCTGCCGGCGCGCGCCGAGCTCCTTGAGCAGCGCGACGCCGTGCTGGCTGCGGGTCGCGTCCCAGTTGACGAGCACGTCATCCAGGACCAGCGGCAGCGGCTGCTCGCCGTCCATCTGGTCCGCGAGGGCCAGGCGCAGCGCGAACTGCAGCTGCTCGCGCAGGCCGCGCGACAAGGGGTGGCCGGCTTCCATCGCCTGGCCCTGGTCGGCGCGCTTCACGAAGAGGCGCGGCGCGCCGGCCTGCGACGTGCGCTCGACCTCGAGGCGTTCCCAGCGCTCGCCCGTGAGCGTCGCCAGGTGGGTGGAGGCCGCCCGCAGGACCGGTGGCTGGAAGTGCTCCCGGTAACGGAGGTCCGCCTCGCGCACCACGGCCGCCAGCAGCGCCAGCCGGTCGTGCCGCCGGGCCAGCGTCCGCTGCTGCTCGGCGAGTGCCGCGATGGCGCCGTCCACGTCGCACAGGCTGCGCTGGGCGCTGAGCTGCGCGCGCTCGACCTGCAGCGCGGCCTGCTCCTCGGTCAGGGTCGCGAGCCCGGCCGACGTCTGCTCGATGTTGCGCACCAGGGCGACGCGCTGCTCGGTGGAGAGATCCAGGGTCTCGCCGGCGGCCAGCGCCGCGCGGGCTTCGTCGCCGCGCTCCTTCCAGTCGGGGAACTGCTCGTGCAGGGCGCGCTCCATCGCGTCGGCATCCTTGAGCCAGGTGCGCGCCTGCTCCAGCCAGCGCAGTCCGGCCTCGGGGCTCCGGCCCTCGAAGTCGAGCTGCGACAGGCGCTGCTCGAACAGGCCGAGCTCCTTCTCGCCCAGAGCGCGCCGCTCGCTGGCCGTGCGGAAATCCTCGCGCAGTCCGGGCAGGGCCTTGGCGGACTCCTCGGCGCGCCGGCGATTGGACAGCGCCGTCTGCAGGCGGTCGAGCCAGAGCGTGGCGGAGTCCATCGCGTTGCCGGGAAGCGTCATGTCGAGACTCTCGGCCAGGCGGCCGCCGCGGGCTTCACGCTCGCGGGCGCGGCGCGCGACGGCCTCGCGCTCGCCGAGCAGGCGCGTCATCTCGCGCAGCACGCCGCGCAGTTCCTCGAGGTCGTTGAAGAGGTCCTGGCCAGGCTGCTCGAGGCGCGACGGCGCGATGGGGAGCACCTGGAGATGCTGCGTGACCGCGGCGTGCGCCTTGTCGCGCTCGGCCACCTTCACGGACACGCGCTTGATGCAGTCCTCGACGCGCTGGCGTGCCGCCACGAGCCGGCGTTCCAGCTCCGGTCGCGCCGCGACGTGCGCGAGGGCCTGCTGCGCAGGACCGAGCTGGCTCTCCACCGTCTCGAATTCGTGCAGGCCGAGCTGCGTGCGCAGCTTGGTGCATTCGTCGCCCTGCGCCTTGGCGCGGGCCTCGTCGGGCAGCAGCGCCACGGCCTGCGGCTTGCGCCGCAGCACGACGACGCCGGCCGCGACCAGCGCTGCAGCCACCGGTCCGAGCATGGCCCACGACGTGCTCCCGCCCGTGAGCAGCGACGTCAGCAGCGCGCCGCCGGCTGCGAAGAGCCCGAGCGGCGCGAGCAGCCTGCGGCCGGACCCCTTGGGCTTTTCCTTCTTCACCGTCGGCGCCTTGCTCGCCTCGATGTCCTTCTTCAGCGCGTTCAGCACGTCCTCGCGACCCTGCAGTTCGCGCAGCAGCGCTTCGCGGGCGCGCAGCTTCTTCTCGGCGTCGCTGTTCGGGATCGCCTCGAAATCCAGCTCGCACACGTGCACGGCTTCCTTGCCCTGACGCACTTCGTCCTGGGCGAGGTCGGGCAGGCGCCGGGCGTCCTCCCACAGCTTGACGCGCGAGGCCAGCTCGGCCATGCCCAGGCGCGAGAGCGTCTCGCGCTGGCTGGCGTCGAGGCGCTCCGAGAAGGTCTGCGCCGCGCGCTCCGCGAAGAGCGCCTCCTGCGCATCGCGTGCGCGATCGAGGTCGTTGATGTGCACGAGGTCCTGGTTGTGCACG
Source organism: Planctomycetota bacterium (assembly GCA_038212275.1). Taxonomy (GTDB): domain Bacteria; phylum Planctomycetota; class B15-G4; order B15-G4; family B15-G4; genus JBBQUR01. The sequence goes on from JBBQUR010000005.1 coordinate 127,035, forward strand.
GCCGACTCGCCGACGAGCGAGCGGATTTCCTGCTCCAGGCCGAGGATCGACGTGTCCTGCAGCGACAGCGTCGAGCGGCGGTCGTGGCCGGCGATCTCGGCGTCGAGGCGCGCCTCCGCGGCGCGCTGCTCCTTGACCGTGGTGCGCAGCGTCGCAAGGTGAGTCGCGCTGTTCTCGGGCAGGTCGTCCACCGCAAGGCGCTCGGCGGACTGCTTGCGCAGGGCCTCGATCTCCTGCAGGCCGCGCAGCACGGGCAGCAGGCGCTCGGCGCGCTGCAGCCGCGAGCGCATCTCCTGCAGCTGTTCCTGCGTGCCGGCGATGTGCCACGCCTTGCCCGCGAGCAGTTCGCGCAGCAGGAGCTGGCGGCGCTGACGCGCTGCGGCGCCGACGCGCTCGCGCTGCAGCCGGCGCATGCCGACACCGAGACGGCGGTGACGCGTGTTGCCGCGCGGCGCGCTGCGCCAGAGTTCCGCGGCGCGTGCCTCGAGACCGGCCGTCGCCTCGCGCGCCGTGTTCAGCGCCGGCAGGTGGCAGCCGCCGAGCAGCCGCTCCTCGACGGCCTGCCAGGCGGATTCATCCAGTCCGGCGAGGCCCGCGAGTCGCAGCGCATGAAAGCTGTCGAAGTGCGCGCGCGTGACGGGACCGACGCAGTCCAGCGGCCTGTTGCCGATGCTGCGATCGGTGCTGCCCGCCGCTTCGACGCTGTTCGCGTCGTGCGACACGCCCTCGCCGGGCGCCGCCTCGTCGCTGCCGGACACGATGCCCGTCACCGAGAGCGTGCCCTCGGGCATGTGGCGCAGGCGGCGCGTGACGGCCACCGAGCTGCCGTCCGCGAGCCTGAAGCCGGCGCGGCCCGACAGCGGTTCACCGCTCCACGGCGCATACGGATGCGCGGCGCGATCGGCCGGCGCGAAGCCGTAGAGCATCGTGGCGAGGAACTCGAGGAAGGTCGACTTGCCGGACTCGTTGTCGCCAAGCAGCACGAGCACCGGGTGGCTCGCGAGCCGCTCGCCCTTGAAATTCTGCAGGGCGCCGAAGGTCTCGATCTCGAATCGGTCCAGTCTCATGCCAGTGTCTCCTTCAGCAGGACTTCGCCTGCAGCGCCGTCGATCCCGATGAGCAGCGAGCGCAGGTAGGCGCGCCTGGTCTCCGCGTCCGTGCCGTGGCAGCCGGCGAGCGTGGCGGGCGCCAGGCTTTCCAGCAGCTCGTCGTCCTCCGCGAGGGCGTCGAGCACGGCGAGCGAGAGCCCGAGCACGTGCGGCTGGCCGCGATGGCCGTCCAGTTCGACGGGGCGACGCACGCCGGCCTCGATGAGCTCCACGGCGAGCACGCCGTCCGGTTCCAGTTCCGCGGCGAGTTGCTCGGCCATCTCCTCCAGCACCTCGTCGCGCTGCAGCTGCGCCGCGGCGGGGCAGGCGCCCGACACGTCGACGCGCAGCATCCAGCGCATCGCCGCGACATGCTCCGGGGTGTCGGCGGCCGCGGTGCGGTGGAAGCTCTCGCGGAGCATGGCGCGCAGCACGGAGAGATCCGCGATCGTCGCGAGGCTGTCGTCCAGCGGCAGCGTTTCCCAGCGCACGCCGGCGAGTTCGTGGAACTCGGCGCTGACGGCGCCGTGCTGCGGCACCGTGACGAGCAGGGCGCCGTGTGCTCCGCTCTCTTCGGGCCGATGCCCGATGAGCGTGCCGGGATAGCAGGCCAGCGGGCCAGCGGCCGACCGCTTGTCCGGCGCGAGATCCGGATCGACGAAGGCCTGGCGCGTGTGCACGTGGCCGAGCGCCCAGTAGCGATATCCCTTGCCGGCCAGATCGGCCAGCGTGCAGGGCGCCACCGCCGGGTGCCGCTGCATGCGATCGGCCTCCGCGACGCGCGCGTGCAGCAGTCCGACCGTCGGCACGCTGCCGCCTGCGGCCGGGAACAGCGCCGCGAGGTTCTCCGCGTCGTGGTCATCGGCGTGTCCGCAACCGATGACGCGGCCGACGGTCGAGCCGTCGGCCGCCGTGATCGTGACCTCCTGCGGCTCATGCCCGGACACCAGCGTGAAGTGCGACGTCGGCCAGCTCATGCGCGCGGCACGGCTCTCCGTCGAGCCCGTGTCGTGGTTGCCGCAGGCGACGACGACGTGGATGCCCGCGGCGGAGAGCCGCGTGACCTGCTCGAGGATGAAGTCCTCGGTGGCGAAGCTGAGGCGTTCGTCGCTGAAGAGGTCGCCGGCGACGAGCAGCGCATGGACGCGCTCCGCGAGGCACAGGTCGACCATGCGCGCGAAGGCGGCGCGACCCGCGTCGTGCAGCCGCGCGCGCACGTCGTCGTTCGTGACATGGAACGGCGAGTCCAGGTGAACGTCGGCGCAGTGCACGAAGCGGAAGGCTGTGCCGGGCGCGCCCTGGGGGGGAGGGTTCGACGCGGTGCTCATGGCGCGGTCTCGTCGCGGGGTGTCGGGCGGAAGGTGTGAGGCCCGCGGGAACGGCGCCGCAACCCCGGCGCGCGACACGCCTTGGTCCGGCTCGCCCGTGGGCAACCGGCCTATCGGCAGATTTCGTCGTGAAGTTGTGCCGGTTGTCGAGAGCCTTGCCGGCCATCGCGGGGAGGGCTAGAGTCCGACCCATGCTCGGGCCCGCCACACGCCGCTTCGCAAGCCGATTCGCGACGTGGGCCTTCGTGGCGTGCAGCCTCTTCGGCGCGCTGTCTCCCGCGCAGGGTCTCGTGCTCTGCGTCGAGGCCGAAGGCAGCGTCAGCATCGAGAGCGCCTTCGGCGAGAGCTGCTGCACCGAGCGTCCCGAACTGCCGCAGCCCGGCGAGGCCGGCGACGAGGCCCGGGCGCAACCGGACTCTTCCCGCTGCCTGTGCATCGACGTGCCGCTCGCGAGCGTCAGCGATCAGCGCCGGGCCCCGCATGGCTCGGTGCTCGTGTTTTCGATGGACGCACTGGCCGACGCTGCGGGAAGCGCCGTCGTCCGGCTCGACGATCCGGCCGACCGGTGTCGCCGGGTGCGCCATGACGTGAGGCGCGCGGCCGCTTCGCTCGTCGTCGAGCGCAGCGTCGTGCTCGTCGTCTAGAGCCGCGTCGTCGGCGCGACCGCGGCTCGCACGCCGCCGTCGGCCGCCTCGTCGCGCCCCGACGCAGATGTCCGGGCGTCGTCCCATCCGCGCCGATCCGCGCGGATTCCCTGCTGAACTCGTGACGGCGTGGAGACTTCCCTTGATCGTGATCCGGCCCCGAAGGCGAGCCGCTGCTGCCGGCCTCGTCGGCGCCTGCCTGCTGCAGGCGTGTGCGACCTACACGCCGGCTCCGCTCGTTCCCGACGACGAGCTGGCCGGCCTGCGCAGCGTGCAACTGCAGACGGTGCGCATCGAACGCGAAGCGCCGGGCACGGACGCGTCGGCCCGCGGGACCGGCTTCGACCTGGCCGACGGCCTCGACGAGGCGGAGCTGGTGGCCGTCGCGCTCACGCTGAACCCCGAGCTGCGCGCGCGGCGCCTGCAGCTGGGCGAGGCTTCGGCGCTGCTCGTCTCCGCCGGACTCTGGCCCGATCCGGAGCTGGCCGTTTCGGTGCTGCCCGGCATCAACGGCGCCGATTCCGTCGGCGTCGGAGCAAGCCTGTTGCTCGAGCTGCTGGCGCCCGACGAACGGCCTGCCGGCGTCGCGCTCGCGCAAGCGCAGGTCGACATCGCGCGCGCCGACATCATGGCGGCGGAACAGCGTCTCGTCGCCGACGTGCGCCGCGCGCGCCTCGCGGTGCTTGGCTCGGAGCAGCTGGTGCGGCTGCTGCAGCTGGAGGCCGGGCTTGCCGCCGAGGCGCTCGCGCTGCTGACGAAGCAGCACGAACTGGGTGAGGCCAACGAGCTGACCCTCGCGCTGGTTGCGCTGGAAGAGGCCAGCTCGGCGCGCCGGCTCCGCGACGGCCAGGCCGCGGCCGAGGCCGCCGCTCGCGCTCTCCTCGAACGAGCCGGGCTGCCGCCGGGTGCCGAGCTTCCGCTGTCGGAGCGCGGCGAGCCGCTGACGATCACGCTGCGCATCGACCCGGACGACGACGCGCTCGATCGGCGCGTGCTCGCCGGAAACCCCGAACTCCGTACGCGCGCCGCGGAGTACGAGGCCGCGGAGCAGGAGCTGCGGCTCGCGATCGCGCGCCAGCTTCCGCACCTCGGCGTCGGGCCGGCCTACGAGCGCGATGTCGAGGGCAGCGAGGGCTTCGGCCTCGGCGCGACGTTCACGCTGCCGCTCTGGAATCGCCATCAGGCCGGGATAGAAGGCCGGACGGCGGCGCGCGACCGGTCGCGCGCCGAGTACGTCGCCGTGCTGCACGCCGCGCGCGCGCGGGCCTTCGCGGCGCGCGCCGAGCTGCGTCGCGCCCGCGCCGAGGTCGAGCTTCAGGAACAGCAGGTGGGGCCGCTCGCCGCGCGCACCGAGGCACTCTTCGAGGGTGCGCTGCGCGCCGGCGAGCTGACCGGTCTGGAGTGGCTCACCGCGCGCGGCCACGCGGTGGAGGCGCGCCGCGGGCTGACCGATGCGCTGCTGCGCTACGCCGACGCCGCCGTCGAACTGGATGCCGTGACAGGTGAAGGAGGATTCGACCATGAGTGACCGGATGACAGAGCAGCCCGACCCCGCGGCGCACCCCGACCCCGCGGCGCGCCCCGACCCCGCGGCGCGCCCGGACACCCCGCTGCGTCCGGAGCCGCGCACGTCGCCGCTGCCGACCGTGCTGGTCTTCCTGTGCCTCGGCGCGCTCGGCGTGTGGGGCCATCACACCGGTTGGAAGGCGCCGCGCTTCTCCGAGCTCTTCGGCCGCAGCGCCGCGCCGGCCGAGGACTGGTGCACGGAACACAACGTGCCCGAGTCCGCCTGCATCGCCTGCAATCCCGCGCTCGTCGGGCAGAGCGCCGCCGACTGGTGCAGCGAGCACGGCGTGCCGGAGTCGCGCTGCACCGCCTGCAACCCCGAGCTCCTGAAGACAGGCGTCGCGGGCGACTGGTGCGAGGAGCACGGGCTCCCCGAGTCCGGCTGCACGATCTGCAATCCAGGCATCGCGCACCCGGGCGCGTTGCCGACGGACGACACGGCTGCCGTCGTGTCCGCGGGATCGCACGCCGGAGAGCTGCCGGAGGATCATCCGGCAGGAGAGCCTGCCGAAGCGGCCGCGGGCGCCGCGGATCCGCTGCGCGATGCGCGCACGTGCCAGAAGCACGCGCTCAAGGTGCAGTTCGCATCGGCCGCGTCGGTCGCCAGGGCCGGCGTGCGACTGGGCCAGGCCGTGTTGCGTCCGATGTCGGACTCGGTCATCGCCAACGCCGAGGTGGACTACGACCGCACGCGTTTCGCGCGGCTGGCGTCGCGCGTGACAGGCACCGCGTGGCGCATCGGCACGGAGCCGGGCGCGTCCGTGAAGTCCGGCGAGGTGCTGGCGCTCATCGAGTCCTCCGAGGTCGGTCGCGCGCGCGTCGAATTCCTGCAGGCGTCTTCGGCGGCCGACGCGGCCGGCGCGCTGTCGGCCCGCATGCGCGCTTCGAGCGAGGCGGGCTTCCGCACCGAGGCCGAGCGCCTGGCTGCGGAAGCCGGTGCGCGCGAGGCGGACCTGCGCCTGCTGCAGGCGCGGCAGGCGCTCGCGACGCTGGGCCTCGACGAGCCGCAGGCCGGCGCGACGGGGGCGGTTTCGCCCGGCCTCGCACCCGTCGTCGCACCTGGCCTCGCGCCCGTCGTCGCGCCCTTTGACGGGGTCGTGCTGTCCTGCGATGTCGTGGTCGGCGAGCGCGTCGATCCCGAGCGCACGCTCTTCGAGATCGCGGACACGCGGCGCATGCGCGTCCTGATGGACGTGCCGCAGGCCGAGGCGCATCGCATGGCGCTCGGCCAGGAGGTCATCTTCCGGCCCGATGACGCGCGCGACGAAGTCGTCACCGGCACCGTCACGTGGATCTCGACCGCGGTGGACGAGCAGGCGCGCACGGTGAAGGTGCGCGCCGACATTCCCAACGACGACGGCGGCCTGCGGGCCCACGCCTTCGGCCGCGCGCAGGTCGTCGTGCGCAGCGACAGCCGGGCGGTCGCCGTGCCGACGGCCGCGATCCAGTGGGAGGGCTGCTGCTACGTGGTCTTCGTGCGCGTGACCGACGAAATCTTCCAGACGCGCAAGGTGCGGCTGGGCGCGCGCGACGCGGCCTTCACCGAGGTCGTCGCGGGGCTGCTCCCCGGCGAGGTCGTCGCGACGGAGGGCAGTCACGTGCTCAAGTCCGAGATCCTGAAGAGCAGCCTCGGCGCCGGCTGCGTGGACGATTGAGCGGACGCCCATGAGCATGCTCGAACGCATCATTACCTGGTCGCTGCGACACCCGCTGGCCGTCATCCTGCTGACGCTGGCGGGCGTCGTCGTCGGCGCGCTCTCGCTGCAGCGCCTCGACATCGACGCCTTTCCGGACACGACGCCGGTGCAGGTGCAGGTGAACACCGTGGCGCCGGCGCTGGGGCCCGAGCAGGTCGAGCAGCTGATCACCATCCCGATCGAGCAGGCCATCGGCGGGCTGCCGGACCTGTACGGCATGCGCTCGATCTCCAAATTCGGACTCTCGCAGGTGGTCATCACCTTCGAGGACGGCGTGGACATCTGGTTCGCGCGGCGGCTGGTGGGCGAGCGGCTGGGCGCGGTCACGCTGCCGGCCGGCATCGCGGCGCCGCAGCTGGGGCCCGTGGCGACCGGACTCGGCGAGGTCTTCCACTACATCGTCACGACGGACAGCGGCGACCTCACGGAGGCGCGCACCGTGCAGGACTGGATCATCAAGCCGGCGCTGCAGACGGTGCCGGGCGTCGCGGAGATCAACTCCTGGGGCGGCCTGGAGAAGCAATACCAGGTGCGCATCGATCCGTCGCAGCTGCTGCAGCACGCGGTGACCCTCGATCAGGTCGTCGAGGCGCTGCAGCGCAACAACGTGACGGCCGGCGGCGGCGACATCGCCACCGGCGGCAGCCAGCTGCTCGTCCAGGGGCTCGGCGCGGTGAGTGATGCCGCGGCCATCGGCGCGATCGTCGTCGTGGCGCGCGACGGCCTGCCGGTGCGCGTGCGCGACGTCGCGCAGGTGGAGATCGGCGCGGAGATCCGGCGCGGCGCCGTGACCTACCAGGGCCGCGGCGAGGCGGTGCTCGGCCTCGGCTTCATGCTCATGGGCGAGAACTCGCACGTGGTGACGACGCGGCTGAAGGCGCGCCTCGCGGAGGTGGCGGCGACGCTGCCGCCGGACGTGCACGTGGAGACGGTCTACGACCGCACGGAACTCGTGGACCACGTCATCGACACCGTGCGCAGCAACCTCTTCGAGGGCGGTCTGCTCGTCATCGCCGTGCTCTTCCTCTTCCTGGGCAACCTGCGTGCGGGCCTCATCGTCGCCGCCGCGATCCCGCTCTCGATGCTCTTCGCCTTCAGCGGCATGGTGCGCTTCGGCATCGCGGGCAGCCTCATGAGCCTCGGCGCGCTGGACTTCGGGCTCGTCGTGGACAGCGCGGTCATCCAGGTCGAGAACTCGATGCGGCACCTCGCGCACGATCGTTCGGGGCGGGGCCGCGTGGACGTCATCCGCGACGCCGTGCTCGAGGTGCGCAAGCCGACCATGTTCGGCGAGCTCATCATCCTGCTCGTCTACGTGCCGATCCTGGCGCTCGAAGGCATCGAGGGCAAGCTCTTCGGGCCGATGGCGCTCACCGTGATGTTCGCGCTCATCGGCTCGCTCGTGCTGTCGCTCACGCTCATGCCCGTGCTCTGCAGCCGGCTTCTGCCGCGCACGGGCGTGGAGCGCGAGCCGCTGGCGGTGCGCCTCGCGCTGCGCGCCTACCGGCCGCTGCTCGGCTGGGTCATGCGCCGACGCGTCGCGACGCTCGGCCTCGCGGCGGGTCTGCTCCTTGCGGGAATCATCGTGGCGCGCGGGCTCGGTTCCGAGTTCGTGCCGCGGCTCTCGGAAGGTGCGCTCGTCGTGAACATCGTGCGCATCGCGGGCACGGATCTCTCGGAGTCCGTGCGCTACGACACGCAGATGGAACGCGCGCTGCTCGCGGCCTTCCCCGACGAGATCGCACACGTCTGGAGCCGCAGCGGCACCGCGGAGGTCGCCACGGATCCGATGGGCGTCGAGCTGACCGACCTGTTCCTTGCCTTGAAGCCGCGCGAAGCCTGGCGCCGCGCGAGCCATCAGGCGCAGCTCCTGGAGCTCGTGCAGCGCGAGCTGCGCGACCTGCCCGGCCAACGCCTGGCCTTCTCGCAGCCCATCGCGATGCGCATCGACGAGATGGTCGCCGGCGTGCGCGGCGACGTCGCCGTCAAGCTCTACGGCGACGACTTCGACGTGCTCACGGCGACCGCGCTGCAGATCGGCGCGGTGCTCGGCTCGATCGACGGCGCGACGGACCTCTCCACGGAGCAGATCACGGGCCAGCCCGTGCTGCAGATCCGCGTGGAGCCCGAGGCGCTCGCGCGGCACGGCATTCCCGCCAGCGCGGTCATGGACCTCGTGCAGTCCATCGGCGGCATGGAGGTCGGCGAGATCATCGAGGGCCAGCTGCGCTTTCCGCTCGTCGTGCGCCTGTCCGACCGCGATCGCCGCGACGCGACCGCGCTGGGCGCCCTGGTCGTGTCGACGGCGGCCGGGCAGCGCGTGCCGCTCTCGCAGCTCGCCACGCTGACGGAGGTGCAGGGCCCGTCCACGATCAGCCGCGACTGGGGCCAGCGGCGCATCGGCGTGCAGGTCTCCGTGCGCGGCCGCGACGTCGGCAGCTTCGTGGCCGAAGCCCAGCGCGCCGTGGCCGAGCGCGTGCGCCTGCCGCCGGGCCGCTACCGCCTCGAGTGGGGCGGTCAGTTCGAGAACCTCGAGCGCGCCCGCGCGCGACTGGCGCTCGTCGTGCCGGCGGTGCTCGCGCTCATCCTCGCGCTGCTCTGGGCGACGTGGCGCAGCATGCGCGACGCGCTGCTCGTGTTCACCGGCGTGCCCTTCGCGGCCGTGGGCGGCGCGCTGGCGCTGTGGGTGCGCGACATGCCCTTCTCGATTTCCGCAGCGGTCGGCTTCATCGCGCTCTCGGGCATCGCCGTGCTGGGCGAGATGGTGCTGGTGTCGCGCATCCGGCAGCTTCGCGGCGGCGGCCTCCTGCTCGACGACGCGATCCTGCAGGCGGCGGCCACGCGACTGCGGCCGGTGCTCATGACCGCGCTCGTCGCGGCCCTCGGCTTCGTGCCGATGGCGCTCAGCACGGGAGTCGGCGCCGAGGTGCAGCGTCCGCTGGCGACGGTCGTCATCGGCGGCGTGGTCACGAGCACGCTGCTGACGCTGCTCGTGCTGCCGGTGCTCTACGCGCTCTGCGCCGCGCGCGAATCTGGTAGAACGCCTCGATGAGCGCTCGCCTGCCCGTCTCCGTCCGCCATGTCGTCGACGTCGAGCTGTTGCGCGGGCCGGCCGCCGGGCCCGAAGCCGTGCCCGACCTGCTCATCGAGGTGCCGCACGGCGCCGATCGTCGCCAGCATTACGACGCCTTGCGCGAGCGCCTGCTCGGCGACCTGCCCGACGATCTGCACCTGTACTTCAACCTGAACACCGACATCGGTGCGTGGGACTACGGTCGCGCGACGGCCTGCGCCGTGCTCGCCGCGCAGCCCGGGCGCTCGATCCTCCTGCTGCGCTGCCTGATCCCGCGCACCTTCGTCGACTGCAACCGGCGCGTGGACTACGAGGGCGGCCGCCGCGAGGAGGGCGCGCTCACGGCGGGGATCCCGAGCTACGTCCGCGACGGCCGCGATCGCGCGCTGCTGCTCGAGCTGCACGACACCTACTGCGGTATCGCGCGTGCTGCCTTCGCGGCGGTGTGCGGCGCCGGCGGGTCCGCGCTCGTTCCGCACAGCTACGGCCCGCGCACGCTCGGCATCGACGCCATCGACGACGACATCGTGGCCAGGTTGCGTCGGGCCTGCGCGCCCGACGTCCACGACACCTGGCCGCTGCGCGCCGAGGTCGACCTGCTGACCCGCGACGCGCAGGGCGCGCTGTTCGCACCCGAGGGGATGGAGGCGCGCCTGCTCGCCGACTTCGCTGCCGCCGGATTCGGCGTGAAGGCCAACGAGACCTTCAACCTGCATGCGAGCACCCTCGCGCACGAGTGGTCGACGACTTATCCGGGCCAGGTGCTCTGCCTCGAGGTCCGGCGCGATGCCCTGGTGGAGCGCTGGACGCCCTTCGACGAGATGCGCGTCGTGGAATCCCGCTGCGAGCGCGTGGCCCGGGTGCTCGCGCCGGCGTTGCGCTCCGACGGCCAGGTCGCGGCACGTCGGGGCCTTCCGCGCTGAACCGTTCGCGCCCGCCGCGCAGGCGGGCGACGGAGCCGGCATGCACGCGTATGCTGTCGCGCGCCATGAGCTCGAGGCCAACACCGACGGGCCGTGGGGGAGCACGCGACCTGACCGGTCGGTGGCGCTGCGCGCGGCGCAGCCTCAGTTGCCTGGCCGCGGTGACGGCGGGGGCGATGCTTGCCGGGCTCTGCGGGTGCGACCGCGCGCCCCCGGAGTCCACGGTGGCGGCCGCGCCGCCGCACTTTCCCGTCCGCGGCCTGGGCGAGGTCGGGCCGGCGCCGGCGGCCCCCGCGGTGATCGACGAGAACTTCGACACGCTGGACGGCTGGTGGGCGCTGGCCGACCACGCCGATGGAAGACTGACGCTGCTGCCCGCGGGCGCCTCGCCGGACGTGGTGCTGCATGAGCATCGCGTGACGCTGCCCGAAAACACCGCGCTGCTCACCTTCGTCCCGCTGCGCGAATGGACGCCGTACTCGCTGCGCGTGCGCATGAACGGACCGCAGGCCGCGCCGGGCCAGCCGTGTCCGCAACTCATGCTGCTGGCGGTGCACACCAGGGGCGCCATGCAACTGGCCCGAGGCGAGACGCCCGCTCCGGACGAAGTCGCCGCGCTGGCGAGCCTGCTGGCGCAGAGTGCGGCTGCGTCGCCCGCCTGGTGGTTGCCGGAGACGGAGTCCGAGCTGCCCGAAGCGCGACTCGACCGGGGCCTCGGCGATGTGACGGGGCCGGGGACGGAGGCGGCGACGGAGACAGAGACGGAGACGGAGACGATGGTGCTCGTGGCGATCGACGCGTGGGGCGGCGAGCTGCAGGTCGAACACGTCTCCCTGCAGGCAACGCTTCCGCTGCGGCACGGCTACGACCCGAGTTCGGAAATTCCCGCCAGCTCGGACGAGCTCGCCATCGAGGGCATCAAGCTGTCGGGCGAATGGCGGCCGTCGGCCCTGGTGCCAGCGGGAAAGAAGCTGCTACTGCCGGTCAACGTGCCCGAGGGCGCGGTGGATGTCCTCACGGGCGTCTGTCCGGAGCCGGGCGCGGGGGTGGGGGACTCGTGCTCGTGGAGCGTGACGCTGCGGCCGGGCGGGCAACTGCTCGCCGAGGCGACCGAGCACGTCGTCCCGGATCGTGCGCCGTGTTTCGTCGACCACATCCTGCCGTGGCCTGCGGACGTCCAGGGGCCGGTGACGATCGAGTTCGCCGTGGAGGGCGCGCGCGGCATGATCTTCGGGCAGCCCAGGGTGCGGGGCCCCGAGAGCCCCGATGCGCCGTCGCTGCTCTTCGTGTCCATCGACACGCTGCGCGCCGACCATCTCGGCTTCCTCGGCTACGGCCGGCCGACGACCCCGTATCTGGACGAGCTCGCTCGCCACGCCGCGGTGTTCACGGACGTGACGGCCGCCGCCTCGTACACGCTGCCGGCGCACGCGACGATGTTCACCGGACTCTTTCCGCCGCGGCACATGGCGCTGGACACCGGCGACCGCCTCGATGCGGACCGCACGCCGACGCTGGCGCGATACCTCGCGGACGCAGGCTTTCACGCCGCCGGCTTCACGGGGGGCGGCCTCGTCTCCGTGGACTACGGTTTCGCCGCCGGCTTCGACCGCTACACGACGGTCGATCCGGTGGCCATTCCGCCCTTCATCACCACAGGCGCGGACGGCAGCGTGCCGGATTCCGCGCAGATCCGGCAGGCGCGCGAGAACAACTCGCTGGATGACGTGGGCGCGTGGATCGCCCTCCAGGGCCGGCGCCGCTGGTTCGCTTTCGTGCACACCTTCGCCACGCACGAGTACGACCCGCCCGACGAAGACCGCGTCCTGTTCGAGCGCGTGCTGGACGTCTCGCCCGACTTCAACGTGCAGGCGCGCCTGAAGCCGCAATCCGTGGCGACCGATCCGCCCACGCGCGCCGAGCTCGACCGGCTCATCGACCTCTACGATGCCACCATCCATCACGTGGACCGGCGCTTCGGCCGGTTGCTCGAGTCGCTGCGTCGCGATCACCTGCTCGATCACACGATCGTGGTGGTGACCAGTGACCACGGCGAGGAATTCCTGGAGCACGGCCGCCTGCGTCACTACGGGTCGCTCTACCAGGAGCTGGTGCACGTGCCGCTGCTGATCAGCCTGCCCGGCGACGGGCCGGGCCTGCGGCTGGACGTGCCGGTGAGCCAGGCGGACCTGCTGCCTACCTTGCTGGAGCTGCTGGGCGTGCCGGTGCCCGCGGGCCTGGACGGGCGCTCGCTGGCCCCGCTGCTTGCCGGCGCGCCCGAGCCCGGCGCACCGACGCCGCTCTTCGGCAACCTCGACCTGCACACGCACGGCCGCTCGGCACTCCGGCAGGGCGACTGGAAGATCATCCACGCCGACACGAGTGCCTACCGGGTCGAACCGGCCCGTGCGCCGTGGGAGTTCTACAACCTCCGCAGCGACCCGCAGGAGCAGCGCGACCTGTCGGGCGAGGAACTTCCGGAGCTGGGTCGCATGCAGGGGCTCATCGGGGAGATCGAGGCCTCGCTCGCCGCGCGTCGCGGCGTCCGCCGGGCGGCGACGCCGGATGAGGAGGTCCGCCGCCGCCTCATCGAACTGGGCTACATCGAGGCGGCTCGCTGACGCGGCGGTCCCGGGCAGCGCCACGCGAGAGACACCGCGGCATTTTCAGTCGCCGCGCAGCGCCTCGATGTCGTCGGTGACCAGCGCGTCCACGCCCCAGTCGCGCAGCGTCCGGGCCCGGGCCGGGTCGTTGACGGTGTAGGCCAGCAGCGGCACGCCGGCTTCGTGCGCCGCGCGCACGAAGGGCTCGCTGAGCCGGCTCTCCTCGGCGTGCAGCGAGACGCATTCCAGAGCGCCGAGGCGCTGTCGCCAGTCGTGCGGGACGGCCTCGACGAGGAGCCCGCGCAGCAGGTCCGGTGCTGCGGCCCGCGCGGCAGCCAGCGACTCCACCGAGAAGCTGGAGACCACCGGCGGCGGGAGGTGCGCCGGCCAGATGCGCGAGGCGGCCAGGGCCACGGCGCGGCCTGTCTCCTCTTCGCGACCGGGGCACGGCTTGATCTCGATGTTCGCGCCGAGCTTCAACTTGCCGAGCAGCGTGACTGCCGCCATGAAGCTGGGCACCTTCTCGCCCGCAAACTTCTTCCCGAACCAGCTGCCGGCGTCCAGCTTCGCGAGGTCCTTCCAGCGCATGGCGGCCACCGGGCCGCTGCCATTGGTGGTGCGGTCCAGCAGCTCGTCGTGCATGAGCAGCAGCTCGCCGTCCGCCGAGAGCTTGACGTCGAACTCCACCCACGGTGCACCAAGCTCCGCCGCGCGGCGCAACGCCACCAGCGTGTTCTCGGGCGCCACCTTGCGCGCGCCACGATGTGCCAGCAGGGCGGGCAGCACGCTCAAGCGCCGCCTCCGGCGACGGGGCCGGGTTTCGTCGCGGCGGTGGCGGCGGTGGCGGTGGTGGCGGTGGCCGCGTCGAGGCCGCTGCGCGCGGCAAGGGCCGCCGCATCGGGAGCCGCCTTGCGGCCGCCGCGTTCGAAGTGCCCGCTGACCTGCAGCGTCGCCGACGTGTCGAGCGCGCGTGCGACCAGCTCGCGCGCGCCGGCGCGCAGCGACTCGCTGGCCTGCACGGCGCGCACGTTGCGCTCCATGTCCTCGGCGGTCCAGCCGCGGCTGTGCGCGATGAACGGGAACTGCGGGAACGAGAAACCCAGCTCGCCGAAGAAGGTGAGCATCTGCCCGGCGACGGCCTGGATGTTGTCCTGCCCGCCCGTGATGACGAAGGCGGCGACCTTGCGCTGGATGAGCACCTTGTTGGCGATGGTCATCTGGTTCTGGATGCAGTTCATGCGCTCGACCATCTTGGTGTAGAGCGCGGAGGGCCCGCCCCAGCGGATGGGCGTCGCGACGAGCACCACGTCCGCCCAGTGCACGAGCGCCTCGTAGACCGGCGTGAGCTGGTCGTCGGCGAAGCGCTCCGTGATCGCGCACGGCCAGGTGCAGGCGCGCGCCGCCTTGCTGTAATTGCCTTCGCATTCGCGGAAGGGGAGCTCGCGCAGGCGCAGCAGCTTCGTGTCGGCGTTGAGCTCTGCCGCGGCGTGCTCCAGCGCGTGCTCCAGCAGGTGGTCGCTGGTCGAAAAGCGCGGGTTGTCCGCGGCCATCGCCGTGGTGGAAAGGCCCAGCACGCGCGGCTTGTCGTGCGGCTCGTGCACGACGGGGCGCGCCAGCGGGTGGGGCGGGTGCGGGGCCAGGGCGCGCGGCGTGGCCGGCGTCAGGTTGACCCAGACGTCGTTGCCGCGCACCTCGGCGGCGTAGCTCGGCACGGCTTCGGTGTCGTAGGGCGCCGGGCCGCGTCCGGTCTTCACGCTGTATTCCCAGGCGTGCCACGGGCACATCACGAACTCGCCATGCACGGCGCCACCGGACAACGGACCGCCCTTGTGATTGCAGGCATCGCCGATGGCCCACGGCCGGCCTTCCAGCCAGAAGAGCGCGAGGCGCGTGCGTTCCACGGTGAGGCCGAGCGAGCCCTTGGCTTCCAGCTCGGCGCGCGAGCAGGCTTCCGTCCAGCGCTCCGTTCCCGTCACCGGCGACTCCCGTGAGACTCGTCCCCGCGTGCCCTCGCCGCTGCGGCCGTTGCCGCAGGCGTCACGCGTGGCCGCGTGCGGCGAGCATAGCAGGCCGTCCGCGCCGGACTGATACCTTTGCCGCGATGGGATCCGCGAGTGCAAGCGACAGTCCGGCAGCCGCGGCGGTGGCCCACTCGGCGTGGGACGAGGTCGCGGCGCTGGCGCGCCTGGCCGGGCCGGTGGTGGCCGTGCAGGTCGGCCTCTTCCTCATGGGCTTCGTGGACAGCGTGATGGTCGGGCACGTCGCGCACGACGCGGCCACGCAGCTCGCGGGCGTGGCGCTCGGCAGTCTGTTCACCTGGGGCATTCTCGCGCTGGGCATGGGCACGCTCATGGCGCTGGACCCGCTGGTGAGCCAGGCCGCCGGCGCGCGCGACGGACAGGCCATCGGCCGCGCGGTGCAGCGCGGCGCCGTGCTCGGAGCGCTGCTCACGCTGCCGGCCATCGTGCTGCTGGCTGTCGCGGGGCCGCTGCTGTCCATGCTGGGGCAGCCGCCGGCGGTCGTCGAGATCGCGGCCGCCTACGCGCACTGGGCCATTCCCGGCGTGCCGGCCTTCTTCGGTTTCGTCGTGCTGCGCCAGACCCTGCAGGCGCTGCACCGGCTGCGGCCGATCGTGATCGTCATCGTGATCGCCAATGCCATCAACGTGCTGCTCGACTGGGGCTTCGTGCACGGGCGCTTCGGCCTGCCGGCGCTGGGGGCGGTGGGCTGCTCGCTGGCCACCTCGCTGTGCCGCTGGATGATGTGCCTGCTGCTGCTGTGGATGGCGTGGTCGCTCGTGGGCATGCACCTGCGGCCGTTCCGGCGCGAGGCGATGGACCGCGCGGCGCTGGCCGGCATGCTGCGCCTCGGGCTGCCCATCGGCCTCATGATCATCGCGGAGGTCGCGGCCTTCGGCACGATCACGCTCTTCATGGGACACCTCGGCCCGACGCAGATGGCGGGACATCACGTCGCGCTGAACCTCGCCGCGCTGGCCTTCATGGTGCCGCTCGGGATCTCGGCCGCCGCCGCCGTGCGCGTCGGTCACGCCATCGGCCGCGGCGATGCCTCGGGCACGCGCCGCTCCGCGACCGTCGCGCTGAGCGCCGGCGCCGGCGTGATGTGCGTGTCCGCGCTGCTCTTCGTGCTCATCCCGGAGCGCCTCGCCGCGGTCTACACGGCCGACGCGGGCGTGCTGGCCATGGCCGCGACGCTGCTGCCCATCGCGGCGATGTTCCAGGTGGCCGACGGCGTGCAGATCGTGGCCAACGGCGTGCTGCGCGGCTCCGGTGACACGCGCACGCCGATGGTGGTCTACATGCTGGGCTACTGGCTTTTCGGCCTGCCGCTCGCGCTGTGGCTGGCCTTCGGCTGGGGCCTCGGACCCGCGGGACTGTGGTGGGGCCTCGTCGCGGCGCTGTCGCTCGTGGCCATCGTGCTCATCGTGCGCGTGCGCAAGCGGCTCGCGCAGCCGGTGGCGCGGCTGAGCGTGGAGAGCCAGCGCCCGCACGCCGCGGAGAGCTGACGCCACCCGATCATCGTGCCGCTGCGACGGCGTGCGGTGCTGACCGGAGAGCGCATACCATTCCCGCCATGCACGACGCGCCTTGTTCGACTCCGTCCGCAGCGCGCCGAGCCGTGGCGCGCCGATGCGTGGCGCGCCGATGCGTGGCGCGCAGGCCGGGCCCGCTTTCCTCCGCGCGGTCCGGTCCGCTGCGCGCACTGCGGGACATCATGCTCGTCGCCGCGTGGTGCGCGTTCGTGGCGACAGCATGCACGCCGTCGCCTCCGCCGCCGATGACACCACTGTCGCCGCCGCCTTCGTCGCCGCCGCTGCGCATTCATGACGTGCAGGGAGCGGCTCATCGCTCGCCGCTGGCCGGGCAGCGAGTTCAGGACGTGCGCGGCATCGTCACCGCGGTGCACAAGTCCGCCTTCACGATGCAGGAGCCGGACGCCGGCGCGGATGACCGCCCGGAGACCTCCGAGGGAGTGCTCGTCTACCTCGGCGCCGCGCCGTCGGTGAAGGTGGGCGATGCGGTGTCGGTGTCGGGCACGGTGATCGAGTACCGGCCCGACGACCGCGCCGACCAACTCTGCGTCACGGAGCTGGCCGAGTCGCCGCAGGTCACGCTGCTCGCGCACGGCCAGCCGCTGCCGGCGCCGGTGATTCTCGGTCGCGCCGGCCGCGTGCCGCCCGCCGCCGTCTTCTGCGACGACGCGCCCGACGGCGACGTCGACCTCGGCGGCCCCTTCGATCCGGACTCGGACGGCCTGGACTTCTTCGAAAGCCTCGAGGGCATGCGCGTCGCCGTGCAGGATGCGGTGGCGATCGGGCCGACGAGCGCGCGCCACGAGCTCTGGGTGCTGGGCGACGGCGGCGCGCTGGCCAGCGGCCGCAACGCGCGCGGCGGCCTGACCTCCGGCGTCGACGACGGCAATCCCGAGCGCCTGCTGCTCGACTCGAGCCTCAAGCGCCTGCCCGATGTCGCTGTCGGCGCGCGCTTCCCGGGCCCGCTCGTCGGCGTGCTCGGTCATGCCTTCGGCAACTTCCGCATCGCGGTGCAGGAGCTGCCCGCTGCAGAGGGCGGCGTGTCACCCGACGGCAACGAGCCGCCCGCGCGCGACGGCGAACTGCTCGTCGCGTCGTTCAACCTGCTCAATCTGTCGGCGCGTACGGAGCCCGCGCGCGTCGCCGCCCTCGCAAGGCAGATCGTCAACGGTCTCGGTGCGCCCGACGTGCTGG
Organism: Planctomycetota bacterium; assembly: GCA_038212275.1. GTDB lineage: Bacteria > Planctomycetota > B15-G4 > B15-G4 > B15-G4 > JBBQUR01. Next base: position 144,704 of record JBBQUR010000005.1, read on the forward strand.
GCCTGCAGGAGATTCAGGACGACAGCGGCCCCGCGAACGACGGCACGACCTCTGCGGCAACCACCGTGGCGCGGCTCGTTGCGGCCATCGTGGCGGCGGGCGGTCCGTCCTATCGCGGCGTGGACATCGCGCCGCTCGACGGGCTGGACGGCGGACAACCCGGCGCGAACATCCGCCCCGTGCTGCTGTACCGCACCGATCGCGGCCTGCAGTTCGTGCAGCGCGGCGCGGCCGGCGCCCGTGACGCGACGACTGTCGAACGCGATGCCGCCGGTGTCGTGCGGCTCTCGCGCAGTCCCGGTCTCGTCGCACCGCTCGATCCGGCCTTCGCGCACAGCCGCAAGCCGCTCGTGGCCGAGTTTGCGTGGGCCGGCCGCCCGCTCTTCCTCGTGGTGAATCACTGGAACAGCAAGAGCGGCGACCAGTCGCTTGCCGGCCGGCACCAGCCGCCGGTGCGCGGCAGCGACGCACAACGCGTGAGCCAGGCGCGCGCCGTGCGCAGCTTCGTCGACGCGCTGCTCGCCGCGGATGCCGACGCCGATCTCGTCGTGCTCGGCGACCTGAACGACGTCCCCGGATCCGCGCCGCTGGCCGTGCTCACGGCCGGAACGGCCGGCCGCGCAGGCCTCACGGATCTCGCCGACGGCCTGCCCGCGGCAGAGCGCTACACCTATGTGCACGAAGGCAACAGCCAGCAACTCGATCACATCCTGCTCAGCCCGCATCTTCTGCGTGCGCGCCCGACGGACCTGCCGGCTTTCCGCTGCGTGCACCTGAATGCGGAGTTCCACGCGCCGCCCAGCGATCACGACCCCTGCGTCGCGCGGCTGCACCCCGCCGCGACGCGCTGACGCACCGCCGGCGCGCTCGGTGCAACCGGCACGAATGCCTCGACAGATGCGACTGGCGCGCGCGGGCGCGTGGCAGTACACCTTGCGCCGCATGCCCGGAGCTGCCCGACACCAATCCGCTTCGCCCGGACGCGCGCACGGCGCTCGACGGGCGCATCGTGTCTTCGCGTGGTTGCCGTGTCTCGCTGCGGCCGCGACGTTCGCGCCAGGCGCGGAGGTTGCGCTGCGCGTGCCCGCCGTGCAGGTCGCTGGACAGGTTGTCGCCCCGATCGTCGCGCCAGTCGTCGCGCCAGTCGTCGCGCCAGTTGTCGCGCCGCGAGACGCGGCAGCGGCGCAAGCTTCGGGGGCCGCGCCGGTGGAACTTCCCGCCGCTGCGCTGGAGGCCGTCGCGATCGTGTCGAGCCGCCACTTGCGTCGCAAGGGGCACATGCTGGCGGTGCCCGTGGAGCGCTATCTCGCCGGACGCGGTCCCGAAGAGCTCTACGTCGAAGACGCGACCAGCGATCCGGTCGTGCTGGGCGGCGAGGATGACAACGCGTGGATCCTCTTCCTGTTCACGTCGCCGCGGGGCATGCGGGTGGCGGTCGCCCTGCGCGACACCGTGGTGACGCTGGCGCCCGACGGGACGATCAGCAGCGCGTTCCCGCCGCGGACGTCCGAGTCGCTCATCGATCTCGTGCTGTCGCTGCGGACGTGCCGGCATGGCAACGGCGCGGCGCCCGCGCACGCGCTCGTGCAGTCCTTGCTTGCGGAGCGCGACGCGGACCTGCGCCTGGTCGGCCTGCAGCTCGCGGGTTCGAGCCTGAGGCATGAGCCGCAACCGTGGGCCGACGCGGCGGAGACGGGTGGCGCGCACGCGCTGGCGGCACTGGTCGACGAACAGCCGCTGGTGCGAAGCGCGGCGCGGGCGCTGCTGCCGGCCGTGCCGCCTGCCGTGGCGCTGCGTCGGCTGGAGGTCCTGCTCGCGACGGTGCAGCGACCCGAGGTGTGCGCCGAACTGCTCGCTGCGGCGGTCGCGCTGCTCGACACCGCCATCGGGCCGGCTGAGCCTGCCGAGGGCACACTCACCACCGTCGCCGCCGTGCGCGCCCGACTGGCGCAGCGCGTCGCCTCGGAGCTGGAGCGCGACGCGTCGACGGTGAGCGCGGCGCTTTCGGGCCCGGATGCCGCGCGGCGGGAGCTCGGCGCGCGCTGGGTGGCCGCCCTCGTCGCGGACGGCGAGGACCTGCCGACGCTCGCTCCGGAGGACGCCGGCGCACGGCTGGAGTCCTGGCTCGCGGCGCAGCGCTCGCTACCAGCGGGTCTGTCGCAGCGGTGACGAGGCGCGTGCGCGCCAGCGCCCCGTGGCGCACGCGCCGTCGCGCCGCGTAACCTGTCGCTCCGATGCAGCGCCTCCGGCTCAGGACCTTCGTGGACGTGCGCCCCGGCGAGGTTGGCGCACTGCTGCTCTCCTTCGCGTACTTCTTCTTCCTGTTGTGCGGCTACTACATCCTGCGGCCGCTGCGCGACGCGTGGGGCATCGAGGGCGGCACCGACAAGCTGCAGTGGTTGTTCATCGCCACCTTCCTCACGATGCTCGTGGTGAATCCGCTCTACAGCGCGGTCGTCACGCGCGGCAGCCGTCGGCGCATCGTGCCCCATGTCTACCGCTTCTTTGCGCTGAACCTCGTCGGCTTCTACGTGCTGCTGCAACTCGACGTGGACCGCATCCACGTGGGCTACGCCTATTTCGTCTGGGTCTCCGTCTTCAACGTCTTCGTCGTGGCCATCTTCTGGAGCTTCATGGCCGACCTGTTCAGCAATGAACAGGGGCGGCGGATGTTCAGCTTCATCGCGATGGGCGGCACGCTGGGCGCGCTGACCGGCCCGCTCATCACGAAGTTCCTGGCGCTGGAACTGGGCACGGCCAATCTGCTGCTGCTCTCGGCCGTGCTGCTCGAGGTCTGCACGCAGTGCGTCGGCTGGTTGTTGCGCCACTGCGACGCGCAGCCCGCCATGCAGGCCGGCGATGCGGCCACGAGCGCAGGCGACGCGGCCAGGAGCGGCGGCGACGCGGCTGCCGGGGCCGGCGCTCAGCGTGCTGCGAATCGCGCCACGAATCGCGCCACGAATCGCGCCGGCGGTGCAGACGATCGCGTCGGCGGGAGCATTCTCGGCGGCATCCGGCTCGTGTTCGAGGACCCGTACATGCTGGGTGTCGCGGCGCAGATCCTCTGCCTGACGACGACGGCGACGTTTCTGTACCTGCTGCAGGCGCGCCTCGTCGCGGAGACCGTGGAGGGTACGGCGGCGCGCACGGCGGCCTTCGCGAACATCGACCTCGTCGTGAACTCGCTCGAGATCGGGCTGCAGCTGTGCGTCACCGCGCCGCTCATCCGGCGCGCCGGACTGGCCAACGCGCTGCGCGTGCTGCCGTTCGTCACGGGGGTCGGCTCCCTGGTGCTCGCCGCGCAGCCCACGGTGCTCGTGCTCACCGTCTTCCAGGGCATCCGGCGCGCCGTGCAGTACGCGGTCTACCGGCCGGCGCGCGAGCTGCTCTTCACCGTCGTCGGCCGCGAGCGCAAGTACGCCACCAAGGGCTTCATCGACACCGCCGTGTATCGCGGCGGCGACATGGTCTCCGCGCAGGCTTTCGCCGGCCTCGAGTTCCTCGGACTCAAGACGGCAGGGCTCGCGCTGGCCGGCCTGCCCATCGTCGGCGGCTGGTGGATGCTCTCCGGCTTTCTCGCCCGACGCCAGCAGGAACTCGCGCTGGCACAGTCGGCTGCGGTGAATCCACCGCTCGCGTGCGCACCGGACGCCGCCTCAGCTCTCGACACATCTCTCCATCCTCCGACGCCTCCGGCGAAAGGTCCCGCTGCATGAACACCAGCCTCTTCCGCGATCTGTCCACCCTTGCACACGGCCTGCCGTTCGCCGGCGCCGCCCTGCTCGCCTCGCTGCTGCTCGCGACGACGACCTCGGCGCAGGACGGCCATGCGGCGCATGCCGTGGCCGCCGCCCGCGCCACGCCGGACGACGCGATGCCGAAGCCGCAGCGCATCCTCATCCTGGGCGGCACCGGCTTCCTCGGGCCGCAGATCGTGGACGCGGCGACCGCGCGCGGCCATCACGTCACGCTCTTCAATCGCGGCAAGACGCGGCCGGAGCTGTTCAAGGACCGGCCGGAGATCGAGATCCTGCACGGCGACCGCGACCCGAAGAAGGACGAGGGCCTGGCGTCCCTGGAGGACGCCGTCGTCGCCGGCACGCATTGGGATGCGGTGGTGGACACCTCCGGCTACGTGCCGCGCATCGTGGGCGCGAGCGCCAACGTGCTGGCGCCGGCCATCGACCAGTACGTCTTCATCTCCACGATCTCCGTCTTTGCCGACGACGTCGCGCAGCACAGCGCCGAGGACGGCAAGCTCGCGACGATGCCCGACGAGACCAGCGAGGACGTGCGCCAGTTCTACGGCGCGCTGAAGGTGCTGTGCGAGAAGGCCGCGGAGGCCGCCGCGCCCGGCAAGGTCACGACCATCCGCCCCGGCCTCATCGTCGGCCCCGGCGATCCGACGGATCGCTTCACCTACTGGCCCGTGCGCATCGCTCGCGGCGGCGAGGTGCTGTGCCCCGGCGACGGCGCCGATCCGATCCAGTTCATCGACGTGCGCGACCTGGCGGAGTTCACGGTGCACTGCATCGAGCAGCGCAGCTTCGGCACCTTCAACGCGACCGGCCCCGAGCGCGAGCTGCCGATGAAGGAACTCGTGGATGCCTGCGCGGCACAGCCCCAGGCGCCTGGCGCGACGCCGGCCACGCTCACCTGGGTGCCGACGGACTTCCTGGTAGCGCAGCAGGTCTCGCCGTGGAGCGACATGCCGGTCTGGGTGCCGCGCGGCCCCGACAACGGCTTCTCGAACATCGACTGCTCCAAGGCCATCGCGGCGGGGTTGAGCTTCCGGCCCGTGACGCCGACGGTGCATGACACGCTCGCCTGGTGGGCGACGCTGCCCGAGGAGCGCCGTGCGAAGCTGAAGGACGGCATCTCGCCCGAGCGCGAAGCCGAGGTGCTCGCCGCATGGAAGGCCAGCGAGGCCGCGCCGCGCTGAGTGAATGCCCGCGCCGAGGGCGGTATACCCAGCCGCGTGGATCGCCCGGTCACGCACGATGTCTCTCCCGCCCGGCAGCAGCGCCTGCGTGCGCTGTTTGCCGCGCGCGGGCACGCGCTGACGACGAACCCGAAGAACGAGTACATCGCCTTCGAGGTGCGCACGCAGGACAAGTCCATCTTCACGCTCTACACGAGCGGCAAGTTCGTGTGCACCGCGCGCAGCGGCGACCCCGAGGGCGCGGTGCTGCTGGCGGACATCACGGAGCTGCTCGGCGGGGCGGCCGCGCCGCGCGCCGGCACGTCGGGCACGACCGGCACGTCGGGCACGGCCGGCACGTCGCGCACGGCCGGCACGTCGCACACGGCCGGCACGTCGCGCACGGCCGGCACGTCGCGCACGGCCGGCACGGCAGCGGCCGCCGGAGGCGGGAAGAGCGAGCGGGGCGAGAAGGCGGTCGGCGCCTCGCAGGAGTCGGGTTCCGGCGGGCGTACGTCCAACGGTCTGTCGCTGGGCAGCAAGCGCGGCCTGCACTGGCTCGGCGGCGTGGACGAGACCGGCACCGGCGAGTTGCTCGGCACCGCAGTGCTCTCCGGCGCGCTCCTGCCCGTGCCGCTGGCCGACGCGGTGGCTGCGGTCGCGGGGCATGTGGAGACGAAGGCGTCGCGCGCCGCGTCCGGCTGGGCTGCTCTGGGCGAGCAACTCGCAGGGCTCGGCGAGAAGGGGCTGCACCTCTCGTCGCTGCCCGTCCCCAATCGGCTCTTCGATGCGTGGTCCAAGAACGGGCTGCTCGACCTGGCCTACGTGCGCCTCGTCGGCGACATGCTGGCGAGCGCCGGGCTGGCGCGTGCCGGGTCGCTGGCCGATCTCGAGCTCGTCATCGACGACTACGGCACCGGCCCTCTGCTCGCCGACGCAGTCGAGGCCTGGCGCGGCCGCGGCATGACCGTGCTCGTGCAGACGCGCGCGGACGACCGGCACCTCGCGGTGCGCGTCGCGTCGGTGGTGGCGCGGGCGCACCGCAGTCGCGAGAAGACGGGCCTCGACCGCAGCGTGATCGACGGACCGCTGGGCACCGGCAACGCGGGCCACGGCATCACGCTGCGCTGGCTGCGTCGCCGCGCGGCCGCACGCGATCATGTGCAGGGCATCTGGCCTCCGTTCGTGAAGGCCTCGTTCAAGACGGTGCGCTTCGCGGACGGCCTGCCCGAGGTGACCAAGCGCCGCGTCCCGCTGCTGCGCGAGCTGCTCGACGATGACGGCGCGCGAGACTTCCTGCGCGGCCGGCTCGACGTGAGCACGGCCGTGCTGCGTGGTGCGGGCGGTGCGCCGCTGCGCGCCTTCGCCGTCACCGCGCGCGGCGAGTTGCGCGAGCCCTCGCCGCCATGTGTGGCGTGGGAGCTGCTGCCGGTGCTCTGCGGCGGAGTCGTGCTGCACGACAGCGTCTGCGATGCGGACACGCTGGAGGCGCTGCTGGAACCCGAGGTCGGTCTGCTCACCGGCTGGCGCGTGCTGGTCGGTCCGCGCGATGCGGCCGACACGCGCGACGCCGGCACCGCCACGCTGGCCACGCTTGCCGCCAGCCATGCTGCGGGCCAGCTCATGGTCGTGCCCACGGCGGTGGCAGACCCGCTGGATCGCGTGCGCCGCCATGCGGCCGTGCTGCTCTCGCGCGAGAGCTGCCCGGACGTGCTGTCGCTGCAGCTCGTGAGCTGAGCGCATCCATCGAGTTGTCGCATGGTGCGCCCCGGGCTGGACACGTCGACCCCGAGGACTACTCGCGGTTCTGCTGTTGCCAGCGCACGGCGCGCGCCGCGATGCCGGCTCCGGGTTGCGCCGCGTCCCAGGCGGTGTAGAGCGCGAGGATGCCTTCCCGCGCGGCTACGTGGGCGGCCGGCGGTGCATCGGGCAGCAGCTCGAGCGCTTCGCAGGCCTGTCGCAGCAGGGCCTCGGCTTCCTCGTAGCGCCCGAGCGCCGTGAGGCAGCGCCCCTCGACTTGGCGGGCGAAGGCCAGCTCCCATGCGCTGCGGGGCACGAGCTTCTCGCGCACGGACACCAGCTCCGCGAGCAGCGGCTCGGCCGTCGCTGCATCGCCGCGGGTCAGCAACGCCATGCCGTAGTCGTTGAGTGAATAGGCCAGCTCCACATGCACCTTGCCGTAACGATCGCGGCGCGACACCAGTGCCTTGCGGAAGAGCACGTCGGCCTCGTCGTGCCTGCCCTGGCGGTCGAGCACCTTGGCCAGGCCGTTCTGCGCGGCGGGCACGAAGGGCTGGTCCTGCAGGCCGTTGCGCTCGACGAGGTCCAGCGCTTCGGCGAGCGCAGGAGCGGCGGCCGCGTCGTCGCCGGCGTCCTGCAGTTGTCCGGCCCAGTTGTAGAGGCTCTGTGCCCGGTCGGGATCGTCCTCGCGCAGGATCCTCCGGTTGCTGGCCGCGATCGCACCCAGTTGCTCGGCAGCTTCCTGCGGGCGTCGCTGCCGCGCAAACACCTGCGCCGCCTTGAAGCGCGACGTCAAGGTCACCGGGCTGTCCTCGCCCAGCACGCGCCGGCTGCTCTCCAGGGTCGCGAAGATCAGCGGATCGGCCTCGTCGAAGCGCCCTTGCGACCACAGGCGGCCGGCGAGGTTGTTGAGCGTGTTCAGCGTCTCGAGGCTGTCGTCGCCGAAGATGCGGCGGCGCCGCTCCAGGCAGTCGCGCAGCATGGCCTCGCTTTCCTCGTGGCGGCCCAGCGCCTGCAGGCAGAGCGACAGGTTGTTGAGGATCGAGCAGGTCTGCTGGTTGTCGACGCCGAAGATGCGCTCAGAGCGGTCCAGGGCGTCGCGCAGAGCGGCTTCGGCGTCCTCGTGCTGCCCGAGCTTGTCGAGCGTGCTGCCCAGCGCGCCGAGCGCGACGATGGTGTCCGGGTGATCGTCGCCCAGCCGCGTGCTGCGCTCGTCCAGCAGCTGCTCGAGCAGCTCGCGCGACTCCGCGGACAGATTCATGAAGCCGAGCGTCTGGGCCAGCATGAAGCGCGTGTTGTTCACGTCGGGATGATCGGAGTCGGGCAGCCTGGACAGTCCGGCGAGCGACGCGCGCAGCGTGATTTCCGCTTCTCGGTAGCGCCCGAGGCGCATCAGCGTGTCGCCGAGCTCGGACTGCGAGTGCAGCGTGTCGACGTCGTCTGCGCCGAAGGCCGCCGTCAGCTGCTGCAGCGTCGTGCGCTGCATGGCCTCGGCGCCGGCCAGGTCGCCGCGCAGCTTGCGCAGGCGTCCGAGATCGCCGGCCGTCATGAGCGTGCGCCGGTCGTCCGGGCCGAAGTGCTCCAGCTCCACGGCGTAAGCGCGCTGCAGCTCAGAGTCCGCCTCGACGAACTGGTTGAGCCGGCCGTAGACGTTGCCCAGCGTGTTGCGCAGGCGTGCCTCGACGTCCGGCTGTCCGGCCAGCTCCACCGGCAACCGCGCGCTCGCCTCGCCGAGGATGCGCTGCAGGAGCGTCGTGTCGGCGCCGCGCGCCACGCTGGGATCGATGCCCTTGAACATCGTGAGCAGGAAGGCCGCGGTGGCCTCGGCGTGCTGCTGCTGCGTCTCGGCTGCCACGCGCGCGTCGTGCTCGCGGACGTTGGCCTCGCGCTCGCGCTCGGTCGCCTGGCGCGCGCGCTCCGTCGCTGCACGCTCGCTCACGTTGGCGCTGCGTTCGCGCAGGTAGAGCTGCGTGGTGACGGCCACGGCGATCATCAGCGTCAGCAACACGGCGGCCAGTGCGCCCACCAGGATCCGGTTGCGCCGCGCGAAGCGGGAGAGCTGGTACCAGGCGCTGGCGGGGCGCGCGGCGATCGGCTCGTCGGCCAGGTGGCGCCGGATGTCGTCGGCCATGGCGGCCGCCGAGGCGTAGCGCCGTGTCTTGTCCTTCTCGAGTGCCTTCTGGACGATCGTCTCGATGTCGCCGCGCAGCGCGCGGTCGTGCGAGCTCAGCCTGCTCGGCTCGTCCTCCTGGATGACGCGCACGGCCTCCGGCAGGCCCGCGCGATCCAGGATGTGCGGCAGCCGCCCGGTCAGCAATTCGTAGAGCACGACGCCCAGCGAATACACGTCGGAGCGCGCGTCGACCTCGTCCTGCCTGCCGCCCGCCTGCTCCGGGCTCATGTAGGCCAGCGTGCCGAGCATCGCGCCCATGTCGGTGCGCATCGTGGTCGAGCGGCCGTCGTCGTCGACCAGCCGCGCCACGCCGAAGTCCAGCACCTTGGGCTGGCCCTCGGGCGTCATCAGGATGTTGCCCGGCTTGAGGTCGCGATGGATCACGCCCTTGCCGTGCGCGTGCTCCACGGCGTCGGCGATGAGGATCGCGAGTTCCAGTCGCGCGCGGATGTCGAGCGAGTGCTCCTGTGCGTACTGGTCGATGCGCCCGCCCTCGACGAACTCCAGCGCGAAGTACGGCAGCACGCCCTGCTCGGTGGCGTAGGTGCCGGCCTGGAAGATCTGCGCGATGCCGGGATGCCGCAGCCGCGCCAGCAGCTCGCCCTCCTGCTCGAAGCGGCGCAGCGTGCGCGGCGACAGCGCGCCGGCATGGATCACCTTGAGCGCGACCCGGCGCGTCGGGTGCTCCTGCTGCGCCAGGAAGACGACGCCCATGCCGCCTTCGCCGATCTTTCGCAGAATCCGGAACGGCCCGATCTCGCGCGGCAGGTCGATCGGGCGCGCCTCCGACGGCGCCTCCGGGTCCGTGGAGTCGGCCGAGTCGGCCGAGTCGGCCGAGTCGGGAGAAGCGGGAGAGGCGGGCTGCTCGGTCATGCGGGCGGAAGTGTCGCATGAGGCGGCGCCCCGTACGACGTGGCGCAGGCGGCACCCGGGTCGTGGCACTTGTGGAACTCCGAATCCGCTAGTGAGGGGAAAGGAGGCCTCCGCCCATGTTCGACACGCACCCTGTCCCGCTTCCGCACACGCGGCGGAGTTTCCTGCTCGGATCGGCGGCTGCGGCCGCGGGACTCGCGCTCACGTCGCGGAGCGTGGTGGCCGCGCTCGTGCCGGCGCTGCCGGGCCGCCCGGAGGAATTGCCCGACGAGCGGGCCGAGCGCGAGGCCTTCCTCGCCGCCGTCATCGCGGGCGACCTGGTCGCCGTGCGCGCGCGCCTCGAGACGAGGCCGCGCCTCGTCGATGCCGCCGATGCGGCCGGGTGCTCCGCGCTCGTGCTGGCGTACTGCCATGGCCAGCAGCCCGTCGCGGACGCCCTGCGCGAACGCGGGGCGCGCGTCGAACTCATCGAGGCCTGCATGATTCCCGATTGGGATCGCGTGAAGGAGCTGGCGGGCGGTGATGGGGCGGGCGTCGACGCATGGCACCCCGTCGGCGGCACCGCGATGTACGCCGCGGCGCGTGCCGGCCGCGCCGACACCTATCACCTGCAGGATCTGGGCGCCGACCCCGATGGCAACCCGCGCGGGCGCTCCGGCGTCACGCCTGCCTGGGGCGCCCTCGAGTGCAGGGACCCCATCGACGCGTGGCGCTGCACGGTCGCACTGCTGAGCAACGGCGCGCACGTGAATGCGCCGCAGCGCCACGGCGAGACGCTGCTGCACGCCGCGGCGCGGCGCGGCGACGTGAACATCCTGCGCTACCTGCTGCGGCGCGGCGCGGACACGGAGGCGCGGACGCTGCATGGAGTCACCGCGCTTGGCGAAGCGGAGCGCCTCGGTCACGAGGCGGCCGCCGCGATGCTGCGGAATGCGTCGAGCGTCGAGCGCGACGACTTCACGCTGCGCTACGCCTTCGACGCGAGCGGTGCGCCGGTCATCTGGCCGGACCTCTCCGATCTCTCGCCCGCCGAGATGAGCGCGGTGACGGGGCCCTCGCACTTCAATCTCGAGGCCGTGAAGACCGCCGTCGGCAGCGACACGCGGCGCTCCTTCTCGGTGTCCACGCAGGACGAACTCGCCGTCGAGGCCTGCGGTCACACGGGTTACCGCGAGGCCATCGCCTATCACCTCGACCACGGCGTCCCGATGTCGCTCGCGACGGCACTCTCCTTCGGCGACCTGAAGCGGGCGCGCGCGCTGCTCGAACGCCATCCCGGTTCGATCCACGAGCGCGGCCCGCACGACTTCGCGATCATGTGGTACCCGGCCATCGGCGGCGACTCTGTCGAGGCCGCGCAACTGCTGCTCGAGCATGGTGCCGACGTGAACCAGGACAGCCAGGGCACGATCGCGCTGCACTGGGCGGCGATGCGCGGCCGGCTCGAACTGGCCGCGTTTCTCCTCGACGAGGGGGCGCGCATCGATGCCGTCAGCTACAGTTTCGATCGGGCCGGCAGGACGCCGCTGCAACTCGCCCTGGAGCGCGAGCAGGACAAGCTCGTCACGCTGCTTCGCGAGCGCGGCGCCACCTGACCGTGCCATGAAGGCTCAGCAGGCCGTGAGGCTGTCATCGCGCACCACTCGATCGAACCCGTGTACGAACGCCTGCGCGTGCTTGCCGCCCGGCAGCTCGGGCGGGAGCGCATCGATCACACGCTGCAGCCCACGGCGCTGGTGCACGAGGCGTGGTTGCGCCTCGCGGACTGGCGCAGCAGCGACGAGCTGGCGGCGCTTCCGCCGGAGGAGTTCGCGATGCTGGCGAGCTCGATCATGCGTCGCGTGCTGACCGATCACGCACGCTCGCGAGGAGCCGCCAAACGCACCGCGGACAGCGCGCCTCCCGCTTCCGGCACGACCTCCGGCGCGCGCATCATCGTCGAAGTGGATGATGCGCTGCGCGACCTGGCCGAGCAGGACGCGGAGCTCGCGCGCCTCGTCGAGCTGCGCTTCTTCGGCGGCTGCACGCTGCGCGAAATCGCCACGCTGACGGGAGCCTCGCTGCGCACGGTGAATCGTCGCTGGCAGCTCGCGCGCGCCTGGCTGCTCGACGCGATGGGCCAGGACCGTGCACGCTGAGCCCGATTGGCAACTCGTCCGCCGCGTCTTCGAGGACGCCGTCGAGCAGCCGGAGGGTGCCCGGCTCCTGTCCATCGAGCGCGCGCTCTCCTCGCGGCGCGACCTGCTCGAACCGGTGAGGCGACTCCTCGCGGCGAGCGAGGTCTCCGAGTCGCCGCTCGATGCAACCGCCGGCGCCCTGCTCGGCGCTCCACTGGATGAAACCGCTGCCGACCTCGCGACGAAGGGCTTCAGCGCCAGCGCCAGCGCCAGCGCCAGCTCAAGCACGAGCACGAGCACGAGCACGAGCACGAGCATTGCCGCCAGTTCCGGCGACCTGATCGGCCGGCGCATCGGCGACTGCCGCGTGCTGTCGCTCATCTCCTCGGGCGGCATGGGCGAGGTCTATCTCGGCGAGCGCGAGCTCGGCGACGTGCGCCAGCGCGTCGCGATCAAGCTGCTGCGCCACGGCCTCGACAGCGAGGCGCTGCTCGCCCGCTTCCGCCTCGAGCAGCGCACGCTCGCCTCGCTGCAGCACGACCACATCGTGCGCTTTCTCGACGCCGGCGTGCTCGAGAACGGCCGCCCGTGGCTCGCCATGGAGCACGTTCAGGGCCTGCCGATCACCGAGCACGTGCGCCGGCAGTCACTCGACCCGCGCGGCATCGTGCGCCTCATGCTCACCGTCTGCGACGCGGTGCAGTTCGCGCACGCGCGACTCGTCCTGCATCGCGACCTCAAGCCGGGCAACATCCTCGTGGCGGAGTCGGGCAGCCCGAAGCTCCTCGACTTCGGCGTCGCCAAGCTGCTGCGGCCCGAAGGCACGCGGACCGACGCGACCGACGCGACCGACGCGACGAGCGGCATGCCGCCAATCACGCCGCGTTACGCGAGTCCCGAGCAGTGGCGCGGCGAACCGGCGAGCGTGGCGACCGACGTGCACGGCCTGGGCCTCGTGCTCTTCGAACTGCTGGCCGGATGCCCGGCAGACGGCGCGGGCACGCGCCTGCCGAGCGAGTGCGCTCCCGCCGCCGCGCGGCGCGCGCTCCGTGGTGACCTCGACGCCATCGTGCAGCAGTCGCTCGCGGCCGATCCGCACAAGCGCTACGCCTCCGTCGAGGCCCTCGCCGCCGACCTGCAACGCTGGCTCGACGACGAACCCGTCAGCGCGCATCGCGCGCCGGCAGCTGAGCGCGCCGCACGCTGGTTGCGACGGCACCGCTGGTCGGCCGCCGTCGGCGGGCTGCTCATCACCACGCTCATGGCGGGCCTCATCGGCACGTGGCTCGGAAGGGAGCGCGCGCTGGCGGAGGCCTCCCGCGGCTGGGGCGCGCACAGCCAGGCGCGTCGCGCGGCAGTCTTCCTCGGCGAACTGCTCGAGAGCGGTGGACCCGAGCCGTGGCGCAGCGCCGACGTGACGTTGCGCATCGACACGGAGCTCGCGAACTCGCCGGAGGCCGAGTCGCTCGTGCGCCTCGCTCTCGGTCGGCAGGCGCATGCCCGCGGCGACTCGGCCTCCGCGATCGTGCACTTCGAGCGAGCCCTCGCGATCTCGGCCGACGGACGCGGCCTGAACAAGCTGGACCTGCCGCTCGTGCAGACACTGCTGGCGGCAGCTCGCAGCCAGTCCGCGGACACTGACACGGACACTGACACGGACACGGACACGGACACGGACACGGGCATTGGCATTGGCGCTGGCACTGGCGCTGGCACTGGCGCTGGCGTCGGGACCGAGACCGAGACCGAGACCGGGACGGGGAAGTCCAGGTAGTTCCGGAGTCTCCCCGGGCGGGACAGCTGAAGCGCAGGATGGCCGTGGATGTGCTGCGCTGCGCGGGCGGCAGAGCCTCCGCATGTCACAAGCGCCTCGACTCGCCGATTCCTTGTCTTGCAGCGCATGATCCCATGGAAGCCATGCGGCGTCGTGCTCGCAGCTGTGGGGCAACCAGTCGGCGCACGCGCCCCGACCGCAGTCCGGAGATCCATGGGCAGCCCCCGCATCGTGCTGTTCGCCGCCGACGAGGTCGGGCACTTCCAGCGGATGCTGCCGTTGATGGCGGGGCTCAGGCGTCGCGGTGCGCGCGTGGAGGTCTTCACCTACCCGCGCTTCCGCACGGCGGTCGAGAGCACCGGCGCAGCCTTCACGGACCTCTCCGACCTTTGTTCGGAGGAGGCTGCCGACGCCACGTCGCAGCCGGCGGCCTGCCGCTCCGTCGCCTTCGCAGGCTGCTACGCGGACGTCGTCGCCGAGCGCCTCGCGTGCGACCGCCCGGCGCTCATCCTGCACGACACCTTTGCGGTCATCGGGTATGTCGTGGGGCGGGTGCTCGGCGTGCCCTGCGTCAACATCTGCGCCGGGCACAACGTGGATCCCGAGACGTTCCAGGCCGCTCTGGCCGTGGACCCGCGCGTGTTCGTCTCGCAGGACTGCCATGCGGCCGTCGAGCGACTGCGCAGCCGCTTCGGCATCACGAACGCCTCACCCTTCCTCTACGTGGCGACGCTCAGCCCGTGGCTCAACATCTGCTGCGAGCCGCCCGAATACCTGGCGCCTCACGAACGGCAGGTCTTTGCGCCGCTCGCGTTCTTCGGCTCGCTGGCGGACACGACATTGCCGTCACGGCGAGAGCCGGGCACGGAAGCGCACTTCGGTGCCGAGCCCGAGACGCTCAAGGTCTACGTCTCGTTCGGCACGGTCGCGTGGCGCTACTACAGGCCGCAGGTCGTGGCGGCGCTGAGTGTGATTGCGGCGGAGCTGTCCGGGAGGCCGGGCACGACGTCCATCGTGTCGCTCGGAGGCCACGCACTCTCCGTGCGCGACCTCGCGGCGCTGGAGCTGCCCGGCGTGCGGGTCGTGCGGTACGCCAACCAGCGCGAGGTGCTTGCGGAGGCCGACGTCTTCATCACGCACCACGGCCTGAACTCCACGCACGAGGCGGTCTACCACCGCGTGCCGATGATCTCGTACCCCTTGTTCTGGGATCAGCCGGCTCTTGCCGCCCGGTGCCAGGAGTTCGGCATCGCCGTGCCGCTGGTCGCGACGCCGCGCGGACCCGTGACGCGCTCCGACGTGGCGCGTGCGCTCGATGCGGTCGTCGATGCGGACTTCCTGCAACCTGCCCTGAAGCTGGCTCGCGAACGCGAACTCGCCGTCATGCGCGCTCGCGACGGTGTCCTCGATCAGCTCATGGATCTCGCCGGCGGCCGGTCGCTCACGCTGGGGCGGTGAAGCGGGCGCGCCGCCCTTGCCGGTTCATTCGTCTTGCATGTTTTGAGGGTATGCAGCAAGGTATCCGCCACGGACACGCCGGCCGGGCTGCCTTGGCTCGCGGCGAGTGACGACCTGCGGGAGACGGGCACATGGGAAACCACGGAAATCAGCTCACGCGGGGAGTCCAGGCGCTTGCCGTGCTGACCCTCCTGACCGCAGCCGGGCAGGCCTCGGCGCAGTCGCTGGCCGACCTGCAGCCCGGCCGGAACTTCACCAGCTCGGCCAACTTCGGCACGAATCGCTCGGAGAACATCGACCCGGGCGACGTGGACAACGACGGCGACATGGACGTCGGCGTGGCCAACGGCGGTGACTTCGGCAAGGAGGCCAACCGCCTCTTCATCAACCTCGGCGGCCTGCAGGGCGGCACCGTGGGCCTGTTCACCGAGGAGACAGCGACGCGCTTCGCCGGCGTGACGCTCGACACCTCGCGCGACATCGAGTTCGTGGACGTGGACAACGACGCCGACCTCGACGTGTTCATCGCCAACCGCGGCAACCTGGTAAACGGCGGCGAGCCCAGCCGCTTCTACACCAACCTTGGCGGACTGCAGGGCGGCACGATCGGCTTCTTCCAGGAGGACACGAACCTGCGCTGGGGCCAGCTCGTGGGCGTGCCGCTCGGCGATCAGGTGTTCGGCGGCAACGCCGGCCCCTTCCGCGAATACTCCTGCGATTGCGACTTCGCGGACCTCGATGACGACGGCGACAGCGATCTCTTCTTCAGCAGTTACGGGCCGGCCCTCAACGGGACGCGCGAGTCGCGCATCTTCCTGAACAGCGGATCCGGCGTGTTCGACGAGTTGTACCCGTGGGCCAACGCCGGAGCCGACATCAAGCTCCACACCTTCGACATGGATCTCGCGGACCTCGACGGCGACTTCGACATCGACATCTCGATGTCCAGCCGCGACAGCCAGGCGCGGCAGTACATCAACAATCTGTACAACCCGCTGAGCTCATCGCCATTCCAGGACACGACGCAGTGGGCGCTGCTCACGGGCCAACCGGGCGGCTCCGCCAGCGTGAACTACGAGACCGAGTACGCCGACGTGGACGGTGACGGCGACTTCGATCTCTGGATGCTGGACTACAACGGCAACCTCGATCGCGTCTTCCGCAACGACGGATTCACACCGGGACAGGGCGCGCATTTCACCCAGATGAACGCCTGGCTCAAGGGCGACCCGAATGTGGACGAGAACGAAATCGACTTCATCGACTACGACGGGGATGGCGACCTCGACGCCTTCATCGCCAACTTCAGCGGCACGAATTACATGTACCAGAGCGGGCTCGCGCAGGGCCTGCACTACGACACCGTGGGCCTGTTCCACCGCACGGGCCTGGCATCCGGACTCTCGCCCAATCCGGAACTCCCGTCTACCTTCAACGGTAACACCACGCTCGACGCCGATGTCGCCGACATCGACAACGACGGCGACGATGACCTGCTGCTGTGCAACGACGCCAACCAGCAGAACTATCTCTTCCGCAACGTGCTCGGCGTGCCCGATACGCATGCGCCGACCTTCTACAAGCTGACTGTCGTGCCGGCCAACGTGCCGAATGGCATCCCGCAGGTCGTGCACGCACAGATCCGCGACAACACCAGTTACTACCTGACCAGCTTCTACCCGGCCGTGCTGCACTACTCGGTGAACAACGGCCCGGACGTGGCATTGCCGATGTTCGCTCAGGGCAGCATGCAGTTCCGCGGGGTCATTCCGGCGCAGACCGACGCCACCGTCTCCTACTACATCGAGTGCGCCGACCTCGCCGGCAACATCTCGGCCTGTGCCGTGATGTGCTACGAGCAGGGCGTCGCGCCGACGCCGTGGAGCAACCTCGGCTTCGGGCTCGCGGGAATCGCGGGCGTGCCGACGCTCACCGGCACCGGCTCGCTCGTCGCGCAGTGTCCGCTGACGCTCGACCTCGCGAATGCCAGGCCCGCAGCGCTCGCCGCGCTCTTTCTGTCGATCACGTCGACACCCGTGCCCTTCAAGGGCGGCATGCTGGCTGCCTTCCCGCCGCTCTCCGGCTTCCCGCTGCTGCTCTCGACCGGCGCCGGCACGCTGTCGCTGCCCGCGACGATGCCCTCCGGCACGAGCGGCCTCGGCCTCGAGCTTTTCCTCCAGTACGCCATCGCTGACGCGGCGGCCGTCAAGGGCGTCGCGCTGAGCAATGCGCTCAAGGGCGACGTGCCGTAGCGCCCGGCGAAGCAGCAGCTCGGCCGCCGCGCAGGATCCGCTCGTGCTCTCGTGCTAGGTCGTGGAGAATCCACGACTCGCACGGGAGACCCGACATGAAGCCGACCGAACGCCTGCACCGCCTGGGCCAGAGCCTGTGGCTCGACAACATCTCGCGCGGCCTGCTCGATGACGGCAGCCTCGCGCGCACGATCCGGGAGCTCTCGGTGACGGGGCTCACCTCCAATCCCACCATCTTCGAGCACGCGATCCGCGGCGGGCACTACGACGCCGCCATCCGCAGGAAGGCTGCGGCGGGCCTGCAGCCCGAGCCGCTGTTCTTCGAACTCGCGCTGGAGGACATCACGCGCGCCGCCGACTTGTTCCGGCCGGTGCATGAGGCGACCTGCGGGGTGGATGGGTGGGTCTCGCTCGAGTTGTCGCCCGACCTCGCCGACGACACGCAGGCCAGCATCTCCGCGGCCTACGACCTGCACACGCGCGCCGGGCGCAGCAACGTCTTCATCAAGATCCCGGGCACACCGGCCGGCATCCCGGCCATCGAGGAATCCATCTTTGCCGGCGTGCCGGTGAACGTGACGCTGCTGTTCTCGGCCGAGCAATACCTCGCCGCGGCCGGCGCCTACCTGCGCGGCATCGAGCGGCGCCTCGCGGCCGGACTCGACCCCGACGTGCGCTCCGTGGCCTCGCTCTTCGTGAGCCGCTGGGACACGGCCGTCGCAGACAAGGTGCCCGCCGCGCTGCGCGACCGGCTGGGCATCGCGATCGCGCGCCGCACCTACCGCGTGGCGCGCGAGCTGCACGAGAGCGACCGCTGGCTGGCGCTGCTCAATGCCGGAGCGCGAGCCCAGCGCGTGCTGTGGGCCAGCACCAGCACCAAGAGTGCCAGCGCACCCGACGTCCTTTACGTGGAGGCGCTGGCCGCGCCACACACCGTGAACACGATGCCGGACAAGACGCTGGCGGCCTTCGCCGACCACGGCTGCGTGGCCGCCCTCATGCCGCGCGACGGCGGCGACGCCGAGGCCGTTCTCGAACAATTCACGAAGGCCGGCGTGGACCTGTCCGCCCTGGCCGGCAAGTTGCAGCGCGACGGCGCCGCCTCCTTCGCCAGATCGTGGAAGGACCTGCTCGCCGGCATCGCGGAGCGCAGCGCCACGCTGGGCAGCGCGCACTGAGCACTGAGCGTTGAGCCCTGAGCGTTGAGCCCTGAGCCCTGAGCCGTGAGCCCTGAGCCGTGAGCCGTGAGCCGTGAGCCGCGAGCCGCGAGCCGCGATGCGCCGCGATGCGCCGCGACGAGATGCGCCGCGCCGCGCTGCGCCGCGCCGCGATGCGGACGGACGGGTTCGTGCGCGGCGTGCTGCCGTGAGCTAGACAGCGGCGTTTTCGAAACGACATTTTCCAAGGCAGGAGATTCGCGTGGGCAAGCTGGGAGGCAAGGTGGCTGTGGTGACGGGTGCATCCAAGGGCATCGGCGCGGGCATCGCGACGGCGCTCGGCGCGGCAGGCGCCTCGGTGGTCGTGAACTACTCGTCGAGCCGTGAAGGAGCCGACTCGGTCGTCGCGGCGCTCCGCGCGGCCGGCGGCAAAGCGCTCGCCGTGAAGGGCGACGTCTCGAAGTCGGCGGATGTGCGTCAGCTCTTCGCGGAGACCATCGCGGCCTTCGGCAGCCTCGACGTGCTCGTCAACAACGCGGGCATCTACAAGTTCGCGCCGCTCGAGGAAGTGACCGAAGCTCACTTCCACCAGCACTTCGACGTCAATGTCCTCGGTCTGCTGCTCGCGACGCAGGAGGCGTGCCGGCACTTCGGACCCGCGGGCGGCAGCGTGATCAACATCAGTTCGGTGGTGAGCCGCAACGCGATGCCCGGCAGCTCGGTCTACTCGGCGACGAAGGCCGCGGTGGATTCGATCACGCGCGTTCTCGCCGCGGAACTCGGGCCGCGCAGGATCCGCGTCAACGCCATCAACCCGGGCGGCGTGGAGACCGAAGGCACGCGCACAGGCGGCATCGTCGGCAGCGACATGGAACGCATGATGGTGTCGCAGACCCCGCTGGGTCGCCTCGGACAGCCGGAGGACATCGCCTCCGTGGCGGTCTTCCTCGCATCATCCGATGCCGGCTGGATGACCGGCGAGTCGATGCTGGTCTCCGGCGGGCTGCGCTGACGGAGAGCCGCCTCGCCCCCGGATCACGTCCGATGCGACGGGCTCGTCCACGCCGCCGGTGGGTTCAGCGCGTGCGCGGGCGCGGACGCCGCTGCGGCGCCGCGGACAGCGGGTCCTCGGGCCAGGCGTGCCGCGGATAGCGGCGTGAGAGTTCGCGCCGCGTCTGCGGATAGACGTTTGCCCAGAAGCTGGCGAGATCGTCAGTGACCTGCTCGGCCCGGCCATTGGGTGCGAGCAGGTGCAGCAGCACCTTGACCTGCCCGCCGAGCACGCGCGGCGTTTCGCGCTGGCCGAACAGCTCCTGCATGCGCACGGCCAGCACGGGCGCGCGCGCCGGGTCGTAGTCCAGTGCGGGATGGCTGCCGCTGGCCAGGACCAGGCGCTCGGGGGCGAGGCGCTCGAGTGCGGCACGCTGCGGCGGGTCGAGCGCGTCGCGCAGGCGGGCGGCCAGCGGCACGCGCTGAAGGTCTTCGAACGAGCGACAGTCGTCGCACAGGGACGGGAGCAGCGCGCGCAGCCCGTCGTCGTCGAAGGTCGGCAGCGAAAGGTCGGGGCGCTGCGCGGCCAGCCAGCGCAGGCGCGCGAGAAAGGCCTGCACGCCGGGTTCGCGCAGCGGCAGGGCCTCGGCCAGGCGCTCGGCGGCGGCAACGGCCAGGCACTGCGCGACCTCGTCGGCACCGGGCAGCGCGGCGGGCGACTCTTCCAGTGCGAGCTCCTCGAACAGCACGCGGCGCACGGCGGCCACGCGCAGCGTGCGTGCGTCGAAGGCCGCTTCGGTGCACGTGACGAGGCGCGAGGGATCGAGCCACTCGCGGCGCACCGCACTGGCCATCCGCGCCAGCGCATCGCCGCCCGAGCGCGCGTCGAGGTCAAGCGCGAGAAACAGCGGCGCATCGCGCACGGCGCTGCGCGGATCGAGCGTCACGCCGCGGCCGCCGGCCATCACGGCGCGCGGACTGCCGGGTTCGCGCCGGCGACACAGGCGGTCTGGGAAGGCCGCCAGCAGCGCGCGTCCCAGGGCTTCGGCGGCCACCTCGCGCGAGCCGCCGGTCTCCTGCAGCAGATCCAGCAATTGATCGCGCGCGCGCAGGATGCCGCGTGCGCCGGCCACGTGCAGCTCGCCCAGCTCGGAGTGGCGCACGCCGCGTGTCTCGAAGTCCTCCAGCGCAGCGACGCGATCGGACACGTCGCAGGCCGAGGCATGCGTGGCGCGGCGCGCATGCGGTGGCTGCCGGCCACGCAGGAAGGGGTCGCGCTCGGCGAGCAACGCCGCGGCAAGCGCGGCCTGCCTCGCCACGCCGAGGGCCGCGCCCTCGAGGAGCAGGCGTGCCAGGCGCGGATGCACCGGCAGGCGCGCCATCGCGCGGCCGGCCGGCGTCAGGCCGCGCACGGCGGCGTCGGTCGCGCCGAGGCGCGACAGGAGCGTCAGCGCTTCGTCCAGCGCCGCGCGCGGCGGAGCCTGCAACCACGGGAAGGCGTGCACGTCGTGCTCGCCCCAGTCGAGCAGCTGCAGCACCGGGCCGGTGAGGTCCACGCGCAGCACCTCGGGCTGCTCGGCGGCGGGGCGCGCGCGGTGTTCGAGCTCGGTCCACAGCCGCACGCAGGTGCCCGGTTCGGTGCGGCCTGCGCGACCGGCGCGCTGCTCGGCCGAGGCGCGCGAGATCGGCACCAGCTCGAGGCGGTCGAGTCCCACGGCAGGGTCGAAGGACAAGCGCCGCTGCAGCCCGCTGTCCACCACGCCCGTGACGCCCTCGACGGTGACCGAGGTCTCGGCCACGTTGGTGGACAGGATGACGCGCCGTCGCGGCCCGCGCCGCAGCGCGTCGTCCTGGCGCTCGGGTGGCAGGTCGCCGTAGAGCTCGACGAGCTGCACGTCCGCGCGCGCGGCCAGCGGCGCGAGGTCCTCGGCGCAGCGGCGGATCTCGCCCACGCCGGGCAGGAAGACGAGCACGTCGCCGCGCGTGGCCGCCAGCGCCTCGGTGACGCCCGCAGCCACGGCGCGCGACAGCGGCTCGTCACGCTCGCTGCGGCGCCAGCGCTGCTCGATGGGGAAGAGCCGCCCCTCGCACGTGAGCACAGGTGCGTCGCCGAGGAAGGCAGGCAGCGCGGACCCGAGGTCGCTGGCGGACATGGCCAGCAACCAGAGATCGGGGCGCGCCGCCTGCACGCGCCGGAGCAGGGCCAGCGAAAGGTCGCTGTCGAGGTGCCGCTCGTGGAATTCGTCCAGCACCACGGCGCCGGCGCGCGAGAGCAACGGGTTGTCCTGCAACCTGCGCACGAGCAGGCCTTCGGTCAACACCAGCAATCGCGTGCGCGGGCCCGCGCGTCGGTCGAAGCGCACGGCGTAGCCGACCTCGTCGCCGAGCCGCACGCCGCGCTCTTCGGCGATGCGCCGGGCGGCAGCGCGCGCGGCCAGGCGCCGCGGTTGCAGCACGAGCACGTCGCGCGCCTCGCCGCCTCGCGCGGCCAGCGCATCCATCAGCGCCGGCGGCACGCGCGTCGTCTTGCCCGAGCCGGTGGGCGCACGCAGCACCGCCGCGCCATGCGCTCCCAGCGCGGCCAGCAATGCGGGCACGACGGCGTCGACGGGCAGAGGCGTGATGGGCACGCGGCGAGGATAGCGGGAGCGGGTGCGCCTCTAGCGAAGGCTCTCGATGAGCGCTTCACTCAGGTGCGCGTATTCCGCACCGATGGCTCCGCCTGCCTTGTGCGCAAGGGCGAGCGACTCGCTCGCTGCGGCAAGCGCGGCCTGCTTGTCGCCGAGCTTCGCGAGGATCAGCCCCTTGCGGTAGATGATCCAGAAGGCCTCGGGCTGTTCCTTGATCGCCTCGTCCATCCACGCGACGGCCTGCTTCAGGTCGAGGTCGTGCGCGTAATAGAACATTGCCGCATCGAGCCAGGGCTTTTTGCCCGTGCCTTCCATCGCCGTCCGGATCTGCGGCAGCAGCACCTTCACGACGTTGGTCTGCAGGGTGATCGGGACGCGCGTCCTGTCCCAGGTGATGTTCAGCGTGGCCGCGTCGTCGCTCACGTCCGACAACCCGATGGTCATGGTTTCCACGGCCTCCGGCAGCGCGACCGGCTTCACCTTGATGCGCACGAGATCGTTCTTCTCGTCGTAGGCATAGGAACCCCACTGGCCGTCGACCTTGTTCAGGATGACGGTCCACTCGTCCGCGCCGGGAATCGTGAACAGCGCGTACGAACCCGCCGGCACCTCGGCGCCGCCGAAGGCCACGTCGGTGCCGAAGCTGATCTTCGTCGCGGAGTTGGCGCCCGTGCGCCAGACCTCGCCGTAGGGCACGAGCCCGCCGAAGATCCTGCGGCCCTTGACGCCGGGGCGCGCATACACGACCTCGACGTCGGTCAGACCGACGCGTTCCTTCACCGTGGCGGGAGGACTGGCTTTGGGAAACTCGAGCTTGACGTCCTGGGGCGGCATCGCGCGCACCTCCGCGACGAGAAACGAACCGACGAAGGCGCAGAGCACGACGGGCAGGATGTTGATCTTCATGGCCGCGAATCCTAGCGACTGCCGGGCGTGACTGTCACGCACCGCCGTCACGCACCGCCGTCGCGCACCGCCGTCGCGCGCAGGTCAGTCCGGACGGCGCGTCACCCGTGCGTTGCGCGGGCCGCGATGGCGCCGGCTACCAGCCCTCTTCCTACCAGCCCTCTTCCAGGCGCAGCGCCAGCGCGAAGGGCAGGCCCTGCGTCGCGCGGATCGCGCGGGCCGTGGCATCGAGGTCATAGGCGACGCGCCGGAAGCTGACCAGGCGTCCGTCGAAGAGGGCGTACGACGCGCGCACGTCGCCGTCGCGCGGCTGGCCCACCGAGCCGACGTTCACGATGCAGCGCTCGCCGCGCGTGTCGAAGCGCCCGTCGCAGGCCGCAGGCGAGGTCCACGAGAAGTCCTCGCCGATGACGCCGGGCACGTGCGTGTGGCCGATGAAGCACGGGCGGTCGATAAGCTTGAAGGCCCGGGCAAGCTTCGGCGAGTAGTCGCGGCTGCGCGGCATCTGGTCGAGCGCGTCTTCCTGGAAGAGGTACTCGTCCAGCGGCTGGGCGGGCGAGCCGTGCACGAGCACCGCGGTCGGCTGGTCGCTGCGCTCCGGCAGGCTCGCGATGAACTGCAGCAGGTCGCTCGACGACGCGGCGGCGAGGTCCAGCTGGGCGCGCGTCCAGCGGATGGCGGCCGCGGCCATGGGATTGAAGCCGGTGGGGCCCTCCAGCACGGCCTGCTCGTGATTGCCGCGAATGAAGGCGCTTGCGCGTTCGCGCAGCATCTCCAGGCACGCCACGGGTTCAGGGCCGTAGCCGACGACGTCGCCGAGGCACCACAGCTCGTCGGCGCCCTGTGTGCGGGCGTCGTCCAGCACCGCCTCCAGGGCGTGGCGATTGCCGTGCACGTCGCTGACGATCGCGATGAGTCCCGGTGCCATGCTGCGGCAGCATCCGTATGCGCCGTGCAGCGGTCAATGCGTGCGGGCGGCGGGGCGCACTCTCACGATGGCGTGCCGAGCAGGGCGCCCATGTATCCGCTGATCGCGGCGCCCACATCGATGCCGGTCGTCCGGCTGATTCCGGACAGGCCCGGCGAGCTGTTGACCTCGAGCACCAGGGGGGACAGGTCCTCCACGAGCAGGTCCACGGCTGCCACGTGCAGTCCGAGAGCGCGCGCCGCCCGCAGCGCCAGCGCCGTTTCCGCGGAGGTCGCCTCGATGGCCGCGGCCTGCGCTCCGTAGCCGAGGTTGCCACGGCCGATGCCCGGCGCGGGCCGACGCTCCATGGCCGCGACGACAGCCTCGCCGACGATGAAGAGCCGCCGGTCGATGCCGCCGCCGAGGAATGGCTGCACGAGCACCGGCCCGCTGCCGTCCGCGAAGGCCGCGGCCCGGCGCTCCGCCTCCGCGCGGCCGATGCCCACCGTCACGCCGCGGCCCGAGCTGCCGGCGGCCGGCTTGACCACGAAGAGCTGGCCGGGCCGCTCGGCGCCGGGAAGCGCGCCGAGAGACGTCGGACCGTCTCGCACCACGCAGAGCGTGGGCGGCACCGGAATGCCGGCGGCCGCGAGCGCGGCGAGGCTCGCCGCCTTGTCGTGGGCGATGCGCAGGGCGCCGGCCGGATTGAGCACGCGCGCGCCGGCGCGCTCCCAGACGTCGAGGCCGAGCAGCAGCTCGGCGGGCGTGCCCGACGGCAGGCGCGGCAGGAGCACCGTCCGCGCGAGGGCCGTCGCGGTCGCCGCGGTTCGCGCAGGTGGTGGCTGCGCCGGATGCATCCAGCGTGCGCGCAGGCCGGCGCGCGCGCAGCAGGCCAGCAGGGCGGGCACGTCGGAAACCTCGCTGGCGCGGCACAGGATGAGGCACTCGCCGCCATCGTCCCGTCCGCCGCCACCCGCAGGATCTCCCGCCTCCGGGGCGGTCGCGGAGGTGGGTTTCGGACGCGGCTCTGTCACCACCTCATCGTGCCGTCCGCGGGGTGCGCTGCGCTATCGTCAGCACCCGACCGCATCGCTCCCGATCCGAGGTCCGTCGCGTGAACATCGCCGACCTGCCGCCGGCCGCCGCGCCGCACGCGTCCCGGGAGTTGCACGCGCCGCGCGCGTTGCGTCGGCTGCGCGTGCCCGGTCTCGCGCTCTTCGCGCTCTTCGCGCTGCTCGCGGCGTGCAGCGCGACCTACGAACGCGGCTACTACGCGCCGGCCGGCGCGAAGCCCGGCGACACGCTGGCCAGCCAGCAGCAGGCCAGCCCCGACATCGTCGTCGATCTGGCATGTCAGGGCAGCTTCGTGAATCGCGCGAGCGGTCAGCAGGTTGCCAGCGTGTACGTGCAGCTCGAGATCACGCGACCACGATCCGGAGAGTTGCGCCTGCGCCGCGATGAGGTCGTCGTCGATGTGCAACTGGCCGACGGCGGGCCGCGGCTGTCACTGAAACTGTCCGAGGCCTGGTCACGGCGCGACCTGCTGACCGGGGACCTCGTGGTGCCGGCGTGGTCGCTGCGGCCGTTCGACCTCTTCTTCGACTCGCCGCTGCTGGTCGGCGAACCGCCGCCCTCCAGCGTGCTGCTGCGCTGGGAGGGCGAGGCCGCCGGCGAGCCGATCGACGGGCAGTGCCTCTTCCAGCGGATTCCCGCGAACGACCGTCTCCTGCCGGACGCGACGCCCATCAAGGACATGTCCTTCGGCATGCGCAATGGCTACTACCTTCCCGGCTGGGAACACCTGGGCACGCGCGGCCTGCGCCCCTCCACGGAGGAGCGCCTTCACTACCTGTTCCACGACCCGGCCACCTGGCAATGGTGACGGCGCTGCGCATCGTCGCGTGGGTCGTGCTCGCGCTCTGCGCGATCGTCGGCGGGGCGTGGCTCGTGGCGGACTACAAGGCGACGGCCTGGTGCGACGACGCGCTCGCAGCTCTGCACCTCACCGGCATCATCACGGCGGAGCACGCGAGCCTGCCGGCGCCCGACACGGTGCACATCCGGGGCGCCCGCCTGCACGACGAGGTGACAGGACTGGAAGTCGGGCACGTGGACGACGTGGTGCTGCGCCTGGCGGTGCCCGGTCTCGATGGCGTGGCGTCCGTGACGCCGCTGCTCTTCACGGGCCGTGGCGGAGGCGTGCTGCTCTCCCTCGATGGCGACACGCTCGTTCTCGCGCGCGCGATCGAGCTCATGCTCGATCACATCTTCGAGTCGCTCGACCTGAACGACCAGCCGGCCGCGTCGGAGCCCGCGCCGACGGCGACTCCCTCCGGCGGACGCCAGTTCCTGCCGCCGATGGTGTTTCTCGACATCGAGATCACGCTGCGTTCGCCGGGCCTGCCCGACTGGGTGATCCCCGACTCCAGCGCCTTCCTGCAACTGCGTCCCGACGGCATCTTCTCGGTGGACATCGACGTCGGCCGCGATGGAGGGCACGTGCTGCTCGAATTCGGCGAGCATGGATTGAACCGCCTGCAGACACGGCAGCTCGCGATCAATCCCGTCTTTGCGCTGTTCCTGCCCGCCGAGCGCGAGATGCTGACGACTCAGGTGGCGCCGGAGGGCCTGCTCGATCTCGACGCGAGCGGCTTCGACCAGAGCTTTCCGCTGGCGAGCGGCGTGCTGCGCGAGGGCACGCTGCGGCCGCCGTCGGTGCCGTTCCCCGTCACCGAGGTGACGCTGCCGTTCGAACTGCGCGACGACCACGTGCGCGTCACCGGGGCCAACCTCTCGTTCGACGGCGGCGCGGCCGAGGCGAGCTTCGACTACGGACCCGACAAGCTGGTCTGGGACCTCGATGTCGTGAACGCCGACTTCCAAGCCACCTACGTGGAGCTGCTGCCCGACGACCTCGACCTCTCGTGGGTCCGGGCCGACGACGGCGGCAACGTCGAATTGCACCTGCACGTGGAGACGACGCACGGCAACGAGACAGCCGCGTCGACCTCGACGCTGAGCGGCTGGGGCGGAATCCTCGTGAACCGGCTGTACTTCGGGCCCACTCAATTCGAGGTGGAGGACATGGTCAGCCGCTTCGACCTCAGCGACGGGAAGCTCATCTTCCAGAACGCCAGCGGTCACTGCGCCGCGGGCGTCCTCTCGATGAAGGGCAGCCTGGACCTGGACACCGGCGAGATCGACGGCAGCGCGTCCGTCTTCGACGTGGACATCGCGCGCATGCGCCGCGCGCTGGACGCGGAGGCGCCGGCAGCCCTCGCGGATGCCGAGGATCCGACCACGCGCTCCCTGAGCGGCTGGCTGCAGGGCGACGTGACCTACAAGGGCAGCATCGGCGACCCGAGGCTTGCCACGGGCCGCGGCCAGTTCTCCGTGCGCGGCGGCAGCCTCTGGCGCGTGCCGGTGCTCGACGCGATCCTCGATGCGCTGCGGATGGCGCCTCCCGGAGGCGACGAGCGCCAGCGGGTCGCGGTCGCCTTCGACATCGACGGCCGGCGCTACATCGTGCGCGTGTTCAAGCTCGAGTCGCAATTCCTCTCGCTCGTCGGCGATGGCAAGGTCAATCGCGATGGCACGCTCGAGATCGACATCGTGCCGATCAAGGTGCCGCTGGGATACGTCGGCGACCTCATCGAGTACATCCAGTCGCAGGTGGTGAGGATCGAGCTGCGCGGCACGATGACGGATCCGAAGGTCAGCGTCGTGCCGGTGCAGGTGGTCACGAAGAACGTCGGCCGATTCTGGGACTGGCTCGGCGGCATGTTCAGCTCGGAGCCGGAACCGGCGAGCCCGCCGTTCGAGCCGCTGCCGCCGCTGCACGAGGAGCCCGCGAGCGACGCGCCTGCCCCGGAGCCGCCTGCGGGCGATGCGAGTCCGGCGCCTGACGGCGCGTCCGCCGCGCACTGACCGCAGCCGGCGGCGTTCAGGCCCGGACGGCGGCCCGCCCGGCGACGAGCTCGGTCATCAGGCTCTCGTAGCGGCCCGCCGACTGGCTCCAGCTCACGTCCACCGCCATGCCGCGGCGCATCAGGGCGGGGGCGCGGCCGTCCTGCACGGCCTTCAGGCCGCGGAAGATCGCGGAGAAGAGCGCGGCCGGCGTGGGCCGGTCGAACTGGAAGCCGAAGCCCGTGTCGGGGTGCTCGTCCGCGTCGATGACCGTGTCGGCGAGGCCGCCGGTGCGGCGCACCACGGGCAGCGTGCCGTAGTGCATGCCGATGAGCTGGATGAGCCCGCACGGCTCGAAGCGCGAGGGCATGAGCACGAGGTCGCAGCCCGCCATGATGCGGTGCGCGAGGCCCTCGTCGAAGCCGATGCGCACGCCGACGTGGCGGCCCGACACGGCGCGGAAGCTGGCCTCGATGCGCGCGTCGCCCTGGCCGAGCACCGCGAGATCCGCGAGCGCCGTGACCTCCGGCATGATCGCGCGCAGCAGGTCGAAGCCCTTCTGCTCCGTGAGCCGGCTGACGATGCCGATGAGCGGGCGGCGCGCGTCCTGCACCAGCGACATCTCGCGCAGCAGCGCCGTGCGGCAGGCGTCCTTGCCGGCCAGTTCCCGGTCGCCGTACTGCGCGGCGAGGTAGGGATCGTTGGCCGGGTTCCACGTGCGCGTGTCGATGCCGTTGACGATGCCGTGAAGCGTGTCGCCCCGGTCGCGCACCTGGGTCTGCAGGCCGCACCCATGCTCGGTGTCGCGGATCTCGTGGGCGTAGGTCGGGCTCACTGCCACGACGGCGTCTGCGGAGATGAGCGCGCCCTTGAGCGAGTTCGCGCGGCCGTACCAGTCGAGCCGGTCGCGGCTCTCGGTGGGGAGGTGCGCGGCCGCCAGGTCCTTCCACGCGTGGATGCCCTGGTAGGCCATGTTGTGGATGGTGAGCAGCACGGGCGGACCGTTCCTGCCCAGCAGCATCGACGCGGTGAGCGCCGCATGGTGGTCGTGGAGCTGCAGCACGTCGCAGCGCGGTGCGAGCCAGTCGGCGGCCACGCGCGACAGCAGCGCGTAGCGATAGGCCTCGTCGCGCGCATCGGCGTCGTCGTAGGGCCCGCGGCCGGCGACGAGCGGATCGTCGATGAGGACGACGTGCAGCTTGCCGATGCGACCGCGCCGCAGGGGCACGCGGCGCTGCATGCCGTCGAAGAAGACGGAGGCCGCGTCGTCCTGGAAGCCGGCGAGCTGGTCGATGCGCATGCTCGAGTAGCCGGGCAGCAGCACGGTGACCTCGTGGCCGCGCGCGGCCAGCTCCGCGGAGAGCGCGCTGGCCACGTCGCCGAGTCCGCCGACCTTGGCCAGCGGGGCCATTTCGGCCGTGACGACACCGATCTTCATGCCGCGTTCCTCGTCCGGCTGCCGATGCCGCGGGGAGCGCTTGCCCTCAGCGGCCGTCCTCGCGAGCGGGCCCGGAAGAACGCATCGAAGCACAGGCCCGGGGACGCGTCAATCCGCGCGCGAGGGCGTGCTGCTCCGCAGCTCAGAGGCTGCCGTCGCGCATCAGTGCAAGCGCGCGCGCGACGCCGACGGCATGCGCCGGATCGATCAACTCGTCCAGCAGGTCGCCCGCGCACGGCGGCCGGGAGCCCGTCCACGGCGCGAGCGCCAGCGCGGTCATGTCGCCGTGCCGCGCCGGATGGGCCACCATCATGACGCGACGACTGTGCTGCTCGAAGATGGCGTACAGGCGATGCCCGTCGGAGAGCTGCACGCCGGCCGAGATGGCGAATCCGAGGGTCGCCAGCGGGTTGATCAGCCCCCTGGTGATGGTGGCGGCGGTCATGTCGGCTGTCCTTGAACGGGCCCTGCGGGATGCAAGGCGCGGCCCGGACGGGGCGCGGAATTGGGCCCTGACAGGGTGCCTGCGCTGCATCCGGCCGGCACTCGCGCTGGCAGTTCGGACCGTTTTGCCTTACAATCATCGGGATCGCGCACGGCTGACAAAAGTCGTCTTCGCGAACCGGTCCAGCGCTGGAGAATCACATGGCCAAGCCGCGCAACTTTCTCTTCGTCTGCAAGGGAAACGATGCCCGCAGCCAGATGGCCGAAGGTTTCGCCCGGGCGCTCGCGACGGGCACCGTGAACGTCTACAGCGCCGGCGTCCAGCCCCGCGGCCTCAATCAGCATGCGATCGACGTGATGGCCGAGCTCGGCATCGACATCACCTGCCAGGTGCCGCACGACTTCAAGAGCATCCCGGTCACCAAGATCGACACGATCATCACGCTCAGCTCGGATGCCGATCCGCTGCCCAAGCTGGCCACGCGCAAGATCACGCAGATTCACTGGCCGCTGAACGACCCGACCACCGCCACCGGCAGCGATGCCGAGGTCAAGAAGGCCTTCCGCGCCGTCCGCGACGAGATCCGCAACCGCGTCCAGGTGCTGCTCGTCGGCTGAGTCAGTGCGGCGCGGCGCCCTGCGCCTCCAGAGCCGCCCGCGCGGCGGCCAGGTCCTCGGGCGTGTCCAGGTCGCGCACGAGCCACGCGTTGTCGCTCGGCACGGCCAGCACGCGCGAGGGGTCGCTGCGGACGACGCGATGGCCCGGCTCGTCGGCGCCCAATGCGAGGAACTCGGCGGCCAGCTCCCGCTCGAAGAGCGCCGGGTGCCCGCGGCGGCCGTCGACGACCGGCACGGCGATGCGCTGTCCGGCGGCGCGGCGCGCGAAGGCTGCGAGCAGCGCCGCCAGGTCCTCGGCGCGCAGCAGCGGGTGATCGACGGTGTGCAGCGCGAAGCATGCGCCCGCGCCCGGACCCGCGGCGAGCCCGGCGCGGATCGAGCTGGTCTGCCCGCGATCGGGGTCCGGGTTGAGGACGATCTCCACGCCGGCCAGCGCGTCGGCCGGCAGCCTCGCGCGCGCCTCCTCGGCGCCGTGGCCGAGCACCACGCGCAGCTCGTCGGCGCCGCCCGCACGCAGCGCGGCCAGGCAGCACTCCAGCGCGGTGCGCCCGCCGAGGTCGAGCAGCGCCTTGGGCGTTCCCATGCGCCGTCCACGACCGGCAGCGAGCAGCAGCGCGAGCATCGTCACGTCCTCCGCGGGGGGCTCGGCGCCGGGTTCAGGCCGTCTCGAGCAGTGCGCGCGGACTCAGGCTCAGCGTGCGCAGGCGACGGGTGTTCACGATGACCATGACCAGCGCGACGAGCGCGAGGCCCACGACGATCCAGGGCTTGTCCTCGAGCATGACATGCACGAAGACCATGATGCCGATGACCGGCGTCACCATGAGAAGCATCGCGAAGTTCGATCCGGACTGGCTGGTGCGGAAGGTGCGCGTGAACGGCAGCGCGTCGGCCGACAGGCTGCGCGCGATCCAGAGCGTGACCGCCAGCACGCTCAGCGTGGAAAAGGCCATGTCCTCGATGCGCAGGCCGCCGAAAAACAACCCGGTGCAGAGGTAGAGCGCCAGATACCACGGCAGCAGGAAGGCGAAGCACAGCGCCTTGACCGCACCGCAGACCAGCATCCCGTACTGCTCCACCGGTGCGACGGAGTAGATCCACGCGGCCGCGGGCGTGTCGCTGAAGCGGATGATGTGCAGGATCGAGAGCGAGTACACGACAGGCAGGTAGGCGCACATCAGCGCGCCCTGCTGCGAGCCGTCGCCGTGGCGCGCCGAGGTCCCGAAGTAGGCCATCATGATCACGGGCATGGCGAGCATCGGGTAGACGCGCTGGCGGAATTGCCGTTCGCGCGCGGCGAGGCCGAGAAACAGGTCGAAGCCCGCGCGCTCGAGGCCCGGGCGCGCGAGCCTGCGGCCGAGCCGACGCAGCGGGCCGGGGCGGTCGGAGACAGGCGGGCCGCCGCCTTCATCCATCGCCGCCAGGCGCTGCAGCAGGTTGCTGCCTGCGAGGCGCAGCACCGCCAGCCCGAGCAGTGCAGGCACCGCGAGCGCCAGTGCCATCAGGCCGAGGTGCAGCGTGGACGGTTCCGGCGCCGTCGCGGTGGCGAGCGCTGCGAACCAGTACGGCGGAAGCAGCAGCTGCGCCATGTGCTCGCCCCGCAGCCACTCGCTCACGCTGGGCGACTGCAGCAGCCCGATGAGCAGGTAGTAGCCGCCGAAGGTGACGAGGCTGGCGGCGATCTGCGCGAAGAGCACCGCGTTGCGCACGCGCTCGGGATGCGTGACCCGCAGCAGCAGCGCGAACACGGCGGTGATCGCGAGCAGCGTGGTGAGCGCCGCGAGGCCAGCCGCCGCCGCGAACAGCGGCAGCCACGTCGCTGCCGGGAAGAGGAAGGCGCCGACGATCCAGGTGGGAGAGGCGAAACTCGCCGCGATCAGGCCCGTGTAGAGCAGCGCATGCCCCGTGCGCGCCAGCAGCAGCGTGCGCGGCGAGACCGGCAGCGCGCCGAGGATGGTCACGTCCGCCGGCGCGAGCAGCAGGTCCACCAGGTCCGTGACGAGCGCCATGCCGAGCAGGACGAACAGCATCGCGCAGGCCAGCGCCGTGAGCGCCCGCGCGTCGTGCAGCTGCATGCCGAACAGGGCGAGGAGCCAGCCGAAGACGTGGTTCAGTCCGCAGGTCAGCGCCAGGCCGCTGGCGGAGACCTTGTTGGGGTTCTTGAGCCCGCCGACGCGCAGGTCGAGGCGCAGCTTCACGCGCAGGATCGCGAGGAAGGCCGTGCGATCCGCGCCCATCCACCCGGCCACGACGGCCAGCGGTTCGGACAGCGCGCACAGCACCCGCAGCGGCCTGCCGTCCGGCCGCACGGTGTCCGAGGGAGGCTCGTTCGCCCGCCGGCTGCCGAACAGCGCGCTCACGAGGCCGCGCTCCGGCCGTCGTCCATGGCCTGCAGGATGCGGTCCACCGCCGCGGCCTCGCCGCCCGAGCCGGTCAGCTCGGCGAAGATCGCCTCGAGCGAGCCGCCGTGGCGCGCGGCCGAGAGCTCCTCGAAGGAACCGTTCGCGACGATGCGGCCGTCGGCGAGGATCGCGATGCGGTCGCAGACGCGCTCCACGACGTCCATCATGTGCGAGCAGTAGAAGACCGTGCGGCCGCGATCCGCGAGCGAGCGGATGAGCGTCTTGACGAGGATCGTCGCCGCCACGTCGAGCCCGGAGAGCGGCTCGTCGAGGAACACGATCTCCGGCGCGTGCAGCAGCGCCGAGGACAGCAGGATCTTCTGGCGCATGCCCTTGGAGAGCGAGCCGAGGCGCGAGCCGAAGCGTCCGTCCAGCCCGAAGGCCGAGAGATATTCGTGCGCGCGGTGCAGCGCCAGCTCGTCGGACAGGCCGTGCAGGCGGCCGACGAGCTCGAAGAACTCGCGCGCCGAGAGCGCGTCGTACAGCTGCGCGTTCTCCGGCACGTAGCCGATGCGGCGCTTGACCTCCAGCGGCTGGCGGCGCACGTCCAGGCCGCAGACGCGCACGTCGCCTTCGAAGTCGCCGAGCAAGCCGGTGAGGATGCGGATGGTCGTGCTCTTGCCCGCGCCGTTCGCGCCGAGGTAGCCGAGCACCTGGCCGGGCCGCACGTCGAGGTCGATGCCGCGCAGCACCTCGCGTCCGGCGAACTGCTTGCGCAGGCCGCGCACCTCGACCGAGGACGCGACGCTGTCGGGATGTTCCAAGCCGGGTTCCTCCGAGGGGTGCATGGTACCGGGCGGAGGCGCGCGCCCGGGCCGCCGGCTGTGGCAGACTCGCGCCTGCATGCCAACCCGCGGCGAAGCGTCGTCTCCATGAGTCTCTCGCGCCGCGTCAGCCTCAACACGGCCGGGCAGATCGGGGGGCGCCTCTACAGCTCCGCGCTGGCCTTCGTGATCACCGCGCTGCTGCTGCCGCGCTGGCTGGGCGAGCACGACTTCGGCGTGTTCGCCTTTCACCTCACGCTCTACCAGCTGCTCAACAACGTGCTCGATTTCGGCGCGGGCACGATCGTCGTGCGCGAGGCGAGCCGCGACCGCACGCGTGCCGGCCGGCTCATCGGCATGCTCATCGAGCTCAAGGCGCTCTTCGCGGCAGCGGGCGTCGTGCTGCTGGTCGGCTTCGCCCTCGGCTTCGAAGGCGCGGGGCTGCGCGGTCTGCTGCTGAGCCTCGCCGCCCTGCACCTGCTGGCGTACGCGCCCTCGGGCGCCGCGGCGATCTTCGCCGTGGACATGGCCTTTTTCCGCTCGATCCTCGCGGGTGCGACCGGCCAGACGGTCTGGCTGCTGGGCACCGTGTCGCTGCTGGTCGCCGACGTGCGCGAGCCTGCCGGCTACCTGCTCGCCTTCGGCGCCGGCGTCGTGGTCAACGGCGTGCTGTGCTACGTGTGGGCGCGCCGTCGCGTGGACATCGTCTTCGAGGCAACGGGGGCCGAACGCCGCGTGCTCTGGAACGAGGCCTGGCCGGCGGGCGTGTCCATGGCGATGGCCTCGGTCTACTTCTACGTGGACGCGATCATGCTGCGCCCGATGCTCGGCGCGGAAGCCGTCGCGCACTACAGCGCGGCTTACCGCCTCATGATCTTCGTGCTCATGGTGCCGGTGTTGTTCAGTCAGGTCGTGTTCCCCGTCTTCTCGCGCCTCTGGGGCGGCGGCGCGCCGCGACTCGCGCCGTTCTTCCAGCGCACGCTGCAATTCCTCGGTTCGCTCGGCGTGCTGTTTCCCGCGCTCGTGTGGCTGGTCTCGCGCGACCTGCTGCGCCTGATCTATCCGCCCGGATACGAGGTGGCCGCGCGCACGCTCACCGTCCTCTCGCTGGCGATCGCACTGGTGTTCGTCACGTATCCGCACGTGCTCACGCTGCTCGCCTCGGGCCACCAGCGGCTCATGATGCGCATCTCGATCGCGGGCGCGGCGCTGAACATCGTGCTGAATCTGCTGGCCATTCCGTCGCTTGGCATCGAAGGCGCCGCCTGGACCACCGTGGCCACCGAAGCCTTCGTCTTCGTGAGCGCGGCCCTCTGCGTGCGCCGCCGGACCGGGCTGCAGCTCCGCGTGCGGCCGCTGCTGCGTGCACTCGTCTGCGCGGTGCTTGCGGCGGGCACGCTGGCCCTGCTGCTCGCGCAGATCGATCCGGAGCGCTTCGCGCTGCGCGTGCTGGCCGGTCTCGTCGTCGGCGCGGTGGCCGCGTTCGCCACGGGCGTGCTGCCGCCTCGCCTCGGCACCGACGACGGGCTCGGCGCCGTGCCGGAAGGCGCGCCATGAGAGTCGGCCTCGATGCGCGACCGGCCCTTTTCTCGCGGACCGGGATCGGCCGCGCCGCACGTGAGTTGTTCATCGCGCTGTCGGCCCGGGCCGACATGCAGGTGCTCGGCTACGGCGCCGCGTGGCGCCGGCCGCGCGCCGAGGCCGGCCTGCCGGGCGTGCGCACGCCGCGTATCCCGGCCCGCCTTCAAGCCGCACTGGCGCCGCTGGGCTTCGGCGTGGAGACGCTGCTGGGCCCGCTCGACATCTTTCATCACACGGACCTCGTGTACGCGCCGGTGCGCCGCGCGCGGGAGGTCATGTCGCTGCACGACCTCACCTTCCTGCACGGCCAGGGCTGGCATGACGCAGCGTTCACGGAGCGCGTCGAGCCGCGCGTGCGCCGCGCCGCCGCACGAGCCGCCGCGATCTTCGTGCCCTGCGAACGCGTGCGCGACGACGTGCTGGCGCGCCGCGTCGCGCCGGCGGAGCGCGTGCACGTCGTGCCGCTCGGCTGCGATCACGTGGACGCCACGCGGCGCTCCGACGATGCGGCGGCGCTGAGCCGTCTCCGCGCACGCGCCGGCCTGCCCGCGGACGCCGGCCCGCTCGTCCTGCTGCCCGGCACGCGCGAGCCGCGCAAGAATCAGCTCGCGCTGCTGCAGGCCTTCGTCGACCTGCCGCGCGGCACGCCGGGTTGCCTGCTCTTCGTCGGGCCGCGAGGCTGGGGCTGCGCGGAGCTGGAGGCCACGCTCGCGGAAGGCCGCCGGCCCGCGCATGTCGGCGTGCTCGGAGAGGTGCCCGAGGAGGAGCTCGCCGTGCTGCTGCGTGGCGCGGATGTGGTGGCGTATCCGAGCCTCGCGGAGGGTTTCGGTCTGCCCGTCGCGGAGGCGCTGCATTGCGGCCGTGCCGTGCTCACCACGCGCGCCACGCCGATGGCCGACTACGGCGGCGACGCCGTGCTGGCCGTGGACGGCCACGACGTCGGCGCCCTGCGCGACGGCCTCCGCCAACTCCTCGGTGATGCCACGCTGCGCGCCGCGCTGGGTGCTGCGGGCCGGCGACGCGTCGAGAGGCTGACGTGGGCGCGCGCGGCCGAAGCGACGCACGCCATCTATCAGCACGTCGGCGGAAACGTAGACTCCGCGCGATGACCGCCCCGAAGTCCCTTGTCCTGCCGCTGCTGCTCCTGCTCCTGCTCGCGTGGAGCGGGTCGGGTTGCGGCGATGCTTCGGCGCCGCTCGCGCCCGGCGCCACGGCCCCGACGCCGCCGCCTTCGCCCGGCAACGAGCATGAAGCAACCGCGCCGCGCGAGGGCGACCTGCGCGCCTGGGACTATCCGTCGATGGCGTGCCGCGCCAACGGCGATGCGTGGCTTGCCTGCGTGCACTGGGAGGCCGGCACGGACAGCCTCGCGTTGCGTCTCTCGTCCCGGACCGCGGCCGACGAGACGCTCGTCTACACGTCGCCGACGCGCGTGCTCGGCACCGCGCTCGCCGTGGACGAGGCCGACGCCCTGCACCTCGTCTGGTCCGAGGCCGTCGCGGACGGCTGGGCCCTGCGCACGCTCGTGATCGCCGCACCGGATCGCGAGGGCGAGCTGGGCACGCCGGGCGCGCCGGTCACGCTGCTGTCGGTGCCCGGCGCGAGGCTGCTGTGGCCCGTGCTCGCAGCGGACGGCCAGCACGCGCTGCTGCTCACCTGTCTCTCGCTGGACGGCACCGGCCCCGCGGTGCTCGCGCTCGGCCGCCTGCCCGGCGGGCCGTGGAGCGCAGCGGTGGACGTGAGCACGAATCGCCACTCGCACTGGTCGCCGTCGGCAACGTCCACGGGCCCCGGGCGCTTCGCCATCGCGTGGGATGGCGCGACCGACGGCGACTACGACATCTACCTCGCGGAGTGCCGGCTCGGCACCGATGGCAGGCCCTCCGTGCTCACGCGGCAACGCCTCACCGACACGCCGCGCCGCGAGTCCCATCCCTCGCTGGCCTTCGATGGCGAGCGCCTCTACGTGGCGTACGACGTTGCGGCCGAGCACTGGGGCCGCGAGGGCTCCGTGAACAAGCTGGAAGAAGCGCTGCACGCCGGGCGCCAGGTCGAGATCGTCGCGGTGCAGGACGGACAGGTGGCGCCGCTGGGCGTGCAGCCGAGCGTGGGCATGAACGACGTGCTCGCGCGCAATTGGGAACTCCCGAAGCTGGCCATCGAGAGCACCGGCAACCTCGTGCTCTTCTTCCGCGGTCTGCCGCTGCCGCTGGAATTCGATGACCCGGAGGACCCGGCCTTCCAGAAGGTCGCGCAGGCGAAGGCGGGCGGGCTTGGCTGGCGCACCTCCATCTGGTTCGCGTACATGACCCGCTTCGATGGCGCCACGTGGCATCTCGCCGACAAGCATCACTTCGGCATCCCGGGGGGCGACGGTCGCGCCGATGCAGGCATCGCCTGCACGCGCCTGCCGGGAGGCGGCATGGCCTATGCGGTGGTGGGCGACGATCGCGCGGCGCCGGCGTCGGCGAAGTCCACCGAGGGGCTCTCACCCGAACAGCTCCGCATGCGCCAGCTCGAAAGCGTCGACTGGTGGCGGCCCGTCTCGAGCATGCCGACCACGGTGACCACCGGCATCCTGCGCAAGGACGCGCAGGCCGCGCCGTTTGCGCTGGGCCCCGCGCGCGCGCTGCCCGACCTGCCCGCGGCGGCGCCCGGCGACGCGGCCGCGCTGCCGACGCGCCTCGGGCCCGACGGCGCGCGGCTCTCGCTCGCGCTCGGAGACCTGCACCGCCACACCGACCTCTCGCGCTGCTCGTCCAACTGGGACGGCCCCTTCGACGACGCGCTGCGCTACGCCTACGACGTGGCGCCGCTGCAGTTCCTCGCCATCACGGACCACTTCGAGCACATGACCGCGTACGACTGGTGGCGCAGCGCGAGCTGGGCCGACGCCTACGACAGCCCCGGCCGCATGGTGGACCTGCGCGCCTACGAGCGCTCCGAGCCCTCCACCGGTCACCGCAACGTCATCGCGCGCGGCGACAACCCGCCGCTCGTGGCCTATCGCGGCGTGTACGACCGCGAGCGCGACGCGTCGACCACCGGCAAGGACGCCGACCTGTGGCCGCTGCTCGACGAGCACGACGTGCTCACGATTCCGCACACGCCGGCAGGGATGTTTCCTTCCAATCCGTCGACGCTCGCCTGGGGCAGCTTCGACCCGCGCTTCGATCGCCTCGTCGAGGTCTTCCAGAGCTATCGCGGCAACTCGGAGGCCATCGACGCGCCGCGCGCCATTCCCGGGCTGAACCCGCGCCGTTACGCGCTGCCGAACCTGGACCTCGGCATGCACTTCGGCTTCATCGCCTCGAGCGACCACCAGACCAGCGACGGCGCCTTCGCCGGCGCCTGGGTCGGAGAGCTCACGCGGGAGGGCGTCTTCGATGCGCTGCACGCGCGGCGGACCTTCGCCTCCACGGTGCGCGCGTCGCTGTGGACCGAGTGGAACGGCGTGCCGATGGGCACCTCCGCCGCCGCGCCGGCCGGCGTGGACTCCGGCTTCGTCGTCGAAGTGGACGGCTTCGGCCGTGCGCTGTCCGCGCTCGAACTCATCGTCGACGGCACGGTGTCGGAGCAGCGCGCGGTGCACGGCAGCACGGCGCGCGAAGGCTTCGAGCTGGCCGTGCCGCCGGTCGGCAGCCGCTTCGCCTATGTCCGCGTGCGTTTCGCAGACGGCGAGCTGATGTGGAGCAGCCCCGTGCGCCTGTCCGCCGACGGCAGTCAAGGCGCGGACGGCCTCTCGGGTGCGCAGATCTCGCAGCAGCACGGCGACGTGTGGAGTCAGCAGGCATCGGGCGCCTCGCCGGCGTCGCCCGCGACGTCGCCTGCGCCAGCCGGGCCGCGCTGAGCGCCGTGCGCATCGCCCTGGACGTCAGCCTGCTGGATCGGGCGGAGCCGACCGGAGTCGAGCGCGGGCTGGCCACGCTGCGCGAGGCGCTGCTGGGCTGCGGCCCGGCGCTGCAGCTCGTGCAGCTCTCCGCACCGCCGTCGCTGCCCGTGGCGCTGTGGCGCGAGACCACGTTGCCCACGCTGCTCGCGGGCCATCGCATCGATGTCTATCACTCGCCCGTGGCGGCCGTGCCGCTGCGCGCGGGTTGTGCCGTCGTGGCGACGCTGCACGAGCTGCCGTGGGCGTCGTCGGATGCGGCGGCACGCGCGACCGGGGACGGCCGCTGGACGCATCGCGCGCGCACCGCGCTCGCCGTCGCCGTCGCGACGCGGCTGGTCTGCGTCTCGGAGCGCACGCGCGAGCACCTGCTGGCGCGCCACCCGGAGGCCGCGCCGCGCGCGGTCGTCATTCCGCACGCGGTCGATGCACGCTTCAAGCCGGCGGCGCCCGACAGCGACGAGGCGCGCGAGGACGAGACGCTGCGTGCACGCCTGGGGCTCGGCGCCGACGGGCGCGCGCCGTTGCTGCTCGCCGTCGGTCGCCTGCGCCGCAAGAAGAATCTCGCCGCGCTGCTCGAGGCCGTCGCCGCGGCGCGGGCTCCGGCCGGCATGCGCCTCGTGCTTGCCGGTCCCGACGGCGATGCCTCCGACGCGCTGGCCGCACGCGCGCGTCGTGCGGATCTCGCGGGCCGCGTGCTCTTCCCCGGTGCGGTGGACGACCGGACGCTGCTCGCGCTGTACCGCGGCGCGACGGCCGTCGCCTTTCCGTCGCTCTTCGAGGGTTTCGGCCTGCCCGTGCTCGAGGCCATGGCCTGCGGCGTGCCCGTGCTGGCCAGTGAAGAAGGTGCGGCACCCGAGGTGCGCGGGCAGGCCGTGGAGCTGTGCCGGGCAGGAGATCCCGCTTCGCTTGCCGCCACGCTGCAGCAGCTGCTGAACTCGCCGGCTCGTCGCGCCGAACTCGTCGCGCGCGGGCGGCTCCACGTGGTGCGCTTCAACGGCGAGGCGCTGGCGCGCGCGCACCTCGCCCTCTACGCGGATGGCATCGAGGCGTACGCCCGGCGTCGGCCGTCCGACGCGCGCAGCGGCCGCGATGCCGGAGGCGCGACGCGATGAGCGCGCGTGCTGCGCAGCCCGTCGTGCTCGTCGACGCGACGATGCTCGATGGGGGCCACAGCGGCGCGGCCACGCGGCTCGCGGCGCTCGGGGCCGCGCACGCCGCGCGCGGCGCGGTGGATGTGCTGCACCTCGTGCGACCCGGCGTCGACGCGCTGCCAGGCCTGCGCTGCCTGCCCTTCACGGGCATGCACACGCCGCTGCGTCGCGCGCTGGCGGGCCGCCGCATCGATGCGGAACTCGTGCGTCACGGCGGGGCGGTCTGGGCCGCCGCCGCGCTGCCGCTGCCGTCCGTGCGCGCCGCGCCGATGAGCGTCACGCTGCACGACCTGCGCTTCCTGCAGGAGGGCGAGGACGTGTCGCTGGCGCGCAGGTTGTGGGGCCGGCGCCGCCTCGCGCCGAACGTGGCGCGCGCGGCGGCCGTCATCGCGGTGTCGCGCTTCACGGCGGGAGAGCTGGCGCGGCACGCGGTGTGCGACGCCACCCGCGTGCACGTGATTCCCAATGCCGGCAGCCCCGGACTGCAGCGCGTGGACGACCCGCAGGTGATCACCGCGCTGCGCCGCCGCATGGACTGGAACGCGCGCTACGTGCTGGCTGTCGGCCCGCTGGCGCGGCACAAGCGCCCGCTCTTTCTGCTCGAGGCGCTGGCCGCCGCGCGCGCACGCCCCGGCGGCAGCGACCTCGGGCTCGTGCTGGCGGGGCATGCCGAGCCCGAGGCTGCACGGATCTTCGCGCGCCGCGCGACGGAACTCGGCGTGCAGGGCTGCGTGCGGTTGACGGGAGATCTCGACGACGCGCGCCTCTCCGCCGTGCTCTCCGGCGCCGACGCGCTGCTGCTCGCTTCCGAGTGCGAGGGCTTCGCGATCCCCGTCGTCGACGCGCAGCGCTTCGGCGTGCCGGTCGTCGCGGTGGCGGCGGGGGCCGTGCCCGAGGTGGCCGGCGCGGGCGCCTGGTTGCTGCCGCCGGGTGATGCGGCGGCCGTGGGCGCCGCGATCGTGGAAGCCGTCAGTCCCGGTGCGGAACGTGAGCGCCGGCTGGCGCTGGGTCGCGAGCACTCTGCCCGCTGGTCGTGGGATCGCTCGGCCGGACAACTGGAGACGCTGTGGTTGCGGCTGGCGTCGGAGCGAGCCGCGCGCGGGGCCTGAGCGCGCCGAGGTCGCGCGTGTCGAGCACCGAGGCGTCGGCTCCGGAGAGCAACCACGTGCTGGCGGGAAGCTCGGCGTCGCCGGCATCCACGGCAAGGATCGCGAGGTCGGCGAGGCCGTCGCCGTCGGCGTCGGGCATTTCCTGCAGCACGACGAAGATCGAGCCCGTGGCCGCGCGTTCCGGATGGTCGAGCGGATCCGTGGCGAAGGGCGAGTCGGCTGCGACGAGGGGACCACCGGCTGCCTCGCCCGTCGAGTTGATGATCACGACGCTGTTGTTGTCGTCGTCATCATCATGGTCGTGGTTGCCCGAGCTGTAGGCGAAGGAGCATCCGCCGCCGAGGACCTGCGAGAGCGCGAGCCCGAGCAGCAGCGTGATCCATGCGGCGCGGCGTCCGTGTGTCGGCGAGGACGCCTCTGCGCGGCTGGCGAAGAGCGCGATATCCATGGTGAGTCTCCCGTCGTGAGCCAGAGGGCCCGTGTGCTCGCTGAGGATAGCGCCGATCGCCTCTCCGGTGGGCAGTTCACCCGGGGCAGTTCATCGGGTTGGGCAAGTGAACAGGTCGGCTGCAGGGGAAAGGTGCCGCGGGCGGAACTTCAGCCGATCAGGCCGACGAGCCAGGCCACGCCGGCCATCAGGGCGGCGGCGATCAGCAGCACGCCGAGCGTCACGGCCAGACGCTGGCCGGTGGGAAGTTGCGAGAGGTCCGCGTTGAGCAGGCCGCGCCGCGCCTCGACCTTGCGGAACTGGAGCTCCCGTCTGCGCTGCGTCAATGCTGGCGCTTCGGACTC
The DNA here is from genome assembly GCA_038212275.1 of Planctomycetota bacterium. Classification (GTDB taxonomy): domain Bacteria; phylum Planctomycetota; class B15-G4; order B15-G4; family B15-G4; genus JBBQUR01. The sequence continues at coordinate 186,699 of JBBQUR010000005.1, forward strand.
CCTGGCCGCCGCAGCGCCGCCGCGGCCCTCGCGGCCCTCGCGGAGCGATGTCGTGCCAGCGACGGTGCCCGCCGCAGCGGCTGATGCCATGCGTGAGGCCGTGCTTGATGCTGCGCCTGATGCGCCGCCCGATGCGCCGCCTGATGCGCCGCCTGATGCGGCGCCCGGGGCGGGCCGCGCGCAGAGCGTGAACTTCACGCGGCCGAGGATCAGCTCGTCGCCGTCGCGCAGCAGGGAGCGCTCCACCTTCCGGCCGCCGACGCCGACGACGCCCTCGCCCAGGGCTTCGATGCGCAGCGTGCCCGCGCTGCCCTCGCTGAGCCGGGCGTGTTGCGCGATCACGGACTCGTGCGGCACACGCACGTCGGCATCGGGACCGCTTCCGAGCACCGCCGGAAGGCTCGCGATGCCGAGCTGCTGTCCGCGCGCCGTCATGAGGACCCACATGCGGGCGCAGCCTAACAGGGCCGTGCCGGGAGTCCCTGCGCCGATCGTCCGCCGGACCCGGCTGCGAGCAGGGAGCCTTGATGCATCGCGGACGGCCACGTCGGGCGCGCAACGCCGCGCGCCGGCAGCTAGACTCGGCCCCGCATGCCTCTGCTGGAAGCTCGCCGGATCGGCCACACCTACCTGCGCTTCCCCGCGCGCAGGCTCGTCTCGCTGCACGGCGTGGATCTCGTCGTCGAGCGCGGCGAATGCTGGGGGCTCATCGGTCCCAACGGCTCGGGCAAGTCCACGCTGCTGCGCATTGCGGCGGGACTTGCGGAGCCGCACGCAGGGTCCGTGACCGTCTGCGGCGAGCGCGCCGGCAGTCGCGCGGCGCACCGGCGCGTGGGCTTCGTGCCGGAGGCCGTGCGCTGGCCGGCGGCGCTGCGCGCCGTCGACGTGCTGCTCGAACTGGCGTCGCTGTCCGGGCTGCGCGATGCCGGCGCGCGCGTGGATCGCGTCGCCCGGCTGACCGGCCTGCAGGGCCTGCTGGCGCGACGGCTCGGCACGCTGTCGCTGGGACAGGCGCGACGCGTCGTGCTGGCGCAGGCGCTGCTCGACGAGCCCGAGCTGCTCCTGCTCGACGAACCCTTCTCCGGCCTGGACTCGCTGGTGATCATGGACCTGGCCGAGCACCTGCGGGCGCGCCTCGCCGCGGGCGCGGGCGTCGTGCTGGCGAGCCACCGACTGGAGGATTTCACGGCGCTGGCGACGCACGTGCTCGTGCTGCGCGCGGGCCAGGTGGTGGCTGCCGGGCCCGCCGCCGAGGTCCTGGCTGGCAGCGACGCGCGCGAAGGTCTGTCCGCCCTGCTCGGCAGCTCCGCCTGATGCTCGGTGGGGTGCTCATCATCGCGGTGGGAACCGTGCGGCGCATGCTCAGCTGGCCTGCGCTGGCCGTCGCGGTGCTCGCGGGCGCCGGTGCGGGTCTGGCGCTGACGGGTCTGGCGCAGACGGGCCTGCCGGCGACGTCGATGCTGCCGGCGGCCTACAGCGGCCTGGTGCGCGTGCTCGCGGCCGTGCTCGTGCTGCCGCTCGCGGCCTCGGTGCCCACGGCCGAGCGCGCCGGCGGTTACGAACAACTGGTCGCCCTGCGCCCGATCGCGTCGTGGGCGTGGGTGGCGGGGCGCGTGATCGGAAGCGTGCTGGGCATGGCGACGCTCGTGCTGCTGCTCGGCCACTGCACGCGCTGGGTGGCCGGCGGCATCGAGGTGCCCGACACCGTCGCGGGGCAGCGCATGGCAACCGAGGTCACCGACCCGATGTGGCGCTTCGCATTGCCGGCGGGGCGGCGCGGGCCGTTCGACCTGCAGCTCCAGGTCTTCGCGCGCTACCCCGGCAGCCAGCCGCTCCGCATCCACGTGACGCGCGGCGACGGCGTGCTGTCGCTCGCGCCGACCGTGTACAGCCGGCCGCAGCTCACGGTGCCGCTGCCGGATCTGTGGCCCGAGCGCGGCGACCTCTTCGTCACGCTGCACCCGGGTCCGAACCTGGTGCTCGGCGAGGCGCCGCCGCAACTCGGTGTCGGCACCATGCCGCTGAGCCGGGCGGACCTGCCTCTGCCGACGGCCGCTGCGGCCGGCCTGCTCCTCGCGCTGCTCACGGCCCTGGCCGCCGCGTGCGCCTTTCATTTCGAGACGGCGTGCCTGGCGGGCCTGACCGCGCTGGCGGTCGAGCTGCCGCCCGGGCCTCTGCCATGGCTCGCGGCCATCGCGCTGCTGCTGGTCATCGCCACGCTGGGCACCGCGCTGCAACGCCGGTCCGCAATGCCGTGAGTCACCGCATGCCGCAACTCGTCGCCGCGCTGCTGCTGCTGGCCTCGTCGGCGTGGCTGGCGCACGCGGCGCCGTCGCTCGGCCCGTCGCGCGGCGACGCGCACCCGTCCGGCGGGGAGACACGCGCCGTGGGCGACGCCGCGCGTGACGAGGAGCCGCTGGCCCGCGCACTGCAGCCGCTCGGGCCGGTGCGCGCGCTCATCAGCTCGGCGCTGTGGGTCCGACTGCTGCACGACCAGATGTCCGGCGACTCCGACGAGGCCGCCGCGCTGGCGCGCGCGCTGCTCACGCTGCACCCGGCGCTGAGCACGGTGCGCGAATACCTCGCCGGTCAGCTGCTCGTCACGGAGGCGCCGCGGGCGCCTGACCGGGCGCGCCACGATGCGCTCGTGGCGACGGGGCTCACGCTGTTCGAGGAAGGGCTGCTGCTGCCCGGCGGCGAGAGACTTCACGCCCCGTTCGGCCGCACGCTCGCCGTGCAGACCATGGTGGACGGCCTCTTCGCGCCCGCTGCCGAGCGGGTGCTGGGCGAGATGCCGGAGGAGCGCGCGTTGCGGGAACTGCTGGCCAGCGGTCCGCAGGGCTTCGATCGCTGGCTGGCCGCCAACCTGGCCCTCGAGCGCGGGCTGCTCGCCTGGCAACTCGACGGCGACCGCGCGGCGGCGTCGCGCGATCTGGAGCTCGCGCGCTCGCTGCTGCCCCGCTCGGACGCGGACGCGGTCGCGTCGGGTGCCGCGTCGCCCGGGGCCGACGCAGATGAGATCATGGAGCGCGCCGCTGCACTGCTTGCGCCGTTGCAGGAGGCGCTTCAGTCCGGCCAGCGACCGTCGCGACAGTCACCATCCGATCAGCCACCCTCCGATCAGCCAGCTGGCGAGCTGCCCCCGCGATGACCCCACGATGACAAGCCGCCTGCTGCTCCTCGCCATCCTGCTGGGCGTGCTCGCCCGGATCGTCGTCGCCACGCAGCACGTCCATCCCCGCGGGGATGTGCTGCTCGATGCGGGCGTCGCGGCGAGCCTTGCACAGGGGAGTGGTTTCCATGCCGGCTTCGAGCGCGGCACGTCGCTGGTCGAGGGCGACGGCCCCGTGCCGCAGCAGGACCTGGCGGACCAGCACCCGCCGCTCTGGCCGCTGCTGGGCGCGGCCGCCAGCGTGGTGACCGGCTCGGCCTTCAGCGGGCTGAAGCTGATGTCGCTGCTGTGCGGTCTCCTCGTGCTGGTGCTCGTGTGGCGGCAGGCGGATCGGCTCACCGAGGGCATCAACGGCGCGCCGGACGGTCTGCCCGCGCTGGCCTGCGCGCTCGTCGCGTGGTCCTTCGTGGCCATCGATGCCAGCGGCAACGGTTCGCTCTACGCCGCGCAGGCCTGCGTCGTGCTGCTGCTCATGGAGTTTCTGGCGGCGGAGAAGCCGAGCGCGCTGCGCCTCGGACTGCTGCTCGGCGCGGCGTGGTTGCTCAACTACCAGGCGCTCGTGCTGCTGCCGGTGCCGCTGGCCGTGCTGCTGCTGGCGCCGCCGGGCGGCTCACGCGGCCGCGCCCTGCTCACCGGTTGCGGCGCGCTGGCCGTCGCGGCGGCCGTGCAGCTGCCGTGGTGGTGGCGCAACGTGCAGGAGTTCGGCTCGCCCTTCCACAGCATGAATGCGCTGTACGTGCTGAGCGCTGCAGGCGTGCAACCTCTGGCCGGCGTCGTGGACGGTGTGCCCGTCGCGCGCTTTCCCGACATGTCGCTGCTGCAGGCCATGTGGCGCGGTGCCGGCGGCTGGGTGCCTGGCAACGTGCTCTACGTGTTCGGCAGCGGCCTGCTGCTCTGGCCCGGGCTGTTCGGCCTGACGCTGGCGGGCCTGCCGCTGCTCGCGCTGGGTGGCGTGCGCCGCGCCGACCGCCGGCTGCTCACCGCGATGCTCTGCCTGGGCGCGTTGCTCGCGATCGCGCTTGCGTGGCCGGGCATGAAGCTGCGCTACCTCGTGGCCTGCACGCCGCTCGTCGTGCTGCTCGGCGTGCGCATGCTGGCCGTCGTGCCGACGCGCGCTGAGCGCTGGCTGGCGCTGCTGGCCGTGCTGGGCTGGGTGGCGCTGCTGCTCGGCACGCTGGGCGACCTGACCGGCAGCGAATCGGCGCCGCGCCCGGAGCGCTGGAAACTCATGGCGGGCGGCGGCGCGGTCTTCCTGGTGCTGCCGCTGCTGCTGCGGCACACGCAGCTGGCGGGCCGGGGCCTGAGAGTCGCACTCTGCAGCGGCGTGCTCGCGATGCCGGCGCTGGCCGTGCTGTCCCTGTGGCCGTGGCCGCACACCGCGTATCACTCGGCGGTGCTGGTGCCCGACGTGTACGGCCAGCAGAAGGAACAAGTCGATGCCCGCGCGGCGGCGACGGCCGCGGCGGCTCGGCCGGCACTGGTCGAAGCCGTCCGGACGATGCGCGAGGGCGGACAAAGCGATGCCGCGCTGGCCGGGCCGCTCGAGCTGCTGGCCTTCGGCGAGCTGCCGCTTGTCAGCCTGCCCTTCGGCGCGGGCAGCACGATCGGTGACGAGGCGCTGGCCGCGCTCATCGATGCCGGACGCGTCCGTGCGGTCTTCACGTTTTCGCGCCAGGGCTGGCCCGAGGGACTGCAGGTCGGCGAGACCTGGCTGTCGGGACGCCTGCTCGTCACGGGGACGTGGGCGCCGAAGGACGACCCGCCCGGCATGACGGGCGCCATGCTGTCGGTGGTCGCACGCTGATGATGCCGCTCCTGCTGGCGTGGTTGGTGCTGGTGCCGCTGCTGCCGCTGTTGCCCATCGACACCAACCTGGCGTGGTATCTGCACCTGGCGCTCGTGGCCGGGCTCAGCGCGGTCGCTCTGTGGCGGCTGCTGGCCGCCCGCGCACCCGGGGCGGCTGCGACGCACGGAGCGCAGCCGCTCGCGGCGGCGTTCGGCCCGCTGCGCCTGGGATTGCCCGGGGTCAGCATTGGTCTTGCCGTGCTCTCGCTGGGACTGGCGATCGGCTTCGCGCGACGCGAGGCACCGGTGCAGGAGATGCTCGTCGCGGCTCTGACCGGGATCGCGCACGCGGCCTTCTTCCTGCTGTGCCTCGGCCTGCTGCCCGATGCGGACGCCGATCCGGCGAGCGTGCGCCGCACGCGCCTGTGGCTGGCGACCGCGCTCGGGCTGCTGCTCGCCGGGCAGTTGGTGGCAGTCCTGCTCGAGGGGCAGCTCTTCGATCCGCTGCATCGGCCCGACGGCACGCTCGGCAACCCGAACGTGCTGGGCACCTTGATCGGCGCCACGATGCTGGCGCTCATCGGCCTGCTCGCGTTGCGCGGGGCGCGCCTGCTCTTTCTGCTGCCGCTACTGCCCTTTCTGCTCTTGTCCCGGTCGCGTGGCGCCGTGGCGGCCACCGGCCTGACGCTGCTGTTGCTCGCGGTGCACTGGAGATTGCGCGCGCTGCTCGTCGCGCTGGGGGTGCTCGTGGTGCTGGTGGTGATCGTGCCGAACCCGCTGCGCGAGCGGGTGGCGAACCTGGAATCGGAGCACGACTTCTCCCGGCCGTTCCTCTGGCAGAGCGCCATCGAGCGCAGCGCGGAGCGGCCGCTGGGCATCGGCCCGGGCATGAATCGCTATGAATTTCTCGCGCACGCCTTCGACGCGGAGCACCCGTGGCTGCTGCATCAGCGGCGCGGCATCGGACTGACGCACAACGTGTTCACCACGCTCTGGCTGGAATGGGGCTGGCTGGCGGGCGCTTCGCTGCTGGTGCTCACCGTCTTCGTGGCGCGACGCCTGCTGCGCACCCGGCTGCGCGATGACGACCCGCTGGCCCTGGGCTCGGCGCTTGGCGCCTGCGTGCTCTTCCTCGAGTTGCAGGTGGACGGCATCGAGCAGAACCCCGTCGCCTTCTCGGTCTTCCTGCTGCTGCTGGCGGCGGCGTTCACGCGGATGCGGCATCGCGGACAGGAGCGCGGCATGGCGCTGCCGCGGCCGCTGGCGGCAGCCGGTCTGCTGGCGATCGGGCTCACGCTCGTGGCGGGGGCCGGCTGGCGCGCGGTGGAGGTCTCGCGGCTGCGCGATGCGCAGGCTCTCGTGGCGGAGTTCGAGGTAGCCCATGCCCCGGCGGGAGCCGGCGACGGCAAGGCCGCTGCACCCGCGAGCGCGGGCGGGGGGCCCGCGGTCGAGACGGTCCGGGAGGCGCTGAATGCGGCCGAGCGCGTGCTGCCCCGCGACGCGGACAGCTCGCTGGCGCGCTTCCTCTTCGAGCGCAATCGCGTGCTGCGGCTGGCCGACCAGCAGCTGGCCGATGCCGCGATGCGCAAGCAGCGCGATGCGGTGATCGCGGACGCCACGGCCCAGGCCTTTGCAGCGCTCGCGCGGGCGCGCAACGCCGACGGCCTGGACCCGGAGCTGCCCGAGCTGGGCGCGCAGTTCGCCTTGCAGCGCTTCTACAAGCTGGGCCGGGCGCCCGACGACCTGGCGACGTATCTGCAGCTCAAGCAGGCCGCGCTGGCCCTCGATCCCCTGGATGTCGACGGGCGCTGGGACCTCGCCCAGGAGGCTCAGCGAAATCACCAGGTCGCTCTGGCGGAGAGGGAGCAGGCGGCGGTCTTCGCGCTGGAGCCCGACTACGCCCACGTCTGGTACGTCCTGGCCCGGCTGGCCCAGGCGGGCGGAGACCGGGAGCGCAGCCTGTACTGCTATGTCCGGGCGGCCGAGGCGGTGCTGAACTGCCAGATCAAGGTCCGGATCGCCAACCCGGCCAGCCAGGTCTTCTTTCAGCGCAATCTGGATCAGGTGGACCTGGTCGAGGTGTGGAAGCGGGTCTGGGACCTGCGGCGGGAACTGTACTTCTAGGGGGGGTGCCCGTATCCTCTCCCCCTTTTGCCAGCCCCTTTCAGTTCCTGAACCCGCGGGACCCCACCGTTCATGGACAGCCTCCTCACCGAGCAGACGTCGCTCTACGCGGCACTCGCCGCGCTGCTCTTCGCCTTCCTGCTCTCGGCCAAGATCGCCAGGCTTCCGGCCGGCGACGAGAAGATGCAGAAGATCGCCCTCGCGATCCGTACCGGCGCCAAGGCCTTCCTGACCACCGAGTACAAGGTCATCGCGGCCTTCGTCGCGGTCATCGCGACGGCGCTGTACTTCCTGGGGGCCCCGGACGACGCGGGGAGGACTCCGATCTGCTTCGTCGCCGGCGCCTTCTGCTCGGCGCTCGCGGGCTGGCTGGGCATGAACACCGCGACGCACGCCAACGTGCGCACGACCGCCGCGGCGCGGACCAGCCTCAAGGACGCGCTCGACGTGGCCTTCAGCTCAGGCATGGTCATGGGTCTATGCGTCGTCGGCCTCGGGCTCGGCGGCGTGACCGTGCTCTATCTCGTCTATCACGATCCGCGGCCGCTCTTCGGTTTCGGCTTCGGCGCGTCCTCGATCGCGCTCTTCGCGCGCGTCGGCGGCGGTATCTTCACCAAGGCGGCTGACGTCGGCGCGGACCTGGTCGGCAAGGTCGAGGCGGGCATCCCCGAGGACGACCCGCGCAACCCGGCCGTCGTGGCCGACAACGTGGGCGACAACGTCGGCGACGTGGCGGGCATGGGCGCGGACCTCTTCGAGTCCTACGTGGGCTCGATCGTCGCCACCATGGCCATCGGCGCGGTGATCGTCTCCAAGTCGCCGGGGCTCAACTCGGACATCGTGCTGCTGCCGCTCTACCTGTCGGCCTTCGGCATCGTCGGTTCGCTCGTCGGGCGCTTCTTCGTGAAGACCAATGACGAGGGCAAGCTCAACTCGGCGCTGTTCCGCGGCCTCGTCGTGGCCTCCATCGTGTTCATCGGGCTGGCCTGGTTCTTCATGCAGAAGCTGTCGCTGAGCTTCACGAACCTCGCCGGCAAGAGCGTCGACGGCATGGACATCTTCTGGTCCGTGGTGACCGGCCTGGCGCTCGGCGTCACGGTGGGCAAGATCACGGAGTACTACACGTCCGAGAAGGGCAAGCCGGTCCGCAAGATCGCGGAGCAGAGCCAGACGGGCGCGGCCACGAACCTGATCGCCGGACTCGCGACGGGCATGACCAGCACGTGGGCGCCGGTGTGCCTCATCGCGCTCGCGGTCGTGCTCGCCTACAACTTCGCGGGCCTCTACGGCATCTCGATCGCCGCGGTCGGCATGCTCTCCACCCTGGGCATCTCGCTGGGTGTCGACGCGTACGGCCCCGTGGCCGACAACGCGGGCGGCATCGCCGAGATGAGCCACTGCCCGCCGGACGTGCGCAAGCGCACGGACAGCCTGGACGCGGCCGGAAACACGACGGCCGCCATCGGCAAGGGCTTCGCCATCGGTTCGGCCGCGCTCACCGCGCTGGCTCTCTTCCAGGGCTACGCCACGCAGGTCGGCGTGCTGCGCGGCGAGCCGCTCTCGCTGGATCTCACGCGTCCGGACGTCATCGCCGGCGCGCTCATCGGCGCGATGCTGCCCTTCCTCTTCAGCTCCATGTGCATGACGGCGGTCGGACGCGCGGCGTTCAAGATCGTCGAAGAGGTGCGCCGCCAGTTCAAGACCATCAAGGGCCTCATGGAAGGCACGGCGGAGCCGGACACGGCACGTTGCGTGGCCATCGCGACGCAGTCCGCCATCCGCGAGATGATCGTGCCGGGCCTGCTCGCCGTCGCCATTCCGGTGGCTGTCGGTGCGCTGTGGTCGGCCGAGGCGCTGGGCGGCCTGCTCGCCGGCGCGACGCTCTCCGGCGTCATGATGGCCATCTTCATGGCCAACGCCGGCGGTGCGTGGGACAACGCCAAGAAGCACATCGAGGCGGGCGCGTACGGCGGCAAGGGCAGCGCGACGCACAAGGCGGCCGTCGTGGGCGACACCGTCGGCGATCCCTTCAAGGACACGGCCGGCCCCGCGATGAACATCCTCATCAAGCTCATGTGCATCGTGGCCGTCGTCGCTGCGCCGATCATCTTTGGCAAGCACTAAGCGCTCGTCGGCAGGCGGCAGCAAGGGGCCCGCGGGCGGCGCAGCACCGGCACGTCCCGATGTGGACCGCGAGCAGGGGCAGCTCTGCGCACGCGTGGCGCTGGACCGTCAGGCCCGTGAAGTGCGCCTGCTCTTCGTCGGCGAGCTGCTGGGCATCGCCGAGTATTTCGTGCTGGCGACGGTGCACAACCGGCGGCAGGCGCGCGCCATCCGCGACGCCACGCGCGAGGCGCTGAAGGCCGCAGGCTACGGCCCGCCGATGGCCAGCAGCGAGGATCCGGACGGACGCTGGTCGCTCTACGACTGGGGCGTCGTGGTGCTGCACCTCTTCGATGACGAGGGCCGCCGGCACTTCGACCTCGACGGCCTGTGGGCCGGCGCGGAGGAGGTCCCGTTCAAGGACTCACCGTCAGGCGCGACAGCCGAGAGCAAGGCGCACCACGCTCCCGCGGAAGCCGCCGAATCCGCGGAGGCCGCTGAGCCTGAGTCGCCTGCAGCCTCCGCAGCTCCCGCACGAGGCGCGAAGGCCGCGAAGGCCGCGAAATCGATCAAGGCCGTGAAGCCGAAGCCCGCGCGGGCGCCGCGCACAAAGCCCGGACGCGGCCACTCGCGATGAGCGGCAGCGCGCGCGCCGACGCGCACGGAGCCTGGGCGCAGCAGCTGGAGGCCGTGACCGGCCTCGCCCGGCAGGCCGGCGATGTCGTGATGCGCTGGTTTCTGGGCGAGTACACGGTGACGGACAAGGGCGGCCAGCCGGTGACCGTCGCCGACCGGCAGTCCAACGACCTCATCGTGAGCGAGCTGGCTCGGCTCTTCCCGGGCGACACGATTCTCTCCGAGGAAACTCCGGTCACCGATGCAGCCTGGCGCAGCGCGAGCCGCTGCTGGGTGGTGGATCCGCTCGACGGCACGTCGGACTTCGTGAAGGGCCGCGAGGGCTTCGCGATCATGATCGGGCTGCGCGTCGACGGGCGCCCGAAGCTGGGTGTCGTCCACGTGCCCAAGGCAGGGCGCAGCTTTGTCGGCGTCGTCGGCGAGGGCGCCGAGGAGCGCCGCGCGGACGGCACGCGCCGCGCGCTGGCCGTGTCGAGCCGCGCGCACAGCAACGAGCTGCGCGTCATCGCGTCCATCGCGCACCGCGACGCGCGGCTGGAGGCGGCCATCGCCGCGCTGACGCCAAAGGAGACGCTGCAGGTCGGAAGCGTCGGCTACAAGGTCGGGAAGATCGTCGCCGATGAGGCCGACCTCTACGTGGCGACCACCTCGCACATCAGCGTGTGGGACACCTGCGCGCCCGAGGCCATCCTGCACGCGGCGGGCGGGCGCTTTCTGGACCTGGACGGCGCGCCGCTGCAGTACGGCGGCCCGCACCTGAATCACGCGCGCGGCCTGCTCGCGACCAACGGCGCCTCCGCCGCCGACGTCGTCGCACGCCTGCACGGCCTGTTCCCCACGCTGGACTGAGGGACGGCGGTCGGGCGGTCGGGCGGCCCGCGGCTCCGGCTTCATGCCGCCCGCCCGTGCGGACGAAAAGGGCAGCATGGATCCCGACGCGAGCATCGCCTGGCACGAGTGGAGCGATGAACTGCTCGCCGTGGCGCGCGAGGAGCGCCGGCCGGTGCTGCTCTCGCTGGTGGCGGGCTGGGGCCGCTTCTGCCGCGCGATGGACGAGACCACGTGGGCCGACCCGGCCGTGATCGCCGCCGTGACGGAGCATGCGCTCGCGGTGCGCGTGGACAAGGACGCGCGCCCCGACATCGAGGCGCGCTACGGCCAGGGAGGCTGGCCCGGCACCGTGATCCTCGGCCCCGAGGGCGAGGTGCTCGCGGGCGGCACCTTCTTCGATGCGCCGACCCTCGTCGCGCTGCTGGGCGATGCCGCGCGCCGCCTGCGCACCGAGGGCCCCGGCTGGGAGCCCTCGCGCGTGCCGCCGCGGCAGCCGAGCGGCCGGCTGGACGACACGATCCTGCCCGCCATCGAGCAATCGCTGCTGCAGCACTTCGACAGCCGGCACGGCGGCTTCGGCACCGGCCAGAAATTCCCGCACCCGGAGGCGCTGGACTTCGCGCTGCTGCGCCAGGCCGAGCACGGCAGCCCGCGTTTGCGCGAGGTCATCGAGAAGACGCTCTCGCACATGGCCGAGGGCGGCCTGGCCGACCCGGTGGACGGCGGCTTCTTCCGCTTCTGCGCCAGTCGCGACTGGCGCTCGCCGCACACCGAGAAGCTGCTCGAGGCGAATGCCGGCCTGGCCCGCAACTACCTCGAGGCCGGCCAGCTCATGCAGCGCAGCGACTTCCTCGAGCAGGGGGCGCGCACGACCGAGGCGCTGCTCGCGCTCTTCCTCGACCGCGACGCCGGACTCTTCCACGCCAGCCTCGATGCCGACGACGAGTACTACGCGCAGGACGCCGCGGGACGGCGGACGCGCGCCGCGCCCCTGCGCGACGGGCGTTTCCTCGCCGATGCCAACGCGCGTGCGATCTCCGCGCTGCTCAAGGCCGGCGCCGTGCTGCGCCGGCCGGAGTTCACGCAGGCCGCGCTGGCCGTCTCGTCCGCCCTGCTGGAGCGTCTCTGGCGGCCGGGGCGCGGCATGTTGCACGGAGACGACGGCGCCGGCCGACGCCTCCCCGGCCTGCTGCGCGATCAGGCCGAGACCGCCCGCGCGCTGCTGCACCTGCTGCAGTACACGGATGACCGGCGCATGCTGCCCGCGCTGCAGGACCTGCTGCAGGCGATTGCCGGCGAACTCGCGAACGCGTCGGCGGGGGCCGGCTCGGGGAGGGCGGCCGCGCCGCGCGAGGCCGACATCCTCGATGGCGCGGTGGCCGCCGAGGCGCTGCTGCGTGGCGCGCTCTGCTTCGGCCGCCCGGCGTGGGAGCAGCTCGCGCGCGAGGCGCTGTCGCGCCACACGGGCGACTTCCGCCGCTCCGGCTACGCGATGGCGGCCTGGGGGCGCAGCGTGGAGCTGGTGCTGCACCCGCCGCTGCACATCCTCGTGCTGGGCCGCGACGACGACCCGGCCACGCTGGCGCTGTTCCGCGCAGCCAACGGCACCTACCTGCCGAGCCGCGTCGTGCAGCGCCTCGACCCGGTGGCGGACGCAGAGCAGGTGGCGCGCTTCGAACTGCCCGTGCGCGACGAGGCCGTCGCCTACGTCTGCCTCGCGCACGACTGCGCGGCGGAACATCGCGACCCCGCGACGCTGTGGGCCGCGCTTGCGGCCGCCAACGCGCGGCGCCTGCAGCAGGGTTGAGCGGGCAGCCGCCCTCCGGTCAGTTGGCCTTCGACTTCGGCGCGAGCAGGACCTCGCGTCCCACGAGGTACAGGGCCAGCATGATGGCGACGAAGGGGAGGCAGGACAGCAGGTCCGCGTTCGGACCCTCGACGAAGGGATTGCTCTTCGAGATCGCCTCGAGCTTGTCGTTGAACTCCTGCATGAAGGGCACGCCGGCCATGAAGGCGATGAGAATGCCGGCGATCGCGCCGCCCGCGATGTAGCCGGAGGCCATGAGCACGCCGGGGCTCTTGTCGCCCTCGGCGACGAGCTGGTCCTCGGTCATGTCCTTGCCGCGGTGCTTCTTGCGGATGTATTTGTCGACGAGCCAGCGGATCATGCCGCCCAGGAAGATGGGGCTGGACGAGGAGAGCGGCAGGTACACGCCGACGGCGAAGGCCAGCGACGAGATGCCCGACATCTCCAGCGTGAGCGCGATCATCACGCCCAGCAGCACGAGGCCCCACGGGAGCTGCCGGTTCAGGATGCCCTTGATGATGTAGGACATCAGGGTGGCCTTCGGCGCGTCGAACTTCGTGACCTTGTGCAGGCCGTCCGCGGTGTAGTGATGCGTGCCGTTGATGCCCGGGTCCACGAGGAACTGCGGGGTGCCCGAGTCGTCCACGAGATACTTCACGGCCGTCGCGCCGTTCGACTCCACGTCCTGGTGGACGAGGTAGTCGCGGCCCTCGTAGCTCTCGCGGGTCGTCATCGAGGCGACGTCGAAGTGCAGGTCGGCGGGCCAGTTCTCGACGGAGGTCAGCGTCTCGGTGCCGTTGACGGTCACGGGCTCCTGGCTGATGCGGGGGACGAACACGGTGGCGGACGTGTTGAGCGTGAGCAGGATGGGCCCGAGCACGAGCGCGGAGGCCAGGGCGCCGAGGAGGATCGCGATCTGCTGGGCGCCCGGCGTCGCGCCGACGAGGAAGCCCGTCTTCAGGTCCTGCGAGGTCGTGCCGCCGTTGCTGGACGCGATGCACACGATGGCGCCGATCGAGAGCGCGGTGACGTAGTAGGCGGAGCCCGTCCAGCCGATGGCGAGGAAGGCCAGGCAGGTGACGAGCAGCGTCGCGACCGTCATCCCCGAGATGGGGTTGGAGGACGAACCGATCTCGCCGGTCAGCCGCGAGGACACTGTGACGAACAGGAAGCCCAGCACCACGATGAGGATCGAGGCGACGATGCGCGCCATCGCGCCCGTGCCGCCGACGTAGAGCGGGTCGGCCACCGCGATCACGGCGACCAGCGCGAAGCACCCGGCGAGCACGACCTTCATCGAGAGGTCGCGGTCCGTGCGGAGCTGGCCGACGCGTGCCGCCGCGCCGCCACGGAAATCCTTGAGGCCCTCGCGCAGTCCGTGCCAGATCGTCGGCATGGAGCGCAGCAGGCTGATGATGCCGCCCGCGGCCACCGCGCCGGCGCCGATGTACAGGATGTAGGCCGAGCGGATCTGGCCCGGCGACATGTCCTTGATGAGGCGCGTCGTCTCGGGCGCGAGCGGCGCGAGCAGGCCCTCGCCGAAGAACTTGATGGCCGGGATGAGCACCAGGTAGGCGAGCACGCCGCCGGCGCACATGATCGACGCGATGCGCGGCCCGATGATGTAACCCACGCCGAGCAGCTCCGGCGAGATCTCCGCCGACACCGAACCGGCCGCGAAGGGCTTTCCGAAGATCTTCTCCGGCGTGTCCTTCCAGCCGCGGAAGGCGACATTCAGCGCCTTGTAGACCAGGCCGATGCCGAAGCCCGCGAAGATCGTCTTGGCGCTGGTGGCCTGGCCGCCAAGCTTGGCGATCTCGGCCCTGGCGGACGCGGAGGCTGCGGCGACGGACTCCTCGGACGCGCCCGCCTTCAGCACCTCGGCGCAGGCGGTGCCTTCCGGGTACTTGAGAATGCCGTGCTGCTGCACGATGAGCGCGCGACGCAGCGGAATCATCATGAGGATGCCGAGCAGGCCGCCGAGCACCCCGACGAGCAGGACGCGCGTCACCTCGAGGTCGAAGCCCAGGATCATGATGGCCGGCATCGTGACGCCGATGCCGAAGGCGATGGACTCGCCGGCCGAGCCGGCCGTCTGCACGATGTTGTTCTCGAGGATCGTGGCGTCCTTGAAGCCGAACTTCGAGAACAGCCGGAACAGCGTGATCGAGATGACGGCCACCGGGATGGAGGCGCTCACGGTCAGGCCGACCTTCAGCACGAGGTAGAGCGAGGACGCTCCGAAGACCATGCCGAGCAGCGTGCCGACGACCAGCGGCATGAGCGTCAGCTCGCGCATGTTGGTCGTCGCGGGGATGTAGGAGTCGAACCCCTTGTCGCGCGTCACGGGAGGCTGCGATCCGGTCATCTGGGAACCTCCGCTGAGGGGCCGTTCCGTCTGTGGGAGGCCTCGCTGCCCGAGGCCGCCTCACGACCGGAAGCTGCGTGACTCATGGGGCAGGACGGTATCCGCGGCCAAGGGTCGCCACAACCTCGAAGCTGTCGACGGCCGCCCGACGGCGGGCCGGGGGGCTCACTTCGTCGTGTGCCGGCCCGCCTCCCGGCGCCTTCGGCCGGGCGGCTGCAGCCGGCGTTCGGGCTCGCGGTGCAACAGGCGGCGGATTCGACGATACAGGTCCGCTCCTACCCTTCCACGGAGAGAAACCATGCGCATGACCACACCCCTCATCACGCTCGCGCTCGGCGGCCTGCTCGTCGGCGCCACGCTGCTTGCCCAGGACGCCGGTATGGAGATGCCACATCCCACCGCGGAGCACGCGATGCTCAAGGAGCGCGTCGGCACCTGGGATGCGGCCTTCAAGATGCAGATGGGTCCCGGACAGGAAGCCCAGGACAAGGGCACGATGACCTACTCGATGCTCGGCGACTTCTGGCTCGTCGGCGACTACGCGGGCCACTTCATGGGCAGCCCCTTCAGCGGCCACGAAATGACGACCTTCGATCCGGCCACCAAGCAGCTCGTGACTTACTGGTTCGACTCCATGAGCCCGGCCGCCACGGTGTCGAAGGGCAGCTGGGATGCCGCGACGAAGACGGCGACTCAGGTGTCGGTCGAGGTCGACCCGATGTCGGGCGTGAAGAACACCCTCAGGACCGTGCTCTCCGACGCGAACACCATGAAGTTCTCGTCCACGCCGGAAGGCGCGCCTGCACCGATGATGGAGATCACGTACACGCGCAGGAAGTGAGGGCATCGCGCGACCAGCTCGCGCGACCAGCTCGGACGATCACGTCGGACGATCACGTCGCGCGATCGGCGCGCCGTCAGACGCCGTATCGCGCGAGGTAGCCGTCCAGGTCGAACTTGCGGGCCGTGTTCGCGCTGCTCATCCAGCGCACCGTGCCGAAGGCGGTGCGCTCCGGCGCCCAGGGGCGGTCGTAGCGGCCGAAGCACCAGAAGATGCCGCTGCAGCTGTTGGGGTCGCGGCCGTCCAGTGCCCAGCGATTGTTCAGCTCGAGCAACCACTGCGCCGCCTGCCGCGGCGACTTCGTCCACTCGATGACCTTCTTGCCCCAGAGCATGCGCAGGTAGTTGTGGATGCGACCCTCGGTCAGCAACTGCCGCTGCGCCGCGTTCCACAGCGGATCGTGCGTTGCGGCCGCGGTGAATTGCTCCAGCGTGTAGACGCGTTCACGCTGGTCGGTGGCGTGCTTGTCCAGCGTGGCGCGGGCCCAGTCCGGCAGGCTCTCGTAGGTGTCGAAGTCGGGCCGCTGCCAGGCCATGTTGAAACCCAGTTCGCGCCACGTGACCAGCTCGTCGATGAAGGCCTCTGCATCGGGTGACAGGCCCCAGAAGCCCTCGCGCTTGCCGTCCGTGCGCGGCCCGAGCTTCGTGATCGACCAGCTCTCGTGTCGCGCCAGCGCCGCGAAGACCGCGTGCACCGAGACGTGCCCGAAGTGCAACCACGGCGAGAGTCCGCTGGCGACGTCCGCGTCCGGCTCGCTGCGTTCCGCCGCGTAGCGCGACAGCTTGCGCGCCAGGAAGTCCTTCACGGCCGCGCCGGCGGCGGCGCTACCGCCGCGCGTCGCGACAACGCCCACCGAGTGGTCGATGGGCAGCGCCGCCAGATCGGCTGCCGCCGCCGCGCGCCCCTCGGGCGTGCCGCGATCGCTCTCGTCGTGCAGCAGCGTGAAGGACGCGGCGGGCCAGCGTTCGCGCAGCGACAGCGAGAGGTCGTCGAGGCCGAAGTCGGGGAGCTGCACGCCGGCGAGCGGCTCGGGCAGCGGCATGGCGCGCAGATGGATGGGCAGCGTCTTCTGCAGCACGCGGCGGAAGGCGTAGGCCGTGGGTGACACCGTGGTCGCGGCACGCAGCGGCAGCAGGCCGTTGCCGTCCACGGTTTCCAGGCGCACGTCGAGCCGCGCCGCGGCGGCCGCCACCATGCGCGGGAGGAAGAAGCACGGATACTCGTCCGTGACGACGACGCAGGCGCGCGCGGCGAGCGCTTCCAGCAGGCCCTTGCCCGCGCCGCGCGCCGGTTCCACGTACGGCAGATAGGTCACGGGCAGCTTCGCGAAGCGCCAGCCGTTCTCGGCCATGCCGTCGAGCACGAAGCGATGCAGCCGGTCGCTGGCCCAGCGGTAGTCGCAGCGCAGGGGCTCGAACACCAGCAGCGGGCGATCCAGCCGCCGCGCCCACTCCACCGCGCGCTGCAGCCCGAAGTTCCAGGTGGTGCGCCGCGCCGCGATCATCCAGTACAGGACGTAGTCGCGGTCTTCGCGCACGGGACGGTCGTGCGGAGTCCCCAGGCGGAT
This sequence comes from Planctomycetota bacterium, assembly GCA_038212275.1. GTDB lineage: Bacteria > Planctomycetota > B15-G4 > B15-G4 > B15-G4 > JBBQUR01. Next base: position 203,933 of record JBBQUR010000005.1, read on the forward strand.
CGCGGGGACGGTCGGAGCGGTCAGCGCGCGCATCGCGGCGAGCATAGCGCGGCGCTGCGGACGCGTGCTATCGAGGGGCGCCATGTTCGCTCCGCCACGCTTCCGCCTGCTGCGCGAACAGGTCATCCGGCGACCGCTGCCCGAGGTCTTCGCCTTCTTCGCGGACGCGGCCAATCTGCAGGCCATCACGCCGGAATTCCTGGACTTCCGCATCGTGACGCCGCTGCCCATCGCGATGCGCGAAGGCGAACTCATCGACTACCGGCTGCGATTGTGCGGCGTGCCTTTCAGCTGGCGCACCCGCATCGAAACCTGGGAGCCGGGCGCGCACTTCACGGACAGGCAGGTCCGCGGTCCCTATGTGCTGTGGCATCATCAGCACGAGTTCCACGAGACGGACGGGGGCACGCGCATGATCGACACGGTGGACTACCAGCTGCCGTTCGGGCCGCTCGGGCATGCGACGCATGCCGTGTTCGTGCGTGCGGCGCTGGCGCGCATCTTCGACCACCGGGCCCGGCGCATCGAAGAGCTGCTTGCGCCGGCGGATCACCTGCCACGTCCGGCTCGTGCAGCGGGAGCCCCGTGACGGCGCCGCGTCCGCTCGTGCTGGTCACCGGCTCCACCGGGTACGTCGGCGGGAGGCTCGTGCCGCGCTTGCTCGAACGCGGCTTCGCCGTGCGCGTGCTCGTGCGCGACCCGGCTCGCCTCGACGCCGGCCGCTGGCCGGGTGTGCAGGTCGTGTGCGGCGACGTGCTCGATCCCGCGACCCTGGGCCGCGCGTTCGTCGGCTGCCGGCAGGCCTTCTATCTCATCCACGCGATGGCCGCCGGCGAGGAGGGCTTCGCCGAGCGCGATCGCCGCGCTGCGCAATCCTTCGGTGCTGCTGCGGCGGCCGCCGGCGTCTCGCGCCTCATCTATCTCGGCGGGCTCGGGGATCCGGACTCCGCGCTGTCACCGCACCTTGCCAGCCGCCAGCAGACGGGCGCAGCGCTGGCGGAGGCGGGTGTGCCGGTGCTCGAACTGCGCGCGGCTGTCATCGTGGGCTCGGGCAGCATCTCGTTCGAGATGGTGCGTTACCTCGTGGAGCGCGTGCCGGTGCTCATCGCTCCGCGCTGGACGGCCACGCGCTGCCAGCCGATCGCCATCAGGGACGTGCTGCACTACCTGATCGCGGCCGCGGAGTTGCCCGACGCGGACGTCGGCAACGGCCGCATCGTGGAGATCGGCGGCGCCGACGTGCTGACCTACGGCGAGATGCTGCTGCGCTGTGCGCGTGCGCGCGGCCTGCGCCGCTGGCTGATTCACGTGCCGGTGCTCACGCCCCGGCTCTCGTCGCTGTGGGTGGACCTGGTCACGCCCATTCCCGCGGCGCTTGCACGTCCGCTCATCGAGGGGCTTCGCACCGAGGTCGTCGTGCGCGGCAACGACGCACGCACACTGTTTCCCGGGATCGATCCGGTGGACTACGACGAGGCCGTGCGCCGGGCCCTGCAACGCCAGGGCGCCGGCGGGCTGGAGACGGTGTGGTCCGGCAGCCGCAGCTCGGCCTTCGATCGCTCACCGGCTCCGGTGGAGACGGCGCAGCGCGAAGGGCTCATCATCGAGAGGCGCGAAGTGCGCGTGGCGGCCGACGCGGAGCGCGTCTTCAAGGTCTTCACGGGACTTGGCGGCGATCGCGGCTGGCTCTGCGCCGACGCGCTGTGGAATCTGCGCGGCATCATCGACCGGCTCGTGGGCGGGCCGGGCATGCGGCGCGGGCGGCGCGACCCCGACGAGCTGCGCGCCGGCGATGCCTGCGATTTCTGGCGCGTGCTGTCCGTGGAGCGCGGCAGGCACGTGCGCCTCGGCGCGGAGATGAAGCTGCCCGGCCGCGCGTGGCTCGAGTTCTCCGTGGAGCCCGTGGAATCCGTGGAGCCGACGGACCACGACTCGTCGGGAGGCGGCGCCGCCCCGGCCTCCCGCCTGCGCACGACGGCCATCTTCGAGCCGCGCGGCCTGCCGGGCCTGCTCTACTGGTACGGCCTGCTGCCGTTCCACAAGCTCATCTTCTCCGGCATGGTGGCCGCGATCGCGCGCCTCGCCGAGGCCCCCGGACCTTAGTCCGGCAAGCGCGGCGTTAGTCCGGCAAGCGCGGCGTCGATCCGGCAGGCGCGGCGTCGGTCCGATAAATGGAGGGCGTGAGGTGATCAGTCCATCGATCCGGCGAGGGATCGGGTCATCGCGATCGAGAATGTGGCCGCCGCACCGAAGACTGGGGAACCACCACTGGATGTCCTGAGTGTCTGGCGACCGAGGGACCTGCAATGACCTTGTCTGGAGGTGACCTGTCTGGAGGCAGGTCGGAGCCGAACGATGTCCAGATCACACTCACGCCCTCTCTGTGCAAGACGCGCTGATGCCGAGGATGTAACCGTGCTGTGAGGGGAACAGCACGGCGCCCAGAAACCTGTGCAGTCATGCGAGGTTGCGCGGCGCGCGGCAGGAATTGTTTCGCGCGCAACGGACGTGGGCGGCAGACATCGAGTCTGGAACATGCGGCGCGGAAGACCCGGTGCGCGACATGTGAAAGGCGTCACGCATCGCGCGATACATCAGAGAGTTTCAGTGGATCGCGCGGTCCTGCTCAGCGCACGCGGCGACGACGATTGCGCACGTAGTCCACCAGCACGAAGGGCTGCAGCCGATCCGGCGCGGAGAAGTAGGCGCGGCCCTTGTTGGTGGCGGTGAAGCGCTCCACGAACTCCACCAGCGCCGGGTCGCTGGTGAGCATGAAGGTGGTGATGGGGATGCCCTGGCGCCGGCACGCGGCGGCTTCGTCGAGGGTCTTGTTGACCACGCGCTCATCAAGTCCGAAGGAGTTCTTGTAGATCAGGCCGCCTTCTTCCGTGAGCGCCGACGGCTTGCCGTCCGTGAGCATGAAGATCTGGCGATTGCCCTGCTTCTTGCGGCGCAGGATCTGCCGCGCGAGCTGCAGCCCGGCGCGCGTGTTGGTGTGGAATGGACCGACGCCGATGTATGGAAGCTCGTCGAGCGGCACCTCCCAGGCCTCGTCGCCGAAGAGCACGACGTGCAGGTCGTCCTTCGGGTAGCGCGTGGTGATGAGCTCCGCGAGCGCCAGCGCCACCTGCTTGGCCGGCGTGATGCGGTCCTCGCCGTAGAGAATCATGCTGTGGCTCACGTCGACCATGAGCACCGTCGCGCAGGACGAGAGCTGCTCGGTCTCGTGCACGCGCAGGTCGCGCTCCTCGATGGAGAGTTCGTCGGGGCCGGTGCGGCGCAGCGCCTCGGTCAGCGTGCCCGCGTTGTCGAGCAGGCCCAGCGCGTCGCCGAACTCCCAGGGCCGAGTCTCGGGCAGGCGCTCGGTGCCGGTGCCGGTGGCCGTGCTGCGATGATCGCCGGCCTGCCCGCCGGGGAGCCCCGCGAAGACCGCATCCAGCGAGGAGGTGCGCAGCAGCCGCTCGCCGCTGGGGGCCAGGCGCACCATGCCGGAGCGGTCCTCCGCGATGAGTTTCTCGCCGAGCAGTTGCTTGCGGACGTCCTCCAGCGTGAGGTCCGCGTCAAAGAGGTTGTGGCGCCGGCCGAGCTGCCCCAACCACTCCATGGCCTGCTCCGCGTCGCCGTTCGTGCGCAGCAGCAGCTCGAGGAACAGCCGCCGCAGCATGTCCATGCGCTGCTCGCGCCGGCGGGCCTGCGGGTCGAAGCGTGAGTAGCGGACGTCCATCGGTGCGACCCATCCTAGCGCGGCCGATCGGTTCCGCCGGAGGGCAGGCACGCGCGTCGGCGTTTCCGGATCCTCTTCATGGGCGGGCCCGATGCCTGCCGTCGCGACTCCGCCCGCGCCGCCGCCGTCCCATGGAGTGCCGCCCGTGTCCCGCTGCCGCCCATGCTCCTGCTTCATGGCCCTGTTTCCGACGCTGCTCGCCCTGCTGTTCGTGGGGCGGCCCGCGGCCGGCCAGGTGCCGCTGCTCACTTACCACGGCAATTCCAACGGCGCGGAGTTCGGCACCGCACTCGCCTACGCCGAAGGCATCCAGGGCAAGTTCGTGCCGTACATCCTCGTGGGTTGCCCGGAGGACGACAGCGTCGGCGAGGATGCCGGCCGAGTCGACGTCTACAACAGTGGCGACGGCTCGCTCGTGCGCACGCACTACGGCGCGGCCACTGGCGACCGCTTCGGCACCGCGTTGGTCGGCCTCCAGGATCTGGACGGCGACGGGCATGGCGACTACGCGATCGGCGCGCCCTTCGCGGACAGCCACGGCACCGACTCCGGGCAGGTGAAGGTGTACTGCGGCACCGACGGCCATCTGATCGCCACGATCAACGGCCTGGCCGCCGGCGACCGTTTCGGCTCCGCCATGGGCAACCTCGGGCTCATCAAGCTCAGCCCGTCGGACCCCGAGGGCCTGCCGAGTCTGGCCATCGGCGCGCCGTATGCCGACGGTCCGGCCGGCGCCGACACGGGTGCGGTCTTCTTCCGCATCGCCGACGGAAGCCTGATTCCGGGCGTGCTGCCCGAGAAGCGGGGCGTGCAGGCGGCCGAGCACTACGGCAGTGCGATCGACGGGCGCCTTGACGCGTTGGTCATCGGCGCGCCCGACTACAACGGCCTCGCGGGCACCGACTCGGGTCGGTACGAGGCGTGGACCGTGTACGGACTCGGTAGCTCGGGGACGTTCGAGTTCGAGGTGCGCGGCACCGCGCCGAACGCGCATCTCGGCACCGCCGTCGCCATCGTCGACTGGCCGAAGCCGATCGCGACCCTCTATTCCGTCTACGCGGCGGGCGCGCCGGGCGGAACCTCGCCGTACGTGACGATCGACGCGATCAACACGCTGCTGGGCCAGCCGCCGCAGTCGCACCTGACGACGCTCGTCGGTACGGGTGGCTTCGGCTCGGCCGTCGCCAGCACGGGCGCCTCTCTCGGCGGCGGTTCCCTCATCGCCATCGGCGCCCCGGACTTCGTGGTCGGCGGCACCTCCAAGGGCCGCGTCTGGATCTACGAGTACGGCACCTTCCTCAAGGCGGTGGACGGCGAGGTCACGGGCGAGCGCTTCGGCGCGACGATCGCGGGACAGTTCGTGTACCCGGCGGTGTACCCGTACTCGTGGGATCACTTCCTCATCGGCGCGCCGCAGTCGGACGGCACGGTGCCGGACGCGGGCCGGGTCGTGCAGAACCACGTCGGCGACCTGCAGTTCGAGCTGCCGGCGCCGCCAACCTTCGGCGACGCCGCGGGCAGCGCCGTGGCTGGCGTCGGCGACATCGACGGCGATGGCGTGCCCGACGTGCTCGTCGGCAGCCCGGACGACGATGTCCCGGCCTCGTTCCCGATCGTCAGTGAACGCATCGACTGCGGGAGTGCCAGGGTGCTGTCCGGCGCGACCGGCGCGGTGCTGCGCACGCACCTCGGCGGCTCCGACGGCGATCACCTCGGCGCATCGGTCGCGGCGCTGGGCGACATCAACCTCGATGGCACCACCGACTACGTGATCGGCGCACCGCAGTTCGACAACACGAGCACCACCGCCGGCTACGCGATCGTGGTGTCCGGCAAGACGGGCTCCACGCTGTTCACGCTGAACGGCTTCTTCAACTCCGGCGAGTTCGGCGCGGCGGTCGGCGGCGGCAGCGACGTGAACGGCGATGGCAGACCCGACATCCTGGTCGGCTCGCCAGGCACCTCCAACGGCAACGTGACCGCGTACTCGGGCATCAACGGCGCCTCGCTCGGCGTCGTCAACGGCGCGAACGCCGGCGACCGCTTCGGCGCCGCGGTCGCGGGCCTCGGCGCGGACCTCGACGGCGACGGCAAGCAGGAGTACGTCGTCGGCGCGCCGGGCTTCGACGGTCTCGGCGGCGCCGACAGCGGGCGCGCCTACCTGATGAAGAGCGTCGTCTCGCTGTTGACGATCAACGCCGCGAGCGGTTTCCATGCGAACGATCACCTGGGCACGGCGGTCGCGGCCGCGGGCGACGTGAACAAGGACGGCAAGGCCGACTACCTCGTCGGCATTCCCGAGTACGACAGCCCGGCCACGGACGCCGGCCGCGTGCAGCTCCTCTCGGGCGTCGCCGGCTTGCCCACGCAGCTCGCGACGGTCTCGGGCCTCGGCGCCAACGACCGCTTCGGCAGCTCACTCACCGCCCTCGGCGACGTGAACCACGACGGCTGGCTCGACTGGGCCGCCGGCGCGCGCGAGCTCGACCCGTTCCTGCCGGGCAACGGCTACGTGCGCATCATGTCCGGCAAGGACAACACGCAGCTTCTGCTCATCGCGGGCTCAGTGAGCGAGACCTTCGGCGCCGCGATCGCGGATGCCGGCGACGTGGATGGCGACGGCACGCGCGACCTGCTGGTCGGCGGCCCGTACGACAACAGCTTCGGGTACCACTCGGGCGCCGCGCACGTCGTCTCGCTCGCCACCGGCGCGCCGGTCTGGACCGACCTGGGCTTCGCGCTGGCCGGCACGCCGGGCCTGCCGTCGCTGGTGGGCACCGGCAGTCTGGTGGCCGGAACCGCCGGCGCGCTCACGCTCTCGAACGCGAAGGCCTCTTCGCTCGCGTACGTGTTCGTCGCGCTGTCCGCTGCGCCGACGCCGTTCAAGGGCGGCACGCTGGTGCCGATCCCGCCGCTGCTGACGCTCGTGCTGGGCACCAACGCGTCGGGCGGCCTGACGCTGCCGTGGGCCGCGTGGCCCGCGGGCCTCTCGGGCCTGGACCTGTACTTCCAGGAAGCGATCCAGGACGCCGCCGCGGTGAAGGGTGCCGCGCTGAGCAACGCGCTGCGCGCCGACGTGCCGTGAGGCTGGAGCCGCCGACCGTGTCCGTGCGCGACCGCGCTGTCGTCGTCGCGTTCGGGCTGCCGGTGACAGGGAAAGCGATGGGGAAAGCCGAAACGCCGGGGAAAACGTCGGTGAAAACGACGGGGAAAACGCCCGCCGCGATCCTGGCGCTGCTGGAATCGGACCCGGGCCTGTCGCTCCCGGAGTTGGCTGAGCGCCTGGGCAAGTCTCCGCGCGCCATCGAGCGCGCCGTGAAGAAGCCCCGCGAGTCCGGCCGCCTGGAGCGCATCGGCCCCGCCAAGGGTGGCCGCTGGCACGTGATCGAGTGAGCCCCTTCTCGGAAGACACCGTGGAGCAGGCCGCACTCGCCTGGCTGGCGGTCGATAGGCCTGGCCCGGAAGTGGTGTTCAGCCGCCGCGCGAACTAGCGTTCAGCCGCCACCTGAACTAGCGTTCAGCCGAAGCGCGAACTTGCATACAGCCGCGCTCCGGCCCTATCCCCGGCGTGTCCCGCGCGGCCAGCCTCTTCACCCGCCAGCTCGCGCCGCGCCTGCGCGAGGCGCTGGAAGATGCCTTCCGCAAGCTCACGCGTCCCGAGGGCCCGGAGCTCGTCGCGCGCAACAGGGCGCTGCACCGCCTGCTGGTGGACGGCGTGACGGTGGAGTAGCGCGACGCATCCGGGGAGATCCGAAGGGCGCAGGTGCGCGTGCTGGACTTCGACCGCGTGGACGGCAACGACTGGCTGGCGGTCAACCAGTTCACCGTGGCGGAGAACAAGCGCACGCGCCGGCCGGATGTCGTGCTGTTCGTGAACGGCTTGCCGCTCGCCGTGGCGGAGCTGAAGAACGCCGCGGACGAGGGCGCGACGATCTGGTCCGCCTTCCAGCAGCTCCAGACCTACAAGGCTGAGGTGCCGGCCCTGTTCGCCACGAACGAACTGCTCGTGATCTTCGATGGCGTCGAGGCGCGCGTCGGCACGCTCACCGCCGGCCGCGAATGGTTCAAGCCCTGGCGCACCATCGCGGGCCAGCGACTGGCGGACCCGCATGTGCCCGAGCTGCAGGTGGTGAGCGAAGGCCTGTGTGCGCCGCGCCGCTTCCTCGATCTGGTGCGCGACTTCGTCGTGATCGAGGACGAGGGCGGCGGCAAGCTCACGAAGAAGATGGCGGGCTACCACCAGTTCCACGCGGTGCAGGTGGCGGTGAGCGAGACGCTGCGGGCAGCGGAGCTGGCGCGCGCGGGTCATGTTGCGGAGGCAGCCGGCCGCTACGAGGCGAGCGCCAAGCCCGGCGGCAAGCCCGGCGACCACCGTGTCGGCGTGGTCTGGCATACGCAGGGCTCGGGCAAGAGCCTGACGATGGCGTTTTACGCGGGCCGCATCATCCGCGAGCCGGCGATGGAGAACCCGCCTATCGTCGTGCTCACCGACGGCAACTCCGCGTTCTGGTCAAGCGCATCCTGCGCCAGCACGGCTACCCGCCGGACAAACAGGAGCAGGCCACGCAGACGGTTCTGGAGCAGGCGGCGCTGCTGTCCGGGGAATGGGCGGAGGTGTAGGCCGGATACGACTCGTGCCTGGTCAACCTTGCATCGTCGGCCGACCGGCGTGACTCCGCAGGAATCCTCGGGGCGCCCACGCTGGGGCGACCCAGTCCCTGAATCCCGCAGCCCCGCAGTCCCTCAGTCCCGCAGGCTCTTCGCCATGTCGTCGAAGACGTCCTTGTAGATGCGGCCGCCGATCAGCTCGTCCTTGGCGACGAGCGAGTTCAGGTAGAGGCCTTCGAGGACCAGCTCCATCACGGCGGCGAGTTCTTCGTCGGTCTTGCTGGGCAGGTGGCGGTCCGCGACGTCGCGCAGACCCGGCACGGCGTCGAGCAGCGCGAAGAACTCGCGCGCGGGCAGCTCGTCGGAGAGGTCGAGCGTCCCGCCCTTGCGGAACCAGCGCAGGATGGGCTTGTAGGCCGAGTCTTCCTCGGGCGCATCGAGGCTGCCGCTCGGGGCGGGGCCGTCGGGGCCGCGGCCCTTCGCCGAGCCGCCCTTGCCACCGCTTCCGCGCTCGGCGCCTGCGCGTCCGCCTCTCTCGCTGCTGCCACCGGCTGCGGAGTCTCCGGGTGCGCCGCCACGAGGTCGCGCATCGCTGCGACCCGTCACCGCGAGCGCATCGGGGAAGTGCCGCGCGAAGACGGTCTTCAGCGCGTGGCCCACGAGGTGCAGTGCCACGGCCGCGGGGCCCTCGCGCTCGCCTTCGTAGACCAGCTCGATCTTGCCGGTGATGGCCGGCGTCGCGGCGACGAGGTCGGCGACGCGAGCGACGGCGTGGCTCTCGTGCGCGAGGATCGCGCGGCGCTCGGCGCCCGAGACGAGGTTCTCCATGAGCGCGATGGTGACGCGCGCGGAGACGCCGCTGTTCTGGTCCACGAACTCGTTGGCGCGCGCCGCGAAGGCCACGTCTTCCACCGCGTCCTTCAACCACTCGGGGACGGTCACCACGACGGTGTCGCGGGCGTCGCCGGCATCGCCACTGCCGGCCACGCCGCCGGCCGCTCCGCGCGCCTCGCCGCCCGCGCCCTGCGGCACGGAGCGATCCACCCACGCCTCCTGCGCGGTGATCGCGCGGCCTTCGGCCAGCGTGCGCGGATAGTGCGTGAGGATCTGGCTCGAGATGCGGTCGCGCAGCGGCGTGATGATGCTGCCGCGGTTGGTGTAGTCCTCGGGATTGGCGCTGAAGACCAGCGCGAGGTCCAGCGGCAGGCGCACGGGGAAGCCGCGGATCTGCACGTCGCCCTCTTCCAGGATGTTCAGCAGGCCCACCTGGATGCGCGCCTGCAGGTCGGGCAGCTCGTTGATCGCGAAGATGCCGCGGTTGGTGCGCGGGATGATGCCGTAGTGGATGACCTCGGGGTCCGCGAAGGAGAGCTTGCGCGTCGCGGCCTTGATCGGGTCGATGTCGCCGATGAGGTCGGCGACGGTCACGTCGGGCGTCGCGAGCTTCTCGCGGTAGCGCTCCTCGCGCGGCCACCACGCGACGGGCAGGTCGTCGCCCATTTCCGCGTGGCGGCGCCGGCACGCGGCGCAGATCGGCGCGAGCGGGTCGTCGTTGAGTTCGCAGCCGGCGACGACGGGCACGGCGTCGTCCAGCAGCGCGGGCAGCGCGCGCAGCAGGCGCGTCTTGGCCTGGCCGCGCAGGCCCAGCAGGATGAAGTCGTGGCCGGAGAGAATGGCCTTCTGCACCTGCGGGACCACCGTGCGGTCGTAGCCGATGAGCCCGGGGAAGACGCTCTCGCCGCGGCGGAGCTTGTCGATGAGGTTCTCGCGCAGCTCCTGCTTCACGGGCCGGCTCTTCCAGCCGGACGCCTTGAGGGCGCCGAGGGTCCCGGCGCGCGAGTGGGGCTTCAAGCGGACCTCATGCGGACTGAGCTCATGGTTCATCCTGTTCCTGCAGCGTGACCGGGACGTCCAGTGTTTCGCCGTCGCGCTCCACCGTGACGTGGACGGTCTCGCCGATGTCGTGCTTGTCGAGCGTGTTGAGCAGCGTGACCGTGTCGGGCGTGGGCGTCTCGCCGATTTTCAGGATCATGTCGCCCAGCGCAAGCCTGCCCTCGCTGCCGCTGCTCACGCCGCGCAGGCCGGCGCGCTCCGCGGCGGAGCCGGGGTCCACGCTGCGGATGGGCACGCCGCTCAGGCCGCGCCGGAAGATCTCCTCGTCGCGCACCATGACCACGCCGAGCGCGGGCCGCACCACGCGGCCGTTGTTGATGAGTTGCGTGACGACGCGATTGACCACTTCCACGGGCAGCGCGAAGCCGATGCCGGCGCTGCTGCCTGACTCGCTGTAGATCATCGTGTTCACGCCGATGAGGCGGCCGGCGCTGTCCAGCAGCGGCCCGCCGGAGTTGCCCGGGTTGATGGCCGCGTCGGTCTGGATGACCTCCTGGATGATCGAGCCGCTGGTCGTGTCGATCTCGCGGTCGAGCGCCGAGATGATGCCGTGCGTGAAGGTGTAGTCCAGTTCGTAGGGGCTGCCGATGGCAAAGACGGACTGGCCCACGCGCAGGTCCCGGGCGCTGCCGACCGCCAGCGGCGTCAGCAACTCGGGCGGCGCCTCGATGGTGAGCACGGCGAGGTCCTTGTCCTCGTACACGGAGATGGTCTTCGCCGTCCAGGTGCTGTTGTCCTGCAGCGTGACGAGGGCGCCCGAGGCGCCCTCGATGACGTGGAAGTTGGTGACGATGTGGCCGGCGCGATCCCAGATGAAGCCGGAGCCCGTGCCGGTGGACACGTCTTCCACGCTGGTGGTGCCGGCGTGGCGCACGCTGCGATGTTCGAGCGGGCTCACGTAGACGACCGAAGGCGAGCAGCGCTCGAAGAGCTCGATGGTCGCGCGTTCGCTGGCTGCGAGGTCGCCGCGCGGCGTGATCGGGCGCACCTCCGTGGCGGTCAGGGCGTGCACGATGCCGGCCCGGTTGCCGTGCATCCAGGCCAGCGCCACGAAGCCCACGAAGACGAGGGCCAGCGGGAGCGCGAGCGCGGTGAGCCGGTCGGGAGGATTCTGCGATTGCGGTGCGTTGGGCATGACTGCCTTGTCGGATGCTCGAAGGGCGCGCCTGAACGGCTGGCCACTCTAGCCCCGCTTTCCCGCTTTCGCCGCATCGTTGCCGCGAAGGCGACGGCAGACCGCAGAACTCCGGCGGCCGGGGCGCGGCCGGCTGCTAGGCTCGGCCCCGTGATCAAGTATCTGGGCAGCAAGCGCCGGCTCGTGGAGGCCATCGTGGCCCTGGTGGCCGGCGTGGACGGCGCGCGCTCCGTGCTGGACCTGTTCTCGGGCACCTCGCGCGTCGGCCACGCGCTGAAGTCCGCGGGCTTCCGCGTGCTGGCCAACGACCACAATGCCTACGCGCAGGTCCTGGCGCGCTGCTACGTGCAGGCCGACCGGGAGGACGTGCTGCACGCGGCGGAGCAGCTCGTCGCCGAGTTCAATGCGCTGCCGGGCGCGCCGGGCTGGTTCACGGAGACGTATTGCGAGCGCTCGCGCTTCTTCCAGCCGGCCAACGGCGCACGCATCGAGGCGGTGCGCGAGGCCATCGCGCGCAAGTCGCTCCCGCCGGAGCTGGAGGCCGTGCTGCTCGTCGCGCTCATGGAGGCCGCCGACCGCGTGGACAGCACCACCGGCGTGCAGATGGCCTACCTCAAGGCCTGGGCGCCGCGCGCCGGCCAGCCTCTGCGCCTGCGCATGCCCGAGGTCCTGCCGCGCGCGGCCGGTGGCAAGGGCGAGGCTCATGGGCTGGACGCGGTGGAGGCCGCCGGTCGCCTCGCCGCGGACGTGGCCTATCTCGATCCGCCGTACAACCAGCACAGCTATCTCGGCAACTACCACGTCTGGGAGACGCTCGTGCGCTGGGACCGGCCGCCGGTCTACGGCGTGGCCTGCAAGCGCGAGGACTGCCGCACGCGTCAGAGCGTGTTCAACTCGCGCCCGCGCTTTGCCGGCGTCATGCGGCGCGTCATCGAGAGCGTGGAGGCGCGCGTGCTCATCGTCTCCTTCAACGACGAGGGCTGGCTTCCACGCGACGAGCTGGAGGCGCTGCTTGCGAGCCGCGGGCCGGTGACGGTGATCGCGCACGATCATCCGCGCTACATCGGCGCTCAGATCGGCATCTACAATCCGCAGGGCGAGAAGGTGGGCCGCATCGGCCACCTGCGCAACACCGAATACCTTTACGTGGTCGGCACGGAGGGCGTCCCGCGCGGCATGGAGTCCGCAGCCGGGGTGCTCCCGCTTCGCACGGGGAGCTGAGAGGCGATGGAGACGGGGACGGTCGTCGTGCTGGTCGTGCTTGCCGCCGCCGTGGGCGCGCTGGCCTGCCTGGTCTGGGCGCGGCAGCGGGCCGCCGCGCAGCGCGAGCAGGATCGCGCGGAGCATGCCGCGGAGTTGCAGCGCGTTCAGGCCGGACACGCGATGGCGCTGGCCGAGGCGAACGCCGCGCGTGAGCGGGTGCGCGACGAGCTGACGGGCACGGCGGCCCTGCTCACCGAGGCGCGCGTCAAGCTGGAGACGTGGCAGGCGGCGCAGGCCACCGAGGCGGAGCTGCGCAAGAACGTCGAGAACCAGTTCGAGGCGCTCGCGGCCAAGGTCGTCGCCGCGCAGAGCGAGGAATTCCTGAAGAGCGCCGGCGCGACACTGGAGCAGCGCAGTGCGGCCATCGCCGCCTCGCTCGCGCCGTTCAAGGAGCAGCTCGACAAGCTGGCGGCTGGCACGCAGGCGCTGGAGACCAAGCGCGAGGGCGCCTACGGCGAGATCCGGCAGCACCTGACGAACCTCGCGCAGACCACGCAGTCGCTGCAGGCGAGCAGCACGACGCTGCTGACGGCCCTGCGCACGGGCAGCAGCGCGCGCGGCCGCTGGGGCGAGATGCAGCTTCAGAACATCGCCGAGCTGGCCGGCATGACGAAGCACTGCGACTTCGAGACGCAGGTGGTGCTCAAGGACGGCAGCCGCCCCGACATGATCGTCAAGCTGCCCGGCGCGGAGGGGCAGATCCCGGTAGATGCCAAGGTGCCGATGGACGCCTACCTGCGCGCGCTGGAGGCCGCCGACCCCGCGGTGCGGGCGGCCGAGCTGCTCGCGCACGCTGCCGCGCTGCGCAAACACGTGCTCGACCTCGGCCGACGCGACTACGCCGCGGCGCTCGGCGCACGCGTGGACTACACCGTGCTCTTCGTCCCGGGCGAGCCGATCCTGGCCGCGGCCTTCGAGGCGGCGCCCGAATTGCAGGCCGAGGCGATGGAGCGGCGCGTGCTCATCGCGACGCCCGTCACGCTGGTCGCGCTGCTGCGCACGGTGGCGCTCTACTGGCGCCAGCAGAACCTCGCGGAGAACGCCCACGTGCTGTGGGACGAGGCGCGCGAGTTCCACAAGCGCGTCACGGTCTTCTTCGGGCACATCGACGGACTCGGGCGCGCGCTCGACTCGGCCATCGACAAGTACAACAAGGCCGTGGGCAGCTACGAGAAGAAGGTGCTGCCGCAGGGCCGCCGGCTCGAGGAACTCGCGCCTCCGGCCAGCGACGACGGCCGCCTGCCGGAGCTCGAGCCGCTCGAGGAGCAGGTGCGCACGCTCGCGCCGGCCCGCCGCGATGCCGGCAGCGCCGACGACGTCAGCCTGGAGGCTCGCTGAGCATGCTGCGACGGCTGGTGCTGATCGTCGTGTTGCTGGGTGCGCTCGTGGGGTTGGCCGCGGTGTGGGGCGGCACGCTGCCGGTGGGCCACCGCGCCGCCGTGTCCGCGCACATCTCCCGCACGCCGGATGTGGTGTTCGACGCGCTCGCGGATTTCCAGGGCTCGCTTGCCTGGCGCAGCGACATCACGGGCATCGAGCGCGTTGCCGACCGCGACGGCAAGCCCGTGTGGATCGAGCAGGGCTCGCACGGTCCGCTGCCGCTGGAGGTCACCGCCAGCGAGCCGCCGCACCGGCTCCTGCTCACGATCCTTCCCGGCGCGGATCTGCCCTTCGAGGGCGCGTGGACGTTCCTGCTGGCGCCGGAGGCCGAAGGCACGCGGCTCACGGTGGTGGAGGAAGGCCGTGTCCCCAGCCCGCTGTTCCGTGCGCTGGGCAAGCTCTTCTTCGACGAGCACGCAACGATGCGCACGTACGTGCAGGAACTCGGCCGTCATTTCGGCGAAGTGACCGTGGTGGCCGAGGTGCCCGCACCCTGACGCTCAGGGCAGCGTGAGCGTCGCGGCGTTCTTCGCGTTGGCCGACTGGTTGTAGAAGAAGTCCGGCGTGTCGCCGCCGAAGCCGATGAAGAAGGCGTCGGCCGTGGCGGTGCTGCCGATGTAGGCCGGGCTGAGCGTGAGCATTGTCGGCGCGGCGGGGGTGTAGGGCCCCAGCGTGAACGTCGCCACGCCGGCGGCATTCGTGCGCTGCGTGGGGAAGAAGTCGGCGCCGCCGAGGTCGCCGGCCCAGAGCGCGCGCACCGGCGCATCGTTCACCGGGAGGCCGGCGTGATCCACGACGGTGATCGTGCCCGTCACGGTGAAGGGCCCGCTGCCCGAGGTCTGCAGCGTGATGTCGGCGACGTGATAGAGCGGCGGCTCCGTCGTGAAGCTGCCTTCCGCGATGCCCGCGTTGCCGCTGCGATCCGTCGCCGTGACGCGCCAGAAGAGCAGCGTGCGCGCGGGCAGGTCGGTGAGGATGACGTCGTGCTCCGAGCGCAGCGCGACGTCGGCCACGGCGGGAAGCGTGTAGTTGCCGGCGGCGAGGCCCAGCTCCACGAGCAGCATCGCCGGCTCGTCGCAGGCCGCGTGCAGCGTGGCCGTGTCGGTGAAGACGTCGAGCGCCGACGCGGTCAGGAACTGCGGCGCCGTCGTATCGCCTGGCAGCGTGGCATTGCCGACCAGCGGGTTGCCGCCCGCCAGCAGCTCGACGCTGTCGGCGAAGCCGTCGCGGTCGGTGTCTGCGCTGTCCGGGCTGGTTCCGGTGCCCCGCTCGATGCCGTCCGGGATGCCGTCCTCGTCGCGGTCGATGCCCAGGCGCACGGCCATGCCGGGCGGCACGCAGGTGAAGGTCGCGAGCATCTTGCCCGTGGTGATCGCACCCACGATGGGGCCGCGCGGGATCCAGCGGCCGGTGTCGGTCTGGTAGCGGAACTCCTGGCTGAGCGGGTCGAAGCCGAAGCGCAGGCCCACCGGCACGCGGGCGCCGCCGGGCAGCAGCAGCTGCGTCTTGCCGATGAGCTCCACGGCGGGCGGCGACAGCTCGGCCTGGCCTTCCGCGAGATCGAGCCAGTCGTACAGGCCCGAGTAGTCGCTCGCGTCGGCGCTGAACTGCTGGCCGACAAGCGGCGAGAGGCCCGTGTCCCAGCCGCGCACGAAGGTGGCGATGGCGTCGCGATCAGCGGCCGTCAGCAACGGGAAAGCCGGTGCGCCGTTGGGCGGCACGAAGTCCAGGAATTCGTCGAGGCCGTTCAGCGCGCCGTCGTGCAGCGTGCCGAAGCCGGTGAGCGTGGGGAACTCCTTCTCGTAGGTGCCGCGGAGCTGCGCGGTGTTGAAGAGCTGGCCCTCGCCGTCGAAGTTCACCGTCGCCTGCGAGCCCGTGAAGTCCGTGCCGTCGGTGAAGTTGCCCTTGTGGCAGTCGATGCAGGTCACGTTGCCTGGAATGGCGTTGTTGTATTCCTTGCCCGGCACGAGCGGGTTCATGCCGAAGAGGTCGCGGCCCGTCGCGGCGATGCCGGTGTAGACGCGGTCCTTCGGTTCGTGCGGGTTGGGCGGCCAGGTCAGCGAGCGCACGAAGCTGGAGAACTCCTGCATGTCGCCGGCGCTGATGCCGCTGCCGCCGAGCAGGCCCTCGAAGGCGCCGCGGAACAACTGCAGGAATCGGCGATCGCCGCGCCAGTGCAGCGGCACCGCGCCGCCGCTGTCCAGACCGCGCAGCGACTGCGTGGTCATCGGGCCCTTGAGCGGGTGCGTCATGATCGAGGTCTTCAGCGCGAGCTTCGCGCTGTCGAAGCCGAGCGTGCCGGTCATCGCGTCGTCGTAGAAGTAGCCGAGCGCGCCCTGTGGATTGCCGAGGTCCCACGCGAGCTGATCCATGTGCCCGAAGACGTGGCACGACGCGCAGCTGAAGTTGCCCGTGCCGGCGCCGGTGACGGCGCTCGCGTCGTAGAGGTGACGCCGGCCGACGGCCACGCCCTGCGGCTCGGGGTCCACGGCCAGTGCGCGCGGCCGGCCGACCGGTGTCAGCGTGGCGCCGAGGTCGAACGCGACCAGCCGCTTGTCGCCGCGCGTGAAAACGTAGAGCAGCGCGTGCTCGTCGTCCACGGCGAGCCCGGTCGGCAGCGAGCCGACGGAGACTTCCTGCAGCAGCTGGCCGGTGGCGGCGTCGAGCACGAGCAGCGTGTCGTCGCCGAGGCAGGCGACGAAGGCGCGCGCTCCGGACGCGCCGGTGCTGAAGGCGATGGCGACGGGCTGGGCGTGCTGAGCGGTCGTCGTCGGCGGCGCGAGCACGATGCGCTGCAGCAGTGCACCGCCCGGCGCCATGATGGAGATTGCATTGTCGAAGGCCGCGCCCGAGAGCACCGGCTCGAAGCGCGTGCGGTTGTGCGCGAGCTGAGCGGCGACCCACAGCGCGCCGGTCACCGGGTTGCGCTCCAGCGCCAGCAGCGTGCTGCCCGCGTCGGTGGAGAGCGCCGGCAGCAGCGCGCCGGTGGCCGGGTCGATGCCGATCACGTCGCGGTCGGCCAGCTGCGGCACGAAGCCGGGATACTCGCTGTCGAAGACGATGCGCGAGGTCTGCGGGATGGCCCAGCCGAACACGCCGAAGTTCTGGTTGAGCCACGCGAGCGTGGAGAGCTGCGGCAGCGTCAGCACGGCATTCGTCGCGAAGGGCAGGTCAAAGGCATCCAGCGTCAGCTGGCTCAGCCCGAGCGTGGCGGTCTGCGACACGTCCAGCACGGTGGTGTGGTTGCCGGAGTTCTGCGGGATGACCCACACGGCGCCGTCGGCCTCGGCCAGGGCGCGCGGCTTGTGGCCCGGCACCGCCACGCGCTGCAGCACCGCGTACGGCGGCGAGGCGGAGGCGATGACCACGGCGTTCTCGACGAAGCTGCCCGGCTCGGTGAACGAGTCGGCCTGCGCGGAGCGGGCCGTGGCGACGAAGAGCCTGTCGCCGATGACCAGCACGTCCTGCGGTTCATCGCCGATCGCGATCGTGTGCGTGACGACGTGGTTGAGCGTGTCCACGACGGAGATGCTGTCGGAGAGCAGGTTGGCGACGAAGAGCGTGTGCGGCCGGCCGGGGTGCAGCGTCATCGACACCGGCTCGAGGCCGGTGAACACGGCGCCGGTGTTGCGCAACTGCGGCACGCCGTCGCGGCCGATGTTCGTGTCCCAGATTTCCACGCGGTGGTCGGGCGTGTTCAGCACGAAGAGCTGGCTGCCGTCGGGCGAGAGCCGCAGCGCGTGCACCGCGCCCGACTCGAAGTTGGGGAAGGGCGCAGTGGCCATCGACTCCACGGCGCCGTCCTGCGCGGTGGCCGCCGGGAGCAGGCTGAGCGTGGCGGCGAGGGCAAGCGCCAGGGAGGTCAACGGGAGCCGCAGCGACGGGCCGGCGGGGCGATGGATCATGGCGGCACTCCAGTGGCTTGGCTGCGTCACGCGCAGGCAGCGTGGGCGGGGTCGCGGGCGCGTGTGGCCCGTGTGGTGCGTGTGGTGCGTGTGGCCCGTGTGGCCCGTGTGGCTCGTGTGGCTCGTGTGGCTCGTGTGGCGGGGCATTCTAACGCCCGCGGGTCGATGGGTCGTCAGGGCGCGGACTCAGCTTGCTGCGGGCAGGATCCATTCCGCACAGAGGACGACCGTGTTGTACAGGGCGTGCGCCAGCATCGGCGCGAGCAGCATGCCCGTGGCGTCGTAGGCCAGCGCGGCGGCGATGCCGAGGCCGAGCACCGGCAGGAAGGAGACCGGCCCGTGGCACATGGCGAACAGCCCCGCGCTGCCGAGCACGGCCGGCCAGCGCCCGAGGGTTCGCCGCAGGCCGCCGAAGATGAGCCCGCGGAAAATGAACTCCTCGAACACGGGCGCAGCCAGGATGGCCAGCGGCGTGATCCACCCGGCCATGTCGACGAAGGCGACGGCATGCTGCTGCAGCAGCTCCTGCAGCGCGGGAATGCGCTGCGCGACGGCGAGGTAGCCGACGCCGCACACCGCGGCACCCGCGCCGGCCAGCAGCCCGATGCCGGCCGCGCGCGCCTTGCGCGGCCCGAAGTACGCCGGCACGCCGAGCGACTTCAGCTTCGCGAAGGCGATGATCATCGCGAAGTACGTGACCGCGCCGGAGACGGCGAAGGCGATGAAGATGGCCGGGCCGATCGCGACGCGGTCGGTGCTCATGACGGCCAGCATCACGACGCCCTGCAGCACGAAGAAGAGCAGCGCCGCCACCAGGCCGTCGGCCAGCGACACGTGCGCGGGCGGCTTCGCGGTGGGGTCGAGCAGGTAGGGGAGTCGGTCGCGGACCTTCTGCCAGAGCGCGAAGGCCAGCGACGCGCAGAGCAGCATGAGCGTGAGCCGCTGCCAGAGCGAGGCCGAGTAGATCGCGTACGTGTACAGCGACGCCAGCAGCATGAAGAGGTATGCCGAGCTGCCGCGCACGCGTCGCTGCACCTCCTGCGAGAGCGGGTCGCTGCCGAGGACGCCGATGCACACCGCCAGCGTGGCGTAGACCGGCACGCCAAGCAGCACGACCGCCAGCAGCGACGCCGTCTCGCCGGTGAGCCCGCCGCGCAGGAAGAAGGCGAACATCGCCAGCGGGTAGATGAGCGTGATGAGGCCCCACAGGCGCGCCTTCTGGCGCAGCAGCACGTCGAGCGGGACGGGGACGGTGTACAGGATCCAGAGCGCGTGGCCCTCGGAGTTGAGCGTCTGGAAGGCCGAGAACATGAGCACGTAGGCCGCGAGTCCGAAGGCCATGGCGGCGAGGTGCGCCGGCTCCTCGCCGAGCGTGTCGAGCAACCGCGCATTGAAGAAGAACTGCGCGCCGATGATCACGACGGGCAGCACGAGCGTCTGCACGAGGAAGTTGCGATCGCGCAGCAGCAGCTTGATCTCGCGAGCCTGAATGGCCGTGAGCCAGCGGCGTGCGCCGGTCCGAGCGACGGGCCTCGGGGCGCTGCGCGCCGACTCGCGGCCGCCGTGGGCGACGATGCCCCGCGAGAGCAGGTGCTCGACGCCGAGCATGATGAGGGTCACGACGACGCCGACCTGCGCGAGCAGCAGTCCGCCGGGCAGCAGCGCGGCGCGTGCGTCGCGCGCGGCGAGCACGTCGATGATCAGGCCCGTGGGCAACCAGTGGACGGCGGCGGGAAGCGAACGCGCCCAGCGAAGCACGAAGGAGTCGGGCGAGATGCTCGCCGACAGCGCCAGGTAGAACATGGCCAGTCCGACGATGGCGAGCACCGCCTGCAGGTTGCGCAGGCCTCCGGGCTGCAGCCGCACGCGGACGCCGGTGTCCACCGCGAGTCGCAGGGCGCCGAGCAGCAGCAGCAGCGGCAGCGCGAGCGCCAGCCCGATGAGCGGCGCCACCCAGCCGGCACCGCGCTGCCAGGCGAGTACGGCGAGAAACGGCACCATGAAAAGCACGGCCGACGGATTGATGAAGGTGCGCTCGAGCAGCCGCACGCCGAGCAGCGTGCGCCGCGGAATCGGCAGCGTGACCAGCCACTCCATGTCCCACTCGGCCGCGGCCAGCTCCTTGGCGCCGAGGCTCATGGCCAGCGACGCCACCGCGATGAGCGACAGCACCAGGATGAAGCCGTCGGTCACGCCCGGCGAGAAGATGTCGAGGCCCGGCGGCGCGTCCAGTGCGCGGAAGCTGCGCTCCCAGCGCAGCTCGCCCGCGTCCTCGGGCACGGCGAGCTGCAGGCGCACGTTGTGCACCGCGCTCCATGCCACGAAGGTGGCGTAGCCGACCATCACCAGGCTGAGGATCGTCGCCAGCGTGGCGCCGCCCTGCTTGGGCGCCGTGGCGCCGCGCGGTCCGCCCGCGCTGCTCTTCCTGCGCATGAAGCGCGAGCCGAGCATGTTGAGCAGCCGCCGCAGCCGCAGCCGCAGGAGCAGCGACGCGGCGCGCAGCATCATGCGGGGTGGTGCCCGGTGCCGGCCTCGTCGGGCTGCGTGACGCTGAGGAAGACATCCTCGAGCGAACCGCCGTGCGCGAGCGTCTCCTTGAGTTCCGCCGAAGGGCCGACGGACACGAGCCGCCCCTTGTGGATGATGCCGACGCGCGCGCACAGCTTCTCGGCCATGTCGAGCAGATGCGTCGAGAGCAGGATCGTGCGGCCCTCGGCGGCCGCCGCGCGCAGGCGGTCCTGCACGTCGCGCGAGGCGCGCGGGTCCAGCCCGTTGGTCGGCTCGTCGAGGATGAGCACGGGCGGGTCGTGGATGAGCGCGCAGGCCAGCCCGAGGCGCTTCTTCATGCCCATCGAGTAGTTGACGGCGTACTCGGCGGCCGCGTCGTCGAGGCCCAGCTCGTCGAGCAGCCGTTCCGTGCGCGCGGACGACTCGCCGCGCGTCAGGCCGTGCATCTCGCCGACGAACTGCAGGATCTCGCGGCCGCGCAGAAAGTCGTAGAAAATGGGGCTGTCGGGCAGGTAGCCGACGCGGCGCTTCACGTCGGCGGCCTGGCGATGGCAATCCAGGCCGTCGATGAGCGCGCGGCCGGAGGTCGGCACCAGGATGCCCATGAGCATGCGGATGGTCGTCGTCTTGCCGGCGCCGTTGGGCCCGAGGAAGCCGAAGACCTCGCCGCGCGCGACGGCGAGCGACAGGTTGTCCACCGCGTGGAAATCACCGTAGCGCTTGTCGAGCCCTTCGATGGCGATCATCGCGCGCGTCTCTCCCTTGCGGCTCGCCACGAGCTTCGTGGCGCCCGACGAGCCGGCAGGGCGCACACGCTAACACGAAGCGGGGGAGTCCGGACCGGTCCGGCGGCCCGGCGCGCGGCGCGGCGCGTGGTGCGCGGCGCGCACGCGATGCACGGAATGGATGCACGGAATGGATGCACGAAAGGCGCGAAATGCACGGGGCGCTTCAAGCGGCGGGTGCGGGCTTGGTACCGTGGCCCGATGCACCTCGCCCGACACTCCGGATCGCTGAAGCACGCCTTCGGACTTGCCTGCGCGCTGCTCGTCGCCCTGTGCGCCTTCGCGACGGCGGCCGCAGCGCAGCACGCTCCCTCCGCGGCACAGGCACCGGCACCGGCACCGGCACCGGGGACCGCGGCATCAGGGACCGCGATGCCGTCCGAAGCGCCACCGACCTCCGATGGCACGCAGGCCGCGCTCAAGGAAGCTGCGCTCGACTCTCCGCGCGCCGTCCTCGTGCAGTACCTCGAACTGGCGCGTGCGGGCCGTTACGAGGAGGCAGGCCGCTACCTCGAGCTGCCGCCGGAGCAGGCGGCGACGCCCGGAGAGGCCGCCCGCGTCGCGCGCCGGCTGAAGGCCGTGCTCGACCGGCACGTGTGGTTCGACCTCGAGCAGGTTTCGCCCGAGGCGGAGGGCGATCTGGCCGACGACCTCGCGCCGAACTCCGAGGAGCTCGGGCGCGTGCCGGGCCTGGGCGGCGTGCCCGAGCCCGTGCGCCTCACGCGGCAGGACGACGGCGCGCAACCGGCGTGGCGCTTCTCGCTGGCCACCGTCGGGCAGGTGGACTCGTGGTTCGCGCGGTTGCCGGATCGCTGGGTGACCGAGCACCTCCCGGAGGTGCTGCTGTCCCCCGGCCCCGGTGACCTGCTCTGGTGGCAGTGGCTGGCCTTTCTGGTGCTCGTCATCATCGCCTTCGTCTTCGGCCGCCTCTTCGGCCGCGTGTCACGCGCCGTGCTCGGCCGGCTGGCGGCGCGCACCACGGTCACGTGGGACGACGAACTCATCGCCCGCACCCGCGGCCCGGTCGCCCTCGTGTGGGCGCTCGCGATCCTCTACGCGCTCTCGCCGTGGCTGGGGCTCTACCAGCCGGGTCGCGACCTGCTCAACCGCAGCCTGCACGTCGGCCTGTTCGTGGCCTTCTTCTGGTCGCTCGTGCGTGCCGTGGACATCGCGGGGCAGGTCACGCTGCAGAGCGCGTGGCTGACGGCGCATCCGGGCGCGCGCTCGCTCGTGCCGATCGCGCGGCGCGTCGTCAAGGTGCTCGTGTTCGGGCTTGCGGTGGTGTCGGTGCTCAGCCAGCTCGGCTTTCCGGTGGCCTCGCTCATCGCAGGACTCGGCCTCGGCGGCCTGGCGCTCGCCCTCGCCGCGCAGAAGACCGTCGAGAACCTCTTCGGCGCATTCACGATCAGCATGGACCAGCCCTTCCGCGAGGGCGATGCCATCCGCGTGGGCGACAAGGTTGGCGTGGTCGAGGCCATCGGACTGCGCAGCACGCGCGTGCGCACGGTGGAGCGCACGTTGCTCGCGATCCCGAACTCGCACCTGGCCGAGATGCAGGTGGAGAGCCTGGCCGCGCGCGACCGCATGTGCCTGATGACGACCATCGGGCTGGTGTACGGAACGACCGAGTCGCAGCTGCGCAGCGTGCTGGCCGGCTTCGAGGCGACGCTGCGCGACCAGCCGAAGATCTGGCCCGACGCCGTGATCGTGCGCTTCAAGGAATTCGCGGATTCCTCGCTGAATCTCGAGGTGCTCTGCTGGTTCCAGACCTGTGACTTCAACGAGTTCCGCGACATCCGGCAGGACGTCCTGCTGAAGTTCATGGCCACCGTCGAGCAGGCCGGCACCAGCTTCGCGTTCCCGACGCGCACCGTGCACGTGGTGGGCGCGCCGGCTCCGCCGGCACGCTGAGCACCCGCGGTTCCGGCCGCCCCTGCGGCATCGTGTCGCGGCGGACGCTCTCCGCGCGGGCTGGCTCCGGGTCAGGGAACTCGCCGCGCGCTGCTTCGCCCGGTGTGTGATGTTGAGGCACTGCCTCTAAAGAACACACCCGCGCGGAGCGACCCGCGCTGGGCGACCCGCGCTGGGCGACCCGCGCTGGGCGAACGCGCCGGGCGAACGCGCCGAGGCAGCGCGATCGGGAGCAGTCTTGTGCTGCCTACCGGATGCGCTTGAGGTGGTATTGCAGCGGGACGCCGCCGGTCGAGGTGGGGAGGATGCCCACCTTCGTTTCGGGCTCGTAGCCGACGGCCGAGATGGTGAGCGAACAGAGCGAATCGTCGTCCACGTCCACTTCGAAGCGGCCCTCGGGATGGTCGGCCTCGCCGCTCATCCAGCTGCTGTTCGCGCTCTCCAGCAGCGTCGTGAAGCGGAGCACCGGTTCACCCGTGAGGGCGTCGAAGACGAGGCCGTGCACCTGCGGCGACGGACTCAGCACCCAGGTCCGCGGCGCGTCGCCGGCCAGCACCGTCTCGTAGCGGAACGAGTAGCCCTGCTTGTTGAGCATCATGCCCTGCTCGCCCTCGGGCAGGCCGACGACCTCGAACCAGCCGTCGGCCTCCGTGAACACTGCGCCCTCGGCCGTGAACAGCTGCGTGCCGACGGGCTTGATGTTCACGCTCACCTTCTCGAGCGGCGCGCCTCCTGGCTCCGTGACGCGGCCGCGCAGGCTCAGGCCGAAGCTCAGCACGAAGTCCACGGCCGCATGCGCCTCGGTGGCCGCGACGGTGAACTCCGTCTTCCGCGGCGAGCAGCGCTGCTCGGCGTCGATTGCAGTGAGGCGCTTGTCGCCCGGCGACACGCGCTCGAAGCGGTAGGTGCCGTCGGCGCCGGTCACGGCGCTGCGCTCCGTGGCGGAGAGTTCGGTCTCGCCGTCGCTGCCGTCCTCGGAGGCGCCGCTGCTGCTCGTGATCGTTGTCGTGCCGTCGAAGCTGATCGAAGAACCGCCCTGCTCGGGGGCCGGCCAGCGCACGAGGCGTTCGAGCGTGACCCTGCTGCCGGTGAGGGGCACGCCGCTCGCGTCGGTCACCCGGCCCTCGATGAGGGCGCCGTGATCGAGTTCCACATCCAGCCTCGTGGTCACTCCGGTCTGCACGAAGATATCGGGGATCCAGCGCGGGGCGAGGTCGGCGGGCGGCAGGGTTTCGCTGCCGACCTGCACGAGGTAGCGGCCCTCGAGCACGTGGTCGAGGCGGTAGTGGCCTTCGGCATCGGTGCGCGTGACGAGGTACTCGGCGCTGGCTTCGCCGTGGCTTGCGGTCATGGAGGCGGTGATGCGCACCTCGCTGTCGGGCACGGCCTGGCCCGTCGGGTCCGTGACGCGGCCTTCGATCGCACCGCTGCCCAGCAGCTGCAGCTCCACATGCGCGAGCTGCCGGCTGTCGGGCGGCGCGTTCACGGCGCGCGTCTCGCGCGCAAACCACGGCGCCTGCGCCCAGACGTCCACGGAAAGGCGCTCGCTGGCCGGCACGACGTCGCGCAGTTCGAAGCGCCCGTTTTCGTCGGTGAGTGCGGGCGTGCGCGAGCCGACGCTCGCGGAGGCGCCGACGAGGGGTGAGCCCACGGTGTCGGTCACCCGCCCCGTGATCAGGAAGCCGCTGTCGTAGGTGAGCAGCAGACCGTCGATGTCACCTGCGACCTGCGGCAAGGGATAGGTCGCGGTCTCGCGCGTCAGCGTGTCGTCGAAGTCCACGGCGACTTCCGTTTCGTCGAGCGGGACGCCGCTGAGCGTGAAATGGCCGTCCTCCGCATCCGTGATGGCTGCGTCGTACGCGGCCGAACCGGCCGGCTGGCCCACCTTCAGCACGCGGCTCACGGCGGCGCCGCCCAGCGGCGTCTCGTCGGAGAGCCGCACGACCCGTCCCGAGATGCGGCGCACCGGCACGGCGGCAGGCTCCCGCGCGGCGACGGGTTCCGCCGCGGCTGGGAGGCGCTCCACCTGGGCGACCCGGGACGGGGGTGCGGGTTTTTCCCCGGCTGGTCCGTGAAAGCCCGGCGGAGTCCCCCCGACATCCTCGGCGTGCCGGAGTGGCGAGCCTCCCGGCTGCACCGAAACCTCGCCCGTCAGCAACCACATCGCCAGGCCGGCGAGCGCCAGCGCTCCGGCGAGCACGCCCATCAGCAGCGTCTTGTTCATGAGTTGTGCACCTTCCCGGCAGGCCGCGGCGAGCCATCCCAACGGGCCATTCGCGCCGCTTCTCGGGCACGCGCCCAGGTTTGCTCCACATCATTCCACAAGCGCGGGGAGACGTCGCGTGGTGCGGGGCTTTCGATGCATGTGCGGGGCGCCGGCCTCTGGAACGGGGTTTGCGAAATGCAGCCGAAACCGTGGCCGAGCCTCGGGGCAGCTGAGCTGCCCGGCGCCCGAGGCAGGCCTGCGCGGCTGGCCGACTGAACTCCTCTCGTGAGGCCTCTGTCCACCGATGAACATGCGTGTGCTGCTGGCGGCTGCCGGGTCGGCTGCCTTGGTCCTTGCGCTCTTCGCCGCGCGCCCGCCGCGGCCCGCGGAGCCGGAGACGCCGCCCGCCGCGCGGCTCAGCTTCGCGCAATACCCGCTGGGCGAATCCGCGCAGCGCGGCGCGACGGTCTACGCCCGCTGGTGTGTCGGATGTCACGGCCCGGAGGGACGCGGGGACGGCATCGCCAGCCCGCTGCTCAGTCCGCCGCCGCGCAACTTCCAGCTCGGCAAGTTCAAGTTCCGCAGCACGCCCTCTGGCGAACTGCCCACCGAGGCGGACCTGCTGCACACCATCAGCTGCGGCCTGCAGGGCTCCGCGATGCCGGGCTTTCCGCTGATGCCCGAACCCGAGAAGCGCGACGTGGTCGCCTTCGTCCGTGCGCTCACGGAGTACGGCCTCGTGAAGCGCGAGGTGGACTACGTGATGGAGGACGAGGAGCTGAGTCTGGAGCAGGTGCTCGGCGAGCGCTTCGCGGAGATCCGCGAGGAGGCGCTCGCCGATGCCTATGAAAACGTCTGGCCGGTGGCGGTGCCGCCGGAGCCCGAGGTGGACGGTGCGGCGCTGGCCCAGGGCCGCAAGCTCTACGAGCAGCAGTGCGTGGCCTGCCACGGCAGTTCCGGCCGCGGAGACGGCCCGAGCAACAATCACCTGCGCGACGGCACCGACGCGCCGATCCGCGCGCGCGACTTCACGACGGGCGTGTTCCGTGCGGGCAGCGCGCCGTCGGACCTGTTCCTGCGCATGAAGACCGGCCTCAACGGCACGCCGATGCCCGCCGTCTCCGGCAGCGACGACGACCTGTGGGCCATCGCGCACTACATCCTCAGCCTGCGCGACCCGGCCAACGCGGGCTTCATTCACCCGACCAGCTGCGAGGCGCACGCGCACACGACAGTCGCTGCGCAGTCCGGCGCGCCTGCTGGCGCACAGGCCGGCGAGGTCGCGGCACCCGACACCGCGCCCGCCACGCAGGGAGCCGCGAAATGAGCAGCACCAGCGTTCCACTGCATCCGGCGGGCGACGGCGGGCGCGACCTGCCCGCCGAGCACGCGGTCTCCGGTGCGCTCGTGGAGAAGGCGCTCATCCGCTGGCACTTCCTCTTCGCCGTCGGCTTCCTGCTCACGTCGATGGCCAGCGGCTTTCTCGTCTCGCTGAACTTCATCCACGCCTATCCGTTCCCGGGCATCGAGTGGTTCTCCGTGAACCGCTTGCGCCTGCTGCACACCAACGAGGTCGCGTTCGGCTTCCTGGTCAATGCGCTGGTCGGCGCGCTCTACTACGCGATCCCGCGGCTCACGGGGCGCCGCGTCTGCGCGCGCTGGCTGGGCTGGGTGATCCTCGTCGTGTGGCAGGCGCTCATGGTCGCCACCTCGGCGGGGCAGGTCATGGGATTCACGCAGGGCGTCGAGTGGGGCGAGACGCCCACCGGCTTCCGTCCGGGAACCTTCGTCCTCGAATACATCCCGGTGGACTTCCTCATCGAGCTCGGCGCGGTGTTGCTGGCCATCCAGTTCCTGGTGCCCATCGCGCGCTCGCTGCACAAGCGCATGTACGTGTCGCTCTGGTACATCTCGGCCGGGCTCGTGTGGCTCATCCTCACCTACGTGATGGGCAACACGCTGCCCGAGTGGACGCTGGCGGGCTCATCCGGCGCCGCGACCGCGGGCCTCTACATCCACGACCTGGTCGGCCTCTTCCTCACGCCGCTGGGCTGGGGCCTGATGTACTTCTTCGTGCCGATCATCCTGCGCCAGCCGGTGTGGAGCCACGCGCTGTCGGTCATCGGCTTCTGGGCGCTGGCCTTCTTCTATCCGCTCAACGGCGTGCACCACTTCCTGCTGTCCAGCATCCCGATGTCGGTGCAGTACGGCGCGATCATCTCCACCATGGCGGTGGAGATCGTGGTCACCACGGTCATCGTGAACTTCTTCGCGACGATGTGGGGCAAAGGCTACGCGCTGCGCAGCAGCCTGCCGATCCGCTGGTTCTACACGGGCATGGTGCTGTACTTCATCACCTGCCTGCAGTGTTTCTTCCACACGACGCTCACGCTGCAGGCGGTGATCCACTTCACGGACTGGGTGCCGGGTCACGCGCACCTCGTGATGCTGGGTGTCTTCGCCTTCTGGCTCATCGGCATCATCACGTGGTTGTGGCCGCGCATCACGGGCCACGAGTGGTACAGCCGGCGCCTCAACAGCTGGCAGTACTGGTTGTCCATGCTGGGTCTGATGATCATGTTCGTGGACCTGCTCGCTGCGGGCGTGGTCAACGGCTACATGCTCCGCAACCTCGTGCCGTGGATGGACATGGTGCGCGCGATGGGTCCGTTCTGGAGCGTGCGCACCTTCGCCGGCGGGATGATCCTGCTGGGCCAGATGCTCTGGGCCTTCAACCTCACCATGACCATGCGCGGCGGAAGGCCCTACGACTACCGCAGCGACCTCGTCCTGCCCGACGGGGCCGACGCCCGAGGGGAGAGCTGACATGGACCGCTTCAGTCGCGTGCTGATCGTCGCCGGCATCCTGTGCTTCGTGTTCGCCTTCGTGCTCTCCGGGCTGTACCCGTACATGATCACGGATGCGAAGACGCCCGAGGCGAGCATCGCCGAGCTGGCGGCCGTGGTGCCGCCCGTCTTCAAGTCGCTGAAGGACGCCGACCCGTCGGGCTTCGTCGCGGCGTTTCCCGCAGCCGCCGGAGCGCTCTCGCCGCTGGAGCTGCTGACGGAGACGCCCGACGAGGCGGCCGTGCAAGCCGGCGAGGCGGCCTGGCGCGCCGTGTACGCGGAGGCGTTGCAGCGCGGCCGCGACAACTACATCGCGGACGGATGCTGGCACTGCCACAGCCAGTACGTGCGCCCGGTGGCCAACGAGGAGCAGCGCTTCGGGCCGGTGCTGCCCGCAGCCAACGACAACAATGCCTTGCAGCGTCCGGTGCTGTGGGGCACGCGCCGCGTCGGACCCGACCTCACGCACGAGGGCGGGCTGCGCAGCAACGACTGGCACCTCGCGCACTTCGCGAACCCGCAGGGCACATCGCCCGATTCGGTGATGCCGGCCTACCCGTGGTTCCTGCGGACCGGCTTCCAGGTGCGTCGCACGATCGCGCCGGAGGTCGCCGAGCGCGAGGGCCTCGATCCCGCGACGAGCTACCCGGTGCCCGGCCTCTACGCCACGCAGGCCGAGGCGCAGGCCGCGCTGGAGCGCGTGAAGGCGGCACTGCCGTCGAGCCTGGCCGCCGAGCAGAGCCGTCTGCTCGTCGCGCCAGGCACCAGTTTCAACGGGCGCGGCTTTTCGCTCGTCGCCTATCTGCAATGGCTCGGCACGTGGACGCCGCCGGCCGCGCGCGCCGCAGCGACGGGCGGTGAGCCATGAGTTCCGTGCATCGGCCCGACACGCCGGGCAGCCCGTCCGCGCGCCGCCCGCCGACGAGCGACGCCGGGCCGCTCGCGCCGGGGCTGCGGACGCCGCAGCGCATTCCGCGCGGCGCGCTGTGGTTCCTGATGGCCGTCATCGTGCTGGGCGGCGCCGGATTCATCTACAAATTCTACGAGTTCTTCCTCGACATCGCGGCGCAGGACGGCTTCCGATTCGCGGGCGCACACCTGCTGACGTATCTGCTGGTGGCGGCCGGCTTCCTGCTGCTGCTGCTTTACGCCTTCCTCAACGGCCACTTCGCCGACATCGAGAGTCCCAAGTACGAGCTGCTGGAGCGGGAGGTGCGTCTTGACCACGAAGAATACGACTGAGGCCTCGCGCTGGTCGGCCACCGCCGCACGAGCGGAAGCCGACGACAACACGATGCCGGAGTTCCAGTACGGGCACGGCCGCATGCCCTTCTTCATGAAAATCGTGTGGCTGGCGTTTCTCGCCTTCGGCACCTGGTACACGGTGGTCTTCCTGCTGGACGCGCTGGGCACCGAGCTCGGCGTCGGCTGATGCCGGCCGCGCCGGACGCGCCAGCCGCGCGCAGGGCGCCGCCGTCGGCGGCCATCGTCGCCGACATCGTCGACGCTGCCGACGCTGCCGACGCTGCCGACGCTCCGAACGCTCCGGACGCTCCCGACGCCACCGCTGCCTGTGCACACTGCGGCCTCCCCGTGCGGCTCTCGCGGCGCGCACGGAGCGCCGCGGCGGCGGTGGCCGCGGCCGCTGCCCATGCCGCCGCCGATGCCGATGTCAATGCCGCATCAGCCGCCGCTGCGACAGCGCCGATGTACTGCTGCGTGGGGTGCCGCCTCGCGGCAGCGGCGGGCGGGAGCGGCGGCGCGCGCGGGCTGCTCGAGGCGCGGTTGCTGCTCTCGGCATTCCTCGCGATGGGCGTGATGACCTTCAGCCTCGTGAGCTACGGCGAGACGCTGCACGCCGTCGGCGACGAGCCGGGACTCGCCGCCGTGCGCAACCTCGGTCGCGCCGCCCTCGCGCTCTTCTCCACGCCCGTGCTGCTGCTGCTGGGCCTGCCTCTGCTCGCGGGCGCGTGGGCCGACCTGTCGCAGCGCCGCGTGCGCATGGACGGCCTCATCGTGCTGGCGACGTTCGCCGCCTTCGGCCTCTCGCTCGCACACACGTGGACCGGCGAGGGCGAGGTCTACTACGACACCGCGACGATGGTGCTCGTGCTCGTGAGCTTCGGCCGCCGGCTGGAAGCTCATGCTCGCGCACAGGGACGCGACGCCGCCACCGCGCTGGCCGAGTGCCTGCCGCGCGCCGCGCACCGGATGGCGCGCGCGGGCTACGACACCGCGCCGGCCATAGCGATGCCGGAAGACGTCGCGCCCGAAGTGCTGAGCGCGGGCGACCTCTGCGAGCTGCGGCCCGGCGAGGCCGTGCCTGCCGACGTGATCGTCGTGGCGGGCGGCGGCGCGGTCCGCTGCGCGCACATCACCGGCGAAGAGACGCCGCGTCCTGTCGGCCCCGGCGACGAGCTGCCGGCCGGCGCGCTCAACGGCGAGACCGCGCTCACTGTGCGCGTCCTGCGTCCCGTCGCGCAGAGTCGGCTGGCGCGCCTGCGCGAGCTGCTCGACGCGCCGCTCCCGGCCACGCACCTCACGCGGCTCGTGGATCGCCTCGCGGGCGTGCTCGCCGCGCTGTCCATCACGCTGGCGGCGGTGGCCGGCTCCTGGTTCGCGTGGCACGCCGGCGCCGGCGACGGATTGCGCGTCGCACTCTCCGTGCTGCTCGTCGCGTGTCCGTGCGCGCTCGGCCTTGCGACGCCGCTCGCATACCGCGCACTGCGCACCGCGCTGGCGAAGCGCGGCTTGCTCGTGCACGACGCCGCGGCGCTGGAGCGCTGCGCCCGCGTGGACACCGTGCTGCTGGACAAGACCGGCACGCTGACCGACCCGGCGCTGGCCCGCGCGCAGATCACCGCCGAGACGCCGGCCGCCGTGCTGCGGCTCGCGCGACTCGTCTCCGCCTCGGGCCACGCGCTGGCCTCGGCCTTCGCAATGGCTGCGCCGGGCTCGACGGCGGCGCCGGACACGACGGCTGCGCCTGGCGCGACGGCGGCGTCGGACGTCGCGGCGGCGCCGGGCGCTTCGCTCTCTCACGCGGCGTCTGAACTCGTCGACGACCTGCGCCTCGTGCCGGGGCGCGGCGTGAGGGCGCGCATCGGAGGCCGCGACTGCTGTGCCGGCAGTCTCTCGTGGCTGGAGTCGGAGGGCGTGCAGGCCGGCGCGCCCTTCGTCGCCGAGCGTGACCGACTGCTGGCGCGCGGCGTGAGCATCGTGGCGCTGGCCGAGGAGGGCGTGATCACCGCGCTTGCCGGCATCGAGAGCACGCTGCGACCCGGCGCGCATGCGGCGGTCGCGGACTTTCGCAGGCGCGGACTCGCCGTGCTGATCCTCTCCGGCGACAGGCAGGCGTCGGCGGCGAGCCTCGGCAGCGAGGTCGGCGCGGCGGCGCTCGGCGACCTGCTGCCTGAGGGCAAGCTGGCCGTGCTTCAGGATGCGCGCTGCGCCGGCCGCGTCACGCTCATGGCAGGCGACGGCATCAACGATGCGCCCGCGCTGCGCGCTGCGGACGTCGGCGTGGCGCTGGCCGTCGGCAGCGCGGCTGCGCGCGGCCAGGCCGGCGTGGAACTCGTCGCGGACGATCTGCACGCGCTGGTCGACCTGCTCGACGCCGCGCGCGCGCTGCGGCGCGCCGTGCGCGTCAACCTCACGTGGACGCTGATCTACAACGCGGTGTTGCTCGCGCTTGCTGCCAGCGGCCACCTGCACCCGCTGCTCGCCGCGGTGGCGATGATCGTCTCGAGCCTCATGGTGAGCCTGCGCAGCTACGCGTTGCTCACGTGGGAGCCGCCCGTGCGCAACTCCCTATCGAGCGCTCGTGCCGGGCATGACGACGTCGATGCGGGTGAGGCGATTCCTGCAGCGGGACTCATGCGATGAACGGCGCCGAGCTGCTCGCGGCCGCGGTGGGAGGGCTGCTCTTCGCGCTGGTCAACGCCCTGCACTGCGCGGGGATGTGCGGGGCCTTTGCGGTGCGTGCCGCGGCGGGGCATCGCGCGGGAGCAAGCCTGTCGGCGTATCTGTTCGGCAAGACCTTCACCTATGTCTTCCTCGGGGCGCTCGCGGGCGCGGCCGGCGGCAGGTTGCTCTCCGCGGCGGGGCCGCTGCAGCGCGTCGCGGGGCTGATCGTCGGCGCGCTGTTCGTGGTGGCGGGCGTGCGGCTGATCGTGGGCCGCATGGCCGGCGGCGCGACAGGTCGCTTCGCGCGAGCGGCTGGCGCGCTGCTCGCCCCGTTGCTCGCGGACCTGCGTGTCGGAGGTGACGAGGTGTCGGCGCGTGGTGAGGGCGCGTCCACGACGGCAGAGAGTGCGGGCGGCGCAGTGAGCTCGGCAGCGCAGGTCGCCGCGCGGCGCTTCACGCTCGGCGCGCTCACCGGCCTGCTGCCGTGCGGCGTCACCGGTCTGGCGCTGCTGCAGGCTGCGGCGCTCGCTTCGCCGGCGTCGGGCGCGCTTTTCATGGCGGCGTTCGGAGTCGGCACGGCGCCGGCGCTTGCGGCGACGGCGCTTCTCGGGCGCGGACTGCTGGCTCGCGCCGGAGCCGGCACGCGACGCCTGCGCTACGCCGCGGGCGGGCTGCTGCTTGCCGCGGGATTGCTCGCGCTGCTGCGCGCCGGAGCCGGCTGGAGCGACACGACGGCTGGAGGCGGCGCGGGAGACGCCAGCGGCGTGAACGGCGTGCTCGACGCGTCCTCGGTTCGCACGGCGGCCGCGCTCGCATGTCCCCTGTGTCCGCGATGAGGCCGCGCGGCGCATGGCCTTCCCCGTCGGCGGCGAGCTCACGCCGACGCATGCCCGGGGCGTGCTGATGTTCGAGATCAAGGACAAGGATCGCGTGCGCATCCTCACCGCGGTGGCGACGCGCGGCGCGGGCTACCAGGCGGCGCGCATCCTTGTCATCACGATCAGCCAGCTGCTGCTGCTCGCGGTGCCGCTGCTGGGCATCGTGCGGCTCGACCTGTGGGGAGGGCATCACGTCCTGCTCGGCGAGAGCGTGGGCTTCCTCGACGGGCTGCGCGGCTTCATCGTGGCCATCGGCATCCTGTGGGGCGTCACCTTCGCGAGCAACATCGTCGTCGGGCGCTTCTTCTGCGGCTGGGGCTGCCCGGTCGGATACGTGAGCCGCCTGGGCGAGGACGTCGAGCTGCGCAAGCGGCACCTGCTGCGGCGGCTGCTGTCGCACGCCTCGGGCGCCGCGTTCGTGGCGGTGTTCGTCGGCGCGATCATGCTCTGGTGGGTGGACTGGCACGTCATGCTGGAAGGCAGCCTGCGCGCGCGGCTGATCACCGGCGGGATCTTCGCGCTGCTGTGGGCCGGCGGCTTCCTGCACGCCTTCGTGTGGCGCTTCGGCTTCTGCAGGAGCGCGTGCCCGATCGGCCTCTACTACCGCTTCGTGACGAGCAAGTCGCCCATCGGCATCGTGTTCAGCAACGAGCCCTCGCCCTGCATCGAGTGCCACGCCTGCGAGAAGATCTGCCCGGTGGACATCGACCCGAAGCAGCTGGGCCAGCCGTTGCGGCGCGGCGGAGCAGAGGCGGCGAACGCGCCACACGCGCCACACGCGGCGACTGCGACTGCGAGTGCGAGTGCGAAGGCGACTGCGAGTGCGACTGCGAGTGCGACTGCGAGTGCGACTGCGAACGCGAGTGCGAACGCGAGTGCGAACGCGAACGCGAGTGCGAACGTGGACGTGGACATCGTGCGTCTCGCGGCCCGGATGTCCGACGACGCGACACCGTCCGACGAGGGGGACGTCTACGGCAACGCCGAGTGCATCCGTTGCGGCGACTGCATCGAGGCCTGCCGCATGATCTTCAAGACTCGCGTCGGCGAGACGCCGCCCCTGCGCTTCGGGCGGGTGCAGCGGTAGGCGCAGGACGGCTCACCTGGCCTTCCACGTGATGATCACGTCGTCAACGGCCCGGCCCTCGGCAACCGTCACGTCCACGCGGGAGTTCGCCGCGATGATGAGCTGCAGGAAGGGGTGGACCGGCCTGCCGTCGGCGCGCTCCGTCGGATGGTGAGCTGGCAGACGCTTGCAACCGGCGAGTGCGAAGACCGCGTACGCTACTCGTCGTCGTAGATGCGCAGGCCGAGAAGGGATTCGATTGCTCGGTGGTAGCGGGCTTCGAACTGCTCGTCTTCGCGCCGGGCCGCTTCGACGATCGGATGGCTGTCACCGGGCACGGTGACCGAGCCGGACTCGACGATGTCTCCGCCGACGACGCCGTGGTAGCGAACCGTGGTCGTGCAGCCGCCACCACAGGAGTACCAGGTCTGCACGGACGCCGCGAGCGCGCGTTCCCGCAGCAGTCCTGGCAGTGCCTGGCCCACCGAGCGGATGAGGCCGTCACCCAGCGCGCTCCGGAGCGACGGCCAGTCGAAGGCCTCGGGGTTCGGGAGCTCGTAGCCCGTCGTCGGGTCGGTGAGTGCACTCGGGCGCATGACCTCGGCGCTGCTCAGCAGGATGTCGGCGAGCTCGCTCTCGAAGGACCACGACAGGTCCCCGACCTCGACCGAGCCGAGCGCCACGTCCGCGAAATCCAGCCGCAGCGCGTGGTGCAGGTCGGCACCCAGGCGGTTGTGATGGACATCGATCTGCAGGTCGGCCTTCTGCTGTTCCAGCGTGGCGATCTGTTCCGTGAGCAGCACGTTGTCGAGCCGCAGCGCAGTGAGTTCGCGCTCCAGCTCTCGGCGCGTCGGTTCGCCGTCCGTGGCGTCTTCGTCGGCAAGCGATGTGTCGTCCTCGCTTGCCGGCGACAGGGCCAGCGGCGTGGCTTCGAGATCGGCGCGTTCCTGCGAGGGACATCGAACGTTCCGTCGCGGCGTGGTGCGTGACGTGCCCTCCGCAGTGCGTTGCGCGCCCACGCGATCGGCTTCCGGACTGCCTGGGCCAGCGCCTGCCGCTTCGCCCTGCGCGACGTCGGGCGCGGCGCCGCCCGGCCAGTCCGCCAGCCAGGCCTGCACGCCGGCCACGCCGGCGAGGGCCGTCAGCACGAGCCCTCCGAGCCACCGACCGGACGGCAACTCGGGCTGCGGGGACACGCGGGTGCTCATCGGGGCGCTCCTGGGAAGCGGCCGCGCACGGAGGTGAGCCGCGTCACTCTCCGTGCGCTGCGCGACGCATCGCGCAGCTGCCGCGCTCTCGCGACATCGACCACCTCACCGAACGTCGCGAGCCGCCTGTCGCGGACGCGCGTCTTGCAGAAGACCTCAGTCCTTCGCCTTCAGCTGCTCCAGCACCTGCGCCGGGTGCTTCTCCGCGCTGGCGATGCGGGCCCAGTGCTTGACGACCTTGCCGTCCTTGCCGATCCACACCGTGCTGCGGATCACGCCGGTGACCTTCTTGCCGTACATCATCTTCTCGCCCCAGGCGCCGTAGGCGGCCATGGCCTTGCGGTCCGGGTCACTCAGCAGCGTGAAGGGCAGCTTGTATTTGGCCGCGAACTTCGCGTGCGACGCGGCGTTGTCCGCCGAGACGCCGACCACGGCCACGCCCAGCTTGCCCAGCTCCTTCCACGCGTCGCGGAAGCCGCAGGCCTCCTTGGTGCAGCCGGGCGTGTCGTCCTTGGGATAGAAGTAGAGGATGAGGTCCTTGCCCGCGAAGTCCGCGAGCGTGACCGTCTTGCCGTTGCCGTCCGTGAGCTTGAATGCGGGCGCCTTCTTGCCGACTTCCAGGGCCATCGAGAATCTCCAGCGAGGTGAGCCGCCCCGCACCGCGCCGCGACCACACGCGGCGCGCCGCGAAGCCGGCGCAGGGGCGATCGGTATGCCACGCCGCCGAGCCGGCTTGCAACCGGTCCGCGGCGTGCGGGCGACGCGCGGTTGGCGTCCGGACAGCGTGTGCGCGGCCCGCACGAGGCCCGCGGCGCGTGCCCCCGGGCCGCGCCGCACCAGCCACGACGTAGGGCGCCCCGTGTGGTTACATGTGCCGAGACATTTCGGGAGCAGGGCATGACCTTCGGCGCACGACTCGTGATCGTCCTGATGTGCACGACCGTCGGCGCGGCGCTGCTCGCCGGCTGCGGCGCGCCGGCGCCCGTCGGACCGCTGCCATTCACCTCGGCGTCGTTCGACGAAGCCGGGGCGCAGGCCACCGCGCAGCACAAGCTGCTGCTCGTCGACGCGATGGCGAGCTGGTGCCCGCCGTGCCGGACGATGGAGCGCGACGCGTGGCCCGAGGCGAAGGTCAGCGCGTGGATCGGCGCGCACGCCATCGCCGTGCAGGTGGATGTGGACGAGCAGGAGGCCGTGGCCCGCAGGCTCGACATCCGCGCGATGCCGACGCTCATCCTCTTCCGCGACGGCCAGGAGCTGGCCCGCAGCGTCGGCGGCATGGACGCCAACCAGTTGCTGAGCTGGCTCGAGACGTCCGGCGGCGCAGCGGCCCCGACGACTCCCGCGCCGCCGCGCTGATCCCAAGGCACGCTTCGGACACGGAGCGAGCGGCGGAAGTTTCGGTGGGGCCCTGCTGGTGAGCGTTCTGCTGGTCGTGCCGTCGTCGCGACTCCCGTGCCGCAGTCGGCAGCCACGCCGCCGCGCCGGCTTGCAACCGGAAGCGCCACGCCGGACGGGCCGCTGCACCGTTGCGCCGTGGTCCTGTGGCCCCGTGGCACCGTGGCACGTGGCATGTTGCACCACGGCATGACCGAGCCGCGGCGCCGCACGAGTCGCTGTCCCGCGACATGACGGCAGCCTGCGGCTGTGGTTACATGGGCGTGCCACGCGGAGTTCGGAGATGATCCGACGCGACCTGCTGCTCACGACAGTCGTCCTGCTGCTGCTCCTTGCCGCGGCGGCGTGGCTGCTGCGGGAGAGCGGGAGCGACGGCGACGCCAACGCCGATGCGCAAGCCGGATTCGCGGCTCCCGCCGTGGTCGGCCGCGCGAGCGATGCTGCGACGGCCGAGGCGCCCGACCTCGCGGCCGGCCAGCTCGCTGCGCTGGCCGCCGAGTCCGTGCGCTCGCCAGGCGTGCAGCGCCTCGCCACCGGGAGAACTCCCGGCGCCGACACCTCCTGGACCGACGCGCGCGAGATCAGCTTCCGCGGCAGCGTGCTGGACGAGCGCGGCGCGCCGCTCGCCGGGGCCGTCGTGGTCTACTGGCCGAACGACGTCACGCAGGCGCTCTACGGCGTGGACGAGTTCTCGCGCGGCGCAGCGCTGGACGGCTTGCCGCGCGCGCTCACCGGCGCCGACGGCCGCTTCGACGTGCGTGGCCGGCAGCGCGAAGGGCGTGGCGCCGCCGGGCTGCACGACCTGCCCAGCCTCGTCGTCATCGCCGGCGAGCACGCCATCCGCAGCCACGCCTGTGCGGGGATCGGGTCCGGCGTCGACTGCGACGCGGGCGACATCGCGATGGAGCGTGGCGGGCGCCTCGTCGGCCGCGTCGTGGACAGCGCGGGCCGGTTCATCGCGGGCGCCACCGTCGTGCCCTGGAGTGCCGTCGGCCTCTCGCTGGAGGCCGGGGAGCTCCCGGTGGACGGCGCGGCGCGCGGCGTGACGCGATCCGGGTGTCTGCTCGCGGCAGCCTTCGCCGCGACGACCAGCGAGGCCGACGGCCGCTTCGAGACCGGCCCGTTGTGGCCCGGCTCGACGCATTTCTCGGTCACCGCGCAAGGCTTCCAGCCGCTGGTGCAGAACGCCAGGGCTCTCCGCACCTCGCCGACCGATGTCGGCGAGATCGTGCTCCTCGACGGCCTCGTGCTGGCGGGCGTCGTGGTCGATGACCGCGGTGCGCCGGTGCCTGGCGCCAGCGTCCTGGCCTGGAAAATTCTTCCGAACGCCTCCGAGGCGCGCTTGTCCGGTGATGGCGACGTGCTGCTCAAGCTGCTGAAGCTGCGCGCGACAATCCCCTCGACGTTCAAGGCCACGGCGGACTCCCGAGGGCGCTTCGCATTCGACTCGCTCACGCCCGGCAGCCACGACGCCATCGTGGATGCCGAAGGTTTCGAACCGCTGCCGACCAGCGCGTCCATGCCCTGCGGCTCGGCCGAGCGCGTGCTGAGACTCGTGCGCGCCGCCACGCTGCGGCTGAACGTGGTGGATGCCGCGTCACACGTGCCCCTCGCTGCCGCGACGGTGACGGCGCGCCGCTTCACCGGCGAGAAGCTCGACACGGAGGGCGTCGCACTGCCCGTGTCGCGCACCGGCGCGCCGGGCACGCTGCTCGTGGGACGCCTGGGCCTGCACCGCACCCTGCTGAGCATCGGCGCGCCGGGCTTCGCGACGAAGAGTCTCGAGCTGCCCGGCGCGACGCCGCCCGAGCAGATCGAGCTGACCGTCGCCCTGGAGTCCGCGGCGACGATTTCCGGGAAAGTGATCACGCGCGAGGGCGCGGGCCTCGTCGGAGCGCAGGTCGTTGCAACCTCCGCGGCAGCCGATGCGCCGGCGCCCACCCGCGTGGCCACCGATGCGAGAGGGTGCTTCGACCTGGAGGCGCTGGCGGCGGGCGAGTGGTCGCTGCGCGCGGAGGCGGAGGGCTTCGAGCCGGTGGAGCGCACGCTGCGCCTCGCCGCCAGTGAGCGACGCGCCCACATCGACTTCGTGCTGCCGGGCGCGGGCGTGGTCTTCGGCAGCTGCTTCCAGGCCGATGGGACTCCGAAGTCCCTGGCGAGCGTCTGGCTCAACTGGCTGGATGCGCAGGGAGATCCTCAAAACTTCGGCTCCCGCAAGCTGACGACCGACGCCGACGGCCACTACGAGTTGACCGGCATGAGGCTGGGCACGTGGCGCAGCAAGACCATGCCTCCCGTCGAGTTCACGCTGGCGGCGGGCGAGCGGCGCCAGGTCGACTTCCGCGACGACCCGCCGACCTCGGTGCAGGGGCGCGTGCTGCAG
The DNA here is from genome assembly GCA_038212275.1 of Planctomycetota bacterium. Taxonomy (GTDB): domain Bacteria; phylum Planctomycetota; class B15-G4; order B15-G4; family B15-G4; genus JBBQUR01. The sequence goes on from JBBQUR010000005.1 coordinate 242,937, forward strand.
GGCAACGGGCTGCCGGTGCCCGACGCCTGGGTCTTCGTGCACTGGACGAAACCGGGTGGCCGCGACCGCATCACGCAGTCCCTGCGCGCCGATCGCGACGGCGCTTTTCTCTGGGACAGGGATCGGCCGGGGCACGTGGAACTCGTGGCGGCGTCGCCCACGCAAGGCATGACCCAGGCCGCGGTGCTGGAACTGCAGCCGGGCGAGCATCTCGTCGTGAACCTGATCCTCGGCACGGCGGGCGTGGCGGGCCGCGTGCTGCGCGTCGGAGACGAGGCGCCGGTGGGCGGCGCCTCGGTGCGCCTGCTGCCGCTGCTCGAGGGCGACGTCGCGGGCCTCTTCGACACGCTCGCGCCGGGCGGGGAGTCCGCGACCTTCGGCGTCGCTCGCACGGACGGCGACGGGCGCTTCGTGCTGCATCACGTCGCGCCCGGGCGCTACAGCGTCGCCGTGGAATCGGTCGGCGCGTGCGCCGGTCCGCTCCCGCCGCTGACGGTCGGCGCCGCGGGCGTGTCGGACCTGCTGCTGCGCGTGGCAGCCCGGGGCTCGCTGTCCGGCACCGTGCGGCACGCATCGGGCGAGGCCTGGAAGGACGAGGCCTGGGTGACCGCCGACGGCCCCGACGGTCGCCGCTTCGCGCAGACGATCAACGGGCGCTTCGAGCTCGGGGATCTCGCGCCCGGGGACTGGCGGCTGACCATGAAGCCCGTCAAGGGCCCGCGCATCGAGCAACACGTGACCGTGCTCTCGGGCCAGTGGATCGCCGTGGAACTCATCGTGCCGTGACGGCGCGGTTCCGAGTCCTTCCAAGGCCGCAGGTTGACGCCGTGGAGCGTGGCGCCAATGCTGTCCGTCTCGGGGACGAACGGCGCATGTCACTCAGGAGTCCACGCATGATCATCGCGCAGCAGATCCTGATCCGAGCCACCGCGTGGTGGCGGCTGTTCCTCGAGTCGTCGTGCGCAGGGGGGCTGCTCGCGCTTGCCCTCGCGGCTCCCGCGCACGCCGCGGCGAGCCCGGCGCCCGCGCCGCAGGACGGTGCGCCTGCGAGCTCCGGCATCCCGCACGAAACGCTGGCGCCGGTCGTCGGCGAGCTGCCCTTCAGCAAGCTGCCGTATGCGGAGGCGCGCGACGCGGCAGCCGCGCAGGACAAGCTCTTCCTCGTGGATGCGACGGCAACGTGGTGCGGGCCGTGCAAGCAGATGGAGGCCGAGGCGTGGCCCGTCGCCGAGGTTGGCGCGTGGGTGGCGGCGCACGCCGTGGCGGTGCAGCTCGACGTGGACGCGGAGAAGGACATCGCGCGCGAGCTCGAGATCAGCGCGATGCCGACGATCATCCTCTTCCGCGGCGACACGGAGCTGTTCCGGCACACGGGCAGCATGGACGCCGCCGCGCTGCTGACGTGGCTCGATGACGCTGCCGCGGGCCGCGCGGGCAAGGGCCCCGTGCTGGCCGAGGCGCTCGCGCTGATGCAGAGCAACGACTACAAGGCCCGTTACGCCATCGCCAAGGAACTGCAGCAGCTCCACGAGGACGAGCTGGCGTTGCAGCACTACCTCTGGCTGTGGCCCAACACGCGCGGCACGAGCTTCTCCGCCGTGCGCAGCTCCTTCATGCTCGGCGACATGAAGCGCCTCGCGGACGGCAACGAGGCGGCGCGCGAGGCCTTCGCGGAAGTCTTCGAGGAGATCCGCGAGAAGGTCGCGGAGGATGCCAGTCCGGACCGCATGGACTGGCTCGAGTTCGACAGGTGGTGTTCCCACTTCGAGCACGGCGACGCGCTGCGTGCCTGGTACGACGACCATCATGAGCCCGACGGCAGCCTGCGTTGCGACTGGGCTGCCGACACGCTCTTCGAGCACTTCGTCGGAGCCGGCGACTGGGCTTCGGCGGGGCGTCTCGGCAAGCTCGAAGCGCGCGCGTCGAAGACGATCGGCGAGAAGGCCGCGATGAAGGAGGCGATGGTGAGGACGGGCAACGCCGGCATTCAGGCCGAGATGAAGTCGTGGTACGAGCAGCAGGTGCGAGACAAGCTCAGCGGCCTCTGCGCCGCGGCCTTTGCCGTCGGCGGCGACGACGAGGGCCGCGCCATCGCGACGATGCTGCTGGCCGAGCTGGACGATGCGCCCACGCGCCTGCAGCTCGCGACGGTGAGCTTCGAGGCCGTGGGGGCGCGGCCCGAGCAAGTGACCTGGCTGGACGAGGCCGCGCAGCTGGACGGCGACGCCGAAGCGATCGATGTGCTGCGCGCCAGATTGCAGGCGGCCGCCGCCGAAGCGCCCGCGCTGCCGCTGCAACCGGCCGCGCCGCCTGAACCCCTGCGGTGACGGAGCCCCCTGCGATGACGGAGCCCCCTGCGGTGACTGCGCCCGTTTCGCTGGCGGAGCAGCCCTGACGGAACGGGCCGCCAGCGCTTGCCCGTCGCGCACGGGGCGGGTTTGATGGCGGCTCCGGCGCGCACCGCAGCGCGCCGGACGTCCACTCCCGCCATCCCGGAACCGTCCGCTCATGAAGACCCTCGTCCTCCTCCGCCATGGCGAATCCCAGTGGAATCGCGAGAATCGCTTCACCGGCTGGGTGGACGTACCGCTCTCGGAGAAGGGCCTCGGCGAAGCGAAGGAAGCCGGACGCCTGCTCAAGGCCGAAGGGTTTGCCTTCGACGTCGTGCACACCTCCGTGCTCAAGCGCGCGATCAAGACGATGTGGATCGCGCTGGAAGAGCTGGACCTCATGTGGTTGCCGGTGCATCGCCACTGGCGCCTCAACGAGCGCCACTACGGCGCGCTGCAGGGCCTCAACAAGGCCGAGACCGCGGAGAAACACGGCGAGGCCCAGGTGAAAATCTGGCGGCGCAGCTACGACATCCGCCCGCCGGCGCTGAGCTTGACCGACGCGATGTGGCCGGGCCACGACCGCCGTTACGCGAGCCTCGGTCCCGGCGACGTGCCGCTGACGGAATGCCTCAAGGACACGGTCGCGCGCTTCCTCCCGCACTGGAACCAGGTCATCGCGCCGGCCGTGAAGCGCGGTGAGCGCGTGCTCATCGTGGCGCACGGGAATTCGCTGCGCGCGCTGGTCAAGCACCTCGACGCCATCTCCGACGCAGACATCGTGGAGCTGAACATCCCGACCGGCGTGCCGCTGGTCTACGAGCTCAACGACGACCTCACGCCGATCCGCCACCGCTACCTGGGCGATGCGGCGGCCGTGGCTGCCGCCGCCGCGGCCGTGGCGAATCAGGGGAAGAAGTAACGGCTCGGCAGGTCGGTGCTTCGGGCGCTGACGCGCGGCGCGCGCTCGGGCCGCTGCTGCGTGCAGGCGGCCGCTGGTCGCGCCTCGTCGCGCCGCTGCTTGTCGTCTGCGCCGCGGGCACGTGTGGCGGCTGCGAGTCGGTGGATCGCTACATGCGCAACCGGCTGTTCGATGCCACCGATGTCGTGGACTTCAAGTACGGGCGAGCGCTGGGACTCGGCGCGAAAGTCGAGGCAACGCTCTACCTTGGCGCAGGCTTCGGACTCGCGACGGTGGAGTCGTTCCGGGAGTGGTACGGGCGCCACGCGACGGACTTCCGCTGGGACGGCGAGTTTCACCTGTCCGGCGAGGGCATCTTTGCGCACCTCGGCTTCATCGGCTCGGACGGCGGCGATCCGGGCAACGTGGCGCAGGGCAGCGTGAACGCCGTGGCGCTCAACGTGCTGATGCTGTGGGGCACCGACGACCCGCCGATGATCGACCGCTGGCGCTTCGGCGGCGAGGTGCTGCTGCCCGGCGCGCTGGGCGGCATCTACCTCAACCTTGGCGAGCTCTACGACTTCTTCGCCGGACTCGTCGGCGGCGACCCGGCCGAGGACGACGGACTGCCCAAGCGCTGAACCGGGCACGGTGCCAACCGTTGCAAGCCCCGCGCCCCTCGCCGAGCGGGCAGGGGCCTGACGGAAGCGCGCCGGGTCGATCAGCAGCGCGTGCAGGCGCGCCGGGGGGCTGCGCTGTGTAGAGTGGTGCGTTCCGTGCTCACCCCAGAGACCCGAAGCGATCGACGCGGAGCCAGAGCGCGTGCCTGATTCAGGCGCCCATGGCCCCTCGTCGGAGAGTGGTGGGTCGGCCATGGCGCCGCCGGACGCCTCGGCGCGCAGCGCGGAGTTCCGTGCGCACGGCAGCGACACGGCGCACGGCAAGGAGCTGCTGGGCCTGGTCATCGGCGCCCTGGGCGTCGTCTATGGCGACATCGCCACCAGCCCGCTCTACGCGATGAAGCAGTGCTTCTTCGGCATGTCGAGCGTGCCGGTGACGACGCCCAACGTGCTCGGCGTGCTGTCGCTCATCGTGTGGTCGCTGGTGCTCGTGGTGTCCATCAAATACCTGGCGCTGGTCATGCGCGCGGACAATCGCGGCGAGGGCGGCATCCTCTCGCTCATGGCGCTGGCGCGGCCCGAGGCGGGTGTGGCCGGGCCGGCGGGGGCAAAGCGGCGCAAGAGCCGCGGTCGGCTGGTCTTCCTCGGGCTCTTCGGCGCGGCGCTGCTCTACGGCGACGGCATGATCACGCCGGCCATCTCCGTGCTCTCCGCGGTGGAGGGCCTGGAGGTCGTGACGCCGACCTTCCAGCCCTACGTCGTGCCGATCACGGTGGGCGTGCTGCTCGCGCTTTTCATGGTGCAGAAGCGCGGCACCGCCGGCGTGGGCGCGGTCTTCGGGCCCGTCACGTGCCTGTGGCTGCTGGCCATCTCGGCGCTCGGAGTGCGCGGCATCCTGCTGGAGCCCGGCGTGCTGGCGGCGGTGAACCCCGTGCACGCGGCGGAGTTCTTCGTGCGCAACGGCTCGGCGGGCTTCTTCGTGCTGGGCGCCGTCTTCCTCGTCGTGACGGGCGGAGAGGCGCTTTACGCGGACATGGGTCACTTCGGCAAGCGCCCGATCCAGATCGCGTGGTTCGTGCTGGTCTTCCCGGCGCTGCTGCTCAACTACTTCGGGCAGGGCGCACTCGTGCTGCGCGACGGCGAGGCGGCGCACAATCCCTTCTTCCTGCTGGCGCCGGACTGGGCGCTGTATCCGCTGGTGGTGCTGGGCACGAGCGCGGCCATCATCGCGTCGCAGGCGATGATCACGGGGGCTTACTCGCTCACGCGCCAGGCGATGCAGCTGGGCTACTGCCCGCGGCTCTCCATCGAGCAGACCTCCGAGCAGCGCATCGGCCAGGTCTACATGCCCTCCATCAACTGGATGCTGTGCGTGTGCACGCTGGGCCTCGTGCTGGGCTTCCGCACGGCCGACAACCTCGCCGCCGCCTACGGCATCGCCGTCACGACGACGATGGTCATCACCACCATCCTCTTCTACGTGGTGGCTCGCGACCGCTGGAAGTGGCCGCTGTGGCTGGCCGGCCTCGTCGCGCTGATCTTCCTCGCGATGGACGGAGCCTTCTTCGCAGCCAACATCGTGAAGATCGCGGCCGGCGGCTGGTTCCCGCTCGCGGTGGCCGCCGTGATCTACCTGCTCATGGCGACGTGGAAACGCGGCCGGCGCATCCTCAGCGAGAAGGTGCGCACGAGCGACCTGCCGCTGGAGACCTTCCTGCGCGACATCGGCAGCTATTCGCCGGTGCGCGTGCCGGGCACTGCGGTCTTCATGACGCGCGACGCGCACGGCACGCCGCTCTCGCTGCTGCACAACATCAAGCACAATCACGTGCTGCACAAGCGCGTCGTGATCCTCACCATCACGGTGGAGGAGGTGCCGCACGTGCCGCGCAAGGAATGCCTGACGGTGGAGTCGCTGGGACACGGCGTCTGGCGCCTCGTCGCGCGCTACGGCTTCATGCAGGACCCGAGCGTGCCCGAGATCCTCGCGCTGGCCGGCGAGCAGAACCTGGAGTTCCAGCTCCAGCGCACCACCTTCTTCCTGAGCCGCGAGACGCTGGTGCCCAGCGACATCGATGCCCTCAACTTCTGGTCCTTCTGGCGCGAGAGGCTCTTCACCGCGATGTCGCGCAACGCCCAGAGCGCGACGGCCTTCTACCGCATCCCGCCCGACCGCGTGGTGGAGATGGGCACGCAGGTCGAGCTTTAGCGGCCTGAGTCGCGTGTCCGGTGAGCGCCAGGCTCGAAATCCGGTCATGAGCCGAAACAACGGCGCACCGCTGCGGCGTGGCCGGTGTTGGGAGGCACATCCCCTCAGCAGGAGTGCGACTCATGAACGGCAACGGCTCGGACTTTCTCTGGTTCATCCTCGTCGGTCTCATCGCCGGCTGGCTGGCCGGCGTGCTGGTCAAGGGCGGTGGCTTCGGTGTCATCGGCGACATCGTCGTCGGCATTCTCGGCGCGCTGCTCGGTGGCTACGTCTTTGGCGCCATGGGCATCTCGTCCGGCGGCGGCCTGCTCGGCGCGATCATCGTGGCGACGATCGGCGCGATCCTGCTGATCGTCATCCTGCGTCTCGTGCGCGGCGGCTCACGCACCAGCACCTGACCTCGGCCTCGGACCTCGAAACACGCGCCCGGCATCCGCACGACAGGTGCGATGCCGGGCGCGCTTTCGTTCTGCACGGCCTCAGCGCGCCGCCGCACCCCGGTCGATGACCATGATCTCATCGAGCGGCTTGCGCGAGAGCGCGGCCTGCGGCACCACGCAGTCGTCGGCGGGATAGCCGACGGGAACGAGCACGAAGGCGCGCTCGTGTTCGGGGCGGCCGAGGACCTGGGCGAGGAAATTCATCGGCGACGGCGTGTGCGTCACGGTGGCGAGGCCCGCGTGGTGCGCCGCGGCGAGCAGCAGGCCCGTCGCGATGCCGACGGACTCGGCGGGGTAGTAGACCGCGCCGCCGTCGTCGCCCTTCATGAGCTTGAACACGACGATGAGCCAGGGCGCGATCTCGAGGAAGTCCTTGTTCGGATCCGTGCCCAGCGGCGAGAGGTCGGCGAGCCAGCGCTCGCCGGCGCGGCTGGCGTAGAACTCGCGCTCCTCGGCCTCGGCGGCCTGACGGATGGCGGCCTTCAGCGCCGGGTCGCGCACGCACACGAAGCGCCACGGCTGCTTGTTCGCGCCGCTCGGCGCGGAGCCCGCCGTGCGCACGATCCACTCGATCGTGGCCTGGCTCACGGGCCGGTCGCTGAACATGCGCACCGTGCGGCGCAGCCGCATGACCTCGAAGAAGGCACGCGCCGCAGTCTCCGGAGACTGCGCCGGGCTGTAGCGGTCCGCATAAGGGACGAAGACGGGCTGCGGTGCACTGGTCATCGGAGGCAGAGCGTAGCGCAAGCGAGCGCGGGATCCGCGCCGCCTCGCGCCGTGGCTGACCGCCTCGCGCCGATGCTGGCCGACGCGGGCCGACGCCGCTTGCCAAGCGCCGCTTGGCCGGCGCACGCTCGTGCCTGATCTGGTGCCCATGCACCATGCACCATGCACCGTGTGCCGTGCACCGTGCACCGTGCACCGTGCACCTGAGCGCACTCGTGTGATGTTGAGGCACTGCCTCAACATCACACAGGTGGCGAGATCGACCACGCACGGTCTCCGAAATCGGCCGTCTCCGAGGCCGACGACGGCGAAGCGCCGCGGGAGCCTGCGTTTCGTCGGGGCGCGGTCAGTCGCTATTCTGCTTTCGCGGAGAGCACCTCGGATCCCGTGGCGCCGGCGGAGCCTGACATCGATGGACGAGACCGCCCTGCTCTGGTCGCGCGCGCAGTTCGCGCTGACCAACATGTTTCACTACATCTATCCGCCGCTGTCCATCGGCATCTCCTTGTTCCTGGTCGTGGTCACGACGCTGTACATGCTCACGCGACAGCCGGTCTGGCTGCAAGTCGCGCGCTTCTGGATCAAGGTCTTCGCGCTCACCTTCACCATCGGTGTCGCCACGGGCATCCCGATGGAGTTCCAGTTCGGCACCAACTGGGCGGACTACAGCCGCTTCGTGGGCGACGTCTTCGGCAGCGCGCTCGCGGCCGAGGGCGTCTTCGCCTTCTTTCTGGAGTCCGGCTTCCTCGCGCTGCTGCTCTTCGGGGCTGGACGCATCCCGGTCTGGCTGCACTACCTCAGCACGATCCTCGTCGCGGCGGGCGCGCACTTCTCCGCGATGTGGATCGTCGTCGCCAACTCGTGGATGCAGACGCCCGCGGGCTTTCACGTGGTGGACGGCCCCAACGGCGCGCGCGCCGAGGTCACGGACTTCTGGGCCATGGTCTGGAACCCGTCCTCGGGGATGCGCCTCACGCACGTGCTCATGGGGGCGTGGCTGGCCGGCGCCTTCTTCGTCATGTCGGTGAGCGCCTTCTACCTGCTGCGTCGGCGGCACGAGGAGTTCGCGCGCGCGTCGGTGAAGGTGGCCCTGCCCATCGCGACGATCATCGCGCTGGGTCAGCTGCTCTACTCGGGCCACGAGAGCGCGCGCATCGTGGCGCAGCACCAGCCCGTGAAGTTCGCCGCGATGGAGGGCCACTGGGAGGACGGCACGCCGGGTGACCTGACCGTCGTCGGCTGGATCGACGAGGCGGGCGGAACGACGCACGGCCTGCAACTGCCCGGGATGACGAGCTGGCTGCTGAGCGGCGACACGCGTGCGCCGGTGCCGGGCCTCTCGCGCGCCGTGCCCGCCGACCGGCCACCGCTGCAGATCACCTTCCAGGCCTATCACGCGATGATCGGCATCGGCATGTCGCTCATCGCGCTGTCGCTGCTGGGCTGCGTGCTCTGGATGCGCGGTGCGCTGTGGCGCACGCGGCCGGTGCTGTGGTGCTTCGTCTTTGCGGTCTTCCTGCCCATGGCCGCCAACGAGCTGGGCTGGATCGCCGCGGAAGTCGGCCGCCAGCCGTGGATCGTGCAGGGTCTCATGCGCACCGCGCAGGGCGTCTCTCCGCAGCTGAGCGGCGGCCAGGTCATCGGTTCCACCACGCTCTTCCTCGTGGTCTACCTGCTGCTGTTCGCCGTCTTCGTCTTCGTGCTGGACCGCAAGATCCGCCACGGGCCCGATGAGCCGGATGTCTCGGGGCCGATCGTGCCGCTGCCGGGCAGGCTTGCCGACGCGGTGGCGGGCGCGCTCCGGCACGATGACGGGCGGGCCGACGCATGAGCCTGAACGACATCTGGTTCGTGCTCGTCGGCGTGCTGCTCGCCGGCTACGCGGTGCTGGACGGCTTCGACCTCGGCGTCGGCATGCTGCATCTCGTCGCGCGCGGCGACGAGGAACGCCGCCTCTCGCTCAACTCCATCGGCCCGGTGTGGGACGGCAACGAGGTCTGGCTCGTGGTGGGCGGCGGCGCGCTCTTCGCGGCATTCCCCGAGGCCTACGCCACGGTGTTCTCCGGCTTCTACACGGCGTTCATGCTGCTGCTCATGACGCTCATCTTCCGCGGCGTCGCCATCGAGTTCCGCAGCAAGCGGCCCTCGCCGACCTGGCGCTCTTTCTGGGATACCGCCTTCGCGGCGGGCAGCTTCGGCGCGGCGCTGCTCATCGGCGTGGCCTTCGGCAATCTCGCCGCCGGCGTGCCGCTGGACGAACACCGCAACATCACGCTGAGTTTCACCGGATTGCTGGCGCCCTACCCCCTGCTCGTCGGCCTCTCGGTCGTGACGTTGCTCGCGCTGCACGGCGCCATCTATCTCGTCGTGAAGACCGAGGGCGCACTGCAGGCGCGCATGCAGGCCGCGACGGACCGGCTGATGATCGCCTTCATCCTGCTCTACGTCGCCACGACGCTGGTGACGCTGCTGCACCACGAGCACCTGGCGGCACCCTTCCGCGAGCATCCCGCGCTGGGGCTGCTCCCTCTGGCGGCGCTGCTCGCCGTGGCGAACATCCCGCGCGAGATTCATCACGGACGTCCGCTGCGCGCCTTCCTCTCGTCGGGGGCGACCATCGTGCTGCTCATGGCGCTGGTGGCGATCGGCCTGTACCCGAACCTGGTGCTGTCCGATCCGCACCCTGAGCTCAGCCTCGACATTCACAACGCGGCGTCGTCTCCCGCGACGCTGCGCGTGATGCTCATCATCGCGGCCATCGGCATGCCGCTCGTGCTCGGCTACACCGCGGTCGTCTACTGGATCTTCCGCGGCAAGACGCGCCTCGGGCCGCACAGTTACTGAGGGTGCACGGATCAGGAGGGCGCGCGGCGTCCGTGCTGGTTGCCGCTCTGCAGCAACTGTGGCAGAGTCGGTGAATCGTGAGCGATGCGGCGCCGCAACACCTGAGGTCACTCATCGCCGCCCAGCCCTCGCCGCTGGTGAGCCTCACGGCCATCACGGCCCTGCCGAGCCGCCGGCCGCCGCGCACCTTCCGGCTGGCCTTCGCGGATGGCAGCCTGCTCAAGGGCCGGCAGCTGGACAGCGAGGCCCAAGCCGCCCGGATGCAGCGACTGACGGCGCTCGCGGGCGGCGACTTCAGCCAGGTGCTCGCGCGCACGCACGACGCCGTGCTCGAGGAGTGGGTGCCCGGTCGCGCGCTGTCCTCGACGGAGGACACGCAGGTCGCGCTGATCGCGCGCTGCGGCGCGATGCTCGGGCGCCTGCACGCGCTGGCCGCTCCGGCGGACCCTGCGGACCCTGCGGGCGCGACGACTGCGCCAAACACGGCAGACGCGGCAGACGCGCCGCCCGACGGTGTGTCGTGGGCGATGGCGAAAATCCGGGATGACCTGCACGAGGCGCAGTCGCTGGGCGTGCTCGCACGCAACACGGCACGCGACGTTCGACGTCTTGCGGAGAGCTTCCGTCCCGCGACGGCTTCGGTCGGCATCGTGCACGTGGACTTCTGCGGCGAAAACCTCGTGCAGGCCGACGAGGGACGCCTCGTGTGCGTCGACAACGCGACGCTGCGCCTCGGGCCACACGACTATGACCTGGCGCGCAGCTGCACACGCTGGCCGCTGAACGCGAGGGGCCGCCAGGCCTTCCTCGCAGGCTACGGCGCGCACCGCAGCGCGGCCGACTTCCTGCGCGCCGCGCCGTTCTGGCTGCTTCAGGCGCTGCTGGTGTCGATCGCGTATCGCGCCCGGCTCGGTTCGGCCGGCGTGAGCGAGCCTCTCGCGCTGCTGGCGCGGCTGCTCGCCCACGAGACTCCCCAGGACATCGTGCACAGCGGCTTCGGGCCGCCGGAGCCGCCGGCGGTGGGCGCAGGCCGCGCGCTCATGCGCTGAGCCGCGCCGGCGCCGCGCGGCCTTCCGCGGAGTCGGCCACGCATTGGCGCCCACGCATTGGCGCCCACGCACTGTCGGCCAGGCATTGGCGGGCACGCGTTGGCGGCCACGCGACCGTCAGTCGACGGGCCACTGGAAACTCTGCGAGGGCGAGAGTCGCGACAGCGTGCGCGGGAGGTCGAGCGTGAGCCGTCGCGCCCAGTCTCCGAACGCGTCGTAGGGATAGGCGCGCTGGAACCAGACCGGATTCTCCGGGTTGTCGCGCGGGCGCTGGACGATGGCGAGCGCTTCGGCGGTATCGCGAATCTGCACCATGGCCAGCCGCCTTTCCAGCGCGCGGCGCAGGCCTGGAAACTCCGCGCCGACGCGCCACACCGAGACGAACACCGCCAGCACGTTGACGCACGGCTTGTCCAGCGATTCCGCGTGGCGTCGCGCGAGGAATCCCTCCCAATCCAGCGCGTCACCCTGCGCGCGCAGGATCAGGTAGAGATCGAGGAAGCAGCGCACGGGGCAGGCGCCGCGGCGCAGGTCGCCGCACATCGCGAGCAGCAGGAACATGAGCGCATGCTCGTCGCCGAGCGTCTCGAAAGTCTGCCCGGCGAGGGGAAAGCGCAGGCGCGCGTTCCAGAGCTGCTCTTCGTCCACGCGACGGCGCGCGCGGCGGCGCAGATTCCAGTGCACGTCCACCTCGGACTCGCCGCGGTGCATGCTGCGGCGCACGGCACCCTCGCCGATGCGGCCGGCGTCCTTCGCGTAGCCGAGTTGCTCGAAGATCGCCAGGGCTCGCGGCAGGTCGCGCGAGCGCACGAGCACGTCCACGTCCTGCTGGTGGCGACGGTGGATGCCGCCGTGGAAACGCTGCCCGAAGCAAAGCCCTTTGAGAAACAGGCAGTCCACCGCCTCGCGTTCGAAGGTGGCGCGGAGCTCGAGGCAGTCGGAGAGCAGTCGCTCGGTGCGTTGGCGGCGCGCCGGAGCGCTCTCGGCGGCCTGCTGCAGGAAGCTCGCGGAGAGCATCCGTCGCACGCGCGCGTCGTCGAGCGCCGGCTCCAACCAATGGATGAGCTTGTTCCGCGTGAGGAAGGCCGCGTGTGCGTCCGCGTCGAAAGCCGGAGCGCGCTGCAGCGCGTCGGCGTAGGCGTCGATGCCGTGCGCGAGCGCCTTGATCGTCGCGATGCTGGCCTGGTAGTCCATGGGGAGCGTGCCCTCAGACGAAGTGGCGCACGCCCGCCCACTGGCGGCGCAGCTCAGCGCGGAAATCCGGGTGTGCGATCGAGATGAGGTCCGCCCCGCGTTCGCGCAGCGTGCGACCGGCCAGGTTCACGGCGCCGAACTCCGTGACGACCCAGTGCACGTGGCCGCGCGTCGTCACGACGCCCGCGCCCTGCTGCAGCTCCATCACGATGCGCGAGACCGTGCCGTCGCGCGCCGTGGAGGGCAGCGCGATGATCGGCTTGCCCTGGCGCGAGAGCGCCGCGCCGTGGATGAAGTCCATCTGCCCGCCGATGCCCGAGTAGATGCGATGGCCGATGGAGTCCGCGCACACCTGGCCCGTGAGGTCGAGCTGCAGCGCGGAGTTGATCGCGACGACGCGGTCGTTGCGCCGGATGATCGACGTGTCGTTCGTGCGGTCGCACGCGTGGAACTCGACCAGCGCATTGTCGTCCACGTGGTCGTACAGGCGCTGCGAGCCGATGACGAAGCTGGTGACGCTCCGGCCGGGAAGCACCTCCTTGAATCGGTTGGTGACGACGCCTGCCTCGATGAGGTCCACGACGCGATCGCTGAACATCTCGGTGTGGATGCCGAGGTCGCGCTTGCCGAGCAGCCGGCTCGCGACCGCATTCGGGATGGCGCCGATGCCGAGCTGCAGCACGGAGCGATCCTCGACGAGATCGGCGACGAGCTCCCCGATGCGTCCCTCCGCATCCGACTCCGGCTCCGCGAGGAGCTCGGGCAGCGGACGGTCGCTGCTCATGCAGGCCGTGAGCCGGCCGAACGGGACGGAGCTGTCGCCATGCGTGCGCGGCATCCGCCGGTTGAGTTCCGCGATGACGATCGGCGCGTGGTCCGCCGCCGCACGCGCCGCATCCACCGACGGTCCGAGCGAGCAGAGACCGTGCGCGCCCGGCGGCGTGAGTTGCAGCAGCGCGGCGTCCAGCTTGATGCTTCCGCCGGAGAAAAGCGCGGGAATGTCCGACAGGAACACCGGGATGAAGTCCGCGCGTCCCTCGGCGATGGCCACGCGCACGCCGGGCCCCGCGAACAGCGACACCGAGCGCAGCCGGCCGGCCTGCTCCGGCGCCGCGAAGGGCGTCGGGCCCATCGTGTGCAGGTGGTAGAGCGTGACGTCCGAGAGGTCGGTGCGCCGCGCGAGCGCCTCGACCAGCGGCGTGGGCGTCGCGCACCCGCCGTGCAGGAAAACCTTCATGCCGCTGCGGATGGGTGCGACGGCCTCGTCGGCGGAAACGGCGCAGGCCGGCCAGTCTGCGGGCGAGTGGGGCCGTCGATCCGACGTCATGCTCTGTGCGTCTCGCGGGTGGGGCGATCATCGTCCCCCTGTCCGCCGCGGAATCAACACGGTGGGGGCTGCCCGAGGGCGGCGCGCGCTCAGGGCGCCGCGTGCTGTCCCTGCGGTCCTCCATGGCGCGCCAGCAGGGCCAGCTCCGCCATGACCGCACCGATGCGCTCGGCCTGTGCCTCGGTGGTGCACGCGGGCGGCATCGCGTAGAGGACGTCGCCCAGCGGACGCAGCAGCACGCCGCGCGCGACGGCCTCGGCGCGCAGCCGCGGCGCGAGTGCGCTGAGGTAGCCGCCGGGCGTTGCGCCCGCGTCGGCCGGCCCCGGTGCGCCGCCGGGAGCCGTGTCGTGCGCGGGTGCGGCCTCCGTCGCGTTCAGCGTCAGCGCGACGATGCCGCCGCAGCGACGCACGTCCCGCACGGCGGACGCGCCCGCGCCCGCGCCCGCGCCCGAATCGGCGTGCTCGCCGCGCGGATCCGTGCGCAGGCGTGCTCGCAGCGCCAGCTCCAGCTTGCGTCCGATGCGGTCGAGCCGCGTCGGCGTGTCCTCGGCGAGACACACTCGCAGCGAGGCCAGCGCCACGGCGCACGCAATCGGGTGTGCCGTGAAGGAATGCCCGTGGAAGAAAGCCCGCGAGCGTTCGCGCGCCAGGAAGGCGGCGTAGAGTCGCTCGGTCACCAGCGTCGCGGCCAGCGGCATCAGGCCGCCGGTCAGGCCCTTCGCGAGGCACAGCACATCCGGCACGATGCCGGCCTTGCCGCACGCGAAGAGCGCGCCTGTCCGCCCGAAGCCGGTCATGACCTCGTCGGCGATGAGCGGCACGCCGGCCGCGTCGCACGCGGCGCGCATGCCGCGCAGCTCGGACTCGGCGTGCATCGCCATGCCGCCTGCGCCCTGCACCAGCGGCTCGACGATCACGCCCGCGGCGCGGTTCCCCAGCTCCGCCAGCGCTGCTGCCACGGCCGCTGCGCTGGGCGCGGCGCGCTTCACCGCGAAGAGCATGGGCGCGAAGGGCGTGAAGAACGGGTCCGGATCGCCGACGGCCATCGCGCCGAAGGTGTCGCCGTGATAAGCGCCCGTGAGCGCGACGAAGACGGTGCGCTGCGGCTGCCCCGCCAGCGTCCACGACCTGTAGCAGAGCTTGAGCGCGACCTCGACGGCCGTCGAGCCGTCGTCGGAATAGAAGACGCGCGTGAGCGGCGCCGGCGCCACGGCGGCGCCGGGCACCACGGCAAGCAGCGCCTCGGCCAGCGCGACGGCCGGCTCGTGCGTGGCGCCGGCGAAGAGCACGTGGTCCAGCGTCGCAGCCTGTGCGGACATCGCGGCGAGCAGCTCGGGCCGCGCGTGGCCGTGCAGGCAGGTCCACCACGACGAGATGGCATCGATGAGCTGCCGCCCGTCGGTCAGCGTGAGCACCGCATCGCGCGCCGAGGCGACAGGCAGCGGCGCGGCCTCCGTCGCGTGCTGCGTGTACGGGTGCCAGACACAGCGCGCGTCGCGGGCGAGCAGATCGCTGCCGGCGCCGGTTGCACCGCCGGACGCGGCGGACGCGCCGGATGCGGCTGACGCGCCGGATGCGGCTGACGCGCCGGATGCGCCGGATGCGCCGGACGTCGCGCCACCGGCCTGGTCACCGGCCTCGGGCGTCGTCGCGCCTGCCGGGACGGAGGCGGCCGCGGCAGGTGTCGGTGTCTCCGGCATGCGCCGCGATTCTAGCCGTGCGCGGCGAGGCAACGCCACGCTCCCGCGCTTCAGTCCGCCTGCAGGACCTCGGCCACCGGGTGGTGCTCGAGCCAGCTGTCCAGCGCCGCGCCGTCGAGCTGCTCCAGCAGCGGCAGCTCCAGCACGTGCAGAAGGCCGCTGCGACGCGCGAGCGTGTCGCGGTTGCTCGCGTGCGGCGCTCCCACCAGGATCAGCGCTCGCACGTCGATGCGGCGCGCGGACAGCGCCTCGAGCGTCAGCAGCGTGTGATTCAGCGTTCCCAGGCCCGAGCGCGCGACGAGCACGACAGGCAGCCCCGCGCGCGCGAGCAGGTCGGCCTGCGTGTGCCTCTCGTCGTAGGGCACGAGCAGCCCGCCGGCCAGCTCCACGACCAGCGTCCCCGGCGTGCGCTGCACGAGCTCCGCGAGACGCTGCTGCACGGCGGCGAGCTCGATGACGACGCCCGCCGCGGCAGCCGCCTGGTGCGGCGAGGCCGGCAGCGGCAGCGCATGCAGCGGCTCCACGAAGCTGGCGCGCGAAGCCAGCTCGCGCACGGTGTCCGTGTCGCTGTCGGAGCCGGTCTGGACGGGCTTCCAGTAGGTGGCTTCGGCCGCCGGATCGAGCAACGCGGCACGCAGCAGCAGCGCGGAGACCACCGTCTTGCCGACGCCCGTGTCCGTGCCGACGACGACGAGCGTCCCGGCACCCGCAGGCCGTGCGCTGGCCGCCGCCTGCGTGACGCCTGCAGGACGTGCGCCGGCCGCCGCCTGCGTGACGCCCGCAGGCCGGGCGCTGGCCGCCGCCTGCGTGACGCCCGCAGCGGAGAGGGCCGCAAGCAGGTGCGCGATGTCGGCTTCCGTGTGATCGGCGTGACAGACGAGGCGCAGCCGGGCCGTGCCCTGGGGGACGGTGGGCGGGCGCACGGCGCGCACGTCGAGGCCGGCCTTCTGCAGGCGCGCTGCGGCGGCGCTCGCGGCCGCGCTCTCGCCGAGAAGGATCGGCACGATGGCCGCTGGCGGGGTGACGCGCCTCGGTGTCGACGCGAAGGGCGGCGGCCCGGCCTGGACGGGCCACGGCGCGGTGGGGCCGGAATGCATCGCGGCCGGAGCGTGCGGCAGCCCCGCAGCGAGTTGCGCGACGCGGGCGGCGAGCCGGGTCCGCAGCGTGTCGCCCTCGGCGCCGCGCACGATGGCGATCGCGGCCAGGAGTCCGCCGCTCACGGCGGCGCCTGGCGCGGTCGTGAACACGAAGGAGCGCGCCCGGTGCACGAGCACCTCGCGCAGCGCCGCACTGCCGACGACGCACGCGCCCGAGACGCCCAGCGCCTTGCCGCCCGTGACGAGGCGCGCGGCAAGTCGGCCGCGCAGCTCCGGAGCGATCTGACCCTGCGCGACGGCCTGCGCCCAGGCACCGGCGCCCGCCGGCCCGAGCACGCCGGCCGCGTGCGCCTCGTCCACGAGCAGCGAGGCGTCGTGGCGCGCACACAGCGCGGCGAGTCCGGGCAGCGGCGCGAGGTCGCCGTCCATGGAGAAGACACCCTCGGTGAGCACCAGCCGCCGACGCGCTCCCGGCGCGCAGGTGAGCAGGGCAGACAGATGCTCGAGGTCGCCGTGCCGGTGCACCAGCACTTGCGCTCGCGAGAGTCGCGCCGCGTCGATGAGCGAGGCGTGCAGCAGCTCGTCGCAGAACAGGGCGTCGCCGCGGCCCGCGAGCGCGCCGACGAGGCCCAGGTTGGCCTGGTAGCCGGAGGGAAAGAGCAGCGCCGCTTCCGCGCCGAGCCATGCCGCCACGGCGCCTTCGACGCGCTCGTCGAGGACGCATCCGCCGCCGAGCAGGCGCGAGGCGCGACCGCCCGCGCCGTGCTCCGCAATCGCCGCACGCGCGGCCTCCACGACGGCCGGATGCCGCGCGAGGCCCAGCACGTCATTGCTCGTGAAGTCGCGCCCGCGCGCCGCGGGATCGGACGGCGAGAGCGTGCGCCGCAGGCCGGCGGAGGCCCACTCGACCAGCTCGGCCCGAAGAGCCGCCTGAAGGCCCGGGACCTCGTCAGCTGGCGCGTGGCTCGCGCCGGAAGCGCTCATCTCAGCACGCGCGGACGGCCTTGAGGCCCAGCTTGGCCAGCAGGGCGGCGTCGCTCTCCGGCGCCGGATTGGGCGTCGTGAGCAGATGCTCGCCGACGAAGAAGGAGTTGGCGCCGGCGAGCAGGCACAGCGCCTGCGTGGCCTCGTCCATCTCGCGTCGGCCCGCAGAGAGGCGGATGACGGCGTCGGGCATGAGCAGGCGCGCGGCGGCGATGGTGCGCACGACCTCGGTCCAGTCCAGCGGCGGGACGTCCGCGAGCGGCGTGCCGGGCACGGGGACGAGCGTGTTGATGGGCACGCTCTCGGGCTGCGGAGAGAGCGATGCGAGCTGGTGCAGCAGCTCGGCGCGCGCCGGGCGCTGCTCGCCCAGGCCGAGGATGCCGCCCGAGCAGACGTGGATGCCCGCCTGGCGCACGGCGTCGAGCGTCGCAAGGCGCTGCTCGAGCGTGTGCGAGCCGATGACCTCCGCGAAGTGGCTCGCGCCGGTGTCGAGGTTGTGGTTGTAGTAGTCCAGCCCGGCCTCCTTGAGCCGCGCGGCCTGATGCGGCGCGAGCATGCCCAGCGTCACGCAGGCCTGCAGGCCCAGCGCCTTCACGCCGGAGACCATGTGCAGCACGGAGTCGAAGTCCGCGCCGTCCTTCACGGAGCGCCAGGCGGCGCCCATGCAGAAGCGGTCGGCGCCGGCGTCGCGCGCGGTGCGCGCCTCGGCCAGCACGGCCTCCACGTCGAGCAGCGGCTGGCGCTCGACGGCGGTGGTGCTGTGCGCGCTCTGTGCGCAGTAGCCGCAGTCTTCGGGGCAGCCGCCGGTCTTGATGGACAGCAGCTGGCTGCACTGCACGCGCGACGGGTCGTGGTGCGCGCGATGGACGGCCGCCGCGTCGAAGACGAGATCCAGCAGCGGGCGATCGAGCAGCGCGACGACCTCGGCGAGGCTCGGCGCGGGGACTGACCGTCCTGCCGCGGAGTGCTGTGCTGCGTTTCTGTCGGGCGCGACGCCGGCCGGTCTGGTCGTGGTGCTCATGGCGGCGGATTGTAGACCGCGGCACGTGCCGACGGCCAAGGAGATGACTCCGGTGTCCGACCGACCGCTGGCCGTCGCCCGATCGTCGTTGATCCGAGCGCCGGCAGGCCGCAGGATGTCGCCGCACCTCGCAGGTCACGCCCCACGACATGAGCAGCCATCATCCCGTGGAGCCGGCACTGGACCCCGACGCAGGCTTTTCGTTCGCGGCGCATCACAAGGTGGCTTTCGGCGTGCTGTGCGCGGGCTTCGCGTGCATCTTCGCGCTGGCGTCGCTTGCGATGCTGCTGCACGCGCCGCTCATCTTCCCGTCCCTCGGTGCGACGGTCTTCCTGCTGCTCGCGGCCTGGCAGACGGAGGCAGCCAGCCCGCGCAACGTGCTCTGCGGCCACGCGATCGCCATCGTGTGCGGCTACCTCGCACTGCTCGCCACCGGACTCGTGGACGCTCCGCCGTCGGTGGTCACGGGCGTGAGCGGCGATCGCGTCGTCGCCGCGGCGCTCTCGCTCGCCTTCACCGGCGGCCTCATGGTGATGTTCCACACGCCGCACGCGCCGGCCGGCGCCACGACGCTCATCGTGTCGCTCGGTCTGGTCGGCCAGCCGCTGTTTCCGAGGCTCTTCGTGGTGGAGGCCGCCGTCGCGCTGCTGGTGCTCATGGCCTTCGCCATCCATCGACTCCGCGGGCGCCGATATCCCGTGTGGAAACACGAGTTGCCGGTGGACGTGCCGGGGCGATCGCGATAGGAAGGGGTGCTGCCGGTGCGCGCGAGCTGCGCGACTCGCGTGGCGCCCCTCGGGAGAGTCGCCCATGCCGTCACTGCCGTCCAGCGTGCATCCTTCGTGCGGGTCGGTCGCGTCCCGCGACCATGTTGCTGCCGGCGCCGGAGCCGGGCCCCGGTGGGCGACGCGCGGAGCGCCGCATGCGCTGAAGACCTTGGCGTGCTGTCTCGTCCTCTGCGCCGGCGGGCAGCTCGCCGCCCAGTGCGAGCTGGACAAGCTGCTGCCGGGCGGGCTGCTCGCCGAGGACCAGGCCGGCGCCGCCGTGTCGATGTACGGGATGGACCTGCTCATCGGCCGCCCGATGGCGGACGTGCCCGGTGTCGGCGCGGACGTCGGCATCGTGGCGACGTACTCGCGGCTCGATCCGGGCTGGGTGGAGCTGGCGCCTTTCGTCGCTCCCGCCAGCGCGGCGGGCGACCGCTTCGGTGCGGCGCTCGCGCTGATCAGCGAGCTGGCCGTCATCGGTGCGCCCGGCGCGGACCCGTCGGTGCAGGACGGCGGTGTCGCCTACGTGTACGAACGCGTCGGCGACGTCTGGTCGCTCGTCGCGCGGCTCGTGCCGCCAGGCCTGACGGCGGGCGCGGCCTTCGGCAGCTCGGTCTCGGCGTACGGGGAGACCCTCGTGATCGGAGCGCCCGGCGCCGACGCGAGCACGCAGGCCGGGGCCGGCGCGGCCTACGTGTATGAGAAGCGCACCGGATTGTGGGTGCTCGTGCGCCGGCTGGAGTCGCCCGCGCCGCGCGCGGGAGGCGCGTTCGGGTGCTCGGTGTCGACGGAAGGTCCCGTGATCGTCGTCGGCGCGCGGGGTGACGACGGGCTGCCGTCGGTGGGACCTGGCGCGGGCGCGGCCTACGTCTTCGAGCGCTACCCGGAGATCTGGGGCTTCAAGTCCGCGCTCTACGCCGCCAACGGAGCATCAGGCGACGGCTTCGGCAGTGCCGTGTCCAACTGGGGCGCCTTCGCGGCGGTGGGCTCGCCCGGGCACGACGCAGGCGGAACGGATGCCGGCTCGGCGACGATGTTCCAGAAGCTCGGCAGCGGCTGGCCGGCCGTGAAGTCCTTTCACGCGACCGTCCCCGCGGCCGGCGCGGCGTTCGGAAGCTGCGTCAGCCTCTTCAAGGACCTGCTGGCGGTGGCGGCGCCGGGCGGCAGCGCGTCGGGAAGCGCGGCCGGCGAGGTGCAGATGTTCCAGAAGGTTCCCGGCAACTGGGTTCCGGGTCCCACGCTGTACGCGAGCGACGCGGTCGTTCACGACAACTATGGTTCGTGCGTCAGCGTGTGGGACGACTCGCTGCTCGTCGGCGCGCCGGGCGTCGATGACGTCGGCAGCAGCGCGGGCGCGGCGTACGTGGTGCAGCCTTACGGCGTGACCACCTGGGTCGATCTCGTCATCGGCGGCTCGGGTGCGCCGGGCGCGATGCACCTGAGCGGCTCGGGAGAGTTGTGCGGCGGCGACTCGATGAAGCTCACGCTGAAGGATGCATCGCCGGGCGCGCCGGTCGCCCTCATCGCGGGCGTGGCGCAGGTCGATCTGCCCTTCCACGGTGGGCTGCTCGTGCCGCGGCCCGACTTCGTCGTCGCCGGTCTGGTCACCGACGCGGCGGGCGGGATGGTGCTGCAGTCCTCCGTGCCCAGCGGCGTGCCGACGGCGCTCCAGCTCTTCGTGCAGGCCTGGGTCGCGGAGGGCGTCGGGCCCGGTGCCCTGGTCGGCAGCAATGCGGTGCTGGGCCTCACGCCGTGAGCGTGCGCCGCAGCTGTGCGCCGGGGTCTTCCGCTCCGGCGAGGGCTCGGGCGCGGCCGGCGGTGACACGCAGCTTCAGCTGATCGACGCGTTGCGGTAGTCGCGATTCATCTCGGCGATGAACTTCACCGAGATCTCCTTCGGGCACACGGCTTCGCACTCGAGGTAGTTGCGGCAATTGCCGAAGGCTTCCTTGTCCATCGCGGACACCATGCCGAGCACGCGCTGCTCGCGCTCGGGCTGGCCCTGTGGCAGGTGCGCGAGGTGGCCGATCCTGGCGGACACGAAGAGCATCGCCGAGGCGTTCGGGCACATGGCGACGCACGCGCCGCAGCCGATGCACGCGGCGGCGTCCATCGCGATGTCGGCCTCGACCTTGCCGATGGGCACGGCGTTGGCGTCGGGCGCGCCGCCCGTGTTCACCGAGATGAAGCCGCCCGCATGCAGGATGCGGTCGAAGGAGGTGCGGTCCACGCACAGGTCGCGCAACACCGGGAAGGCCTTCGCGCGGAAGGGTTCGATCGCGATCGTGTCGCCGTCCTTGTACTCGCGCATGTGGAGCTGGCAGGTCGTGGTGGCGCGGCGAGGTCCGTGCGCCACGCCGTTGATCACCAGCGAGCACGTGCCGCAGATGCCCTCGCGGCAGTCGTGATCGAAGGCGATGGGCTCCTTGCCCTGCTCGATGAGCCGCTCGTTGACCACGTCGAGCATCTCGAGGAAGGACATGTCGGGCGAGATGTCCTTCGCGTCGAAGGTCTCCATGCGACCCGCGTCGGCCGCGTTCTTCTGTCGCCACACGCGCAGGGTGAGGTTCACTTGTAGCTCCGCGTGCTGAGGTGGACGTTCTCGAAGGTCAGCGCTTCCTTGTGCATCACCGGCGCCTTGCCGTCGCCGGCGTGCTCCCAGACGCTGGCGTGGCAGAACTCCGCATCGTTGCGCTGCGCCTCGCCTTCGCCGGTCTGGAATTCCTCGCGGAAGTGGCCGCCGCAGGACTCGTTGCGCGCCAGCGCGTCGCGGCACATCAGCTCGGCGAACTCGAGGAAGTCGGCCACGCGTCCGGCCTTCTCGAGCGTGACATTGAGCTCCTCGCCGGTGCCGGTCACCGCGAGGTTCTTCCAGAACTCGTCGCGCAAGACGGGAATCTTCGTCAGCGCCTCGGCGAGGCCCTTCGCGTTGCGCGCCATGCCGCAGTTGTTCCACATGAGGTGGCCCAGCTCGCGGTGGAAGCTGTCCGGCGAACGCTTGCCGTTCATCCCCAGCAGGCGCGCGATGCGCGCGGACGCCTCCTGCTCCACGCGCCTGAACTCCGCGTGCTCCGTGCCGACCGGCGCCAGCTTCTGCGACGCGAAGTAATGACCCAGCGTGTAGGGGATCACGAAGTAGCCGTCCGCGAGGCCCTGCATGAGCGCGCTCGCGCCGAGGCGATTGGCGCCGTGGTCGGAGAAGTTGGCCTCGCCCAGCACGTGCAGGCCCGGGATGGTGGACATGAGGTTGTAGTCCACCCACAGGCCGCCCATCGTGTAGTGCGGCGCGGGGTACATGCGCATCGGCACCTTGTAGGGGTTCTCGTCCGTGATGCGCTGGTACATGTCGAAGAGATTGCCGTAGCGCTGGCGGATGGTGTCCTCGCCGAGGCGGGCGATCGCGTCGCGGAAGTCCAGATACACGCCGCGTGCGCCGGGGCCCACGCCGCGGCCCTCGTCGCAGACTTCCTTGGCGCTGCGGCTGGAGATGTCGCGCGGCGCGAGGTTGCCGAAGCTCGGATACTTGCGCTCGAGGTAGTAGTCGCGTTCGGCGTCGGGAATCTGGTCGGGCGAACGGGAGTCGCCCGCGGCCTTCGGCGCCCAGACCCGGCCGTCGTTGCGCAGGCTCTCGGACATCAGCGTCAGCTTGCTCTGGTGGTCGCCCGACTGCGGGATGCACGTCGGGTGGATCTGCGTGAAGCACGGATTGGCGAATCCCGCTCCGCGCTTGTGAGCCCGCCAGGTGGCCGTGACGTTGCAACCCTTGGCATTGGTCGAGAGGAAGAAGACCGGGCTGTAGCCGCCGGTGGCCAGCACGACCGCGTCGCCGGCCCAGCTCTCGATCTTCCCCGTGACGAGGTCGCGCGTGACGATGCCGCGGGCGCGGCCGTCCACGAGGACGAGGTCAAGCATTTCGCAGCGCGTGTGCATCGCGACGCGCTTGCTGCCGATCTGCCGGTTGAGCGCCGCGTAGCAGCCCAGCAGGAGCTGCTGACCTGTCTGGCCGCGCGCGTAGAAGGTGCGGCTCACCTGCGCGCCGCCGAAGCTGCGGTTGTCCAGTTGTCCGCCGTACTCGCGGGCGAAGGGCACGCCCTGCGCCACGCACTGGTCGATGATCGCCGCGCTCACCTGCGCGAGCCGGTAGACGTTGGCTTCGCGGGAGCGGAAGTCGCCGCCCTTGATCGTGTCGTAGAACAGGCGCAGCACGGAGTCGCCGTCGTTCTGGTAGTTCTTGGCGGCATTGATGCCGCCCTGCGCCGCGATGCTGTGCGCGCGCCGCGGGCTGTCCTGGAAGCAGAAGCAGTCCACCGCGTAGCCCAGTTCCGCGAGCGACGCGGCGGCCGAGCCGCCGGCCAGGCCGCTGCCCACGACGAGCACGCGGAACTTGCGCTTGTTGGCCGGATTCACCAGCTTCATCGCGAACTTGTGGTTGTCCCACTTCTGTGCGAGCGGGCCGGAGGGAACCTGCGCGTCGAGCTTCATCAGAAGGTCACTCCCGGGGGCAGCTTGACCAACCCCAGCAGGCACGAGAAGGGAATGGCGATGTTGCCCGCCACGATGAGCACCGCGAGCGTCGGGCCGATGGAGGCGATGAGCTTGTTGTACTTGGGGTGATTCCAGCCGAAGGTCTGGAAGATGCTCGTCGCGCCGTGGCGCAGGTGCAGCCCGAGCAGCACCATCGCCAGCGCGTAGGTCAGCGCGATGGGCCACTGCTGGAAGCTCGCGACGATCATCGAGTAGACGTCGTGCCGGCCCTGGGCGTCGAGGCGCCCCGAGAACTCCGGGTGCGCGATGCCCCACGTGAAGTGCGCGAGGTGGTAGAGCACGAAGGCCAGGATCATGAGGCCGGTCAGGAGCATGCTGCGGGCGCTGGTCGTGGACTGGACCCGGCCGCTCACCGCGTAGCGCTCGGGCCGCGCCGCACGGTTCTCGGCCGCGAGCTTGATCGCCAGCGTGATGTGCGCGGCGGCCAGCACGATGAGGCCGATGCGGGCGACCCACAGCAGGGGCCCCAGGTCGGCCAGCCCCTCGGCATACGCATTGAGCTGGTCGGGCCCAGCGTAGATCTGCAGATTTCCCAGCAGGTGCACGACCACGAAGCCCAGCAGCGCGACGCCGGTCAGCGCCACGAGCAGCTTGCGGCCGATCGAGGATTGCAGCGATCGCAGCAGCCAGTTCATCAAGCGGTCCGTTCAGCGGTCGGGGAGGAGAGCGGCGGCGGTCAGCGGAAGCGCCAGTCGCCCGCCGGGATACGGAAGTCGTCAGACGATACCGTCCGCGGGGCGGCCATCCCAAGGCCGGTCTGTCCCGCGGCCGGCCCGCCAACGTCGGGCGTCATCCTTGGTCACCGCAGGGAGGCGTTCCCGTCGTGTGTCCTGAATGGACATCGACGCTGTGGCTTTCGACTCGGCCCGCCGCCTGGCTGGCGAGCCGGCGACCTACAAGCCCCGCCGGCCCGAGGCCACGGTCCTCTACCAGGTGGTGGCGCGGCACCTGCACAGCCTTCTCCGCCTGAGCGATCAGGGCGACGGCCGTTGCCTGCCGGGCTTCGTGAGGCGCGAGCTGCTGGCGTTGCTCGACTGCGGCATTCTGGCGCGGGGTTTTCTGCGTGTGCGCTGTCCGCGCTGCCGGGATGAGTTGCTGGTGGCCTTCTCCTGCAAGGGCCGCGGCTTCTGCCCTTCGTGCGGCGGCCGTCGCATGGCCGACACCGCGGCTCATCTGGTGGACAGCGTGCTGCCGGCGGTACCGGTGCGGCAGTGGGTGCTGTCGCTGCCCTTCTCGTTGCGCTTCGCGGTGGCGTTTGACCGTGAGCTGTGCCGCGCCGTGCGCAAGGTGTTCATGGACACGGTGCTGGCGGAGCTGCGCCGCCGGGCGAAGCGACAGGGTGTGGCCGACGGTCGCTCAGGAGCGGTGGTCTGCGTGCAGCGCTTCGGCGGAGCGCTGAATCTCAATGTGCACTTCCACGCGCTCGTGCTGGACGGGGTGTTTCACCGGGAGCCGGGCACTGACCGCCCGGCCTTCCGCGCCGCGCGCCGGATGAGCGCGTCCGATCTGTCCGACGTGCTGCAAGCCGTGCGCGCCAGGATCCACGGCCTGCTGCGCCGGCGCGGTCTGCTGCCTGATGAGTCCTCTCCCGCGCTGACAGAGCTGGCGGAGTCATCGCCGATGCTGGCAGGGATACAGGCCTCCTCGATCCAGGGCCGGCGAGTGACGCGCATCGGCGGCATGCCGGGGGTGCCGTTCGTGCAGCGGACCGGCCCCGACTGTGCCGCCGATGACGGCTTCAGCCTTCACGCCGGTGTGTGCGTGCCGGGCGGGCCGCGGGAGAGAGAGCGCGAGCACCTCGAGCATCTGTGTCGGTACGTGGCGCGCCCGGCGCTCGCGGCCGAGCGTCTCTCGGAGCTGCCCGACGGCCGCATCGCGTACGACCTGCGCCGGTCGTGGTCGGACGGGACGAGCCGGATCGTGTTTGAGCCGCTGGCCTTCCTGGAGCGGCTTGCGGCGTTGGTGCCT
>JBBQUR010000006.1:0-244261 GCA_038212275.1 Planctomycetota bacterium
CGCCCCCGGGCTCGAAACCGGGCGCCGGGGGGGGGGGGGGGTTGGGGGGGTTTGCCGGGCGGGCGGGGGGCCGCCCCGCCAACCTCTCCGCGCCCGCCCCCCCCCGGGCCGCCGCGCCGCACAACCCCCCCCCCCCCCCCACCCCCCGCCCCAAGCGACTCACCCTCGACCTCGCCCCCAGCGCGGTCAGCACCCCCGGCGCGCCGCGAAACAAAGCCGTCCCACCCCGACCCTTCGCCGCAAGTCCCCCGTCCCCGTCCGCCGATAGGTCCGAGTCGTGGTGCGCCGGCCCGGGCGATGGATGTCCCGTCGGCGGCGCGCCGTCCGCCGGGATCGATCGCATGTCGAGCACGTTGCGCGTCTGTCTCGCCGCCGTGGCCATGGCCTTCTCGGCCTTCGTGGTCACGGCCGGCGCGAGCCTGGAGGACATCGGCGGGCACGCCGTGCTCTTCCTGCTGGTGCTCTTCCTCAACGGCTGGCTCATCGCGGTGGCGGAGCGCGCGGTCATGCCGCGCGGCGGGCTGCGCCTCACGCGCTTTCCGCTGGGGCCGCGGCTGCTCACCACCAAGCCTTCGCTGGCGATGCAATTCATCGTGTTCATCGCGCTGCTCGGGATCGCCACGCAGAGCTGGGCCATCCTCGGCTGGGCGACCCTCATCGTCGCGACGGTCACGATTCACGCCTTGCGCCGCGCGGCGTGGTATGTCGTGCCGGCCGCGCTGCTGGTGAACACGCTGGCCACGATGAAGGAATTCCACACGCTGGGCGACCTCGTGAAGGACGCCAGCGGCTGGATCGTCGCGCTCGTGACCTTCGCGTTGCAGGCGCTCATGGTCTGCGGGCCGCTGCTGCGCACCGACGTGGCCGTGCCGCTGTCGTGGCGCGCGCGCTTCGTCGTGCTGCTGGCCGGACTGCCCGCGTGGGGCGGCGCCTTCTGGGTCTTCAGCCGCACGCCGGTGGCCGGCATGAAGCTCGACCTCGAGGCGATCATGATCGTGCTGCTGCTCGGCGGCATCGCGCAGTCCGTGGTCGTGGGGCTGCTGGCCAAGCTCATCGCGCTGGACGAGCGCAGCAGTCCGACGAAGCCCGTGCCCTCCGCACATGGTGTCGGCCTGGCGCTGCTGCCGATGCTGGTGCCGCTCTTTGCGTGCCTCGCGCTCTACTTCACTCCGGTGCCGGAGGCGGTGTTCGGCGGCGTGTCGCCCGATGCCTGGAAGGGCCTCATGGTCCTGCTCCTCATCGTGCCGGCCGTGCCCGCCGTGGTGCTCGTGGCCGCGGGACTCGACCGGCTCGATGGCCGCAATTCCGGCTTCGTCGGAAGCACCGCGGCCGTGGCGACGCTGGGAGTGTGGTTCGTGCTCGGGCCCTACCTGCTGGGTGCGCTCTACGCGCCGGAAGGTCCCGCGGCGCTGGCGCGCGCCACCTTCGACATGCGCGGCATCTCGCCGCTCGTGGCAGGTCGCGTGAGCGCCGGAGCGCTCTTCACCGGCCAGCACTTCGGCGGCAACGTCACGCTGGGCGGCATGCAGGTCGCGGACATGTCGCGGGCGGTGACGCTCATGCTGCTGGGCGCGGCGGCTCTCTCGGCGCGCTACATGCGCCACGCGCGTCCGGTCCAGAAGCCAGCGGGCTGGATGGGACACATCGCCCTCTTCGCGCTCATGGGCGCCGGGTGCTGGCACTTCATGCCGCGCATCGGTCCGGCCGGCGCGCCGCTCGCCGCGGCCTGCGCCTGCACGGTCCTGCTCGCGCTGGACATCCTGCACTCCGAGATCCGCATCAAGGTGCGCGGCGACGAGCCCGTGCCGGTGGACAACGTCGGCGCCCTGGCGCCGGAACCCTCGGCGCCGCTGCTGGCCGCCGACGACGAAGCGCGCGACATCCGTCTCATCACCTGAGCCGGCGGGCGCGCCCTCAGTCGCGGCGGTAGGTGCCCAGCAGGCAGGTCTCGGGATAGTGCAGGCCCACGGCGGCGAGCGCGCGCCAGGTCGTGAGCTCCACGCGATTGAGCAGCTTGAAGCGCTGCAGCGTGCGGCAGTCGTCCAGGTAGTGGAAGGAGGTTTCACGCAGGCCGTGCGCGCCGAGCAGCTGCGCGAGGCGCCGGCGCGTGTTCATCCGGAAGTAGGTGGGGAAGGTGTCCTTCTCGTCCGTCTTCCAGAGCAGTTTCTTGAGCGGATGGTGCAGGCCGAAGGGGACGCACTTGGCGATCAGCGACACCGGTGCCCAGAGATTGACGGTGTAGATGAGCACCGTGCCGCCCGGCTTGACCATCGTGCCGAGCGCGGCCGCGGCGGCCTCCGCCGTCGGGATGTGCTCGGCCACCATGCGCAGCGTGACGAGGTCGAAGGGCTGCTCGGGCCGGAAGTCCGTGAGCAGGGCGCGCACCTTGCGGTGCACGAAGGGATTTTCTTCCAGGGTCTCGTCCGGGTCCACGCCGACGAGCAGGCCCGCGCGGTCGGCCAGCTCGCGCGCGAGCCGCTTGTTGCTGGGGAAGAGCTCGTGCCCGCAGCCGATGTCGGCCCAGCTGCTGCCGGGTGTCACCAGCTGCGCGACGGTGGCCTCGTAAAGGTCGTCGGGCGTGCGGTAGCCGAGGCGCTGTCGCAGCAGCGGCCCCCAGCCGGTGGGCGGATCGCCGTACTTGAGGGCCAGCACATGCGCGATGCCCGCCTCGGGCAGGTCGGTCTGAGCGGACATCTGTCTCCCTTGCGGCGTCGAGGCCGCGGCATCGGGGCCGCGGCGGCGGGGGCAGCGGGTGCAGCGGCGGCGGACCGTCGCCCGGCCGTGCTGCCGGGCCGGCGCGAATGATACCGATGGGACGGCGCAGGCGAGAGCACAAGCCGCCGGAAGCGTGACGCCACGGCAGCGCTTTTCAGGCGGGTCGCCGCGCTATCATCGCGCGCCCATTCCGCACGCCTGCCGCACCTGCGGCACGAGGAGCTTCCCATGACCGACACCGTCAACGTCCCGCACACCGCGCCGCTTCGCATCGGCGATCGCGCGCCCGACTTCAAGGCCGACACCACGCACGGCCCGCTGGAGTTCTCCAAGTTCGCGGACGGTCACTGGGTCGTGCTCTTCTCGCACCCGGCCGACTTCACGCCCGTCTGCACGACCGAGTTCGTGGGCTTCGCGAGCAAAGCCGACGAGTTCGACAAGCGCGGCGTCAAGCTCATCGGCAACAGCATCGACAGCGTCTTCTCGCACATCGCCTGGGTGCGCGACATCGAGCGCAGCCACAAGGTGTCCATCCGCTTCCCGGTCATCGCGGACCTCGACCAGCGCGTGGCGCGCCTCTACGGCATGGTGCACGAGCCCACCTCGGTCACCGCGACGGTGCGCTGCGTCTTCGTCATCGACCCGAAGATGACCGTGCGCGCGATGATCTACTACCCGATGAGCGCGGGCCGCAACATCGACGAGGTGCTGCGCCTCATCGACGCGCTGCAGACCGGCGACGAAAAGGGAGTGGCCACGCCCGCCAACTGGAAGAAGGGCGACGACTGCATCGTGCCCCCGCCGAAGACGCAGGCCGACGCCGAGAAACGCATGGCCGACAAGTCCATGAAGGTCACGGACTGGTACTTCAGCAAGAAGCCGGTCTGAGCGGGGCCCTCAGCGCGCCGGCAGTTCGCGGATGCGGATGTTGCGGTAGGCCACCGTGTCGCCGTGGTCCTGCAGGACGATGACTCCCGCGGCGCGCGTGCCGTGGTCGGGCATCGAGGCGAACTTGCTCGCGGCGATGAGCGCCTCCCATTCCGGGCTGTGCAGGTCGTAGGACACCTGTTTCTCGCCGTTGAGCCAGTGCTCCACGTGGTTGCCCTGCACGAGGATGCGCGCGTGATTCCAGTGGCCGACGGGGCGCGTGCTGTCGCGCGGCGGTGCGTAGAGCGCGTAGCACGCACCGGCCGAGGTCAGCGGATTCATGCCGTCCGCGTGGCGCGTGTTGTCCAGCACCTGCATCTCCGGGCCGGTCTCCCAGGGAGAGGCGTGGTCCTCGGTGACGCGGTACAGGATGCCGCTGTTGCCGCCGGGCGAGATGCGCCAGTCCAGGCGCAGGTCGAAGTTCGCGAACACCTCGTCGGTGGCGAGGTCGCCGCCGGAGCCGGTGTGCACGATCGCGCCGTCGAGCACGGCCCAGCCGTCAGGGTGCGTGCCTGCGCCAGCGGCGGACGGGTCCTCCCAGTCCTGGCCCATGAGGTGCTTCTCGTACTGCTCGTGCATGGCGGCCGACTCTTCGGCCCACTTGGCCGCCACCGCGGCGGCCGCGGAGCCGGGGGCGGCGGGATCTCCGGCCTGCGCGTCGGACGCGGCAGCATCGGGGGCGGCAGGCGCGGCACCAGCCGGCGCGGCGGCGACGGGCGCCTTGCCGAACGTGTGCCATCCGTGGAAGGTCGTTCCGTTGAAGAGCAGCTTCCAACCCGCCTGGGCTTCGCCGGGCGTCAGCGTGTTCGGCGAGGACACGAGCGGTGACTCGTCGATGCGACCCCTGCGCTCGCCGGGGATGCGGTTCACGGTGATCCAGGCCTCGGTGCTCCACAGCCGCGCGCTGGCGTCGGGGCGCGCGCCGGCCGGCGTGTGGTCGTTGCGGTCGGCGCGCAGCGCGTCATCCACGCGCAGGTGCAGCACGTGGCCCGGCAGCATGCCCTGCAACTGCAGGAAGACGCGGCGCCTGTCCTCCGACACGTTGGAAGAGATCACGGGCAGTTCGGTGAGGTCGAGCTTGTCGCCGCCGTAATCCGGGCTGGGCTCGTAGCGCCACTGCTGGATGAACCAGGCGTCCTTGTCCCAGCCGTCGCCGACGGCGAGCGGCTGCGTGAACTCGACCTCCAGGCCGTTGGTCATCGCGCGCACCGCGAGCATCTCGAAGACGCTGCGCCCGTTGCGCCGCAGCCGCTGCAGGCCGAAGCGCTCCTTGCCTTCCTGGCCCCAGTTGCCGGTGGACCCGATGCCGCCGACGTAGAGCGCGCCGTCCGGGCCCCAGCACAGCCGGTTGACGCCGGCCTCGAGCCCCTGCGTGAAACGGAAGACGCAACCTTGCTCCACGCCGTCGACGACCTCGACGAAGACGCGCTGCAGGCCGCCGTAGGTGACGTCGCCGAGCAGCAGCTGGCCCTGGTAGGGCGCGTCGCGCATCGCGACCGGCTGGCTGGGCGAGTTGCCGATCTCGCCTTGCGGCAACCACACGACGGGCGGCGTGACCTCGGGCCACTCGACGGGATGCGCCGGATCGGGACCGGGCCGCACACCTGCCGGCTTCTGGATGGGGTTGGTCGGCGCGCCGGAGACGGAGACCGAGACGCCATCGCCCGCGAAGGGCGGCACCGCGTAGCTGCCGTAGAAAGCGCCGCGCTGCGCGCGCAGCAGCTTGCTGCTCGGGAGCCAGTCGCCCTGATTGTCGATCATGTAGATCGGCGGCAGCTTGCCGGTGCCGGGCAGCGGCGTCGCGCCGGGTGCACGCTCGGGCGCGGGCCCGAGGCCGATGCCGTTCGGCGCGCGCAGGCCGCGCGCGATGATCTCGTGGTGGCCCTCGGTGATGCGCACGAGGCTGCCGCGCTCGGCCGCCTGTTCTTTGGAGCTGCGTCCGCCGGGGTCGATCGCGATGGCGAGGTTGGCCCAGAAGGCGCCGTCGGCGTACACGAGCCCGAAGGCGAACTCGTGGAAATTGCCGCTCACGCTCCAGTCGTTGCAGACGCAGCGGTATTCGTCGGCGATGCCGTCGTTGTCGTGGTCGAGGATCTCCGTCAGCTCCTGCTTCTGCAGCACGAAGATGCGGCCGTCCACGACGCACAGGCCCAGCGGTTCCGCGAGGCCGGCGGCGAGGCGGTGCGCGGTGATCTTCGACGGGTCGTTGCCCTGCACGCCGGAGAGCAGCCACACGGCGCCGTCCTTGTCCCAGGTGCAGAGCACGAGCCGGCCGTCGGGCAGGAAGTCCATGCCGCCGACCTTCGGCTGAAAGCCGTCGGGCCGGATGGTCATGAGGTCGTAGCCGGGGTGCACGGCGTCCAGCGGCATGGCGTCGCCGGGGCGTCCGCGCGCGAGCGGGTGGATGGCCGCCTTGATGCCGGGCGACGTGACGCGCACCTCGCCGGCCTGGCACGACAGCGCGGACGTCGGCACGAGCGTGAACTCCGTCGCGCCCGGCGGCATCCATTCCAGCGTGAGCTGCTCGTCGCCGCCTTCCTCGAAGTGCCGCACGAGCAGCGCGTGCTCGCCGGCCGACAACTCCATCGTGCCGTCCACCGGCGACGCGCTGTGCAGGCCGTCGGCGTCGACGACCACGTGCCAGTCGAGCGAGAGCGTCGAGCCGTCGTCGCTCGTGAGCCGGAACGCGTAAGGCCCCGCGTCCGCGACGGTCAGGAAGCCCTCGGCCGTGGTGACGAAGGTGTCTGCGATCGGTCCGAAGTCGCCGCGCTCCCCGCGCAGGTCGAGCACCGGCGACACGAAGGACACGTTGGGCGTCTGCCCGGGCACGAGCAGCAGCAGCCGGTCCATCGGCCCGTCGACGTCGTACACGCGCACCGAGAGGCCCGGTTCGTGCGCGGGGGGCGACTCCTGCGCGAACGCTGCGGGCAGCATGGCGGACATGCCGAGCGCGGTGAGAACGACGAGCGGGGTGCGGCGGGCGTCACGCGACGCGTCGTGCGTCGCGGCGTGCGGGAGCAGGCCCCGACGGTCGCGTCCTCGTGTGGTCATGGCGCTCCCGGCTGCTCGAAGGATTTCGTGAGCAGGGTCCGGCCTTGCGAGAGTTGCATCGTGAATCCGAGGCCCGCATTGGATTCCATGAAATCGACGCCCTGCACCTTGCTGCCGGCGCAGTCCGCCCGCAGGTGCAACCACGCGTCGGCTGTGCATGTGTCCTGCTGAAGCAGCAGCGTGCTGTCGGGCGGAGCGAAGACCTCGAAGAGTCGCAGCAGGGCCGGCTTGCCCTTGGCGTCGCGCGTGACTTCAGGAGTTTCCAGCACGCAGGCGTACGGCGGTGCGTCCGGAGCGAGACTCGCGCCGTCCGGCCGACGGAGGTTCCACTGAAGCGTCACGTGGCCTTCCTTCAGCGTGTAGCCGGAGAACTGCACGCGGGCCGGCTCGCCCGGCGCCAGCAGCCACGTCGATCCCGCCAACGGATCGTTCAGCTCCTCGCCGCGTGACGTGGGCTGCGGACCGTGAACGGTGGTGTAGACCGGGCCGTCAAAGTTCACGTCACCGAGCCAGGCCTTTGCGAGCGTGCCGCTCTGCGTGTCGTAGGCGAGACAGAGCTCGTCACCCAGCTCGATGACGAGCATGCGCGGACGCTGGTCGAGCACGCAGCGCAGCACCCACGGATCGCCGGGCCGTGCAGCCGCTGGAGGCAGGTCCGGCAGCTCGCCTTGTTCGAAGGCCCCGAGCATTGTCGATGTACCGTGGAGCGTGGAGTAGTCGGTGCCGGCGAAGGCGCCGCGGAACGCGACGTCCCCATGGCCATCCGCCGCGAAGGACTGGCAGCCGGGCAGCAGGGCCGCGACGACCAGCAGCGGACGCAGCTGTCGGGCCGCGCGACGCACCTGTCGGGCCGCGCAACGCACCGCAGCATGTGTCGTGACGCCCGTCGCGGCATGCGCCAGGGCACGCGTCTGGAGATGCGTCGTGACACAGGTCGTGGCACCGAGCGCCGCGCTGTCCGTGAGCGCTGATCCGCAGGCGGGGTGGATCACGTGCGGGCTCCCTGCGGCGCGGCCACTGCCGCCGGCGGCGCGGCCGCCTCGTCGCGGAAGGTCGCGACCACGATGAGGAAGGCCACGGCGGCAAAGGCCGCGAGCGACATCCACATCGGGGAGTAGTCGAGCGCGCCGGACGGCGTCGTGAACATCTCGGCCAGCTTGCCGGAGAGCATGCCGCCCAGCACCGGGCCGCCGCCCAGCATGATGATGCCGAAGACGGTCTGCGCGGAGTGCCGGATGTCGGGCGGCGCGATGCGGTCCACGTAGATGTAGGAGGCTGCGAAGAAGCAGGCGTAGCCCACACCGTGCAGCACGAGGCTGCCGACGAGCACTTCGGTGGGCAGCGTCGTCTGGCTCCAGATGAGGTAGCGCAGCACGTAGGACAGCGCGCCGATGGCGAGCACCGCGCGGAAACCCAGCTTCGCGAGCATCCAGCCGAGGATGCCGATGACGGCGATCTCGGAAAACTGCCCGATGGTCATCGCCGGCCCCACGTCGCTGTCGCGCAGCCCGAGCGTCACGAGGTACGGGCCGGCCTGCATGAAGTAGATCTGGTGGATCATCGAGATGACCAGGCCCGCGAAGAGCAGCATCGCGAAGGACGGCCGGCGCAGCAGGCCGAAGGCGCGCGCGAAGGCCAGGCTCTGCACGCCGTCCTTTTTCGGCGGCGTGTCCGGCAGCGTGAGGCAGTAAGCCGCGTAGATGAGGGACAGGATGCCCGAGAAGCGCAGCGCGTCCGCGAGGTGCGCGGTGGCGTCCTTGACCTCCGGCCCGTTGAGGAAGGGCGGCATCCACTGCGCGTGCAGCGAGGTCTGCAGCCAGATCATCGGGAAGGCCCAGCTCGCCGCGATCCAGCCGATGCTGCCCCAGACGCGCACCTTCGGAAAGTCGCGCGTGCGGTCGGCGACGTGTGCGAAGGCTACGGAGTTGGAGAGCGCGAGCGTCGGCATGTAGAGCACGCCGTAGGCGATGGAGAGCCAGAGCCACGCGTCGTAGCCGGTCTGCGAGGCCGTGATCCACTTGAGGATGCCGCCCAGCAGCAGCAGCACCGCGAGGAACTTCTGCGCGGAGAAGTAGCGGTCCGCGAACTGCCCCGCGATGAAGGGCGCCGAGATGGCGCCGATGGAGCCCGCAAGCCCGATCAGCATGCTCATCTGCGCCACGCTGAAGCCAAGGCCACCCTCGCCGACCGTCGCGGTCATGTAACGTGCGGCCAGCGGCAGCCACGCGCCCCAGACCGCGTACTGCAGGAACATCATCACGGCGAGGCGCGGCACGGCGCCCGGCGTGCCGCCTGCGTGCGACGCCGCGGCGCGTCCGGCGGCTGTCTCGGCGGCGCGGGAGCGTGCGGAGGACGCAGCACCGCTGGTCATGCGCGCTTCTCCGCGAAGGCGGCATCGAAGGCGCGCGCGCTCGGCGCGAAATCGAGG
The DNA here is from genome assembly GCA_038212275.1 of Planctomycetota bacterium. Classification (GTDB taxonomy): domain Bacteria; phylum Planctomycetota; class B15-G4; order B15-G4; family B15-G4; genus JBBQUR01. The sequence goes on from JBBQUR010000006.1 coordinate 9,122, forward strand.
CGCTTCACGAAGGCGCAGCTCTCGGCGGCGCCGGCCTCGCGGTCCATCATCGGGTCCTCCCATTCCACCGTGAGCGGCCCGCGATAGTCGGCGTGATTCAGGGCGCGCACGATGCCCTCGAAGTCCACGCAGCCGCGGCCCAGCGAGCGGAAGTCCCAGCTGCGGCCGGCCTCGCCGAAGCCGAGGTGCCCGCCGAAGACGCCGGCCTCGCCGCGCTCCGTCCACCACACGTCCTTCATGTGCACGTTGCAGATGCGGCTGCCGAACTCGCGCAGGAATGCGAGGTAGTCCACGCGCTGGTAGCCGAGGTGCGACGGGTCGAAGTTGAAGCCGAAGTTCGGGTGCTGCGACACCGCGGCCAGCGTGCGCCGCGTGGAGGCGATGTCGAAGGCGATCTCGGTGGGGTGCACCTCGAGCGCGAAGTGCACGCGCTGCTTTTCGAAGTGCTCCAATATCGGCAGCCAGCGCCTGCCGAAGTCCGCGTAGCCCTTGTCGATGGCGCCGGGGCCCGCGGGCGGGAAGCCGTACATCAGGTGCCAGATCGGGCTGCCGGTGAATCCGTTCACGACCGTGCGTCCCGTGGCGGACAGGCGCGCCTTCACCGCGGCCGGCGCGGCATCGAAGAAGCGCCGCGCCGCGCTGGCGGTGTCCATGATCTCGCGCGACGCGCGACGACGCACGCCTTCCGGATCGCCGTCGCCCCAGATCTCAGCGGGGAGGATCGCGCGGTGGCGCTCGTCGATGAGGTCGCAGGTCGCCTGCCCGATGAGGTGGCTGCTGATCGCGTAGCACGACAGGCCGTGATCGGAGAGCAGCTCCCAGCGCTCCTTGCAGTCGTTCCGGTCATCGAGCGCGCCGTGCACGTCGAAGTGATCGCCCCACACCGCGAGTTCGAGGCCGTCGTAGCCGAAGCGCGCAGCCTTGGCGCAGAGGTCGCTCAGCGGCAGGTCGGCCCACTGGCCGGTGAACAGACAGACGGGGCGGTTCCCGTGCGGGCTCGTGCTCATGGCGGCGGCATCCAGCGGGGTCAACGGCGCGGGCGGAGTCACTGCGGGGCGGGCAGCAGCTTAACGAACCGCGTGATCCGTGGAAGCAGGCGCTCGCGCGCGCCGCGGCTCAGCGCAGCGCGAAGCCTGCGACGGCGGCGAGGAGCATCACGGCGCCGAGCACCACGTTGCGCCGCGAGCCGGAGGGCGGGCGCGCGATGAAGGTCGGCTTGCTCCAGCGCTCGACCGAGAGCGTGCCGCCCGGCGCGCAGGCGATGACGAGCTTGCCGTCCTCGCCGCGCATCACGTGACCCTTCACGAGCACGTTGTCTCCCGGGTCGAGGCGCGTCTCCTCCAGGAAGATCGCGCGGCGCACGCCTGGTGCGAGGAAGGGGTCCACGCCCAGCTTGCGCAGGTGCTCGCCGACGGCGCGCGGCGTCTGGTCGTAGCTGCGCAGGTCCTCGTCCAGCTGCTTCGGGAGGCGCACGTCGATGCCTTCGCTGCGCACCCAGATGCTGCCGGTGACGTCCTTCAGCCAGAAGTCGCAGAGTTTGCTGCGCTCTTCGAGCACGCGCTTCTCGCCGCTGGCCTCGTCGAGCAGGCGGATCGCGTAGGAGAAGTAGCTGCACTTGGTGGAGGTGAGCGGCGAGAGCAGACCCTGCTTGGGAGGCACGACGCGTCCGACGACTTCCACCGGCCCCTCGCGCAGTTGCTCGATGGCGAAGAGCGGCCCGTTGGCCGGCGGCCGCGCCGACGCGAGGCCGGCCAGCCCCGAGCGCAGCAGCAGCAGCCCGACGAGCGCGAGCAGCGCCCACGGCGCCCACGCCTGGCCCGCGATCCAGAGCGCAAGCAGCGCCAGCATGGCGAACAGCGCGACCATGCGCAGTCCGCCGCGCGCGCCGCTGCGGCCGGCCTCCGCGTCGGCCGCAGCCACGTCACCGTGGTCCTCGGCAGTGCCGATCGTCCAGGCCACGCGTCAGCGGGTCTCGGCGGCGGTGTCGGCGAGCCGCTTGTGCGGGAAGGCGATGGGCTTGTTCTTGAAGCTCTCCCACACGCGCATGAACACCTTGCCGACCATGCCGGAGACCGCGCCCGGATCGTTCGCGAAGGCGCGGATGAGCTTGCCCGGGTTCTTCAGGTTGGCGCGCAGCTGGTATTTCAGCAGCTCGGTGTTGGCCAGCTTCTGCACCTGCTCGGCGGTCCAGTCGGGCGTCGAGATGACGCCGCGGCTGTAGGTCGCGTCCTCGAAGCGGAAGTCCGGAGGCAGGTAGCCGTTGCGCAGCGAGATGTCGTAGAGCCGCGTGCCGGGCAGCGGCTGCGCGATGAAGAAGCAGGCGCTGTTGAGGTCCAGCTCGCGGGCGTAGCGGAAGGTCTCGCGGATGTCGTCGAGCGTCTCGCCCGGGAAGCCGATGATGAAGAAGGCGTTCGTGTCGAAGCCCAGGCGCTTGATCTCGGCGGCGAGTTCGCGGGCTTTGTCGAGTTGCAGGGGCTTGTGAATGATGTTGTCCACGACCTGCTGGTTGCCGCTCTCGATCGCGAGCGTGAGCTGGTAGCAGCCGGCCTCCTTGGCCAGGCGCAGCAGCGGGATGTCCAGCGCCCACAGCGCGATGCCGTTGGGCGTGTTCCAGACGACCTTCTTGTGCAGGCCGCGCGCGATCATGCCCTCGAAGATCTCGCGGGCGCGCTTCTTGTTCTGCGTGAGGTTGTCGTCCTCGAACTGGATCTCCTCGATCCCGTAGGTGTTCACGAGGAATTCCATCTCGTCGAGCAGGCTCTCGGGCGAGCGGAAGCGGTAGTCGTGCCCCCAGAACTCCACCGACGAGCAGAAGATGCACTTGGCCGCGCAGCCGCGCGAGCTGTACATGACCGCCACCTTGCGGTGCGTCTCGGCGATGCCGTGGAAGGTGCCGCCCTGGTAGAGCTCCAGGTTCAACATGTCGCGCGCCGGGTAGGGCAGCGAGTCGAGGTCCGGGATGTAGCCGACTTTCTCGTTCACGTGGATGCTGCCGTCCGGGTCGCGGAAGGCCAGGCCGTTCACGTCGCGCAGGTCGCCCTGCGTGTTGAGCGCGGCGAGCAGCTCGCGCAGCGCGTACTCGCCCTCGCCCTTGACGATGAAGTCCAGGCTGTCGGCCTGCTCCATGCACTGGCGCGCGAGGAAGCTCGGGTGGCAGCCGCCGACCGCCGTGCGGATGCCCGGGTCGACCTCCTTGATGATGTCGCAGACCTCGCGGATCACCGGCCACACGGAGCTGAACAGGCAGGTCATGCCGACGAAGTCGGGCTTCCAGTCCTCGATGAGCTTGCGGATGACCTCGTAGCTGACGCCGTTGCGGCGGAAGCCGCGCGGCAGCTCGACCACGTTGTTGAAGTCCTCGCCCGTCGCGTCGAAGAGCCGCACCTCATAGTCATCGCGAATGACCGCGGCCAGGTGGCTGATGCCCAGCGGCGGCATGAGGCGCGGGAGCAGCTCCTTGCCCAGCCGCGTGGGCGGGAACATGAGCAGCACGCGCTTGACGGGGCGCGCGGCGAGGGTGGGCGGTGAGACGGGCATCGGAGCACTCCGTTCGGACGGTGCACAGAGCTGCAGAGTGAGGGCGTGGTGAGGGGCGAAGCATATCACGCCCCTCGCCGTCCGATCGGCCGGCGAGGGCTTCAACCTGATGTCCGGACACGCTCGTCGCGGGTGCGCGGTGCGCCGTCCTAGCCGATCTCGCTCAGCGGGACGGCGGCGCCATGGTGCACCGAGAGCAGGGCGGCCTGCAGCACGCGTTGCACCTCCCAGCCGTCGGCAAAGCCGGGCAGCGGCACCGGGACGGCCTTCGCGGCGGCGCCGCCGGCCACGGCGCTGCAGATGTCCGCGGCCATGTTGGTGAAGCCGTGCTCGTAGCCGAGCACGTGCGCCTCGGGCCACCAGTGCGAGACCCAGGGGTGCTCGGCTGCCGTGACCATGATGCGCCGCCAGCCCGCGGTCCGGCGCGGCTCGGTCGCATCGAAGAAGTGCAGGACGTTCATGTCCTCGAAGTCGAAGCGCAGCGCGCCCCGGTCGCCGTTCAGCTCGATGGAGTTGTCGTTGAGGTGCCCCGTCGCCACGCGGCTGGCCTCGAAGCTGGCGACGGCGCCGCGCGCCATGCCCGCCAGGAAGAGCACGCAGTCGTCCACGGTGGAGCGGTCCTTGCCGGCTGCGGGGCGGCGGCGAGCCGGCCGTGCAGCGGCCTCGACGCGGCCCCGTCGCGCGGACGTGGGGCTGCCCTGCGAGGCGGACGAAAGCGTCGCCGCGCTGTCGGCCATGCGCCTGCGCTGCTCGATGAAGGTGCGCGCCGTGGCGCCGTGGATCACCGCGAATTCGTCGCCGGTGAGGAAGCGCGCCAGGTCGATGAGGTGCGCGTTGAGGTCTCCGTGGGCGCCGGAGCCGGCGCGCGCGGCGTCGAAGCGCCACGAGAGCGGCGTGTCCTTGCCGCCCCAGCTCTGCAGGTAGCGGGCGCGCACGTGGTGCAGCTTGCCGATGCGCCCTTCCGCGACGAGCTGATGCGCCAGCGCGACGGCCGGGCAGCGCCGGTAGTTGAACCACACGAAGCTCTGCACGCCACGCCGCGCGGCCTCCTCCGCGGCGTCGCGCATGACCCGCGCCTGGGCCAGCGTGCCGGCCAGCGGCTTCTCGCAGGCCACGTGCTTGCCGGCCTGCAGCATCGCGACCGCGATCTCGGCGTGGCTGTCGTTGGGTGTGCCGATGTCCACGAGCTGCACGGCAGGGTCCGCGGCCAGGTCCTGCCAGCGGACGGTCCAGTGCGCCCAGCCCCAGCGCTCCGCGAAGGCCGCCAGCGTCTGCTTGTTGCGGCCCGCGATGGTGTGCAGCACCGGCCGTCGCGGCGGCTCGAAGAAGCGCCCGACCTGTCCCCAGGCATTGCTGTGCGCGCGGCCCATGAAGCCCTGCCCGACGAGCGCGACGTTCAGAGGTGCGGAGCCAGCCGCGGGGCCAGCCGCGGAACCGGCGCGGCGGGCCGCGCGGGCGGGGCGAGTGACGCCGGCGGAACGAGATGTGCCTGCTGGGCGACGGCGGGCTGCGACCATGGCGTGCTCCGAAAGTGCTCTGTGGCTGCTTCGATGATCGGACCGGCGCGCTAGGATGCCACGCCATGAGTGTTCCGCGATTCATCTTCCGCTCGCTGGGCCTCGCCGTCGCCTCACTGCTCTGCGGCTGCGGCGATGCCGGTGCCGTGCCGGCCGCGCAGCCGCCGCTCGCCGTGCCCCACGCGCCAGCCGCGCTGCGCGTGCTCGTGCTCTCGGGCGGCGGCTATCACGCCTTCGGCGCCAATCTCGACACGCTGCTCGCGGCGCTGCAGGCGCGTGGCCAGTTCCGCTTCACGCGGCTGCGCCTCGGACCCGATGCTCCGGGTGCGGCCTTCGGGGCCAGCGAGTCCGACAAGATCGCGCGCGCCGTGTTCGGCAGCGATGCGCTGGGCAGGGACTTCGACGTCGTGCTGGCCTACACGCAGGGCGAGCTGAATCTCACGGGCGACGAAAAAGCTCGCTTGCTACGCTTCGTGCGCGACGGCGGCGGCTTCGTCGGCCTGCACTGCGCGGTGGACAGCCACCCGGGCTGGGACGACTACATCGCGATGTGCGCCGGACACTTCGCGAGCCATCCGCCCTTCGGCCCCATCCACGTGCGCATCGACGAACCGGGCCACCCGGTCACGGCCGGCCTGCCCGCCGAGTGGGACCTCACCGACGAGTTCTATCACCTCGAGAACTGGGAGCAGGGCGAACAGACCGTGCTCATGTCCGGTGTCAGTCCCGCAGGCGGCGAGCGCCGCCCCGTGAGCTGGTGCCGCCCCTTCGACAAGGGCCGCGTGGCAGTGACCATCCTGGGTCACGGCCCCGAGGTGCACGGCGACAGTCGCTACCAGCAGTTCGTCGCGCAGGCGCTGCTCTGGGCCGGCGGCCGCTGACGCGCGCCTCAGTGCGACGGCGGCGCCGGTCTGTCGTCGTCGTTGGCCAGCAGCCACGCCGTGTTGAAGACCAGCCGCGCGGTGCGCGCGATCTTGTCGAGGTCCAGCTTGTCCAGCGTGTCGCGCCAGGTGTGGTAGTCGGGGTTGGCCGTGATCGGCAGGTTCTCGAAGAAGAAGAGCGTCGGGATGCCCAGCTTGTGAAATGTGTAGTGATCGCTGCGCGGGAACAGCTCCTGACCTTCGCGCAGCACGAGCTTCTTCAGCTTCGTGGGCTGCAGTTTCTGGGCGCGGCCGAGCAGCTTTTCCAGCGTCGGGTTCTCCATGAGGCCGAGCACGCAGACCGTGTCGGCCGGGCCGCGCCCGATCATGTCCATGTTCAGCATCGCGACGACCGAGGCCTTCGGCACGGGCAGCTTGTCGCAGAAGGCCTGGCTGCCGAGCAGGCCGTCTTCCTCGGCGGCGAAGGCGCACACCATCACGGAGCGGCGCGGCGGCGCCAGCGCGAGCGCCGTCGCCACCTCGAGCAGCGCCGACGTGCCCGAGGCGTTGTCGTCCGCGCCGAAGCCGACGCGCCCGCGCGGGTCCACGCCGAGATGGTCGTAGTGCGCGCCCAGAACGACGTACTCGCCGGCCAGCGCGGCGTCGCTGCCGGGCAGCAGCGCGACGACATTGTCGAGACTCACCTCGCGCAACTCGCTGCGCGCGGCCATGCTCACGACGTGGCCGCTCGCGAGCGGCTTGGTGGGCGGCTTGCCGGAAGCGTCGATCTTCGCAGCCAGTTGCAGCACGTCCTGGCCCATGATGGCCAGCGCCACGGCGGGCGTGATCTCGAGCACCGGAAAGTCCACGGGCGCCGGCAGGTCGCTGTGCGGCGCCTCGCCGACCCACGAGGCCCACGTGTGACGGAAGGCGAGTTCGGCAGGCGCGGGATCCTGGTCGTTCGCGGGGCGGCGCACGACGAGCACGCCGGCGATCTTCGCCTCAGCGAGGTGCTTGCACTTCTCGTACACGTCGGCGGCGAGAGAGACCTCCGGCCCCTGAAAGAGGCGCTTGTGCCGCGGCTCCGCCTCGATGATGACGGCGATCTTCCCGCGCAGGTCGCCGCGGATGTCGTCGTACTTGTCCTCGTGCGAGTCGATGCCGAAGCCGACGAAGCAAGCCTCGCCGACGGCGCGCCCGCCGGTCTGCCACACCGGAACGAAGTCCTTGCCGTACGTGAAGGTCTGTTCGACAGGCGCCGCGGCCGTGCCGGCGGTGCCGGATGCGCCGGCTTCGGGCGCGCGCGGCTCGCCCGCCATCGTCATCGAGAGCGCGCAGTCGTCGGGCACCGGCGCAGGGAGCGTGCGCGTGAAGGGGATCAGAAAGCTGCCGTCCTTTCCGGCGCCTTGCAGTCCCGCGGCCTTGAGCCGATCCACGATGGCCGCCGCGGCGCGCGTGAGTCCCAGGCTCGGCGAGTCGCGGCCCTCGAGCGGGCCCGAGGTGAGCAGCTTGAGGTCCGCGAGCAGGTCGGCTTCGGTGATCGAGGCGAACGCCGCCTTGGGATCCAGCGCGACGGCCCCGTCGCCCGGCGCTGCGCGGGGCGCAGCGAACGGCGCCGCAGCCTGCAGCGTCGGGCAAGGGTCGAGAGCCAGCACGAAGGCGAGTGCGAGGGCCAGCGGCAGCGCGCAGTGCGCCGCTCGTCGTGACGTCGTGACAGCGGACGGGCCGGGCGTGTCGGGCATGCGCTCGATTGTGCGCGAGCTTCGTCGGCGCGGAAAGGGTCGTCGCGGCGGCGCCCGCGCTTTCCTTAGAGTCTGCGCGGGCCACGGCACGTCTCTCCGCTCATCTCCCGGAATCCAGAACAGTGGCCGGACCTGCTTCCTCGCGCACGAAGCTGCTCCTGCTCGCCGTGCTGTTCGCCGCGGTGCTCGCCGCCATCCGCTGGCTGCCGATCCGGGCGGGCGTGGACTGGGTCGCGGGACTCGGCGCGTGGGGGCCCGTGGCGCTTGGTGCGCTGTACGCGGCGGCCTGCGTGCTGGCGGTGCCGGCGTCGGTGATGACACTGGCGGCGGGCGCGCTCTTCGGCGTGCCGATCGGCGTGCTGACGGTGTCGCTCGCCTCCACGCTGGGGGCGACGCTCGCCTTTCTCACGGGGCGCTACGTCGCGCGCGACTGGGTTTCGGTGATGGTCGCCGGCAAGCCGCGCTTCGCCGCCGTGGACGCGGCCGTCGCGAAGGAGGGCTTCCGCATCGTGCTGCTCACGCGCCTCTCGCCGCTCTTCCCGTTCACCTTGCTCAACTTCGGCTACGGACTGACGCGCGTGAGTCTGCGCGACTACGTGCTGGCCTCGTGGATCGGCATGATTCCCGGCACGATCATGTACGTCTACCTCGGCTACGCCTTCGGTGCGGCGGCCGGCGCTTCGGAGCACGAGACGACGCCCGCCGAATGGGCGCTGCGCGGGCTCGGACTCGTCGCGACGATCGCGGTGACGCTGTCCATCACCCGCTTCGCGAGGCGCGCGTTGGCGCAGGCCGCTCCGGAGACGGTGGCGACGGTTGCTGCCCCGCCGGTTGCGGACCTCCCGGCCGCAGGCGGCAAGTCGCGGCAAGGTGCGCCATGAGAGGTGCGCCACGCGAGCTGCGCGATGAGAGGTGTGCGATGAGCAGCGCACCGCGAGGCAGGTCGTCGTGAGCGGCACGCCGGTCGAACTGCCGCCGATGGACGAGCACAACCGACGGCTGATCGCCGCCGTGCATCCCGGCGACTGGATCAACCCCGTGCCGGCGGACCGCTACAACCTCGTCGTCGTCGGTGCGGGCACGGCGGGCCTGGTGTGCGCGGCCGGTGCGGCCGGCCTTGGCGCCCGGGTCGCGCTCATCGAGCGCCACCTCATGGGCGGCGATTGCCTCAACGTGGGTTGCGTGCCGAGCAAGGCGCTGCTGGCGGCGGCGCACGCGGTGGCCGACGTGCGCCGCGCGTCCCGCTTCGGCGTGCGCGTCGACGGCGACGTGAGCGTGGACTTCCCCGCGGTCATGGAGCGCCTGCGCCGCCTGCGCGCCGACATCGCACCCAACGACAGCGCCGCGCGCTTCCGCGACCTCGGCGTGGACGTCTTTCTCGGCGACGGGCGCTTCTCGGGGCCCGATCGCGTGGAGGTGCTCCCGGGCGGGCGCGGGGCTACCGGCATCGAGCTGCGTTTTGCGCGCGCCGTCATCGCGACAGGCGCGCGCGCGGCGCTGCCACCGATTCCCGGGCTCGCGGAATCGGGTGCGCTCACGAACGAGACCGTCTTCTCGCTCATGGAGCTGCCGGCGCGCCTTGCGGTGCTGGGCGGCGGGCCGATCGGCTGCGAGCTGGCGCAGGCCTTCGCGCGCTTCGGCAGCAAGGTCACGATCCTCGAGACCGGAGCGCAGCTGCTGGGCCGCGAGGATCCCGACGCGGCGGCGCTCGTGGCCGCCGCGCTGCAGCGCGACGGCGTGACGCTGCAGCTTCACTGTCGCACCGAGCGCGTGGAGCGCCGCGGCGCGGAGCTCGTCCTGACGCTGGGTCCGGCTCCCGCAGTGCGCGACGGCGCGCCGGGCGCGTCAGCCGCGTCACCCGCGTCACACGCGTCACCCGCGTCACCCGCGTCACCCGCGTCGCACGCGTCACTCGCGTCACACGCGTCACACGCACGCTTGGTCGGTGCGCCGCCGCCGCGCGAGCTGGTCGTGGATGCGCTGCTCGTGGGCGTGGGGCGCGCGCCGAACGTCGAGGGCCTCGGTCTGGAGGCAGCGGGCGTTGCCTTTGACCCGCGCGCCGGCGTCACCGTCGACGATCACCTGCGCACGAGCAACCCGCACATCTTCGCGGCCGGCGACATCTGCTCGAAGTTCAAGTTCACGCACGCCGCGGACTTCATGGCGCGCATCGTCATCCAGAATGCGCTGTTCATGGGCCGCAAGCGGGCGTCGGCGCTCACCATTCCGTGGTGCACCTACACCGATCCGGAGGTCGCGCACGTCGGGCTCACGCAGGCCGACGCGGCGGCCGCCGGCCTGGCCGTGACCACTTTCACGCAACCGATGCGCGAGAACGACCGCGCGCTGCTCGACGGGGACGAGGCGGGCTTCGTGCGCGTGCACGTCGCGGCCGGCGGCGACCGCATCGTGGGGGCGACGATCGTCGCGCGGCACGCGGGCGAGATGCTCGCCGAGCTCACGCTGGCGATGACCGCGGGAATCGGCCTCAGCCGCCTTGCGTCCACGATACACAGCTATCCCACGCAGGCCGACGCGATCCGCCGCACGGGCGATCTCTACAACCGCACGCGCCTCACGCCCTTCGTGAAGCGCCTCTTCGAGCGCTGGCTGGCCCTCCGGCGCTGATCTCCGCCACATGGCGCGATGTGGCGCCCCGTGGCCCTGCTCGCCCTCAGTGCGCCCTCAGTGCGCCCTCCTCGCGCCCTCATTGCGCCCCTTGGCGGCGTGTCCGGCCGAGAGTCCCCTCAAGACACCCTCCGCCGCCGCCGATCAGTGCGGACCTTTCGTATCCGCGCCGTCCGGCGCCCCAACGCGGAGCCTCGTTGACTCATGGACCCGAAGTCTTTCCTGAATACGGCGTTGTCCCGCCTCCACCCGGAACCCTACTCCTGCCAGCTCGATCCGGTGGGTTCGCCCTTCGATCTCATCCTGTGGCGGCGGCGCGCGAGGTTCGCTGACGACGTGCTGGGCGTGATCGAGTTCCATCCGGAGGCGGAGCCGCGGGCGCAGATCGAGGCCGCGCGGCAGGACATCGTGAGCCGTCTCGGCGCGGCGTGCTTCACGCGCGAGGTCGTGCTGCACCTGCTGGTTCACGGACGCGAGCCGGCGTGGCGCACGGCGCAGACCGCGATGGCCGCGGACCGGCTGGGTTTCCGTGGCGTGATGATCCAGTCGGTGCACTTCGTGGATCCCGACACCCTGCGCGTCGCGCACAGCATCAGTGCCTGGGGCCCGGTGAAGTACGCGTTGCGTGGCCACGTGCTGGTCGAGCAGATCGAAGGCCTGCTGCAGCCGCGACAGAGCGCGGAGCTCGAGGCGTTTCCGGAAGCCGGCGACGCCGCCGGCTCGACCGATGCGGCCGGCACGGCAGGCACGACGACCCACGGGTAGACGCTGCCCGCGGGCACTTGGCTAGGATGTCGCGCTTGTCGCCGCCGCGAATCCCGCGGCGCGCGGAGTCGGAGCGCGGTTCATGGCCAGGGACGTCCACACCTCTCCCGTGCGCGGCATGCGCGACCTGCTGCCGCAGGAGTGCGAGCTGCGCGACTGGGCCGTCGGGGTCATCCTCGACACCTACCGGGGCTTCGGCTTCCAGCGCGTGGAGACGCCGGCGCTGGAGCACCTGCCGCTGCTCACCGGCGGCGACGGCGGCGAGAACGAGAAGCTCATCTTCAAGGTGCTCAAGCGCGGCGACGAGCTGCGCGGCGCCCTCACGGCGCTCGGCGCCGCCGCGCCCGATGAACGCGCGGAAAACGCCCTCGTCGACGCCGGTCTGCGCTTCGACCTCACCGTGCCGCTGGCGCGCTTCTTCGCGGAGCACAACGCGGAGCTGCCGTCGCCCTTCAAGGCCATCCAGATCGGGCCGGTGTGGCGCGCCGAGCGGCCGCAGAAGGGGCGCTTCCGGCAGTTCACCCAGTGCGACATCGACGTGCTGGGCGAGGCGGGCGCCTCCGCCGAGATCGACCTCATCCTCGCGACGACCGAAGCGCTTTCCGCGCTGGGCCTCCCGGGCTTCACGGTGCGCGTGAACGACCGGCGGCTGCTGCAGGACTATGCGCGTCGATTCGGGATGTCCGAGGAGCGCCAGGGCGCCTTCTTCATCACGCTTGACAAGCTGGACAAGATCAGCCCGGAGGCCGCGGCCGCCGAGCTGGTCGCGCTGGGTCTCCCGGCGGATGCCGCGCGCGAGGCCGTGACGGGACTGCTCGCGCAGCGCGATGGCGGCTCGCTCGCGAACTTCGCGCAGGACTCGGGCAGCGCGCGCACGCTGGAGGCGATTCTCGCGGCGCTGGCGCCGGCCCTGGCGGGGCGCGCACAGCTCGTCTTCGACCCGACGCTCGTACGCGGCATGGGTTACTACACGGGGCCGATCTTCGAGATCGGCGTCGAAGGGCTGCCGTACTCGATCGCGGGCGGCGGGCGCTACGACCGCATGATCGGCAAGCTGCTCGGGCGTGAGGTGCCTGCCTGCGGTTTCTCCATCGGCTTCGAGCGCGTCATCGGGCTGCTGCTCGAACGCGGCGTCAAGGTGCCGCGCAAAGGCAGGTTGCTCGCCCTGCTGCACGAGGTTCCCGGCGAACCCGACGCATCCGGCTCGCCCGACGCGGTGGGCGTTGCGGATGCTGCGGATGCTGCGGGTGCTGCCGCCACCGCGGGTGCCGCGGGCGACAAGGGCGCGGCGACGCTCGCGCAGGTCGTTGCTGCCGCCGCGGCGCTGCGCACGGAAGGCCATGCCGTCTCGCTGCAGCTCAAGCGCAAGAAGCTGGGCAAGCAGCTCGACGACCTGCAGAAGCTCGGCTTCGACGGGGCGGCCACGCTGCCCGCCGACGGCGGCCCGCCGCAGGTGAAATGGTTCGCCGAGCGCGGCGCCGACTCGCGCGAGGCGCGAGGCGGGGACGGCCGCGCGAAGCCGGAGCGCACGCCGTGAGTCCGCGCAAGTCATCCGGCGCGGCGGGGGCATCAGGCAAAGGCTCGCTGAAGGCCAGACCCTTCCCGCGCCGCGAGGACACGCCCCAGGTTCCGGACCCGACGCGTGCGGCGGCACTGCTCGCGGAGCGGCAGGCGGGCCGAGACGCCGCGGCGGCCGCCGCGGCGAAGCTGCACCCGCAGCGCGATCTGCTCGCGCGCGGCTTCACGCTGGCCAGCCTCAACTGCTGCGGCATCCGTTCGGCGGAGCGGCGCGGCCTGCCCGCGTGGTTGCAGCGCACCAGGCCCGACATCGTCTGCCTGCAGGAAGTGCGCGCCTGGCCCGACCAGGTGGAGGCCGACCTGCGCTGCCCGCCCGGCTACAACACGCGCTGGCTTCCGGCGGGGCGCAAGGGCTATTCCGGCGTCGCGACGTACAGCCGCGCGAGCGCCGATCGCTATGCGGAAGGCAGCGGCCTGTGGTGGGGCGACGAGGAGGCACGCGTCCTGCGCGCCGATTTCGGCGAGCTCTCCGTCGTGAACCTCTACTCGCCATCCGGCAGTTCCAGCGCGGACCGGCAGATCCTGAAGTTCAGCTACCTGGATCACCTCGCCGAGTTCGCCGCCGGCCTGCTCGCCGAGAAGCGGCCCGTCGTGCTGTGCGGGGACTTCAACATCGCGCACACGGCGCTGGACATCCGCAATGCGACGAGCAACGCGAAGAACTCCGGCTTCCTCGCCGCGGAGCGCGCGTGGTTCTCGGCGCTCCTCGAACTCGGCTGGGTGGACGTGCTCCGGGCGCTGCATCCCGGCGAGCCGAACCTGTACTCGTGGTGGAGCAACCGCGGCCAGGCGCGCGCCAACGACGTCGGCTGGCGCATCGACTACGTGCTGGCGAGCCCGACCCTTGCGCCTCTCGCCACAGAGTCGTGGATCGAGAAGGACGCCGAGCTCTCCGACCATGCCCCGGTGTGGGTGCGCTTCGGGCCACGGCACGCCACCGCCTGAGCCGGAAAAGAATCCGCCCGGGGCCACTTTCGTGATCCCGGGCGGATCTGCACGTCGGCAACCCTCAGCTCAGGGTTGCGGAAAAGCCCCTGTTCCTTCGGCCAGCACCCAGCGTCCCTTGTCCGTCTGGTGTCTCTCCTCGATTCCCCCGAATCGTTCTGGCCGTCCTTGCTGTCGATCCATCGCACCGGCATCCGGCGTGTCCTGACGGCTGCATCGGGCCGGCGTCAGGCCGCTCTCGCATGGCAAACGTCCGCCGGCAACACGTGACGCCGCAACCGCTGCGGAGGAGTCCGCGGTGGAGCGAGCGGGCGTGTGGCCGAAGACGTGCATCGTGACCCCCTGTGATCCTGAACTGCCGGTGCCTGGAGGACAGCGGGTGAATCCCGGACTCCGTCCATGCACCTGTTGCTACAAGCGGGAAAGGGGCGACAAGGTGCAGCATTTCTTCCGCATGAATTTTCAGCGAGCAGCTCGCGTGGCACCCACCGCTACAATCCCGCGCGCGGACTCAGGGGTCGCGCGCGCGGTTCGTCGCGAAGCAGACTCGACATTCCGCATCCAAGGCCCCGCCCGAGACAGCCATGCGCGCTTCCCGCCTGCTCAACAAGACCCTCTTCGACGACCCGGCCGATGCCGAGCTGCGCAGTCACAAGCTGCTGGCGCGCGGCGGCTACATCCGCAAGGTGGGCGCCGGCCTGTACAGCTACGCGCCGCTCATGTGGCGCACGCTGCGCAAGATCTCCGGCATCGTGCGCGAGGAGATGGACCGCGCCGGCGGCCAGGAAGTGCTGCTGCCCATCCTCCAGCCGATGGAGCTGTGGGAGGAGTCCGGCCGCGCGGACCAGTATCTGAAGGCCGGCATCCTCTTTCACCTGGCGGACCGGAAGGATGCGCGGCTGTGCCTCGCGCCGACCGCCGAGGAGCTCATCACCGACCTGCTGCGCGGCACCGTGGACAGCTACAAGCAGCTGCCCGTCACGGCCTATCAGATCGCCAACAAATACCGCGACGAGTTCCGGCCGCGCTTCGGCCTCATGCGCGGCCGCGAATTCATCATGAAGGACGCCTACAGCTTCGACGCCGACGAGGTCGGCCTCGACGCCAGCTACAAGGCGATGCGCGACGCCTACGTGCGCGTCTTCAACCGCTGCGGCCTGAAGTACGTCATCGTCGAGGCCGACAGCGGCGCCATCGGCGGCTCGCGCAGCGAGGAATTCATGGTCACCGCAGACGCGGGCGAGGACGGCCTGCTCACCTGCCCGCACTGCGGCTACGGCGCGAACGTCGAGCGCGCCGAGTCCGTGCTGGCGCCGGGCGAGCCGGGCGGCGAGCCGCTGCCGATGCGCGACGAGAGCACGCCGGGCATCACGACCGTCGCCGCGCTGGCGGACTTCTTCAAGCTGGCGCCGAGCCGCATGATCAAGACCGTGCTCTTCCAGGCGACCTACAAGAGCAAGGTGCAGGCGCTCGCGGTGCTCATCCGCGGCGACCTCGACTGCAACGCGGTCAAGGTGCAGAACGCGGCCGGCGCCATCGCGCTGGAGATCGCGTCCGAGGAACTGGTGCGCCGCGTGACCGGCGCCGCGCCCGGCTACGCGGGGCCGGTGGGTCTCACGGACTGCCGCATCCTGGCGGACACCTCCGTGAAGGGCATGACCAACTTCCTGTGCGGCGCGAACAAGACTGATCGCCACCTGCTCGACGTGAACTTCGAGCGCGACGTGCCGATGCCGAAGTTCGCGGAGCTGCGCGAGGCCAGGGTCGGCGAGTCCTGCGCGCGCTGCACGACGGGCAGGCTCGTCGGCCTGCGCGGCATCGAGGTCGGCCACGTCTTCAAGCTGGGCACCAAGTACAGCGAGGCGATGAAGGCGCTCTTCACGGACCGCGACGGCAAGCGCCGCCCCTTCGTGATGGGCTGCTACGGCATCGGCGTGTCGCGCATCGCGGCCGCCGCCGTCGAACAGAACCACGACGACAAGGGCATCGTGTGGCCCGTCGCGATCGCGCCCTACGAAGTCGCCGTCGTCCCGATGCAGATGGACATGCCCCACGTCGTGCAGGCCGCGGAAAAACTCTACGTGGAGCTCGGCAAGCTCGGCGTCGAAGCCCTGCTCGACGACCGCGAGATGCGCCCGGGCGGCAAGCTCAAGGACACGGAACTCATCGGCTTCCCGTACCGCATCCTCTGCGGCCGCTCGCTCGCCGACGGCCAGGTGGAGTGCGAACGCCGCGCCACCGGCGAGAAGCAGCTCGTCGCCCTGGCGGACGCCGCGCAGTGGGTGGCGGATGCGGTGGCGGCCGACAGGCGGGGGGACGCCAGGCGCCCGGTGTCGGCCGCTGCCTCTGCGCCGACATGAACGCGGCCGCGACATGAAGCCCGGAAGGATCCTCCCGAGCCTCCTGATCGGCTGACTCTGCGTCCTCGAGGAATTGGGCCGCTCCCGGCACCGGTGAGCTGAAGGACGTCATCGTCCGCAGCCCCTGAAATCGCGGCCTTGCCTCAACTTCCCGCCCGCGGCAGCCGATAGGCAGGCCTTGGTGCCGGGTCTGCGGGGCATGCCGACAGATCGAGGAGGTCGAGATGTCGTACACGCTCAAGCCGGCGGACGAGACCGCGCGCGAGAACGCCGCCGCCGCCTACGTGACGCAGCCGATCTCGGTGCAGCGGGTCGGCATCGGCGTGGGCATCGGCGCGGTGATCCTCTTCTCGCTGGCGGGCCTTCCGTCGTGGTCGCGTCATCGGCCACCGCGGCCACCGCTCCGGGCGACGGACGGGCTGTATCACGGATCGTCGCCGGCGGGTGCTGCCTGGATCGGTGACGTCGAGCGCACCTACGCCGACCTGATGGACGTGGTGGACCCGGTCACGCACCAGCGGCCCGCTTACCCGAGCACAGCGGAACTCTTCGCGAGGCTGCTCCCGCTCCCGCACTGGCAGCACGCCGCGCTGTTCGAATCCGACGTGAGCGTCGAGGAACTCCAGGCCGTCGAGCTCGGTGACCGCCGGCAGTGCGAGACCCTGGTCCATCGTGACACCCGCAGGATGCCGAGCGACGTCTCCATGTCTGTCCACTGGCAGCTCGCGCTGATGGACGACGCCGGCCGGATCCTCGCCCGAGTCTTCATCGTGGTCCCGACCCTCGACTCCAGTCGCTGCGGCGACGGCGACGAGGCGGCCTTCGCCACCTGCCCCGAGCTCGAGAAGCGCTTCCCCGACTGGCCGCGCGTGGCCGTGTTCAATCGCCCGCCCGCCGAGGCACAATCGGAAGGGTGAGGGTCCTCCAGCTCATCCACGACTATCTGCCGCTGCACGCGGCGGGCAGCGAGATCTACACCGCCAACCTCTGCGCGGCACTGCGCGCCGCGGGACACGAGGTGGCCGTGTTCACGTGCGAGGAGGACCGCGGCGCGGCGCAGTGGTCGCTGCGTGAGCGCGTGCACGACGGCGTGCCCGTCTTCGAGGGCATCTACAACCGCATCTACCACGACCTCTCCGAGCAGTGGGACGATCCGAAGATGGCCGCGGTGCTGGACGGCGTGCTCGCGCGCTGGAAGCCCGACCTGCTCCACGTGCAGGGCCTGCAGTTCGTCGGCGGCGTGTCGGCGCTGCGCGCGGCGGCGGCGCGCGGCATTCCCATCGTCATGACGCTGCACGAGTACTGGCTGCTCTGCCCGCGCGCCGGCCTGATGTTCGATGTCGCCGGCCGCGCCTGCGAGACCGCGACGCCGGCCGACTGCGCGCGCTGCGTGGACATCTACCCGATCGACCGTGCACGCTGGGACGGCGACAGCTTCCCTGAGCTGGGCGACCGGCGCTGGTTCGCGCGCGCGCTCGTGCAGCGCGAGGCCGACATGCGCGAGGCCTCGACGCTCATCGGGCGCTTCATCGCGCCGTCTCGCTTCCTGGCCGAGCGCTTCGCGGCGGCGGGCTTTCCGCGCGACCGCCTCGTGCATGCGGACTACGGCTTTCCGGCGCCGCCCGCGGACATGGCCACCGAACGCGCGGCGCGGCAGGCGCGGCGCGCGCGGGGCGAGCCGCTGCGCGCCGGCTACGTCGGCACGCTGTCGGACTACAAGGGCGTCGAGACCTTTGCGCGCGCGGTCGAGCGCCTCGCGGTCGGCGGACTCGGTGCGGGCGGCCCGGGTGGGGGCGGCGTGGGTGCGGGCGGCATGGTTGGGGGCGGCCGGCGCGCGCACGGCGGACACGGCGGGCAGCGCGCGTTGACCGGCTACGGCGAGCACGCCGCGCCGGTCCTGCGCGCCAGCATCCACGGCCACCTCGACTGGTTTCCGGACGTGACGGCGCGCCTGCGCGCCATCGCCGCGCGCTGCGGCGACGCGCTCGTCCTCGCCGGCCCCTTCGCGCAGCAGCAGCGCGACGCGATCTTCGCCGAGCTGGACCTGCTCGTCGTTCCGTCGCTGTGGTGGGAGAACAGCCCGCTCACGATTCACGAGGCCTGGCAGCGCGGCCTGCCGGTGCTGGCCTCCTCGCGCGGAGGCATGGCGGAGCTGCTCTCGCACGGCGGCGGCGCGACCTTCGCTCCCGGCGATGACGCCGCGCTGGCCGAGCTGCTGCGCCGCGCCGCGAGCGATCCAGCCCTGCCCGCGCGCTGGACCGCGAGCATTCCGCCCGTGCGCGCGCTGAGCGAGGACGTCGCGTTGCTCGAGCGGCTCGCGCGCGAACTGGGCGTCACGCCGGCCTGAGCGCGACCGCGGCGCACGACGCCGAGGTCCGCCGGCGCCTGCGGCAGTCCCGGCTTCCGGGGGCTGGTCCCGAAGAGCTTCCGGCTAGAATCCCGTCGATGCACACCCAGACTTCGGCGCCGTCCGCTTCGTCCGCCTCCGTTCCTTCCGCCACGACGCTGACGCCGCTGCTGGCGGCCGGCCCCGAGGCGTTGGCCGAGGCAGCGACGGCCGCGCTGGCGAGCGCCGCGGCCGCGCGCGACCGCTTCGTCGCACTGCCGGCAGCCACACCCTTCCTCGCGGCCGTCGATGCCTTCGACGCCCTGGGGCACGACCTCAACACGGTCACCGGCGCAGCGGGGCTCTTCTTTCAAGTGCATCCGGAGCACGCGGTGCGCGAGCGGGCGGCCTCCGTGGAGCAGGACATCTCGCGCTACGCGACGGAGCTCTCGCTGGACCGCGCCGTCTACGAGCGCCTCGCGGCTCTGGATCTCGACAGCGCGGAGGCGAAGGCCCAGCCCGTCGCGCGGCGTCTCGTGGAGAAGGCGCTGCGCGACTTCCGCCGCGCGGGCGTGGACCGCGACGAGGCCACGCGCGCCCGCGTCGTCGAGCTGCGCGAGGAACTCGTGCTCATCGGCCAGGAGTTCTCGCGCCACATCGCCGGCGACGTGCGCACGATCACGCTGCCGGAGGGGCGCGCTGGGCTGGCCGGCCTGCCCGAGGACTGGATCGCGTCGCACCCGCCCGCCGCGGACGGCTCGGTGACCGTCACCACCAACCCGACCGACTTCCTGCCGTTCATGAAGTACGCGCAGAGCAGCGCGCACCGCAAGGCGCTGTACCTCGCCTTCCACAGCCGCGGCGCGCCGGCCAACCTCGACGTGCTGTCGCGCATGCTGGCGCGCCGGCACGAGCTGGCCACCATCCTCGGCTACGCCTCGTGGGCCGCGTATGCCACCGAGGACAAGATGATCCGGACGCCCGAGCGCGCCGCGCAGTTCATCGCGCGCGTCACCGAGCTGACCGGCGCGCGCCTGCAGCGCGAACTGGACGAGCTGCTTGCCGTGCAGCGGCAGCGCGATCCGGGCGCGCGGCTCATCCACGACTACGACCGCATGCAGCTCATGGAGAGCGTGCGCCGCGACCGACTGCGCTACGACAGCCGCGACGCGCGCCCGTACTTCCCGTACGCAGCGGTCCAGCGCGGTGTGCTCGAGACGACCAGCCGGCTGTACGGCGTCACGCTGCACAAGCTGGACCTCGCCTGCTGGCACCCGGACATCGAGGCCTGGGACGTGCGCGAGAACGGCACGCTGCTCGCGCGCTTCTATCTCGACATGCACCCGCGCACGGACAAGTACAAGCACGCGGCGATGTTCGACCTCGTCAACGGCATGCTGCCCGCCGCCGACGCGGCCACGGCGGGCGCGGCGGGCGGCACGCGCGGCGCCGGAGACGGCGCGGCCACGCGCCTGCCCGAGGCCTGTCTCGTGTGCAACTTTCCCCAGACGACGGACAGCGATCCGGGACTCATGGAGCCGGGCGAGGTCACCACCTTCTTTCACGAGTTCGGGCACCTCATGCACCACTTGCTGGCGGGGCGGCAGCGCTGGCTGGCGGTCTCGGGCATCTCCACCGAGTGGGATTTCGTGGAGGTGCCCAGCCAGCTCTACGAGGAATGGGCGCGCGACGTCGCCGTGCTGCAGTCCTTCGCCAGGCACCACGCGACCGGCGAGCCGATTCCGTCGGCGCTCGTCGAGCGGATGCGGCAGGCCGCCGAGTACGGCAAGGGCATCAACACGCGCATCCAGATGTTCTACGCGGGGCTTTCGCTGGAGTATTACAGCCGCGACCCGGCGGGACTCGATACGACGGACGTGATCCGCCAGCAGAAGCCCCGCTACGTGCCCTTCCCGCATGAAGAGGGCACCACGCTGCAGACCGGCTTCGGCCATCTCGAGGGCTACACCGCGCTCTACTACACCTACATGTGGTCGCTGGTGCTGGCCAAGGATCTCCTCAGCGGCTTCGGCGCGGACCTGATGGACACGACCGTGGCGCGCCGCTACCGGCATTGCGTGCTGGAGCCCGGCGGCAGCAAGGACGCGGAGCTGCTCGTGTCGGACTTCCTCGGCCGGCCCTTCGACTTCCGCGCCTTCGAGGCGTGGCTGGCGGCCTGAGGCCGGCACCGGGACACCAGGGCCCACCGCGATGCGCATCCTCTTCGTCACCGCGAGCTATCCGCCCGAATCCGTCGGGGGCGTCGAGCTGCACGTGCAGGGCCTGGCGCGCGCCATGACCGTCGCGGGCCACGAGTGCCGCGTCTTCGCGCGCACCGGCCGGCCCGGGCTGCCGCACCTGCAGATCGCGCGCGAAACGGTCGAGGGCATTCCCGTCGCGCGGCTCGCGAACACCTTCGAGGACGCGACGAGCCTGGAGGCGATGGTGCGCCACGAAGGCATCGCCGACGCGTTCGCCGCGGAGCTGGCGCGCGTGAAGCCGGATGTCGTGCACATCCACCACCTCACCTGCCTGTCGACGCTCATCGTGGACCGCTGCCGCGCCGCGGGCGTGCCGACGATCATGACGCTGCACGACTTCTGGATGGGTTGCCCGCGCGGCCAGCGCATCACGGCGGGCCTCGACGTCTGCCCGAGCATCAAGCTCGCCCGCTGCCTGCCCTGCCTGCGCGAGCTCTGGCCGCACCTGCTGGGGCGCGGCGGTTCGCCGGACCTGCCCGCGGAGGAGCGCGACGCGCGCGACCTCGCGCTGCTCGAGAATTATCACGCTTCGATGCGCGCGACGCTTGCTTCGCTGGACCTGCTGTGCACGCCCTCGGCCTTCATGGCGCGGCTCTACCAGGACTACGGCGTGAGTGCCGGGAAGCTGCGCGTGGTCGAGAACGGGTTGCCGACGTCGGCGTGGGCCGGTGCGCCCGAACGGCGGGCGGCCGCGGCGCGCACGGGCGGCCCGCTGCGCATCGGCTTCATCGGCAGCGTCATGCCGAGCAAGGGCGTGCATCTGCTCATCGAGGCCTTCCGGCGCCTCGGCGACCCGACCGGCCTGCGCCTCGACATCTGGGGCGAGGTCCTGCCCTTCCACAACGACCGCACCTACGGCGAACGCCTGGCCGCGCTGCGGGAGGGTTTCGAGTCGGTCATCACGCTGCACGGCCGCTACGCCAACGAGAGCCTGCCGGCCATCCTCGCCGGCATGGACGTGCTGGTCGTGCCCTCGCTCTGGTACGAGGCCTTCGGACTCACCATCCGCGAGGCGCACCTGGCGGGCGTGCCGGTGGTCACGGCCAATCACGGCGCCATGGCCGAGGCCGTCCAGGACGGGCGCACGGGCCTGCTTTTCCAGGCGGGCGACGCCGCCTCGCTGGCCGCCGTGCTGCGTCGCGTGGCGGACGACCCCGCGCTGCGCGAGCGCCTTGCCGGTCGCCCGGAATGGGTGCGCGACGAACGGGATGCTGCCCGGCAGCTCCTGTCCCTCTATGATCAGCTCGCGGCCGGAGATCGCGCGTGAAGGTTGCCTTCGTCGTCCACCAGTACCCGCCGAGGTTCAACACCGGCACGGAGATCTACGCGCACCGGCTGGCGCTCGTCCTGCGCAAGACAGGCGTGGACGTGCGCGTGTTCACCCACGAACCCAACGTGGCCGACGACATCGCGCTGCGCGTCGTCGACGATCCGGCCGACGACGTGCCCGTCACGCGCCTCACGGCCTTCGCGGGGCTGTCGCCGAACCACGCGCTGCGCGACTACTACGACGTCTTCCTCGGCAAGGTCTTCGGCGAGTGGCTGGACAAGGTGCGCCCGGACGCGGTGCACGTCTTCCACCTCATCGGCCTCGGCCTCTCCATCGTGGAGGAGTGCCACGCGCGCGGCATCCCGGTCTTCGTGCAGCTCATGGACTTCTGGTTCCTGTGCCCGACGGTGCAGCTGCTGCGCCGCAACGGCACGCTGTGCGAAGGGCCGGACACGCCGGTGTGCATCGAGTGCCTCGCGCCCGACAACTACGGCTACCAGGGACTGCGCATGTTCAGCCAGCGCGACGGCTTCGTGGAGGTCACCGCGCCCGACCCGTCGCTCACGGACGTGAGCCACGCGGACCTCGGGTTGCGGCGCGCGGCGCTGCACGGCCGGCCGGCCTTCATCCGACGCGTGCTGAGCAAGGCCACGGCGCTCATCACGCCGAGCCACTTCCTCAAGGGCATGTTCCTGCGCAACGGCTACGACGAGCGCTCCATGATCCACGTGCCGTACGGCGTCGATCCGCCCGCCGCCGCGGTGCGCTCGGTGCCGGTCAACGGCCCGGGCACCGTGACCTTCGGCTTCTTCGGCAGCGTCAATCCGCAGAAGGGGTTGGAGGTGCTCGTGTCGGCCTTCCGCGAGTACCGCTGCGACCGCTTCAAGCTCGTCGTGCGCGGCAACATGCAGCACTTCCCGAAGTATGCGCGACGCGTCCGCGCCTTCGCCGACCTCGACCCGCGCATCACCTTCCGCGGGCCCTACGGCCACGGCGAGCTGGCCGCGGCGCTTTCCAGCATCGACGTTCTCGTCGTGCCGTCGGTGTGGTACGAGAACACGCCCTTCGTGGTGCTGGAGGCCTTCTGCGCGGGACGCCCCGTGATCGCCTCCGACCTCGGCGGCTTGTCCGAGCTGGTCGAGGACGGCCACAACGGCCGCACCTTCCGAGCCGGCGATCCCGGAGCCCTCATGAACGTGCTGCGCGACTTCGACGAGGACCCGGGCCTGCTCAAGCGCCTGCAGGGCGGCATCGGCCGCGTGCGGACGCTGGCGGAGAACGCTCAGGATTTCACGGCGATCTGGGAGCGCGCGCTCGGGCTGCCGGCGGGCTCGTCCGCCGGACCGGCCATCGTCGCGGCCGGCGCCCGGGTCGCGCCCGGCACGGGTGGCCGCCCATGAGCGGCAGCGGCGCCGACCAGCACGCCGGCAACCGGCCGGCCCCGCGCGACGACGGGCGGCCTGACAGCCCGCGGCAGCACGCTCCGGCTCGCGATGCGGAGGAGGTGCGCCGTCACGAAAGCCACCTGGTCAGCCAGATCTATCACCTCATCGAGGCCAATCAGAAGCTCGAGGAACAGGTGGATCGGCTCTCCAGGGTGACCGAGATCGCGGCGCTCTTCCGCGAGCGCCGCATCACGCCCGACACCTTCGAACTGCAGCCGCCTTCCATCATCTCGACGGCGCCGGCGCAGCAGGCCTGGACGCGCATCGAGGTGCTGCTCGATGAGATGCCCGCGGGCGCCGCGCTGACGCAGATGCGCGACCTGCTCGGCCTGATCCGTTCCGCGGATCGCCAGGTGGATGCCGACTGGCTGGCCGACGTGCGCCGCCGGCTCATCGCTGCCGAGCAGGCCATCGCCTTCCTCAACGAGCAGACGCGCGAGATGGACATGCTGCGCCGCGAGAAGGACGCCATCGTGGACGGCGCCGCGCGCCTCGAGCAGAACATCGACGACCTCTGGAAGGCACTGAACGAGAAGACGACGCACATCCAGCGGCTCGAGTCGCAGCTGCAGCGCATCTGGGACAGCAAGCCGTATCGCGTCTTCTCCGCCGTGCGGCGTGGCTTCAAGCCGAAGCCGGAGGACAAGTCATAGGCGCGGGAGTCGTGGTGCCGACCTTGAACGGCGGCGCGCGTTTCCGGAGCTGCCTTGCGGCTCTCGCCGCGCAGGTCCCCGCGCCGGACGCCGTCGTGGTCATCGACAGCGGCTCGACGGACGGCACGCCGGACGTGGCGCGCCGCGCCGGCGCGCGCGTGCTGGAGATCCCGCCCGCGGAGTTCGATCACGGCGAGACGCGCAACCGCGGCGCCGCCGCGCTGCCCGACGTGGACGTGCTCGTCTTCCTGGTGCAGGATGCCGTGCCCGTGGGCGTGCACTGCCTGGCGGCGCTCGCGCAGTCCGTGTCGCAACCCGGCGTGGCCGCGGCGACGGCGCGGCAGGTGCCGCCTCCCGAGGCGGGGCCCCTGACCGCCTGCAGCGTGAGCGCCGGCTCCTTCGGCGGCGCCGAGCCGCGCAGCGTGGGCCCGCTCGCCGCCGGGGCGCGGGATGCGCTGAGCCCCGAGGAGTGGCGCGCGCTGCTGCTGCTGGACGACGTCTGCTGCGCGCTGCGCGCCCCTTTGTTCCGCGCGGTCGGCGGTTACCGCCGCACGAGCCACGGCGAGGATGCGCTGATGGCCTTCGACCTGCTTCACGCCGGCTGGTCGCTGGCCTTCCAGCCCGACGCCGTCGTGGAGCACGGCCATGTGTACGACGCGACCAGCGTCGTGCCGCGCTATCGCGACGACGCCAGCTTCTTCCGCGAGGCCTTCGGTTACCGCGTGCGCCCCGATCTCATCTCCGTGCTCAAGGGCTACAACGCCGAGCTCTCGCGCGATCGTCGCACGCTCACCGGGCGGCCGGAACTTCTCGGCGGCCGGTCGCTGACCATGGTGCTGGCCGAGGCGCGCACGCTGCGCTGGGCGCAGGTCATGGCGCAGCGGCAGGGCAGCCGCGGCCCGGTGGGCACGCTGCCCGTGCCGCGGCCACTGCCGTCGCCGCGGACGTCGGGATCGAAATCGAGATCGGGCAGGGGCCGTCGATGAGCGCCGGAGCGGACGACCGCACAACCTCGGGCCGCGTGACCTCGGTCTCGATCGTGATCCCGGCGAAGAACGGGCGCCCGACCATCGGGCCCTGCCTCGACGCGGTGCTGGCCCAGGAACTGGACATCCCCTTCGACGTGCTGGTCATCGACAGCGGCTCGACCGACGGCTCGCTGGACGACATCCGCGCGCGGCCGGCGGTGAAGCTGCACCGCATCGCGCCCTCGGGCTTCGATCACGGCGACACGCGCAATCTCGGCGCGGGCATGACCACCGGGCAGGCCATCGTCTTCCTCGTGCAGGATGCCGAGCCGGTGGGGCGGCACTGGCTCGCGAAGCTCGTGCGCAACCTCGACGACCCGCGCGTGGCAGGCGCCTTCTCGCGCATCCTGCCGCGCCCGCACGCCGGCCCGCTGGTGAAGAAGGGTTGCGAGGGCGACCTGTGCTTCGGCACGCAGCGCATCGAGACCACGATGGAGTCGCCCGAAGCCTGGGCGGCGCTGGACCCGCACATGCTGCGCCTGCGCTGCAACTTCAACGACGTGTCGTCGGTGCTGCGCCGCTCCGTATGGGAGCGCCTGCCCTTTGAACGCGGCATGTTCGGCGAGGACATCAAGTTCACGCGCGCGGCTCTCGAGGCGGGCTGGACCATCGTCTTCGATCCCGAGAGCGAGGTGCTGCACAGTCACGAGTACGACGCGGCCACCGTTGCGGCGCGCACCTTCGTGGATGCGGAACTCAACCAGTTCTTCCTCGGCCGCACCTGCATCGAGAAGCTCTCGCACGTCTTCGTGATGACGGGCCGCTTCTGGAAGAGCGACCGGCAGTACCTGAGCGCACAGCGCCTGCCGCTGTCGCAGCGCCTCAAGTGGGGCGCATTCTCGCCGTACTATCACTTCAAGGAATTCTGGGGCTTCTGGCGCGGCGGCCGGGCTGTGCTCGACGCGCCCGGCGGCCCGAAGCCGGGGGCCCGACCGCCTGCCGCGGTGCCGCTCGCGGAGCGCCCGCTGAAGATCCTCACCGTGGTGCACGGCTTCCCGCCCGATTCATGGGCCGGCACCGAGGTCCTGTCGCTCACGCTCGGTCGCGGGCTGCGCGAGCGCGGCCACGACGTGGCGTTCTTCGTGCGCTCCCACGGCGCGCCGGGCGAGGCGGACCGCTCGCTGCACCGCAGCGAGTTCGACGGCTTCCGCGTGCACCGTTTCGTGAATCACCTCGCGTTTTCCGGCGTGGATGAGACCTATCGCTTCGCGCCGGCCGAGGCGGCCTTCGACACGGTGCTCGCCGAGGAGCGTCCGGACGTCGTGCACTGCCAGCACCTCATCCATCTCTCCACCGGCATCATCGACCGTTGCCGCGTGGCCGGGGTGCCGGTGGTGGTGTCGCTGTCGGACTACTGGGCGCGCTGCTCGCGCGTGCAGCTCATCCGCCCCGACCGCAGCAACTGCATGTCGGCGCCGCCCGGCCTCGGCTGCGCGGCCTGCGTGAAGGACAAGCCGGCGCTCATCGGGCCGCTGGCCACGCTGGACAACCTGCTCGGCGGCCTGCCGCTGGCCTGGGCGCGCAAGGTTCCGCAGACGGTCCCGGCGCATGCGCCGGGCTGGGCCAAGAGCCGCGAGGACGCCGCGTCGCTGGTGCGTCGCGAGCACTGGATGCGCGAGGTGCTGCTGCGCGCCGACAGCGTGGTCGTCGCGTCCCGCAGCGTGAAGCGCGCGATGACGGGCCTCGGACTGCCGCCCGGAAAGATCGTGCTCTGCGAGTACGGCAGCGACCGGAGCTGGTGCCCGGACGGGCCGCCCGCGCGCGTGCCGCGCGCTCCCGGCGCACCGCTGCGCGTGGGCTTCCTGGGCAGCCTCGTCTGGTACAAAGGTCTGCATGTGGCGGCGCAGGCCGTGGCCGCCATGCCTCCCGGCAGCGTCCATCTTCACGTCCACGGCGACCATGTCGGGGGCAGCGATCCGGGCGTGGCCGCGCAGTTCCGCGCGGTGGCCGACGAGGCGCGGGCCATTGCCGGGGAGCGCATCAGCTTCCACGGTCGCTATCCTCACGACGCCCTGGCAGCCATCCACGCGGAGCTGGACGTGATCGTCGTACCTTCGGTCTGGCAGGAAGCCTACGGGCTCACCGTGCGCGAGACCTTCCTTTCTCGCACGCCGGTCGTCGGCAGCGACATTGCCGGCATCGCGGAGGGCATCGAGCACGACCGCACCGGCCTGCTGTTCCGCACCGGCGATGCGGAGTCGCTGCGCGCGGCCCTGCAGCGCTTCCTGGACGAACCGGAGCTGGGCGCGCGGCTGACGGCCAACGCACCGCACGTCCGCACCGGCGCCGAGGAAGCGCGCGAGATGGAATGGCGCTACCGCCAGGTGATCTCCGCGCGCGGCGGCCTGCGGTCCGCTGCGGTGCAGGTCGGCGCGACCGGACCTTCCGGCGGAGCCGCTGCATGAGCCTCCCGTCGGTCTCCATCGTGCTGGTGAACCTCAACGGTCAGCACCACTTCGAGAAGCTCTTCGAGAGCCTGCGCGCCGTGGACTACCCGCGCGAGCTGCTCGAGGTCGTCATGGTGGACAACGCCTCCGTGGACGGCTCGGTGCAGTGGCTGGACAAGCACGCGCCGGATGCGCGCACCATCGTGTGCCGCCAGAACCACGGCTTCGCGGGCGGCGTCAACGTGGGCGTCGAGGCCTGCCAGGGCGAGGTGCTCGTCTTCCTCAACACGGACATGCGCGTCGAGCCCAACTGGCTGCGCGAGCTGGTCGCGCCGATCATCACGCGCGAGGCCGACTGCACCTCCAGCCTCACGCTCTCGTGGAACGGCCAGGTCGTGAACTTCGGCGGCTCGGCCATGAACTTCCACGGCATCGGCTGGCAGGTCGGGATGAACGATCCCGACATAGATCGCTACAGGAAGCCCGGCGACACGCTCTTCGCATGCGGCGGCAGCATGGCCATCCGGCGCGAGGTCTACGAGGACGCCGGACGCTTCGACGAGGACTTCTTCGCCTACTACGAGGACGTCGATCTCGGCTTCCGGCTCTGGGTGCTGGGCTACCGCGTGATGTATGTGCCGACCTCGGTGGCCTATCACCATCACATGTCCACCAGCCGACGCATCGACGTGCACAAGATCCGCCTGCTGCAGATGCGCAACCCGCTGTGGCTCATCTACAAGAACTACGAGGAGCACGTGCTGCAGCGCGTGCTGCCCGCGGCGCTGCTCGTGCACCAGAAGCGCATGGCCTACGTGCTGCACCTGGACGACCGGGGCTATCGCATCGATGCCCGCGATGCCCGCGGGCGCGGCAAGCTGCACGAGGTCTTTCTCAAGATGCGTGCCAGCAAGCGCTCGGTGGGCATCCCGCCCCCGGCCAAGGCCGACATGCTGGCCATCAACGACTTCTCGAGGCTGCTCGACGCGATGTCCGCCAAGCGGCAGTCCATCCAGTCGCGCAGGAAGCGCCCCGACTGCGAGATCCTTCCCATGTTCCGCATCCCCTTCTGGGCCGTGGAGCAGGCGCCGGAGTTCGCCAACATGATCCGCGCGCTCATGGAGAGCTTCAGGCTGCACGAGATCTTCGGCACGCGCGAGGTCGTCATCGACCCGCGCCTCGCCAGCGAGCGCTAGGCGCGCCGACTTGCTGTCAGGCGCGCCGGCCGGGGGCTCCTTCCGCGGCGCTCTCGGCCAGGGGCGGCGAAGTCGCGCCGCATGAGGCCGCCCGGCCGCGCACGCCAACGCATGCGATGCCGTGCGGAGAGAGGGGCCCCGCGACGCACCCGTCCGGCGCGCCCTGCACGTGCGGGCCGGGTGGAACGATGGAGAGTCGTGATGAACGCCGGCTCGATGAAGCGGGGCGAAGGCGCGGCGCGTGCGATGCAGCGTCGGACCAAGGCGCCTTCATTCCTTGAAAAGCTTGCAGCGCGGCCACCATAATCACCGGCCACTCTCCGGGGTCCCTGATGAAGCTTTCGGTTGTCGTGCCCGTCTACAACGAGCGGGACACCGTACGCACGATCCTCGCCCGGATCCTCGCCACGCCGCACGACAAGGAGGTCATCCTCGTCGACGACGGCAGCAAGGACGGCACGCGGGACGTGCTCAAGGAGATCGAGGCCGAGAACAATCCGCTGGTGCGCGTGATCTACCACGCGGTCAACCAGGGCAAGGGCGCCGCGCTGCGCACCGGTTTCGCCGCGGTGAAGGGCGACATCGTCCTCATCCAGGACGCGGACCTCGAGTACACGCCCGACGACTATCCCGCGCTCATCAAGCCCATTCAGGACGGCCTGGCCGACGTCGTGTTCGGCAGCCGCTTCCTCGGAGGGGGGGCGCACCGCTGCCACCTCTACTGGCACTACGTCGTGAACAAGGGGCTGACCACGTTCAGCAACATGCTCACCAACCTGAACCTCACGGACATGGAGACCTGCTACAAGGTCTTCCGACGCGAGGTGGCGGACCGCCTGAACATCCAGAGCAACCGCTTCGGCATCGAGCCCGAGGTCACCGCGAAGGTGGCGCGCATGACCTTCAACGGCGCCAAGTGCCGGGTGTATGAAGTGCCGATCAGCTACTTCGGCCGGGACTTCGCGGAAGGCAAGAAGATCGGTGTGAAGGACGGCTTCGAGGCCATCTGGTGCATCGTCAAGTTCAACCTGTTCTGAGCGGCGAGACGCCAGCCGCATCAGACACGTCGCCCGTGACGCCTCGCGAGCGGCTGCTGCTCGCGGCGCTGCTCGCAGGCCTGGCCGTGGTGCTCCTGTTCCAGCTGGGGGCGGGCGGCCTGCAGAGCTCCGCGGAGCAGCGGGTCTGGGACGTCATGCGCGGCATGGACGCCAGCGGAGACTGGCTCGTGCCGCGCCAGGGCGATGCGGTGCGCCTCAACAAGCCGCCGCTTTACTACTGGGCCGCCACCGCCTGCGCGGCGCTCGCCGGCGAGGCGACGCTGACAGCCCTGCGCCTGCCCGCCGCGCTCGCGACGCTGCTGCTCGTGTGGGTCACGTGGCGCTGGGCGCGCTTTCTCGGCGGCCCGAGGCTCGGGCTGCTCTCCGCCGCGGCGCTGGCCTGCATGGAACTCTTCGGGACGCAGGGCCGCACCGGCGTGGCCGAGATGTTCCTCGCGCTCTTCAGCACGCTGGGGCTGTTCACCTTCGACCGCCTCTCCCGTCCGCCGGAGCCCGGGGGCGAGGCGCGCCACCGGCGCCTGCTGCCGCTCTTCGCACTGTGGACCGCGCTGGCCATCCTGAGCAAGGCCACCGTGGCGCTCATGCTCCTCGGCGTGCCGGCGCTGCTGCTGCTGCTGGCCGAGCGGCGCTGGCGCGAGGCGCTGGCCGGCCGCGTCCTGCGCTGGGTGACGTTGTCGGTGCTGGCCGGCTTCGCGTGGTACGTGGTGGTCATCACGGTGGTGCCGGGCGCCTTCGACATGCTGAAGGCCACGGTCCTGCTGCCGATGGGCGTGCGCCTGCCCGGCGTCGAGAAGTCCGCCGCGCACACGCGGGCCGTGCACTTCTTCATCGTGTCCCTGCTCATGTCGGCTTTCCCTGTCTCGGTGCTCGTGCCGACGATGCTGGCGCGCGCCTGGCGCAGCCGGCTGTGGTCGGGGCAGCGCGTGCGCTTCGCGGGGCTGGCCTTCGTCTCGCTCTTCGTGTGCTTCTCGCTCATTCCGCAGAAGCAGAAGCACTACATGCTGCCGCTGCTCCCGCTGCTCGCCATCCTCTGCGCCGAAAGCCTCCTGTCGCTGCAGGTGCGCGCCCCGGCGACGCTGCGCCGGCTGCTCGTCGCGCTGGCCGTGCTGGCCGCGCTCATTGCGGTGCCTGCGCTTTTCGTCCTGCACCTGCTGTACGTGGAGGCCATGACCCTGCCGATGGTCGCCGGCGCGGCGGTAGGCTTCGTGGCGGCCGTCCTCCTCGGCTATTTGCTGAAGGAGGCCATCCAGGGAGCTCTGGGCCGCTTCGCCTTCGTCGCCACGGTGGGCGGGCTGCTCGTGTTGCTCTGTTACCACGGCAGCCTCGAAATCTGGCAGCGGCAGTTCGAGAGCGGCGAGGCGCAGCTGCGGCCGGATTACGATGCCGGCCGATGGCGCGCCGTCTTCGACGAGTGGCCGGCCCTGGAGCACGCCCTGCGCGCAGCTCCCTCCGATGGTTGAGAAGCAGGTCACCCTGAGCCCGCCGCGAAAGTCCGCGACGCCGTCCCCGGACGCCACGAGCGAGGGCGTCGCGCCGGCTGCACGCCCCTCGATCGTGAAGCCCATCCTGCTGCTGCTCGTGATCACCGGCAGCCTGCTCGCCTTCTACCTTTCGCCGCTGCACCAGCTGCTCATGCCCGAGGGTCTGGAAGACCTGCGCGACTTCTTCAACGGCTTCGGCGCGTGGACGCCGCTGGTCTTCGCCGCCGCCTGCGCGATCGGCGTCGGCTTCGGTCTCCCGCGCCTCGCCTTCGCGGCGCTGGGGGGGCTGCTCTTCGGTGCGCTGATCGGCAGCATCGTCGCGCAGTTCGGCACGCTGCTCGGATGCGTGCTCGCCTTCGGCTGGGCGCGCTGGCTGGGGCGCGACTTCGTGGAACGCCGCGACAGTCGTCGCCTGCGGCAGCTGCTCGACAAGATCCGGCTGCGCCCGATCGCCACCAACGTGCTGCTGCGCGTCTGCCCGGTGGGCAATGCCTTCGCGACGAACCTGCTCTTCGGCGTGAGCCCGATGAGCTTGAAGGACTTCGTGATCGGCACCTTCCTCGGGACGCTGCCCGAGACCGTCGTCCTCGCGCTCTTCGGCGCGAGCATGTACCACGGCTCGGCGCTGCGGGCGATCGCCGGCGCGGTGCTCATGGTGGCGCTGATCGTCGGCTACTACGTGGCGTCGCGGCGCTCGAAGATGGCGGCCGAACTGGAACGCGACCTGGCCGAGCCGCCCGGTGACGAATCGACAGGGCCTCGCGCCTGACTCAGGTCGGTCGGGTGCGCCGCTCGCGCCAGGCGAGCGCCAGGCACGCGGCCAGCAGCACGAGCGCCGTCGCGCCGGCGGCCCGTCCCAGCTCCCAGCCGCGCGAACGGTAGACGAAGGCCACGACGTGCCGACCGGCGGGCACGTCCACGGCGCGGAAGGCGAGATTGGCCGGCTGCATCACGGCCGGCTGTCCGTCGATGCTCGCGCTCCATCCGGGCATCCATGAGTCGCACAGCACGAGCGTCGCGGGCGTCGGGCTGTCCACGAGGATCTCCACGTGTTCGGGGTCGTCGCGCGTGAAGGCCACGCTGCCACGCTGCGGCCCTTCGCGCGGCACGCCGGCGCGCAGCGGGCCGGCGCTGCCCGTCTCGACCACCGCGACCCGATGCGGGTCGAAGTCCGGTGCCGCCAGGGCCTGTCGCGCCGCGGCCTCGTCCGCGACCGGCAGCACGCTGGCCGCGAGGAAGGCGCGCGGCATCGCGCTGTCGTTGCGATAGAGCCAGGCATCGCCGACGCGCCCGAGTTCGGTCAGCCCCGGCCGCATGAGCGGCACGCTGGAGAGCACGCGCGTCACGGCGAGCGCATCGAGCAGCGGCGAGTCGAGCGCGCGCGCATCGGACAGCGCCGCGGTGCCGACGCCGGACGACGTGCCCGGCTGCAGCAGCTCGTGCAGCGCCTCCACGCGGCGCGGGCCCAGCGTGATGTAGCCGGACACGTCGCGCACGCCGAAGGGCAGCGCGGTGTCGGGCGGCAGCGGGTAGGCGAGCACGGACGGGTCGCCCGGATGGAAGCGTTGCAGGCGGCCTCCGTCGTCGTCGAGCAGGCGCGCCAGGCCGGGAGGCGGCGCGTCGAAGCCCGCAGCCGGCAGCGTGGTGCGTGCGGCGGCGGCCGTGCCGGCCAGGTCCACGGCGGCGGCCGTGAAGAGCACCGCGGCGCCCCACGTCGGGCGACGGCGGGCCAGCAGCAGCGCGCCCGCGCAGAGCACGGCGAACACCGCAAAGCGCAGCAGCGCGTGCTGCAGAAGCGTGAGGTCCAGCGCCAGGTCGCCGGCGTGCGCGGCGATCTCGGACTCGCTGACAGCCAGCTTGCCGGCGAGCGCCGGGGTCACCAGGGAGGCCCAGCGGCCGGCGTCGAGCGCGAGCGAAATCCCCGCGGCCACGACCGCCAAGGTGGCCGTGCCGGCGGCGGTGACCAGCAGCCAGCCCGGCGGGCCTTCGCGCAGCAGCCGCCACAGGCCGAGTCCCGCGAGCAGCGCGCCGCCGACCCCGAAGAGCAGCAGCGCGCGCCGCGGGTCGCCTGTGGAGAGGCCGGGTAGGTGCAGCAGCGCGGGGAGCACCGGCGTGTCGATCGCGCAGAGTGCGCCGCCGAACAGCATCGCCGCACCAAGCGCCCGGCCGCGAGCCGGCGTGGCCAGCCCAAGCAGTGCGAGCAGGAGACCTGCAAAGCCGATGCTGCTGGCCGTCTCCACGGAGTTGCTGCCGGGCTTGCGCAGCAGCAGCGAGACCACGCCCTCGGCGCGGAGCTGCGGCGCCTCGTGACGCGCCAGATCCTCGGAGCGCCCGAACAGGTCGGGCACGACGGCCGCGAGCAGGCTGGCGGGGCTCATGGCCAGCCCGGCGGCGTCCGCCGGCGTCGGCGCGCGTCGCACGCCGTCGATGAGCACCTCGTTGCGCGCGCACTCGGGACTCGCGGCCAGTTCTGCCGACGGCAGGAATTGCGGTGCGCCCAGCGCGAGCCCGAGCGCCAGCCCGGCGCAGGCCCACGCCGCGCGGTGCAGCGTGCGGCGGCGCACGCCCGGTGCGCCCGCCATCACGGCGCGCACGCTGCTGACCCCGATGAGTCCCCCGCAGGCGTAGAGCAGGAAGAGGCTCGCCTGCGGGAAGCCCGCAAGCAGCGAGCATCCGGTCGCCACCGCGGTGAGGGCCAGCGCACCCCAGCGCTGGCCGGACAGAAGGCGCTGGCAGCCGAGCAGCGCGGCTGGAATCCAGATCGACGCGCCCTGGATCTGGAACCACTGCGTGCGCATCGCCAGGAAGCCGCACGAGGCGAAGCACATGCCGCCGAAACTCGCGGACCAGGCAGGGACGCCGTACTCGCGCAGCAGCGCGTAGAGGAACAGGCCCGCCAGCGCGGTCTGCACGAAGGCGATCCAGCCGTAGGCCTGCAGCGGCGGCATGACCAGCGTGAGCAGCGTCACGGGCGACAGCACGCCGTGGACCGCCTGCGCGAGCAGCGGCGCGCCGCAGAGATTGTCGGGATTCCAGAGCGGCGCCTCGCCGGCGGACAGCCGCGCCAGCGCCAGCCGGAGCTGCGGGTGGAACATGAGCGTCTTGTCGGCCTCGAGCGGCCGGCCGGCCGCGCTCACCTCGGCGAGCAGGGCGGGGTCGGCCTCGGCGCGCCAGGGCGAGAGCTGGGCCGTGTGGACCGCGACGAGTGCGCGCTCCCCGGTGAGCACCGGCAGAAAGAGCAGCAGCGGCAGCAGCACGAGCAACGCTGCCGGCAGCATCCGGAGCGGGCCGGTGGGAGCCATCGACGCAGTGTGCGTCCTGCGGAGGCGCGGTCCAAGCCTGCAGACGGGCTCGTCCGGCTGCGCGAGGCGCCTGCCGGTCGCGAGTTGCGCCCCGCGGCCTGGGCCTTCGTCTTCGGGCCCGCGCGGCGCCCCGATGAGGGGCCGGTCCGGGAGGTGCCGGCACTTTCCACTCCATGCGCGGCGCGGCACCGGCCGATAGCGGGCCACGCGGTCCCCGATGGCCCGTCCCGGACCGCAGCCTGCAACCGCACCCTCGAACGCTCACTCCCGGAAGCTCCCGCGATGAACAACACCAGGATCGCCATCATCGTGCTGCGCGGCGTGCTCGGCGGGCTGCTGCTGCTCATCGTGGCGCGGGCCGTCCTGTTCACGTCTTACAAGGTCTCCGGCTCGTCGATGCGCGAGACACTCGCGGACGGAGACCACATCCTGGTGTGCGAGCTGCCGATCCTCAGCCGGCCGATCCACCTTGGCGACACGGTGGTGCTGGACGTGGACGATGAGACGCTGGTCAAGCGCGTCATGGCCGGCCCCGGCGACTCGATCGCGATGAAGGGCGGCACGGTCCTGCGCAACGGCAAGCCGGTGGTGGAGTCCATCCCGCCGGAGCTCAACGCGCACGACACCTTTCCCACGTACTTCCTGCGCACCAACGAATACTTCGTGATGGGCGATCATCGCAACGTGTCCATCGACAGCCGGGCCTTCGGGCCGGTGCACGGCGAACAGGTGCGCGGCAAGGTCATGCTGCGCATGAACGGCATCTCGGTGAGCAGCGTGGCCGCGCTGGAACGCGCCCGCTGATCGCGGCAGCCTGTCGCGGCTTGCCGGCGTGCATGCCGGCGTGCATGAGGGCGCGCACGAGGGCGCGGCACGCCGTCCGCGCGCCCTTGTGGGAGCCGGCAGGCCGCCACACAATGCGCCCATGGGTCCCGTGCTCACCACGTTGCGCCGCACGCTGCTCGTGCCGGCCAGCGTGGCGGTGACCGCGCTGGCCGCGGCGCTGGCCTGGCTGGGCAGCTACCTGGCCGCCGCGCAGCTTGGCGCCGACGAAGGCTTCCTTGCCGAGGTGCGCGCGGGCTCGCTGCTCTTCGGCGGCGCGCTGGTGCTCTCGCTGGCCGAGCCGCTGACCGTGCTGCGCGAGGCGCGCGGCGGGCTGCTGGCGCTCCGCGCGGCGCGCGGTGGCGGCTTCGCGCTGGGCCGGCGCTGGCTCGGGCTGCTGCTGGCCACGCTGCCGACGGTGCTGATCTGTGCCTGGGCCGCGGGTGGGGAACCCGCGTCGCCGCTCGGGCTGCTGCTCGACCTCGGCGTCCTGTGCGCCGGCGGCCTGGCGCTGGGCGCCTTTCTCGAGCGCGCGCTGCTCGTGCCGGCACTGTGGTGCCTGCTCGTGCTCGGTCAGCTCCGCCCGTGGTTCGGCGACTCTCCGGCCGCCTGGCTGCTGCCGCACATGGGGGACCTGTCCGGCGCCGGGGCGACGGGTGCCGCGTCCGGCAGCGCCGGTCCCGCAGTCTCGGCTGCGACGGCGGCCGCCGCGCTGCTCTGGTGCGCCGGCATGCTGCTCCTCGCCGACTGGCGCCTCTCGCGCGTCGTCGGCCAGGGCGGCTGAGCGTCGCGCCGACGCCCGCGGCCGGGCCGACGCCTGCGGCCGGGCCGGCGGCTAGAGCAGCAGGCGCACCGAGATCAGGTCCGCGGCGACCACGAGCACGATGAGCAGACCCGTGAACGTGCCGCGCGACTTGAGGTGCAGCAGCAGCACGCACATGGACACGAAGGCGGCCAGCGCGGCGCGGTCGAGCACCGCGCGCAACCAGGTGGCGTTGGCGGCGATCACCTCCGGGCGGGCCAGCGCCTCGACGCGCCACGAGCCCGGCGTGGGGCCGGCCGCGTCGATGCGCTCGAGCAGCGGCCGGACGACGCGCGCGTCGGTCACGGCGCCGGCCTGCAGCGACGCCGCGATGAGCACGCCCGCCAGCAGCACCGCGGCAGCTCCGAGGACCATCGCGGCGCCCTCGCCGCTCCCGTCCGCCGCGCGGCGACCGAGCCTGAGCAGGCCGGCGCCGGCAAGCGCCGCGATCGCCACGCGGAAGCTCTCCGCTTTCAGGCCGAGGGGAGCCCCGGGACCCGCGACCCAGTCCCAGGCGGTGAACACGCACGCGAGGCCGAAGGCCAGGCGCCCGGCGATGGCGAGCATGCCTCGGGCGGAAAAGATCCCGTAGATGGCGAGCAGCAGCGCGAGAAAGCCCGTCGCGAGGCCGCGCCGCTCGTGCCGGCGTCCCTCGCTCGCTTCGCTGAGCGCGGCCCGTGGCAGGTGAAACTCGTTGCCCGGACGCGAGTCCGCCAGCCACGTCACGTCCGGCTGCCCCTCGGCGTGGAAAACCCCGGGCGCGATGAGCGCGGCGGCCGCGCCTGGCCACGGGCGCAGGGGCGGCCAGCGCTCGTCGATCTGCCGGTCCAGCACGAGCAGCACGAGCACGAGACTCGCCGCCAGCACCCGCTGCGCGCCGAGGCTCATGCGCCGGCGTCTCCATGGCCCGGCGGCCGGCGCGCCACGACGAAGAGCGAGTGGCCGAAGGGCGAACTCACGTGCCGCAGCACGTGGCGCTCGCCGCCGAAGATCGCGGCGGCCAGCGCGTTGAACGGCCCGGGCATCGGCACGTCGAGGTTGTTGCTCGTGCCGGCGGGGATGCGCAGCAGTCGCTCGCGCGCCTTGATGACCAGCACCGTCGGCACGATGACGAGGCCGAGCACGCAGTTCACGTAGGTGGCCTTGCGCACGTCGAAGCCGGCGGCGCGCAGCTTGGCCACCAGGTCGCCGCGCGTGTAGCGGCGGAAGTGGTGCGCGACGCGGTCGTTGTTCGCGTAGAGCCACTGGTAGGCGGGCACGGAGATCGCGAGGTGTCCGCCCGGCTTCAGGCTGGCCAGCATCTCCGCCAGCACCGCGCGGTCGTCGGGCGTGTGCTCGAGCACGTCCCACAGGCACAGCAGGTCCTGGCTGCCGGCGGGGACGGGCAGGTGGTCCGACGCGGCGACGAGCGTCTGCGGGAAGCCGTGCTCGCGGCACCACGCAATGGAGGGTTCGTCGAGCTCCAGGCCCGTGACGCGGCCGAACGCCGCCAGCGGCGCGAGGAATCCGCCGACGCCGCAGCCCACGTCGAGCACCGAGAGCGGCGAGAGCGGCGAGTGCGGCGAGTGCGCGGGTCGCATGCGGCCGGTCGCGCCGGTCGCGCCGGTCGCACCGGTCGCACCGGTCGCACCGGATGCACCAGCTGCATCGGTTGCGCCGGATGCAGGGGCGGCAGGGGCAGCCGGCAGCGTGATGCCGTCGCGCTCCATCACGGTGCGCAGCAACGAGAGGTAGAGCGTGCGCCGGCCGCGGAACCACCAGTGGCGGTCGGCCAGTTCCGCGAAGAGCTTGAAGCCGACGCGTTCCAGGGTCAGCGCTTCCTGGCCACCGCGACCATCTCGTCCCGGAAGTTCAGGTAGATGGACGCGTTGCCCAGCAGGCGCAGCGGCGAGGCGAGGGTCGTGAGCACCGGATGGATGCGCCCGACGCGCTCCACGAGAAACTGCATCGAGACGTACTTGCCGCCGAGGCGCGGCGTGTTCTCCACGAGCGCGAAGCCGCAGTCGCCCAGCAGGCGCGACAGCGAGGCCGGGTCGAAATGGTAGAGGTGCTCCTCGTGCTTGTAGTGCTGCCAGCGGTGACCGAGCAGGCGGGCGAAACGCGATGCGACGTTCTGCGTCTCCAGCACCAGCACGCCGTCGTCCGCGAGCAGCGCGGCGGCGCGGCGCAGGTGCGGGCGCGGGTCCTCGAGGTGCTCGATGACGTCCCACAGCGTGATGACGTCGAAGGAGCGCTCGGGCAGGTCCAGGCCCAGGAGGTCGCCGCGGCGGATGTCCGGCAGGCGCAGCGACTCCTGCGCGTGCGTGACCATGGGCGCGGAGATCTCGACGCCGGTGGTCTTCCAGCCCTGCTCCGCCATGACGGAGAGAAAGAAGCCCGCGGCGCAGCCCACGTCGAGCACGCGGCCGGGCACCGGCTTGTAGCGGCGGATGATCCGGCTGCGCAGGCGGTAGGTGCGCTGGTAGAGCGGCCCCTCGTGGAGGTACTGCGTGTAGCCGAACTCCTTGGCGCGGTCCGAGGCCCAGTACTCCTCCTGGTACATCTCGTGCAGGCGTTCGGGCGGCAGGCGGGGATTCACGTAGACGAGCCCGCAGCGCCGGCACTCGACGACGCGGAAGGGGCCGTCGCGGAAGCGCAGTTGTTCGTCCGCCTCGCCGCAGAAGAGGCAGGGCACGTCGCGCATGGCGGGCGATGCACCCGTCGGCGTGCCGCGTGGCGGAACGGGGCTGCTGCCGGACGGCGGCGTCGGGGCTGCCGGTGCTGCCGGTGCTGCCGGTGATGTCGGTGATGTCGGTGATGTCGGCGATGTCGGGGATGTCGGGGTTGTCGGGGTTGCCGGGGTTGCCGGCGTCGCCGCGCGGCCCTGCGCCTCATCGCGTGGGCCGCCCGCATCCGGGATGGCGGCTCCACTGCGCGCGCTCACCCGAAGTACTCGTCCCCGGCCGCGACCTCCGAGTGATCGATGCCGCTCTTCTCCAGCGTGCGGCGCGCGACGGCGTGCCCCATGGCGATCGAGTGGTCCATGTTGCCGTAGCGGAACAGGCCCTGCCGTCCGGTGGACATCATGTTCTGGAAGCCGCGCAGCCAGGTCATGAGCGTGTCCACGTGGCCGCGGTAGGTGAGGTCGTAGATCGGGTAGGCGTAGTCGATGCGCCGCACGAAACCGCCGTTGAGCACTTCCTCGGGCTTGAGCAGCCCGAGCGTCACGAGGTTGGCCGTGGCCAGCTTGATGAGGTCCTCGTCCTTCATCGTCCAGTACTTGTCGCCGTTGGTGGACGTGATCTCCGCGCAGACCATCGTCTTGCCTTCGGGCGCGCACTGCCGGCTGAAGTTCGTGAACTCGCTGATCCTGTGGATCGCGATGTGCTCCTCGGGGATGTAGATCCAGTGGTCCGGCGTGAGCTGCGGCCGGTCCAGCTTGAGGTACACGCAGACGATGCCCTTGTGCTTGAGGTCCGTGATGGCGTCGCGCACCGGCTGCGGGACACGTGCCCCGAGCATGGGCACGAGCAGCGTGAGCGGAATCGTGCTGAGGTACAGGTCGGACTTCGCGACGTGCTCGACGCCGTCCTTGACGTAGACGATGCCCGTGACCTGGTCGCCCTGCGACTGAAGGCGCACGACCTCGGCGCCCGTGACGACCTTGCCGCCGTCGCGCAGGATGAGGCGCTGGTAGCCGAGCGCCAGCTCGCCGATGCCGCCGGTCTTGGGGTAGACGAAGAGCGAGACCAGCGTGCGCGGCACGTTGCGCGGCCGGAACAACGTCTTCTTCACGGCGTCCCACAGCGAGAGCAGGGAGATGCGCTGGCTGGCCCAGTCCGCGCTGATCTGCGTGCAGGGGATGCCCCAGGCCTTGCGCGTGTAGGTTCCGAAGAACAAGTCGTAGAGCGTGCGCCCGAAGCGCTTGATGACCCAGTTCTCGAAGTTGTTGTCCGGGATCGGGCGCACCGCATTGCGCAGCCGCACGGCGAGGTAGTCCCAGAAGGACTTGAAGAGCAGCCACGGCGGCAGGCTCCGCACGACGTTGCCCGCCTTGAGCGGGTAGTCGAAGAACTTGCGCTTCATGTAGATGCGCGAGAGCCGTGCACGGTCGTGGTGGTTGCCGTCGAGCACCATGCGGAAGTGGTCGTTCAGCTCCTTGAGCGAGCTGTAGAGCCGGTGCGGCCCGAGGTCGAAGGTGTAGCCCTCTTCCGTGAACGAGGAGGCCAGGCCGCCGACCTTGGGATCGCGCTCGAGGACCGTCACGTCCCAGCCTGCTTCCGCGAACTTCTGGGCGGCCGAGAGGCCGGCCAGGCCGCCTCCGAGCACCGTCATGCTGCGGGCTGTGCTGGTCATGGGCGGGCTGGCGTCTCGGCGGGATGTGCGGGATGTGCGGGATGGCGGCCGGACCGGCCGGTGCGCGGAGGGGGACTTCGCATCATGGCAAGTCCTCGCTGTCGGTGCATCTGGCGTGCAGGGGCCGTCATCGGCCGAGCCGGCGACGAATCGACAGCAATTCCATGAAGGATCGGACCACGTCCCGGGCGAGGCGCACGCGGGAGTCATCGACGTCGCGCCAGGTGACCGGGATCTCGCGGATGACCAGGTGCGCGCGGGTGGCTCGGGCCAGAATCTCCACGTCGAAGCTCCAGCCCGGCGTCCGGGTCGCCTCGAACAGGCTCCGGGCGTGCACGCCGCGGAACAGCTTGAAGCCGCAGGTGTAGTCCGAGATGGACTGGCCGGTCATGAGATTGGCGAGCCGGGTGAAGCCGAGACCCAGCCAGGTGCGCAGCGCCGACTGGCCGCGCTGGATGTCCGCCTGCCGGCTCTTGCGATTGCCGATGACCACGTCCGCGCCGTCGCGCAGGGCCGCCAGGAA
The DNA here is from genome assembly GCA_038212275.1 of Planctomycetota bacterium. Lineage (GTDB taxonomy): Bacteria > Planctomycetota > B15-G4 > B15-G4 > B15-G4 > JBBQUR01. The sequence continues at coordinate 49,943 of JBBQUR010000006.1, forward strand.
GGGCCGCAGCGTCTCGGGCGGGGTGGACATGTCGGCGTCGCAGAAGAGCACTTCGTCGCCTCGAGTGTCCACGATGCCGGTGCGCAGCGCGGCGCCCTTGCCCTGGTTCACCGCATGCGACAGGCCGCGGACTCCGGGCGTGGCGGCGGCGAGCCGCGCGATCTCCGCGCCGGTGCCGTCGGAGCTGCCATCGTCCACGAGGACGATCTCCCAGTCGCGCGAAGCGAGCTCATCGAGGAGGGGGCGCAGCGCCGCGACGTGCGCTTGCAGGCAAGCAGCCTCGTTGTAGACCGGGATGACGACACTTATCATGTCGCGGTTTGCTGTTCCGGGTTGCGCGGCGCGAGCGAGCGGGCGTCGGATCGTAGCGGGGGTCTGTTGGGCCTTTCAACCGGACGATGGAGCGCCGCGGGCGCTTTGCTGATCTTCGTGCTGCTGGCGGCAGGGCTGCTGCACGAAGGCATGCCGCCAGGCATGGTCATGCTTTCGAGCGAAGCGGTGCAGCACGCGCTGCCATGGTCCGCCGTGATGGAGCCGCTGCCGCCGCACAACGCCTTCCTGGGCGATCAGACCCGCATCGCCTACCCGTACCTGCTGGAGGCAGCCGAGGTCTACCGCGGGGCTGCCGACGCGCTGTGGACGTCCCGCGGCGGTGGCGGGCTGCCGTTTCTCGGCAACATGACGTCGTCGCTGTTCCACCCGCTCACGCTGCTGGTGGCGGTGCTGCCGGTGGAGCGCGTCCCGCTGCTGGCGGGCTTCCTCGTGCTCGTGCTGTCGGCGCAGTTCACCTACCTGTTCCTGCGGCGCCTGCGGCTGAGGTTCGCGCCGGCGCTCTTCGGCGGGCTGGCCTTCGGCATCGGCGGTCATCAGGTCGTGTGGTTGCAGTACGCGTTGTCGCACACGCTGCTGGCGCTGCCCTTCTGCTTCTGGGCGGTCGAGCGGCTGGTCGAGGACCGCAGCCGCGGGCGCGTCGCCGTGCTGGCCATCGGCTTTTCCCTGCTGGTCTTCGGCGGTCATCCGGAGACGGCCTTCGTGGCCTCAGCCGTGACCAGTTTGTGGGCGCTCTGGCGGCTCTGGGATGCGCACGGGCGCTTCCTGGTCGTCGGGGCCGTGCTGCTTGGCGCGGCGCTGTCCGCGGTGCAGTGGTTGCCCTTCCTCGAATACGCGCTCGACAGTCACGGCATGACGCTGCGCCTGCGCGAGGCCGAGCGCAGCGTGAGCGGCGTCACGTGGGGGGCTGCCGCCGTCTTCGGACTTTTTCTGCTGGCGGCGCTGGCTCTCCTCCGGGCCAGTGCCGAGAAGGGCGTCTTCAAGCGCTTCGCGGCGCTCATCAGCGGCATCGTGGTGCTCGTCATGGCCCGGCGCATGGGCATGGCCGTCTCGGCGTCCACGACCTTCCTGCCCGAGCTCTATGGCACGCCGGTCGGCGGCGGCAGCTACACCGGAGCGCAGGACTTCCCGGGGCTCGCGTCCGGCTTCGTCGGCGTGCTGCCGGCATTGCTGCTCGCGGTGGGCGCGCTGGCCGGGATGGGCGGCGGCTTCGTCCGCTTCTTCGCGATCGCCGGCCTCGCGCTCTGGGGCACGGCCTTCCACATGCCGGCGGTCGAGATGGCCGTGCGCATGCTGCCCGGCATGGAGCAGATGGAGCCGACGCGCTTCCTCGGCACGGTCGGCTTCCTCGTCGCATGCGGCGGCGCGATGGTGCTCGACATTCTCTGCGACCGGGCCCAGAAGGCCGGCGTGCTTGCGGGCGCGCGGCGCATCGCGATCACGCTGGCGTGCGTGCTGGTCGGCGCCTGGCTGGTGCTGTCCATGCGCGACGGTTCGGCCGGCGGACGCACGGTGATCGCCGGCCTCCTCGAGCCCTCGCCCGACGCGGTCTGCGACGGCAGCGCGCCCGTGCCGATCCGCGTGCCGCTCACGCAGCCCGTGGACGACCTCTCCATCGTGGTGGATGGCAGGGTGCTGCGCTCGGGGCCGGCGGCCGTGCCGCCCGAAGGCCTTCCCGTGCAGGTCATGTATCTCAGCCAGCGTGGCGAGGAGGGCGTGCACTGGTTGCGCGTCGAGGCGACGACGGGCGGCGTGCGCTCGGTGCTGGCCGACCAGCCGCTGGTCATCTGGCGCAAGCGCGCGCTGCTCCCGCGCGATGCCTTCGCCGCCGCGGCCTCGGTCCTGCTGCTGCTGCTGCTGACCACGCGGCACAGGCCGTGGTTCGCCTGGGCGGCGGCGGTCGTCGTCGGTGCGGACGTGTTCTCCTTCGGCTACGGCTACAACGCCGCCACGCCGGTGGAGCGTCTCTATCCGCCGACGCGCACGGTGGACTTCCTGAGGCAGCAGGAGCAGCCGTTCCGCATCTTCACCGAGGGCAACATCCTCCCGCCCGACACGCAGTTTGCCGCGGGCCTCGAGCACCTCCTCAGCTACGACAATCTCGGCTACCACCGCACCTATCAGTGGCTGCTCGAGCTGATGAACATGGACGCGTACGCGACGTACTCGTTCTCGCGTGCCAATGCCTACTACGCCAAGCCGGGCTTCGACGTGCTCGACGTGCGCTACATCGTCACCGCCCCCGACACGGACCTGTTCGACATCGAGGGCCTGCGCCTGGTGCACGAGAGCGAGACCCGCGTCTGGGAGAACACCGACAATCTGGGGCGCGTCTTCGTCGTCGGTGCGGCACTCAACCTGAAGAGCGATCCGCTCGCGGAACTCTCGCGCGCCGACGCGCGCACGACGGCCTTCCTCGAGACGACCCTCGACACGCGTCTCGGCGGACGCGGCACGGCGCACATCACGAGCCGGCACGGAGGACGCATCGCGGTGGCGGCGGACATCGACGGCGATGCGCTGCTCGTGCTCGTGGAGAATCGCGGCCCCGGCTGGCTCTGCTCCGTCGACGGCGGCGAGCCGGCGCCCACCCTCGCCTGCGACGTCGCGTGGCAGGCCGTGCCGCTCGGCACGGGGCATCACGACCTCGTCTTCTGGCTGGACTCGCCGGCCTACCGCTGGGGCAGGAACCTGTCGCTGGCGGCCGCCGTGCTGCTGCTGGGCATGCTGCTCGTGCCCCGCAGATTCTCCTGAGCGACCGCGGGGTCGGACGGGGGCCGTTCCGGCATGCCGCTGCCGGGGCTCCGGCCCGGTCGCTTGCTCTCAAGGCGCGGCGCCGGCGCTCTCGATAGGCCTTCCCGGATCCATGCCCTCCGGCACGGCACCGCGTGCGCACGTCGGCCGCGTCCTCCCGGCGGGCTCCGCAACACCCCGACGAGGCCTCGACAGCGGGGCGACTCCATGAGCCAGCGCAGCGACGACCGCCTCTCCACACCGCGCGAACTCTTCGGCGGCAGTCCAGGCGACCCGCCTGCCGGCGGCTACATCCAGCTCGCGCGACAGCTCGATCAGCGCCGCCAATGGGCCGAGCTGAACTGGGCCGGGAGCCTCGACCAGTACCTCGACCTCGTCCGCGCCGATCCGCGCCTGGCGCGCAACGCCTACCAGCGGCTGCACGACATGATCGTGTCCTGGGGCGTCGACGCCGCGCCGTCCGGAAGCGAGGGGCCGGCGCACTATCGCTTCTTCAGGGACCCCGTCGCCGACGGGCGTGATGCGATCTTCGGGCTCGAGCAGCCGCTGGCCGACCTCGTCGCGCACCTGCGGGCTGCCGCGCACGGCCTCGGCGCCGAGCGGCGCGTGCTGCTGCTGCACGGGCCCGTGGGTTCGTCCAAGAGCACGATCGCGCGGCTGCTCAAGCGCGGCCTCGATCTCGTCTCGCGGCAGCCCGAGGGTGCCGTCTACAGCTACCGCTGGCACGTGGACGGCGAGGTCCACGACTGCCCGATGCACGAGGACCCGCTGCACCTGCTGCCGGCCCCGGTGCGCGAGTCCGTGTTCAAGGACCTCAACGCGCGCTTCGGCGGCGACTACCGGCTGGCGCCCACCGGCAAGCTGTGCCCGGTGTGCCGCTTCTACTACGAGAAGCTGCTCAAGGACTCCGGCGGCGACTTCGGGGCGGTGGAGCGCGCGGTGGAATGCTTCCGCTTCGTGTTCAGCGAGCAGGATCGCGTCGGCATCGGCACCTTCCAGCCGAAGGACGAGAAGAACCAGGACAGCACGGAGCTGACCGGCGACATCAACTACCGGCTCATCGCGCTCTACGGCAGCGACAGCGATCCGCGTGCGTTCAATTTCGACGGCGAATTCCACGTCGCCAACCGCGGGCTGATCGAATTCGTCGAGATCCTCAAGCTCGATGTGGCCTTCCTCTACGACCTGCTCGGCGCGAGCCAGGAACACACGGTGAAGCCCAAGAAGTTCGCGCAGACGGACATCGACGAGGTGATCCTCGGGCACACCAACAGCCCGGAGTTCCGCCGGCTGCAGAACAACGAGCTGATGGAGGCCTTCCGCGACCGCACGACGCGCATCGACATCCCGTACAACACGCGCCTCGCCGACGAGGTCCGCATCTACGCGAAGACCTTCGGGACAGGCGCTTGCGCGGGCCGACACCTCGCGCCGCATGCGCTGGAGGCCGCCGCGATGTGGGCCGTGCTCACGCGCCTCGCGGAGCCGAAGAACCACGCCGTCACGCTCGTGCAGAAAATGCACCTCTACGACGGCCGGGCCGTGTCGGGTTTCACGCCCGCGTCCGTGTCCGAGCTGCGTGGCGAGGCGCCGGCCGAGGGCATGACCGGCGTGTCTCCGCGCTACATCCAGGACCGCATCGCGGCCGCGCTCGTCGCGGAGCGGGCCCCGCCGTGCCTCACGGGCTTCGACGTGCTCGCATCGCTGGAGCGCGGCCTCGCCAACCACCCGCTCATCGACAGCGACGAGGTGCGTCGGCGCTACGCGGACCTGATCGGCGTCGTGCGCGACGAGCTGGAGAACACGCTCAAGGACGAGGTGCGGGCGGCCGTCGCCGCGGACACCGAGGCCGTGCAGCGGCTGTGCTGCAACTACGTCGATTCGGTCAGCCTCTCCGTGGATGGGGGAGCTTCCGCCGACGAGCGGCTCATGCGCTCCGTCGAGGAGAAGATCGGCGTCACCGAGGCGCGCAAAGGCGACTTCCGGCGCGAGATCGTGAACTACATCGATGCGCTCTCCGCGCGCGGCGAGAGCTTCACCTACCTGTCCAATCCGCGCCTGCGGCACGCGCTCGAGCTCAAGCTCTTCGAGGGCTGCCGCGACTCGTTCAAGCTCACCGCCGGCAGCAGCAGCGTCATCGACCGGGACGCCGCCGAGAAAGTGGACGTCATGGCGGCGCGGCTGGTGCGCGATCGCGGCTACTGCGAGCGCTGCGCGGCGCGCGCGCTGGACCACGTCGCCTCGGTGTTCGCCCGCGGCGAGCCGCGGCCGCCGGCCGACGACACGCCGTGACCGGCCCGGACGGCGGCGCCGGAGGACGCATCGAGCGCGATCGCTCGCGCTTCCAGGACATCGTCCGCGGCGCGATCAAGCGCGACCTGAAGCGCTACGTCACGGGCAGCGAGCTCATCGGCCGCAAGGGTCGTCATCTCGTCTCGATCCCGGTGCCGCGCATCGAGCTGCCGCGCTTCCGCTTCGGCAGGAACGGCCGCGGCAAAGGGAACGGCGAAGGCGAGGGGGACGGCGAGGGCCAGCCGGGCGAGGGCAGCGCCGCGGGAGCCGCCGGCGGCCAGCCGGGCGCGCACCTGCTCGAAGTCGAGCTGTCGCTGGAGGAGCTTGCAGCGATCCTCGGCGAGGAACTGGAGCTGCCGAACATCGAGCCGCGCGGCCGGGCGCGCATCTCGTCACCGAGCCGGCGCTTCTCGGCGCTGAGGCGCACCGGGCCGCGCTCGCTGCGCCACATGCGGCGCACGTATCGCGAGGCGCTCAAGCGACAGATCGTCACCGGCAGCTTCGACCCTGCCGATCCGTGCATCGTGCCCCACGCGGACGACCTGCGTTTCCGTTCGTGGAAGGAGACGTCGCGGCCGGATCACGCCGCGATGATCCTGTACATGATGGACGTGTCCGGCTCGATGGGGCGCGAGCAGAAGGAGATCGTCCGGCTGGTGTCCTTCTGGATCGACACGTGGTTGCGCAGCCAGTACCGGAGCCTGCAGACGCGCTACGTCGTGCACGACGCCGTGGCCAGGGAAGTGGACCAGCAGACCTTCTACCGGCTGCGGGAATCGGGAGGCACGAAGATCAGCTCGGCTTACTCGCTGGCCGCCGACCTCGTCGAGCAGGAGTTCCCGGCGAGCGAGTGGAACCTCTATCTCTTCCATTTCTCCGACGGCGACAACTGGTCGGGGCGCGACACGGAGAAGTGCATGTCGCTGCTGCGCGAACGCCTGCTGCCCTCGTGCAATCTCTTCTGCTACGGCCAGGTGAAGAGCGCCTACGGCTCCGGGCAATTCAAGAAGGACGTGGACGGCGCACTGTCCGGCGAGGAGGGAGTCATCACCGCGGAGATCCTGGATCGCTCGGGGATCCTGCCCGCCATCAAGTCCTTCCTCGGCAAGGGCCGCTGAGGCTCATGTCCGCTCCCGGGGCAGACCTGCGTGCGCTGCAATCCGAGGTGGAGGCGCGTGCGCGCGAGCTCGGTCTGCACGTGCCCGAGATCGTGTACGAGGTGGTGGATCATCGAGAGCTGAACGAGATCGCGGCCTACGGCGGTTTTCCCGTGCGCTACCAGCACTGGCGCTTCGGCATGGACTACGACCGGCTCATCAAGGGCCATGCCTACGGCCTGCAGCGCATCTACGAACTGGTCGTGAACACGGGCCCGGTGGTCGCATACCTGCTCAGGCAGAACGCGCCGGTCGAGCAGAAGCTCGTGATGGCGCACGTGTGCGGCCATGCGGATTTCTTCCGGCGCAACGCGTGGTTCGCCCACACCGACCTGCACATGCTGGACACGATGGCGAGCCATGGCTCGCGCGTGGCTGCGCTGGCGGACCGCTTCGGCCGCGACGAGGTGGAGAGCTTCATCGACCGCGTGCTGTCCGTGGACAATCTCGTGGATGCTTCGTCGCTCGGGCGCTCGCGCGGTCGGCCGGGCAATGCGCCCAGCCTCGATCACGGCGCGTCGCCCGGCGACATCCTGGGCCACCTGCTGCTCCGCGCGCCGCTCACGGACTGGCAGCAGGAAGTGCTGGCGATGCTGCGCGACGAGGCCTGCTACTTCCTGCCGCAGATGCTCACCAAGATCATGAACGAGGGCTGGGCAAGCTTCTGGCACAGCCGGCTCATGACCGGCACGCTGCTCCGCGACGCCGAGGTCGTGGACTATGCGCTGCAGCACGCGGGCGCCATGGGCGGCACGGACGGCCCCATGAATCCCTACAAGCTGGGCCTCGAGCTCTACCGCCACCTGGAACGGTGCGGCGGCCGCGACGAGACTGCGGGACTCGCCGCCGCGTTCGAGGCGCGCGCCGTGCACAACGACCTGACCTTCGTGGACGAAGTGCTCGATGAGGACTTCGCGCGGGTGCACCGACTCGGTGACACGACGGCGGAGTTCGCCGCTGCCAAGGAGGCGCTGCTCGCGTCGCTCACGAACGCCGGGCAGCCGGTGCTGCGGCGACTGCCCGGCGATGGCCCCGAGCTCGAGCTGCAGCATGTCTGGAGCGGCTCCGAGCTGCAGCTCGAGCAAGCCGAGGACACGCTGCGCAACCTCGGCGCGCTCTGGGGTGGCACGGTGCGCCTGCACACGCGCGTCGAAAACCGGGAGCTGCTGCTGACGTGCGCCGCCTCGGTCGTGACGCGCGAGCACGGAGAGGTGCTTGGCGAGGGCGGCCGGCGGGCCGCGGCATCCGCACCGCGGGTGAGCTGAGGGCCGCGCGCACGGCGGCGGGCCGACTGGACGGCTGTCGGTGCGCGCCGCTATACCGCGGCGCCCGCAGGAGGCCAGCCGAGTGTCTGAACTTGCCGTGATCTTCGACATGGACGGCGTCCTGGCGGATACCGAGCCGACGCACCTGGCCAGCACCCGTACGCTCCTGGAACGCCACGGGGTGTCGCTCGATGCCGCCTTCTACGCGCGCTGCATGGGCATGGCGGAGCAGCCCTTTTTCGAGCTGCTCGTGCGGCATTTCGGACTGTCCGCGGACCCGGCGCTGCTGGCGCGCGAGCGGCTGGCGCTGTCCCTGGTGGCGCTGGCGGAGGCGCCGCTGCTGCCCACGGAGGGTGCGCTGGAATGCCTGCTGGCGCTGCGACTGGACGGGTTCCGCCTCGCGCTGGCCTCGTCGGCAAGCCGGGAGCAGGTGGCGCTCGTCGTGGAGAGGCTGGGCCTCGGCTCGTTGCTCGATGCGCAGGTCTGCGCCCAGGATGTCGCGCGCGCGAAGCCCGCGCCGGACATCTTCCTCGAGGCGGCGCGTCGGCTTGGCGTCTCTCCGGAGGACTGTCTCGTGGTGGAGGATGCCGTGCTGGGAGTCGCGGCCGCGCGAGCGGCAGGCATGAACGCGGTGGCCCTGCTTTCGTCAGGCGCCGAGGGCGCGGCACACCTTGCTGCCGGCGCATCGGCCTGCCTGCGGACACTGCACGAGCTCACTCCGGAGCGTGCGGCGGGATGGGCGAGCGATCGGATGCACCCGTAAAAACTGACGGGCGCCCCCGAAGGGGCGCCCATCGGCAAGGACAGAAGAAATCGCGCGAGCGACTACTTCTTGCGGCGCGCGGTCTTCTTCGTCGCCTTCTTGCGGCCAGCCTTCTTGGTGGCCTTCTTCTTTGCCTTCTTGGCCATGACAGATTCTCCCTTTGAACAAAGGTAACGGAAGCTCGGTTGCTCCGTTTCCGTTGTTATCGGTGATCCTGCGCCGGAATGAAGCGCAGACTCGCGCGACGTGCGCGACGGAGCGTTGCCTCGTCGCGTGCACGCGCGTTGCGAACAGCGTTGCCATCGCATCGCGCATCACGCACGGTGCGCGTGCGACGCGTTCGTGGTGATCACCCGGAAACGTCGCAACGACGCGGGCTTCCGGGAGGGAGCCTCCGCGCGCGTCGTGTCAAGCGGCGCTCTTCAGGCAGGGCGGGCCAAGGCGGCCGGATACCGCCTTGCGACCCCGATTCCGGGGCCAAAAAATATTTTTTGGAATGGGCCTAAAGTGCCCCCTCCGGCCGTGCTCCGGAGGCCCTCCGGGAGGGGACGCGCACGGTCCACGACGCCTGGAGCAGGTGTGCGCGCAGGACGTTCGCACCGTGTCGATGCCGCCGCGGTTGACTTCGAGGCGGCGGGACGGAATCCTCTGCACCCTCACTCGCGAGTGCTGGCGAGCATGCACCCATAGCTCAATTGGATAGAGCGTCGGTCTACGGAACCGAAGGTTGAAGGTTCAAGTCCTTCTGGGTGTACCACTCCTGGCGACGCGCGGCCTGCCGTGTGCGCCCGCGCCGGACAGCCGACCGCGCCGGACAGCCGACCAAGCCGGCAGGGGATGCCTCAACGCCGCATGAATCCCGCGATCGTTCCGCCGCCGGCTTCCATGGTTCGGTACGCCTTTGAACTGGCGCTGGCGCAGGCGCTGCTCGCCGAAGCGCACGACGAAGTTCCCGTCGGCGCGGCGATTCTCGGGCCTGACGGGGCCGTGCTCGCGCTCGGGAGGAACGAGATCGAGGCACGGCGCGACCCGACGGCTCACGCGGAGCGACTCGCGTTGACGGCGGCCTGCGCGGTGGTCGGCGCGCCGCGCTTGCCCGAAGGCAGCCTGCTGGTGGCCACGCTCGAGCCCTGCGCCATGTGCGCCGGGGCCATCGTCCTGGCGCGGGTCCGATTCCTGGCGTTCGGCGCGACCGACCCCAAGGCGGGGGCCTGCGGGTCATTGCGCGACGTCGTGCGCGACACGCGCCTCAACCATCGGGTCGAGCTGCTCCCCTCGCAGCGGGCCGAGGAGTGCGGCGACCTGCTGACGCGCTTCTTCCGCGTTCGCAGATCCGCGCCGGCACGGGACTGTCCGGGGCCGGGCTGATTCCCTAGAATCCCCGCCCGCCCTGCCCGGACGTGGGGGCAAGAGACAGGTGTGCCGCGCGGAGAGGTGACAGAGAGGCCGATTGTGCTTGCTTGGAAAGCAAGTGAACGGGCAACCGTTCCGGGGGTTCGAATCCCTCCCTCTCCGCCAGACCTCCCGACCATTCCGCGGACGACCTGCCCGATCCTGCATGCGTTGACAACCCGACGTTCGGAGAGGTGACAGAGTGGTCGATTGTGGCAGTCTCGAAAACTGTTGAACGGGCAACCGTTCCGAGGGTTCGAATCCCTCCCTCTCCGCCATGACGCCAGCCTCGGGCGGTTTGCCCCGCATGGTGGCATCCGAGGGTCGGCGCCGCCGTGCGCGCAGTGGGGCCGGCAGCAAGTGGACCGCGTGAACTGGGTCAGGCCCTGACGGGAGCAGCCCTAAGCGATGGCGCCACGGTGTTGCCGGTCCCTCTCCGCGCACGGTGCGCGACTCGAATCGCAGGCCGGATGCTCGACGGCCGGAGGCCGGCTCGCGTAGGCTCCTCTCCATGGTCGGCTACACGGTTCTCGCCACGCGCTATCGGCCGCGCATCTTCGACGACGTGGTCGGGCAGGCAGACGCCGCGCACGTGCTGCGCGCCGCCATCGAGGGCGGCCGCTCTGCGCATGCCTACCTGTTCTCCGGACCGCGCGGCGTGGGCAAGACGTCCATGGCGCGCATCCTGGCCAAGGCCTGGAACTGCCTGGTCGCGGAGAGCGGCCTGCCGTGCGGCACGTGTGCGGTGTGCCGCGCCATCGACGAGTCGAGCGACTGCCTCGATGTGGTCGAAATCGACGGCGCCTCGCACAACCGCGTCGAGAACGTGCGCGACCTCATCGATGCCGTGCGCTTCCGGCCGGTGGAGGCCCGGTATCGCGTGTACATCGTGGACGAGGTGCACATGCTCTCGACCTCGGCCTTCAACGCGCTGCTGAAGACGCTCGAGGAGCCGCCGGCGCACGCGAAGTTCATCCTCGCCACCACGGAACTCCTGAAGGTTCCCGAGACCATCCGCTCGCGCTGCCAGCTCATCGATTTCCGGCGCCTCGCGCTGGAGGACATGCGCGCGCGGCTCGCTGACATCTGCGTGCATGAAGGCGTGCCCGTGCCGGACGGCCTGCTCGACCGGGTCGCACGGCACGCGCGCGGCGGCCTGCGCGATGCGCTTTCGCTGCTCGACCAGCTCATCACCTACGGCGACGGCAAGCCGACGATCGCGGACTTCGAGCGGCTGACCGGCCGGCTCGCACCCGAGGCGCTGCACGAACTGCTCGGTGGCGCGCTCGCCGGCGACGGTGCCGCCGTCCTGAACGCCTGCCAGGACGCCTTTGCGCGGGGGGCGCGCGGCGCTGACCTCGTCGAGCAGCTCACCGAGATCCTTGAGGGCTTGCTGGTGACGGTGGCCGGCAGCGTGCCCGCGGATCGCACGGCCGAGGAGCGGCAGTCGCTCCAGCGTCTGGCCACGCAGTGCAACCTCGATCAGGTGGTGGCGATGCTGGACGTGCTGGTCGAGGCGAATCGCCGCTTGCGACAGCGCCACGACAGTCGGCTCGTGACCGAACTCGCCCTGCTCAACCTTGCGCGCGTGAAGCTGCTGACGCCGCTCGGCGATCTGCTCGCAAGCGGAGGTCTGCCCGCCGCGGCCGCTTCGGCGGGGTCCCGGCTCGCGCCTGCGGCTGCTGCCGCGCCGTCGTCGCCGCGAGGCGTTTCCCGCGCGCCGGCAACGCGTGCCGAGCCAGCCGTCACGTCGCCGGACTCGGTGGTGCCGGCGCACGCTCCCGCGTCCACGCCCCGTGCGCCAGGCCCGCGCGACCACGCAGAGCCAGGGCAGGGCACGGACTTCGCCGAGCGTTTCATCGAGGCCGTGTCGCGAGTCTCGCGTTCGCTGCGCCTGGAACTGCAGCGCTATCCCGCTATCCGCGTCGAGGGCGACGAATTGCTCATGGAGCGCCCTTCCGGCGGGGCGCCACTGCTCTTCGACCCGACGCAAGCCGATGTCGCCAGGCGCTTCACCGAGGCTGGCAACGCGTTGACGGGCCGGTCGCTCCGCCTGCGTGTCCTGCAGGCCGGCCCCGAGGCGAAGCGATCCGACGTCCCGGCCAAGGCCCCGCAGCCGATGAGCAGCAGTCTCGCGTCGGCAGGGTCGGCTGCGTCGGCTGCTTCGGCTGCGTCGGCTCCGACCGACGCCGATGCGCGCCGCGCCGCGCCGGAGGTCCGGCGTCCGCCCGCGGGGAACCGCCCCGACGCGGCACGGCCATCCGACGTCGAACAGCGCATCCTGAAGGACTGGCCGGGTTCGGAGCGGGTCGACTTTTAGCGCCTGCTGCGCGACCATGTCGTTCGCCCGGCATGTGCCCGCCCTGGTGCGGATGTGCGGCCGCGCTGGAGTGATGCCGATGGACATGCGTCAAATGCTGGAGCAGGCCCAGAACCTGACGCGGGCGCTTGCCGAGCTGGATGCGCGCTTCAAGGCGCACGAGCTCGAGGCCGCTTCGCGAGACGGCCAGGTCGCGCTGCGCCTGAACGCCGCGTACGAGGTCATCGGCGTGCATGTGGCTCCCGAACTGCTTGCGAGCGGCGACAAGGCTGCGGCCGAGCGCGCCGTGGCCGAGGCGCTCCGCGGCGTGTTGGCGTCCATCCGCAAGTACCGTGAGGAGCAGCGGGCGGGCGTGACGGGCGGAATGCACCTGCCGGAGTTCTGACGATCCTGAGTAGACTGGCCTCAGCATGGCCCTGCCACCAACGCTGACACGCCTGATCGCCGCCTTCCGCACGCTTCCCGGAGTCGGGACGCGCACTGCGGAACGGCTCGCCTTTCATGTGCTGCGGGCCCCGGAGGCAGAGACCGACGAACTCGCCGCCGCGATCGTCGCGCTGCGGAGCAGCGTGGTCGCGTGTTCGACGTGCCACACGGTGGCCGAAGCCGATCCATGCCCCATCTGCGCCGACGAGCGCCGCGACCGCGGGCGGCTGCTGGTCGTGGAGCAGCCACGCGACGTGCAGGCCTTCGAGGATGCAGGCTGGAAAGGCGTCTACCACGTCCTTCTGGGCCATCTCAACGCGCTCGAGGGCATCGATGCGGGCGACCTCACCATCGAGGGGCTGCTGCGGCGCGTGAAGGCGGGCGGTCTCGACGAGGTGATCATCGCCACGAACCCCGACTACGAAGGCGACACGACGGCACTGCACCTCAGGAAGCGACTTGCGGGCACGGGGGTGACCGTGTCACGCATCGCGCGCGGCATCGCCTCGGGGAGCGCGATCGAGTACAGCAATGCCGCCATGCTGGCGGACGCGCTGACAGGCCGCGCGCCGATGGAGGCCTCGGCGTGAAGCTGGGCATGTCGCAGTCGATCCGCACGTCGCTGCAGCTGCGGCTCTCGCCGCAGATGCTGCAGCGGATCGAGGTCCTGCAGCTCTCGTCGCTGGATCTCCGGCAGCTCATCGAGCAGGAACTGCAGGAGAACGAGACGCTCGAGCAGCAGACGGATGATCCGACCGAGATGGCGGAGGCCGATGCGGTTGCCGAAACGGGCGACGGCGACGGCGACGGCGATGGCGATGTCGATGCGTACGACGGAGAGGACGAGTGGGAGGACCGCACGCCCGGCGAGGGTCCCTCGCGCATGGACGTGATGGTGGCGACGACGGCGGCTCCCGAGACGCTCGCCGACAACCTGGGACGGCAGCTCGACATGCTCGATCTCCCGGAGCGCCAGCTCACGATCGCCCGCGCCATCATGCTCGCGCTCAACGAGCGGGGCTGGTTGTCGCTTCCTCTGTCCGACGTCGGGGCGCCGGTGTCGCCGCCGGCGACGGCCGCCGAGCTCGAGCAGGCCTTGCACGTGGTCCAGCGCCTCGAGCCCGCGGGCATCGGGGCACGAGACCTCACGGAGTGCCTGCTGCTGCAGCTCTCGGCCGACAATCTCGAGTACGAGCTGCTCGTCTCGCTGGTCATTCATCACCTCGATGACATCGCGCACAACCGCATCCCGCGCATCGCACGCGAGTCCGGCGCCAGCGTGGATCGCGTGCTCGCCGCCATCGAGGTCATCAGCCACCTCGATCCGATCCCGGGCCGTCGCTTCTCGGGCGCGCGGGCGCCGCAGGTGCGTCCCGACGTCGTGGTGCGGCGCGTCGGCGAAGACTTCGAGATCTCGATCGAGAACGACTGGGTGCCCAATCTCGTGCTCTCGCGCTCTTATCGTCAGATGGCCCGGGATCGAAGCGTGGACCCGGAATTGCGCAAGCACATCCGGGGCAAGCTCGACGGCGCGCAGTCGCTCATCGAGGCGATCGAGCAGCGCAAGAACACGCTGTTCCGTGTCGCGAGCGAGCTGGTCAACCGACAGGCGGACTTCCTCGAGCACGGGCCGTCGGGCCTGCACCCGCTGCGCATGCAGGAGGTGGCTGATGCGCTGGCAGTGCACGTGTCCACGGTGAGCCGTGCGATCTCCGGCAAGTACATGCAGACGCCCCGGGGCATCATCCCGATGAAGCTGCTGTTCACCGGCGAGATCCCCTCGCGCGCGGGAAGCGCGTCGTCCACCGACGGAGACGAGACGGCGTCGCGAGCGGGCGTGCAGGAACTCGTCCGCGGGATCATCGGCGCGGAGGACGTTCGCGATCCGCTCTCGGACGAGTCGATCGTCGAGATCCTCAAGACGCGGCATGGTCTGGACATCGCGCGACGGACCGTGACCAAGTACAGGAAGGCCCTGCGCCTCGGGTCGTCGCGCGACCGGCGCGTCTACGGCCAGGCGTGAGCCACGGCGACGTCGCGGCGGACTCGCGCCGGCGCGCTCTCCTGCTGGCCTACGACGGGGGGGCTTATGCCGGCTGGCAGGTGCAGCCGGACCAGCCGACGGTGCAGGGCCGGGTCGAGGCGGCGCTGGCAGCACTGCTCCGGCAACCGGTGCGCATCAGCGGCTCGGGGCGCACCGACGCGGGCGTCCACGCCCTGGGACAGGTCGCGCACTTCGACGACATGCACGGCTTTCCCCCCGGACGGCTCGCGGCGGCCCTCAACAGCCTGCTGCCTGCGGACATCCGCGTGCTCCGGGCGATGGTCGTCCCTCCCGAATTCCACGCGCTGCACAGCGTGGTGTCCAAGACATATCTCTACCAGTTGCACCTGTCCCCCGGCACGGGAGGTGCACGGGCGGCGCTTGCCTCGATGCCGCCACACCGCAGGCTCACCTTTCACGCGGTGCGCGGCGACCTCGACCTCGGGGCGATGCGCCGGGCGGCGCGGTTTCTGTGCGGGACGCACGACTTCACGGCGCTCAGCAAGGCGATGGTGGACGGGCGCGGCACCGTCAAGACGCTGACCGCGCTGCGCGTGCTCCGTGTTCCGGGTGGCGTGCGTGTCTTCGCGACGGCGGACGGCTTCCTCTACGGCATGGTGCGACTGCTCTCCGGTCTGCTCGTGGAGGTCGGTCGCGGGAGGCGCGCGCCGGAGGACGTGCCGGCTCTGCTGGCCGCCGCCGATCGGTCACGCGCCCCGGCACTCCTTCCGGCATGCGGCCTCTTTCTCTGGAGAGTGCGCTATCCCGCGGGCATGTGCACTCACGGCGGGGCGGTCGCCTGCTATGCTGGCGAAGGACCGCGGCCGTGAGCGCCGCAACACGTCTCTGGGACCATCGCATGACCCTGCGAATCGACTACACGGACCGGCACGAACACCACCCCGCCAGCGTGAAGGCCTACGCGCTCGAGAAGGCCGAGAAGATCGCGCGCTTTTTCGACGGCGTGAACCACATCGAGATCGTCCTCGACCGCGAGCACGACATGCACCGCTCCGAGATGATCGTCTCGGCCTCGCACAACCTTCGTCTCGTCGGGCACGCTTCGGCGGATTCCATCCTGGTGGCGATCGACTCCGCCGTGGACAAGCTCGAGCGGCAGGTCGTGAAGGCGAAGGAGCGGCTCAAGGATCATCACCGGAAGCCGGGGGACCGTGCCTGACCATGCCTGCTCCAGCCTCTTTCAGCGGCATGTTTTCCGTGGACGGCATCTGTCCAGCGCTGGCAGCCCGCAGCAAGGCGGAGGCGCTCGTGGAACTGGTCGACGTCGCAGTTGCCGGCGGCGTCCTGCCGCGTGCGCGCAAGGCGGAGGTCCTCGCGGCCCTCGAAGCGCGTGAAGAGCGCGGCTCCACGGGGCTGGGGCGCGGCATCGCCATTCCGCACGCCAAGATTCCCGGTCTTCGCAAGCACGCCGGGCTCATCGCACGCTCGGTCGACGGCCTCGAGTTTCGAGCCATCGACGGCGAGCCTGTCCATGTCCTCGTCATGCTCATTTCGCCCGAGTCCCGCTCCGACGAGCATCTGGAGCTCCTGCGATTCATCTCGCGCATCGCGCGTGATCCCGACTTCCCGAGCTTCATCCGCCAGGCACGGACTGCCCAGGAGATGCTGGACGTGATCCTGGAGCGGGGCGCCTGACGCCGCCGAGCATGCCGGGTCCTGGGAGTTTCGCGGGTGAGTGAGAGAGTCGTCGTGCGGATTCTGAACCGGCAGGGGCTGCACGCGCGGCCGATCAGCCGGTTCGTGCAAACCGTCGCCAAGTACCAGGCCAAGGTGTCCGTGACGGGGCCCGATGGCACCGTGGCGGACGGTGCGAGCGTGTTCTCGATGATGACCCTGGCCGCGGGCCACGGGTGCGAACTCGTGCTCGAGGCCGACGGAGGGCAGGCGCGCGAGGCGCTGGCTGCGCTGGCCTCGCTCGTTGCCGAGGGATTCGGAGAAAAGTAGTCGCGCCGCCGTTGTTCGCGCCGCTGACGATCCCTTATCATCCGCGCGCCTTGCAGGCTTCATCCGCATGATGCGGTGGCTCGCAGGCTAAGACTCTGGATCGGCATGGTGGAACAGGTATCCCGGTATCCCCTCGCGTTGTGTCTCTCCAAGGACGGAGATGCGCGCTTTCTGGGGCACCTGGACCTGGGCCGGCTCATCGAGCGTTCGCTGCGCCGCAGCGGCCTCCCGATCCAGTGCACTCAAGGATTCAACCCGCGTTTCAGGCTTTCCTTCGCCGAGGCACTCCCTGTCGGAGTGGCGTCGGAGGGGGAGTGGATCAGCCTGACATTGGACGAGGATCTCCCACCGGACACGGTACGGGCGCGGCTTTCGCCGGCGCTCCCCGAGTGCGTCCGCCTGGTGGACGTGCGGAAGGGCTCGCTGCCCGCCCCCGCGCCCACTGTGCGATACCGCCTCGACGTGCTCGGTGACCCGGGATCCGCAACCGACGCGCTCACCGCATTGCTGACGTGCGACAGCTTCCTCGTGGACGACCTCCGTCGCGCCGCGCCCATCGACGTCCGGCCCATGCTGGCCGGCGGTGAGGCGCAGGGCGGATGCCTGCTGCTGGAGCTGGTCACCGTGAACCACCGACCTCCGCGACCGACGTTCGTGATCGCCGCCCTGACTGCCCTGGCAGTTCAGGCCGGCCTTCCCGCGCCCCGGTTCGGAGCATGCACCAGGCTCTGCGCGGTCGAGCGTCGTCAAGGAGAAGACAAGTGGGACGACGACGACGCGGCGGAGGCCAGCAACGGGCCGCCGGACGCAAACTGCTCATCAATTCCCGAGAGACTGCCGAGAGCCGGATAGCGGTTCTCGAGGGCACGCGCCTCGAGGAGTACTACATCGAGCGCGGTTCGCTGAACAGCACGCTCGGGAACATCTACAAGGCGCGCATCTCGAACATCGAGAAGTCGATCGGCGCGGCCTTCGTCGAGTTCGGACATCACAGGCAGGGCTTCCTGCACGTGTCCGACCTGTGCATGGCGGCTGTGGGCGAGAACGCCCGCGGCCTGCTGGCTGATGTTCAGGCGGCTCGAGAAAATGCACACGACGACGACGTCGTGGACGTCGCCGGCACGCCGGGCGTCGAGGTCGAAGTGGCTCCCGCTTCGAGCGAGCCCGTGCTCGCCGAGGAACTGGTTCCGGACAGCGCAGGCAGTGCGGCGGACGCCGAAGGCGATGGCGCTCACGACGGCGACACGGACGGCGATGGCGACGGCGCGGACCATGACCAGTCGAGTGGCAGCCTCGAGTTGTCACCGCGCGAGGGCCACGGTGACGAGGAGAGTGACTCGCGCAGATCGCCGCGTGCCGCGGCCGCCGATGCGTCGGCCGACGACGAGGCGCAGGCCCCCGCGAAGGCCGAGAGCCTCGCCTTCAGTCACGGCCACTGGCAGGATTCGGACGACGATGACGGCGAGCCCGATGCGGACCGCAGTCAAGGCTCTGCCGCCGACTCGGAGCGCGCAGAAGCTGACCCCGAAGAGGGCGAGGACGACGAGGGCGAGGACGACGACGACGACGAAGAGGAAGGGGCGGAGGACGACGACGACGCTCCGGCAGGGGGCTCGCACCTTGCATCGGGTGACCGCGAGAGCGGGGATTCCGACGCGACGGGAGATGCCTCGGGCGAACACACAGAGGGAGGAGCGCCAGCCGACGCGGCCGGACTGTCCGGTGCCGATGGGTCCGCCACCAGCGACGCTGAGTCGGATGCCGATGGTGGCCGACGTGGTCGCGACCGAGGCCGCCGCGGAAGACGCCGTGGCCGGCGTTCCGGCGGTGCGACCGGTACTGCCCAGGTCAGCGCTCAAACTGGCGCCGTCGGCACCAGAAATGGGGGCGGAGGCGGACGCGGCAGCCAGGGCGGGAGCGGCGGGGGGGGCGGGCGTTCTCGCGAGCCGCGCCTTATGCCGCCGATCCACGAGATCCTGCAGAAGGGGCAGGAGATCGTGGTGCAGGTCATCAAGGACGGCATCGGCACGAAGGGGCCGACGCTCACCACGTACCTCTCCATCCCGGGCCGATTCGTCGTGCTCATGCCGGGTATCAACAAGCGGGGCGTGTCACGCAAGGTCGTGGACAACGCGGAACGCGAGCGACTCAAGGACATCGTCCGCGAACTCGAGGTGCCCGAGGATCTCGGCTTCATTGTCCGCACGGCCGGGACGGGCGCCACGCGGGAAGATCTTCAGCGGGATCTGGACTACCTGCTGAGGCTCTGGGACCAGATGAAGGTGCGCATCCGGGAGTTCAATGCTCCCGTGCTCCTGTATCAGGAAAACGATCTGGTCATCCGCACGCTGCGCGACCTCTACGACGGGCAAGGCGAGATCATCATCGATGACCGCGCCACCGTGGAAAAGGCCAAGCAGTTCATGTCGGAAATCATGCCTCGTTGCGTGGATCTCGTCCGGCTCTACGACGGTGAGCGGCCACTCTTCAACTTCTTCGGGGTCGAGGCCGAAATCGCGGCGCTGCTCACGGCGCGCATCGAACTGAAGTCCGGCGGTTCGCTCATCATCGAGCAGACCGAGGCGCTCGTCGCCATCGACGTGAACTCAGGGCGCTTCAAGGCGTCAGGGGGCAGTGGCATCGAAGACACGGCCTTCCTCGTCAACAGCGAGGCGGCCATCGAAGTGGCTCGGCAGATCCGATTGCGGGACCTCGGCGGCGTCGTCGTCGTCGACTTCATCGACATGCGCAGCGAGAAGCACCGCAAGGCGCTGGAGAACATCTTCAAGGACGCCCTGCGCCGCGATCGCGCGCGCATCAAGGTCGCACGCATCTCGCCGTTCGGGATCATCGAGCTCACGCGGCAGCGCGTGCGGCCGAGCCTCAAGCGGTCCGTGCACCAGAAGTGCCCATACTGTGCCGGAACGGGTTACATTCCTTCCGACGAGACCTCCTGCCTCTCGGTCATTCGCGAGATCCGCGAGAACCTGTCGAGACCGGGCTCGGTGCTCGTCGTGACCGTACGGCCGGAGGTGGCGGAGGCTGTCGTCAACCAGGAACGGAAGGTGCTCGTGGAGCTCGAGCACCAGTCGCGCAAGCAGATCTTCGTGAGGAGCGACCACCGGCTGGCCTATGAGGACGTCGAAATCCGGGCCATGGTCGCCCTTCCCGAGGACATGGACCACCGGCGGGCCTGACGGCTGTCGAGTCGGGTTCGGGAAGCCAAGCGCTTTCCGGGCCCGAGCGGCGGATCGCGTGGCTTGACCAGCGGGCGCCGATACCTAGGATGGTCCCCCTTCCGTCGCGGAAAACCGCGGTCCCCCGTGGGACGTCCGGTGCTTCGTCCGAGTGTCCAAGGAGCGTGCTGTGCAGGCCATCATCAGTGATCGTGGGCGTCAGTACCCCGTGAACGACGGCGACACCCTTGTGGTCGACCTCATTGCGGACGCCGAGCCCGGCGCCGAACTTCTGTTCGAGCAGGTTCTCGTTCTGGGTGACCAGATCGGAACGCCCTTCGTTTCGGGCGCGTCCGTGAAGGCACGGATCGTGGACCACTTCAAGGGCCCGAAGATGTACGTGGAGAAGTTTCGTCGGCGCAAGAATTACCGGCGCCGCGTGGGGCACCGCCAGCAGTTCACCCGAATCACGATCGCATCCATCACCGGCGCTTGATCGCAAGCTGCGCAGACAGGGAGCTACAGGGACATGGCACACAAGAAGGGTCAGGGCAGTTCGCGCAACGGTCGCGACAGCAACGCTCAGCACCGCGGCCTCAAGCGCTACGGCGGAGAGGTTGTCCAGGCCGGAACCATCATCGTGCGGCAGGTCGGGTCCAACTTCCACGCGGGCCTGAACGTCGGGACCGGTCGGGACTTCACCCTGTTTGCGCTGAAGGATGGCGTGGTCCGCTTCGGAACTCGTCGACGAGTCCACGTTGACGAGTCGCTCGTCTCCGAGAACTGATCCGTCGCTGAGCGCGACGGTTCGGGAACTCCCGCATGTTCATCGACGAGACCGAGTTCGCGGTCTCGTCGGGTCGTGGAGGGGACGGCATCGTCTCCTTCCGCAGGGAGAAGTTCGTGCCGCGCGGCGGGCCGGACGGCGGCGACGGCGGGCGCGGCGGCGATGTGGTGCTGCGCTCCTCCATCCACGTGGGCACCCTCGCGGGGCTGCAGCATCGTCGCCACTACCGAGGAGGCAACGGTCGGCCCGGCGGCGCGAACAATCGAACCGGGCGCGATGGCGAATCGCTGCTGATCGAGGTGCCCGTGGGCACGCTCGTGCGGGATCGCGAGCGTGGCCATGTCCTGCGTGATCTTTCAGCACCCGACATGGAGTTCGTGGTCGTCGCAGGAGGCCGTGGGGGCAAGGGGAACAAGCACTTCGCCCACTCCACGAATCAGACGCCGCGTCGGGCCACTCTTGGTCAGGAGGGACAGGCGCGCGAACTGAAGCTCGAGTTGCGGCTGGTTGCCGATGTCGGGCTCGTGGGACTGCCCAACGCCGGCAAGTCCACCTTCCTGAGCCGGGTCTCTGCGGCTCGCCCCAAGGTCGCGGATTACCCCTTCACGACGCTTGAGCCGGTGCTCGGCATCGTGAATCGAGATGAAATCAGCCTCGTCGTCGCCGACATTCCGGGCCTGATCGAGGGCGCCCACGCGGGAGCAGGTCTCGGCGATCGCTTCCTGAGGCATGTCGCCCGCACCCGAGTCCTGTTGCATCTTGTCGATGCCAGCGAAGGGGCGGAGGCCGCGATCAAGGCCAGCCAGACGATTCGCTCCGAGCTGGAACTCTCCGGCTTGGGACTTCAGGACAAGCCCACGGTTGTCGCGCTGTCGCGCGCGGATACTGTCGAGGATCCCGAGTCTATCGCCAGCAGCCTGGCTGGCGTCGTCGGGCAGCCGGTTCTGGTGCTGTCGGCGCACACGGGAGTTGGCGTTGCCGAGGTCCTGGGACGCCTGGCGCGCGTTCTGTCGGAGTTGCCCCGCCCTGTGCTTCCGCCCCGCGAGGTGCCCCCGGAGTTCACCGATTCCCAAGCGACGCTGCCCCTCACCGAAGCTGATGACCGTGACGGGGAAGACGCCGCGGATCCAGGGGACATGGACGCCCCTCCGTCGGACTCAGGGCCGTAGCTAGCGAGGCTTTTGCAGGTTCCGGGAAGACGGGTTCCTCGGTCGCGTCCAAGCGATGATGCATCGCTCAGCCGACCAGTCGTTGCATTGAGGCGCCGCGGCCGGCACCCTTAGAATGGCGCGGTACCGAAAGGTTCAACATGCAATTGCGCGTGAACATTCGAAGGATCAAGCTGCTCGTCTGGCTGCTGTGCGCCCTGACGTTTCTGTACGCAGGCTACACTTTCTACGAAATTTATTCGGACAAGGTCGCAGGGCGATACAGCGCTCGCAAATCGACGATTTTCGCCGACCTCCTGACGCACAACGTGAACGCGAATTCGTTGAACCCTCGCGCCGGCAAGGAAGGTTTCTACCCGGAAGATCGTTACAAAAAACTCTGGGATGCACTCGTCGACGGGTCGGTACGCCCGGTCGACGCCGGGCCGGTTGCGCCTGTGGAGCCGGCGCTACCGCAGTTTGTCCTGCCCGATCTTTCGGCGATCATTCACATCGGGCTCGTGGTCTACAGCAAGAGCCCGGTAGAGCGATTCGTAGCGCTGTCTTACGTTGCCGATGCCGCCAAGGGGGGAGGAGGTGCGCCGGGAGGAGCGCCGCCCACCGCAGGCAAGGAGGTAAGACTGCACCTGTCGGAGGGTGATCCGCTCAAGCCGCCCTACGATGCTGGGTACTACAACGGCAAGGTGCTGCGCATCGGCTTGCAGGAGGTGGTTTTCCAGTGGGGTGAGACCGAAGTCACCTTGACACCCAGTCTCGGCAGCGAGGGCGGAGGCCAGACCCTTGACCAATTCAAGGTTGCGCCGAGCATCGATCCGACTGCGGGCGTCCAGAAGGCACCTGATGACTCGGTCGAAGTGGCGCCTGGTCACTGGATCATCGGGACGAAGGACATTTCGCGTATGAAGCACGACCCGCAGGCCTTCATGAGCGAGGAACTGAACGTTCACTCCGTCACGGGTGTCTCGAGCGGTCGCACAGAACTTGAAGTCAGTGAAGTCAAAGCTGGATCACTCGCCGCCCAATACGGGGTGAAGACAGGCGACAAGATCATCTCCGTCAATGGATTTCCGATGAGCAGCGTCTCTGCCGCGATCAACTGGGCGAAAGCCAATCCAGACCTGCCGATGTACGTCATCGCATACGAGCACGCAGGACAGTTGAAAACGGTCACGATTCACGTGAAGTGACAGCCTCGGAACTCATCACAATCGACATAGGGAACTCGTCGATTGGCATCGGTCGACGGCTTGACGAAAGATGGATCGTTCAGCGCGTTCGCGAACCACGTGAAGCGGCCATGCTCATTCGAGGTGATTCCGTTGCAATCTCGGTAGCGCCGACCAGATTCGAGCAGCTCCGCAGGGAAGTCTCGGCGCTTGGCTATCCGCGGATTCGCGAACTTCAGCGCCCTCCGCCGCGATTGACATTTGCCTCGCCGGAACTTCTACTGACCGCCGGATCGGACAGGATCGCCAATGCTTTGGCTTTGCTTCCAGGGCCTGGAATTGCTGTCGATGCGGGAACCGCTGTGACGATCGATGTGGTCGATTCCGCGGGTGTCTACCGCGGTGGGTTCATCGCCGCGGGTCCTGGCGCTTCGTCGGCGGGGCTGGCGGCGATCACCGCTCAACTGCCCTTCCTGACAGGAATGCCTGCAAAGTTGGTTCCCGGCGATAACACTGCCGATGCGCTTGGCGCAGGACTGTGGGGGGCAGCCATTGGTGGCGTGGACCGATTGGTCGAGTGCGCGATACACTCGCTTTCGCCGGGATCCCCCGCGTGTGTCGTGGCTACTGGTGGATGGGGACGAGCATGGGCTGCTGAGAGTCGGCATTCCCGAATTCACGACGAGCCCAATCTCGTACACATCGGGATTGCGCGTTGGGCAGAGTGGATGTGAATACCTGGCGAAGAGTAACCGCAGAGGGCCTCTCCTCTGTCGCGATACTGGACGTGCGCGGTGACTTGCGAAGCCTCTGCATTCGGGATCCTCACGGGTGCAGGGTTGGCTGGCCATCCATCGGTGAGTTTCGACATTGCCTTCTTTGCAATTCACATCATGTCGTGGACGAGGTGCTCGTGCTGGGCACCGCGCGCGGAGCTGAACTTCATCTGCATGGTGGGTTCGGTTCGGCAAGCGCGGCCGAGGCATGTCTGCGTGCAGCCAATTTCGTACGAGAGCAGGCGACCGATGAACCCGCACCTCGGAGTGCATGCCACGCTTGGGCCCTCCTTTCGATCGAACACGGGCCCCTCGCGCGGCTCCACACCTTCATTGATCGCGGTGCTGCGTCGACTTGCAACGAAACGGCTCTGCCGGACCTACTTCAGCAGGATATTGCGAGTTGCCGTCAGCGAGAGGGCCTCGGCGAAAGACTGGCAGTCCCCCCCGTTGTAGCGATCGTCGGGAGGCCCAACGCCGGAAAGAGCACGCTCTTCAACTCAATAGTCGGTAGCAAGCGCGCCCTCGTTGCCCCCGAAGCTGGGACGACTCGGGATGAAGTTCGAGGACTTGTGGAACTCGACGGAATTGCTGTGGAACTTGTCGACACGGCCGGAGCAGTTACCCCGATACCACTTCAGTCACGTGCGGATGTCGTCGTGCACCTCCTGACAGAACCTGACGAACAGCAGCGGAAAGTCTTGCCACGTCAAACCATCATTCGAGCCATGGGACATGCCGATCAGTTTTGCGACCATGCCATGTTGGCGGTTTCGGGGCTCACCGGCATTGGCGTTCCGCAATTGCTGGGGAACATCTCGATGTCCTTGGGCCTGCAGCACCCTGAAGGAGCTGAACTGTGGGCGCCAGTTGGGGCGAAACTCCGGCGATGGCTCCGACCAGGGAAGTCTGCTGCTCCGCTACGCTAGGGGGCAGGCCAGGGAGATACCCGGCATGAGCAGGATACTGCTGAGACGAGCATCGCAAACCGAATCGATCGTCAGGTAGCCCAAGAGAGAATCGTCGGGTGCGAATGGGCTTGCAGAGAGTAGGCTGTTTGGCTCTCGTTTTGGCCCGTTGCCCCCGACCAAAGCCATCTAAAGGGCTTGCGCGAAATGAACACGCTGCGCGATCGTCACCGGACCCCGCAAGACGGGCACACAGTCTCAACAAGTGCTCCATGCTCGCGCAGGCGACTGCCGCATCCGACGGAATGCGGCACACATGTATCTGGATCCATATCGAAGGCGCGTAGCGTAGCCGTCGCCCGCAAGTACCCGTTCATGCTGTTGCTGACGATGATCCTAGTCGCGGCAGGCCTTGGCTGTGGTGGAGGAACGGGTGGAGGTGCTGGGCCAACGGATGGCGGACCGAGCGGCGGCAACGGCAGTCTGGACCCAAAGAAGGACTTTTTCCTCACTGCTGCGGCCTTCGCCAGGCCGATCTTCGATGTTGCAGGCAAGTTGATTGGAGTCGTCAACCCCGCGTCACTGTTCGAAGTCGACCCCATCACAAATGTACCACTACCGACTTTTCCAAAAGTCCTAGTTCCTGGAACGAGTCTTGGCAGTTTGGCTTCATTGAACTTCGAGCAAATCCTGGACCCGCTGACGCCGCAAGTTCCGCTGATTCCGCGCAACAGCGCACTGGTTCTGCAATTCACCCAGCCTATCAAGGTCGACTCACTCATGTTGAGCGATGCTGACGCGGCGGCACCGGACCAAATCACGTCAACAAGTACCGTACAGATTCGGCGACAGGACGGCTCAGTCGTCCCTTCACGTGCCTTTGTTGACGGATCCAAGCTTATCATTATCGGAAATGTCGGCGACTCAGTGGGATTCGAGGCGAGTCCGTTGGTATTCAATAGTTTCGGAAACGCTGTTGAGGACCCGAAGGGCTATTTTCAGCTTGTGCTTGGCGTCGGGTCAGGCAAACTGCTTTCCACGACGGGTTTGGCGCTGGTTCCTCGTGAGGACAAGCTTGGCTCCGTAGGATTGCCAATTCCTGTAAATCCAGGAAATTCAAGCCTCGACGCGATTGTACTTCAGACTGAAAGTGGAGTCGTTTCCTTCAACGGATTTCTACCTGACCTGACAGCCCCTAGATTGATTCGTCCGGTTGCTCAAGATGGATTCATTGATATTGTCGGATTCGCGTCTGAGGCTGGCCAGCAGATTATTGAGATCACCGGTGCACCGCTCCTGCAGGCGCCAAACGTGCTCGCCAACGGTGGCTTGGGTGAGTGGGCGAGCGCCCGGATGGACATCACCGGAATCGGCAACGCCGTCAGCTCATACGTAGTTCTCAGAAATTATGCGCAGGTGCTGCCTCCGAACAAGCCCGTGTTCCAACTCGCGCCAGGAAGCCTCCTGGATCCATCGGTCGTGGTCGGAAGCAAATTCAAGCTAATCCGCTCGGAATTTTTTGAACCGATTCCGCCTCCATTGCCCAATGGCACATTGCAGCTCGCCAAAGTCACTGTTGACCCTATTAATCACCCGCGTGACCCGCTTGACCCGCAGGATTCATTCAACCACGACTTGCGCTATTTCGTTCGCATGTTCGACGAAGATGGAATGGAGGAACTCGACCGATGGAACCCGGCGACTGGCCTCTTCCTCGCGGTATCGCCGAAGTCAGAGCTGCGATTGACGTTCAGCGAGCCCATGGACTTGTCATCATTTCGACCATACGAAAACTTCTTCGTGACGGACCTCGCTCAAGTCAAGAGCGCAACGGCATTCGAGGCTCAGCGTATCGGGCAACCGATCGCCAGCAGCGACAGCCGTTCAATATCATTCGTTCCTCTGCTCGAGAACCAGCAGGCTCCCGATACGGAAAGCTTCATCGGATTCGGCGGGACACCTTCCAGTCTGAAACTCGTCCT
Organism: Planctomycetota bacterium; assembly: GCA_038212275.1. GTDB lineage: Bacteria > Planctomycetota > B15-G4 > B15-G4 > B15-G4 > JBBQUR01. The sequence goes on from JBBQUR010000006.1 coordinate 76,615, forward strand.
GCGAACGATTCCAGAGAAGTCGCAGATTGCGGCACTCAAGGCAAGTGCGTCCCCGGCTCAACTGGCGCTTCTGCAGGATCTCGAAACCAAGGGCGTGCTTGGAATAAACGACCTCGGGGGAAGGGGGCTCGGCCTACCGCAAGCACTGCTCGATCAGGGCAATACCACGCAGTTTCTCCTTCAGTCTACTAGTGTGGGAGGTGGGCCCTTTCCACCTGCTGTTGATTTTCAAGTCGCATTCCAGACGATGCAGTCGAGCGACCCAGACTACGGCGCCGTCGTCCACCGATTCATGGGGCAGGCTTCAACTGCGTCCTTCACATATCCGAATGGTTCGATCCACGATACGGTGACATCTGGTGTTGAGTATGCTGATCACCCTGCAATTGACGCCAATGGCGACAGTGTCATTGACCAGCGATTCATCTACGGACCGCAGACTTTCGACATCGCGCTCAACCTCCCCGGAAAACTGGCTGGTGCAAGCGCGCAGACGATACAGCACCTGATCGATGATTTTAACAAGCCAAAGGTGTCCCCGTACTCATCTCCAAACGGAGAGGACACGCTCAAGAAGCTAGGATTCGGACTTAGTACGCCATTAAACTCGCCACTTGGCTGCCGCTTTCAGCATGTCTATCGAGCCGGTGATGCGTCGCCTTCGTATAATGATTTCAACGGCGTCATCCTTGACCTCGTAGGTCTCGCATGGTCACCACTGAACAATACAGTCAGCAATACGGTAATAGACGACATTGAAATATTGGTCGGTCTAAGCGGCGCTGGAATGCTGCAAGGGCCTGGAATTACGACCGGTGGCGACGGCATCCCCGATTCTCCGCAGTCAGGGCTGATTCAGCAATTCGATTGCAATCTCCTCGAGTGGGCAGAAAATTGCTGCCTGCTATCATCCTTGCCCGAGTTCCCCGCGTCTCTGATAAAGTACATTGAATCGGAGCCAAAGCTTACCCCCGTTGTCGCGTCTGGAACCGCGTATCCGATCGTCGCGGGCTCGCTGTTCAAGCCCCAGAACGCCGGTGCTCCCGGTACATTCAACCTTTGGATGAATTATCCAACATTCAACTCTGGAACTGATCCAATTTTCGGCAAGACAACGACCAAGTCATTTCCCTACGACAGCCGATTTCCGATGCTCATCGAATATCGTATTGATCCCGCTAGCTCGGTGTATCCATCGACCAATAACTTCTACCGATTCTCGCCCGGACTGCTCTCGTCGGCACTGCCCCGCTTCCGAATCTGGAGTCAGGGGCAGGATCCCTTGGCTTACTCCGTTCCGAATTTCACACTAGGCTTATCAATGCCTGGTACAATTGCATGTACATTTAAAGCAGGTGAGGGGGGGCCGCTCTACGAACCGGGGACATTCACTTCCGACATCCTGCCTCCGACGCCCAACAACGGCATGCCCATAATAAAAGCTTCGGTATATCAACTGCCGCCCAAAGCAAATTGCGTCGAAGCGCAGTTGCCGAAACCAGACTTGGTGCTTGGCAAGATACCGGGGCCACCGGTAGTGCTTCCAATGTCCAACACCGACCCGAATACTAACTGGTACTACGCCGACGGGCAGCTTGCATATCCACTCCCGAACAAAGGGTGTTTTCCCGGTCCAGCCAACCCCGGGCAGAAAACGGCAAATGTTGGCTATGGCATAGATGGCGTATGCACCGCAGGAAGCCCGCTCAACGTGAACGAGCCGAACTATCAGTGCAATCCGGGTCAATACGGGGATAATTCTCGATATTTTATGCTTTGGCAGTATCGAAAGCGTGTTTCGATCATCGAGTCACCGACCCTTATTGCCACGGCTCCAAGTGGCTTGGTTGAATACCGAGTGCCGATCATACAGCCGCCGCTCTCCACAGTGGATCCAGCTGCAGGCTTGAATGTCGAAGTGCGTGCGGGTACCGAACTCGACTTCTCAATCCCAGTACTGGAGTCAGGCTACGTATCGGTTACCGATCCGGAGTTTGTCAGCAAGGTATCCGGCGAGAACGTCGATCGGCAGTTCGTGAAGTTTCGAGCAAGTTTTGCAGTCGCACCCGGACAGTTTCAGCCTCCGTACATCGACACGATCATCATTCCTTATCGCAGGGTCGCCCCATGATCTTTTCGCCTCACAAAAGCGTGCACGGTCATGTTCTGGTCTCCGCCATCATGGTTGTCGCCTTGCTCGCGGGATGCGGTGGCGGAGGGGGTAGTGGAACGACCGTCGATCCGCCGTCGGCGAGCAAGGTTGCATTTACAGGCTTCAGTTTCAGAATAGGATCGAAGGCTGCGAGTAGCGTGCCGCCCTTCGAGAATACGACGGCTGTACCGCCCTCGCTCGGCGCACCGTTGGATGTGACTATAATTTTCGAATTCACCGGAGCGCCCCAGGGCCCTTTCACCCAGGCAAACCTTCCGGTCTATACAACAAGCGCCGAAGTGAATCCATCAGCGTTTCCACCGCTGGGGCAAACGGTGATCGCAGCGAAGGGAAAATACGTCGCCGTTGGTTCGACTGTCGAGTTTAGGCCCTTTGTTCCAACACAACCGTTACAGGTGAAACTCAGTGCTCCGGCCGCTGCGGTACCAGGATTGTTGCCAGCCTCCGTCTACACAGCACAGGTCTCGTCGACCAATGGGGAGAAATTGACAAACCTGCTGGGTGCTGGGGGCACTGTCAAGTTCGGAACAACTTCAAACCCCGCAGCCTATTACGCAGTGGGATCGGGTGATGGCAAGGCACCATCATTGCTCGCATCCCTCCCCGTTGACGGCACGACGGGTTTCTATCCGGGTGTCTTCTCTAACTACGCACCAGGTTCGTCCATCGCTAGCTTTCCGGATGGCCCAAAGTCGATCACCCTCAGCTACGATCGCGCAGTCCTGCCGACGGTTGAAAACCTGAACGGCAAGGATTGGGACGGGGACGGGATCACGGATCCGTCGTTCTTTCTTCGAACAAGGGCGACCAGCCTGCTGGTTGGTGCCATGATTCCAGCGTTCTCCTCCATTGGTAATACTCTAGCATTCCCATCGATTTCCGGACTTTCGCCGGGAAGTTCCGTGGCAGTGGATGGATCGGACATTGTCCTACACAATAGCAAGGGATCGGGGGCACTCGCTGGTGCCAACCCTGCGCTCATCGCGCTCCCAGGAAGCCTCGCCACTGGCTCCGACCCGTCCCTGCTATGGGTAATTCTTAAGGTTGGCGATGGAAATGACAAACTCACAGTGGTTGATCAGATTCTCGGCGATGCCTCGTATTGCCAGATCAGCTCTGACGCGGCGATCGATACAGGGCTGGACGACGTGGTGGGACTCACAACGCTTCAAAGTGGTCGCCTCATAGCATTCGACAGGACGACACGTCGTATTTATGAACTTCTGGCGAACGTCACTAGGCATCGGCCTGCCGGAGAGCCGGAGTTGGCTAGCCCAACAGGGGACGGAATGGCTAGTTTTGGATTCATCAGTGAACCGTTTCCGAATGGCGTCGACATTTTGGACCTAGCTCAGACTCCGTCGGGATCAGTGCTCGCGCTCGCGGAAAACGGCAGCGCGTTTCCCGTCATCCTGCACCTTCTGCCAATCGATCCGGACCTGAATGGTGAATTTCTTCCGACAGATGGCAACGTTGACAATTCGATTCCGGCAATACTCCTTGGCGCAGCTTACGCATCAATCGAGTGTACTTCTGATTCAGAATTCTTTGCACTGAACCGCTCGAGTGATTCGATTGATGTGCTTTCTGCGACTGGAAGCAAGCTTCTTACGGTAGTGAATGGCGTCGCCGCGTACGGTATAAATCTTGCGTCGCTTCCCGACGGTCTATCGCCCGCGTGTTCGCTCGCGATTGGATTCATGGAAATGGACGCTGGTGTAACAGTGCAGACCAATGGATCGACCGGGGCAATTCTTGAAATAGTCCCAAAGGGAATACTGCCAATTGGTGCCGACGTGTCAGTGATGCAGCGAAATAGCTTCTCGGCCCTCAACGGTGTAAGCGCCGCGAACGAAGATCCTTCCCACCCGGTGTCAGTACTTGGCTCGACGCGACTGCTGACCGTCTCGACTTCCGCTCCGAGTTCGACAGTGGGTGCGTGTACGCTTCCCGACCCAGACAGCCGAGTGAACGATGTATACCAAGAGGAGTTCCTCGATTCTAAGTACGAGGACACTTCCCCTCCAACGCTCTCGCCTCAGGCCGATTGGGCGAAGCTTATTACTGGTTCAACTCCGAGTGGTAGCCTTCGCGCTTTAGCGGGAGCGTCAGACCAAAGTTCGTTGGGCGACTTTCAGCCCGCTCCGTTTTCTGATTTCGATCCCAGTTTGGCATACCCGATTGGCAGTGCCACGCTGGCACATTTTGCATATGTGTTTCTCGATACCGATGCGCAGGCGTTTCCGCTGCCGAATGGCGCGACGCCTGGTGTTACTACAAGCGCTACCATCGGCGGCGGAAAGTTCACATTCCGAGACTTCATTATTCCGGAGGGCGTGTGGGTCGTGGCGCGGGGCAGCAATCCGCTCCAAATCACGGCCACCGGGATGGTCGAAATTCGTGGTGTGCTGGACGTATCAGGCACAAATGGCATCGGAGATGAGACGTTTGATTCCGGATATATCCCAGTTCCCGGGGGCGCCGGTGGGCCCGGCGGCGGACGTGGGGGGAACGGTCACCCCACACTTTTTGACCCCAATGGTCCTGGAACGCTCAACCAGTACGTGACACCGGAGACTGGCGAGCGAGGCCTTGGGCCCGTCATTGGTACCGGTGGCGGGGTAGTGATGGCGTCGGTTGGTGGACATGGCGGCCGTTCGACGCTTGGGGCGGATTTTAGCGCCCCCGGTGGATATCCAGTAGTCGGCAATACGACGAACAACTCAGAGTTCACTCGGCCTCCCGGAGGCGGTGGAGGAACCTTCTATTTCCACGGGATGTATGCACATTCGGGAACAGGTGGATATGTGGTGCAGAGCAACTCCACGTGGTTCCCGTTCTCCCTGTGTCCAATCAACGACAAGATTCGCGACGCACTCTATGGAAATGACGAGAATCGAGCGCAGGGGCTGCTCCCGAGTACGCCACTGCAGTGCGTCTATCTCTTGGGGACACCCGATAATCCTAATTACTTTCTGGATGGTGGTGCTGAAGGTGATGGCGTATTCGTCGACGCTGACCCTAGCAATGACTTCATTGGGGAGGGTGGTGAACTGCCGTTACTCATTGGTGGCCAAGGTGGTGGTGGCGGCGGAAGTCGTATTGACAGCAATGGCCACGAAAACAACGCACTACTCTGGGCTGGCAATAACCTCGGGGATCCCATTCAGTTCCCGCCGCTCGCTCCTCCTTTTTACCCGAGTTTAGGCGGTGGGACGCTATTTTTCTCCCCGACTCTCTTTGATGCCAAGGGCGGCGGCGGTGGAGGCGGAGGCGGCAGCGTGATGATTCGGACGCTCGGCGCGATTCGGATCTCGAGGTCGGGTCACATCAATGCATATGGCGGTGCTGGTGAGGGTGGAGAGGCTATCAAGAACAGTAATTATGCGGGCGGCGGAGGCGGCGGTAGTGGAGGGGCTGTGATTCTTCAAGCCGCCGGTGATATTCTCATAGAGGCCGATGCTAATCACAAGACACCATACTTTACGGATAAGTCGGGAGCCCAAGGCGCTTCCATAGACGTGTCCGGTGGGTACGGCAAGGATGCTGTCACTACGCCGATTGTGGATACCAGCAATAATAAGATCGCGAATGGCGATTGGGCGAGGAGTGATGGCGGTCAAGGTGGTTTTGGTCTCATTCAGCTTCAGGCTGGTGGCGAGTCGACAAATCCGCTGGTTCAGCAAGGCGCTTTTCTATTCGCGCGGGTTCACAATGTGTTGAAGCTAGGTACATGGACGGGCGACACGGGCAAGAGCAAAGAGCACCCATCCTGGAACGGTTCCGGAAATAACAAGCCTCCAGATATACTCCGCTATATTGATATTCTTGAGTATCGGTACTTCCTGCTTGAATCAGGAACCCTAGACCGGTCCTACTTTTCCTTGCTGAATGGCTCGGATCCGCCGATAATTACACCCAGTGCGTCTGTCCCCGCCGATGTGTTTCAGCTGGATACGCCGATGATTACGCATTTTGGTCGCCGCGTTGTGAGGGAACGTGAGCCGGGGAAGATCATGCAGTCGTATGCTGGCTGGGACCCAGTGACGTTCAAGGAAAATTTTGTGGGTACCGGTCTTCCGCCTGGGGTGCTGTATGACGCGAAGGACAGCATTCCGATGAGCATATACCTCAAGGAGCCGGATGGCACGCCGTTGTTCCAAGTCGAGAATGGCGTTGTTACCCAAGAATTCGACCGATATCAGACAATTGACAGGCTTCCGGTGGTCCCTGTGTCCAAGTCACCACCGCCGATTGGGACGGTGAGTCGCGGTACGAGTTTGTGGCTCGACTTCAATGGTGTGGCTCTCCGGTTTCGAAATTCTCAGGGATTGGCGCCTCCCCTGTTTGCGAGCGGAATCAATGGTACGTACAACGCGAAGCTTGGCGTGGTACCTCCGAGCAAGGACGGTCAGGTCATCACCGGTAGCGGTGTACTGAACAAGCCGGCGCACCACGTCACTAACACAGGTGCAATTCCGTTCTTTGATCCGGGGCTGTGCGTTGCTGGTCCCGGTCCGTATCCGGCCTTCAATGATATAAAGGTAGATGCGCCGGAAGTCCCGGAACTGGGGCTGGAAAATGCCATTAGCGATAACGCTACCGTGACTTTACTATTCCAGGGCGCGTTTCCGATTCGAGCGGGTTCACATGTTCCTGATTCCACGACGCTGACCGGTTGGGTCTCGGACTTGCGCGAACTCTCCGGCTATCCGCTAATTCGTTTTCAGGTCGCATTTGACTTATCCGCCGACGTGAACAATTATCCGTTCGGGGTCGGAAGTTTTCGCCCGGCTGTGGATCGAGTCCGAATCAGGACCAAGTACTGAACATCAAGACGTGGGACACCGTGCTGCTTTTCTGTGTTGCTTCGTCTTGTCAGGTTGCTGCAGGGGTGCCTTGCCCGCTGAGCTCCTTCCGGATTCTGCGGGGGCGCGACCTCTGAATGGAGCAATTGTTGTCGCGCTCGATGGGAATATTGATCCTCTCTCCGTTACCTCGAGTTCCGTGCGTGTCGAGCGAATGGATGGAACCGAATTTCCGATCGCCATCAGGAGCGACTCTGGAACTGTCCGGATTCTGCTGGTTGTTACTGATGACTATTTCAGCCGACATGGTGGTGGTGTCTGGCTTGAAGTTGCCGGGTTTCCTTCGCCAAGCGCATTAGTAACTCTAGACGGTCGCTGCCTGCGTTCCACAGTTCGGCGTTGCATCGTGTTGGAGCCACACCTCGGCGCGGGTTCTGCAGTCCCACCGATGGTAGTTTCAGTTAACGGGACTACTGATTGGAGCGATCCGGTCGTAGTTGCTGGAACGAACGTTGTCCTGTCGTTCGATGGAGTTCTGGATCCGAACACAGTCACGTCGGTGTTCTGCCCGATCTATCCAGATGCTGGTGAACTTACTTTGATGGCGCCGCTGCTTCCCGCCGTGACGTGGGAATGCGTTGGTAGCCGATTTGATGTAATTCTTGTGATACCGCCAGCGTCGGGACTCTTGCATTTCATTCTCCGGCGGTGCGGATTTCGCGACTTGTCCGGCAGGCCTCCCGAACCCGCCAGTCTTTCCGTCAACTTGCTCTCCATGTAGCATTGACTGGAACTTCGGTAAATCTGTTGGAATCCGTTGCGCGCATCATAGAATCCCAGGCATGAACCTCTACTTGAATGACTGGGCAGTGCATGCGCTCTCTGGCGCCTTCGGGCTTGTGGTCGGTAGCTTCGCAAATGTAGTGATTTTCCGCTCGCCGCGCGAGGGGTTATCCAGCTTTCGACCAGCTCGCTCATTCTGTCCAGCATGCCACGCACAGGTGAGCTTGTTTGACAACGTGCCGGTGGTCTCATGGCTTATGCTGAGGGCGCGATGCAGGAGTTGTAACGCGCCAATCAGCATGCGCTATCCTGCCGTAGAAATATTGATGGGTGCGATGTTCGTGGTTGCGAGCTTGGTCATTGCACCGTCTACTGCAGGCAGCTATGTGCGTCTCGCCGCCGCGTTCTATCTCGTCGCTACCTGCGTCATTGTCACATTGATTGATCTTGAGTATCTGATCATTCCGGACAGCATCACGTGGCCCGGGGTGTTTCTTGGCCTGGTTGCGTCAACCATATTTCCAAGCCTCCAAGTTGGTCATCCTGGATTCAAGTTGGAAAGCCCGCATAGTAGTGCGCTCATAGCCTCACTCTTCGGCATTATTGTGGGTGGTGGAGTGCTTATCCTTGTGGGACTCATCGGCAACGTCATGCTGAGACGGCGACTCAAGGAGGCAGGAGTGCAAGATGCGATGGGTTGGGGTGACATCAAGTGGATGGGACTTGCGGGCGCGTTCCTTGGCGCATCATCGGTCGTGGGCGCAATCCTGATTGGTTGCTTCAGTGGTGCTGTTGCCGGATTGTTCATGAAGCTTCTAGCGAAGTTAAGGAATCAACCGCAACCAGTCGGGCTGCCGTTCGGCCCATTCCTGTCGGTTGGGATTCTTGTCGAGTTTGCGCGTCCTGGGCTTACATGGAGTGTGCTCGACATGCTCACGAGTACCGCTCGATGATGGGCTGTGAGGCGCACGCGCATTTCACGACTCTTGCACTTTAGTCAGACCGAGTCGGTTCGAAATGGCGCGACTCCTCCTCGGTTCAGTTGTCGAGTCCGAATAGGGTGTGGGCGTTTGCTGTTGTTGTCGCTGCAAGTATTTCGTAGTTGAGTCCGCGGTCGTCGGCCAATCGCCTTGCGACATGACCGATGAAGGCCGGCTCATTTCGGCGACCTCGGACCGGTACTGGCGCAAGCCAAGGCGAATCTGTTTCCAAGAGCAAGCGATGAATTGGAATATCTTTCACGGCATTTCGAAGCACGTTGTTAGGTCGAAAGGTTGCCGCACCGCCAACTCCAATGTGCAAGCCGGCGTCGATGATTGGTGAAACGTCAGACTGAGCACCTGTAAAACAATGCAGGACACCTCGAAGTGGAGTTCCGCGCCAAGCATCCAGCTCACGAGTCAGTCGTTCAAATGCGTTGCGACAATGCAATATGACAGGTAGCTTGCGTTCGACGGCGGCGCCAAGGTGCCTCTGTAAGGAGAGGGCTTGATCGTCGAGTGAAGTGCCTTTGTGGAATGCGTCGAGGCCCGTCTCTCCAACGGCGACAAACCCACCCTCATCAAGTAGGGTCTCGATGTCCCTCCAGGCCGATTCATCAGTGATTGCAAACTCGGTCGGGTGTATTCCGGCCGTGGGGTATCCCCAGCCAGGAAGCCCTGTTGCGATGAGCTTTGCGGCTCGTGCGCTCTTGGGGTCGACCGCCACAACGATGCATCCGACGACACGCGCCGCGCGCGCCCGGGCGACGACTTCCTCACGGTCCATATCGAATGCGCTGAATGCCAAGTGGCAATGGCTATCAAATAGGGAGGATATTGCCAAGTCCGGCTCAGGAATTGCGGTTGTAGAGGGATGGGGCAAGTCCGTCGCATCCGATCGGGTCGCGGCGTCAGGAATTATCATGTTTTGCCCCTCTACCGTGCTCATCGCCGTGTCACGTCTCCCGTGGTTGCTGCGTCCTGAGAAGCATGCTGGGCACGCCTGTGGTCGGCATGGCATTCTATGGCGTCGTCCATGGCCGCTGCCGGGCCTGTCAAATTGCGGGCAGGACCGAACGAATCCTCGCATTTCCCTCGGGAAGTTGTCCCCGATGCGTATGTCTTTCAGTTTTTTTCGTAGTTCCAGCTTTGCGTTGCTCTGCCTTCTGATCGGGGCATGTGGCGGTGGAACCGTTGCGAGCAGTTCCAGCGGTGGTGGCGGCAATGGTGCCGGGGGGGCGTTTTCCGTAACCGGCGGGCCTAACGGGGGGGGGATAGGTGGTCTCAACCTCCCGGTGAGCTTGGTGTTCAGCAAGGACATCAGTCCGGCGTCAGTCAACGCCGTGACCGTGCAGGTCGTCACGATCCTCGATCCAGCTGGTCAGGCAACAGCGCTTCCTGGAATTGTCGCTAGCGTGACATATTCAGTGACCGGCAACTTGCTCCGGTTGACACCCAGCGTGACTTTTGAGCCCTCCAAAGTAAGTTATGGATTTGTCGCAAACGCCCTCTACGAGATTGCCTTCAGCGACCCCAGCAACGGTGCTTCGGTTACCTCAAGTACCGGGCAGTCAATGGCCAACCCCGAGGCAACGTTCTTCTTTCGGACGCCATCCAAGGGCTTCGACTTGAATCCGGGTTATCCAGCGGTTCGCGCCTTCTTCGTGGATGATCCGAGTTCAGTGTCGCTGCCTGCGGTGATCTTGGATATCAACGGCGATGGTTCCTTGCTTCTGGAGGTACTCTCGTACTACGAGAACGAGGTCGAAGTCGTGGCGCTATCGTCGCCCCTCGAGGTGCCATCGGCGCCAGTACGGGACATTCTGTTCATATTCAATGACGCGGTCATTCCGAATACGGTACTCAACCCGATAGATGACAGCAGCCCGGCTATCGTTGTCTCGATCAACGCGGCTTCACTCCCGACTTATCTGCCGAAGGCCATTCCTGCCGAGTACTCATTCACCCATCAGCAGGCAGACCTCAGCATCATACGATGGCACCCGGCTGCGACGGCGTTTCCACCGGCGAGCTTCCTGTTCGTAGAAGTCGCCCCAACCGTGCAGGATCTGGCATGTAATACTAAGGCCGGACAGTCAGAGGTCGGCGTTCCCGATCTGCTGGCGACGATTCGGGTTTCCGATGATCCGGACTTGGCCGTTTACACACTGACGGAACCCTTCGACGACGACTCGAACGAGGACCAGAACAATACGTCTGCCGCTTGGGCATCGGATTTTCCTGGCTTGCTTGGCCCGGTTCTTGGCGGAGGCACGGGTGCCGAGGGCCCACTGCTCATCGACTCAAATATCACCGTCTCTGATCCAGGACAGACGGTGGTTCCGATTGGCTCCGTGATTGATGTACCAGGCAAGCGTCTGTTGCTGCCAACGGTCGAGGCTGTGGCTGAGGGCGTCTTTGAGCCGCGAATCTATAACTTGTCCTCTTTTCTCCTTCCCGCCGGCTGGACCTTGGGGGTGCTCTTCGACCGTAACGGTGATGGAGTATTTGACCCCGATGAGTACCTAGTGCAGAGCATCGGGCATCCTCTGGATGGGATGGGCGCCCCATTGACCATTCGATGCGCCGGTAACCTGCAGTTGCTGGGCATCGTTGATGTACGTGGCGCCGATGCGCCTACTCTGGTCCGCCCGGAGAGCACCTTTGATGCTCTTTACTCCGGTTATATGGGGCAAGGTGCGCCATCGTTGGCAGCGCTGCAGGCGGGAGGCAGCGGGGGGCGTGGTGGTGATGTGTTGCTGCTGGGTAGCGGTGGTCTCAACCCCATTCCGTTGAAGTCACCATCCGCCGTTCCTGCCTACCAGTCGTCGGACGGCAAGTTGACAGGAGCGAGCGGTCGGAGCAGCTTGCTTACTGCAACGACGCTGCACGATTCGAATGCAAACTTCTTTGCGATCGACAATGTGCACGGTACAGGCGATCCCGCGCTCGTATCTCTGGTAAATGCCGGTGAAATACTGCTTCAGCCGAATCTCGGCGTAGGCAGCTCTCTACTAGGCAACAGCGGAACGGCGAATCAGTCGATCGACGAAAATCATCCTACATTCGTCGTCGAATCAGTATCAACGGTCTCGGGACAAACGACATTCACTGTGCGCTCGGCGCCTGGAGACCCGACGCTCACGCAGGCTAGCAAGAACATCGGAATGTCCGCGATCGCAGCAGCTGGAGACTGCTACCTCGTAGGGCGCTTGCGCGGCGGTAATGGCGGTGACACGACTCCCATGGATCGAGGGGGTGTGGGTGCGGAGCCGTTCGTCGTCGTGAATGAGGGTGCCCTTGGAGTCAGCACGACGGGCGGTGGAGGCGGAGGTGGGGGCTCTATCCGTGAAGGTTCAACCGGTGAGAGTGACGGCCCTCCTAGTGACCCATTGGTCAACCAGCGGGGCCTCTCTGGTGGCGTCGCACTGGATGATTCTGCGGGCGCAAACGGCGGATTGGGGACGATCGAAGGCCTCGGTAAAATCATTAACAGCAGCCAACTCGACGTCGTGAGCCAGACTGGTGGTCGGCCACTCGCCGAATTGGCAGGAGGCGAACTCGTTGGCAGTTTGATTCTGCCGAACGTTTTGAACGATGGTTGGCTCTTCGAGATCGTGGCATTTGATGGATTCACGATTACGGTTGAGCACATCCAGATTGATGCGATTGATGTCGGCCTGACCGACGATCCCGGCCTTATTCCTGGTTCCGACTATGCATTCCGAATTGTGCCATCGCTCGAGATCGGCGGCGCTGGCGGTGGTGGCTCCGGAGTTTGCGTGACTGGAACTGTCAATAACGTGGCGACAGTTCTGCCGACACTGGCGCCGGGGGCAGCTGGTGGCACTGGAGGCGGAAGCGTCCTGCTGGAAACAGCGCGTGACCTGCTCGTCGGTCCGACTGGCGGTGTGCTGGCGGACGGTGGCAAAGGCGGTCTGGTGTTCGATGTTCAGACTAAGTTTGCAGGCGGTGGTGGAGGGGGTGGAGGAAACGCTGTCATTCGCGCTGGCAGATCACTCCAGGTATTCCAGGGCGGACGAATCTCGGTAGAGGGTGGCTTGGGTGGTAGCCAGAGTGGCTTCGGGCGAGGCGGGTCGGGTGGTTCAGGCTACATCCGAATCGAGTCATTCGAAGACGATATTGCGCCCTCGAGCCTCGCAAACGTTACGTTCCCATCCGTCGATGAAAGCAATATGGGCCGCCTGATCGGCCTTCCTCAGGGTGTCGCCCAGAGTCTTTTCTATGAAGCTTCTACGCTGAATCCGGCGTGGCAAGGCGTCCACGTGAGCTATTTTGCGGACACAAACGCGGATGATATTCTGGAATCGCTCGCGTGGAGTTTCGATGGAACGGGCAGCGATGGAGGGACTGAGAAGTACATTGACCCCCCGTTCAGGATAAGGTTCAACACGGCCCCGTTCAGTGACGCCGGTTTCATTGATGAGACTCTCGTGAATAGTGAGTTCTATTCTCCGGCCGATCTGGTCTCGGCACGGACAGGATTGGCGTGGAACTCGGCGGCAAACGTGTTGCTCTTTTGCGTCGGTGAGGGCTGCACGCAGATCGATCGACTGGATCCGATCAGCCTGCTACCGGTCTCCACTGGAGTCCCAAACGTCCTCCTGCCCGTCATCCCTTCGGTGGGCTCTTCCAAGCTGAATGTCCTGTCGATGGCCGTGGATGCTTCACGGTCTGAAGTGTTTCTGCTTGAGCGTGCAACACGGAAGGTTCACGTCATCGATGCGAACACGGCGGAATTCAAGCGAACAATCACGCTACCTCGGGACCTTCAGGGGGCGATGACCTATTTGCCCGATCCACTGGATCTCCTCATTTTCGCCGACAATGCGAATGACCGCCTCGTGACATTCCTCCCCCGAAATTCTGCGGCTCCCAACCCGGCGACCACCGACTATTCGCCCTTGGTTCCGGTTTCGCAGTTCGATGTGAGTCGGGATGGAGTGTTGGTCGATATGGAGCTAGTTGGCATGGCGTATGACGAGATCTCGCAGCGGCTGTGGTGTTCAGACAGCATCGCCGGGTCGGTTTTCGAACTTAATTTTGCTGCGGGATTCGAAGGTACGTCTCTGATCGGAAGCGAACGATTCAGTGCGCTCACGTTTGGTGGCGACGGTGCCTTGCCATCTGCCATAGCGTTTCGGAGCGGGTCGTTGTTTCTTGTGCATGCTACCGATCCCCTGGACAGTCGGATTCAGTCGTTACCTCCGACAAGCGTCAGCCTGATCGGCGAGGATCTCGCCCTCACCGCATTCGGTGTGGTCTTGCCGGAGAGTCCGAGAGCAATCGGTGCTGGAGACGTGTTCATTCGATTCCGGGCATCGATTGACGGCGCACATGATGCCGACGGCGTGTCGTTTCGTACGGTGCGTATCGACTCAATCGACATGCGCTACGTCAACGACTCGTTCTGAGCCCGCAGTGTCCTTCCAGCTCGAGGTTCGAGCTGCTTTGAGCGCCGACGGGCGTGTCATCGCGCCTGCCATTTGGCGGGTGGAGGGAGGCCGCACTCGTGCGCTCGATCCGCTTCCACGTCCCGGGCCAGGCCTCGTTGACGCGATGCTGCTTCCGGGCTTGGTGAATGCCCATTCACATCTCGACTTGTCGGGGGCGGCGGCCCTGCCGGCAACCGCCCCCTTCACGGACTGGCTGGCGGGCGTGGGAGGCATTCGGAGTGCCGAGCGAGACATCGTGGAGAGTGCCTATCGCGAGTCGAAGTCTCTGGCCAGCCGTGGGGTTGTTGCGGTCGGCGACATCGATGGGAGTGGCGGCGGTGGCACGGCGGGCCGAAGACGGAGTTTGCTGGGAGGGGTCTCCTACATTGAGGTTCTCGGTGTTCGGCGGGAAAGCGCTCGTGCGCAGCTTGCCCAGTCTCTTGCGCTCATTGACCGCATCGGTGGGGGGGCTCAAGCGCTTGGGCTTTCGCCGCACGCGCCGTACTCGGTTCATTCTGAAGTGCTGCCAGAAATCGCCCGTGCAGCCAAGTCGCGCGGATTGCGTTTGGCGATGCACTTGGCGGAGACTGCCGAGGAAACTCGATTCATGCTCCGGGGCGACGGTCCCTTCGTGGAATTCCTGCAGTCTGCAGGGCGTGGGCTGCCGTTTACCGATCCCCCTGGGGTCCGGCCCATTGCGTTTGCGGACGAGGCTGGCCTGCTCGCTGCAGGTTGCGTCGTGATTCATGGCAGCGACTTGGATGACGACGACATTGCTCGACTCGCGGCTCACCGCGCGTCGGTCGTCTACTGTCATGGAACGAACGTGCACTTTTCGCGGCCTCGGCACCGCTTTCCAGAACTGCTTGCAGCAGGAGTGAATGTCGCCTTCGGCACCGATTCAGGTTTGAGCAACAGTGGGGTAGACCTGTTCGACGAACTCTGCAAGCTCCGTACGGATTGGATGGAACTGGATGCGATGACGCTCATCCGTTGTGCGAGCTGGGGCGGAAGGGTGGCGTTGCAGCACGAGCCCGCAGCCGCGCTCTTGCAGCCGGGAAGCCAAGCCGACGCGCTGCTCGTCTCGGCGCCGGCAAGTGCTGAGAGCCGCACCGCAAGCGACCTGGCTGGTTGGGCCCTATCCGGTTCGGCAGTGCCGTTGCTCACGTTTCACGCGGGGGTGCCTAGCGGAGGGCACGAGGTCTTGAGTGGGCCGCTTCGTGCATTCCTTGACACTGCCGTGAGGCACGGCTAGGGTCCTCCGGATGTCGCCGCTTTCGTCTCGCTTCGATGAGCTGAAAGCGCTGATCGCTTCCAGTTCGCGGGTCGTTGTGGCGGGGCATGCCCGTGCCGATGGCGACTCCGTGGGGGCGGTGGCTGCATTGAGGCGTCACCTTGAAATCGAGGGCAAGGATGTCACGGCCCTGCTCCTCGAGCCTCTTTCGCCGCGCTACGCATTCATGGAGTTCAGCCGGCATCACGACGTTTTCGACCCTGCGAGGCACGCTGCTCTGCTGGCTTCGACTGACCTGTTCATCATGTGCGACCTCGCCTCCCTTGGTCGGCTCGGTGCGCTGGGAGAGGCTGTCTCCAACGCCGGCTGCCGCACGGTTTGCGTCGATCACCACCCTTGCGAGGACGAGGGCCCGGCGGACATCAATCTGCTCGACAGCACCGCGACGGCGACCGGCCGGATCGTATGGGACTACATCCGACACGCGGGGGGGCGAGTGGACCGTGAAATTGCGGAAGGCGTCTTCGTTTCCCTATGCACCGACTCGGGCTGGTTTCGCTATTCGAACACGGACGCCTCCGTACTCGCGCTCGCCGCGGAGCTGGCCGGCTACCGACTGGACCTTCCGAGCATCTACCGAACGATCTACCAGAGCAACAGCGTGCCGATGCTGCGGCTGTTGGGGCACGTGACGCGCAGTCTCAATGAGGAATGCGATGGTGCCTTCGTCTGGACCATCATTCGCGACGAACTGATCCGCGACCTGAGCGTGAAGCGCCTGGACAGCGATCCAATTCTCGATGTGCTTCGTTCCGCCGAGAACGTCAACGTCGTCGCACTCTTCACGGAGCAGCCAGACCGCAGCATCGCCGTGAGCCTGCGTTCGCGCGGCATCCCCGACGTGAACCGTATCGCCCGCTCGTTCAATGGGGGCGGGCATGTTCATTCCGCCGGCACGATGCTGGAGGCTGAGACTGCGGAGCGCGAGATGCGCCGCATGGTGGCCGTCATCCGCCAGTCGCTGTGGGCTGGGCGCTGATGTCACGCTTCGCGATCATTTCCGACTTGCATAGCAACATCGAGGCGCTCGGCGCAGTGCTCGCGCGACTCGACCGCGAGGGGATCGAGCGTATCGTGTGTCTCGGTGATGTCGTGGGCTACGGCCCGGATCCCGAGCACTGCATCGACCTCGTCATGCAGCGTTGCCAGCTCACGCTCTGCGGCAATCACGACGAGGCGCTGCTGCGCGGTGCTCACGACTTCAATCCGGTTGCGCGTCAGGTGATCGAGTACAACCGCCGCATGCTGAAGCCGACGCTGCTCTCGGGTTCTGCACGACGTGCCCGGTGGAAGTTCATCGAAACGCTGCCGGTGAGCCACCGGGAGGGTGACTTCCTCATGGTGCACGGGAGCCCGCGCGACCCGATTCACGAATACATCATGAAGACCGACGTGATCTTCGTCCCCGACAAGATCCGCGATATCTTCCAGCATTTCGAGGGGCTCTGTTTCGTGGGGCACACGCACTTCCCGGGCGTTTTCTCGAGCGACCTGCAGTTTCGAGACCCGTCGCAGCTCGACTATGCGTACGAGTGGACGGGCGAGAAATCCATCGTGAACGTCGGATCTGTAGGGCAACCACGCGACGGAGATCCGCGCGCATCCTGCGTGATCGTCGAGGACCATCTCATCCGCTTCCTTCGCACGGACTACGACATCGCCACGTGTCAGCGCAAGATCTACGACAACCCCAACATCCCCGATCTGTGCGCGGCTCGACTGGAAATAGGCAAGTGAGTCGAGTCGTGCGCGACATCACGGACGGCACTACGCACAGGATCGGCCCTGCCGAGGTCACCGCGCGATCGATGCGGGTTTCGAGCCCCCCTCGGGCCCGGAAGAGCATGAATCCGTGTCTCTGGGTTCGGCTTCCATGACGGTTGCCAACAAGCTTGTTGAACTTTCCTTGCCACTCATTCCGCGGCGCGCGCTCTGGCTGGTGGCGCAGCGCTACGTTGCCGGTGACGACCTGCCGGCGGCCATCGATGCGATTCGACGACTCTCCGCCGACGGCTTCGGCACGATCATCGATGTGCTTGGCGAAAATATCTCCACGACCGGTGAAGCTGAGGAGGCCGCGCGCGAGTACCACCGGGCGCTCGCCGCGCTCACCGACGTGGATCGCGGTTGCGTGCTCTCGGTCAAACCCACGCATCTCGGCTTGCTGCTCGATCGGACTCTGTGCGAGCGGCTGCTCTCCGACCTCTGTATCGCCGCCGCAGGTCAAGCCCGGCGCGTTCGTTTCGAGATGGAAGACTCGACCACGATCGACGCAACTCTCGCCGCATTCGCCGCAGTACGGCGCAGCCACTCCAATCTCGGCTGCGTGCTTCAGTCCCGGCTGTTCCGAACGGAAGCGGACGTCACGAGGCTGCTCGCTGCCTGGCCGGACCTCAGCGTTCGCCTGGTCAAGGGTATCTATATCGAGCCCAAGGAGATCGCCTGGACCGAGCCTGACGACATCTCTGCCAGCTTCGTGCGCCTTGCGAAGCAGCTGTTCGACGGGGGTGCCACGGTAGGTCTGGCGACACACGACAGTGCTCTGGCCCAGCAGCTCGTTGCGGAGGTTCGGAATCGCGGCTTCGACCGCGGCGACATCGACTCACGTCGCTACGAGTTCCAATGCCTCATGGGCGTGCGAAGCGAGTTTGCCGGTCAGCTGCGTGACGCCGGCCACCCGACCCGCATCTACGTGCCGTACGGAAAGGACTGGCATGCGTACTCGATGCGGCGACTCAAGCGAAACCCGGCCATCGCGATGCACGTGGCGCGCGCTCTCTTCCATCGCGACGGCTGATGGCGGAGCCGAATCTCTGATCCTCGGGAGGATCAGCCTCAGGGACGCAAGGGACTCTCGAAGAACTGCCAGCGGTCGCCGTCGGCGTTTCCCGGGACGTCGCCATGCCGGACCCAGTCCGGGACTGCTTCGCCCGGCGCGATCGCGATGGTGATCGTCAACGGGCTGAGGTTGAAGCGCGTCGCGTAGGACCGCGCCGCTTGCGACGCAGCTTCCTCCGACTCGGAAGCCTCGGGAACGACGTGGCGTTGGCAACGATGGAGGAAGACGAAGCCGATGCCGGCAGGACGGACATAGATCGTGTCGGCGGCCGGGTCGGTGGCCTCGCGCAGGCTGTCCGCCAGCCGCGCCTGGGCTGTCGACGCGCGCGCCGGTGCTGCATTTCGATACTGCTGCCAGGAGAGCGTCAGCAACACGGCGGACAGGAGGATGCCTATGGCGGTCGAAGGGCGTGCGGCCTGTTCACGAGGGAACAGCAGCGTTGAAGTGGCGAGCACGACGTAAGGCAGCAACAGCAACGAGAAGTGCTCGTGGCCCGTTGCGTGTCGCGCAAAGAGGGTGACGTTCAGCGTCCCGACGGCAAGCAGGACGAGAAGCGCTCGTCGCAGCAGCGCGCCGCGTCGCGGCAGCAGGCCAAGCGCCACGATCGCCGGCACGAGCGCCCAGCCGTAGAGGCTCAGCAGATGCTCGCGCATGGCAGCCAGCCATTCCGTCGGCACGAAATCTGGTGCAAGGAAGGTGGTCGCCAGACCTTGCGAGACCAGCCCGCCGAGAGCTACCGGCTGCGCCGCCCGCGCCATCAGTGCACAGGCAGTCAGCACGGCCGCCGCCGCTGCGAGCGAGTACCACCATTGCCGCCGGGGCGGCCAGCGCATGGCGAAACACAGCGGCAGCAGCGCGACGTAGTCGGTCAGGGCCGCCAGCGCGGCAACCAGCCAGGTCGTCGGTCGATCGAGCAGCAGCCCACGCAGCAAGGCGAGCATTGCCGGCAGCGCCAGCGTCTCATAGTTCACGAGAAGACCGTGGTGGAGGCTCGCCGGGAGGGCAAGCGCAAACACCGCGGCGGCGAGGCCGGCGTGACGGCCAGAGAGCCGCGTCGCGAGATCTGCGAGCAGGAGTGCCGTGGCAAGCGTCGCCAGCAGTGCGACGATTCGTGCTGCTGGCTCGATGTCCAGCGGCAGTCGGCTCGCGAGCATCACCAGCCATGGCAGCCCCGGCGGATGATGGCTGTAGAACTCGGCTCCGGCGACGTCTGCGGGCGGCACGGGATTCACGACGGGCACGCCGTGCGTGGGGAGCAAGCCGAGCGCCTGCTCATTGCGCGCGAAGATCGCGAACATGGCGCCGCAGTTCCCGTTCTGCCCGTCGGTGAATGGACCCGCGAGCCCACCGACGTGGAGCGCGAGTCCGAGCAAGGTGATGAGGACGAAACGTCCTCTGGTCAGTCCGGGTCGTGTCGTCGGCAGGCGCGCGCGGGAATCTCCGCCGCCACCGGACGTGTCGGCATCGTGTGCATCTCCACCTGCGTCAGCCGCCAGCTTGCCGACGCGATCCTGCGCTCCGGTCCCGGCCCCGGTGTCGGACTGCGTCGGGCGGCGACTGTCCTGCGGCTTCAGCGGGCTGGTCCTTTGCGACGTGGGGTCGGATGCGTGCGGGGACTGATCGCGCCAGGAGTCTGCCGGCGTGACGGCAAGGCCAGCGCCAAGGATCGCTGCTGCGTGCGCGAGTGCAAGCGTCGGCTGGAGGCATGTCGCGGGCCACGCCTTGATTCCCGACGCGAAGGACCCACACTTGGCGTTCCCCCGCCAGACTGCCTGGAGTCCCGCAGATGTCCGTCGCGAATGCCCCCTTCCAATCGGCCCGGAACGGCATCGGCGCCCTGAGGCTCGACTCGGCGGTCACGGACCGCACGCTTGCCGCCCTGAAACCATGGCTCACGGAGGACCAGTTCGCGGCCTGGCGCCCCCAGCTCGAGTCGCTCATCGAGCGCGGGAAATTCGAACTTCTCGTGGACGCGTTCTGGCAGGTCATCCCGTTCGGCACGGGCGGCCGGCGCGGGCCGGTGGGGATCGGCCCCAATCGCTTCAATGCATGGACCCTCGGTACATCGGTTCAGGGCCACGCCGAGATCCTCAAGGAGACGTATCCCGACGAAGACGTCTCGGTCGTCATCGCCTACGACGTGCGCGTCTTTCGCGACGTGCGCGGCATCTACGACCCCGCGCTGCCCAACCCGCTGCTCGGCACGACCTCGGCGGACTTCGCGATGCAGGCGGCAGGCGTGTATGCGGCCAACGGCGTGCGCGTGCACATCCTCGATCCGGCGCGCGGCAGCTTCATGTCCACGCCGGAACTCTCGCTTGCGATCCGCCGGCTGGGAGCGCATGGCGGACTCAACGTCTCGGCCAGCCACAATCACCCCGACGACAACGGCGGCAAGTTCTACAACCGGCACGGCGGACAGGACGTTCCGCCGCATGACGAAATCCTCGCGCAGCGCGTCGAGCGCGTCGCGTCCGTGCGCAGCCTGCCTTACACACGCGCGCTGTCCGAAGGCTGGGTCACGCTCATCACGGAGGAGCAGAACCGACACTATCTGAACGTGAATCGACGCTTGTCGCTGTGCCCGGAGCAGCGCGGCGGACGCATCGTCTTCACGCCGCTCAACGGCACGGGCTCGTGCACGGTGGGGCGCCTGCTTCGCGCGGAGGGCTTCGACGTCCGCGACGTCCCGAGTCAGGCCGCCTTCGACGGCGGCTTCACCCACGTGAAGTTCCTGGCTCCGAATCCGGAAGTGCCGGCCTGTTTCGAGGAGGCCGAAAAGGTCGCGACAGCGTGCGATGCCGACATGATCCTCGCCACGGATCCGGATGCGGACCGGATCGGGCTTGAGGTGCGACGCCCTGACGGCAGCTGGCGCTTCGTGAGCGGCAACGAGATCCTTTTCCTCGTGACACGTTTCGTGCTTGGGCGCCGTCGCGATCTCGGCAAGCTCCCCACGGACGCCTTCCTCCTGAAGACCGAGGTCACGTCGACGCTCGTCGCGACGATCGCGCGCAGCTACGGCTGCTCCGTCGTCGGGCGGTTGCTGGTCGGCTTCAAGTACATGGGCGAGGTGCTCGCGTCCCTCGAACAGACCGGCCGCTGGGAGGAGTTGCGAGCGAAGCCCGAGAGCTTCGTGCTCGGTGCCGAGGAGAGCCACGGCCTGCTGCTCACGCCCGCCATCCGCGACAAGGATGCGGGCGGCGCCGCGCTGGCGCTCGCGGAGCTCAACGCGTTGCTGAAGAGCCAGGGCCGCACGCTGCTCTCGGAGCTGGACGCGATCTACGCGCGCTTCGGCTACATGAGCAACCGCCTGGTGAACACGGTGATGTCCGGGTCGGCCGGGCTCTCGCGCATCCGCGACATCCAGGCCAGCCTGCGAAAGGATCCTCCGGTGGAGGTAGCCGGCATCGCGATCACGCATTGCGCAGACCTGCTCTCGGAAGACTGCTGGCTGGGCCCGATCAAATCCGGCACGGACGCCGCCTCGCGCAACGTGCTCGTCTTCACGCTGGCGGACGACAGCCGCGTGATCATCCGCCCCAGCGGCACGGAGCCGAAGAACAAGATCTACATCGAGGTGCCGGGCCGCACGCCCAAGGCCGACCTCACCACGGCGGAACTGCAGGTCGAACGCGAGCGCTGCGAGAACCGCGCCGTCGTGCTGGGTCGCGCCTTCGAGCGCCTCATGCTCGCGCGCGTCGGCATCGAGGTGCCCGATTATGCGCTGGCCGTGTCGGGGCTCGTGGGGCTCGACCAGAAGCAGCACTTCGCGCAGGTGTTCCTGCCCGACCTGGAGCAACGGGCGCGCGCGGGCGTCGACTTGACCGCCTTCGTCGAGCAGAGCCTCAAGCCGTACGGCAAGGATCCGCGGGACCTCGTGGCCTCGGGCGTGGCCGCCTGGCTGGCCATCACGGACCTGCCGGCTCCGGCGGCCGCGGCGATCCGCAGGGAGTTCCGCCTGGCGACCTGAGTGCCGCCATGCAGCGCGGAGTCGGGGGGGCGACGGACGCGCCGCGGCGCATCAGTGGCCGAGCATGCGCTTGAGATCTTCGAGGCCCGTCACGAGGGTGGGATCCGAGTCCGCAGCCGCCTGCAACTCCGCGACGATGGCGGCTGCCGCGGCCGGATCGTGATACGGGTTGCCGGGGTCCGGCACCGCATAGAGGAAGCCGCGATTGAGGCGCGTGGCGGCATGGCCCGGCATCCCTTGCTCCATGGAGTCGAGCGCCTCCAGGCATTCGGCCCAGCGTCCCAGCAGCAGGCTTGCCCGCGCCTGCAGGAGCAACGCGCGTGAGAAGCCAGGCTTCTCGGCCAGCGCGACATGTGCGTCGGCGAGTGCGGCCTCGACAGCCTGAAGGTCGCCGGGACGAGCCAGCGCGAGGCGCGCCTGCCCGGTGCTCGCCAACCCGTTGGCTCGAGTCGTGGCGTGATGCGCTGCCGGAAGCTGCGAGAACAGCGTGACGGCCGCCACGACCGCAAGTGCGGCACATCCACGCGCGAGTCCGGTGTGTCCGGCGCGGATTCTGTCCCATGCGGCGGCCCCGCCGATGGCGAGCAGCGGGATGAGGGGCAGGCGGAAGCGGCTGTAATGAAAGAAGAGCAGTGCCGTGAGCACCACCATGCCGCCGAGCGCGAGCATTGGCAGGCGCGGGGCGCGCCTCCAGCGTGCGCCCAGCACCGCGGCGCCGAGGCACAGCCCGAGCAGCACGCCGAAGGGCAGCGCGAGCAGCCGGAGCGGAGCGATGAGTCCGCGACCGGTCTCGGGGAAACTGGCGATGTCGGTCTCGAAGGATTCGGTGAGCGCCCGCGCGCGGAGCAGAACGCGCTGCAGGAACAGGCCCGGCCGTGAGGCGATGGCAGACAGGGTTGAGCGCACGAACCAGCCGGACACCGCGCCGTCCGAGAGCGCATGGCCGGCCTCGCGCTCGGCGATGCTTCGGGCCACGTCGGCCTGGCTCGCGATGTCGCCGAAGGCCTCCTTGTCGCTGCCGAAGGTACCGGTGAGGGGCCCGGTGTTCGCGAGCCAGAGGTTCACGCCGCCGTTGTCGGAGACCAGGATGACGTCACCGCTGGCGCGCAGGTTGTGCATCGCCGACGGCAGCAGCACGAGCACGGCGGCCACGGCGCACGCCAGCCACGGTCGGTGCGGGAGCGTGCCTGCCCAGAGCAGCAGGACGGGCAGGAGCAGCAGCGCCTGCGGGCGCAGCAGCGCTGCAAGAGCCAGAAGCGCACCGAGCAGTGCCGCGCGCGCCGTCACGCCGCGCGGCTTCGAGCCTGACGGCCCTGATGCCGCGGCCACTTGCCCGTGTGCGGCCGCCGCAAGGGCGTCCGCCGCGACGAGCGCCGCGAGCAGTGCCAGGCACGCCAGCGAGTCGCCCAGCAGGCGCGTCTCGTAGAAGCTCAGCGGGCCGTAGAAAAGCGTGAGCGCCGCGGCCAGCATCGCGCCAGAGTGCGAGATCCGTCGCCGCGCCAGGATGTAGGTCAGGGCGAGCAGCAGCGTCCCGCCAGCGGCCTGCAGCAGCAGTGCTGCCGCGAACTCGCCGTGCACGACACCGGGCAGCGAGGCCAGGATCCGTGGATAGAGCGGGGGCAGATGATAGCTCTGCGCGGCGAGCGGGTCCGCCTCCACGCCGGCGAGGCCGCTCGCGCGGTCGAGGTAGTAGGCCGCATCGCTGGTGGGCAGTTGCGCGAGCGGATCCTCGGCGAGCGCCGACATCGCGATGACCAGCTTCAGGATGAGCGCGACGCCGAGCAGCAGGAGCAACGGCCGGCCGCCATCACGCAGAAGCGCGAGGGGCATCTCGGGCTCGGCAGGCTCGGCAGCCGACGCCGACCCCGGGTGCGGCGGCGGAAGGTGCGATCGGTCCTCCCTGCGGCGCGTTGAAGGCATGCGGGCCGAGCGTATCATGCGGCCGTCACCTTGCGGTGCGTCGGACGCGCAGGTCCGGTTCGACGTGGGCGGCGTGATGACTGCGCTGACGGCGCGACAGGGCGGGAGTAGCCGATGAGCCGTGAGCCCCCGGGCCTTGCCAGCAGGGAGAGCTTGTGCGCCGCCTTGTCCTGCGCGGTGCTCGTCGCGCTGCTGCTCGCGCCCGTCCTGTTCGGCGGAAAGAGCGCGCTGTCCTTCGAGTCGAGTGACCCGCGCATCGACGTGCGGCCCTGGGCACAGGCCGCGGCGCCCGGCACGCCGCTGCCGGCGATCAATCCGATCACGTCGGACGTGAACTTCTACGTGCTGCCCGGACTCATCCGGCAGCGCCAGAGCGAGGCGTCGGGAGATCCCGGGCTGTGGGAAGACCGGCAGCTCCTCGGCTGCCCGCTGCGCGGCAACGTTCCCTTCCCGGACTTTTCGCCCGCGGCGTGGCTGCTCACGACGCTTGACCCTGTCTCCACGCTGGATTGGATGTTGTGGCTGCACCTGAGCGTGGCCGCATGGCTCGCGTACCGGGCGATGCGCCTGCTCGGCGCTGGCCCGCCCGCCGCCGCGTGCGCCGCCGCCGGATTCGCCTTGTCGGGCTGGATGTCGACGCGCTGGCACCTGCCGCACATCGTGTACACGACGGCCTGGTGGCCGGGCCTGATCGCTTCGCTCGGCTGGTGGAAGCGCGGCGCACTCTGGAGAGGCACCGCCGAGGGCGCGTTCTTCCTCGGCGTCATGCTGCGTTCCGGACATCCGCAGGTGGGACTCACACTGCTCCTGGCATGGATGGCTCTGGTCGTCGCGATGCGGCCCTTGCCGCTGCGGCGCCTGGTCATGCCGACGGCGCTGTTGAGTGTGCTGGGGGTGATGCTCGCCCTGCCTCCGCTGCTGGTGCTCGGCGAGACGTACGGGGAGTCGCTGCGCGCCACGCCGGAGACACGGGACATCACTGCCACGCAGGGCATGGCGCCGGGAGCGCTGTGCGCGTTGCTGTTGCCCGAGTTCTTCGGGCGCCCGTCCGACTTCGCCGGTGAGGATCCGCCGGCTGCCTCGATGAAGGAGTGGTTGCCGCAACGCCTGCTGCTCTCGGACGCGGCCTCGGACAACGTCGTCGAGAATGCGCTGTATCCGGGCGCGGTGCTGCTGCTGCTGCTGCCGCTCCTGCTGTGGCGCGGTGTCTCGCGCGAGGGTCGCTGGCTGGGTGCGCTGGCTTTCGTTGCCCTGCTGACCTGCCTCGCATGGCCATGGTTGCAGCGCGCCGTACCTTCCCTTGCCCTCGTCGCTGCCGGAAGCAGCCGACGCCTGCTCGTCGTGTGGTCGGCGGCCGCGCCGCTTGCAGGCGGCTTCGCCCTGCAGGCCCTCGTCGAGCGTCGCGTGCGCGTGACGACCTGCTGGATCGCCGCGACGCTGTGCGCGCTGGTCGTGCTGGCGGCTCCGATGCTGGCGGCCCGGCTGCAGGACCCGGCCGCGGACGACTTCGCGCTGCTTCTGGCGATCCAGGCGCGTCGGCAGGTCGCGCTGCTGGTCGCCGCCACCGTCGGTCTCTGGCTGGCCACGCGCGGCTCGCGCGTGCTGGCCTTCGTCCCGGCGCTGCTGCTGGCACTCGACCTCGCGGCGCTGGCCCTGGTGTTCAATCCTTTCCAGGAGCAGCGCGACCCCTTCCCGTCCACGCCGTCACTGGTGGCGCTGGCCGGCCGCGACGGGCGCGTGGCGGTGCTGGGGGACTCCCATCTGCTGCCGCCCACGGCGGCTGCCACCGCGGGCATCGAGAGCGTCCACGGCGTGGCGGGCCTGCTGGGTCGGCGCACGGCCGAGCTGCTCGCCTGCATCGAGGGGCCGCTGTACGACCCGACCGACCCGCGTGTGCTGCGGCCCTTCCATGAGGCTGCGAGCCTCAGCCACCCGTTGCTCGACCTCCTCGCGGTGAGCACCGTCGTGCATGCCGACCCCGGCCTTGCGGCGGCGAGCGGCTGGACCGTGCTCTTCGAGAATCCCGCGGAAGGCCTCGGCGCGGTGGCCCGGCCGACACCGGGGCCGCGCGCCTTCGTCTGCGGAGGCGCGGAGCTCGTGACCGACGACCACGAACGCCTGCAGCGCCTCGCCTCGCGGGACTTTCCAGTGCACGGCACGGTACTGCTGGAACGTGACACCGGGCTCTCCTTGCCTTCGCAGGGACCGATGCTCCCCGCGCGCCTCCTCGCCGCCGCCGACGCTTCGCCCGGGCAACCCGGCACGGTGAGACTGCAGACGGCCGCGCCGTTCGACGGAGTGCTGGTGCTTGCCAACTCGTGGGACCCGGGCTGGCGTGTGAGCGTGGACGGAGTGGACGGTCGCGTGCTCATCGCGGACCACGCCTTGCTGGGAGTGGCCTTGCCCGCGGGGGAGCATCTCGTGAGCTTCTCCTACGATCCGCACGGTCAGGGGCGCGCACAGCTGGCCGCACTCGCGGCACTCGCCGGACTGATGGCCGTCGCCTGGGCGGCCTTCCGCGAGCGCCGCGCCTCGCAGTCGATGGACTCGCAAGCCTCCCGGCTGGCCTGAGCGCTTCGAGCAGGTCGCTCGAGGCGACCGGCCGCTCCACCGGCCCGTGACCGGTGCGATGACCGGTGCGATGACCGGTGCGATGACCGGTGCGATGACCGGTGCGGTGAGCGGTGCGATAGCCGGTGCGTTGATGGCTGCGATGACTGCTGCGGCGATCCGGCCAGTGTCTCGGCCGAGGCGTTGTCGAAGCACTGTCGTGCGCTTCAACGGGCTTCATGCGGTCCCCGAGAAATCGAGCAGCGGGAGCCGCAGGGCGAGCGCTTCGTCGATGTCGTGGCATCCGGCTTCGCCTCGACCATCGAGAGCTGCGATCGTGCGGGCAACCTCGATGAGGCGACGGACCGAACGCCCGGACAGCGCGAAGCTGCCGATGACGCGCTCGAGTCGTGCGTGCACAGCGCGATCGCGCGGCAACTCGTCGGTGGAGCGGGGCAGGTTGCGCGCGGCAGCCACACGCAGGGCGACGGCGGCGCTGCCCTCCGCACGGGCGCCGCCCAGCAGGTCGCGCGCCGGCGGCACCGGCACCTCGATGCACAGATCGAGCCGGTCGAGCAGCGGCCCGGAGATGCGCTGGCGGTAGCTCTGCAGTTGAAGCGGCGTGCACACGCAGCCGCGTCGTGGGTGGCCCAGGTATCCGCACGGGCATGGGTTCATCGCGCCCACCAGCCTGAAGTCTGCGGGGAAGGTGACCGTGGTGGCCGCGCGTGCCAGCCGCACGGCGCGATCCTCGAGGGGCTGGCGCAGCGCCTCGAGCAGCGAGCGGGGGAACTCGGGCAATTCGTCGAGGAAGAGCACGCCCGCGTGCGCGAGACTGACCTCGCCGGGCACGAGCGGACTGCCGCCGCCGATGAGTCCCGCACGCGAGATCGTGTGGTGAGGAGCACGAAACGGGGGCGTGCTGAGGATGCCGGACGGCACGGCCGTGAGTCCGTGCAGCGCCGTGACTTCGAGCGCGGTGGCCTGATCGAGCGGCGGTAGAATGCCCGGCAGGCGCTGCGCCAGCATCGTCTTGCCGGTGCCTGGCGGGCCCGTGAGCAGCAGGTTGTGACGCCCGGCTGCGGCGATCTCGAGCGTGCGCCGCGCGGCACCCTGGCCTCGCACGTCCACGAGATCGAGCTGCGGCGCCGACACGTACCGGAGCGGCGGCGCCTCCGGTGCGGGCAGCCCGGCCAGCACCCCCAGCGCCTCGGGCAGGTTGCTCACGGCCTCCACAGTGAGTCCGCCGACGAGGCGCGCCTCGCCGCCGTTCTCCGCTGGCAGCAGCAGCCGCGCCATGCCGAGACGGCGCGCTTCCAGGGCGGAGAGCAGGGCACCACGCACGGGTCGCAGCCGCCCGTCGAGCGCGACCTCCCCGAGGATCGCACGGCCCACGAGGGCCTCCGCTGGCACGAGGCCAGCCAGCGCCAGGATGCCCACAGCCAGCGGCAGGTCGAAGCCATTGCCCTCCTTGTGCAGGTCGGCAGGGGCGAAGTTGGCGAGCACGGATCGCCGCGGCACGGGCAGCCCGCAGCGCTCGAGGCAGCCGCGGATGCGATCGCGCGACTCGCGCAGCGCGTGGCCCGGCAGTCCCGTCATCACGATGCGCTGCATGAGCCCACCCGTGTACTGCAGCTCGATTTCCACCGGCACCGCACGCGCGCCGTGCAGGCACAGGGTCATGACGCGGCACGAGCGCACGACGGGAATGACCGGTGGCTGCACCTCACTGGCCGCGTCGGACGGCGCATCGGACGCCGCCTCGAACGGCGCCTCGAACGGCGGGCCGGGGCGGTCGGTCGGCGGCGCCGTCATGGCACGAGATCCGCGAGGCGCTGCGACGTCCGCCGCACATGCGTCAGCGCCACGAGCGCCGCCACGACGGCGAGTCCGACGAGCGCACCGGGGAGGTCCGTCGGTGGCGGTCGCAGGGGCGCCGGCGCGACGCGCGCGAGCCAGGCCGACACGGTCAGCAGCGCGTGGGCCGTCGTGTCGAGAATCGGCCCGGTGATCGGATCGAGCGCCGCAAAGAGTGCGCCGGGAAGAATGGCGACGAGGCCGACCGCGAGGATGACGGTGACGAACGGCACGAGCACCGGCGTCGCCAGCAGTCCGAAGGGCGCCACGCGCCCGAAGGTCTCGGCGCAGAGCGGGGCGGTGGCAAGGAAGGCGCCGCACGGCGCCAGTGCGAGGCCCAGAGGCGGCCGCAGCACGCCGGCCGCGGCGATGAGGCCGGCCACGGCGAGAAAGGACAGCTGCGCCGAGAGTTGATGGTGCAGCCCGGGCTCCCACGCCTCCATGACCAATGCGACGACCGCAAGGCGTCGCAATCCCGGGGATCGACGCGCCGTGCGCAGGCCGATGGCCATGGCGCCGAAGCCGAGTGCGGATCGCACCAGCGGTGCACCGGCACCAGCCACCAGCACGAAGCTCCACACCAGCAGCGCCGTGCCGAACGCGATGCGCCCGAGCCCCGAGCGCTGCCAGCACGCGACAACGAGCGTCACGTTCTGTCCGGAGAGCGCCAGCAGGTGCGAGACCCCCAGCCGTGCCCAGTCGGCGGTCACGGGAAAGGGCACGTCCTGCCGTTGGCCGAGCAGCAACGCGGCCACGATGCCCTGGCGATCGCGCGCGACGAGCTGCTTCGAGCGCTCCGCCGTGGCGGCGGCCCAGCGGTCGAGCCACGCGCCGCGTGGCGTGCCGTTGCCCACGAGCGACACCGCCAGCACGTCGCCGTCGCTGCCGACGCGGGCTCGGACGGCAAGCTCCGTTCCGGCCGGCGGAGGCGAGAGCCCTTCGACGAAGCCCAGCGCGATGTCACCGCGCGCCGTCTGCAGGAACGGCCGCGCGCCAGGGGGCTCACGCCAGCGTCCGTGCAAGGCGATGGCGCCGGTTGCAGCCGTGTCCGCCGCCTGGTGCTTCGTCGCGACGTGCGGCGGCGGGATCTGCAGCGGCACCAGCGCGCAGCACAGCAGCGCCAGCACGACCAGGGGGCTTCCGCGCAGCGCCACGCCGAGCAGCGGGACCAGCAGCCCCATGCCGGGTGGCGCCAGCAGCGCCGCCAGCGCCAGACCGACTTGCCATGTCTCATGCACGCCGTGAACGACGGCGCGCTGGCCTCTGCGTTACAGGGCCCCGTGCGCGAGCCCCTCCGGCGCGGCCGCGCCACGCGATCACCGGAGCAGCGGCAGCGAGCCGGGTGCCGGTTGCTAAGCTGGCCGGCCGCATGCCCGGACGACTCACGACATGATGGCCGAGACCGCCCCGGGCACCGGACCTTCCGGCCGCCACGCGCCTGATGACGGCGTGTTTCCGCCGGGATCGGTGGCTCCCGGTCCGGCCTCGTCGCTCTGGGGCAAGTCACCCGCCAGCGACGAGGAAGAGGTCTTCCTGCGCGGGCCGCAGCAGCGTCGCTTCGAGGCGCTGCGCGCGGTGCGCATCTTCCTGGAGTTCATCCGCGGCTTTCGCGCGCTGCACTTCGTGGGTCCGTGCGTCACGGTCTTCGGGTCGGCGCGCTTTCCGGATGACCACAAGCACTACGTGGCTGCACGCGCGATGGGGAGCCACCTCGGGCGCGCCGGCTTCACGGTGATGACCGGAGGAGGTCCGGGCATCATGGAGGCAGCCAACAGGGGCGCACGCGATGTCGGCGCGCCGTCGGTCGGCTGCAACATCAAGCTGCCGCAGGAACAGGACCACAATCCCTATCTGGACCACTGGATCGACTTCCACTACTTCTTCGTGCGCAAGGTCATGCTGGTCAAGTACAGCTATGCCTTCGTGGTCTTCCCGGGCGGCTTCGGCACGCTGGACGAGATTTTCGAGACGGTGACGCTCGTGCAGACAGGCAAGATCAAGAACTTCCCGATCGTGCTCATGGGCGTGGAGTTCTGGACGCCGCTCATGGGTTTCATCACCGGCTCGCTGCTGCGCGAGGGCACGATCTCGCCGGAGGATCCCGGGCGGCTGCTGCTGACGGACTCTCCGGACGAGGCCGTGCGGCACATTCTGGGAGTCACCACGCGCGACTTCGGGCTGCAGCAGCACCGACGTCCGCGACGCCGCAAACTTCTGCTGGAGTTCGACACATGACACGCGCGGGCTTCTTCGCCGGCTCGTTCGACCCGCCGACGCTCGGGCACGTGGACCTCGTGGCGCGCGCGCGCGGCGTCGTGGACGAGGTCATCGTCGGCGTGGGACACAATGCGGACAAGACGCCGTGGCTGCCGTTGTCCGAGCGGCTGGCGCTGCTCGCCGAGGTGCTGGGCAGCCGCGTGCGCGTCGTGTCGTACGCCGGGCTTTCGGTGGATGCGGCGCGTGCGGCCGGCGCGTGCGTCCTGCTGCGTGGCGTGCGCAGCGAGACCGACATGGCCCTCGAACTGCAGATGGCACTGGCCAATCGCCGGCTGGCGCCCGAACTCGAGACAATCGTGCTCATCGGTTCGCCGGAGCTGTCGCACGTCAGTTCGCGTCTCGTGCGCGAGGTCCATCGCTCCGGCGGTGACGTGAGCCTCTTCGTTCCTCCGGCCGTCGTGGCCTGCCTGGCCCGTCGGCCCGGCGCCACGGCCAGCACCGCACCCGTTTCCAGCCCAGCGATCCAGCATCCCGAAAGGAAAGCATGAATTCCCGAGTTGCCGTGCAGACCACCGACGCCCCGGCCGCCATCGGCCCGTACAGCCAGGCCATCGTGTGCGGGGACTTCGTCTTCACCTCCGGGCAGGTCGCGCTCGACCCGGCGACCGCGCAACTGGTCGGCGCCGACGTGTCCGTGCAGACGGTGCGCGTGCTGGCCAACCTCGCGGCCGTGCTCGAGAAGGCGGGGAGCAGCATGGCGGACATCGTGCGCACCACGGTCTACCTGCGCGACATGGCCGACTTCGCCGCAATGAACGCCGTCTATGCCGGCAGTTTCCATGGTGCGCCGCCCGCGCGGTCGACCGTGGCCGTCGCGGGACTGCCCAAGGATGCGCGCGTCGAGATCGACGCCATCGCGCGCGTGCGACGAGCCTGAAGTGACACTGGACCTCGCGCTGGGTACGGGCCTCGTGGACCGCGGGCTGGCCGTGCTGGCCATGCTCGCGTCCATCCGCCCGTTGCTGGCGGGCAGCCTCGGAAGCCGCAGCCACCTCTCGTGGAAGCGCAGCATCGTGCTGCTCTGCGGCGGGGCCAGCGCACTGGTCGGTGCGGTGGGGCTGCTCGCACTGCGCCACGTGCTCTTCGCCGAGGACTTCTACCTGCCGTCGCTGCTCGGCGGGACGCTCGCGTTCTTCGGCGGCATGCTCGGCGTGTCCACGCTCATCGCGGGACGCGGCCCGAGCGGCCTGTCGGAGGACAGCGCCCTGCGGTCGGCGACGCAGGCCGTCGCCATGGTGCTTTACGTCGCGGCGCCGCGTCCGGCGCTGGCGCTGCTGGGGGCCACGCGGCTGCTGCGCAGCGCGCTTCCCTGGACGACGTCCGAGCGTCGCGGGTGGCGCATCGTCGAAGGGCTCGCGCTCATCGCCTTGTGTTTCGTGCCGCGGGACGCGTCGCTGGGCGGACTGCGCATCCTGGCGCCGGACCTGCTGGCCGTCATCCGCCAGGGCTAGGCGCTCACGTCCTGAAGCCACGACGGAACTGCGACGAAACAGCAGCGAGTCGCGCGTGGCATGAGCTGCGCCGCAGCCCGTGTGGCCGACCTTCAACACCGGACGCAAGTCCCGCATTTCCAGATGCTTGCACAAGCGCTGCGATTGACACACCACGCGCACCTGCTTACGGTGCGCGCCGCCGATCGCCGCCGATCGCCGGCGCCGCCCAGGCATCGGATCGCACCCGAAAGCCCGGGACCCTGGCGGCGTCCCGAAGCACACCCGGAGACCTGCCATGAAGCGCACGCCCGTGATGTTCGCCGGCCTCGTGGTCGCAGCCGCTGTCGGCATGGCAGGGGTCGGGTGCGGGCAGGACGCGGGCTCGCCGGCGGTGCGCGGCGCCGATGCGAAGAGCGCCCTGCCATCGGCCGCTGCCGCGGACGACCCGGGTGCGTCGTCGGCGGCGATGCAGGCGTCCCTCGAGACACTGGCCGAGCAGTTCGGCGGCGGCGTGCGGCCCGAGGACGTCGGAGGCCCGCACGTTCCGCCGATCGACCTCTTCAACCCGGACAAGCGCGAGGCCAGGCCGGCGCTCGGCGGACGCGTCATCGCGCACATGCCCACCGAGCCGGCCAACATCAACTACATGCTCGACAACCAGGGCACGACGACGACGATCCTCAAGTCGTGTCACTCCGCGCTGCTGCTCTTCAACTGGGAGACCTGGAAGCAGGAGCTGGCGCTGGCCGAGCGCATGGACATCGAGGACACGCTCATCCTCAAGGGCGGCCGCGGAGCGGACAACGGCAACATCGTCTTCGGCAAGGTCGTCGAGGACGGCGACGACTACGTCGTGACCTCCGGCAGCCCGGCGCACGCGATGGAGGAACGGCGCGTGCCGAAGGCCGACGTCGAGTCGCTCGAGCGGGGCACCGTCTTCACCTTCAAGCTGCGCCCCGACGTGCTCTGGCAGGACGGGCATCCCTTCGACGCACAGGACGTGCTGTTCACGTGGCAGGCCTACCTCAACCCCACGGTGAAGTGCGAGCAGTCGCGCTTCCGCTTCCAGGAAATCGTCGCGGGCGAGCTGCTCGACAAGCTCGCGGTGCGCTTCTTCTACCGGCAGCAGTACTACTCCGCGGTCGAGACCTTCAACGACTCGATGTGCATCCTGCCGCGGCACCTCTACGACCTGCACGACCCGGACAACAAGGACTTCGACGCGAAGGCGACGGCCGAGCAGTGCGGCACGTACATCAACGACAACCCGCACAACATCGAATGGGTGGGGCTGGGGCCGTACCGCGTGACGAAGTGGGAGCGCAACCAGTACATCGAGGCCGAGCGCTTCCCCGGCTACTTCGAGAAGGATCCCGCCAGGGCCGGCTACCTCGACACGCTGCGCTGGCGCTTCATCAAGGATGACGACGCAGCCTTCAACGCGCTGCTCAACGGCGACATCGACATCTTCTGGCGCGTGAAAACCGAGGACTACATGGGCGACAACACGGCCCAGAAGGCCTTCGTCGACCGCTACTACAAGGCCTACACCTATGCCGGCCAGTACAACTACACCGCGTGGAACATGTCCCGCAGCAAGCTGAGCGACGTGCGCGTGCGCACCGCGCTGGCCCTGGCCTTCGACGTGCGCGGCTGGATCAAGTCCAAGTACTCGGGGCTCGCCGTGGCTGTCACCGGGCCGGCCTTCTTCCTCTCGCCGGCCTACAACCGCGAGGTCCTGCCGCTGCCGTACGATCCGGACAAGGCCGAGGAACTGCTCACCGAGGCCGGGTGGTATGACCGCAACGGCGACGGCACCGTGGACAAGGACGGCGAGGAACTGGTCATCGGCTTCCTCTACCCGGCGGGCAACAAGGCCAGCGAGTCCCTGGCCACGAAGATGCAGGAGAGCTACGCGAAGATCGGCGTGAAGCTCGCCATGGAGCCCATGGAATTCGCCTCGATGCAGGAGCGGATGAAGGACCGCAAGTTCGATTCGGCCAGCCAGTCGTGGACCATTCCCGAACTGGAGAGCGATCCATACCAGATCTGGGACAGCGCGCAGGCGGCCGTCGGACTGCGCAGCTCGAACTATTCGGCCTACGCGGACCCGCTCACGGACGAACTCATCGACAAGGGCCGCCGCGAGCTGGACTTCGCCACGCGCCAGGATGACTGGCGTGCGATGCACAAGCGCATCTACGAGCTTCAGCCCTACATGTTCGGGCAGACGCCGCCGATCAAGATCGCCTTCAACAAGGCGCTGCGCGGCGTCAAGCTCTTCAACTTCACGCCCGGCTTCCGGCTGCGCGACCTTTACTACCCGGAAGGCACGCCCGGCACGCGCCCCATGGACGGTGTCGGCGGCGGCAGCGGCCGCTAGGTCCGGGCGCGGAGCGGTCATGTTCGTCTACGTTCTGCGCCGCGTGCTCTGGATGGTGCCGACCATGCTCGGCATCACGTTCCTGCTGTTCCTCGTGATGCAGCTCGCGCCGGGCGATCCGGCCTCGGTGCTGTTCGGCAACGCGGGCGAGATGGGCGGTGCGAGCACGAACGCGGCGGGCGGCATCGAGGACGCGATCCGCAGGTTCCGCGAGCAGAATCACCTCGACGAGCCGATCCCGAGCCAGTACCTGCACTGGCTGAAGTCCGTCGCCATGCTGGACTTCGGCGCGGAGTTCGCGCGACCGAATGTGCGCATCATGGACGAGCTCGGGCGCCGGATGCAGGTCACCGTGCCGCTTGCCGTGATCTCCGTGCTGCTGAGCTACCTCATCGCGTTGCCGCTGGGCATTCTCTCCGCGGTCCGGCAGCGCTCGCTGCTCGACAAGTCGGCGACACTCGCGCTCTTCCTGCTCTACTCGCTGCCGCAGTTCTGGGTGGGCCTGATGCTGGTGCTCGTCTTCGGCGCCACCGGACTGCACTGGCTGCCCGTCATCGGCCTGCACGACAAGGACATCTCCCCCGACGCCGGCTGGGCGTACTGGAAGGATCTGCTGCTGCACGTGATCCTGCCGATCACGGTCCTGACCTTCGGCGGACTGGCGTACCTGTCGCGGCAGATGCGCGTCGGCATGCTCGAGGTCGTGCGGCAGGACTACATCCGCACCGCGCGCGCCAAGGGGCTCCCCGAGAGGACGGTGATCATGCGCCACGCGCTGCGCAACTCGCTCATCCCGGTGGTCACCGTGTTCGCGACGATCCTGCCCGTGCTCATCGGCGGCTCCGTGATCGTCGAGCTGATCTTCGACATTCCCGGCATGGGGCTCTACGCCTACGAAGGCCTGCTGAAGCGCGACTACAACGTGGTCATGGCGACCACCACGCTCTCGGCGCTGCTCACGCTCTGCGGCTTCCTGATCTCGGACATCCTGTACGGCCTCGTCGATCCGCGGATCAGCTATGACTGACGCACGAGATCCCCGGGCCGCGCCGCCCGGAGCCGCGGTCTACAGCAAGGACTACTGGGACCTGGTCCTCGCGCAGCTGCGCAAGCGGCCCTCGGTGCGCCTCTCGCTGGTGCTGCTCGCGCTGCTCTATGGCACGGCGATCTACGCGCCCTTCCTCGCGGGTGACCGGCCGCTGATGATCCGTGCCACGGACGCGGCCAGCTACCGCAAGGCGCAGCGCCTGCTCGTGCCGATCGCGACGAACTACCGCGGCCTGGTCGTGGCCGGCGAGGCGGGCTTTCATCCGCCGGCGGCGAAGCCCGGCGAGTCGGCGCAGAGCTTCGACAGCGCGCTGGCCGCGGAGGGGGACGCCCTGCGCCAGAAGGCGGAGCTCATGGCCGGCCAGCTCTCCCGCGAGGACGACGTGCTGCTGCGCGAACTGCTGGCCGCACTCGATGCGGCGGACCGAGCGACCGTCGGCCACGATGCCGCGGCGGCCGCGGCCGCCGGCGACCGGGCCGTCGAGCTGGCAAAGCGCGCCAAGGCGCAACTCGTGCCGACGGAAGCGGGCGCGGCTCCGGAGGCCGGGCGCAGCGTCACGCTGTGCGAACGCACGCTCTGGCCAGCCTTCGATGCGATCTCGCGCGGCGAGCTGTACTTCATGGGTCTGTGGCTGCTCGTGCTGAGCTGGCCGCTGTGGAATGCAGCCGTCAACCGCTGGCTGCTGCGTGGCGACCGCGAGGCGATCCGCCACGCGCGCCGCCGCAAGGCGCTCGCGCTCGTCCTGCTGCCGCTGCTGCCGCTGCCCTTCTGGAGCAGCGACGCGGACCCGTTCGCGACCAGCCCGTACAAGGCGGGTCTTGGAAACGGCGACATCGTGGCCAGCAAGGTCGTCTTCCCGCTGCTGGCCTTTGGTCTCGCGGAGCAGAACGATGCGGAGTACTACCGCGCGCCCACCTGGCACGAGGACTCCGAGTTCGACGAGGCGGGGCGGCGCGTGCACGCCCGGCACGCTCCGGCCGCCACGGACTTCGCCGCGACAAGCTCTCCCGTCGAGGTGCGCTACGCCGAGCCCGCGCTGAACGCGGCCAGCCGGCATCCGCTGGGCACGGACACGCTCGGGCGCGACGTCCTCGTGCGCCTGATCTGGGGCGGGCGCGTCTCACTCTCGGTCGGCCTGGTGTCCACGCTCTTCCTCGTGCTCATCGGCGTCGTGCTCGGCGCGCTGGCCGGCTACTACGGCGGCGTCACGGACCTGGTCATCTCGCGCATCATCGAGATCTTCCAGTGCTTCCCGGCCTTCTTCCTCATCCTGATCGTCGTGGTCTTCCTCGGGCCGAGCATCATCAACATCATGGTCGTGCTGGGCATCACACGCTGGCCCGGCGTGGCGCGGCTCGTGCGCGGCGAGTTCCTGCGGCTGCGGGAGCAGGACTTCGTCGTGGCCAGCGAGGCGCTGGGCGTGCCCGAACGCCGCACGATCTTCCGGCACATCCTGCCCAATGCGATGGGGCCGGTGCTGGTGGCCGCGACCTTCAGCGTGGCCAGCGGCATCCTCACGGAATCGGCCCTGTCCTTCCTCGGCTTCGGCGTGCTCGCGCCGGTGCCGAGCTGGGGCAGCCTGCTCACCGAGAACCGCTCGCCCGAGTACTGGTGGATCCAGATCTTCCCGGGTCTGATGATCTTCCTGACCGTCACCCTCTACAACCTGCTGGGCGAGGGCGTGTCCGACGCGCTCGACCCGCGACAGAAGACCGCATGAGCGACCAGAGAACTCCGGCCGCGAACCACGAGCCGCGTGCGATGAACGACACGCTGCTCGAGATCCGCAACCTGGCCACGTGCTTCGACACTGACGACGGCGTCGTGCACGCCGTCGCGGGCGTGAGCTACCGCATCGCGAAGGGCGAGACGCTTGGCGTCGTGGGCGAGTCGGGCTGCGGCAAGAGCGTCACGGCCATGTCCATCCTGCGGCTCAATCCGGTGCCGCCCACGCGCTACGTGGGCGGGCAGATCCTCTTCCGCGGACGCGACCTGCTCACGCTGCCCGAGCCGGAACTCCGGGCGGTGCGCGGCAACGAGATCGCGATGATCTTCCAGGAGCCGATGACCTCGCTGAACCCCGTGTACACGGTCGGCGCGCAGATCGCCGAGGTGCTCACGCTGCACCGCGGCATGAAGGCCGGCGAGGCGCGGGAGCACGCCATCGGCATGCTGCGCAAGGTGGGCATCCCGTCGCCCGAGACGCGCGTCGACGAGTATCCGCACCAGATGTCCGGCGGCATGAAGCAACGCGTGATGATCGCGATGGCTCTGGCCTGCGACCCGGCGCTGCTCATCGCGGACGAGCCGACGACCGCGCTCGACGTCACCATTCAGGCACAGATCCTCGAGCTGCTGCAGGAGATGCAGGCGCAGCTGGGCATGTCCATCCTGCTGATCACGCACGATCTCGGCGTGGTGGCCGAGACGGCCGACCACGTCGCGGTGATGTATGCAGGCCGCATCGTGGAGTACGCGGCCACCGACGAGCTCTTCGCGCGGCCGCTGCATCCGTACACGTGGGGGCTGTTCCAGTCGCTCCCGGAGATGCACGCGGCGGGCGACCGGCGCCTGCGCGAAATCCCGGGCACGGTCCCCAACCCGCTGCACCTGCCGAGCGGCTGCCCCTTCCGCACGCGCTGCAGCAACGCCATCGCCCGCTGCGCGCAGGAGGAGCCGCCGCTCGTGCCGCACGGCAAGGGCCATCTGCTCGCGTGCCACGTGCCGATGGACGTGCCGTCGGGGGTGTCCTCGTGAGCGCGCCGCCTGCCGCGCCCGCTTCAGCCGCCGTCGCCGGTGCGCCGGGCCGTCCGCTGCTCGACGTGCGCGACCTGCGCAAGCACTTCCCGGTGCGCAAGGGGCTGTTCTCGCGCGTGGTCGCCAGCGTGAAGGCCGTGGACGGCGTGAGCTTCCACCTCGCTCCGGGCGAGACGCTCGGCCTCGTCGGCGAGTCGGGCTGCGGCAAGACCACGGTGGGACGCTCGATCCTGCGCCTCATCGAGCCCACCGGCGGCAGCGTGCGCTTCGACGGTCAGGACGTGCTGGCGGCGGGCCGCGACGAGCTGCGCGCCATGCGCCGGCACATGCAGATCATCTTCCAGGACCCGTACGCCTCGCTCAATCCGCGCATGTCCGTGGCGGACATCGTGGGCGAGGGTCTGCGCGTGCACGGCCTGGTGTCGGGCCGCGCGCAGCTGCAGGAGGCCGTGCGCGAGCTGCTCGTCAAGGTGCGCCTCGATCCGAGCTACGTGAACCGCTATCCGCACGAGTTCTCGGGCGGGCAGCGCCAGCGCATCGGCATCGCGCGCGCCCTGTCGCTGCGCCCGCGCTTCATCGTGTGCGACGAGGCCGTGTCCGCGCTGGACGTCTCGATCCAGGCGCAGATCATCAACCTGCTCATGGACCTGCGCGACGAGTTCGGCCTCGGCTACCTCTTCGTCGCGCATGACCTCTCGGTGGTGCGGCACATCAGCCACCGCGTCGCGGTCATGTACCTCGGGCGCATCGTGGAGACCGGCGCCACGGCCGACCTCTTCGCGCAGCCGAAGCATCCTTACACGAACGCCCTGCTCTCGGCCGCGCCGGTGGCCGACGCCCGTCGGCGCAAGCAGCGCATCATCCTGCGCGGCGACGTGCCCTCTCCGAAGAACCCTCCGCCCGGATGCGCCTTCCACACGCGCTGTCCCGCCGTGATGGAGATCTGCCGCAGCGAGGCGCCGCCGCTGCGCGATGTCGGCGGAGGCCACCACTACGCCTGCCACCTGCCGCCGGAGCGCGCGCCGCTCGGCTGAGCTAGCTCCTGGTGCGGCGCGTTCCCGGTGCGGCGCGTTCCGCACGCCGGCTCACCCGGGCCGCGACAAGGGTGGTATGGTGCCGCGCTCCCCCGAACGAACGGTCGCGCGACGGCGGCGGTCTGCCCGCCGTGCGACCGGTGTCTCCATGGCCGTGTCTCTCTCCGGGTTTCCTGCATGCGCGCTCTCGTCATCGCGGCTC
Organism: Planctomycetota bacterium; assembly: GCA_038212275.1. GTDB lineage: Bacteria > Planctomycetota > B15-G4 > B15-G4 > B15-G4 > JBBQUR01. The sequence continues at coordinate 116,382 of JBBQUR010000006.1, forward strand.
TCTTCACGCTCGTGTCGTCCTTCCCTGCCGCGCAGGCGCAACAGGCCGAGGCCGAGACGGGCGCGCCCCTGACCCGGCCCGCCTCGCTGGCGGTCCTCGCCGGCCCGCTTCCGTCGGACACCGTCGCGCTGCTGCGCAGGGCGCTCCCCTTTCACGGGGATTTCGGCGACTTCCTGCTCGTGCAGGCCGATGCCGGACAGCAGCGCTGGCTCGCGGAGCGGGGGCTGCACCCGCTGCTGCTCGGCGCCTGGCCTGCGGGCCGGCAGCTTGGCGTCGTCGATCCGGCCGAGTTGCCGGGCGATGCCACGCTGCTCTACGCGACCGCGCACTCGGCGCTCGTCGCGGTGGATGCAGGACACGGCTTCGCGACGGGCTGCCTGCACGGCGTGCCCGTCTCGCCGACGCGGCAGCGGCCGGGCGCGGCCTTCGTGATGCCGGCGGTGGCCGCCGCTCTTCCGGGCAGCGCCGCGCTGCTCGCGACCGATCCGCGCATCGCGCCGCTGCTGCCGCAGGTGAGCGCCTCGAACATCGAGGCCACGGTCGCGCAGCTCTCCTCGAACTTCACGCGCCGCGCCGACAGCGCGCAGGTGCTCGTCGCACGCGACTGGATCCTGGCGCAGCTCGCCGCGATCCCGGGCCTCACGGTCACGACCGAGACCTTCAACGGCAGCTACGCGCCCAACATCGTCGCGACGAAGACCGGCGCGGTGCATCCCGAGCGGCTGGTCATCCTGGGCGCGCACTACGACTCGATCAACGGCGCGGGCTCCTCGCTGGCGGCGCCCGGCGCGGACGACAATGCCTCGGGCTCGGCCGGCCTGCTGGAGGCCGCGCGCCTGCTCGCGCAGGGCAACTACGAGAACACGGTGCGCTGCGTCTGGTTCTGCGCCGAGGAATTGGGACTGCTCGGCAGCGAGGCCATGGCGGCGGCGCTCGACGCGCAGGACGAGCATGTCGTGGCCATGCTCAACATGGACATGATCGCGCACAGGGAGGCGGGCGATGCCTTCGACCTCGACTTCGCCACGAACAACACGGATCCGTCGCTGGTGCAGTTCTGCCGCGACATCACGGCGGCGTACGTGCCCACGCTGCCCACCGTCACCGGCGTGCTCACGGCCGGCTCGTCGGACCATGCGCCGTTCGCGGGGCACGGCTTTCCGGCCGCGTTCTTCTTCGAGGACCTCACGCAGTTCAGCCAGGTGATCCACACCGCCAACGATGCGCTTCCGTCCAGCCCCAACGACTTCACGCTGGCGCGGGCGATCACGCAGTCCTTCGTGGCCGCGGCGGCGACGCTCGCGTCGCCCGTGGACATGGCGCTGGTGCACGTCGCGCTGGCCGACAGCGCGGATTCGGGCGGCCCCTACGCGCTCCTGGCGGAAGCGACATCGCTGAGCGCGGCGAGCGTTGTCGCGGTGGAGGCGCACTTCAGCTTGAACGGCGGCGCGGAGCAGGTCGTGTCGCTGCTGCCGTCCGTGAACCCCGCATCGTGGGTGGGCTCGCTGCCCGGCGTCGCGGGCCACGGAGAAGTGCGCTACTGGCTGCTCGCCACCGACAGCGGCGGCTTTCAGCAGTGGCTGCCCGAGTCCTTCGCGCCGGGCGGCGCGACCTACGGCTTCTCCGTCGGCACCTACACGCCCGCGTACACCGAGGGCTTCGAGGGCGCCTCCGACGCCGGATGGACGCACGCCCAGCTGGCCACGCAGGACGACTGGCAGCGCGGCGCGCCGCAGGGCAAAGGTGGCGACCCGGCCGTCGCGGCCGCGGGCACGTCCGTGTGGGGCAACGACCTCGGCGGCAGCGGCTTCAACGGCATCTACCAGCCGAACGTGAACAACTTCCTCGAGTCGCCGGCGCTCGACCTGAGCGGAAAGACCGGCCTGCACCTGCGCTACAAGCGCTGGCTCACCGTCGAGGACGCGCTCTTCGACCAGGCCACGATCAAGGTCAACGGCACGACGGTGTGGACCAACCCGGCGACGCCCGGCGGCGGCAGCAACACGGCGGACTCGGCGTGGACGCTGCACGACGTCGACATCTCGGCGCTCGCCGACGACAACCCTGCGGTGAAGCTGCGCTTCGGGCTGCAGTCGGACGGTGGCCTGGAGTTCGGCGGCTGGAACCTGGACGAGTTGCAGGTGTCGTCCGTCGGGCCGGGCGCCGTGGCCTCGCTCGTGACATCGGCGCTGCACGTCTCGGGGGCGGCGGGCGGCAGCGTGAGCTTTGCCGTCCACGGCGGGGCGGCGCGCGCCGGGCGCAAGTATCTGCTGGCGCTCTCCGCGTCCGGCTCGGCGCCGGGCACGCCGGCCGGCTCGGTCACGATTCCGCTCAACTTCGACGCCGTGACCTCGATCGGCTTCCAGTTCCTCAACACGCCGCTGTTCGCGAACTTCGGCGGCCTGCTCGACGCGTCCGGCAACGCGGCGGCGACCTGGATCGTGCCGCCGGGACTGCCCGCAGCCGCCGCAGGCGTGCCGCTGCAGTTCGCAGCCTTCACGCTCGGCCCGCTGGACTTTGCGACCAACGCGGTGAGCGTGACGCTGCAGCCCTGAGCCTGGCAACGCGCCGGGCCAGCCCGACAGCCAGCCCGCGTTCCCGCTTGCTCGTCGGCCGGTCGACGCCAGGCGGCGCTCAGGCGAAGCGGCTGCCGCGCGGGTCCAGCGCGTCGCGCAGCGAATCGCCGAGCGCGTTGAGCGACGACAGCGTCGCCACGAGGGCGAGGCCCGGAAACACGATGAGCCACCAGCTCGTGGAGATCACCGTGAGCTGCTCGAGGCCCTCGCTCGCCAGCAGGCCCCAGCTCACGCCGGGCGCCTCGACGCCGAGGCCGAGGAAAGAAAGGAAAGCCTCGAAGAGCATGACGCGCGGCACGGTGAGCGTGAGGTAGATGCAGACCAGTCCCCACAGGTGCGGCAGGATGTGCCGCAGCATGATGTGGGTGTCGCCGCCGCCCAGCGCGCGTGCGGCGGCCACGAAGTCGCGCTCGCGCAGCGACAGCACCTGGCCGCGCACGATGCGCGCCATCGTGAGCCACGACACGGCACCGATGACCGCGTAGAGCACGACCTCGCGCGTGATCCCGAGCGCTGCGAGGCGCGTCGCATGCTCGCGCAGCAGCGCCACGATGAGGATCACGAGGAAGAGCAGCGGGATCGCGTAGAGCACGTCGACGATGCGCATGAGCACCGCGTCCACGCGACCGCCCGTGAAGCCGGCGACCAGGCCCCAGCTCACGCCGATCAGCACCGAGACGAGCGTGGCCAGCAGACCCACGAGCAGCGAGACGCGCGCGCCCCAGACCACGCGTGCGAACACGTCGCGCCCCAGAGCGTCCGTGCCGCAGAGGCCGGCCAGCTCGCGCTCGCCGAAGATCGCGCGGCGCACGGCGTCGGCCGCCGGGTGGTCCTCGGCTTGCAGCGCGGCCCGGGCCGGCTCGCGCAGTCTCCAGGCCGGCGACGGGGGCTGGCCGGAGCGCGCGGGGTCCATCGCCGACGGGTCGGGCAGCGGCAGCAGCGGAGCGCCCAGCGCGAGCAGCGTGACGGACACCAGCAGGCCGACGGCCGCGAGCGTGCCGCGGCGCCGCCGAAGCCGTGTCCAGAACGAGGGCCTCGACGGCGGCGGCTCCGCAGCCGGCGTCCCCGTGCTCATGCGACCTCGATGCGCGGGTCGAGCAGGCCGTAGGCCAGGTCCGCGAGCAGGTTGAAGCCGGAGACCAGCGCCGTGTAGACGATGACCACGCCGAGGGCGAGGTTGTAGTCCGCATTGAAGGCGGAGTCGACGAAGTGGCTGCCCATGCCGGAGATGGCGAAGACGCGCTCCACCACGAGCGAACCCGAGAGGATGCCTGCCGCCGCCGGGCCGACGTACGAGACGACGGGCAGCAGCGCCACGCGCGCCGCATGTCCCCACAGGATGCCCGACGGCGAGCGGCCCTTGGCGCGCGCGGTGCGGATCCAGTCCTCGCCGAAGGTCTCCAGCAGGCCTGCGCGGAAGAGGCGCGCGATCGACGCCGCGAACGGCAGGCCGAGCGCGAGCGACGGCAGCACGAGCTGCGCGGGGCTGCCCCAGCCCGCGACGGGGAAGAGACGCCAGTGGAACGAGAACAGCAGCACGAGCACGCCGGCCAGCACGAAGTTGGGCAACGCGATGCCGAGCGTGGCCGCGCCCATGACCCCCGTGTCGATCCAGCTGCCGCGGCGTGCGGCGGCCAGCGCACCGGCCGTCAGCCCGACCGCCAGCGCGATGAGCAGAGCGAGGGCGCCGAGCAGCGCGGAGATGGGCAGGCTCTCGGCGAGGATCTGGCCGACGCTGTAGTCGCGGTAGCGCAGCGACGGCCCGAAGTTCCCGTGCAGCAGCCCGCCGACGTAGCGCGCGTACTGCTCGGGGAGCGGCGCGGCGAGGTCGTAGGCGGCCATGAGGTTGGCGCGGATCACGGGATCGAGGGCGCGGCTCTCGTCGAAGGGCCCGCCGGGCAGCGAGCGGACCAGCACGAAGGACAGTGTGACGACCGCGAAGAGGATGACCGCGGCCCACAGCAGTCGCGAGAGCAGCCAGCGCGTCACGGCGCGTCCTCCGCGACGACGGAGAGGTCGCGCAGCGGGTGCACGTCGAGCAGGTTGTCGTGGAATCCGCGGACCGTCGGCGCCACGAGGTTCACGTTGGCGCGCTGGAAGATCGGCGCCAGGACGCAGGCGTCGACGAGGCGCTGCTCGGCGCGGGCCTGCAGCCGCGCGCGCTCGGCAGGGTCGGGGGCGCCGGCCGCCAGGCCGAGCAAGGCATCGTAGGTCGCGTCGGCGAAGTGGCTGCGGTTGTTGCCGCTCTCGCTGGCGAAGATGTCGAGGAACGCCTCCGGCGCGACGTAGTCGGCGGTCCAGACGCTCCACGACACGTCGTAGGCACCCCTGGTCTGGCTGTCGAGGAAGACCTTCCACGGCTGGGCCACGAGGCGGCAGCGCACGCCGAGCCGCTCGCGCCACTGCGCCGCGAGCGACTCGCACAGGTCGCGGGCGGTCTGCAGCTGAGGGTGCAGCAGCTCGAACACCGGGAAGCCGGCGCCTCCGGGGAAGCCGGCTTCGGCCAGGAGGTCGCGGGCGCGGGCCGGGTCGAAGCTCGGCCAGAGCGGCGGCTCGTAGCCGGACATGCCACGCGGCACGAAGGTGTCGGCGGCCGTCTCGCCGCCGCGCACGACGTCCCTGGCGATGCTCTCCCGGTCGAGAGCGAGGAGCAGCGCGAGTCGCACGCTGGGGTCGCTGAAGGGGGAGCGTTCGTGGTTGTAGCGGAGGAAGGTCAGGCCGCACTGCGGGCCGCGCAGGCAGTCGGGGCGTCCGAGCAGAGCGCCGTACAGGCCGGAGGGCGGCCGCACGACCCAGTCTGCGCTGCCGGTCAGGTACAGGTTCACCTGCGTCGTGCCCGAGTCGGCGGCCCAGGCGTCGATGCTGGCCAGCGCCACTTCGTCGCGGCCCCAGTAGCCGTCGAAGCGCTGCAGGCGCAGCCGGTCGCGCACGCGACGCTCCACGAGCCGGAAGGGCCCGTTGGTGACCAGGTGCTCGGGCGCGATCCACTGGCGGCCCCAGCGCTCCACGCAGGCGCGCTGCACGGTGCAGGCGAAGGGCAGGGCGAGGATGGCGGGCAACGCCGGCGTCGGGCGCTCGAGGCTGAGCACCAGCTCGGTGTCGGAGAGCGCCTCGACACCCAGGGCGCCGGCGTCGGGGGCGGCCGCGTGGCCGTACGCGAAGGCTCCCTTGAGGCACCAGAGCATCGGGGCATTGGGCGCCGCGGTGGACGGATGCAGCACGCGGCGCAGCGTGTAGGCCACGTCGTGCGCGGTGACGGGCGTGCCGTCGGTCCAGAGGCTGTCGGAGCGGACGTCGAAGCGGACGCTCAGGCCGTCCTCCGAGACGGTCCAGCGACTGGCCATGCCGGGGAGCGCTTCGGCTGTCACCGGGTCCTGGCGCGTGAGGCCCTCGAACAGTGCCTGCACGATGCGCGCTTCGGGCACGCCCGTGATGCTGGCAGGGTCCAGCGACGAGATCTCCGCCTGGTTGCAGAAGCTGAAGTCGGCGGGCGCCCGCAGCGAGGCGCCGCCCCAGACCGCCACGGCGGCGAGGGCGCCGAGAGCCAGCAGGACCGCACCCGCGAGGCGGGCCCTTTCAGCGCGCACGATGCGCGTCGGTCATGGCGGCAGGGCGATCCCGAAGTCGCGCTCGAGAACCGGCACGAGTTCTTCCAGCGAGTGGACCTCGTAGCGCGGCGCGGTGCGGCCCTGCACGCCCTCGAAGCGATTGTCGCGGTGGATGCGCACCGGCACGAGCCCCGCCGCATTGCACGGATCCACGTCGTGCAGCGGGTGGTCGCCGATGTACATGACCTCCTGCGGCAGCAGGCCGAGCGTGGCGCAGGCGCGCTGATAGAGCTTCGGGTTCGGTTTGCTGATGCCGACCTGGTCGCTGATGAAGATCGCCGCCGGGTTGAGCCACGGGACGACGTTGAGCAGCAGCAGCTTCTCGGCCTGCTTGACCTCGAGTCCGTGCGTGATGATGCCCAGCATGATGTCGCCCTGCTCGTGCACACGGCGCAGGAAGGGCAGCACGTCGGGGAAGGGTTGCAGCTCGGCCTTCGTCGCGTGGTAGGCCATGATGCCCGCCGCGATGATCAGTGCGCGGTTCGTGCCGGCCCAGCTGGTAGGCGGCAGGCGCAGCAGCAGCTTGTCGAAGTGACCGCCGTAGTTGCTGGTGAACTCGGCGATGACCTCGTCGAGTTCGCGGCGCACCTCGGTCACGGGCAGGCGCAGTCCCTGTCGCACCATGGCATCCACGGCCCTGCGCCGCGCGAGCGACGCGAACTGCGTCGTGCTGAACAACGTGTCGTCGACGTCGAAGAAGATCGCGCTGAGCTTCGCCACGCAGGGATTCTGGGCCTGCTGCGTGCAGCGATCAAGGCTCAGCCGGCCTGATCATCCGACGCCTCCCCGCGCGCCCGATGGGGTGCCGGTGGGGCAGGCCGGCCCGCCCCGGCGCACGCGCGAGTCCGGCGTCAGCGCGGGATCGCGCGAGTTCAGCGCGGGTTGGCGCTGCTGATCGGGCGCGTGTCCATTTCGCTGAAGTCGGAGATCGTGGCCCGGATGATGATGATCAGGTCCTCGGTCTCGTCGGTCAGGCCCTTCTCGCGGAAGAGGAAGCCAAGCACCGGGATGTCGCCCAGCCAGGGCGTCTGGGCCGTGCGGTTCTTGTAGTTCACGTGCTTGAGGCCGCCGATCACCACCGAGCCCCGGTCGGGAACCACGACGGTGGTCTGGGCATCGCTGACGTCGAGCTGCGGCAGCGAGAACTGGACCGCGCTGCTGATGCCGCCGAGGTTGGTCGAGATCTGGCGGATCGGGCGCCGGAGGTCGGCCACGGTGGCCTGCACGTCCAGCGTCACGTACTTGCGGTCGAAGGAGATCGTGGGCCGCACGTCGAGCACGATGCCTTCCTGCACGACGCCGATGAACGGATCGGCGATGAAGGCGCCGTTGGCCACGTCGACGTCGTAGCCCTGCACGAACGAGACCTCGTTCACGACGGTCACGAAGGCACGCTGCGTGTTGTAGACCGAGACGACGGGCGAGCTGATCTCGGTGGCATTGCGGCTCTTCTGCACCGCGTTGATGACGATGTTGAACTCGTCGTCGCCGAGGACCGCGATCTGGAAGGCGCCGCCGCCGACGGTCGAGAGCAGGCCGCCGAGCGGATCGTTGAAGAAGTTCTCCGACACGCCCGCGTACTTGGAGTTGCCCTTGTCGAAGAAGAAACCGGCGTTCGGGTTGCCCGTGCCGTTTCCGTTGTTGTCGAGGCCCTGAGAGTTCGCCGGATCGACGGCGGTCAGGTCGACCTCGGTGCCGAGGTTGCCGCCGGGGCCGAGGCCGCGGAGGTCGGTGCCGATTTCCTCGATGAAGGCGTCGGTGATCTCGAAGAAGCGGGCCTCGAGCGTGACCATCGTGGTGGAGAAGGCGCGCAGGTCGTTCAGGAAGTCCGCGACCTGCTGCTGCACTTCGGGCGTGTGGATCACGAGCAGGTTGTTGCTGTCCACGAAGTCGATGCTGTAGCCGAGGCCGGCGTCCCACGATTCGCGGTCGATGTTCTCGCGCACGAGGTTGAGCACCTCGTCGGGCTCGATGAGGCGCACCTTCTCGAGCTCCGAGCTGAAGATCGTGTTCTCGTTGCTGTCGCCCGCCTCGCCGGGGAGCGGGATGTCACGGATGTCGGGGCCCTTGAAGTCCGTGATGGGGAAGGTCAGGTCCTGGATGTCGTGGATATGCGGGACGGGAAGGCCGGCCGCTTTGGTCTTCAGGGTGATGTACACGCGGCCGTTGCGGATCATCCATGCCAGGTCCTTGCCGACCTGATCCACGAGGATGTTCAGCAGCGACTCCACCGGGATGTCGCGCAGGTCGTTGATCGTGACGTACTCGGCGGCGCTGTCGAGCGCTGCCGTGACCTCCGGGTCCACCGAAACCGGGATGTCCGTCGTGAAGAAGATGTTGTTGGCGACCTGGGCCAGAGTCAGCTCCTGGAAGTCGGCGTTCATGCGCGTGGACTTCAGCTTGGCGATGAGCGCCACCGCCTCGGGATCCGGAGCCTTGCCCAGCACGCCGCCGCCGGTGCGAAGGCGCGTGAGCTCGGCCCAGCGCTCGCCGTCGGGCGCGGTGAGGATGTCGTTGGTCGGGATGCGCACCGCGTCCATCGACTCGCGCCAGCGCGTGAATTCCTCGCGTCGCTGCTTCAGGAACTCGCGATTCGCGTTCTCACGGCGACCCTCACGGGCCGCCTCGACGAGCTGCAGCGCCTGGGCGTTGTCCGGCTGCTCCTTCAGGGCCTCCTCGGCCAGTTCCGCGGAGGCGGCGAAGTCGTTGCGCAGGAACTTCGCGGCGGAGGCATCGAGGAGCGCGTCCACCTTCGCCTGGTTCTGCTGAGTCAGTTGCGACTCCTCCGCCTGCAGCGCGAGGTAGGCGGCCTTCTCCTTGTTCAGGCGCTCGGTCGTGGACGATCCGCTGGCGGCGTTCTCGGCCTTGTCGAGCAGGCTGCGCGCGTTGTTGGAGATCTCGCCCCAGTCCACGCCCGAAGACCACTGGACCTGATTGACGACGTTGCGCGCGAGGGCGCTCGCCTTCATCGAGTCGCCGGCCTCGAGGAGCGCCTTGGCGGTGGCGAGGTCCTGCTGCGCGGCAGCCTTCATCTGCTGGCGCTGCGCCTCGTAGCGCTGCGCGGCGGAGACCGCGAGCGCGCGCGCCTCGGCCTCGGGCTTGCCCTGCAGCAGCTGGATCTGCGCGAGGTAGTCGCCGACGACGCGGTTGGTCACGTCGAGGTCGCGCGCGAGGAGCAACTCGGACTCGGCGTGCGCGAGATCGAGGCGTTCCTCGAAGGCCCGCGCATTCGCGAGGTGCCGCTCGACGAGCAGATAGTTCTTCTGCGCGATGAGATCGAGTCGGGCGCGCTCGGCCGCGACCTTGTCGGACATGGAGTCCTGAGCCGGAGCGTGCACGGCGAGCATGAGCAGCGCCAGAAGCGCGAGCAGTGCGACCGGGGAGTGGACAGCGAGGCGCTTCATCAGCAGGAATCTCCAGGGCGGCCCGAGGCCGGGAGGGTCAGCTTGCCTCTCGGCCCGCCACGCGGGGCCGTGCTTCGGTGGCACGGCCATGCGTTGGGGGGCGGATGCTAGCATCGGTCACGCGTCGAACGCCACGCCGGCAAAGGTGATGTCCAGCATCCCGGCCTTGATGCACTCGTCCACCACCTTGACCACGTGGGCGTAGGTGATGCCGCGATAGGGGTAGAGCGTGGCCTTCATGTCGGGGCTCACGCGCTTCAGTTCGGACAGCTTGGCCCGCAGGGTGGTCAGGTTGGGGATCTTGGACGCGTTCAGGGTGATGAAGAACCCGTCCGGCAGGCTCTTGTCAGCGAAGAGCCCGATCTCGGCCTTGAGCAGGTTGGCGTCGGTCTGGGTGCTGTTGACACCCAGGTCCTTGGGGAGCTGCGTCTCCAGCTTGCCCTCGAGCGCTTTGAACTTGATCGTGGTCAGGAAGAAGATGATGAGCTGGAACACGACGTCGATCATCGGCGTCATGTCCGCCTCGGTCGCGTCCAGGTTGTACTGCTTGCTTCCCATCGCTCAGGACTCCTCGGGCTGGCCGGCCGCCAGATGGATCTTGTAGATGCGGATGCCCATCTCGCCGCAGATGCGCAGCAGCTTCTGCACGTGCTTGAACTCCGTGGTCTGATCCGCACGGATCAGCAACGCGCGCTCGGACAGTCCCTGAGCGTCCTTCTTGCCCTTGAGCACGGCGTCGGCGAGCAGCGCGCGGATGACCTGCTGCGTGGCCGGGTCGTCGAGCGTGCTGTACTCCTTGCGCTTGATCTGGATGGAGCCGTTTTTCATCAGGTTGACGGTGAGGCGTCCCGTCTCCTGTTCGTCCTTCACCGCCTGCGTGGCGAGCGGGAGCTTGATGTCGGCCAGCTCCTGCTGGGTCATGTCCGTCACGACCATGAAGAAGATGATGAGCTGGAACACGACGTCGATCATCGGCGTCATGTCCATCTTCGTGGCTTCCATCTCGTACTTCTTGTTGCCCATGGCTCAGCTCCTCATGCCGACGGGGCTTCGGGGCAGCAGCGCGCGGACGCGGGGCGGCAGATCCGTCCCGGTCTCGCGGCGGCTGCAGGCGGACGTCACGACGCGTTCCGCGGACGGAAGCGCTCGAACATGTCTTCGATGACCGAACCGACCTCGATGGTGAAGGACACCATGCGGTTGCGCAGGATCACGAAGGCCGACGTCACGGGGATGGCGACCATCAGACCGAGCAGCGTGGTGATCAGCGCCGACGCGATGTTGTGCGCGAGCTGGTCCGGCGTGGCCTGACCCTTGGTGGCGGCGATCTGCTCGAAGGCCGCGATCATGCCCTGCACCGTACCGAGCAGTCCGAGCATCGGGGCGATGGCGGCGATCAGCGAGAGCCACGCCAGCTTGGCGTTCACCTTCGTGACCTCCTCGTCCATCATCTCCTCGAGGTGCTTCTCCATCGTCTCGAAGGACACGTTGATCTTCGGCAGGCCGGCGGCCACGACGTTGGTGAAGAAGCAGGGCTCCGACTCGCAGACCTCCATGGCCTCCTGATACTCCTCGGCCTCGAGCAGCGCCTCGATCTCGTCCACGATCTCCGGAGGCGCCATCTTCACCTTCCGGATCTCGATGAAGAGCTTGATGATCAGCGTGAGGCCGATCACGGAGAGCAACTCGATCACCCAGCCGATGTAGCCGGCGTCGTACTGGAACTTGTCGAAGCCCGACATCTCCTGCGCCGCCGGAGCGGGAGCGGCGCCCTCGACCGGAGCGTCTTGCGCGGCGACGATCGCGGGGAGCACGAGGAGGGCCAGCAAGGCCAGGGCGGGCAGCAGGTACTTGATCTTGGCCTTCATGAATGAGGTTCTCATTGGGTAGGTACAGGCGGGGATCATGGGAGTGACTCCTGGGCCAGCTTGGCCCAGCGCGTGTCGGGGTAGCGTGCGACGACTTCCTGGAAGCACGCCATGGCGCGCTGGTGCCCGTTGGGCTCCTTGCCTGCCGCGGCGAGCGCTTCCGCGCAGCGGCCGAGGTAGTACACGGCGCGCGCGCGTTCGTCCGGGATGGCGGTGGAGGTCAGGGCCACGCGGGTGAAGGCCAGCTGGGCCTCCTTGAGCTTCGCCGGGTCGTGGAAGTCGCATTCGGCCAGGCCGTTCGCCGCCGCCGCCTGGACGGCCGGGTCGCCCTTGCCGTCGCGGGCCAGCGTCTCGTAGTAGCTGCGCGCGCCAGACAGGTCCTTGGCTTCGAGCAGACAGGTGCCGGTGCCGACGCGCGCCGCGAGGCCGAGCTTGGCCATCACGGGCACAAGATCGGGGCGGTCCGCGAGGCGGTCCTTGGACGCGGCCGCGGCTTCCGCGTCGGCGAAGGCCTGCGTGGCGCCCTTGGTGTTGCGGGCCGCGAGGAGGGCGTCACCTTCGGCGAGGTGCACGCGCACCTTCCAGTCGGGCGTGACTTTGCCGTCCTTCACGAGCGCCAGCACGGCGTCGAGTGCGGCGCGCGCCGTCGCGGCGTCGCCTGCCGCCGTGGCGTAGTCGGCCTTGTCGAGCAGCGCCTGCGGGAGCAACCGATGATCCGGATACTTCTTGAGGAACTCGTCGATGGCGCTCAGCGCCGCGGTCAGCCCGGTCTTGCCGCGCGCCGCGGCGGCCTGCGCCTGGCGCAGCAGCGCGTGCGCCGCAACCCACGGCGGCGCAGTGTCCTTGCTCGCGGCGCCGAACAGCGTCTCGGCATTCACGAGGTCGGAACCTGCCAGCGCTTTCAGCCCCTTCTCGTAGGACTCGCTGCCGGGGCCGTACTCGATCTCGGTGATGTCCGCCGTCTTGCGCGTGGATTCGCCGCCGCCCTTGGTCGAGAACTTCACCGAGTCGAGCGTCTCGGACAGGATGACCACGTTGGCCTGCGGGATCTCCTTGCGCTCCTTGTTCAGCAGCGTCAGCCGCCCCTGGGCGGCGACGCCCGGCGCGAGCAGCAACGGCGCGAGCAGCAGGGCAAGGCGCATGAGCGGACGTGGTGCCACACGGGTCTCGCGAGTTCGGGGCGCGAAGGAACGGCGCATTCTAGCGGTGCCTCTCCGGAACGATCAATGCGGGCAGGGCGCCGCCGGGGCCGAGAAAGCTCGGGCTCAGGGAATCTTCTTCTCGAGGTACTTGAACAGGGGCCTGAAGGAGGGCGAGTACTGCTTCTCCGGCGGGAGGTCCTTGAGCGACTCCTCGTCGTAGCTCGGATACAGCACCGCCAGATTGTTCAGCGCCTTGCGCGCATCGATCAGCGACTGCGGCAGGGCCGCGCCTTCGCGGTACTGGGTGTAGAGCGTCCCGAGTTTGGACTCCCACCAGATGCGCTCGCTGGGGGCGTTCACCTTGGCGTTCGCGAACAGCGTGCTCCACAGCTTGTAGGCATCGCCGTAGTCGCCGCTGCCCGGAATCTCGACGATGGAGCCGTCGGGTCGGAGCTCCAGCCAGCCGCCGTAACCCCGCGCGGCGCCCACGAGCACGCGGACATCGGAGGGGCGCCGGCTCTCGAGATCCTTCCAGTAGGGGCGCGCCCGGCCGAACTCGTTCGACTGGTTGTAGGACAGCGCCAGGCCGATCCGGGCCTCGTCGAGCGAGGCCGGCGGGATGTTGCTGCCCGGCTTGCCGAAGACCTCCAGCGACTTCAGGTAGCTGCGCTGCGCGAGGTCCGGCTTGCCCACGCGCGAGTACCACTCGCCGATGGAGAGCAGGTTGGTGAACGACGGGAAGCCGCTCAGTTCGGCCGAGTTCCAGAGCGCGTCCGCGGCGCGTCCGAGCAGCGCGTCCGCGCCGGCGTTGTCGCCCTTGGCGCGGGCGGCTTCACTGGCCTTGACCAGCGCACTGGAGAGCTGGAACCAGCCCACGCGCAGGTAGCTGCTGTCGGCGCGAAAGGCTGCCAGGTCCTCGACGGCCTTGGTGGCCGCGTCGACATCGCCCTTCATCGCACAGGCGAGGATGCGCTGATACTTCACGCTCTCCACGAGTCCGGCCTGGCTTGACAGCTTCTCCTCGAAGCCCTCGAGCACCTTCAGTGCGTCGACGGGCTTTTCCATGCCGGCCGAGAGCAGCAGGTCGGCCTTGTAGTAAAGGGCCGAACCCAGCGCCGCGTCGCGGCGGTTGCGCGCGTCGGCATTCGGCGGGGCGAAGGCCGGGTCGCTGGCGCGCTTGATGAGCAGGTCATACGCCGCCAGCGCCTCCTTCGGCTTGCCCGCGCCGGCAAGCGCGCGGCCCTGGTAGACGAGCGAGAGTTCGTAGCTGGGAGCGTCCTCCGTGACGGCCTTCAGGTCCTCCACGGCGGCGAGGAAGGCCTCGGGCTCCGGCGGCGACGTGCCGTTGGCAATGTCGAAGCTTTCCTTGGCCTGCGAGAAGGCGAGGTCCGCGACGATGCCCATCTTGATGAGCCGGTCGCGTGCCTGGTCGCGCAGGGTCTTGTCGAAGGCGTCCTTGGTCTCGAGATAGCGGCGGTCGTAGTTCTTCGACATGCCGCCCGCGGCGCTCTCCTGCACCTCGAGAGGCGCCTTCTGAGCGACGGCCGCGTCGAGTGCCATGCCGAAGGCGAGGGCCGCCTCGAGGTTGAGCTTGTCGGATGCGTAGGCCCGTGCCGCGCCGAGCCACGCCGGCACGAGGAACTCCTTGAGCTCGGCGTCCTGGCGCAGCGAGCCCGCGACACGCGCGAACTGGAACGCCGCCTCGGCGTAATCCTTGCGGTCGTTGAGTCCCTTGGCGGCCGCCATGAGCACGGCGGGGGAGGCGTCCCCGATGCCGGACTCGCTGACGAGGGTCGCGAGCAGGTCGCGCGCCCTTTCGCCTTGCGGCAGCGACGCACCCTGATCCGCGACCAGCTTGACGATGTCCAGCGCCTTGCCGCCGCGGCCCAGCGCCTGCAGCTGGTCCGCCCAGGCGAGCAGCACGTCGAAGCCCGCGCCGCCAAAGGCCAGATTCGCCTTCGCGTGCGCCTGCAGCATCGTCTCGATGACGGCGTTGGCGCCGTCGGCGTCTCCGCCGTCCGCCTTGATGGTCGCGATCTCGCCCCACGTGCGGTCGAACAGCTCCGCGATGAACGGGGCGGCCGCCGGGTTCTGCAGCGCGTTGTCCCAGAACCACTGCGCCTTCTCGAGCACGTCGTTCTGCAGGAAGAGGGCCTTCTCCAGGTCGCCGAGCTTGCGCTTCACGACACCCTGGTAGTGCACCGCGAAGTGCTGGGTGATGACCTCCTCGTCAAGCTCCCACTGGAAGTCGTTGAGCAGGTCGAAGGCCTGCTCGAGCCGGTACTCGCGGTCCTTGGCGACGTCGGCCCAGTCCACGGCGTTCAGGCCGCGCTCGTACAGCGTCAGCGAGGCGAGCTGGCGGAAGTTGTCGGCCGCGTCGAGGTTGCCGCGATCTCCGGCCGCCTTCTCCTGGTCCTTGTACTCGGCCTGCAGCCGGACGCGCACTTCGTCGGATTGCTTGTAGTCCGCTTCGGCCAGCGCGCGGAGCGTCTCGACCTGATCTTTCGGCGCGTCCTTGAGCTGTCGGGCGCGCAGGCGGCCGCGCGCCTGGAGCACGTCGGCCAGTTCCTTGAGCGCCGCCGGGCGGCTCGGGTGATAGACGTAGGCGGTGCCCGGCTTGGCCCAGTCGGAGAGCAGCTCGACCGACGCGGACTGGTACTTCATCTGGCGCTCGGCATCGTTCGTGGCCTCGCTGGCCTTGCGATCGATTCGCGCCTCGGTGAAGTCGAGCGTGCCCTTCTCTTCCGGCGTGAGCTTGCCGATGCGCAGGTCGGTCAGCAGGTCGAAGGCAAGGTCGTAGTAGCGGTACCTGGCGAGGTTGTCCGCGAACTGGATGTCATCCAGCAGGAGCGAATTGCCGGTCTGCGCCCACGTGAGCGGCGCGAGACAGGTCAGGGTGAGGAGGCCGGCGCGGAACAGCATGGAAGTCAGCGCGTGAAACCGAAGTTCGGCTCATGCTCCTGCGACACGAGGATCGTGGCCTTGAGCAGGATGATGAGCTTGCGCTTGCTGGTGTACTCGCCCTGGCGCGTGAAGAGAGCGCCGAGAACCGGGATGTCGCTGATGAACGGGACACCCGAGTTGTTGTTCTGGTCCACGGAGGTCTTGAGTCCGCCGAGCATGAGCGTGGCGCCGTCGGGAATCGTGGCCACCGTGCGCACGCGCTGCACGCGCAGTTCCGGCAGTTCGATGATGACGTCGTTGCTGCCCGGCGTGCCGAGGCTCACGGCAACGTCCGGCAGGACGTCGCCGGTTTCATCCGGGATGAGCGCCGTCACGGTGGGGCGCAGCTCGAGGGTCACGAAGCGCCGGTCGGCCGAGGCCACGGCGCGCACGTCGAGCATCACGCCCTGCATGACGTTGTCGAGTTCGGGCTGCGCGATGACGGCCGACTGCGCGATTTCCGGCTCGAAGTCCCGCACGTAGGAATAGATCGAGAGCGCCTTCACGTTGCCGCGCTGGCCGCTGCGCAGCGTGAGCGTCGGCGCGTTGACCACGTTGCTGGTCTGGTACTTCTCGACCGCGTGCAGCACCGCGTTGACGTTCGTGTCGTTCAGGAAGAGCGCGTCGACCGAGAGTCCGCCGGCATTGTTCAGGGTGCCCGACTCGCCGAGGCTGAAGTCGTACAGGTTCTCGATGCGGCCCTTCACGTCGCCGTTCGAGCTGCCGTTGTAGAAGCCGGGGTCATTGCCCGTGCCGATGCCGGTCGGGTTGCTCGGGGTGCCGAAGCCGCCCGCGCCGGACTGGCCGAAGTCTTCCAGCGGGAATCCGCCGGTGAGGTCGCCGGGGAGGCCGCGGAGATCGACGCCGATGTCCTCGAGGAAGCTGTCCTCGACCTCGATGAAGCGGGTCTCGATGTTGATGAGCGTGCCGCTGTTCGCGCGCAGGTCGAGCAGCAGCGCCCGGATCTGGGCCTGCACTTCGGGCGTCTGGCGCACGACGAGCGTGCCCTTCAGCAGCTGGATGGTGCGATTGGGATCGTCCGTCCACGACTCCTTCGCGATGTTGTCCTGGATCAGGGTGAGCAGCTTGTCCGCGCCGATGAAGGCCAGCGGCTCGTCGTCCTCGACGCCCGTGGTGTAGCTCTCCTTGTCCACGCCGGACGGCCGCAGGTTGAAGTCCTCGGCCTTGTAGTCCTTGGCGACCAGGGTCAGGTCCTTGATGTCATACATCTGCAGGACGTAGTCGTTGCGCGCCTCGTCCTTCGTGATGATGCGCACGACGCCGTCGCGCACCGTGTAGCTGAGCGGCGTCTCCGAGAGATCCTCGAGCAGGATCTTGAGGATGCGCTCGATCGACTGCGGCGCCCTGTCCTCGAGCGTGTAGGCCTGCGTGCCGCCCAGGTCCCTCACGGCTGGCGACAGCAGGAAGTTGACGCCGGACACGGCCTTGAGGTGGGTCAGCACGCCATCCAGCGGCTCATCCTTGAAGCTCACCGGGATCCGCTTCTGCAACTGGTCCGAGACGGCGGTGTCCAGCTCGGACGTCGTGACCGGGTTGCCGGCGAACACCTTGGCGCCACGGTCGCTGATCTTTTCCCAGTCCTTGGCCTCGGGGTACAGGACGATGTCGTTCTGCGGCATCGCCTCGTGCGCGATCTCGTCGAAGGTGTCCTGCCACTCGTTCTTGTACTCGCGGCGGATTTCACCCGTCTTCGCATTGTGTCGCGCGAGGCCAACCACTCGCTGCAGCTCGGTGGCGCCTGCATTCTGCGGATCGATCTCGAGCACTGCGGCCAGGGCGGCCTCGGCGGCCACGAAGTCGTCCTTCAGGAAGGCCGTGTTCGCGGTATCCATGAGCGCCGCCACCTGGCGCTCGAGTTGCGTGGCTTCCGCGAGGTCGAGTTCTTCCTGGTGCTTCTGTGCGAGCGTGATGAGCCTGGTGCCGCGCTTGGATTCGAGATCCTCGGCCTGCCGGCGCGCGGCACTGACCATGGCCGCGATGCCGGCTTCGCTGAGCGTGCCGTCCTGCGCGGAGGGCGAGGCTTTCAACAGGGCGAGCGCGTCCTCGAACTTGCGCTTGCCGGTCTCGGGGTCGCCCGCGGCCATCGCGACGCGACCCTGCTCGATCAGGCTGCGCACTTCGAGCTCGGCCTGCTGGAGTCGCGCACCGGCCTTGTCGCGGGCACCGAGAGCCACGACGGCCAACTCCGAGTTCTTGTCGCCGAGCAGCGCGCCGGTCCGCTCGAACAGGTCGCGCGCGGCGGGGTCGGTCGGGTCGAGCTCGTAGGCGTTCGCGAAGTTGTCGTGCGCCGCCTGCAGGTCGCCTGCGTTCATCGCGGTGACGCCGGCCTGCACGAAGGCCGCGACGAGTGCCGCCACGCGGTCATCGACGAGCGCAGCGTGCTGCCTGCTCTGCTCGAGCACGAGCGAGAGGTCTCCCGTCGAAATCGGTGTGGGCGCCGTGGCGGGCGCCGTCGCGGGTGCCGGCTTGTCCTGAACGGGTGCGGGCGCGGGGGGCGGCGGCGGCAGCATCTCCGTGGGCGCCGTCACGGGCACGGCCACCGGCTTCGACGTCGTGGCGGGCAGCGCAACCGGCGCCGCGGGAACGGGCTGGGCCGCGCCCGGAGCCACGGGCTGGGCCACGGGCTGGGTCGCCGGCGGGGGCGTCTTGCCGTCGCGGATGGCGGCCGCCCGCGCCTTGTACTCCTCGAGCCACTGCGGGTCTCCGGGCGCCAGTTCGGTGGTCGGAACCAGCGCTTCCTCCGGGACGGCGACGATGGGCGGCTCGATCGGGGAGCTGCTCTGCTGAGTCGCCGGCGATCCGCAGCCGGCAAGGCCGACCACGAGGATCAGGAGACGCGAGCGGTGGGAGTGAAGCATGTCACAGGGCGTCCGCGGGGAATGCGTCATGGCAGGTCCACATTCAGTGTGCGCACTGCACCGTCCCGGGTGGCCAACGTCGCAACGAGGCGCGTCACCGGTTTCAGGACTTGCGTTTGCGTGGTTCGGGGTTCGTGAGTTTCGGGGTCGAGAACGAGACTTCCGTCGGTCGTGAGCAGCAGGCGCTGTTGCGTGGTCAGCGCGTCCTCCTGCCTGGTCTGCAGTGCCTTGAGGGTCAGTCCCGTGGTGGTGGACCCCGTTCGGACTTCTTCGCCGATGCGTGCCGTCACCTGACGGTCGCCCACGGCGTTGGGCAGGTTCACCTGGATCAGGAACACGGCCTGGTCGCCGGTCGCCCGAACCAGACTCAAGCTGAAGTGCTCCGGGGTCGCTACGGTAACCAGATCGCTGCGTTCGGCGTCCACGAGCACGTCTTCCGACCCGTCGTGACGCAGGAGCACGGCCCAGACCTGGTAGCCCATGCGACTTGCCGCAAGCGGCAGCTGGACATCCCGCCAGAGGACTTCGCTGAGAGGCAGCGTGGCCATCAGGGTGAGTTCAGCGCCGTCGATGGCGCGGTAGATGCGCTGCCCGACTCGCAGGTCGCTGCCTTCGCGCTCCAGTGCCGCCGCGCGCACGCGATTCATCGGCCCCGGATTCCACGTCAGCGTCACCACGCCGAGGCCGTAGCCTGCCTCGAGAGCGTCGGGCGACACGAGCCCCGTGCTGCGGGACGGGGTCTCGAACGGACTGCGCACGCGGCGCGCCTCGAAGTCCTGCAGTTCCGACACATCGAACACTGCGCGCGCGAGGGTGCCGACGACTTGCGGCTGCTGGGCAAGCGCCCACTCGGCCGCATCGAAGGCTCCGCGCTGTTCCGACATGTTCGAGGGCCGCATCGCCTCCTCTAGCCGAGTCTCCAAGACTGATTCGGCAGCCTTAGTTCGTCGTAAGTCGTTGCTGTACAACAGATTATGTACAAAGAGCGCAAGGGCGGAAACGATAAGAGATGCCGCCAGCCCTGTCAATACGAGAATCCTCGCCGAGCGGGCGCTGCTGCTCATGGCCCACCCTCGGCGTCGCGCGCGAAGTAAATCGCGACGGTCACGGCGAGTCGCACCGGCGGCGTGTCGAACGCCTGCAACTGCAAGCCCCATCGTTCCGGTTCGATGCGACGCAGCGAGCAGCTGAGCACCCCGGCGAACGGCAGCCCGCCCGTCGGCTGCGGAGTGAGGCGTTCGAGGACGCCGACCGCCTCCGTGAGGCTGCAGCTGAGGACGATGCTGGCCTGCATCTGCTCGAGCTGTTCGATGTGAGGTGTGGGCACGAGCTTGCCCCCGTCGGAGAGCTCCAGCACCTCCAGCCCCTTCGCGTCGCCCAGCGCCTCCAGCAGAAGGGAGAGCGCCTCTTCCGCCTCGGCCGAGCTGGCCCGCTGGGCGCGTACGCTGCTTCCGAGCCGGGACTCCAGGGCAAGGGCTCGATCCTTGCGCGCCTCCAGCAACTCGTCGAAGGCGGGCAGGGCCGCGGGCTCCTGCACTCCCGTGAGCCAATTCAGCCGGCGTCGGGCGAGTTCCGCGAGTCGGTCGCGGTCGCCCAGCAGGGCGCCGAGCTCCGCAGTGAGGTTGGGTGGCAAGCGCGCTTCCATGGCCTTGACCGAGGCCTCGCGTGCCAGCAGGTCGGCGTGTGCCAGGCGCTCCGCCGCCAGCGCCGGGCGTCCGACGACGAAGAACTCGGCCACCGCGGCCAGCAACAGGACGGCAAGCACCACCAGCGTCTTCACGAGACCGCCAGCTCCACGACCCAGCGGGAAAGCGCCGAGCCCGGAGCCGGTTCAGGACCGCGCACGCGCACATCGGCCCAGTCGCCGCCAAAGGCCGCATTCAGGCGTTCGCCGAGCGCCTCATCCTGGCTCGGGTCCGCGTGCAGCGTCAGCGTCATGACGCCGGGGTGTCCCGGCTCGGCTGCGGACAGCCAGAGCTGCTCCAGGTGCAGGTTCGCGACATCCAGTCCCGAGATCACGTCGGCGAGTCGAGCCAGGGCGCGACGCGGTTGAAGCGCTTCGGTGCGGCGCTGAGCCAGGCTGAGCAGGGCCTCCGCGCTCGCGGCGGCTTCCGCACGCTCCGCGGCCGTCTCGTCGCGGCGACGCTGCACGTCCGCGAGGCTGCCCGCCAGGCTGATGGGCAGCGCGGTCTGCAAGCGCGTCGTGTTCCAGCGGGCCAGCTCGCCGATGCCGACCAATGTCGCGCTGGCGACCAGCACGCTGGCGGCGATGGTCGGCACGCGACGCAGCGCCTCGCGCTCGGGGCTGGCCACTTCGATCGGGGCCGAGATGCGCCCGAGTTTCAGGCCGCAGAGCGCGAGCCCGAAGGCCTTGCCCATCGCCAGCGCCTGCTCGGGAGAATGGCCCTCGTGCGAGACGCGCCGTGCTGCACGGATGCGCTGCAGCGCGTCGAGGCGCGCGACACGCAGGCCCGTGGCCGAGCGCAGCGCGGTGGTGAACGCCGCGTCACAGGCGCCCTCCTCGGTGAGCACGAGTTCGACCGGCGCAAAGGGCTGCTCCGGCGGGAGAAGGGTCGCGACCGCCGCGGCGATTTCCGCCTTGAACCGGGCGGCCAGCTCGGCGGGCTCGCCGTGCTGCAGTCCCAGCGGCAGGTGTCGCATCCAGACGCCGCCCGGCCGCGCGAGGACCAGCTCGCTGGCCACCTCGCCGACGGCGAGCAGCACCCGGTCCTGGTTCTGCGGCCGCTCGTGCTCCACGAACGAAGCCAGCGCGAAGCCGGGCGTCTCGAGCGCGTCGCACGCGACGTGCCGCGAGACGAGCTCGGCGCGGAAGGCATCGACCGTGGCGCGCGGCAACGCCCACGTGAGCGCCTGACTTTCCAGCGGCCCGCGGCGCACGTGGTGGCGGATGACGAGGTCATCCTCGGGGCGGCCCGTTTCGGCCAGCACCTCGTAGCGCACGAGCTCGTCGAGTCGCGTACCGTCCAGCGCGGGGATGAGGTAGGTGCGGCTGAAGATCCCGCGCGACGGAGCGGAGATGACCAGCATGGTGCCACCGGAGACGGGATGCCTGGCCAGCAGCGCGGGCAGCGCATCGAGCGCGGCCTGCTGCGGGTCGCGTTCGCCCGCACAGCCCACGCGCCAGCTCGCCGTCCAGGTCACGCGCCGACCCGACCGGACCAGTCGCACGGCCTTCAGCGTGCCGTCCGAGAGGTCGATGCCGACGGCGCTCTGGCCGAAGAGGCTCATGTCTCGCGCATCAGCTCCATGACCCGCTGAATGTCCTGCCACGTGGGCACCTTTGCCGCGGGATTCCGCAGCAGATAGGCAGGGTGGTAGGTGGTGATGACAGGAATCCCGCGCCAGTCGTGCGTCCGGCCGCGCAGGGCGCCCATGGACTCCTCGGTGTCGAGCAGGCGGCGCGCCGCGGTGGCGCCGAGCGTGCAGATGACCCGCGGCGCGATGGCCAGGAGCTGGCGGTCCAGGAAGTCGGCGCAGGCGGCGGCCTCGGCGGGCTCGGGCACGCGGTTGCCCGGCGGCCGGCACTTCACCACGTTGGCGATGAAGACCTCGGCTCGGGTGAGCTTCATGCCCTTGGTGATGATGTCTTCGAGCAGCTGCCCTGCGCGACCGACGAAGGGGCGACCCGTGCGATCCTCGTCCGCCCCAGGCCCTTCGCCGACGAAGACGACCTGCGCGCGCGGATGCCCTTCGCCGGGCACGGTCTTGCCGCGCGTCTCGCACAGGACGCAGGCGCGGCACGCGGCCACTTCGGCGGCGACGGCCGCCAGCAAGGACTCGCCATCCTCCGCCGGCTGCCCTCGCACCGGCTGCCCTCGCGCCGGTTGCCCTCGCGCCGGTTGCCCTTGCGAGGATGGCCGTTGCGCGGATGGTCCTCGCGCTGGCTGCCGCGCAGCCGATGTCGCGGCAGGCACAGCGGGCGCCTGCCCGCCCCGCTCAGGCTTGCCCGACGCGGCGGACGCAGCGGGCGTGATGGACGCGGCGGGTGCGGCGGGTGCCGGTTGCGCGCTCGCGCCGGACAGCGGCAGCGCTTTCACGCCCGCCGCCTGCATCGAACGAAGGTAGCGGGCCGCGCTCTCGTGCATGGGGCGCGTCATGGTAGCGATCCTCCCGCCGCGCCGCCCGCCTGCGCCGGCGCCGCCCGCGCGGACGCAGGCCCGTCGGCCGTCGAGGCTGCTGCGAGGACGGCCAGTGCGAGTGCGGCCGTCTCCACGCGCAGCACGGTGCTGCCGAGGCACACGCGCCGTGCGCCGCAGGACATCGCCTGTTCCTGCTCGGCTGCGGTGAAGCCGCCTTCCGGTCCGACCAGCGCGACCAGCCCGCGCTGTGCGGAGCGCGCCGGCACGCCGGCCGCCGCGCTGTCCCGCTCCGCCGCGTTGTCCCGCTCAGGCGCGCTGTCCGGCTCCGGCGGGCTGGCCAGCCAGAGTTCAGCCTGCGCGGCCGCGGCGGCGGCGAGCACAGTTCCCAGCGGGGCCGGTGCTTCCACGGGCATGCGGTGCAGGCGACCGCACTGCAGCAGCGCTTCGTCCGAGAGCCGGGCCAGGCGCTGCAGTCGCGCGGCTCCCAGGTCGCGCTCGCCGTAGCGCGTCTCGAGCAGAAGCAGCCGGCTCACGCCGAGTTCGCAGGCCTTTTCCACCAGCCACTCGAGTCTCGGGAGTCGCGGCACGGCCACGGCGAGCGTGACGGCAAAGGGGGCGGCCGGCGCCTGCGGCGCGCGCGACTCGATGTGCACGCGGCCCGGCGCCACGAGTCGCGCCCGCGCGCAGCCGCCTCGGCCGTCGACGAGAATGGTCTCGTCACCGACGCGCAGCCGCAGCACGCGTTCGACGTGATGTCGCGTGGGTGCGTCGAGGGCCAGTTCATCGGCGCGCAGGTCGGGCAGCAGGCAACGCGGGATGTGAGCCATGGGGAGGCATGTGATACCGTTCGCCCCCTGCGCTCGTCCAAGCGCCGCTGCGCGGCCGGGCTCGGATGCTCGACGCTCCGTGCTGCGGTCGTGTTCCGCTGTCGTCGCCCGGAGTCCCCATGCGCCTGTCCGCCGCGCCCGCGTCCGCACTCAAGTCCGCCACACCGTTGCTCGCGCTGCTCGTGGACAGTGCCACGCGTGCGGAACTTCCCGGAGGCGTGCTCGGCGCCCGCGCCGCAGCGCTGATCAAGAGCGGCGTCTTCAAGGCGGAGCCGCGCAAGGCGCTCGTGCTGCACGCCGAGTCTCGCGGGGGGGCGCGTGCGCTGCTGCTCATCGGCATGGGCAAGGTCGGCGAGCTGACGGCCGAGGACTTCCGTCGCGCCGGCGCGATCGCTGCCTCTCAGGCGGCCGAGCTGCGCGCCGAGTCGCTCGTGCTGGCCGGCGCCGGCGACGTGCGCCTCGACGGGGAGCACCTGCAGGCCGTGGGCGAAGGTCTCGTGCTCGCCGGCTATCGCTATCCGGCAAAGCGTGACGACAAGGCTTCTGCGCCGCCGAAGAAGGCGCAGGTCGTCACCGCGCTGCGGAGCGCCCCGGAGGTGCTTGCCGCCGCGCAGGCGCTCGGCGAGGCGGCCAACCTGGTGCGCGAACTGGGCGACCTGCCCGGCAACACCGTGACGCCGCGCTACCTCGCCAGGACCGCGCAGGCCGTTTCGCGCAAGGGCAAGCTGCGCTGCCGGGTGCACGGCAAGCGCGAGCTGCAGCGCATGAAGATGGGCGGCATCCTCGCGGTGAACCAGGGCTCCACGCAGGAGCCCTTCCTCATCGAGATGGAATATCGCGGCGCGCGTCCCAAGGTCACGGTGTGCATCGTGGGCAAGGGCCTCACCTTCGACTCGGGCGGCATCTCGCTGAAGCCCGCCGACAAGATGGAGGAGATGAAGTACGACATGTGCGGCGGCGCCGCGACCATCGGACTCATGCAGGCGCTGTCCGTGCTGAAGCCCGCGGGGTTGCGCGTCATCGGCATCGTCGGCACGACGGACAACATGCCGGGGCCGAACGCCTACAAGCCGGGCGACGTGGTGACGACCGCGTCGGGCAAGACCATCGAGGTCATCAACACGGACGCCGAGGGACGCGTCGTGCTCGCCGACGCGCTGCACTTCGCGCGACGCTTCGACCCGGACGCGATCATCGACATGGCGACCCTCACGGGTGCCATCGTGGTCGCGCTCGGCAGCGAGACCGCGGGCCTGTTCACGAAGGACGACGGCCTCGCGAAGCGGCTGCTCGCCGCGGGCGACCGCACCGGCGAGAACGTCTGGCGCATGCCGACGTATCCCGCCTACGCCGAGAAGATCAAGAGCCGCGTCGCGGACGTGAAGAACAGCTCCGGCCGCGAAGCCGGTTCGTGCACCGCGGCCGCCTTCCTCTTCACCTTCACCGAGGGTGTGCCGCACGCGCACCTCGACATCGCCGGCACCGCGTGGAACGGACGTCGGCGCGACTATCACCTCGAGGGCGGTACCGGCTTCGGCGTGCGCCTGCTCTACGACGCCCTCCTGCACTGGAACGACTGACATGTTGAAGCTGCTGCTCGCCTTGTCCCCCGAGCGCTTCGGCGCGATCTACCTCGCGCTGCCCCCGGAGCTGGCGCGCGCGCTGGACGGCGCCATCGCGACGATGCTCCATGCGCGGCCGGCCATGGTGGCGCGTCAGCCCGCGGCGGTACGCGTCAAGGCGTTGCGCGCCTTCCTCATGCGGACGCGCGACGAGGCCCTGGCCGGCGACCTGCTGCGCGCCTACTTTCTCGGGCCGCGGCTGCCGCTCGTCGTGCAGTTCCTCGACGCCACCGGAGTGAAGCACGAGAAGGGCCAGGTCGGCGAGGACGGCAAGCCCGACCCGGCCAAGGTGCCCGAAGCGATTGCCGCACTGAACGCCGCGCACGATCCGCAGGACGTGCAGCTCTACCTTGTCATCGCCGCCATGCAATGGCCCGACGTGGCGGAGATCAAAGCCGCGATGGTCGCGCCAGCCGTGCCGGCCTGAGCCCTCGTTCCGCGGGAAGCACGCCTCTCTCGTGGGCACGTGCGGGAGCACTCGTGTCCAATTGAGGCACTGCCTCTACTGGACACATCGCGCGACGGGACCCCGCACGCGATGCGGCGTCGATCGTGTTGGCGGCGCCGGCGCGCGTCAGAGATCGACCTCGGGCGTGAAGAAGGCGGCGCCGGCCTCTTCGGGCAGCGGCCTGCCTGTCATGCGCGCACGCCGCAGCAACTCCCAGTGGAAGCGGTAGCTGGCGCGGTCGTGCAACAGGCCGTCGTGGCGGATGGGACCCCAGTGCGCGCGCTGTGCGGCGAGCAGCACGGCGCCCGCCGTGGAGACCTCGCCGTCGTCGGGCGCGAAGGCCGCAGCGATCGGCGCGATTTGCGACGGATGAATGGACCACATGCGCAGGAAGCCGAACTCGCGGCGCGCGCGCAGAGCATCCGCGCCGGCCTGCTCGGGGTGATCGAGGTCCGTGGTCACGTTGTGTGACGGCACGAGGCCGTGCGCGAGCGCCGCCGCGACGATGGTCGACTTCGCCCGGCGCACGAGTGCGTGCTCGAATTGCCCCGGGGAGCGCATGGCCTCTGCGCCGATCGCGCCGTGGTGCGCGCTGACGAAGTCCATCAGGCCGAATTCCAGCGTCGCCATCCACGGCAGCGCGGCGATGCGGAAGGCATCCTGCAGTGCGCCGTGCGTCTCGATGAGCACGTGGATGGGAATCTCGCGCCCGACCTTCGCCGCCGCACACGCATTCTGGATGTACGTGAGCATCTCCACGACCTGCCGCACCGACGTGGCCTTGGGCAGCGTGATGTGCGCGAGCCGCGCGCCGGCGCCGCGCACCAGCTGGTCGACGTCCTGACGCCACCACGGGCTCGACCAGTCGTGGATGCGCGCTCCGGCCTTGCCCAGCGCGTTGGTCGGCCCGGCCAGCAGCTCCACGACGAGTTGCGCGTGCTCGCGCTCCCGACCGGCCGTCGCGCCGTCCTCGAGATCCAGCGTCACGTCGAAGACGGGGCCGAGTTCGGACTGCAGCGCGAGCGCACGGCGCATGAAGCGCTCGGTGCCGGCGTAATGATCGCAACTGGGGATCACGGGGAACTGGCGCTCGCCCTCGAACAGCGCCTCGTCGGGATGCAGCAGTTTGCCCACGGGGAGCAGTATCCATGCGCGGGCGCCGAGTCGAAGAGTTCATCCCGCGGGAGCGGCACGCCTCGGGCGGAAGCGGCGCGCTGCAGCCGGGAGCGGCGTGCCGCGGCGCCCGGACGTCGGCGCGCGGCTGTCGGCGCGCGGCTGCCCTTCCGTGGCGCACGTCGCCCTGCTATCGTCCGCGCCTCGCGACGAGCCCTCGTCGGCAACGTGCCGGGGCACCTGGTGCCCGGCAGGGCGTCGCGGCGACCTCCGGCGGCATAGCCAAGTTGGTAAGGCAACGGATTGCAAATCCGTTATTCCCCGGTTCGAATCCGGGTGCCGCCTCCATCGCCGCGCTTGCGCCGGCCCTGCGGAGATCGAGGTGCCCGACGCGATGACCTCTCCGGCCGGCCGGACGCCCGGTGACGAGCCGTCGCGCGAAGAGTTCCGCGTGCAGGGCATGGACTGCGCGGAGGAAGTGAGCAAGCTGCGCCGCGCCTTCGCCGCGGTGCCCGGCTTCGCGGATCTCGACGTGGACCTGCTCGCGGGCCGTCTCTCGGTGCACTTCGACCCCGCGCGTGCGAACCGGGCTGCGCTGCTGGCGGCCATCGAGAAGGCCGGCATGCGCGGAGAGCCGTGGACGGAGGAGCCGCTGGCGCGGCGCTCGACGCGCGACGCGCTGGCACTCGTCGGCGCGCTGGCCATCGTGGCCGGCATGGTTGTTCACTGGGCCGACGGCGGGGCCCTGCTGCCGGCGCTGCAGGGCGTGGACGCACCGCGCGCGGCACTCGTGCTCTACGCGCTGGCCGTCCTGGCCACCGCCGGTCCGCTGCTGCCGCGGGCCTGGGCCGCGGTGCGCTCGCTCTCCCCGGACATGCACCTGCTCATGGTGGCCGCCATCACCGGCGCGATCGTGCTCGGCGACTGGCTCGAGGCTGCCACCGTCGCGGTGCTCTTCGCGCTCTCGCTGCAGCTCGAGGCGTGGAGCGTCGGACGCGCGCGCCGCGCCGTCGCCGGGCTGCTGTCGCTGTCGCCGGGCAGCGCGGAACTGCTGCATGACGGCCACGGCCACCGCGTGCCCATCTCCGCGGTCACCGTCGGCGCGCGCGTGCTCGTGCGCCCCGGCGAACGCGTGCCGCTCGACGGCACCATCGTCGACGGCCGCAGCGATCTCGACGAGTCGCCGCTGACGGGCGAGAGCCGCACGGTGGCCAAGGGGCCGGGCGACTCCGTCTTCGCCGGTTCGATGAACGGCGCGGGCGCGCTGCAACTGCAGATCACGCGCGCCAGTGTCGACAGCACGGTGGCGCGCATCGCGCGGCTCGTCAGCGAGGCGCACCGCCAGCGCGGCGCGAGCGAGCGCTTCGTGGAGCGTTTCGCCCGGCTCTACACGCCGATCGTCATGGCGCTCGCGGCGCTCGCCTTCATCGCGCCGCCGCTGCTGTTTGCGCGGAGCTGGAGCGAGTCGGGCTACGCGGCGCTCGTGCTGCTCGTCATCGCCTGCCCCTGCGCCCTCGTGATCTCGACGCCGGTGTCCGTGGTCTGCGCGCTGGCCAGTGCGGCGCGCGCCGGCGTGCTGATCAAGGGCGGCCGCTTCATCGAGGAGCCCGCGCGCCTGCGCTGCCTGGCCTTCGACAAGACCGGAACGCTCACGACGGGGCGTCCGACGATCGTGGAGATCGAGCCCTTCGAGGGGCACGACGTGCGCGAGCTGCTCGCGATCGCCAGCGCCATCGAGTCCGCGAGCACGCATCCGCTGGCTGGCGCGATCGTCGCGCACGCGCGCGCGCTGGGCGTCTCGCCAGCGGTCGCGCAGGAAGTGCGCGAGCTGCCCGGACGCGGCGCCGAGGGCCGCATCGAGGGCGCGCTCGCCTGGATCGGCAGCCACGCCGTGCTGGAGGAGCGCGGTCAGGAAACGCCCGAGCAGCACCGCCGACTGGTGCAGCTGGAGGCGCAGGGCCGGTCGGTCGTGATCCTCGGCACGGACGAGCACGTGTGCGGACTCTTCGTGCTCGCCGACGAGCCGCGACCGCACGCAGCTGCCGCGCTGGCGCAGCTGAGAACGCTGGGACTCTCGCGACTCGTGCTGCTCACCGGCGACAACGCCGGTTCGGCGCATGCGCTGGCGGCGCGCCTCGGCATGTCCGGCTCGCAGGACGGGTCCGGCCTGCATGGTCCGCTCGAGGTGCGCGCGGGCCTGCTGCCCGAGCGCAAGCTGGCGGTCATCGCGGAGCTGTCGAGCCGCTCGGGGCCGGTGGGCATGGTGGGCGACGGCATCAACGACGCGCCGGCGCTTGCCGCCGCGGCGGTCGGCATCGCGCTGGGCGGGGCGGCGAGCGACGTGGCCATCGAGACCGCCGACATCGTCATCATGTCGGGCGACCTGCGCCGGCTGCCGTGGCTCGTGTCGCACAGCCGGCGCACGCTGGCGATCATCCGCCAGAACATCGCCGTGGCGATCGGCGTGAAAGTGGTGGTCATCGTCGCGGCGCTGGCGGGGCACGCCACGCTCTGGGCGGCGATCGCCGCCGACATGGGCGTCTCGATGGCTGTCGTGGCCAACGCGTTGCGCCTGCTGCGCGCGGCGCCGCTGGGTGAGCCCGCCGGAACGTCGGAGGCCCGAGACGCGCCGGTCAGCGCGACGGGGCCGACACCCGGCGCAGCGTGAGCTCCTCGCTCTCCTGCACATCCAGCTCTCCGTCGGCCGCGGCCAGCGCCTCGTCGAGGGTCGGCAGCTCGATCACGCGCACGGTCATCGGCACGTCGGGCGGGAGCTTGTTCCAGAGAAAGTCCGGGATCGTGTAGCGGTCGCGCATCGACAGGCCGTACTCCTCCCACGTGTGCAGCGACGTGGTGAGGCCGGGGATGGAGAAGTGCACCGTGAAGCGCGTGTCCGGATCGTCGGGCAGCTTCCACCTCAGCTCCGGCGGCGCCACGTGCCGGCTGCCGTCCTTCGGCGCCGCCAGCCGCATCACGGAGAGGCGCCGCTCCTCGGGCACGCGCGCGATCGGATCGAAGGCCATGAAGTGCGCGTCGCGCGCCCGCGACGGGGGCCAGTAGGCCGGGCCCAGGTCGTGGACCTGCGCGTGGAAGCAGAGCAGGGCGAGGCCTGCACCAACGCACAGCGCGGGCAGGCGCGGCATCCAGCACCAGCAGGCGGCGACGAGGCAGGCCAGCGCGGGCAGCGTGGGGTGCAGGTAGCGGCCGTGCAGCTGGTTGAAGTCGAGGAAATACTTCGTGGCGGCGACGAGGTTGACGGCGACGGCGGCGCCGAAGAGCAGCATGACGCGGCCGTCCACGCCGGCGCGCGCCATGCGCCGTCGCACCGGCGTGAGCGCAGCCAGCAGGGGCGCGAGCCCCGCCAGTGCCGCGAAGGCCAGCAGCGAGTAGGGCGCGGCGCGGAAGTTGCCCGAGAGCTGGCCGATGTAGCTGCGTGCGATGGCGGGCAGGAAGCGCAGCAGCGCATCGACGGTGCCGATCGTGCGCGTGCCGCCGAACTTCGCGGCGATGACGCTCCAGCCGAAGGGGTCGCCGTAGTGCGCGACGTTCCACGCGAAGTACAGCCCGGTGGTCACCGCGAAGCCCGCGACGAAGCCGTCGAACGTGCGCAGGCTCACGCGCCACGGCTCGCCGCGCGGGCGGCGCAGCAGCAGCGCCAGCGGCAGCAGCGGCAGCAGGAAGGTCGCGGAGAGTTTGGCCAGGTGCGCGAGGCCCACGAGCGTGCCGACCGCGAAGCCGGAGCCTCTCGTCGGTGCAGGGTCGCGGGCCAGCCGGACCTCGGCCAGCAGCGCGAAGGTGGCCAGCGCGATGGCGAGCGGATCGTTGGAGAGGCCGCCGCACAGCGACACGAAGGCCGGGTTGAAGGCGACGAGGGCGGCGGCGCCGAGCGCGACGCCCGCGGAGCCCGGAACCGCGCGGCGCCCCAGCGCATACGCGCCGCACACCACCGCCACGCCGCACAGCACGTCGAGCATGCGCAGCAGGTGGAAGCGTCGCGCGGGGCCGGCAAAGGGAAAGATCTCGTCGACGCCGTGCAGGAAGCGGGCGGGTCCGGGGGCGCCGGCGAGGTCGGCGCGCCGCGCGAGAAAGACCGTGTCCGCGATGCCGAGCGCGTGGGCGCCGGCCGTGAACATCCAGTAGGCCAGCGGTGGTTGCACGCCCTCGTTGAGCGCCAGGACCGGCATGTCCGTCAGGTCGGGCATCGTGCCGCGCGTGGCCCAGTGCTCGATGACCTGCCAGTGCTCGTATTCGTCGGCCGGTTCCCACAGCGGCAGCAGCAGCGAGGCATTGACCGCCAGCGCGACGAAGGCCGCGACGATCGCCCCCAGCAGGAGGCGCGCGGCGGCGGGCGAGAGGGGCCTCATGCAGCAGACTCTCGCAAACGGCCGGCGCTCCCGGTAGGAAGGAGCGCTCGTCGGGTGGCCGGGATGCGGCGCCCGGGCGCCGACGCCGCGCGATCAGGCATCCCCGGGAGTGCGACATGGCTGCTGCGCTGCGCGAGATCGGCTGGGCCCGCGCACTGCGCTACGGATGGCTCGAACTGGCCATGCTGCTGCACGCCGCGTTGCTGCTGCCTCCGCTGCGCGCCGGCTGGTTGCGCCTGCTCGGCGCGCGCATCGCCGGCGGCGCGCTGCTCATGGACGTGCGCTTCTCCAACCTGGACCGCACCGGCCTGGCCGGGCTTTCCATCGGCAGGCGCTGCTACCTCGGCCGCGGCGTGCGCCTCGATCTCGCGGACCGCATCGAGCTGCTCGACGACACCACGCTGGCCGACGGCTGCGTCGTGCTCACGCACCTCAACGTCGGCTACCGCGAGCACCCGCTGCAGGCCGCCTTTCCCTCGATGCACGCACCGGCTCGCCTCGGGCCCGGAGCCTTCGTCGGCGCCGGCGCGCTCATCCTGCCGGGCTGCTCGGTCGGCGCGCGCGCCTTCGTGGCGGCCGGCAGCGTGGTGACCGCCAGCGTGCCCGACGGCGCCATCGTCGCCGGCAACCCGGCGCGCGTCATCGGCGACGTTGCGGCGCGCGCGGCCGCGCAGGCCGGGCAGGCCGGGAGCGTCGCGTCCGCAGCGCCGCGGACAGCGCCGGCAGCGCCCTCAGCGCCCTCAGCGCCTGGGCGCGTGGACGGCTGAGAGCTCAGCGCTCGC
The DNA here is from genome assembly GCA_038212275.1 of Planctomycetota bacterium. GTDB lineage: Bacteria > Planctomycetota > B15-G4 > B15-G4 > B15-G4 > JBBQUR01. Next base: position 148,058 of record JBBQUR010000006.1, read on the forward strand.
GGAAGAGCCGCGCGCGGAAGCGGCACAGCTGCAGGAAGTAGACCGCGCTGTCCCGCAGCGGACGCACCGTCGACGCCTTGTCGAAGCGGCGCACGAAAGTCACCGGCACCTCCACGATCGCGAGGCCCGCGCGCTCGGCGCGCACCGAGAGCTCGGTGTCGAAGAACCAGCCCTGGTCGTGCACGCCATCCAGCACCGGCAGGATGGCGGCGCGGCGGAACCACTTGCAGCCCGATTCCGTGTCGCGCAGCGCCGTGCCCAGCACGGTGCGCATGAGTCGCGAGTAGCCGCGCGACAGCAGGTGCCGCAGCAGGGAATGCGCTTCCAGCGTGTAGGAGCGCCGCCCGATGACCATGTCCGCGCCGGCCTCCAGCGCGTCGAGGCAGGGGCCGATGGCCTCCTCCGAGATTTCGAGGTCGATGTCGAGAAAGCCGGCGAGGCGGCCCCGCGCGAGGCGCAGACCGTCCGCGACCACGCCGCCGCGGCCGGTGTTCGCAGCGTGGTGCGCCGTGCGCAGCGGAAGCTCCGGATGGGCGGCCACGAAGGCGTCGATGAGAGCGCGCGTGTCGTCGGGGCTGGCATCGTCGATGAGCAGCAGCTCCCACGACAGCCCGCGGCGCGCCAACCAGCTCGTCAGGCGACGCAGGCTCTCCGGCAGCGTCGGGCCTTCGCGGTAGCACGGCACGATCACCGTGAGTTCGGGACTCTCAAGCGCCATGCTCATCGCCGCCGCAGTCTAGCGGTGCCGCGGGTCGCTTTCAGGCCGCCGGTCGCTGTCAAGCTGCAGGTCGCTGTCAGGCTGCAGGTGTGCGCGCTCCGGGACGCGGATAGGCTCAGTCGCGCGGCGTTCGGCGCGACGGCCGGACGCGCGCGCCGCAGCTCCCGCTTTCGAGTCCTGCATGCCCGCCGACTTCTCCGTGATCTGCCCCGCCTGCGGTGGTGAGGTGCCGCTGGGCGCGGCGTCGACCGGACCGGCATGCAGGCGCTGCGGTCGGGCGCTCGAGCAGCGCGACGGCATCACGCTGCTGGATGCGGCGGCGGGCGCCGGCGACTATCCCGCCGCGGTCTACGACGTCATCGCGCCCGTCGAGGGCGTGCACTGGTGGCACGCCTCGCGCAACGAAGTCATCCGGCGCGCCTTGCTGCCCGCGGCGCGCAAGCGCGGCTTGACCACGGTCGCGGAGGTGGGCTGCGGCACGGGCTTCGTGCTTGCCGCGCTGGAGGCCGCAGGCTTCGACGTGTGCGGCTTCGACATGCAGATCGAGGGCCTGCGACACGCGCGCGGCCGCACCGGCGCGCCCCTGGTGCGCAGCGGCACGCGAGCGCTCCCGCTCGCAAGGCCCGTGGACATCGTCGCGCTGTGCGATGTGCTCGAGCACGCCGACGAAGCGCCGTTGCTGGCCGACTGCCGCGCGGCTCTTGCGCCGCGCGGACTGCTGCTCGTGACGGTGCCCGCACGGCCCGGACTGTGGTCGCTGGAGGACGAACTCTCCGGCCACCGCCGACGCTACACGCGAGCCAGCCTGCGTGCGGCACTGCAGGCGGCGGGCCTGCGGCCGGTGCTGCTGCGGCCGTATCACGCGCTCGTCACGCTGCCGGCGCTCCTGCATCGCCGCGGCCGCGGAGCGCGGCGTCGCGCACGCCTGGCGACGCCGGTGTCGGGCGCGACGGGGCCGGATCCGGCGGCGTTCTTCGCGGAAGCGCTGCGGCCGCCGTCGCGCGCGATCTCGCTGGCGATGCGTCTGGCGCTGGGCGTCGAGAATCGCGTCGGCACGCTTTTCAGCCTGCCGTTCGGAAGTTCCCTGCTGGCTCTGGCGGAACGCGACGACGCCCCCGCGTCCTGAGACGCGGAGGCGTCGCGAACGACCTCGCGCTGATGTCAGCTCAGGGAGTCAGGCTCTTCAGTCCGTTCGACATGGCAAAGCCCTTCGGCGCGCCCGGGTCGAGGATGAGGCACTGCCAGTAGAGTTCGACTCCAGCCGGCAGTCCCGCCGGCCAGACGAACTGGAGACCGATGGAGCCGCTCGGGGCGATCCCCGAGATCGTCAGCAGCAGGTCCGGGAACGGAACGAGGACGCCCTGCTTGAAGGGCGCGAAAAGGCTGGTGAGACCGATGACGAACGCGGCGGCCGCACTGGGCTTGCCGTTCGTCAGCACCACGCTGGTGTCGCTGCCGGCGGTGAGCGGGCCCGAGCCAAGCAGAACCGGCACGCCGGTGGTCCCCTCCAGACCGTTGCCGAGGTTCGTCCACTGCGGCGCGGGCGCGGGCAGTTCGACGATGAAGCCCCTGGACGCGAACGGACTCGAGCCCTCGCCGGCGCCTACGACGATGCGGCCGTCGTCGCTGACGGCGGTGCAGACCTGGAGCGGCGGAGCGCCGTTCAGGCCGAGCGCGGTCAGTCGGGTGTTGAGCGAGATCATGCCGTCGATGGAGGTCCAGACCCACGCCTGGCGGCTGAGCGACACGTAGTCGAAGCCGACGATGGTGTTGGCGTCCTCGCTGATGCCGGAAGCCGCGGCGGCCCAGCCGGAGGGATGCAGCTTGCCGAGGTTCGTGGCGAAGCCGGTCTGCTGGTTGCGGACGAAGGCGCTGTAGTAGCCGCCCGAGAAGTACAGCGTGCCGACGGAGAGGCCGCCGTTCGAAGTGAAGCTGTACACCTCGCCTTGCAGGTTGGCGTCGACGACGGCGCCGGACGTGTTGGGGGACCAGAAGGCGGGCGTTCGGCTGAACGTTCCCTGGGCAAAGCCGCCGAGCGTCGAGCCGTCGCTGGAGATCGTGCTGCAGCGATTGTGTCCGTTGGCGAGACCCTCCAGCTCCTGCATGCCGGTGGCCGCCGTCCAGCGGAAGCCGCGTCCGTCGCAACCACCGAACCAGGACAGGCCGACGATGGTGCTGCCGTCGCCGGAAATGTCGTAGGCATTGCTGCGGCTCGGGCAGCTTGCCGCGCTGGGCAGCCAGCCAAGGCTCAGCCAGCCGCCGGCCTGGGTCCAGATGGCGGCGACGTCTGCTCCGATCACCGAGTCGTAGATGTCGCCGCAGGCCACGGTGCCGTCATCCGAGATGGCCTTCATGCGGCCGCCCGCGATGAGCGTCGGCGCCGGATCCTGCTTCCAGTGCCAGATGAAACTGCCGCTGCCCGAGGTGCCGCACACGATCGAACCATCGGGCGTGAGGTCGGCGATGAAGGTCTGGTTGTCCATGAGGACGAGTTGCTGGGAGAAGGCGGGCGTCGCGAGCGCGAGCGCAGCCAGGAGCGGCAGGTTCAGGATTCTTGCGAGCATGAAGTGTTCTCCTGCATGGGAATGATGAGGGCGTGAGGGAAGAATCGGGCCACGGGATCGCGAGCTGCGATGCGGCACGCGAGCTGTCGTGCGAGGTCGGGCAGCACGACTCGCCTCAGGGTGTCGTGCTCTTCAGTGCATTGGAGATGGAAAAGCCTTTTGGCCCGAGCGGGTCCACGACGACGCACTGCCAGAAGGTGGCGACGCCGCTCGGCACGCCGGCGGGCCACGCGAAGGGAAAACCGACCGAGCCGCTGGGGGCAAGCGCCGGAATCGTCACGATCAGGTCCGGGAAGGGGACGAGGATGCCCTGCTTGAAGGGCGCGTCGATCCGGCTCAGGCCGACGATCAAGGCGGCAGGGCTGCTGCGCTTGCCATGCGTGAGCACGACGTTGGTGGAGCTGCCGGCCGTGAGCGCGCCGGTGCCGACGAGCAGCGGCACGCCGTTGGTGCCGGCCAATCCGTTGCCGAGGTCGGTCCACTGCGGTTGCGCGGACTTCAGCTCGACGATGTAGCCGAGGCTGTCGAAGGCGCCCGGTCCCTGGGCTCCGCCGATGACGACGTTGCCGTCATCGCTGACGCCCCTGCAGATGAGCAGCGGCGGTGCGCCGGTCACGCCGAGTGCGGTGAGGCGGTTGTTCAGCGAGATCATGCCGTCGGCGGAGGTCCAGACCCAGGCCTCGCGGCCGAGCGAGATGTAGTCGTAGCCGACGACCGTCCGCCCGTCCTCGCTGATGTCCTGCGCGTTGCTGGCCCAGTTGGAGTGGAGGCTGCCGAGGTTCGTCATCACGCCGGTCTGCTTGCTGCGGAGGAAGGCGCGATAGAAGGACTGGCCGGCAAAGCCGAACTCGCCGACGGACATGCTGCCGTCCTCGTTGAAGCCGCTGACCTCGCCGCGGGTCGCGGCATCGATGACCGCACCGGACGTGTTCGGCTCCCAGTAGGCCGGCGTGCGCTCGAAATTGCCCTGCGCGAATCCGCCGAGCGTCGATCCGTCACCGGAGATCGCGCTGCAGCGATTGTTGCCGTTGGCCAGATTCTGCAGCTCCTGCATTCCCGTGGCAGCGGTCCAGCGCATGCCGCGCGCATTGCAGGACACCCAGGAGAGGCCGACCACCGTCGTTCCGTCGCCCGAGAGGTCGTAGGCCGTGCTGCGCGAAGGACAGCTCAGCGCGTTGGGGAGCCAGCCGCAGCTCTGCCAGCCCGTCGCTGCCGTCCACCGGGCGGCGACCTGAGCATCCACGATCGGGTCGATGATGTTGCCGGCCACCACGGTGCCGTCGTCGGAGACGGCCTCGATGGTGCCGCCGAGGATGACCGTCGGCGCGGGATCCACGCGCCAGCGCCAGATGAAACCGTCGGCGTAGTTCCACGTGCCGACGACGACCTCGCCGTCCGGCGTGATGTCCGTGGCCCAGCTTCCGAGCGGCAGCGTGACGAGCTTCTGCGCGACGACCTGTCCGGTGAGGGCAAGTGCGGCGACCAGGACCGAGGCGATGATTCGTGAAGTCATGAAGTGTCCAGGGGCAGTGTGTGCGGAAGGGCCTTTCCGGGAAGTCCCGGCTTCCGGGAGCGCGTGGAGTCACGCGCGCAAGCCCGACCGGAATCTCGGAAGGCTACTCGCGACGAGCACGGCAAGGGGCCCAATTGTTGCGGCGCCCGAAAGTTTTTGGAGCCTCGATGAGCGGGCGAATTGTCCCTACGTCGTGCGGCGATTCACGCTGACGCGCGCCCCGTGGGCGCGGAGCGCGATCGCGCCCGCGAATCCCTCGGCGGGCTCCCACGCCAGGAGCCTCCAGGTCGCGGGTGCTTCCGGCTCGCCGTCCATGCGTTCGATCCTCACGGGCACGTCGGGCGCGAGCGAGACGTCGAAGCTGTCCAGCGCGCGGGACAGGCCGTCGCCCAGGGATTTCAGCACGGCCTCCTTCCGCGTCCAGCACCGGTAGAAGCCGCAGAGCTGGTCGGACTCGGGCAGCGCCCGCAGCGCGGCGACCTCGCTGCGCGAAAAGAAGTGCTCGGCGACATCCTCGCGCAGGGGCTCGATGGCCTCGATGTCGAGGCCCAGTTCGGCGTCGTCCGAGATGGCCAGTGCGGCAAGTCCCCGTGCATGGCTCAGGTTGAAGTGCGGCACCGGGCCGGACGCCGCCAGCGTCGGCTTGCCGTGCGCGGAATAGGCGAATCGCAGCGAGCCGGGTGACGAAGCCACGCGCGCCGCGAGCAGTTCGCGGAGGCGCCCGCGAGCGACGACGTGGTGTTCGCGGTCTCGCGCGAAGTGGTAGCGATCGGCGCGCGCCCGCTCGTCCTCGGTCAGGAAGTGCTCGAGGCGCTGCCGCTCGTCGAGCCCGACATCGAGCGACCAGGTCCAGAGGTCGATGGTGATGGATCTGCTCATCGTCACGGCTGGGACCGGCAGGCCGGGGCTGCGCGCTTCGGACCGTGGGCGTTCCGGCGCGCCGGCAGCCGACGCTGCGGCCTCTCAGGGCAGCAGGGTCACCGTCAGGGCATTGCTCAGCACGACGTTCGAGGGATGCGCCGCCCCCGTGTCCTTGGTGGCCATCTGTGCGACGAGCACGATGTTGGCGAGCACCGGGGAGTTGGCCAGCGGGAGCGTGGCCGTGAAGGCGCCGGCGCCGGCGGCACCGGCCGTTCCCCCCGACGGGTAGGTGAGCCAGAGCACCTGACCGCCGACATGAAAGGTCCCGCCGAAGGCCGTGAGCGGCGTGTCGACGGCGCTGAGGGCCAGGTAGACGAGCGAGCCGCCGACGAAGCCTTCGCCCCGGAAGCCGAAAGCCGCATTCCCGAGCAAGGGCAGGCCGCCGCTGAGCGTGGCGCGCGGCGTGAGGCCGCCGGTGCCCGGCGTGCCTCCGCCCAGCACGACGACGGGCGAGGCGTGAGCGAGTTCCCAGGTGGACGCCGAGGCGGAGCCGATGAGCAGCGAGCCGTCGGAGGTGTCGAGCGCCAGTGCGGTCGCGTTGGCGTCGAGCGGCATGTCGAGGGCCACTTCGAAGCTGTCGCCGCGGTTGCCGGAAACGAGCACCGATCCGTCGGCGTCGGAGACCCACAGCAGGCCGGGCTGCTGCGGATGGAGCAGCAGCTCCGAGTCCGCGTGCAGGCTGACGCCGAGCGAGTGCCAGCTGCCGCCGCCGTTGTCCGTGCGCCACAGCCCGGAACCGCTGTCGCCGCGATACGCCACGCCGGGTGCGAAGGGATCGAACTCCAGCAGCACGGCCGGCCCGGCATTCGTCAGCGCCGGCTGCAGCGTGGACCAGGTGAGCCCGGCGTTGAGGCTCTGCGCCCACTGATTGTTGTCGGACAGCTGCAGGACGCGCCCCGGCACGTGCGGATCCCATGCCACGGCGCGCGTGGCCCAGCCGCTCGTGCCGGCGACATCGGTCCAGGTGTTGCCGCCATCGAGGCTGCGGATGAGCGCCTTGGTGCCGAAGGCCGCGGGAGACATGCCTGCGATGACGCGCTGCGGATTGCCCGGATCGAAGGCGATGTCCTGCACGCTGCCCGCGCCGTAGGTCTCGTAGACCTTGCTGAAGCTCTGTCCGCCGTCGGTGAGCACGACGATCTGCGCGTTGTCCTGGAAGGACCCCACGCCGCCGGTCAGCCAGCGCGTCGCGTCGGTCGGATCGACGGCGATCGCGCGCGTGTCGGTGCCGAGGTCGTAGTGCCACGCCGTGGGCGTGAGGATCTCGCCGGACTCGCCGGCATAGACGCCGCTGCCGATGCCGATGACGCGCGGCCCGCCCGGGCTCGTGATCGCGACCGCGTTGATGTGCGAGACGAGGAAGCCGAGGTGCTGCCAGCTCGTGGGCGCGCCGGCGGGCATCACGTAGAGGCCGCCGCCGGCCTGGTCGTACAGGCCGCCGCCTTCGCAGCCGAAGTAGCGCGGGCCGGTGGCGGGCAGTGCGAGCGCGGTCGGGATCGGCGTGCTCTCCGGCCAGCCGTCGGTCGCGTCGAACCACGTCGCGCCTCCGTCGGTGGTCTGCACGAGGCTGGTGAGCGTCGCGTACCAGAGGCGGGCACCGCCGCCTTCCCATGCGAAGAACTCTCCGTTGCCGGCCGTCACCGCGGAGACGATGGGGTCGAAGCTCGCGCCGCCGTTCGTGCTGCGGAACATGCCGTTGAACGGCGTCCCGAGGAAGACCACGTCCGGGTCGGTCGGCGAGACGGTGAGGCACTGCACCCACTGCGAGAAGGCGCCGCCGACGGGCGCGAAGCTCGCGCCGCCGTTGCTGCTCTTGCGCACGCCGTGGAAGCTTCCCGCGTAGGCCGTTCCGCCATCCGCGGAGAGAGCGAGGCTGTCGAAGATCTCGCCGGCGAAGGGCACCAGCGTCGCGGTCGTCGTCCAGCTCAGGCCGCCGTTGGCCGAGCGATGGATGTTGAAGGCGTCGTAGGCGAGCACCGTGCTGCCGGTGGCGGGGAGCGCGAGGCCCTTGAGCGACTCGTCGGCGACGAGCGGCAGCGTCGTCCAGGTCGCACCGAAGTCCGCCGAGCGCACGATGCGCGTGCCATCGATCGCGTACAGGCCGTGCACCTCGCCGGGCACCTGGGCCAGGTCCGACGCGTTCGCCGAGAGCCCGGCGCCGAAGGGCTCGAAGGTGACGCCGGCGTCTGCCGAGCGCATGAGCCCCTTGGTGTACTGGATGACGAGGATCACGTCGGCGTCGAGCGGATCCACGAGGATCGAACCTGCCGAGCCGCCGAGCGGGCCAAGCGAGACGGGCACGCTGCCGGGTTCGAGCTGCGAGAAGGCTGCGGGGAGCAGAGACAGCGCGAACAGCGTGCAGCCGAGGACGTGGCGGGCGGACATGGGTGCTGCTCCGAGGGGGGCGGGAACGCTGCGACCATACCACTGGAGTTGCCGTCGGCGGCGATGCGCGGCGCGGGTCGCGCGGCGGCAGAGCCGCTGTCGGCTCCGGCCGGTGCGGGTGCGGGTGCGGGCGCGTGATCCGCGGCGGCGCGAGGTGCGTAGGGTATTCTCGGCCTGTTTCCTCGTGCACGTTCGCGACATGTCGACAGGAGCAGCAGACGGGTGGTGACCACCGGCACGGGATCGCCGCGCATCGAGGACTCGTTCCCGCTCGCGCCCATCCAGGAAGGGATGCTGTTCAACAGCCTCTACGCGCCGGGCTCAAGCGTCGACGTGATCATCGCCGTGCTGGAACTCCACGAGGAGCTCGACGAGGCGCTGTACCTGCAGGCGTGGCAGCACGTCGTCGACGGCAACCCCGCGCTGCGCACGTGCTTCCGCTGGCAGGGCCTCGAGCAACCCTGTCAGGAGGTCTGGCGCGGCGTCTCGCAACCCTGGCGCAGTGAAGACTGGTCGGCCTTGTCCAAGGTGGAGCAGGAGCTCCGCTGGCAGGCGCTGCTGGTGCGCGAGCGCGGCACCGGCCTCGACATGGCGCGACCGCCGCTCACGCGCCTCGTGCTCGTGCGCCTCGGGCCGGAGCGTCACCGCATCCTGTGGGTCTATCACCACGCGGTGTTCGACGGCCTCGGGATGACGCTCGTGCTGTCGCAGGTGTTCGCCGCCTGGCGCGCCCTGCAGCGCGGCGAACGACCGGTCGTGCCGCCCGCGCCGACGCAGCGCGAGCTGGTGCAGTGGATGGCGCAACGCGATCCCGGCCGCTCCGAGCACTTCTGGCGCGAACGCCTCGCCGGCATCGAGTCGCCGACGCGGCTCGGCTTCGATCGCGGCGACGACGAGGTCGCGATCGCGGGGCGCCACGAGACGTGTCCGAGCCAGGCCAGCCAGCTCTCCGAAGCCGACACGGCGGCGCTCGCTGCGTGGGTGGCGAGACACGGGCTCAGCCTGAACCTCGTGCTGCAAGGCGCGTGGGCCGTCGTCCTCAGCCGCTGCAGCGGCGAGCGGCGCGTGCTCTTCGGCGTCGTGAAATCGGGCCGCCGTTCCAGCCTTCCAGGCGCCGACCGGCTGGTCGGCGTGGTGATGAACACGCTGCCCGTGGTCGTGGACGTGGACCCTGCCGCCGAGGTCCTGGCCTGGATGGCGCAGCTGAAGGAACAATGGACCGCGCTGCGCGAACACGAGCACACGCCGCTGGTGCGCATCAAGGAGTGGAGCGCGATCGACGGCCGCCGCCCGCTCTTCGAAACCAGCCTCTGCACCGACGCGCTGGACCTCACGGCGGCGCTGCGCGCGCAGGGCGGCGACTGGAGCGGCTGCACGGCCGACGCCTTCGGCCAGCCCGTCGTGCCCGTCTCGCTCAATGCCTACGGCGGCTCGCGCCTGCTGCTCCGCATCAACTATCACGAGCTGCGCGTGAGCCAAAAGGCCGTCGCGCGGATGCTGGGACATCTGCAGACGGTGCTGGCCGCCTTCGTTCACGGCGAGGCGGCCGTCGTCGGGGACCTTCCCATCCTCACGCGGGAGGAGCGGCGCGAGGCGCTCTCGCTTGCCGGGCCGTCGCGCGCCATCGCACCCGACGCCACCGTGCACGGCCTCGTCGAGGCGCAATGCGCGCGCACGCCGCAGGCCGTCGCCGTCGGCGCGGACGAGGGACAGCTTTCGTATGCCGAGCTCGACGCACGCGCCGACCGGCTTGCCGCCTGCCTGCGCGCCCGCGGCGTGGGCCCGGACCGAATGGTCGGCCTGTGCGTCGAGCGCGGCCTGCACCTGCCCGTCGCGATGCTCGGCATCCTGAAGGCCGGCGGCGCGTGGGTGCCGCTGGACCCGGCCTTCCCGGCCGAGCGTCTTGCGCTGGTGCTGCAGGACACGGCGGCGCGGATCCTCGTGACGCAGCGCTCGCTGCTCGGTGCGCTGCCGTCCTTCGACGGCGAGGTCCTCTGCATCGACGAGCTGCCGGAGCCCTCGCCCGCCGCGCCTGCGCAGGCTCCGGCGACGGTGCACGCCGGCCATCTCGCCTACGTCATCCACACCTCGGGCTCCACGGGCCGGCCCAAGGGCGTGCAGCTTTCTCACGGCGCGGTGGTGAACTTCCTGCTCGCGATGGCCGCGCAACCGGGGCTGCGTCCGCACGACGTGCTTCTCGCCGTGACGACGCTCTCCTTCGACATCGCGGTGCTCGAGCTCCTGCTGCCGCTGTGCGTCGGCGCACGCGTCGAGATCGCCTCGCGCGAGGTCGCAGGCGACGGACTGCTCCTGCGCCGCAAGCTGGCCGCGACGCGCGCCACGGTGATGCAGGCCACGCCCTCGACGTGGCAGCAGCTCATCCAGTCCGACTGGCGCGGAGACGGCAGGCTGGTGATGCTCTGCGGCGGCGAGGAACTGCCGCGCTCGCTCGCGCACGAGTTGCTGCGGCGCGGCGGCGCGCTGTGGAACATGTACGGCCCGACGGAAACCACGGTCTGGTCCGCGGCCGGTCGCGTGGTGGCGTCCGACGACGGTCCGGAGCGCGCGGCGCCCGAGCAGCCGGTCGAACTGGGCCCGCCCATCGCCAACACGCAGTTCGTCGTGCTCGACGACGGGAATCGCCTGCTGCCGCGCGGCGTGCCGGGCGAACTCTTCATCGGCGGGGCCGGGCTTGCGCGCGGCTACCTGAATCAGCCGGCGCTCACCGCCGAACGCTTCATCGACAGTCCGTGGCCCGACGAGCTGCCCGGGCGCCTGTACCGCACGGGTGACCGCGCCTGCCGCGACGAGCAGGGACGCCTGCTCTTCCTCGGTCGCGTGGATCGACAGGTCAAGCTGCGCGGGCATCGCATCGAGCTGGGCGAGATCGAATCAGTGCTGCGCGAGACGCCCGCCGTGCGCGAGGCCGTCGTGCTGGCGCGCGAGGACACGCCGGGCGACAGGCGTCTCGTCGCCTACGTCGTGCCCGCCGAGGGCGCCGCGTGCGAGCTGCAGGCCGTGCGCGACGCCCTGGCCGCGCGCCTGCCCGACTACATGCTGCCCACGGCCATCGTGCCGCTGGTGCGCCTGCCGCTCGGCCCCAATGGCAAGCTGGACCGGCGTGCGCTGCCCGCTCCGCAGGCGCGCGCCGCCGCGGCGGAGTTCATCGCGCCGGTCGGCGAGACGCAGGCGGCCGTCGCGGTGATGTGCGCGGACCTGCTGGCCACGGGGCCGCTCGGAGCGCACGACGATTTCTTCGCGCTGGGCGGCCACTCTCTGCTGGCCACTCGGCTGGTCTCGCGCCTGCGCAATCGCTTCGGCGTGGAGCTGCTCCTGCGGCAGCTCTTCGACGAGCCCACGGTGGCCGGCATCGCCGCGTGCGTCGACGCCGCGCGCGTCGCGGACAAGCGCCTCGCGCCGACACCGATCGTGCCGCTGGATCGCACCGGCGAACTGCCGCTGTCCTTCGCGCAACGTCGGCTCTGGCTGCTGCACCAGATGGGTTCGGGCGATGCCTACCACATGCACCTCGTGCTCGGGCTCCGGGGGAAGCTCGATCGCGCAGCCCTGCAGAGAGCGCTGAACGATCTCATGGCGCGACACGAGGTGCTGCGCACCGGCTACACGTCGCGCGACGGTCGCCCCGTGGCCGTCGTCGCGGAGCAGGTGGCGCTGCCGGTGGAGGTCACGGACCGCAGCGGGCTCGCCGGCCGCGAGCGGGAAGGCGCGGTGCGCGCCCACGTCATCGCCACGACGGAAGCGCGCTTCGATCTGCAGCGCCCGCCGCTGCTGCGCGCGCGGCTGCTCCGGCTGGGCGGCGCGGACCACGTGCTGGTGCTCGCGATGCACCACATCCTGGCGGACGCGTGGTCGCTGGACCTGCTCGTGCGCGAGCTGGCGGCGCACTACGCGGCCGCCGTCACGGGCCGGCCCGCCGAGCTGCCGCTGCTCACCGTGCAATACGCGGATTTCGCCGCGTGGCAGGCGGAGCGCATGTCCGGCGACGCGCTGCGCCGGCAGGTCGAACACTGGAAGCGGCAGCTCGACGGTGCGCCGACGATGCTGGAGCTGCCGACGGATCGGCCGCGGCCCGCGGAGCAGACCCATGCCGGCGCGGCGCACGCCTTCTCGCTGGGTCGCGGCCTCACGGCAGCGCTGCGCGCCGCTGCGCAGCGCGCGTGGCAGCCGGCGTCGGGGGCACCGCGCGAGCAGCCCGTCACCGTCGCGATGCTGTGCCTGGCGGGCTTCCATGCGCTGCTCGCCCGGCACAGCGGGCAGAAGGATCTCGTGCTGGGCATGCCCATCGCGAACCGCCCGCGCTCGGAGGTCGAGGACCTCATCGGCATGTTCGTCAACACGCTGGCGCTGCGCATCGACGCTTCGGACGACCCCGAGTTCGGCGTGCTGCTGCAGCGCGTCCAGCGCGCCTGCCTGCAGGCCTACGATCATCAGGAGCTGCCCTTCGAGAAGCTCGTCGAGGAGCTCGTCCCTGAGCGGGATCTTTCGCGCACGCCGCTCTTCCAGGTGCTCTTCTCGATGAACGCGGCGCGCTCGGCGGAGCTGTCGGCCGCGGGCCTGACCCTCGGCGTGCTGCCCTTCGAGCTGACGCGCGTGCGCTTCGACCTGGAACTGCATCTGTTCGAGGCCGAAGCCGACATCGACGCGCTGCTGGCCTTCAACACGGACCTCTTCGACGCGTCGACCATCGCGCGACTCGTCGGGCATCTGCAGCGCCTGCTCGAGGCGGCCGTCGTCGCGCCGGAGACGCGCGTCTCGGCGCTGCCGCTGCTGCTCGACGACGAACGCGAGATGCTGCTCGCTGCGTGGGCGGGTGCGAAGGTTGGCGCGAGTGTTGGCGCGAAGGTTGGCGCGAAGGTCGAGGCCCCGCAGCAGGCCTGCCTGCACCAGCTCTTCGAGGCGCAGGCGGACCGCACGCCGGAGGCACCCGCGCTGAGGAGCGACGCGGGCTCGATCACCTACCGCGAGCTGGACGAGCGCAGCAACCGCCTCGCGCACCTGCTCGTGCAGCGCGGCGTCGGCCCGGAGAGCCGCATCGGGATCTGCATGGAGCGCAGTCACGCGATGGTCGTGGCCGTGCTCGCCGTGCTGAAGGCCGGCGCGGCCTACGTGCCGCTCGATCCGTCGTATCCCGAGGCCCGCCTGGCGCTCATGGCGCGCGTGGCGGCGCTGCCGATCATCCTGGCGGACGGCACGACGCGCGCGCTGCTGGCCGATCTCGCCGGCCGGCACGTCGCGGCGCCCGCGTCGCAGATCGCCGCATCGGATCTCGTCTCGCCAGGACTCGTCGCGCCGGAGATCCTCGTGCCGGGCACAGTCGTGCCCGACACCGTCGTGCTGGACACCGTCGCGCCGGACATCGTCGTGCCGGAAGACGAGTCCGCGCGTCTTTCCGCGTGTCCCGCGACTCGTGTCGCCCGCGCGGTCATGCCGCAGCAGCTGGCCTACGTGCTGTTCACCTCGGGATCCACCGGCGTGCCCAAGGGCGTGGCGATGCCGCACGCGCCGCTGGTCAACCTCATGCACTGGCAGCGCGCGCACTCGGACGGCGGGCCGGGCAGCCGCACGCTGCAATTCGCGCCGCTCGCCTTCGATGTCTCATGCCAGGAACTCTTCGCGACGCTTGGCAGCGGCGGCACGCTGTGCCTGATCGACGACGAGATGCGCCGCGATCCGCAGGCGCTGCTGTCCTTTCTGGTCAGGCACGAGGTGCACCGGGTCTTCATGCCCTTCGTCGCCATGCAGCAGATGATCGAAGTCGCGATCGCGCGCGATGCGGTGCCGCCTGCGCTGCGCGAGGTCATCACGGCGGGCGAGCAGCTGCAGGTCGGCGCCGCGCTGGTCGAGTTCTTCTCCCGCCTGCCGCAGTGCCGGCTCGTCAATCAGTATGGCCCGACCGAATGTCACGTCGTGACGTCGCTCACGCTGGAGGGCGCGCCCGCCAGCTGGCCGCGCCTGCCGTCCATCGGCCGTCCCATCGACAACGTGCGGACCTGCGTGCTCGATGGCCTGATGCAGCCGACGCCGCTGGGCGTCGTGGGCGAGCTGTACCTCGGCGGCGTCGGCATCGCGCGCGGTTACCTCGGCGATGCGGAGCTCACGGCGCGGCGCTTCGTGCCCGATCCCTTCGCCACGGATCCGCAAGCGCGGCTCTACCGCACCGGGGATCTCGTGCGCTTCCTGGCCGATGGTTGCCTGGAATTCCTGGGCCGCGCCGACACGCAGGTCAAGCTGCGCGGCTTCCGTGTCGAGCTGGGCGAAGTGGAAGCCGTGCTGCTCGATCATCCGCGCGTGCAGCAGGCCGCGCTGCTCGTCCGCGAGGATCTGCCCGGCGATCGCCGCCTCGTGGCCTACGTCGTGGCGGCCGGGGCGGACGACGGTCCGACGCCCACGCCGTGTGACCTGCGCGCCTTCCTCAAGGAGCGCCTTCCGGCGTACATGCTGCCGGCGGCTTTCGTGCTGCTGGCGTCGCTGCCGCTGACCCCCAGCGGCAAGCTGGACCGCAACGCGCTGCCCGCACCCGAGGGGCGCCCGTCCGGCCCGGACTTCGTGGCGCCGCGGACCGCGACCGAAACCAGGGTCGCCGGCATCTGGAGCGGCCTGCTGGGCGTGGAGCGTGTCGGTGTCCACGACGACTTCTTCGAACTCGGCGGCCATTCGCTGCTGGCCATGCAGGTCATCGCCCGCCTGCGCGATGCCTTCGGCGTGGCGCTTCCGCTGCGCGTGCTCTTCGAGTCGCCGAACGTTGCGGAGCTTGCAGGGCACGTCGACGCGCAGCGCCTGGCCGCGGCCGGTGCCACGCAGGCCCGGCTCGCGGCCGACGACGACGAGGTCATCGAGCTGTGAGGGACGCACGCAGCCTGCTGGCGCATCTGCGCAGTCTCGGCGCGCGGCTGTCGGTCGTCGACGGCCGCCTGCAGCTTCGTGCCGCCAAGGGTGCGTTGACGCCGGAGCTGCAGGCCGAGCTCGCGCTGCACAAGGCGGAGCTCCTGCAACTGCTCGGCAGCGAGACGGAGGGCGCGTCGGCGTCGGCAGCGTCCTCGCCGAGTGCGCCGACTGCGCAGACTGCGCTGCTCGCGCTGGCTGCGCTGCCGCGCGGCGCGGCCGAGCCGCTGTCGTGGGCGCAGCAGCGGCTGTGGTTCCTGCAGCAGCTCGCGCCCGACAACTCCAGCTACAACCTCGGCAGCGCCTTCCGCATGAGGGGGATGCTCGACGAGGCGGCCCTGGGCGCGGCCCTCACGCAGCTCGCCGCGCGGCACGAGACGCTGCGCACCACGTTCCCGGAGCGCGACGGCGTTCCCGTGGCCGTGATCGGCACGTCGGAGCCGGTGACGCTGTCGGTCACCGACCTGTCCGCGCTGCCCGAGGCGGAGCGCACTGAAGCAGCGCGGCGCGCGATCGAGGCGGAGCGCAGGCGTCCGTTCCGGCTGGCCTCGGAGCGCCCGCTGCGCGTGTCGCTGCTGCGGCTCGATGCGCAGGACCACGTGCTCTTTCTCGTGCTGCATCACATCGTCGCGGACGGCTGGTCGCTGGCGGTGCTGCAGCGTGAGCTGGGCCTGCTGTACGACGCGTCGCGCGCCGGCAGCGAGGCGTCACTCCCCGCACTGCCGGTGCAGTACGCCGACTTCTCGCGCTGGCAGGCCGCGCTGCTGGAGGGCGAGTCGCTGGGCGGGCTGCTCGACTACTGGAAGGGCGCGCTGGCGCACGTGGCGCCGCTGGAGTTGCCGACCGATCATCCGCGCCCGCGCCAGCAGACCTATCACGGCGCCTGCGCCACCGTCGTGCTGCCGGCCGCCCTGGTGGCCGGATTGGAAGCGCTGGGCCGCGCATCCGGCGCCAGCCTCTTCATGACCCTGCTCGCCGGCTTCAAGCTGCTGCTCCAGCGTTATTCCTCGCAGGACGACATCGTCGTCGGCGTGCCCACCGGCCAGCGCAGCCGCACGGAGCTCGAGGGACTGGTCGGCTGCTTCACCAACATGCTCGCGCTGCGCACCGATCTCGGCGGCGACCCGAGCCTGCAGACGCTGCTGCGCCGCGTGCGCGAAACCAGCCTGGCTGCCTTCGAGCACCAGGACCTGCCCTTCGAGCGCCTCGTTCAGGAGGTGCTCGCCGAGCGCGACCCGAGCCGCAACCCGATCTTCCAGGTGTTCTTCGCGCTGCAGAACACGCCGCCGGCCGCGCTGCGCCTCGCCGGCCTGAGCGTCGAGAGTTTCGCCTACGAGTTCGGCGCCACCGACCTCGACCTCGACGTCTACGTGGAGCCGGCAGGCGACGAACTGCGCGTCAGCTTCCTCTACAACACCGACCTGTTCGATCACGCCACGGTGCAGGGCATGGCATCCGCCTTTCGCGTGCTTCTCGCGGCCGCCGTGCGCACGCCGTCGCTGCCCATCTCGCGCCTCGCGCTGGTCGACGAAGCCGAGGCAGGGCTTGCGGCGACGGTCGTGCGCGGGCCGGAGCTCGAGCGGCCGTCGGGCCTTTGCCTGCACCAACTCTTCGAGGCGCAGGCGAAACGGACGCCCGACGCGATCGCGACCTCGTGCGGCGCGGCGCAGCTCAGCTACGCGGCGCTCGACGCGCGCGCGGAGCGCCTCGCGCAGCACCTGCGGCGTCTCGGCGTGCGCGCCGACATGCCCGTCGGACTGGCGCTCGAGCGGGACCTCGACCTGCCGGTGGGGCTGCTCGGCATCCTCAAGGCGGGCGGCGCCTACGTGCCGCTCGACACGGAAGATCCGGCCAGGCGCGTCGCCTTCATGCTGGCGGACTCCGGGGCGCGGCTCCTGCTCACGCACGCGGCCTCGGCCGCGCAACTGCCTGACTTCCGCGGCGCGGTGCTCCTGCTCGACGCGGACGGCGCCATCGAAGGCGAGGCGACGCGCCCTGCGACGCGCGGCGCGGCAGACGCTGCGACGCGCGATGCGACGCGCGGCGCGGCAGACTCCCCCGGCCGCGCGGCGGCGAAGCGTGCGGCGACCGACCTCGCCTACCTCATCTACACCTCGGGCTCCACCGGCCAGCCGAAGGGCACGCGCATCGCGCACCGCGGCATCACGCGCCTCGTGCTGGGCACCGACTATGTGCAGCTCACGAGCGAGGACCGCATCGCGCAGGTGTCCAATGCCTCGTTCGATGCGGCCACCTTCGAGATCTGGGGCGCGCTGCTGCACGGCGCATGCCTCGTAAGCATTCCCCGGGACGTGACGCTCTCGCCGCGCGACTTTGCGGCCACGCTGCGCGAGCAGCGCATCTCCGTGCTCTTCGTGACCACGGCGCTGTTCAACCAGCTCGTGCGGCACGCGCCGGACATCTTCGCGCCGCTGCGCTGCGTGCTCTTCGGTGGCGAGGCCGTGTCGCCGCGCTGGGTGCGTGCGGTGCTGGAGCGCGGCCGTCCGCGGCACCTGCTGCACGTCTACGGGCCGACGGAGTGCACGACCTACTCCACGTGGCACGAGGTGACCGACGTGCCGGACGATGCGGACACCGTGCCGATCGGGAAGCCCATCGGTCACTCCACGGCGTACGTGCTCGACCGGAACCGGCAGCTCGTGCCGGTCGGTGCGCCGGGAGAGCTTTACCTCGGCGGCGACGGACTTGCGCTCGGTTATCACGCGCGCCCCGAGCTCACGGCCGAGCGCTTCGTGCCGCATCCCTTCAGCGACGAGCCGGGCGCGCGCCTGTACCGCACGGGGGACCTCGTGAGCCGCCGCGCCGACGGGGCCATCGAGTTCCTCGGGCGCATCGACCAGCAGGTCAAGCTCCGCGGCTTCCGCATCGAGCTGGGCGAGATCGAGGAGGCCCTGCGCCGGCAGAGCGCGGTGAAGGAGGTCGTGGTGCTGTGCCGCGAGGACCAGCCGGGCGACAAGCAGCTCGTCGCCTACATCGTGGCGACGGGCGACGTGGCGCCGGAGCGCGATGCGCTGCGCGCCGCGCTGGCCGAGGAACTTCCCGACTTCATGCTGCCGTCGGCCGTCGTGACCCTGCAGGCGCTGCCGCTCACGCCCAACGGCAAGGTGGACCGCCGCGCCCTGCCCGCGCCGGAAGCGCCGCAGTCCGGCCGCGGCCAGCTGCCGCCGCGCCCCGGCACCGAGCAGCGCGTCGCCGCCCTCTGGGCCGACGTGCTGGGCCTGCCGGCTGTCGGACGCCGCGACAACTTCTTCGATCTCGGCGGCCACTCGCTCAAACTGCTGTCGGTGCACGCCCGCCTCGTCGCCGAGCTGGGCGCGCGCGTCTCGATCACGGACCTGTTCCGGCTGACGACGGTCGAGGCCATCGCTCGCGAGATCGACGGCGGTGACGCACCGGAACAGCAGGGCGGCGGCGCGCGCCTGCTGCGCAGCGCCGCGGATGCGCGCAGAGGGCGCACGGCACGCGCCGCCAGGCCGGCTGTCGGTGCGCGCCTGCCGGACGAGCACGCGGCGGCGGCGGAAGGCAGCACGCGCGGCGGCGAGCCGGCCGACGAGGGCGAGCCGATCGCGATCATCGGCATGGCCGGCCGCTTCCCGGGCGCGCGCGACATCGAGAGTTTCTGGAGCAATCTGTGCGCCGGCGTCGAGTCGGTGCGCTTCTTCAGCGACGAGGAGCTGGCCGCTTCCGGCGTCCCCGCGGAGGTGATCGCCGACCCGCGCTACGTGAAGGCGCGCGCCGTGCTCGACGACCCCGACCGCTTCGACGCGCATTTCTTCGGCTACGCGCCGCGCGAGGCCGAGCTCATGGACCCGCAGCAGCGGCTCTTCCTGGAATGCGCGTGGGAGGCGTGCGAACGGGCCGGCTGGGATCCCGAGCGCCACGAGGGCCCGATCGGCGTGTTCGGCGGCGCAAGCCTGAACTCCTACCTCGAGGTGCTGCGCACGCGGCCCGAGCTGCTCATCGCCGCCGGCGGCCTGGCGCGCGGTTATCAGCAGCATCAACGACTTCCTCACGACGCGCGTGTCCTACAAGCTGAACCTGCGCGGGCCGAGCATGAACCTGCAGACGGCGTGTTCGACGTCGCTGGTCGCAGTGCACGAAGCCTGCCGCAGCCTGCGCGACGGCCACTGCGACATGGCGCTGGCCGGCGGCGTCTCGGTGACGGTGCCCTGGGCCAGCGGTTATCTGTACGAGCCGATGGGGGTGCGCTCCTCGGACGGACACTGCCGCAGCTTCGATGCGCGCGCCGAGGGCATGGTCAGCGGCAACGGCGTCGCGGTGGTGGTGCTCAAGCGTCTGGCCGATGCGCTCGCGGACGGCGATGCCGTGCACGCGGTCATCCGCGGCACGGCGGTCAACAACGACGGCTCGCGCAAGGTCGGCTTCACCGCGCCGAGCATCGACGGGCAGGCCGAGGTCATCGCGCAGGCGCAGTCGGCCGCGGGCGTCGAGCCGGACTCCATCGGCTACGTGGAATGCCACGGCACGGCCACCGCGCTCGGCGATCCGATCGAAGTGGCGGCGTTGACGCGCGTGTTCCGCGAGCGCACCGCGGCGTCCGGCTTCTGCGCGCTCGCCTCGCTCAAGTCGAACATGGGGCATCTCGATGCGGCGGCCGGCGTGGCCGGCCTGATCAAGGCGGCGCTGGCCGTGGAGCACGGCCTCATCCCGCCCAGCCTCCACTACGTCTCGCCCAATCCGGAGATCGACTTCGCCGGCTCGCCCTTCTACGTGAACACGAGCTGCCGCGAGTGGACGCCCGCGGGCAACGCGCCGCGCCGCGCGGGAGTCTCGGCCTTCGGCATCGGCGGCACGAACGCGCACGCGGTGCTCGAGCAGCCGCCGCTGCGACCCGCGTCGGGGCCGTCGCGTCCGTGGCAGCTGCTGCAGCTCGCGGCGCGTTCCGAGTCGGCGCTGGACGCGATGACCGCCCGCCTCGCCACGCAGCTGAAGGCCTCGCCCGGCACCTGTCTTGCGGATGCGGCGCACACGCTGCGCGTCGGGCGCCACGCCTTCGAGCATCGCCGCGCCGTGTTGTGCCGCGACACGGCGGAGGCCGTCGCGTGCCTGGAGGGTGCGCATCCCGAGCGCCGCTGGACGCGCCGTGCGCGCGAGCTCGACCGGCCCGTCGCCTTCCTCTTTCCCGGGCAGGGCGCGCAGTATGCGGACATGGGGCGCGGCCTGTATCGCACGGAGCCCGTGTTCCGCGACGTGCTCGACGCATGCTTCGCGATCCTGCGCGACCGCCTCGGCCTGGACCTGCGCCCGGTGCTCTTCCCCGACGGCGGCGATCGCGAACAGGCTGCCGAGCGGCTGACCGCGACGTCGCTGGCGCAGCCCGCGCTCTTCTGCATCGAGTACGCGCTGGCGAAGCTCTGGATGGCGTGGGGCGTGCAGCCGCGCGCCAGCCTCGGTCACAGCGTCGGCGAGTTCGTCTCCGCGTGCCTCGCCGGCGTCATGAGCCTCGAAGACGCGCTGCACCTCGTCACCGTGCGTGGCCGGCTCATGGAGTCCATGCCTGCGGGCGTCATGCTTGCGGTGCCGCTGACGGAGGAGGCTCTGGCTTCTCGCCTCGCCTCGCGCGGCGAGCTCTGGCTCACGGGAGTGAACGCTCCGGACTCCTGCGTCGTCGGCGGATCGGCGCAGGCCGTCGCGGCCTTCGAGCATGAGCTGTCCGCGGCCGGCATCGTGTCGACGCGTCTGCACACCTCGCACGCCTTTCACTCCGGCCTCATGGAGGGCGCCGTCGCGCCCTTCATCGAGGAGGTGCGCCAGCGGACGCTCTCCGCGCCGCAGCATCCCTACGTGTCCACGCTGACCGGCGACTGGATCACGGCGGCGCAGGCCACCGACCCCGTCTTCTGGGGACGGCAGATCCGCGAGCCCGTGCGCTACTCGGCCGGCATTGCGCGGCTGATGGAGGATGCATCGCTCGCGCTGCTGGAGCTCGGGCCCGGCTCGACGCTCGGCTCGCTCGCGCGCGCGCACGCCGGCTGCGGCGCCGAGCGCCTCGTCGTCGCGTCCATGCGGCATCCGCGTGCCAGCGACGACGACCAGGCCATCCTGCTTGGTGCGCTGGGGCGCTTGTGGATCGGTGGCGTGGCCTTCGACGCGCAGGCCTTTGTGGCCGCAGAGACGCGGCGCCGCATCGTGCTGCCCACCTATCCCTTCGAGCGCCAGCGCTACTGGGTCGAGCGTCGCGCCGCGCCCGCCGTCGCCTCGCGCCTCGCTCTCGACGACTGGTTCCACGCGCCGGTCTGGCGTCTCACGGGTCCACCCGCGCCGCCGGCGGCGGCGCCGCCTCCGCCGACCAGGACGACACCCGCCGCGCCACGCCGTGCTTCGCGCGGCCTCGTCTTCGGGGACGGCGACCGTCTCGAGGAGCTCGTGGTCGCGGGGCTTGCAGAGGCGGGCATCGAGTCGCTCGTGGTGCGGCCGGGTGTCGCGTTCGAGAGCGACGGCAGGCAGATCACGCTGGATCCCGCCTCGCCCGAGCACGCGGCGCGGCTCGTGAACGAGTGCGTGGCGCGCGGAGAGATGCCGGCCTCGATCGTCCATCTGTGGTCGGCGCGTGATGACGAGGACAGCGCGTCGGACGCCCGACGTGGCTTCTTTCACCTGGCGCTGCTCGCGCGGGCGCTGGCCGAGGCCGGCGTGCTCAGTCCGGTGCGCCTCACGGTGGTGACCAGCGGCGTGCACTCGGTGACCGGCCAGGAAGCTCTGCGACCCGAGCGGGCGCTCGTGCTCGGCGTGTGTCGCACGCTCGCGCTCGAACAGCCGAACCTCACGTGCCGCATGATCGACCTCGACGCCTCGCCCGTCCGTGCCGCGCAGCTTGTCGCGGAGCTGCTGTCCTCGGCGACGGAGCCTGTCGTGGCGTGGCGCGGCGGGCGGCGCTGGGCGGAGGCCTTCACGCCGGTTCCGCTGCCGCACGCGGGTGGGGCGCAGACTGTGCTGCCGCAGGGCAGCACGTGCCTTGTCACCGGCGGCCTCGGCGGCATGGGCCTGGCGCTGGCGCGTGCGCTGCACGAGAACTTCGGCGCGAAGCTCGTGCTGCTCGGTCGCACCAGGCTCCCCGAGCGCGCGCAGTGGGCCGACTGGCTCGCCCGGCACGCCGCCACGGACAAGGCCAGCCGGGCCATCCGCGGCGTGATGGCGCTCGAGCAGTCCGGCGCGGAGGTGCTCGCGCTTTCAGGCGACGTGACCGACCGCGCCGCGATGGTCGCGCTGCTTGCGGAGGCGGAACGGCGCCTCGGCCCGATCCGCGGCGTGATTCACGCCGCCGGCGTGCCGCCCACGGGACTCCTGGCGCGCATGGACGGCGCGCGCGCCGCCACCGTGCTGGCGCCCAAGGTCGCGGGGACGGCCGTGCTCATGGAGCTGCTCGGCGAGCGCGCGGACTTCATCGTGCTGTGTTCGTCACTCAACGCGGTCAAGGGCTTCCCGGGCGCGGCTGCGTACTCGGCGGCCAATGCCTGCCTCGATGCCTTCGCGCGCAGCGTCGAGGGCAGGCCCGGCGCGCGCGTGGTCTCGATCGGCTGGAACCGCTGGCGCGAGTCGGGGATGGCGGTGGACGCGGCCGGCGCTCCCCTCGCCGCCGACCAGGGCATCACCGACGCCGAGGGGCGCGAGGTGCTGCTGCGCGTGCTGGCCGCCCGACCCGGCGCGCACGTGCTGGTCTCCGAGCGCGACCTGCGCGAGGTGCTCGGTGCGGCGCGCCCCGGCGAGCCTGCAGCGGAGGGCGCCGCGGCGCAGGACGGCGCGTCGTCGCCGGCGTCCGAGGCGCACGCCCGGCCGGCGCTGGCCACGGACTTCGTCGCACCCGCCTCGGAGCTCGAGCGCGAGCTGGCTCTCGTCTGGGAGGAGTTCTTCGGGATCAGGCCGCTCGGCATCCACGACGACTTCTTCGAGCTGGGCGGCCACTCTCTGCTGGCGATGCGCGTCGTGAATCGCATCGGCCCGAGATACCCGGGCAGCAAGCTGACGCTGCGCGCGCTCTTCGATGCGCCGACCATTGCCGGGCTGGCCGCGCGCCTCGGCGGAGCCGCGCAGGCGGACATGGCACCGGCCGCCGGACGCACGCCGGATGCCGTCATTCCCGGGCGACCGGCCGCGCAGGCCGGGCTCGATGAGCTGGATCCCGATGCGCTGGCCGGACTTTCCGACGACGAGGTGGCGTCGCTGCTTGCGCGCCTCTCCGAGGACGGGTCAAGGGCCCCATGAACGACCGGCCGTCGTCCGAGCGTGACCGCGAGCAGCTCGCGGAGCTGCTGCGCAGACGCCGCGACGAGCGGCGCCTGCGCCCGGTCTCCTTCGCGCAGCGGCGCCTGTGGTTCCTCGACCAGCTGCTGCCCGACGGCACGCTCTACAACATCTGCTTCGCCTTCCGTCTGGGCGGGCCGCTCGACGTGGCGCTGCTGCGGGACTGCCTCGACGCGATCATCGCGCGACACGAAGTGCTGCGCACGACCTTCGAGGCGCGCGACGGCGAGCCCGTGCAGAAGGTGGGCGATGCGCAGCCGCTCGGCCTCGAGCTGGTGGAGCTCGGTGTGGTGCCGCGCGGAGAGCGCCTGGCCGAGGTCCGACGCTGGGCGCACGATCTCGGCAGTCGCCCCTTCGATCTCGCGCAGGGACCTCTCGTGCGCGGGCGGCTGCTGCGGCTCGCGGACGACGAGCATGTCCTGGTGCTCGCCATCCACCACATCGCCTTCGACGGCTGGTCCAGCGCGCTGCTGGTGGACGAGCTGGCCGCGCTGTACGCAGCGGGCGCGACCGCGCACCCGGGCGGCGCCGCCGGCCCGACGGCACCGGCCACACCGCCGCGTCCGTCCGCGCTCGCGCCTCTCGCCATCCAGTACGGCGACTTCGCCGCGTGGCAGCGCACGCAACTCGACGACGCGGCGCTGAAGGTTCACCTCGACTACTGGCGCGGCAAGCTGGCCGACGCGCCGGTGCTCGATCTTCCCACCGACCATGCCCGCCCGCCCGTGCCGCGGCATGCGAGCGCGCGTCGCTCGGTGGACCTCGGGGCGGACGTCGTGGCGGCACTGCAACGCCTCGGCCGCGAGAGCGGCAGCACGCTTTTCGCCACGCTGCTCGCAGCGCTGAAAGTCCTGCTGCATCGCTACACCGGCCAGGTGGATCTCGTCGTCGGCTCGCCGATCGCGGGACGCAACCGGCCCGAGACCGAGAAGCTCATCGGCTGCTTCGTGAACAGCCTCGTGCTGCGCACCGATCTCTCCGGCGACCCGAGCTTCCGGCAACTCCTCGGCCGCGTGCGCGAGACGGTGCTCGGCGCCTTCGAGCACGAGGACCTGCCCTTCGAGAAGCTCGTCGAGGCGCTGCAACCCGAGCGCGACATGAGCCGCAATCCCTTCTTCCAGGTGCTCTACTCCTTCCAGGGCGCGGCGGACTTCCAGGCGCCGGCGGGCGCGGACGCGGGCGCGCCCGCCGGCGCACTCGACATCCGCGCGCTGGAACTGGACTCGGGCACGACGCGGCTCGACCTCGAGGTCTACGCCTTCAGCGGGGCGCACGGCCTGCGCGTGATGATCAACTACCGCACCGACCTGTTCGAGGCCGACACGATCGAGCGCATGCTCGGGCACTTCGCGACGCTTCTGGAAGGCATCGCGGCGCATCCCGACTGCCGCCTCTCCGAACTGCCGCTCCTCGGCGCCGACGAGGCCCGGTTCCTGCTCGAGACGTGGGGCCGATCCGCACTCGCGCTGCCCGCCGAGCGCACGGTGCACGCGCTCGTCGCGGCCCAGGTGGCGCGGACTCCGCACGCGGTGGCCGTCGGCATGGGCGAGGAACGCCTCAGCTATGCCGCGCTGCACGAGCGCGCCGTCCGCCTTGCCGCGCGGCTGACGGCGCTCGGTGTCGGACCCGGCGATCTCGTCGGCGTGTGCCTGCAGCGCAGTCCGGGAATGATCGTCGCGGTGCTTGCCGTGCTGGAGGCGGGGGCCGGCTACGTGCCGCTCGATCCTGGCTACCCTGCCGACCGCATCGTCTTCATGCTGCAGGACGCGCAAGTGCGCGTCCTGCTCACGACCAGCGACCTGGCCGCGCACCTGTCCGTGCAGGACACGACCGTGCTCTGCCTCGATGCGGAGGAGACGGCTGCGGAGCTGGTACCGGCTGCGCAGCAGGCCCCGTTGGCGCAGCAGGTCCGAGAGGCCGCGGACTCCGCCTCTTCGGCCTCACCCGTCGCGGTCGGGGCGTCTGCGCCCGGACGCCGCGCCGGACCCGAGGACCTGGCCTACGTGATCTACACCTCGGGCTCGACGGGACGCCCGAAAGGCGTGGCCGTCCCGCACCGCACGGTGGTCAACCTGCTGGCCTCGATGCGTCGCGCGCCGGGCCTCGATGCGGACGACGTGCTGCTCGCCGTGACCACGCTGTCCTTCGACATCTCGGTGCTGGAGATCTTCCTGCCGCTGATCGTCGGTGCGCGGGTGGAGATCGCCGCGCGCGAGGAAGCCGCCGACGGCCACGCGCTGGCGCGCCGCCTCGCGGAGTCCGGCGCGACCTTTCTGCAGGCCACGCCGGCGACCTTCCGCATGCTGCTCGAGGCCGGCTGGGAGGGCGACGGGCGCCTGAAGGTGGTGCTCGGCGGCGAGGCCTGGGGCTGGGATCTCGCGTCGGAGCTGCTGGCGCGCTGCGGCCCGGTGTGGAACGGCTACGGCCCGACCGAGGCCACGGTCTACGCCACGATGCGGCAAGTGCAGCCCGGCGAAGGGCGCGTGAACATGGGCGGCGCTGTCGGCA
The DNA here is from genome assembly GCA_038212275.1 of Planctomycetota bacterium. Classification (GTDB taxonomy): domain Bacteria; phylum Planctomycetota; class B15-G4; order B15-G4; family B15-G4; genus JBBQUR01. The sequence goes on from JBBQUR010000006.1 coordinate 173,853, forward strand.
ACGTCACGCTGCACGTCCTCGACGCGTGGCAGAAGCCCGTGCCCATCGGCGTGCCGGGCGAGCTGCACATCGGCGGCGCGGGCGTCGCGCTCGGCTACCTCAATCGTCCCGAGCTGACGGCCGAGCGCTTCGTGCCCGACCCCTTCGCCACGACGCCGGGCGCGCGCTGCTACCGCACCGGCGACAAGGTGCGCTTCCGCGCCGACGGCAGCATCGAGTATCTCGGCCGCCTCGACCAGCAGATCAAGCTGCGCGGCTTCCGCATCGAGCCGGGCGAGATCCAGGACGCGCTGTCACGCCATCCGTGCGTGGCGGACTCGCTGGTCGTGGTGCGCGAGGATCGGCCCGGCGACCAGCGCCTCGTGGCCTACGTCGTGACGCGCGGCCCGGAGCTGCCTTCGACCGCGGAGCTGCCCTCGATCGCGGAGCTGCGCGACTTCCTGCGCGACAGCCTGCCCGAGTACATGCTGCCGAGCGCGTGCGTGCGCCTGTCGGCCTTCCCGCTGACGCCGGTGGGGAAGATCGACCGCAAGGCGCTTCCCGTGCCGGACGCCGGCCGCGCCGAGCCCTCCGCAGCCCGCGTCGCGCCGCAGGGGCCGGTGCAGGAAGTGCTCGCAGGCCTGTGGGCCACCGTGCTCGGCGTCGAGCGCGTGAGCGCGCACGACGACTTCTTCGAACTCGGCGGGCACTCGCTGCTGGCGACGCGGCTTGCGAGCCGCATCCGCGACGCCTTCGAGGTGGAGCTGCCGCTGGCGGAGATCTTCAACGCTCCGACGGTGGCCGGCCTCGCCGCGCGCATCGACTCGCTGCGCAGCGGCCCGCCCGTGCACGCTTCGCCGGCGCTCGTTGCGGCGCCTGCCGGCACGCCCGCGCCGCTCTCGTTCCAGCAACAGCGCCTGTGGTTCCTGGCCGAGCTCGACCCGCACAGTGCCGGCTACAACATGGGCGTCGCGTACCGGATGCACGGTGTGCTGGATGCGGCCGCGCTGGCCGGCAGCCTGGCTGCCCTCGTGGATCGGCACGCTGCGCTGCGCTGCCGCTTCCCGTCCGTCGACGGCCGGCCGGTCGTGGTGCTCGCGCCGGAGCTTGCCGTCCCGCTGCAACACGTGGACGTGTCGTCGCTGCCCGAGGAGCAGCGCCGGGAGGCGGCAGACGAGGCGCGGCGCGCGGAGGCCGCACGGCCCTTCGACCTGGCGGCCGGTCCGCTCGTGCGCGCCGTGCTCGTGAAGCTCTCCGCGCAGGAACACCTGCTGCTGCTGTCGATGCATCACATCGTCTCCGATGCCGGTTCGCTGGAGGTGCTGTGGCGCGAGTTGTCGCAGCACTACACGGCCGCGCTCGAGGGACGAGCGGCGCAGCTTGCACCGCTGCCATTGCAGTACGCCGACTACGCGCGCTGGCAGCGCGACCTGCTCGCCGGCCCCCGCCTGCAGGCCGAGCTCGACTGGTGGCGCGCGACGCTTGCGGGCAGTGCCCCGGCGCTGGAACTGCCCACGGACCATCCGCGCCCGAGATGGCAGCGCTCCGCAGGCGGCAGCGAGACGCTCTCCGTGGATGGCGCGACGCTGGGCGCGCTGCGCACCCTGGGCGGCCGGCATGGCGCCTCGCTCTTCATGGTGCTGCTCGCCGCCTGGGAGGTGCTGCTCATGCGCACCTCGGGCGTGGAGGACATCGTCGTCGGCACACCCGTCTCGGGGCGCACGCGCACGGAGGTGGAGGGACTGGCCGGCTTCTTCATCAACACGCTCGTGCTGCGCAACGACCTGTCGGGCGGGCCGAGCTTCCGCGAACTGCTGGCGCGCGTGCGCCGCTCCACTCTGGCGGCCTTCTCGCACCAGGACATTCCCTTCGAGAAGCTGGTCGAGGAACTCGCGCCACCGCGCGACCTCGGCCGCAACCCGATCTTCCAGGTCTTCGTCAACCTCATCGACGTGTCGGACGACACGGGCCTGCAGCTGCCCGGCCTGCGCGTGGAAGCCGCCGGCGGCGGGGGCATGGAGATCTCGAAGTTCGACCAGACGCTGTACCTCTTCGTCGCGGCGGACGGTCTGGCTGTCCGGCTCAACTACAACAGCGACCTGTGGGATGGATCGTCCGCGCGCGAGACGCTGCGCCGCTTCGGCACGCTGCTCGCCGCGATCGCGGCCGATGCGGAGCGACCGATCACGACGCTGCCGCTCGTGCCTCCCGAAGAGCGACTGCAGCTCGCGGCGCGGCGCAACGCGGACGTCGTCCGTCACGGCTTCGTGCCCTTTGCCGAGTCCGAGGTGGAGCAGTCCATCGGAGAACGCTTCGCTGCGCAGGTGGCGCGCAGCCCCGACCGCCTCGCCGTCGAGACGCCGGACGAGGCGTGGAGCTATGCGGAGGTCGATGCGCTCGCGCGCCGCGCGGCCTGCGCCCTGCGGGACGCGCTGGACGCCCGGCATGTGGCCGGGCCGCAGCGTATCGCGCTGCTGCTCAGACCCGGCGGGCCGCAACTCTCCGCAGTGCTTGGCACGCTGCTCGGCGGCCACGCCTACGTGCCGCTCGATCCCGCGTATCCCGAAGCGTGGTTGCGCTTCGTGCTGGAGGACACGGGCGCGGCGGCGCTGCTCACCGACGGACGCAGCGTGGAACTCGCGCGCCGCCTGGCCGGCAAGGCCGTGGTCCTCGACCTCGATGCGCTGCCCGCGGCCGACGGCGCGGCGAGCGCACCTGGCGCACCTGGCGCGGATGGCGCGGCCGGCGCCGTCGACGTGGCGAGGCCACTGCCGCACGTGTCGCCCGATGCGCTTGCCTACATCCGCTACACCTCTGGCTCCACGGGCAGACCCAAGGGCGTCATGCAGAGCCACCGCGGGTTGCTCGCCCACATCCGTGCCTACACCAACACGCTGCACATCGATGCGAGCGATCGGGTCTCCGCTTTCTCGTCCTACACGCACGACGGCGGACTCATGGATCTCTACGCGGCGCTGCTCAACGGCGCCACGCTGTGTCCGCTGTCGCTGCGCGAACGCACGCCGGGAGAGACGGTCGCGCTCATCGAGGCGCTGGGCATCACGATCTACCACGCGACGCCCTCCGCCTTCCGCCACGTCATGGGCGCCATGGCCGAGGGACGCACGCTGCCGCGCGTGCGGCTCGTGGTCTTCGGCGGCGAAGAGCCGCGTCCCGACGATCTGCTGCTGTATCGCCGGCACTTCGAGCGCACGTGCTGGCTCGTGAACGGACTGGGCTCCACGGAGTCCTCGCAGGCGCTGCAGGGTTTCCTGAACCACGACTCGCCGCTGGATCGCGCGCGGCTTCCCGTCGGCCACGCCATCGAGGGCACGCAGGTCGTGCTGCTCGACGCGGACGGCCGCGAGACGGATGCCTTCGGGGAGATCGGCATCCGCAGCGACCACATTGCGCTGGGCTACTGGAACAATCCCGAAAAGACGGCGGCCGTGTTTTCTCCGGGCCCTGCGGGAACCGGGCGCGTGCGCCAGTATCGAAGCGGCGACATGGCGCGCCGACTGCCCGACGGGCGCCTGCAGTGGCTCGGCCGCAAGGACGGACAGGTCAAGATCCGCGGCTACCGCGTGGAGCCCGGCGAGGTCGCGGCGATCCTCGGAGCGCTGCCCGGCGTGAGGCAGGCGGCAGTCGTCGCGCGGCCCGGGCCCGATGGCGAGGCGTGTCTCGTCGCCTATGTCGTGGGCGACGAGGCTCGCCCGCCGGACGTCGCGAGCCTGCGCATCGCGCTGGCCGAGCACCTGCCCGAGCACATGCTGCCGCGCGCCGTCGTCGCGCTGCCCGCGCTGCCGGTCAAACCTTCCGGCAAGCTCGATCGCGAGGGGCTGCCGGAGCCCGCGTGGTCCTCCGCACGGCCCATGGATTCCTGGCGACCGCCGGCGACGGCCACCGAGGAGGCTGTTGCGGCGATTTACGCGCAGGTGCTCGGCGTGCCCGCCGTGGGAGCCGACGACGGATTTTTCGCTCTGGGCGGGCACTCGCTGCTTGCGACGCAGGTCGTGAGCCGTGCGCGCGCGGCCTTCGACGTCGAGCTGCCGCTGATGGAGATCTTCGAGCACCCGGGCGTGGCTGCGCTGGCGCGGCGCATCGAGGCGCTGCGGCGTCGCGCCGTGACAAGCGACCTCGACGCGCCAGTGGCTGCGCCGGCCGATGCGACGCCGGTGCTCTCCTTCGGCCAGCAGCGCTTCTGGTTCCTCGAGCAGCTTCAGGTGGGGACGGCAGCGCACAACATGCACGCGGTCTGGCGGCTGCAGGGCGCGCTCGACGTGGAGGCGCTGCAGCGCGCGCTCACCGACATCGTCCGACGTCACGACGTGCTGCGCACCAGCTTTCCCGCGGGCGCGGACGGCGAACCGCAGTGCCGCATCGCCGCGCCGGCGGATGTTCCGCTCGCCCGAATCGACCTGTCGATGCCCGACCTGTCGACGCCCGAGCTGCCGACGCCCAGCCTGTCGACGCCCAGCCTGTCGGCGCACGGCCCGGCGGCGCGCATCGACGCTGAGTCGGCTCGCGAGGCGCGAGTCCTGGAACTGGCCGCGGCGGAATCGCGCACGCCCTTCGACATCGCCACGGGGCCCTTGCTGCGCGTGCGGCTCGTGCGGATGTCCGAGCACGACCACGTCTTCATGCTCACGATCCACCACATGATCAGCGACGCATGGTCGGTGGGGATCTTCTGGCGCGAACTGGTCGCGCTGTACTCGGCCTTTGCGGCCGGCCAGGCCTCGCCGCTGCCCGCGCTGCTCCTGCAGTACACCGACGTCGCGGCCTGGCAGCGCACGGCTCTCGTCGATGAACGCCTGGCCGCACAGCTCGCCTACTGGACGAAGCAGCTCGCCGGCGCGCCGGCGCTGCTTGAGCTGCCGACGGATCGTCCGCGGCCCGCGGTGGAGAGTTCCGAGGGCGCACGCTGCTCGCGCAGCCTCGGGCCTGAGCTGACAACCGCACTCAAGCAGCTGGCGCTGCGCCAGGAGGCCACGCTCTTCATGGTGCTGCTCGCGGGCTTCGGGGCGCTGCTCCAGCGCTACACCTCGCAGGACGACATCGTGGTCGGCGTGCCCGTCGCGGGGCGCACGCGCGTCGAGACCGAGGCGCTCATCGGGCTCTTCGTGAACTCGCTCGTGCTGCGCACCGACCTGTCGGGCGATCCGGGTTTCGATCAGCTGCTGCAGCGCGTGCGCGGCGTGAGCCTCGGTGCCTTCGCCCATCAGGAGCTGCCCTTCGAGCGGCTGGTGCAGGAGTTGCGCCCGCCGCGCGAGCTCAGTCATCACCCTGTCTTCCAGGTGCAGTTCGTGCTGCAGAATGCACCGCGCACGCGCGATCCGCTGCCCGGCCTCCAGCTGCAGGTGATGGGGACGGAGCGCACGACCTCGCCGTTCGACCTGACGCTCTTCGCCTGGGAGTCGGGCGATCGGCTGGCGCTGACGGCCGAGTACAAGACCGCGCTCTTCGACGCGGGCACCGTGGAGGGCATGCTCGCGCACCTGGAGACGCTGCTCGCGGGGGCTGCCGCAGAGCCGGGGCGGCGACTGTCGAAGCTGCCGCTGCTCGGCGAGGTGGCGCGCCGTCAGCTGCTCGATCAGTGGAACGCGAGCGGGGTCAACTGGCCGGACATCGCCAGCGTGCACGCGCTCGTCGAGGCGCAGGTGCGGCGCACTCCGGACGCCGTCGCGGTCGAGTGGGAGGGCCGGCGGCTCACCTACGCGGAGCTCGACCGCCGCGCCCGGCAGATCAGCGGGCGTCTGCGCGCGCTGGGCATCGGCCGCGGCTCGCGCGTGGGCCTCTGCCTCGAGCGCAGCGGCGATCTCGTCGCCTCCCTGCTGGGCATCCTGCAGTCGGGCGCCGCCTACGTGCCGCTGGATCCGACGCATCCGGCCGAGCGCCTCCGCTTCATCCTGGCCGATGCCGAGGTGCACGCTCTGGTGACGCGAAGCGGCTTGCTCGCGGGCCTCGGGCCGGAGGTTGGTGCGCTGGCCACGCTGCTGCTGGACCGCGAGGAGTCTGCCGACGCAGGGGCCGACGACGCGAGGCTGCCCGAGGTCGAGGTCTCGCGCGAGGATCTGGCCTACGTCATCTACACCTCCGGGTCGACCGGCCGCCCCAAGGGCGTGCAGGTGCCACACGGCGCGGTGGTGAACTTCCTGCTGTCCATGCAGCAGCGCCCCGGCCTGGCACCCGAGGACGTCTTCGTCTCGGTGACGACGGTCGCCTTCGACATCGCGGTGCTGGAACTCTTCGGCCCGCTCAGCGTCGGCGCACGCGTCGTGCTCGTGTCGGCCGCCGCCGCTGCGGATGGCATGCAGCTGGAGAGCAGGCTGGCACAGTCGCGCGCCACGATCTGCCAGGCCACGCCGGCCACATGGCGGCTGCTGCTGGAGGCCGGCTGGGCAGGTGACCGGCGGCTGCGCATTCTCTGCGGAGGCGAGGCCTGGTCACGTGATCTGGCCGATCAGCTGCTCCCGCGTTGCGGCGCCCTCTGGAACATGTATGGTCCGACCGAGACCACGGTCTGGTCGGCGGTGCAGCGCGTGGAGGCGGGCGGCGCGCCGGTCTCGATCGGCACGCCCGTCGCGAACACGACGCTGCACGTGCTGGATGCCTCCGGCGAGCCGCTGCCCGTCGGCGTGCCGGGCGAGTTGTGCATCGGCGGCGCGGGCGTGGCGCGCGGCTACTGGAAGCGGCCCGAGCTGACGGCAGAGCGCTTCGTGCCGGACGTGCTGCAGGCGATCCCCGCTGCGCCAGCGCAGCCCATTGCGCAGGCAAGTCACGGTGCGCAGGCAAGTCAGGGTGCGCAGGCGGATCACGGTGCGCGCCTCTACCGGACCGGAGACCGCGTGCGTCGCCGGGCCGACGGCACGCTGGAGTTTCTCGGCCGCCTCGATCACCAGGTGAAGGTGCAGGGCTTCCGGATCGAACCGGGCGAGATCGAGTCGGTGCTCGCGGCGCATCCGGGCGTGCGCGAGGCCGTGGTCGTGGCGCACGCCTTCGGCCCCGGCGACACGCGGCTGGTCGCCTATGTCGCGTCCTCCGGCGAGCAGCCGCCGACGACCGCTGCGCTGCAGGCCGCCGTGCGCGCGCGGCTTCCCGAATACATGCTGCCGTCGGTCTTCGTACCGCTGGCTGCACTGCCCCGCACGCCGAACGGCAAGCTCGACCGCGCGGCGCTGCCCGCGCCGGAGCGCGTGCGCGTGCGGGCCGACTCCGCGGCGACGCTGCCTCGGTCGCCGCTCGAGAAGCAGCTTGCCGCGATCTGGCAGGACCTGCTCAAGATCGACACGGTCTCCGTGCAGGACAACTTCTTCGATCTCGGCGGTCACTCGCTGTTGTCGATGCGCGTCGTCGCGCGCCTGCAGCGCGAGGCGGGCGTGCACCTCAATCCCGGCGAACTGGTCCTGCAGACGCTGGGCCAGGTGGCCGCGGCGTGCGAGCGCGCGCTGGAGGCACGGGACACGGCTGACGGAGCCGCTGACCCGACTGCGGCGGCAAGCGGAACGAGCAGCGCGTCCGGGGCGCCGCCGCGAGAGCCCGGCTGGCTGGCCAGGCTGCTGGGACGCGGGCGGCGCCTGGACGAGCGCTGAACTCCGCCCTTACGGCGTCGTGCTCTTCACCGCGTTCGAGAGCGAGAAGCCGGTGCACCGGTCGGGCGCCGAGGCCGTGGCGCCGAGGCCGTGGCGCAGAGGTCGCGGCGCAGGGGTCGCGGCGCAGCGGCCCGCGGGGCGGGCCGTCACACGCCGTAGACGTCGGCCAGCCGCCCCCTGATGTGCCGCGCGAAGGCCTCGGTGTCCAGCACCTTGCCCGTCACGCGCCTGCAGATCTGCTCGGCCGTGTAGACCTGGTCGTGCCGATGGATGTTGTCGTGCAGCCAGTCGCGCAACGTGTGCAGGTCGCCCTTCGCGATGCGCTTGTCGAGGCCGCGGATCTGGGCGCGCGCCGCTTCCATGAACTGTGCGGCGTAGAGATTGCCGAGGCTGTACGTGGGGAAGTAGCCGAAGAGGCCCATGGCCCAGTGGATGTCCTGCAGGACGCCTTCGCTGTCATGGCGGGGGCGGATGCCGAGCACCTCGGCCATGCCGTCGTTCCAGCGCTGCGGCAGGTCCTTGACCGACTGCCGGCCCTCGATGAGGTCGCGCTCGATCTCGTAGCGCAGGATGATGTGCAGGTTGTAGGTGAGTTCGTCGGCCTCGACGCGGATGAACGACGGGCGCACGATGTTCGCGGCGCGCCAGATCTCGTCCACCGTCGTGCCCTTGAGCTGCGGGTGCAGCGCCACGAGCTTCGGCAGCCAGTGCACCCAGAACGGGTGGCCTCGCGCGATGAAGTTCTCCCACAGCCGCGACTGGCTCTCGTGGATGGCCATCGAGATGGCGCCGCCCAGCGGCGAGCGGCCGCGTGCGGGATCGAGGCCTTGCTCGTAGAGGCCGTGGCCCGCCTCGTGAATGACGCCGAAGAGTCCGCCGCGCAGATCCTTCTCGTCGAAGCGGGAGGTCATGCGCACGTCGCGCGGCGCGATGCCCGTGCAGAAGGGATGCGTGGAGAGGTCGAGGCGGCCGGCCTGCAGGTCGATGCCCATCGCCTCCACGACGGCGCGCGAGAAGCTGCGCTGCGCCGCGATGTCGAAGCGCCCGACGAGCGGCGCGGTGTCGATGCGGAGCTTGCGCTTGCCGACGGCGCGCACGAGCGGCACGGTGATCGCGCGCAGCTCGTCCAGCAGCGGGTCGATGCTCGCGATGGTCGCACCGGGTTCGTAGTCGTCGAGCAGCGCGTCGTAGAGGCGGCCCTTGCCGGCCTTCAGCTTCGCGACGCGGCGCTTCAGTCCGATCATGTGCTCGAGCGCAGGGCGGAAGAGCGCCCAGTCCTTCTTGAGGCGCGCCGCGCGCCAGGTCTCCAGGCCACGGCTCTCGGCCAGCGCGAGGTCGCGCGCGAGATCGGGCGGAATGCACGTGGCCTTGTCCACCGAGCGCTTCGTGAGTTCCAGGCCGCGCCGCTGCAGGGGCGAGAGCCGCGCGCGCCCCGTGTGCAGCGTGGCGACGAGCCTGCCGAGTGCCGGGTCGGTCGTCCGCTCGTGCGCGACGGTGGCCAGCGCGGCCATGACGTGAGCGCGGCTGCCCGCGCCGGCCGGCGGCATCATGACTTCCTGGTCCCAGCCGACGAGCGAACCCGCCGCGGAGAGGTCGCGGATCTCCGCCACGCGGCGCTCGAGTTCGGCCCAGGACTTCGGGGTGGCCTTGCGTGCCATGAGTGGTCTCCGTGCGGTCGGTGCGGTTCGCGTTGCTTGTTGTGCGGCCGTTGCAGCCGGTGCGGCTTGCGCGGCCGGTGCGGTGGGCGTGATGGGAGCCGTTGCGCGGCGGGTGCGACGTCGCGGCTTCCACCGGGACGCGAGGCGCCATCATGCCCCGCCGGTGCGGACCATCAAGCGCTCGCGTCGGCGAAGCGGGGCCGAAAGCATGGCGAGCCTCGCGGCTGCCGCGCTAGCATTCCCGCGATGCCGCACCACGATGGTCAGGAGATCCGGGATGTCCTCTGAAGCCACGCTCGTGACCGCTCGCCATTTCGAGTATCTGGCCGCTCGCACCGCGCCCGAGGGCGAGTTCCTCGGGCAGCTGAAGGCGGCGGCGAGCGCGGCCGGCATCCCGTCCATCTGGATCTCGCCCGCGCAGGCCAGCCTCATGCAGATCCTGCTGAAGCTCCAGCGCGCGCGCACCGTGCTGGAGGTGGGCACGCTGGCCGGCTACTCGGCCATCGCGATGGCGCGCGCCCTGCCGCCCGACGGCCACGTGCACACCATCGAGCTCTCCGACAAGCATGCGGACTTCGCGCAGGCCTGGGTGGCGCGCTCGGACGTGGCGGGGCGGGTGACGGTCCATCGCGGCGCCGGCCTCGCCGTGCTGCCGCAGTTCGACGCGGACTCCGCCGACGCCGCTTTCCTCGATGCGGACAAGGGCAACTATCCCGGCTACCTGCAGCACGCCCTGCGCATCGTGCGCAGCGGCGGGCTCATCATGGTGGACAACGCCTTCGCCTTCGGTCAGCTGCTCGACGAGCACCCGACCGACCGCGAGGTCGGCGCGGTGCGCGCCTTCAACGAGATCATGGCCGCCGAGAAGCGCGTGCAGGCCGTCATCGTGCCCATCGGCGACGGCCTCTGGGTGGGCGTCAAGCGCTGACGGTGCGGCGCGGGCCGTCGGTCCCGGCGCGCGGCGTGTCGGCTCGCGTGTTCAGCGCCACGGCGAGCAGCAGCGCCGAGGGCAGCAGCTGCAGCAGCAGCCGGTCCCAGGCGTGCGCCATCCAGTTGTCGAGGCCGGCCTTCTGGATCTCCAGCAGCATGACACCCAGGAGCACCGCGCAGAACTGACCGACGAGCACCGCCGCCAGGGCGAGCCGGGCCAGGCTTCTCCGGTCGGCACGCACGTGGCGCATCATGCCGACGGCGCATGCCAGCAGCACGAACGGGCCCGTGACGCCCCAGAGCTCGATCTGCTTCAGGCTGTGCCACCAGCCGGCCGCCATCGCCGGCACGACCTCGGGAAGTCGCGCGAGTTGTCCGGGCGTCGGCGGTCGGATGTAGACCTGTGGCACGAAGGTCGCGGCAAGCGCCTTCCACGCGAGCAGCACGACGACCGGCAGGGCCAGCCAGGCGAGCGCGAGCCACGGCGGGCGGACACGGGCACCGGCATCCTCCGGGTGGGAGCCGGCGCTGCCGCGCGACCAGCCGAGCAGCAGTGCGCAGAGGCCGAGCGGCACGAGCAAGGAGCACCACACGGCGCCCTCGTTCTTCATCAGCGTGGCGCTTGCGGCGGCGATCATGGCGGCGAGCACATCCGCCGGCGCGCGCGTCCTCAACGCGCGCAGCAGGAAGCCGAGGCTCGCGGCGAACTGCAGCCCGAGCGGAAAATCCACGTAGGTGGTGCCGGGCGAGCCGGGCACGGTGGCGGCGGCCATGACCGGCGTCCAGAGCAGCAGGCCCAGCGCGAGCAGCGCCGTCGTGCGGCCCGCCGCGTCGCGCAGCAGCGAGTAGAGCAGCATCAGTCCGGCGCAGAGGAAAAACAGGTAGCCGGGCTTGGCGGCGTGGTCGTCCTCGGAGCCGAGCACGCTGTACTGAGCGAAGGCCAGCAGCGGGCGGTAGAGCGGATAGTCCGGATTGGCGTGGATGCGGCGCGCGTCGGCGAAGACCTCGCTGAAGCGCCCGCCGTGGCTGGTGTCGAGCCGCGCGCCGTCGAACAACCACGCAGCCTTGGCGTTCCAGAAGGCCACGCTGTCGTAGCTGACATCCGGCAGGCCGACGAGTTGCACGGCGATGAGCAGCAGCGGCGGCAGCAGCAGGCACGCGAGCAGCGCAACGAGCCGGCGCCGTGACACGGAGCGGGTCGCGATGGTCGCGATGGTCGCGCCGCGTGCCGCGGCGTGCGCGCGGTGCCAGCGCAGCAGTCCTGCGGGCAGCACGGCGAGTCCGGCGATCACGAGAGCCCACACGGCGGGCGTCGTCGGCAGGGCGGGGCCCCAGGTCAGCATGACCCCGTGAAGGGCAAGCACGGCCAGCAGGGCGCCCGCGAAGTATGCGGCGGGGAGCGCAAGCAGCGGCGGCCAGTCACGCACGCCACGGACGCGGCCGAGCAGCAGCAGGCCAAGGCCGAGCCAGCTCAAGTGCAGGGCGAGGAGCGGCAGCCATGCGCTGAGGAGGCTCATTTCGACTCGCTGCCGCCGGGCACGAGCGTCCAGCCGAGCGGATCGCCGTTGGTGAGCGTCAGCAGGTGGAAGGACTGCTGCTGCGCCGTCAGCTCCGCGCGCAGGGCGTCGCTGTCCGCGAAGACTCGGCGCCCCGGAAAGCGCGCAGCGACGAACGGCGTCGGCACGCCGTGGGTGGAGAGCAGGATCGCGTCGTCCGCGGGCAGCGCTTCGATGGCGGTGTACACGGGCAGCAGCCGCGCGTACCAGCCATCGTGTTCGCGGCGCAGCGTCTCGCTGTCATGCGCGGCGACGTCGGCAACGAGCGTCGTGAGCGCGGGGAACAGCGCCGTCGGGCCCGGCCGCAGCGCGATCACGATGCTGGCGAGCAGCCCGAGGCCGAGCGCCGCGACGAGCGCCGGATGCGGAGGGGGTGTCGGAGCGCGTGGCGGCACGCCGCGATCTTCGCTTCCCGCGGCCGTCGTTGCACGAGGGCGGCCCCGTGCGGCGGGCCTGCCCGAGCCCCGCGTCAGGGCGTGATGGTCGTGGTGCTGACCCCGGAGGCGCCGGTGAAGCCGCCGTGGAAAGTGACCACCTGCGAGTGGAACACGACGCCGACCGCGCTGGCCGGCACCCAGATCGGCAGCGACCCCAGGCCGCGTCCATCGAGGCTGCCGCTCGAGAGCATCACGAAGTGCTGCAGGATGTCCCAGCCATTCCACGGGAGGGTCGAGTCGTCGAGCGCGATGAGCAGCGCCCATGACTGCTGGCTGCCGCCGCCGAAGCTCCAGTGCGCCGAGGCAGCTCCGGGAATGTCGGTCGGGATGTCGAGCCGGGGCGGGGCCGTCTCGATCCACGTGATCGCGGCGCTGTCGCTCGTGCCGCCCGGGCCCGTGAGCGTGAGCGTGCCGGGGCCGAGCGCGGGGGCGTCCGGCAGCGTGACGAGGAGGTTCTGTTCGTCCGCGGCGGAGAAGGCCAGCGCCGGCACGCCGCCCGCACTCACGGCGGACACGGCGGACATCCCGCTGCCTGTGATGGCGAGCGTGGCGCCATGGAAAGCTTCCACGCCGGCGGGTGCGAGGGCGCTGATCTCGGGAGCGAGCGGCGGCACGAGCGCGTTCAGCGCGGCCGCCATGTCGATGCGCCCGTGCGCGACCCAGGTCCCGACGTCCACGGCGCTGCTTTCCAGCGCGGCCCGCACGAGCAGGGCGCTGCTCGGATTGCGCGTGCCGCCGAGCCGCGCGTAGAGCAGGTCCGCGGCGCCCGCCACGAGCGGGCAGGCCATCGACGTGCCGTTCATCGTCGTGTAGCCGCCGTCCTTGTACGTGGAGTAAATGGTCTGGCCCGGCGCGGCCACGTCCACCCAGCTTCCGTAGTTGGAGAAGGATGCACGGCTGTCCGAACTGGTGGACGCCGCGACGGCGATCACGAAGTCATGCGCGGCCGGATAGAACTTCGTGGCCACGCCGTCGTTGCCGGCCGCCGCGACGAGCACGCAGCCCGCATCGCGCGCCGCCTGCAGCGAGGTGCGGATGGCGGGATCGTTGTAATTGCTGCCCCACGACATCGAGAGCACGAGCGCGCCCCGCGCGACGGCGTCGTCGATGGCGGCGACGAGAGCGCTCGTCGGGAAGCTGCTGTTGCCGCAGCGGTAGCTCGCGAAGCGGCCGGCCCAGGCCGCGCCGGCGACGCCCACGCCGTTGTCCGTCTCCGCGGCCGCGATGCCGCAGCAGTGCGTGCCGTGGCCGTAGCTGTCCGTGGGATCGTTGTCGCCGGCGTAGGTGTCGAGGCCCCACGCGTAGTGGCCATCGAGGTCCGGGTGCGTGGTGTCCACGCCCGAATCGATGACGGCGACGACGGCGGCCGGGTCGCCCGTGTAGATGGCCCAGGCCTCGGGAGCGCGGACCTTCGAGAGGTTCCACTGGCTGCTCCACTTCGGGTCGGCCGGCACGGCGCCGGGGACGACGGCCGGCAGCGCGACGACGGGCCGGTGCAGCACGTTGGGCTGGGCGAAGCTCACGTCGGCCGTCGCCTGGTAGCGCGCGATGAAGGTGTCGAGGTCCGAGCCGGCAGGCAGCGCGACGCGCGCGAGCGACGCACTCACGGCGCCGAGCCGCTGGCAGCCCAGCGCGGTGTGGCGCGCCTGCTGCTGCGCGGCCGGCGTGCCGGGCTGGAACTGCACCAGCAGCTCGCCCGCCACGACCTGCTGGCCGCGCCACGTGGCGCTGGCGAGGTTCGGATCCGGGCGGTTCTGCGCGGAGAGCATCGCCGTGCAGCCGAGCTGCAGCGCACAGGCGATCAGCACCCGCAGGAGGCGTCGCACGGCGGGAGGGTTCGGCGGAGGCGAGGGCTGGCACATCGGGACGGACTCCGGCATCGGGCGGATGTCCCGTTCTTCGGCACGCTCGCGTCGTGCCCTGAGCTCAATCGCGGCGATTCAGTCGGCGGGGCGGCCTGCGGGGCCCGCGCCGGACTTGCCGCCGAGGCCGGCCGCGGCGGCCTGCGCGCGCTGCTGGGCGCGCCGGTGGCGGATGACCACGCCTTCGACGAGGAAGACGACGTCCTCCGCGATGTTGGTGGTCTGGTCGGCCATGCGCTCGAGCTGCCGGCTGGCGGAGAGCAGGTCCACGCAGCGCTCGACGCTGGCCGGCGCGCTCTGCATGCGCGCCTGCAGCGCCGCGAAATTCTCCCGGTGGATCTCGTTGACCTGCCGGTCGCGCGCGCAGACGTCGCGCGCCAGCTCGGAGTTGCGCGAGACGAGCGCGTCGAGCGCGTCGTGCAGCATGACGCGCACGACCTCGGTCATGCGTTCGAACTGCAGCGGGAGGTCGAGCGGGTCGTGCGCCGCGAGGTCCAGGGCGCGCTCGGCCATGTTGCAGGCGAGATCGCCGATGCGCTCGAGGTCGTTGTTGATCTTGAGCACGGCCGTGATGTAGCGGAGATCGGAGGCGACGGGCTGGTGCAGGGCGAGGATGCGCAGGCACTCCTCGTCCACGTCCAGCTCGACCATGTCGATCGAGTCGTCGGCTTCGAGCACGCGGCGCGCGAGATCGACGCGGCGCTGCGTGAGCGCGGTGGTCGCGTTGCGCGTCGCTTCCTCGACCATGCCGCCCATGCGCAGGATGCGCTGACGCAGCAGCTGCAGGTCGTCGTCGAGGGACTTGGTCACGGGGACTCGGTGGGTGACGCCCGGGTGGCGGGCGCTCCTGGTGCGGGCGCCGACTTCGTTCGAGGCCCGGTCGCGGGCGCCAAGGTAGCCGGGCCGGAGGGCAAGGCCAAGCCTGCTGCCTGCGGGGCACCGGGCGCCGCCCCGGCGGTCCGCAGCGGAATGGTGATGCGGAAGCTGCTGCCCCGTCCGAGGGTGCTCTGGACCGAGGCCCGGCCGCCGTGGGCGCGCGCGACGTGGCGCACGATGGAAAGCCCGAGTCCGGTGCCGCCCAGCTCGCGCGAGCGGTTCTTGTCCACCCGGTAGAAGCGCTCGAAGATGCGCTCGGTCTCGTGGGCGGGGATGCCGGGGCCGGTGTCGGAGACCTCCACCCAGGCCTCGCCACCCGGGCTGCCTTCCGCGCCGGACGGAGCCGTGGTGCCCAGCTCGAGGCGCACGCGGCTGTCTTCCGGCGAGTACTTGATGGCGTTGTCGAGCAGGTTGGTGATCGCCGTGGCCAGGGCAGTGCGGTCGCCGAGCACCGGCACCTCCGTGCCGGGCAGGCCGGCCTGCAGCTGGATGCGGCGCAGCGCGGCGGCGGAGGATGCGTCCTCGTGGCACGAGGCGGCGATCTCGCGCAGGTCGAGCGGCTGGAGCTGCAGTGCGCCGTCCTCGGCCTCGATGCGAGCCAGCGAGAGCAGGTCGCTCACGATGGCGACCATGCGGTCGGTGTTCTCCCGCGCACGCTGCAGGAAGCGCGTGCGCGTGGCGGGCACCATGTCGGGTTCGTCGAGCACGGCTTCGACGAAGCCGCGCATGGAGGTGAGCGGCGTCTTCAGTTCGTGGCTCACGTTGGTCACGAAGTCGCGGCGCACGAGTTCGAGGCGGCGCACCTCCGTCAGGTCCTGCAGCACGAGGACGCAGCCCCACGGGCCGTGGTCGTCGGCGAGGGGCGAGGCGGTGAGGCGCAACACGCGGTCGTGGTTGTCGCCGACGAGGAGCGCCTCGCCCGTCGCGATGCGCCCCTGCGCAAGACAGCGCGCGATGACGTCGACGATCTCGAGCGTGCGCGTGACCTCCCACACCGGGCGCCCGCGCGCCTGGCCGGGCGGCACCTCAAGGATGGTTGCCGCCGCGGCGTTCAGGAGGACGATGCGCTGGCTGGCGTCCGTGGCGAGCACGCCTTCGGTCATCGAGGAGAGCACTGCGAGCAGCTCCGTCTGGTCGCGAAGGATGCGCTGGAAACGCTCGTCGAGGCGGTCGGCCATGATGTTGACCGCCGATGCGAGGCCCGAGAGCTCGCCCTGGCCGGAGACGGGCAGGCGTTCAGCAGTCTCGCCGCGCGCCACGCCGTCCACGAAGGTCGTGATGCGCTGCATCGGCCGGTTCACGCCGCGCGCCAGGATGAGAGCGGCCAGCGCTCCGAGCGCCAGCGCCACGCCCGCCGAGAGCAGCAGCGCGGAGCGCAGGCTTGCGTGCTCCGCGGCGAGGTCGTCCGCCGGGATGGCCACGCGCGCGTAGCCGAGCAGCGAGCCGTCGGCGCTCTCGATGGGGAGAGCGTCGTAGAGCATGTCGACGCCGAGCGTGCGGCTCCAGCGCAGCACGGGTTCGTGCGGACAGCGCGCCGCGAGGATCTCCGGACGGGTGGCGTGGTTGTCCATGTCCTGCGCGCGTTCGTGCGTGTCGGCCACGACCGTGCCGTCGGGGAGCACGATGGTGAAGCGCCGGCCGGGAGCGAGCGACGCGGCACGGGAGAGCAGGTCGGGCAGCTCGACGCCGAGCTGCGCCGGGCTGTCGCCGCGTTCGAGCGGAGCGCGGCACGCGGCGGCCAGCAGCGCCGCGTGACCCGCCAGCTCGCGCCGCGTGGCGGAGGCGCCGAGTTCGGTCAGCTGATCGAATGCCAGCGTGCCCATGACGGCCAGCGCGACGGCGGCAGCGAGCGCGATCGCGGCGAAGACCTTCCAGAAACCCGTCATCGTCGTGGCTGCTCGGTGGGGCGACGGGCGTCGCCCGAGGTCTGATGAACGAGGCGTTTCGAAAGGGAGCCGTCGCGGGTCAACTGTCGTCGCGGGCCCGATGCGGCCGGATCAGCTCGGCGCCTCGGCGAAACGATAACCGATCGCACGCACCGTCTCGATGAGGTGGCGCTGCGGCCCGAGTTTCTTGCGGATCGTGCGCACGTGCACGTCGATGTTCCGCTCCATGACCATGGAGTTGGGTCCCATGGATGCGGTCAGGATCTGGTCGCGCGTGAACACGCGGCCGGGGCGCGATGCGAGGTAGTGCAGGATGCGGAATTCCGTGGCGGTCATGGGCACTTCCGCCTCGCCCAGCGTGACGCGATGGCGCACCGGGTCGATGCGCAGAGCGCCGACGACGAGGGCTCGCTTGTCGTCCGGGCCGCGGGCCTCCTCGCGCGTGCGGCGCAGCACGGCGCGCACCCGGGCCAGCAGCTCGTTGGGCTTGAACGGCTTGGCGATGTAGTCGTCGGCTCCGAGACCGAGCCCCAGCACGACATCGCTCTCCTCACCCTTGGCCGAGACCATGATGATGGCCGCACCGGCGGCGGCGCCGTCGGCGCGCAGGCGGCGGCAGACCTCGAGGCCGTCCATGCCGGGCAGCATGAGGTCGAGCAGCACGAGGTCGGGCACGACGCGTCGCGCCGCGGCAAGCGCAGCCTGCCCGTCGGCAGCCGTCGCGACGTCGTAACCGTCGCGCGTGAGGCTGTAGTTCAGCAGCTCGAGGATGTCGGGCTCGTCGTCGACGATGAGGATCTTGCTTCGGCTCATGGGTTTCAGATTGCCCGTGCCCTGTCAAGAAAGCATGAAGGTTCATCGGGCGGAAGCGCGCGGGCTTGCCGAGTGCGGTGCCCGCCACGCCGCGCTCGCGTCGTACATGCAATCTTTACACATCAGGACACGGCGGCGCACGCACGTGACTTGATCGCGACTCCGCCTCGCCGGCATGCTCTGCCGCCGTTGGAGCTTGGTGGGTCGCCCGGTTGCCGTGTTCCTTCGCCACGATGAATGCGCCATGAGGCCGCGTGAAGATCGAGAGAAATTTGCTCGTGACGATCACGCGATCTTCATATGAGGCGGTTTTCATCGTGCCCATCCCTTCACAGGCACCTCCGGAGACCTCGGATCCATGAGACAGCTGTTTCGCCTTGCTCCCGCCACGCTCGCCGCGCTGCTCGGCGCGCTGCCCGCAGCCACTGCCGCCCAGGCCACGGATGCCAGCACGGTCGATGTCGCCATCCTCGACATCCTGCGTGCCCGCGGCATCATCGACAGTGCGCAGTACGAGGAACTCGTGGCGCTTGCGCACGAGAAGGCAGCCTCCGCGTCTTCGGAGATCGACCTCATCGAGGGCAGGCTCGCACGGCTCGCGGCCCCCGATCCGACGCTCAGCATCGACGGCGGCAAGCCAGGCAAGCTGGTGTTCAAGTCCGCGGACGGCAAGTGGTCTCTCGGCGTGAACGGCATGCTGCAGGCCCGCGCGGAGTACGGCAATTCGAACGATGACAGCAAGGACGTGAAGAACTACAGCGACGCGCGCGGGCGGCTCAGCTTCGATGGCACGGCCGGCGCAGAGAACGTCACGTACAAGTTGGAGCTGAACACCTCCACCCAGAGCACCTCCAGCTCGACCTCGTCGACGAAGAATTTCTCGCTGGAAGACGCGTGGGTGAACTGGGGCTTCGAGAGCGGCGCCAACCTGAAGTTCGGCCAGTTCAAGTTTCCGCTCGGTCGCGAGGAACTGACATCCTCGAGACAGCTCGAGTTCGAGGAACGCTCCATCGCCTCCAACCAGTTCGCTCCGTCGTTCGAGCCGGGCGCCATGGTTCACGGCACGGCCGGCAGCGGCGAGTGGGAGTACTACCTCGCGTCATCGAACGGTCAGGGCACGGGAGCCAGCAATCCCTCGGGCAGCAACCAGAACGGTCTGCGCAACGGTTTTCGCGTGGTCTACAACCCGCTCGGCCCGTTCAAGCTGGAAGGCCCTGCCTTTCAGACCCTCGATGACGGCGCCACGAAGCTCGGGCTCGGCTTCGCCCTGAACAAGAACAGCGACTCCACCGGCAAGAACACGGTGACGCCGGGCGCCGACACGACGACGATGGACTTCGAGGCGCAGATGTTCAGCGGACCGTGGGCGCTGCTGGCCGAGCACTACGACCGCACCTCGAACCTGCCGGGTGGCGCGGCCGACGTCGACGATGACGGCAACACGTTTCAGGTGGGTTACTTCCTGGTGCCGCACCGCTGGGAGCTCGTGTCGCGCTACTCGAACATCAACTTTCAGGCGAGCCCCGATCAGAGCGAGCAGTCCCTCGGCGTGAACTACTACGTGGACAAGCACAACGGCAAGTGGTCGCTGAACTTCAACAAGCTGGACAATCAGGGCTCGAGCCCCGACACCAATCAGCTGCAGCTCCAGTACCAGCTCATCTTCTGAGCGGCCGCGTCTCGGGCCGTCGGTGGCCCGATCTGTCGCGGCGACCTGCAGGAATCGTGTCCGGGCTCACGGACTTCCGGTGAAGTTCCGCACCCCGGAGTGTCGGCCGGTGTTATATTCGCGGCCCCCCCGCAGGCTGCCGTGCAGCCCGTACGTGCGGGCCGGCTCCCTTGGGTCGGTGCTGCCGTTCGTCCGACATATCCCACCCCTGCTTTGCTTCGGAGAGCCATTGCATATGAACTTCCGTCTTCCGCTTTCGATGGTGTTCGCCGGTCTCATGGCCGCCCCCGCTTTCTGCCAGGCCACTCCGATCGGCACCGTGCGCGTCGCGACGGCTCTCGCGCGACCCGTGTGGGTCGGCCAGGCCCCGGGCGAGACGGATCCGACCCGCCTCTTCGTGATCGAGCAGAAGCAGGCCGACATCCACATCGTGCTCAACGGCGTGGTGCAGGAGCCGCCTTTCCTCGACCTCACCAATGCGAAGGTCGTGACCAGCGGCAACGAGCAGGGACTGCTCGGCATGACCTTTCACCCCGACTTCCAGAACAACGGCCTCTTCTACATCAACTTCACGTCGGCTTCGGGCGGCGCCACGATCGTCGAGCGCTATGGCGTCATCGGCACGCCGGCCACCGCAACGGCGGCGGACGTGTCGTCCGCAACCGTGATCATCGGCCCGATCACGCAGCCGCAGACCAATCACAATGGCGGCAATCTCGCCTTCGGCCCCGACGGCAAGCTCTACATGGGCATGGGCGACGGCGGCAATTCCAATGACACCGGCCCGGGTCACGTGACCGGCGGCAACGCGCAGTCGGGCACCACGCTGCTCGGCAAGATGCTGCGGCTGAACGACGACGGCACGATTCCCTCCGACAACCCGTTCCTGACGCCCGGCGACGGCATCATGGACGCGATCTGGCAGTTCGGCATGCGCAACCCCTGGCGCTGGTCCTTCGACAGCGAGACCGGCGATCTCTGGATCGCCGACGTCGGCCAGGACGCGCACGAGGAGATCGACTTCGTCCCCGCGGGCCTCGGAGGACTGAACTTCGGCTGGCGCTGCATGGAGGGCTTCACGTGCACCGGTCTTTCCGGCTGCACCTGCAACGCTCCGACGCTGATGCTCCCGATCCACGACTACGCGCACACCGGCGGCAACTGCTCGGTGACGGGCGGCGGCCTGTATCGCGGCCAGGCCATTCCCGATCTCGCGGGCACGTATTTCTTCGCGGACTACTGCAGCAAGAAGATCTGGTCGCTGCGCTATGACGGCGCGACGGTCAGCGCCTTCACCGACCGCACGGCGGAACTCGCGCCGATCGCCGGCCAGTCGATCGATGCGATCACGTCCTTCGGCACGGACACGAAGGGCGAGCTGTACATCTGCGACCAGACCGGCGGCGACATCTTCAAGATCGTGCCGAAGAACGCCTTCACCGGACTGGGCTGCGCTCTGCCCGGCATGAACGGCAAGCCGGTGCTCTGGGCGGAAGGCAACTTCACGGCCAATGGCACGGGGACGATCCACCTGCAGAACGCGCTGGGTTCTGCCAGCTCCGTGCTCTTCGTCGGCCTCGTCGAAGGCGCCGCACCTTTCAAGGGCGGCGTGCTCAAGCCCGTGCCGGCCATCCTGACCCTGAACCTGCCGGTCGGCGCGAACGGAAAGGTCGACATCCCGTTCCTCATCGATCCGGTGGTTCCGAGCGGCACGCTCATCGCCTTCCAGTACGCGATCCAGGATCCTGGCGCGGTCAAGGGCGTGGCGCTGTCGAACGCACTCAAGGGCGTGACCACGCCGTAAGGCCTCACACGGCGGCAGACGACTCCGCGGCCGCCACGGCTGCCTGCGGATCGACGACAAGACGGGCGGCGGGTGGCGACACCCGCCGCCCGCGTCGTTGACTTCCCAAGCCTGCTGCCGTATCCCACACGCCGGCGAGGCCCTCGCGGCCTCGAGCTGACAAACTACACACGGCACCCTCCGCGAGCGGCCTTCACGGCTCGCGGGGAGCGCATGGGGGAACCCGGTGCAACTCCGGGACTGGCCCGCAACCGTAAGCCGCGCCGCGGCAAGTCGGATTGCCCATGCCCGCCGTGGAGACCTTCGGATGCAGGGTGCGACATGACATCTGCCCAAGACGCGGTGGCGCGACGGACCAGGCTGCATGCCTCGTGCTCCGCGCTCGTGGCGATGCTGCTGCTGTCGCTGCAGTTCGCAACGCCCGGCTGCGGCCGTGAGCCGGTTCAAGCCGCCGACCTGCACCTGCCGGCGGCGCCTCAACGCATCGTGCCCGCCAGCGCGGCGGCGGTGGATCTGGTGTGCGCCCTCGTCGGTCCGGAGCGCATCGCCGGGCTGCCGGCGCAAGCGCTCGACTACTCGGGCCTGCACGCACGTGGCGCCGCGGGAGAACCCTATCTGCGCCTGCCCCAGTTCCAGGCCTACGCGGCCGAACCGTTGCTCGCGCTGGACCCCGACCTCGTGCTCGCGGACAACTGGCAGCTGGCCGACACGACCGCGCGCTTGCGCGAAGCCGGCGTGCCCGTGCTCGCTCTCACGGCACTCGAATCGTATCGGGACGTGCGGTCGAGCGTCACGCTCCTGGGCGAGGCGCTCGGCGTGCCGGAGCAGGCGCGCCTCGTCGTCGCGGATCTCGATGCGCGCGTGGATGCGCTGAAGTCCAGCGGCGGGCAGCGTGCGGGACACACCGTGCTGGCCTACAGCAATGGCGGCGCGGGCGGGTGGGTTGCAGGCGCCGGCACCGCGGCTGACGAGTGGATCCGTCTTGCCGGCCTGAAGAATGCAGCCGCCGATCGCGTGGGCCACCAGCGCTGCAGCTTCGAGGAACTTCTCACGCTGGACCCCGACCTGCTCGTGGTGAGCGGTCCGGGCAACTTCGATCGCAAGGGCGCCACCGAGCGCCTGCTGCGAGAGGAACCCGCGCTCGGCGGCCTGCGCGCGCTCGCCGGCCAACGCGTCATCGTGCTGCCCGCGTGGCTCTACGACACGGCGAGCCAGCACATCGTGTCGGCGGCCGAGGCGCTCGCGCAGGGAGCCGATCGCGCGCTGGGTGGGTCGTGAGCAGCGCAGGCAGCGAGGCTCCTCTCGCCGGCACCGTGCGCGCCTCGGGCGCCGGTAGCTCGCGGACTTCCTGGCTGTTCGCGGTCTGCATGCTGCTGTGCCTTCCGGCTCTTGTGCTGCTGTCGTTGCGCACGGGCAGCGCCGGCAGTCTCGGCCTGGCGGAGATCGTGCGCGGCTGCCGTGCCGCATGCGGGGGAGCCGATCCGCTCCCGGGCGCGACTCAGGTCATCGTCGAGCTTCGGCTCTGGCGCGCGCTCACGACGGCCGGCGTGGGTGCGGCGCTGGCCCTCTCCGGGGCACTGCTGCAGGGACTGTTCCGCAATGCGCTCGCCTCGCCTGCCGTCCTCGGCGTCACGGGAGGCGCGAGTCTCGGAGCGACGCTTGCCATCCTCGCGCTCGGCGGCGGCGCTCCGCTGCTGCTCGCCGTGGACGGCAGCCGTGCCGGTCTGATGGTGCCGCTGTGCGCCTTCGTCGGCGCGACGTTCGCGGTCAGTGCGGTCATGCTCCTGGCCGGAGCAGGCGGCCGCATCTCCGCACCGACGCTGCTGCTCACGGGCATCGCGCTCAACAGCGTGATTGCCGGCGTGCTCGCGCTCCTCTCCGCGCTGTCCCTGCGCGACTGGGAGGTCTCCCGCGCGATCCTTTCCTGGACCTTCGGCACGCTGGACGACCGCTCGCCGCAGCACGTGCTCACCATCGGCATCGGGCTGGCCGTCGCGCTTCTCGTCGTGCCTTTCGTGGCGTGGGAGCTGGACCTGCTGCAATCCGGTGAGGATGACGCGCGCTCGCTGGGCGTGCACACCTTCCGGGTGCGCCTGCTGTGCATCGCGGGCAGCTCGCTCGCCGCCGCCGCGGCCGTGGCCGTCGCGGGCCAGATCGCATTTGTCGGCCTGGTCGTGCCGCATCTCGTGCGGCTCGTCACAGGCCGCGGCCACCGCTCGCTGCTGCTGCTGTCGCCGCTGGCCGGCGCGGTCTTTCTGGTGGGGGTGGAGTGGGCCCAGAGGGCCCTGCTCGGAGACCGGGCGCTGCCGCCCGGCGTCATGATGTCGCTGGTCGGCGGGCCGTTCTTCCTCGCGCTGCTGATGTGGCAGCGCAAGGAGCTGGAGACGTGGTGAGCTCCCTGCGCGGCGACGACCTCGTCTACGAACACCCGGGACCGGTGCGTGCGGTGGACGGCGTGTCGCTGGAGCTGCGGCCGGGAGAGTTGCTCGTGATCCTCGGCCCCAATGGTTCCGGCAAGAGCACCTTGCTGCGACTGCTCGGCGGCCTGCTTCGTCCCGCCCGGGGCAGCGTGCTCTGCGACGGCAGGTCCATGTCGTCGATCGGATTGCGCGAGCGCGCCCGCATGCTTGCCGTCGTGCCGCAGTCTCTCGCCACGATGCCTGAAACGAGCGTGGCGGCCTTCGTGACCGGCGGTCGTTACGCGCGCATCTCGCCGTGGCGCGGCCCGCAGGCGCGCGACGCTCGTGCCATCGGCTACGCGCTGGAGGCCGCCGATGTCGGCGACCTCGGCAACAGGCGCATGACGGACCTTTCGGGAGGGCAGCGCCAGCGCGTGCTCGTGGCGCGCGCGCTCGCGCAGGAAGCGCAGGTGCTGCTCGTGGACGAGCCGACGGCCGCGCTGGACCTCGAACACCAGGTCCGAGTCTTCGCCATGCTGGCGCGCCTCGCCGACCACGAGCGCTCGGTCCTCGTGGTGACGCACGACGTGAACCTGGCGAGCCAGTTCGCCGATCGCGTGCTGCTGCTGGCCGGAGGGCGGCTGGTCGCCGGCGGCGTGCCCGACGAGGTGCTGCGCAGGGAGGTCCTCGAACCGGTCTACGGGCCGCACCTGCACTTCGGGCGCATGCCTCCGCCGGATCAGCGTCCCTTCGTGATTCCCTGGTTGAGGGCCTGACGCCGCTCCCGGACGCCCCGCAGGCTCGGTGAGCCCGGGCCGCCTCCATCGCATGGCGCTGCCCGACTCCATTTCAAGCACGGGCCGGTCGATACGGCCATGTGGACATCCAGACTTCGCCTTGTTCCCGACCGCTCCTCCCGCAACGCGCCTGGCGCAGCCTGCTGCTGCCCGGCCTGGCGGCAGCCTTCGTCTGCGTCCCGGCGGCCGTCGTGCCGGCGCAGCTCGCCTTCGTGCCCAACCGCGGTCAATGGGAGGGGCCCGCACTCTTCCGCGCAGAGCGCGGCGAGCAGACCGCGTGGTTCCTCGCCGACGGATTCGTCCTCGCGCTCGAGCCCCGACCCGAGCACACCGATCCCACGGAACTCACCGGTCGCGGCGTGGCGTTGCGCCTGTCCTTTGCCGACACGACACGCGGCCCCGCGCCGCGGGGCGAGGGCCGTCGCCTCGAGCGCAGGAACTGGTTCACCGCGGGCCGCGCGATCACGGAAGTGCCCGCCTTCGACGCGCTGCGCTACCGCGACGTCTGGCCCGGTGTCGACATCGCGCTGCACGCCGGCGACGACGCCCTCGAGTACGACCTGTGCCTGCAACCGGGCGCCGACGTGTCGGCCATCGCGCTGCGTTGCGAGGGCGCGCTGGCGCTCGAGCTGGACGACGACGGCGCCCTGCTGCTGCACACGGAGCTCGGCCCGCTGCGCCAGCCCGCGCCGCGCACCTGGCTCGTGCATGAGGACGGCGGCCGAGAAGAGGTCGTGTGCATGTACAGGCTCCTGGGAGGCAACCGCTTCGGCTTCGAGATGCCGGGCGGCACGGCGGGGCTGGCAGCCGTCATCGACCCTGTGCTGCAGTGGGCGAGCTACCTCGGCGGCACGAGCCTGGAATACGTGTACGCGGTGACGTGCAGCGAAGCCGGCCTCACCGTCGCCGGCGCCACGTCCGTGAGCAACTTCCCGACGACGACCGGCGCCTACGACAAGAGCTGGAACGGGCAGCAGGACGCCTTCGTGTCGCGCCTCGCGGCCGACGGAAGCACGCTCATCTACTCCACGTTTCTCGGCGGGAGCAAGGATGAGGAGGCGCGCGCGGTGACGATCGACGGCCAGGGCGGCATCGTGATCGCCGGATGGACGTCGTCTGCCAACTTCCCGACCTCGGCCACGGCCTTCGACAAGAGCTGGGGCGGAGGCACCGGCACGCTGCACTCGGACGCCTTCGTGACGCGCCTGTCGCCGACCGGCACGGCGCTCGTCTTCTCGACCTATCTCGGCGGCACCAAGGAAGACTTCGCCAGCTGCGTGGGCGTCGATGGCGCCGGACGCGTGCACGTCGCGGGCAAGACGTCCTCCGCGGATTTCCCGACGACGACGGGCGCCTTCGATCGCACGCACAACGGCGGCAGCAACGACGTGGGCGACGCCTTCGTCGCGTGCCTGCAACCCGACGGCGCGGTGCTGTACTCGTCGAGCTTCCTCGGCGGCGCCGGCGACGAGTTCATCAATGCCCTCTTCGTCGGCGATGACAGCAGCACGACGGTCGCAGGCTGGACGTCATCGGCCGGCTTTCCGACGACGCCAGGCGCCCTCGACACGGTGCTTGGCGGCACCTCGGATGCCTTCGTCGCGCGACTTCCGGCGGACGGCGCCACGCTGTCCTTCTCCAGCTTCCTCGGCGGATCGGGCGACGACAACGCGCTCGCGCTCGCTGCAGGCAGCGACGGATCCTTCTCGGTGGCGGGCACGACGCTCTCGACGGACTTTCCCGTGACCAGCGGCGCGATGCAGCAGGCCTGGCACGGCGGCACGTACTTCGGCGATGCCTTCGTCGTCACGCTGGAGGCCGGCGCGACGGCCGTGCGCTCCGCTTCCTACTTCGGCGGCGCCGGCGACGACGTGGCCACCGGCCTCGGTTTCACGCCCGACGGCACGCTCGCGCTCTGCGGCTGGACGCAGTCGGCGGACCTTCCGCTCGGCGAAGCGCCGATGGACGCCTCGCTCGGCGGCACGACCGACGCCTTCTTCGCGCGCACCGATCCCGCGGACGGCACGCTCATGTCGGCCACCTATTTCGGCGGCCCCAGCCAGGACAAGGCCTACGGTCTGGCGCTCGGTCAGGATGGTCTCGCGGCGATGGCCGGCTACACGAACTCGGCCGCGTTCCCCGTGACGAGCGGCAGCTACGACACGCACTTCGACGGCTTCGAGGGCCTCGTCGGCGACGGCTTCATCGCGCAATTCGCGCTCGAACTCGACAGCGGCTCAGCCGCCACCGCCACCTGGGTCGATGCCGGCTTCGCACTGGCCGGGCAGGCAGGCAAGATGCCCGCGCTGTCGGGGACAGGCAGCCTGGCGCCGCTGAGCCCGGGCACCGTGAATCTCGAGAACGCCGCGCCCTCGGCGCTCACGCTCGTCATCAGCAGCTCCGTCGCCGGCTACCTCCCGGTGAAGGGCGGCACGCTCGTTCCCTACCCGATCTTCAACATCCTGGTGCTCGGCACCGACCCGATCGGTGGCCTCGTCATTCCCTACACGTGGCCCGCGCAGGTTCCGTCGGGGCAGACGCTCTACGTGCAGGCGTGGGTCCTCGATGCGGGCGCGGTGTTCGGGGCGGCGGCGAGCAATGCGATTGTGGCGACGGCGCCCTGAGCGGAGCGCGCGGGGGGGCGCGGGGGGCGCGGCTTCGCTTGGCCGGGGGCTGCCCCTGCGGGCGAGATGCGCGGGAGTCGCATGGGGCGGGGAGTGCGCGGGGCGGGAGGATTGTCCGGCGCTGCGCCCGTGGGGCAACAGGACACGGAGCAATTCCGGGAGCGGCGCCCTTCGCGCCGGACAAACCTCCCGTCCCGCGCACGTGCCGAGGCACGGGCTTCCGTGCCATGCGAGGGTGGGGCAGGTCCCGGCGGGCGCTTCGCTGCGCCTCACGCGTGGGCTTTTGGGGGAACGCATTTTCCGCAATGAGATGGTGATGGACTCGGCATGCGGTCAGACATCGCTTGAGCGGGGATGGGGAGATTGCGGTGCTCGGCGCGTGATGCTCAGGTGCGGAATGCTCAGCACTCAATGATCAGAACGCAATCCTCAAGCGGGCAATGTTCGGCGTGCACGGCGCAGCGCGGAACGCCTCGCGCGTGACGCTCAGCTCGAGATGCTGAGCGCGTGCCTCTCAACGCGTAGTTCCCAGCAAGTGCTGCTCAGCGCGGGATGACCATGACGGGCGGCAGGCACAGCGAATGCGTCACGCAGTGGCGGAGACGGAACGCGTCCGCTGAAGCGACTCGCAGTTGGGCAGCACACGACTTCGCAGTTGGGCGCTGCATGACTTCGCAGCGCTCGCGCTCCGCCGGACCGCCGTCATTCGTCTGAGCCACCGCTCCGCCCGAGACTCGGGCCGGGCGCGCTCGCAGTCCTTACGTTCAACCTACGCAGCGTGCGACGGCGTCGAGAAGCGCAAGCCCCGGGAGTGCTGACCGCCTCGCCTGGCACGGAAAAGCCTGCCTCGGCGAGCGCGGGACGGGAGGTTTGTCCGGCGCGAAGGGCGCCGCTCCCGGAACCACGACGCGTCCTGTTGCCCCAGGGGCGCAGCGCCGGACAATCCTCCCGCCCCGCGCACCCCCCGCCCCAAGCGACTCACATCTTCCTCGGCCCCAGCGCGGTCAGCACCCCCGGCGCGACCGCGAAACAAAGCCGTCACACCGGCGGCTCCACATCTTTGTTCCGCTGCCTCGCCTCCGCCCGCTGCTTGTCCAGGAAGGCCTGCTCCTGGCTGCGCAGGCGGCGTTGCGCGTCGCGCCGCGACTTGTCGCGCAACGCGGCGTCGGTGCCCTGCGCGCTGTCCTCGGCGTCCACCCGGTAGTAGCCGACGCGATCGGCATCCTCGCGGTCCGTCGGCAGGCCTGCGAGAAAAGTACCGAGCACCTTGCCGCCGGCGCGCGAGATGCTTGCGACCGAGCGCAACACGAGGTCCTTGTGCGTGTCTTCCATGCGCACGACGAGGAGCGCTCCGTTGGTGCGCGGGATGAGCACGCAGGCGTCGGTGTAGGGGTTGACCGGCGGCGTGTCGATGAGCACCCAGGTGAAGCGGCGCTTGAGTTCGGACAGCAGGTTCGTGAAGCGCTCGCTGCCGAGCAGGTCGGCGGGGCTCTTCGGCTCGGCGCCCGCCGCGAGCAGCGACACGTGCGGCACCACCGTGGGTTGCAGGCACGCGGAGAGGGAGACCTTGTCCGCCAGCAATTCGGTCACGCCCGGCGTGGCGGGCTTCCCGAACAGGCGCGCCTGCACCGGCTGCCGGAAATCGCTGTCCACCAGGCACACGCGCGCTCCGGGAACCTCGGCGAGACAGCACGCGACGTTGGCCGCCGTCACCGACTTGCCTTCGCCTTTCTTGCTGCTCGTGACGACGACGGCCCAGGGCCCCCCGCCCTTGTTGAGCGCGGCAAGGTTCGTGCGGCAGGCGCGATATTGCTCGGCGTGCAGGCTGCGCGCGTCGTGGTACATGACCAGCGCGTCGGACACGCGCGAGAGCAGACCGCCGGGACGTTCGGCATCGGCGCGCAACTCGCTGGCCGGGCCGCGCGAGGCATCTGGCGTGGTGGTCATGCGGGGTCTCCGGGCAGGCCGGCGTGGCGTCGCGCGAGATCGGCGGCACCCAGCAGCAGGTCGTGGTCATGGTCGCGCAGGCCGGCGACGGCCGCGCGTGCCTGCGCCGACAGGCGCCGGCACGCACCCCGGGCAAGCAGCAGTTCATCGGCTGCAGCTTCCTCGCCACGTGAGGCGACGACATCCGCCGCGCGCGACAGCACCGCCGCCTGCCCGTAGAGCGCGATGGCCTGGTCGGCCAGGCCGGCCAGCACCAGCTGCCGCTCCTTGAGGCCCGGCCCGTGGCTGCCCAGCGCCGCCGTGACGGTCTGCACGAGGTCGGCGGTGCCCAGCGAGAGCGACAACGCCTCGCTGCGCAGCGGCGCGGGCACGATCGGCGGATCGGGCGCCTCCGCTCCGCGGGCACGCTTGCCGAAGTCGCCCGTCGCGGCCGCCGCGCCTCCGGCGGCCAGGCGCCGGCCGGGTTCAGCGATGCCGGCGCCGGCGATCATCAGGCGCAGGATCTCGTTCGTCCCCTCGAAGATCATGTTCACGCGCGCGTCGCGCAGCATGCGTTCGTACGGGTAGTCGGTGGTGAAGCCGTTGCCGCCGGCGCACTGCATCGCGTCGTTCACCGTGCGCCACAGCACCTCGGTGCCGAAGATCTTGCAGGCAGCGGCCTCCAGCGCGAGGTCGTCGTGCCCGCCGTCCGCGAGCCCCGTCGTGAGAAAGGTCATGCACTCCAGCGCGTGGAGATCCTGCGCGGCGCGGCCGAGCTTCTCGCGGATCAGCTCGAACTCCGCGATCGGCCGGCCGAATTGCCGGCGCTGCCCGGTGTACTCCACCATCTGTGCGAGCAGGAAGCGCGAGCTGCCGATGCATCCGCCCGCAAGCCCGGTGCGCCCGGTGTTGAGCACCTCGAGGGCGATCTTGAAGCCCTGGCCCGGCTCCCCGACGAGGTTCTCCGCCGGCACCTTCACGTCCTCGAAGAGCAGCGGCACGGTGGAGCTGCCCTTGATGCCGAGCTTGTCCTCTTCGGGCCCCGAGGAAAAACCGTGCGCGCGCTCCACGAGGAAGCAGGAGATGGACGGCTTGCCGTCGGCGCGGACGTGATCGGGCGTGCGCGCGAAGACGGTGACCAGATCGGCGAAACCGCCGTTGGTGATCCAGAGCTTCTCGCCGTTGAGGACGTAGTGGCGGCCGTCGGGAGTGCGCGTCGCGGTGGTGCGCAGCGCCTGGGCGTCGCTGCCCGCACCCGGCTCGGAGAGCGCGAAGGCCGCGAGGAGTTCGCCGCTGGCGAGGCGCGGCAGGTAGCGCGCCTTCTGCTCCTCGTTGCCGAAGAGCAGCAGCGCCTTGATGCCGATCGTGCTGTGGCCGCCGGACAGGATGGCCACCGCCCCGTCGAGCATCGAGAGGTCGCAGCCGATGCGGACGTAGCTCGTGAGGTCGAGGCCGAGCCCGCCGAAATCCTCCGGGACACGCATCCCGAAGAGTCCCAGCTCCGACAGGCCGTCGATGACGGCGCGCGGGATCTTGTGCTCCCGGTCGATGGCGCGGCTGTCGATCGAGCCCGCGGCGAAGCGCGAGAGGCTGTCGCGGAACATGTCGACCAGCTCGCGCTTCTCGGCGGCAAGGCGCGGGTAGGGGAAAAGCAGTTCCGTGCGCAACTCGCCCAGGAACAGCGACTTCAGGAAGGAATCGGTCATGGTGCGACCATCATGGCCGCTGCGCCGCCCGCGATGAAGCGCCGTCAGCAGCACGTCGCCGCTCCGCATCCGGGATTGACCCTGACGCTGCCGTGTGCGAGAACGTCCCGGTCCGGTCGGGAGCCGGGCATGATCTTTTTACAATCCGTCGAGTTTGCCGGCCCTTGGGAAGACGGTGCGAATCCGTCACGGTCCCGCCGCTGTATGCGGAGTCAAAGGGCGCCAGGTGTTGTCGCAAGCGGTCTCACGACGGCGCGCGACGGACTCCAGTCACTGCTGGCCAGCGAGGATCTCCTCGCGTCCGCCGGCGGGAAGACGCGCCCCGAGGTCAATCCGCGAGTCAGAACACCTGGCCGATGAACGTTCACTCCGTCCCCGGATATGGGATCGGCGTGAATCGTCCGTTGGTGAAGACAAGAGGCCGCGCGGGATGCAACCCGTCGCGGCTTTCGCGTTTTCCGGCGGACCGTTCTTCGGGCAGCTGAGGTTCGACAGGCCGGCACTTTTTCCGGAGCCTGCATGTTTTCCAAGCTTTCTTCCCGCCTCATCACGCTGCTTGCTTCCCTGCGCGCGACGTTCTCGCGCCCCGGTCCGCTGACCGCACTGCCGTTCGCCCTCGCCCTGCCGTTCGGCATTGCCGCGCCATGCGGTATCGCTCTGCCGATCGGCGTCGCCCTGCTGGCGCCAGCGGCAAGTGCCTCCGACATCACCTTGCCGGCGGGCTTCAACGTCGAGACCTCGCCCGCGTCGTCCGGCAGCGTCGCGGCCGTGCTGCCCGACGGCACGCTCCTCGTCGGCACCGGCTTCTTCGGCGCCGATGAACTCTCCGTGCGCCACGCCGATGGCACCCAGACGCTGTTCGCCACGGGCTTCGGAAGCATCGCAGGCATCGCGCAGTCCCCCGTGACAGGCGACATCATCGTCGGCGACTCGTTTTTCCTGCCCGTGCTGCGCGTGCTGCACGACCTGAACCACGATGGCGACGCGCTGGATGCCGGCGAGAACGTGCCGTCTCCCGTGGCGCTGCCCGTGCTGTCCAACGGCGCCGCGCCGCTGCCCTTCGCGCTGACTTTCCGGCCGGGAACGGATGAGCTCTTCATCACGGGCTCCACGCCCTTCGGCGTCTCCCCCACGCTGGGCGTCGTCCTGCGTGTCAGCGGCGGCATCGCCACCGTCTTCGCGGATGGCCTCGGCTATGCCTCGGGCCAGGTCTGGGCCGGCGACACGCTGTACGTGGCTGACCTGAAAGCGGTCAGCTTCGTCGGCCGCGTGCTCTCGCTCAAGGACGGCAATGCCGATGGCGATGCGCTCGATGCGGGCGAGGCCGTTGCCTTCGCAGGCAATCTCACGGGCGCGAGCGACCTGGTGCTCGCGCAGGACGGCAGCTTCTATCTCTCGGGCCTGTTCGACGACTCGGACTTCAGCGGCACGGTCGGACGCCTGCTGCCGGACCTCGACGGTGACGGCGCCTCCGATGGCGTCGACGAGCGCTTCCTCGACGGCTTCACCTTCACGGGCGGCCTCACGCTGCTCGAGAGCGGCGCGGGATTCGTGCCGGGCGCCGGCGGCGACGGCATGCTCGTCGTGCAGGACTTCGCTGCGGAGACCGTGGATCGCGTCGTGCGTTCCGCCCCGCTTGCCACGCTCGCGCTGTCCGGCTCGGCCGCGAACAACAGCGCGTTCACCATGACGGTCGGCGGTGCGCCGGGCGCCGCGGCGCTGGTGCTGCTCTCCACCGACCAGATCGGCCCGACGCTCCACGGCATCGGCGACCTGTGCGCGGGATTCAACTCGCCTTACCTGCTGCTGCCGCTGCCGCGCGTGAATGGCGCAGGCAGCACGTCCCGCACGCTGCTCTTCCACAGCGTGGAGGGCGCCGTGGGCGTGTCGTTCACGGTTCAGGCCTTCACGCTGCAAGCCGGCGACATCGGCATCAGCAACGCCTTCGACCTCGTGCTGGCTCCATGAACACGAAACGGGAGAAGACCATGATTCGCAAGCCTGTCATCGTCCTTGCCCTGGGGCTCGGCTGCGCCGCGCTCGGGCTCGGTTTCAGCACGCCCCTGTGCGCCTTCGCGCAGTCCGTCGTCGCCTTCGTCGCGGGCACTTCCGCCGGGAACAATCAGACCCAGCCGATCGGAGAACCCACCGGCGGAGGCGACTTCGAAGGCTCCATGGATACTCTCACGCTCGGTTACGGCGGATCGCTCACGCTGCTCCTCGGGTCCGCCTGCTTCGACGGGCCCGGTACGGACCTCATCGTGTGCGAGAACCCGTTCTTCATCACGGGCAGCAGCAACCTGTTCGTGGAGGCGATGTTCGTGGAGGTCTCCACGGATGGCGTGAACTTCGCGCGCTTTCCCACCAGCTACACCGGTGACGCGGGGCCGTTCCAGCCCTTCTCGGGCGTGCCCATGTCGTGGTACCGGGGCTTCGCGGGCGTGATGCCGGTGCATGCCAACAGCAGCTTCGGCATTCCGTCGCTCGACGTGGTGGCTGCCGGCGGCGACGCCTTCGACCTCGCGGATCTCGCCGACGACCCGCTCGCCATGTCGGGCGCCGTGAACCTCTTCGAGATCCACTACGTCCGTCTCGTGGACGTGCGTGGCGGCGTCTCGCTGGACAGCGCGGGGACTCCGGTGTGGGACAGCGGTCTGAACAGCGTGGCCTCGGCGGACGTGGATGCCGTGATCGGCGTGAACAGCCTGTGCGTCACGTCGGGCGGCCGCCCGCACGTGGAGGTGTCGCTTGCGTCCGGAATCCTCACGATCCACATCGACGACAACGACGGGTTCACGGACGTCAAGCACGGGCTCACGGCGTCGGTGGATGGCGTGCCGATCCCGTTCTCCGCGCTGCTGCCGTTCTTCGTGATCACGCAGATCAACGTGACCGGCGTGACGCTGGTCACCGGGCCCGTGCCGCTCGGCGTCTACCCCATCACGCTGAAGGTCTCTGCGCAGGACAATCAGGGGCTGTTCGGCGGTGACTCGCTGAGACTGCCCTGACCGCAGGTCGACGCCGCGCACGGGTCGCGGTCCGCCCGGCGGGCCGGACTCGTGCGCGGTTCGCCGGGTCGGATGAGGCGGGAGCCGTGGCGCGTGGCGCGGTGTCGCGGGATACACTCGGCGCTCGGCCACCTTGACGGCGCCGACGCGCCCGAAGGCGCCTCGTCGTCCCGAACGATCCCCGCAGGACAGCCCGCCCCCGTGACCGTCGCGCCCTCGCTGCCCGCCGCCATTCTGGATGACCTGCAGCTTGCCGCCACGGCGGTCGAGGTCCTGCCGCTGCCTGCGCCCGACTGCAGCGAGGCGCCGGCCATTGCCGCCGCCGCGGCTCGCGCGCCGGCGCTGGTGACGATGCCCGGGCAGCCTGACCGGCCGACGCTGGCGCGCCTTCGGGACGCCTGCTGGCCCGCCGCGCACTTCGCCGCGATCTGGCGCGTGTCGGCCGACGGCCGCATCAAGCGCATGACCAGCGCCGGCGACGGCGAGCTCGACGCGCGCGCCGACAGCTCGGGCGGGCTCGCGCCGTTCACGGTGCTGCTCGCGCGCAGCCGCCAGGACACCTTCGGCCAGCAGACCACGCGCGCGAAGTTCGATGCCAACGCCACGGGCTGGAACGGCAACCCGGGCTCACCCACTTACGGCCACTACCGCTGGATGCGACGCCTGCTCGCGGAGGTGGCCCGCCCGCGGCCGGGCCAGCGCACGCTGGATGCCGGCAGCGGCACCGGCTGGGTGGGCATCGAGGCGGCACGACTCGGCGCGAGCGTGTCGGCCTTCGATCCGAGCCCGGCCATGATCGAGCTTGCGAAGGGCAACGCCGCGGAGACCGGCGTGCCGCTCGACGCGCGCGTGGGCTTCGTCGAAAACGCGCCCTTCGACAGCGCCTTCGAGCTGGTGCTCAACTCCGGCGTCATCAGCTTCGCGCCGGATCCCGAGGTCTACCTCGCGCGGCTCGACCGCCTCGTGGAGCCCGGCGGCATCCTCGTCATCGGCGACATCAATCCGCTGGCGCGCGGCTTTCTGCGCCGGCGCCGCGTGCAGCCGCTGCTCCCCGCACGCGAACTCAACGGCCTGACGCGCGACGCGGTGGAGGCGCTGCTCGTGCGGCGCGGCTACGTCATCGAGGCCAGGCGCTTCTACCAGCTCACCTTTCCCGTGCCGCAGCTCATGGCGCTGTCCGAGCGCAAGGGCCTGGCCCTGCCGTGCGCCGCGCTGCTCGCGCTCAACAAGCTGGCGACCGCCGTCGACGCGGCGCTGCTCTCGCGCTCGTCGGGCAGCTTCGACTCCTGGATCCTGCGCGCCCGCAAGCCGGCCTGAGCTGCCGGCTTTCCGGGAACAGCCCTCGCCCCCGGGTCGTCTCACCGCGCCGGGACTTCGGGACGCCGCCGAGCCTTCGGGACGCAGCCGAGCCTTCGGGACGACGCCGGGACGTCGCCAGGCCGCCGGGACTTCGGGACGCCGCCGACCTTCAGCGCCGCGGCACCGGCGCGCGTACAGGCAGGTGAACCATGACCAGCTCCGCACCGGACGACCGAGACCGCCTGGCCGCCGTCGTGCGCGGAGACGGGGATGCCCTCGATGCCTGGTATCGCCATGAACACCCCGTCGTGCACCGCCTGTGCACCGGCTTCCTCGCGAACACCGCGGAGGCCGACGACGCCACGCAGGACGCGCTGCTGGCGCTGCTGGACAGCCTGCCGCGTTGGGACAGCGCGCGCGACTGGCCGCGCTGGCGCAACACGATCGTGCTCAATCACTGCCGCGATCGTCTGCGGCGTCGGCAGGCGCGCAGCCGCGCCGAGGATGCCGGCGCGCGGCACGCGCCACCGGCCGCGCTGCCGGCGCCCGACGACCTCGCCGCCGCGCGCGAAGTCCGGGAGGTGCTGATGTCCGTACTCGTCGAGCTGTCACCGCGCGAGCGCGAGGTCTTCGTGCTGCGCGACCTGCAGGGCGAAGCCGGCGCCGACGTCGCCGCCGCGATGGGCATCGGCGAGAGCAGCGTGCGCTCATTGCTCACGCTGGCGCGGCGCCGCCTGCGTCGCCTGCTCGAAGAGCGCGCGCCGGGCCTCTGCCCGCTGCCGCTCGCCGGAGCGCGCGATGACTGACGCACGCCGCGATGACGACGAGCTGCAGGACGACGCGCTCGCAGCGTTGCGCGCGGCGTGGGCCGAGCTTCCCGTCCCCGCACCGACACGCGAGCTGGACGAAGAAGACGAGGCCACGCGGCGCGCCGTCGGCTGGATGGTCGCTGCCTGGCGCAGCCCCGAGGTCGTGGCGCCGGGTGTCGCGACGGCGCAGCACGCGCCGCTCGCGCTGCACGCAATGCTCGCGCTGCACGCAATGCAGGCGCGGGACGCAATGCACGCGCGGCACGCCCGGCTCGCGCGGCACCCAGACGCGGACCACGACGCTCCGCGGCTGACCGGCTGGCGCCGCCAGGTTGCCGCGGCCGCGCTCATCCTCGCGCTGCTCGGCGCCGCGCTGATGCTGCGCGACGTGCCCGGCCTCGACGCGGGCCGGCCGACGCCGGGCGAGGCCGGCCCCGTGGCGGCGGGCGATCCCCGCGCCGAGCCGGCGCCCTCGGCGCTGTCCTCGCCGGCATTCACGTCGCCGCCCGCCACGCTGCCGCTGCTGGCATCGGCGAGCCCGCCCCCCATCGAGCTGCGCGCCGGTCACACGCGCGTGCTGCTGTTCACCGAATCCACCCGCCGTACCCAGGAGATCCAACCATGACCTGCCGCGTCCTTGCTCCATGCATCTTCGTCCTCACGCTGCTGGCCGCCGCGCTTCCCTGCCCCGCGCAACAGGCAGGCGCCACGCCGTCGAATGTCGCGGAGGTTGCCGCCACGCCGGTCGTCAGCGACTCCCGCGAAGCGCCCGTGTTCAACGCCGCCGACGTGGCGGTGCGCTACGTCCGCGTCGACAACGACTGGAGCCGCGTCACTCAGGCGCTCTCGGCGCAGGCTGAGCGCCGCTTCTTCGTGCGTGGCGCCGACGGAGCCGTGAGCGGCCCCTACAAGAACGTCGACAACTTCGGCAGCGTGATCGTCCTGCACGATCACGTATCGCTGCTGCCGGAGCTCGAGGCCACGCTGGCGCAGCTCGTCGAGGTCACGGCGGCACCGCCGGAGACGCGCGAGCCGTTGCAGGTCATCGAGTACAGGCCGCGGCACGAGGCCGTGAGCAGCCTGCTGCGCGCGCTGGAACCCTTCGCGCGCCGGATCGCGAACAACTCCGACGACTCCGGGCTGGGCACGACCGCCGTGAGCAACGTCACGATGCTGCCGGAGGCCGGCGTCCTCGTGCTGCGCGACACGGCGGCGCGCCTGGCAGAGATGCAGAACCTGCTGGCGCGGATCGACGTGCCCGCGCCGCAGGTGATGCTCACCTGCCTGCTCATCCAGGATGTCCCCGAGGCCGACGGCGCAGACGCAACGGCCGGCCTGCCAGGGGACCTGGTGGCCGACCTCCGCCAGCTACTGCCCATCCACGGACTGGCCCGCGTGGGGCAGGCCGCGCTGCGCATCGCGGTGGTTCCCGGCAGCAAGGTCAGCCTCACTGGCAAGCTCGAATCGGGACAGAACTTCGAGCTGAGACTCGAGCCGACCGGCTACGACCGCGAGAAAGGCAGCCTTTCGGTCACGCAGTGCACGCTGCGCCTCGACGAGGACGCCTTGTTCACGACGAGCGCGGTGCTGGCGGCCGGCGAGCACACGGTCCTGGGCGCCTCGGGCAAGCAGCCGCTTTTCGTCGTGCTGCGCGTGGTGCCGCTCGACGACTGAGCTTTGTGCTCGACGCTTGACAGACGTGCGGGGGGCGTGCTGATCTGTATCGGCATGTCCCCCCGCACTCCCTCGCTGCTGCGCTGGCTCCGTATCGCGGTTGCCGCGCTGGTGCTCTTCGGCGGCGAGGACCTTCACGAGCTGCTGCACAGGCAGAATTGGTCGGTTCCTGCAGGCGGAAACGCGGCCAGCGGCCAGCTCGAACTCCACGCGGGTGCATGCCAGTTCGGGCAGTCAACGCACGAGCTGCACTGCCATGCCTGCCTGCTCTGCAAGACCGCTCAAGCTCACGACCTGCTGCTTCCCGTCGACGGCACCGCATGGGTGTCGACCGGCGCGGCGCCTGCTTTCGTGTGCGACACCACGACCTGCGTGTCGCCCCTCGACCTTCCTGGAACGCTCGGGGCCCGCGGGCCTCCCGTGACATCGGCCTGACCCTTTCGTCGCGCGGTCGCCCGCGCCGCCCACTTCGAGTGGTGCGGACGGAGTGACCCGCCGGTCACCGATCCGTCCCGGCACGCTGTGCGTGCCTTTGATCCAGGGAGTTCACTCATGCATGTCCCATTCCGTACCCACGGCACGCGGTCTCCTCGTGCTGATTTGTCGTGCCGGCAGGCCCGGTCGTGCCTGCTGTTGTTGCTGGCCGTGTGTGCCGGCAGCCCGGTGTCTTCCGCGCAGGATGCGGCGCCCGCGGCGGCAGGGTCCGCTGCACAAAGCAACGAGGAGCTGCAACGGCTGCTCGCCGAGGAACGCGCGGCGCGCATCGCACTCGAGAAACGTCTCGCGAAGCTCGAGCTGAAACTCACCGAGCGGGAGGACGCCGATCTTGAAGCGCAGCTCCGCGGCCTCGTCGCGCCGGCCGATCTGGTCGTCGCACCGACGCGGACGATCTTTCCCAGCGCCGCCAATCCGCGCATCGGCGTCTTCATGGACTCCACCGTCGGAGTTGGAAATCTCAACAACGAGCTGGGCGACCCGGAGGGCAACAACTTCTCGCTGCGCGAAACCGAGGTCGACTTCAGCCTGCCGATTTCGCCGTTCGCGGAAGGCGTGCTGGTCGTCCCCTTCGAGGACGACGGCAACGGCGACTTCGCCTCCAGCATCGAGGAGGGCTACGCGAAGATCGGCCTCGGCGGGCTGCTCGACAACGACTGGAAGACCGTCATGAAGCTCGGCCGCTTCCGGCCGCAGTTCGGGCGCAACAACCAGCTCCACCTGCACGACTGGCTGCAGGTGAATCAGCCGCTGCCCGTGCAGAATCTGCTCGGTCCGGAGGGGATCATCGGCAACGGCGCCAACTTCGAGATTCCGGTCGCGCACTTCGGCGAGACCGCCGGCGAGGGCCAGACCACGACGCTCAACCTGGCGGTCGTGAACGGCGACATCCTCTCGACGAGCGACGGCGACCTCGGCGCGCTCGCCAACAGCGAAGGAACGAGCCTCAACTCCCAGGGTCCGGTCGCCGTGGCGCGGCTCTCGCACTACGTGGAACTGGGCACGCTCTCGGACGTCGAGGTCGGCGTGTCCACGCTGCAGCGCCTGGACAACCAGGCCGTCATGACCGACTCGGGGGCGGAGATCAACCCGAGCTACTACGACGCGGACTTCACCTGGCGCAGTCGCGACGACGAGACCGGCATCGGCAGCTGGCTGGTGCAGACCGAAATGATGCAGACGAACGTGAACTACGGAGACTCCGGCATCGGAGGCAGCTCCAACAGCCAGTCGCGCGACGGCTGGTGGGTCACCGTGCAGCGCCAGATCACGCCGAGCACGTACATCGGCCTGCTCTACGCGGAGAGCGACGTGCTCGGCAACAACGCGCACGATGATTCCATCTCGCCCTACGTGACCTGGTATGCGGATGAGTTTTTCCGCGTGCGCTGGCAGGTGGACCGCCAGTCGCAGAGCGGGTCCGGCAGCGACAACTTCAGCGATGCGTATCGCGGGCTCATGGAAGTCACCTGGAACTTCGGCGCCCACCCTCCCCACCCCTACTGGGTCAACCGGTAGAAAGGCATCCGATGAAAACACTCTTCACCATGTTGCTCGCCGTCACGCTCGGGCCCGTCAGCGCCGCCAGCGCCGTGGCCCCGCACCTCGAGGCTCCGCAGCCGGCCCGCGGAGCGCCGCTCGCACCGCCGCCGCTCGCGCCGCCGCAGTCCGACGCTCCGCTGAAGGTCATTGCCACCACGCCGACGTACGGCGATCTTGCGCGCGAGATCGGCGGCGAGTTCGTGGACGTGATCGACCTGTGCCGGGCCACGCAGGACATGCACGCAGTCGGCGCCACGCCGTCGCAGATGGCGCGCATGCAGGGCGCCGGCCTTGTGCTGTACACCGGGCTGGACGCCGAGGGCTGGCTCGATCCCATGCTGCGCAGCTCCGGCAACCTGGCGCTGCTGCCCGGCAACGCGCGCTCGATCGCGCTGTCGGACGGCATCCCTGTGAAGGAGGTGCCGGCCGAACTGTCGCGCTCGAACGGCGACATCCATGCCTATGGCAATCCGCACCTCTGGGCCGACCCGCTCGCCGTGCGCACGATGGGCGACCGCGTGAAGGAGGCGCTCGCCGACGCGCTGCCGGCGCACGCCGACGAAATCAACGCGCGCGGCACCGCCTTCCACGACCGGATCACGAAGAAGCTCGTGGAATGGCTGAAGAAGTACGCGCCCCTCAAGGGCAAGCGCGTGGTGACCTACCACCCTGCGTGGCCGTACCTGCTCGAGCGCTTCGGCCTGGAGCTGGCCGGCACGGTGGAGCCCAAGCCCCGCGTCGCACCAACGGCGAGTCACCTGGAAAAGCTGGTGGAAACGATCAAGTCAGAGCACGTGAAGCTCATCATCCGCGAGCCCTTCCAGTCGCCGGATGCCACCGACTACCTTGCCCAGCAGACGGGAGCGACGGTGCTGGAACTTTCCACGCACCCTGAGGGCGGCGGCGCGGGAGATGCGATCATCAACCACTTCGAGGAGTCGCTGGCGGCGATTTCCGCCGTGGTGGACCCCGTCGCGCCGGCCACGCCCGGAGCGTAGACGAGCATGCCGAAGCCCATGACCGAAACCTCCGCCGCTCCGCTCGTGCGCCTCACGGACGTGAGTTGCGGTTACGAGCGACACGTGGTTCTCACGGGCGTGTCGCTCGTGCTGCGGAAGCGCCACATGCTGGCACTCGTCGGGCCCAACGGCGCGGGCAAGACCACGCTGCTCCGCACGCTGCTCGGGCTGCTGCCGGTGCGCGCCGGGAGCATCGAGTACGGAAGCGGCCATCCCCCGCGCATCGGATACGTGCCGCAGACCGACATCTCCGAGGTGCTGTTTCCCGTGACCGCGCTGGAAGTCGCGCTCATGGGACTCACGCCACACCTCGGGCTGCTGCGGCGGCCGAATGCCGCCGACCGGCAGGCCGCGCGGGACGCGCTGGCCCGCTTCGACGTGGCCAACCTCGCCGAACGGCAATTCCGCTCGCTTTCCGGCGGCCAGCGCCAGCGTGTGCTGCTCGCGCGCGGGCTCGTCGGCAATCCGGAGATGCTCGTGCTCGACGAACCGGTGCGCGGGCTGGACATCGCCAGCTCCGCCACGCTCGTGCAGCTCATGGTCGACCTCGCCAGGCAGCAGGGCATCGCCATCGTCGTGGCCACGCACAGCCTGGACCTCGTCGCCAACCATGCCGACGACGTCGCGCTGGTGCGGCACGGCACCGTGCGCGCCGGGCCGGCGCGCGAGATCATGACCACGCCAGTGCTCACGGAGTTTCACGGGCTGCCCGTGCACGTGCACGAGGTGGACGGTCAACGCGTCGTCCTCGCCGGGAAGGAACCATGAGCATGACGCACTGGCTCGACGGCACGCCGCTGGCCGCCATCCCGGGCGCCACGGTGGCCGCGCTGATCGCGGGCACGCTGCTGCCGATGCTCGGCGTGTGGGTCGTGTACCAGCGCATCGTGTTCCTGGGCGTGACACTGGCCCAGGTGGCGGCCGCGGGCGTGGCGCTGGGACTGCTGCTCGACCTGCCACCGCTGCCGATGGGCTTCCTGCTCTGCGCGATCATGGTCGGACTTGTCGTGCGCGGCTTCCGCGGCGGCATCGGCAGCGGCGGCGACAGCGCGCTCGGCGCGGCCTTCTGCGTGGCCTCCGCGCTCGCGCTGCTCTTCATCTCGCGTTCGCCGTCCGAGGTCGAGGAGATCGAACGCGTCCTGCACGGCAACCTCATCTTCGCGCTGCCGGCGGACGTTGAGCGCGTCTCCATCGCACTGGTCGCCGGTCTCGTCGTGATCGGGCTGTTCTTCAAGCAGATCCTGTTCTCCGCCTTCGACGGCGAGACGGCGGCCGCGCTCGGGCTCCGCCCGCGCAGCTGGTTGCTGCTGCTCTTCGTGGTGCTTGCGATCGTGCTCACGCTCTCCATGAGCACCACCGGCTCGCTGCTCACGTCCGCGCTGCTCATCCTGCCGCCGCTGGCCGCGCTGCAGTTCCGTCGCGGGCTGAAGGCCAGCTTCGCGCTCGCGGCGCTGCTGGGCTTCGTCGCGACGCTCGCGGGACTGCTGCTCGCCGTCACGGCGGATCTGCACCTCGAGTCGTCCATCGTGGTGACCTCGTTCCTGTTGCTGCCTCTGGTGGCGTGCTGGAGAATCTCGCCCTTCCTGGCGCTCGCGCTGGCCGCGGGCCTGGCCTTCCTCGCGCCGCAACTTGCGCCGAAACAGCAGCCGCCGCTCGCGTCGCCGCATGCGGCCGTGGATCCCGCCGCAGACCTGCCGGACGACATCACCGCACTGCTGGCCGAGGCCACGAGAGACGAGGCCGGCGGTGCGGCGACTTCCGCGCCGACTTCCGTGCCGACGGCCGCGCTGGCTGCCGCGGCGACTTCCGTGCCGACTTCCGTGCCCGCGACCACCGATGCATCGCTGGCTCCGGCTGCGTCGCCAACCGACAAGGCGGGTCACCACTCCGAAGCGCTGCAGCTGCATCTCTTCGCGCAACCCGCCGCCGAAGCGAACTCCGTGGAAGTGAGCTGGACGCTCGAGCTGCGCCGCAACGTGCCGCCCCAGCCGCTGCCGCGCACGGTCTACCTGGTGACGACGGGTTGCGGCGTGACCGACGAGCGCGCCATCGTGCGCGACACCGCTCAGCTGCGACCGACCGACACGATGCTCACCGGCGGCTTCACGCTCGTCGGCACAAGTTCCGTCGGTCCGATCGCCGGCCAGCTCTGGACCGGCCCGCGCAACGACGAGCGCTCGACGCCCGTGCCGAACTCCGTGGTGCTGCCATCCACAGCGCCGTCGGCTCACGGCCACCCCTAGGGAGGGCATCACGGTGCGCTCGGCAAGCCGGATGGTTCGCTCACACGGGCGTGGTCAGGCATCGACACCGCCACGACGATCAGCGTCCATCCGAACGGCGCCGGAGTCCGGGCCGGCAGCTGGACGGCAAGGTCGTCAGCCGCCTGGAGGGACTCGTCGACAAGTGACAGTCCATCGCCCTCAATCAGGAGTCGACGCGCCACCATGGGAGCATTGACCTTCAGCATCAACGTCACCCTCGACGGTTGCGTCGACCATCAGGAGGGTATCGCCGACGACGAAACACACTCTCTCTTCACCCGCCTCATGGACGAGGCCGGGGCGATGCTGTGGGGCCGCATCACCTACGAGATGATGGAGAGCTACTGGCCGGCGGTCGCCCGCGGCGACGAAGAGGCGCCGCCGACGATGCGCGAGTGGGCGATCAAGCTGGAGGCCAAGCAGAAATACGTGGTGTCGTCGACGCGAACGGACTTCCCGTGGACCAACAGCCACCTCATCGCCGGCGACTTGCGCACGAGCGTGCAGAAACTCAAGGATGCGACCCCTGCCGGCGTGCTCCTCGGTAGCGGCAAGCTCGCGACCGAGCTGGACCGGCTGGATCTGATCGACGAGTACAGATTCCTCGTCCACCCCAGGATCGCCGGCCACGGCCCGACCCTTTACCAGAGCGGGCTACCCGGCACGCGACGGCTCGAGCTGGTCTCGTCGATGCCACTTCGCTGCGGCGCCGTCGCCATGCACTACCGGCGCGCGCGCGGTTGACATCCGGTTGCGTGTTCGCGGCCCTGGACACCTGCTGGCTACCCATTGCCCGGGACCTGGACGTCTCGCATTGACGCAGCACGACCTGCGATTGGGTCCTGATCGGCCCAGCTGTTAAGTTCAAGGGAACAGGTCACGGAGGCAGGCATGGACACGCAGGCAGCAGACCAGGGCTCGGGCAAGCTCCCCTACAAGGACATCGCCGGCGTCGGCAGGACGAACCGCGACTGGTGGCCGAATCAGCTGCGACTGGAACTGCTGCATCAGCATTCCGCGAAGTCCGACCCGATGGGCAAGGGCTTCGACTACGCGAAGGAATTCAAGAGCCTCGACTACAAGGCGCTCAAGAAGGACCTGGTCAAGCTGATGACCGACTCGCAGGACTGGTGGCCGGCGGACTTCGGCCACTACGGGCCGCAGTTCATCCGCATGGCATGGCACGCCGCCGGAACCTACCGGACCACCGACGGCCGCGGCGGCGGCGGCCGCGGCCAGCAGCGCTTCGCTCCGCTCGACAGCTGGCCCGACAACGTCAACATCGACAAGTCGCGCCGCCTGCTGTGGCCGGTCAAGCAGAAGTACGGCGAGAAGATCTCCTGGGCCGACCTGATCATGCTGGCCGGCAACGTCGCGCTGGAGTCGATGGGCTTCAGGACCTTCGGCTTCGGCGGCGGCCGCGCGGACGTGTGGGAGCCGGACGAGGACGTGAACTGGGGAGAGGAGATCGCGTGGCTGGGCGTCGACAAGCGCTTCAGCGGCGACCGCGAACTGGATCAGCCCTTCGGCGCCACCCACATGGGCCTGATCTACGTCAACCCGGAAGGCCCGAATGCGAGCGGCGACTACATGGCCGCCGCCAAGGACATCCGCGCGACTTTCAGCCGCATGGCGATGAACGACGAGGAGACCGTCGCTCTCATTGCCGGCGGCCACAGCTTCGGCAAGGCCCACGGCGCGGCCGCGGAATCTCACAAGGGCCCCGAGCCGGGGAGCGCTCCGCTGGAAGCGCAGGGCATGGGCTGGATGAGCAACTACGGCACGAGGCACGGCGCAGACACGATCTCGAGCGGCCTCGAAGTGACGTGGACCAGGACACCGGCGCTGTGGAGCAACAACTTCTTCGAGAACCTCTTCAAGCACGAATGGGAGCTGACCAGGTCCCCCGCCGGCGCCAGGCAATGGGTGGCGAAGGACGCGCCGGAAAACATTCCCGACGCGCACGACCCTTCGAAGATGCACAGGCCGACCATGCTGACGACCGACCTGACGCTGCGCTTCGATCCTGAGTTCGGCAGGATCTCGCGCAGATTTCACGACGACCCGCAGGCCTTCGCCGAAGCCTTCGCGCGCGCCTGGTTCAAGCTGACGCACCGGGACATGGGCCCGC
Source organism: Planctomycetota bacterium (assembly GCA_038212275.1). Lineage (GTDB taxonomy): Bacteria > Planctomycetota > B15-G4 > B15-G4 > B15-G4 > JBBQUR01. The sequence continues at coordinate 218,608 of JBBQUR010000006.1, forward strand.
GCGCCCGCTACCTCGGGCCGGAAGTGCCGAAGGAAGAGCTGATCTGGCAGGACCCGATTCCCGCGGTCCATCACAAGCTGATCGGCAGGAAGAAGATCGCCGACCTCAAGCAGAGGATTCACGCCTCGAAACTTTCGGTGGCGCAGCTCGTGTCGACCGCCTGGGCGTCCGCGTCCACCTTCCGCGGCTCCGACAAGCGCGGCGGCGCCAACGGCGCGCGCATCCGTCTGTCACCGATGAAGAACTGGGAGGTCAACCAGCCGGCGCAGCTCGCGAAAGTGCTGCGGACGCTGGAAGACATCCAGGCCGACTTCAACAAGGAGGCCAAGGGCGGCAAGCAGGTGTCGCTCGCCGACCTGATCGTGCTCGCGGGATGCGCGGGCGTCGAGCAGGCCGCGAAGAAGGCCGGCGTCCACGTCGAGGTGCCGTTCAAGCCGGGACGCACGGACGCGACGCAGGAGCAGACGGACGTCGAGGCCTTCGCGGTGCTCGAGCCGATCGCCGACGGTTTCCGCAACTACCTGAAGGGCGAGTTCGCCGTCTCCGCCGAGGCGTTGCTCGTCGACAAGGCGCAGCTCCTGACGCTCACGGCGCCCGAGATGACGGTCCTCGTCGGCGGCCTGCGCGTGCTGGAGACGAACGTCGGCGGCGCGAAGCACGGCGTCTTCACGTCGACGCCGGGGGCGCTGAGCAACGACTTCTTCGTCAACCTGCTGGACATGCGCACGGAGTGGAAGCCGGCCCCGGACGCGACGGACGTCTTTCAGGGCCTCGACCGCCGGACGGGCAAGCTCAAGTGGACCGGCACGCGCGTGGACCTCGTGTTCGGCTCGAACGCGCAGCTGCGAGCCCTCGCCGAGGTCTATGCGAGCGCCGATGCGACGGACAAGTTCGTCCATGACTTCGTGGCGGCGTGGGACAAGGTGATGAACCTGGACCGCTTCGATCTCGCCTGATCAGGCGAGGCGCAGCGTGTCGCGAGCCAGCGCCGTGATCATCACGCTGCTGTGCACCGCCATGGCAGCCGCCCGGCTGATGTTCGACGCGCGGTCACCGGGACCGTCTCGCGCTCAGTCGAGCAATTCGTAGGTGACCTCGATGCGTGACACGACCTCGAAGCTGCCCGGCGGCGCCTCGGGAGAGCCCTCCACGCTGTCCGGCGAGAGCTGACTCTCCTCGATCGAGCGCACGGCGCCGAGGCGCAGGCTGACTTCCTGCGCGAGCATCTCGGCCTTGGTGCGCGCTTCGATCAGCGCGCGTTCGCGCGCGCGATCGCCGGCGCCGCGCATGTCGGTGATGCCGAAGCGCATCTGCTCGATGGCATCCGCGCCGGCGCCCAGCACCACCGCCAGGAGCGCGGGCAGGCGTTGCAGCTCGTTCACCGTGACCACCATGCGCTGGCCGAGCCACCACGCGTCGGGTCGGTCGGCCCCCTGAAGCACGAGCTGGATGTCGCGCATGACCATGTCGGTCGGGCGCACGCCCGCCTGCTCGAGCACCTTGCTGAGCTTGGCCATGCGCGCGCTGCCCTGCGCCCACGCGGCTTCCGCAGTCGGCGCCGTCAGCTTGATGACGCACTCGAAACTGGCCTGCGACGGCGGCAGCGACATGCGCCCCGTGCCCGAGACCTTCAGCACGCGCCCCGCGTCGACGGCCGGCAGGTCGAACGACCCCGCGAGCGTCGGTCGCTCGGTGCAGCCGCCGAGGAGCAATGACGCCAGCAGCACCGGCACGATCGCCAGGCCTCTCGTCCGCGCGTCACCCGATGCGCCTCTCACTGCGGGAACTGCGCCGGGGCCGTGTCCATGAATCCCTCGCCGTTCAGCGACTCCATGAAGGCGACGAGTGCGTCCACGTCCGCGTCGGCCAGGTCCAGCTTGAACATCTTGGGCGAGAGGTGCGGATTGGGTTGCCCGCCCTTGCGATAGTGCTCGACGACGTCCTTCAGCGTCGCAAGCGAACCGTCGTGCATGTACGGCGCGTGCCGCGACACCTCGCGCAGGCCGGGCGTCTTGAACGCGCCGAGGTCGTCGGGCTTGCCGCTGATCTTGCCACGACCCTCGTCCTTGAAGCTTCCGGCGGAAGCATCCCAGCCGATGCCGAGATTGTGAAACTTGCTGTCCGTGAACGACGTGCCGACGTGGCACGTCGCGCAGAGCGCCTTGCCGAAAAACAGTTCGCTGCCTTGCTTGACCTGTTCGCTCACCAGCGCCTGCCCCGCGACGTCGTCGTCTTCGGCATCCCGCCAGCGGTCCCACGCCGAGTTGCCCGAGATGCGCGTGCGCTCGTAGGCCGCGATGGCCAGCGCGATGCGGTCGAGGTTGATCGCGTCGTCACCGAAGGCCTGCTTGAAGTACGGCTTGTAGCCGGCGACGCCGGCGACCGAGGCGACGACCGCGTCGTGCGTGTTGCCCATCTCGATCGGGTTGGCCATCGGGCCGATGGCCTGCGCCTCCAGCGAGGCTGCGCGGCCGTCCCAGAAAGTCTCCGGGTAGAAGGCGAAGGCCGCGTTGACGAACGACGGCGCCTTGCGTCCGCCCCGCTGCCCGCGAATGCCGGTGGACACGGGTGTCTGCTCGGAGAATCCGAACTCGGGCGCGTGGCACGTCGCGCAGGAGATGCTGCCGTCCGCGGAAAGGCGCTTGTCGTAATAGAGCCAGCGGCCGAGGCGCACCTGCTCGGGCGTCGGCGGGTTGCGGATGTCCGACAGCGAGGCATCGAGGCCGAGCAGCTTGCCGGGCAGCGGCACCACGGGATTGCTGCGCTCCAAGTCCTCGGCCGACGGTGCGGGGCCGCGCTGCGCCACGTGCGCATCCTGCTCGAGCTGCTCGAGCTGCTCGACGCCGGCCCCCGCCGAAACGGCGACTCCGGCCGCGATCGAGACCGCGAGGAATGGAATCGAAACCAACTTCAACCACTGGACGCTCACCACTCGCTCCTTTGCAGGCGATGGAACGGACATGAGTGTCCTAGGCCTGCGACACGGAGACAAGCACGTCGCATGCCGAGACGGCAAATTCATGCGGTCGCCGATGCGCCGGATGTCGCCGCGGCGTCGCCGGATGTCGCCGGATGTCGCCGTGGTGCGGCCGTCGTGCGGCCGTCGTGCGGCCAAGAAGGCAGTCGCCCCCCTGGCGCCGCCCTCAGGCCCTGTGCGCCGCGGCGCGTGCGATGCGCACGATGAGCTGGTATTCATCGGCGCGCACGGGCTGCACCGAGAGCCGGCTGCCGCGCTGCATGAGCGGCATATTCCGCAGTTCCTTGATCCCGGCGAGCGTTTCCCGGTCGATCGGCTGCAAGAAGGTTTCCACGTAGCGGATGTCCACGAGAAACCACGTGGGTTGCTCGCGCACGCTGGCCGGATCGTAATGGTGATCCTTCGGATCGAAGGCGGTGGGGTCCGGCTTCGGCTTGCTGGCCACCTCGGCCAGTCCGACGATCGCCGGCGGGTCCGCATTGGAGTGGTAGAAGAGCACGCCGTCGCCGACGCGCATCTGGTCGCGCAGCGTGTTGCGCGCCTGATAATTGCGCACGCCGTCCCAGCCGGTGACACCGTCGCGCGCGAGGTCCGCGATGGAGTAGCTTTCGGGCTCCGTCTTCAGCAGCCAGTAGTTCCGCTGCCGCGGCGGCGAGCCGACGCCGCCTTCGCCGGCGCCGAAAGCGGAGATGCCCGGATTCCGGCGGCTGGCGCCCTTCACGCCGTTCGAGCCGTTCGCGCCCTTCGCGCCTCTCGCGCCTTTTGCGCCTCTCGCACCCGGCGCGCTCCGGCCGTGAGCTGGCTTTCCGGCTCCGCCCGGGGTTTTCGGGCGGCCGCCGCCTGCGGGGCTCACGCCTGCGACCCCGCGCCCGGCTCCGCACCTTCCTCCAGCGGCGGCGCGACGCTCTTCTTCGGAGGCGCGAGCCACTGATTGCGGTAGTGCTTGAGCTGCGCGATGGACTCGCGGATGTCGTCCAGCGCGCGGTGCTTGTCGCCCTTGCGCGGCGCGTTGCCGATGGAGGCCACGTTCCAGCGCGTCGCGACCTCCTTGAAGGAGCTCACGTCGATGGTGCGGTAGTGCAGCAGCTCGTCCACCGACGGCATCTGCAGCTTGAGGAACATGCGGTCGCACCAGATGGAGTTGCCGCAGAGCGGCGCACTGCGCGGGCGCACCCACGCCTTGAGGAAACCCAGCGTCTCGCGCTCGGCGTCTTTGAGACTCATCGAGCTGAGCCGCACCTTTTCGGTGAGCCCCGACTTCGTGTGCATCTCGCGCACGATCGGAATCATGCGGGCGATGTGCTCGGGGCCGGCGTGCACGATGATCTCCGGCCCCTCGGCCACGATCTCGAGCTGGTTGTCGGTGATGAGCGTCGCGATCTCGACGATCGTGTTCTGCAGCGGATCGAGCCCGGTCATCTCGAGGTCGATCCAGACCAGCAGATCGTCGCGCGGGCCATTGGCCGGAGTGTTCAGCACCGTGAGTCCTCGGACAGAAACCAGCGTTCCAGGACAAGCAGGGTAAAGAGTGGCTCGTGAGCCGCAACCCGATTCTGCGCGTGATCGTCCAGCAGGGCCTCCACCGCGGCGGGTCGGAAGAGGCCGCGCCCCCGCGCCGCGGGCGACAGCAGCACCTCCCGCGCATGGCCCGCGAGCGGCCCGCGGAACCAGTGCTCGAGCGGCACGCCGAAGCCCCGCTTGGGTCCGCTGAGCACGTCCGCAGGCAGCAGGCGCCGCAGCGCGTGGCGCAGGACGAGCTTGCTGGTCGTCCGCCACGGCGGGCCGCCGAGCAAACCGTCCGTACTGTCGCCACGGGCGGCCCCACGGCCGGCGCCACGCGCAGCGCTCGCACGCCCCAGCTTCAGGCGCCCCGGCAGCGAGGCCGCGTACTCCAGCAGCTCGCGGTCGAGGAAGGGACAGCGCGCCTCGAGTCCCTGCGCCATGCTCGCGATGTCGAGCTTCACGAGCAGGTCGTCGGGCAGGTAGCGCTCGAGGTCGAGCAACAGCGCCTCGTTGAGCGGCAGCGGCAGGTCCACGTCGGCGCCGTAGAAGGACGGCGTGCCGAAGAAGGCCTGGCCTTCGGGCGTGAGCAGGCCGCGGATCTGCCCTGCGGTCATGGCCACGCGCCAGTCGTGATTGCGCTGGCGCGGCGTGCGGTCCAGGCTGTCCACGAAACGCACGAGTCGCGCGCCCGCGCCGCGCGCACCGGCGAACGACGCCTCGCCGTTGGAGACCAGCGCGCCGCCCGCGCCCGTGGCGACGGCTGCGGAGGCCGCCGCAGACAGCGCGAGGCGCAGCGGCGCGGCAAACGGGCCGTCGAGGCGATCGGCCAGAGCCAGCGCGCGGTAGCGGTCGTAACCGGCAAAGGCCTCGTCGCCGCCGTCGCCGGTGAGCACGACCTTCACGTGCTCCTTCGCCAGCCTGCTCACCAGGAGGGTCGGCAGCGCGGAGCTGTCCGCGAAGGGCTCGCCGTAATGGTCGAGCAGCTCGTCGATGAGCCCGACGGCGTCGGGCCGCACGACGGCCTCGTGATGCTCCGTGCCGAAGAGCCGCGACAGCTTGCGCGCGCCGGCCGCCTCGTCGTAGTCCGACTCCGCGAAGCCGATGGTGAAAGTGCGCACCGGCGTGGTGCTCGCCTCCGCCATGAGCGCGACGACCGCGGCGGAATCCAGGCCGCCGGAGAGGAAGGCGCCCACCGGCACGTCGGCCATGAGGCGTTTGCGCACGGCGGCGCGCAGGCGCGCGAGCACCTCGTCGGCGGCCTCGTCGAGGCTCGGCGCTTCCGACGTGTCGCAGCCCGCGGCGAGGCGCCAGTATCGGCGCTGCGTCGCGCGACCATCCTCCACCACCATGACGGTGCCGGGCGGCAGCTTGGAGGCGCCGCGATACGCCGTGCGCGGGCCGGGCACCGCGCGGAAGGCGAGATAGTCCGCCAGCGCGCGGCCGTCGGGCGTGCGGTCCACGAGCGCGTCGCGACGCAGCGCCTGCAGCTCGCTGGCGAAGACGAGGCCCTCGCCCGTCATCGCGTACACGAGCGGCTTCTTGCCGACGGGATCGCGCGCCAGCACCAGCCGCCGCGCGCGGCCGTCCCACAGCGCAAAAGCGAACATGCCGTCCAGCCGGCGCACGAAGTCCGCGCCCTCGCGCTCATACCACTGCCGATACAGCGGCAGGATGACCTCGGCATCGCAGTCGCCGCGGAAGGCATGCCCTGCGGCGGCCAGCTCGGCGCGCAGCGCGCGGTGATTCCAGATCTCGCAGTTGGCGACGAGCAGCGTCGTGCCGTCGACGCTCGTCATCGGCTGACGTCCGCGCGGCGAGAGGTCGACGATGGACAACCGCCGATGCCCGAAGGCCAGCGGCCCGTCGCTCGCGAAGCCGCTGTCGTCCGGCCCGCGATGCGCAAGCGCCGCCGTGAGCGCCGCCACGCCCGCGAGATCAGCCGGCCGCGCCGCGTCGAACCAGAGTTTCCCGGCGATCCCGCACATGGCTCAGCGCTGCGGCCCGGGCGCGCCGCGCGCGTCGCGCGCGCGCGAGCCCGGCGTGCATGCAGCGCCGCACGGACTCGCGCGCGGCGTGGACATCACGTCGCGAGGAACTCGCAGACCGTGTCCACGACGGCGGCCTTCTGCTCGGCGCTGAGCTCCGGGTAGATCGGCAGCGCGAGCGTCTCCTTCGCGGCGCGCTCGGACTGCGGGAAGTCGCCGACTTTCCAGCCTTCGCCCGCGAAGCACTCCTGCAGGTGGCAGGGCACCGGATAGTAGATCTCGCAACCGATGCCGTTGGACTGCAGGTGCTTCACCAGCGCGTCGCGCTTGCCCGCGGCGACGCGCAGGATGAACTGGTTGTAGATGTGGTAGCCGCCTTCGCGCTCGAAAGGCAGCGTGAGCGAGCCCGCCGGCAGGTGCTTGGCGGCGAAGAGCTTGCGGTAGTCGGCCGCGTTCCTGCGGCGAGCCTCGTGCCAGTCGTCGAGGTGCTTGAGCTTGATGCGCAGCACCGCGGCCTGCAGTGCATCGAGCCGGAAGTTGCCGCCCAGCAGCTTGTGAAAATACTTGGGCTCCATGCCGTGATTGCGCATGACCTTCATCTTGTGCGCCAGCGCGTCGTCGTTCGTGCCGATGAAACCGCCGTCGCCCGCGCCGCCGAGATTCTTGCTGGGGAAGAAGCTCCAGCAGCCCACCATGCCGATGCCACCGACCATGCGGCCGTCCACGTCGCGCGTGCCGATGGCCTGCGCGCAGTCCTCGATGACGGGCAGGTTGTGCGCGCACGCGATCTCGTTCAGCGGCCGCATGTCCGCCGACTGCCCATACAGGTGCACCGGCAGGATGGCCTTGGTCTTGCTCGTGATCGCGGCCTTCACCTTGCTCACGTCGAGGTTGTAGGTGGCCGGGTCGATGTCCACGAATTTGCAGCGCGCACCGAGGCGCGCGACGGAGCCGACCGTCGCGAAGAAGGTGTAGGGCGAGGTGATGACCTCGTCGCCTGGCCCGATGCCCAGCGCCCAGAGCGAGAGCAGCAGCGCATCCGTGCCGGACGAGCAGCCGATGGCGTGCTTGATACCGCAGTAGGCCGCCAGATCCTTCTCGAGCCCGTCGATGTTCGGCCCGCCGATGAAGTACTGGCTCTCGAAGACCTCGTTCACCGCCGCACTGATCTCCTTGCGGAGCGGCGCATACTGAGCCTTGAGGTCAAGCAGCGGAACGGCGACACGGGTGGCGGGCATGGCCTGTGATTCCTCGAGGGTGTCTTGCCGGAGCGGACCGGTGCCGTGCGGTGCGGCTGCTCCGTCACGGTCGCGACTTCCGGCGCAGGTCGCGGACTCTTCCAAGATAGCGGATCGAGGCTCCGCAAGGCAGTCCGGGATGCTGAGCGGATCGCTGCACCCGCTTGTTCCCTCGCGGGGCCATGGCAATACTGCCTCAACGCCTCGTTCGCCGCGGCCCGTCACTGGGTCTGCCCGGGACAGACAGCCATGCCCGATCCGACTTCGCATCGAGTTGCCACGCCGATCGATCAGGCGTTGCTGAACGACATCACGCGCCGGATCGTGGAGCGCTTCCATCCGCGCAGGGTGCTCCTGTTCGGCAGCCATGCACGTGGCACCGCGCACGCGGATAGCGACGTGGACCTCTTCGTCGAGATGGAATCGTCCAAGTCACCGCCGGAGCGCGCCATCGACATCGACGCGCTCTTCGGGCTGCGAACCTGGCCCATGGACCTCGTCGTCCTCACTCCGGATGAGGTGCTTCGCCTGCGCCGCCGCACAGGGACGATCCTGCAGGAGATCGAAGCGGAAGGTCGCGTGCTCTATGAGCGCGCCTGATAAGGCAGACGACGCCCCGTGGGCCAGCTGGGTCCGCAAGGCGGACAGCGACCTGCTGAACATCTCCAACAACATGGCAGCCGCAACAGTCCCATGGGACACGGTCTGCTTTCATGCCCAGCAGGCCGTCGAGAAACTCCTCAAGGCGTGGCTGGTCGCTCACGCGCAGGCGCCGCGACGGACACACGATCTCGTGACCCTCCTGGCGGACTGCGTCGCGGTGGATCCCGTGCTCGAACCGCTCGAACCGGACTGCCGCCGACTCACGAACTACGCCATTCAGTCGCGATACCCCGACGACGTGTTCGAGATCGGGGAGGCCGATGGCCGGCGTGTCGTGGAAGAGGCGCAGCGGCTCTGCCAGCTCATCCGCGCATCACTGCCAGCGTCCGACGCTTAGGGGGAACGGAGGGCACGGCGAGTGGCGAAGGGCCTGCGCCTGTGCGCGTGGCACCGCTGGCTGCCTGACGCCGCGGAGCAGCCTTTCACCCGTGCAGGGGGTGAAGCCCACGCTCGGCGCGAGCGGTGTTGACGGCCAGCAGCGCGCGCGGTTCCTGGGCCAGCAGGCGCACGAGTTGCGTCGCGCTGGCGCCGAGCGCCTCGGCGGCCGCAGGAATCTCGAAGGCGACGGCGTGCACGGCGTCGAGCGCCTCGGCGAGCAGCGCGGGGAAGTCCTCGTGTTCCGTGCTCACGCTGATGCGCCCGCCGCGGCAGCGCGAACGCCACAGCGCGCTGGGCGTGGACGGCGGTGGCGCTGCGGAGCGCACGTCCAGCGCAAGCTGCACGCGCAGGCGGGACAGCGCCACGGCCTTGTTCTGCGACTGCGAGCGACGCTCGCTGGCCTGGCCCTCGATGCCCGTCGGCCGGTGCACGAGCACGATGCCGCTCTCGACCTTGTTGCGATGCTGGCCGCCCGGGCCCGAGCGTCGCCGCGCCGTGACCTCGCACTGCGCAAGCAGCGCGTCGGCCGGCAGCGCCGCGGGGTGCATGCTGGCTGGCGCGGCCCCGCCGCTTGCGCCGGCGCTGCGCGGCACGTCGTTCACGTCCCGTCGCCCGGCAGCACGTCCGCGAAGACGAAGCCGTCGCGCTCAGTGATCTCGCCGACGCGCACGTCGATCGGCGCGCGGAACATCGGGCCGGCGGACACGAAGGTGTGGAACTCGCCGTTCTCGCCGCAGGGATCTGCGGACGGCGGCAGCTCCGCGATGAGCGACGCATCCCAGCGCCGCCCGGCCAAGGCGCCCGGAATCTGCCGCGGATCCACGGCGGTGAGGTGCGCCACGAGGCCGCCGGCGAGCATGTCGCGCGCCAGCGCTGCCGTCGGCCGCCCCCACAGCGGGAAGATCGGCGTGATGCCCGTGCCGGCCAGCTTCTCCTCGCGATAGCGGCGGATGTCTTCCAGGAAGAGGTCACCAAAGGCCACGTGGGCAATGCCGTCGGCGCGCGCGCGATCCATCGCGGCGCCCATCGCCTGCTCGTAGTCGGCGTTGGTGCAGGGCCACGGGATCTCCACCTCGTGCAGCGGCAAGCCGGCGGCCGCGGCCTGCGCGGCGAGCATCGACCGGCGCACGGCGTGCATCGCGACGCGCTGGTGCGTGGCATTCACCGTGGTCAGCAGCCCCGCCACGCGCGGCGCCGACGGATCGCGCGCCGCCGCCTCCCGGAGCACGTGCAGCGACCAGGCGCTGTCCTTGCCGCTGCTCCACGCGAGCAGCGTGCGCTGGGCGAGCAGCGTGCGCTGGGCGTGCAGCGTGCGCGGGGAGTGGTCGGGAAGGGGCATGCGGGACACTCCGGGGCCGGGACGCGGGGCGCAGACTAGCAGGCGCGGCGCGACGCATCGCGTGCCCGCGCCCGCGCCCGCGCGCGGCGGGGTCGGGTTAGACTCGGCGCCCGCGACCCGCGACCGTTGCGCGGCCCGCCTGCCGGACGCCCCCAAAGAGATTCGCCCATGACCTCCCCGCTCGTCCTTCGCCGCCTGTCCCGCTTCGCTCTCGTGACGGCCTGCTCCCTCGGCCTCGCCGTCAGCGTGCCCGCGCTGGAGTCGGAACTTGTCTTCGACGTCTCGCCGTTGAACCCCGACGCCGTCGGCGGCGAACTCATCGGCGTCTCCACCTCAGCCGGGCACGTGGTCCATGCGCGCCTCGACGCGACCTTCGTGAGCGCGGACCCGGGGCCGTGGACGCTGGGCGTGAGCTTCGGCCTCCCCACCGGGATCGCGGGCGTCGACAGCCAGACGCTGGGCTGGGCGGGCGTGGGCAGCTTCAGCACGAGCCTGCAGACGGACGCCTTCAACGGCGTGCTCGGCCCGCCTCCGGGCCAGTCGCACTTCACGTGGTTCGTCGAGTGGTCCGGCGGGACGCCCTTCATGCTGCCCGGCGGCGGCTTCGGCGTGAAGCCGGTGCAGGGCGTGTTCACGCAGCTCGTGCTCACGCTCACGCTGAGCGACAGCCCTCCCGGCGCATGGACCGACCTCGGCCACGCGACGAGCGGCGCGCTCGGCGAGCCGCACCTCGCGGGCACCGGCAATCTCTGCCGGAGCGCGCCCGGCTCGCTGGTGCTCAGCTCGGCGCGGCCCGGCGGCAGCGCCTTCCTCGTGGTGGGCTTCTCCAGCCTGTGGCATCCCTTCCACGGCGGCCTGCTCATTCCGGCGCCGGATCTCGTGCTCGCACCGCTGCCCATCGACGCGGCGGGCGGCCACACGCTGCCCTTCAGCTTCCCCATCGGCGTGCCGGAAGGTCTGCAACTCTGGTTCCAGGACTGGATCCCGGATCCCGCCGGCCCGTCCGGCTACGCATCGAGCAACGCGTTGCTGGCCACCGTGCCGTCCGACTGCTGAGAGCACAGCCCGGCTGTGGACTGTCCGCCTTGCACGCGTGATCATGCCTGCATGTCATTCTCGGGCAGCCTGGCGTCGTGTTGGAACCGCAGAAGCTCCGACGCCGCACGCCGCATGTGCGCGGCGCTCGGATCTGGCGCGGCGGCGCTGCTCGCGCTGCTGCTCGGCGCCTGCGATGGCAGCGCCGATGAGCCCGTCGACGCCGACCTGATCCGCGCGCGCACCGAGGCGCTGCAGGTCGACACCCGATACGTGGACGCGCTGAAGGCCATCGAGCCCCTCGTCGCCCGCACCGATGCCGTGGAAGAGGACCTCGTGCGGGCGGGCATCCTCGGCAACATCCTCGGCAGGCAGCCGGAGGCCGTCGGCTTTGCGGACCGCGCGATGGCGCTGGCGCCGAAGGACCCCGCGGTCAACTACCTGCGTGGCAATCTGCACATGAACGTGCAGGAATATCCGCAGGCAGAGGCCTGCTTTCGCACGGTGCTGGCCGTCGATCCGGGCGACAACGCCACGCGCATCCAGCTCGCCGACACGCTCGTCGGACTCGAGCGCGAGGACGAGGCCGAGGCGCTCTGGCGCCAGGTGCAGTCGGCCGGATTCGAGGCGAATCCCGCGCTGTACCGCATCGCCATCTACAAATTGAGCCGGGCGCTGCTGTATGCCGGCCGCGCAGAAGAGAGCAAGGAGCTCTCCGAGGAGCACGCGCGCCTGTCACCAGTGGCCTTCCGCGCGGGCGAGCCGGCCCCGAAGGACCCCGAGGCCTCCACGCTGGGCTACGGCCGGCTGCTGCCGCCGAAGCCTCACGTGCTGCAGGCCACGGCAAGCACGCCGACGTGGCCGGGCTTTTCCGGCGGCCCCGACGTGGATCTGCACGGCGCCGAGCACCTGCTCGCGCGCGACCTCGACCGCGACGGACGCATCGATCTCGTCGGCTGGGGCCACGCCGGCCTCGTCGTCGCGCTGCAGAAGACGGCCGGCGCCTTCAACGTGCAGCTCGTGCACGAGCGGCCGGTGCTCTCGGTGGCCGCGGGAGACATGGGCACGGGCGATGGCGGCGACGCGATGAAGCCGGAGGATCCGCGCCACGCGCTCTTCCATCCGCCGCTTGAATTGCTCTGCGTGGAGACGCCGGGACAGGCGGCCGCAGGCAGCGGCGTGTTCGTGCTCTACACGCTGAACGACGCGGGCCGCTACGAGACCGCGGGCCCCGAGGGCCTGCAGTCCGGCGACGCGCGCGCCGGCATCTTCAGCGACGTCGATCACGACGGCGATCTCGACGTGGTGCTCGCCACCGGCAGCGGGCTGCAGGTGCTGCGCAACGACGGCGTCGAGCGCGGAAAGCTGCTCGTCCTGCCGTCGGCGAGCTCCGACGCGGGCCGCGCCGCGGGCAACTGCCGCAGCGTGCTCGCCGAGGACTTCGACGGCGATGACGACGTGGATTTCCTGGTCGCCACCGAGCACGGCCTCGTGCTGCTCTCGAACGACCGCCGCGAACGCTTCAGCAACGTGACCGCCGCATGGAACGTGCCGCAGGACGCGCTCGCCACCACGCCGGCGGCCGGATGCGGCGCGCCCGTCGGCGCGCTGGACCTCGACGAGGATGGCCGGGCGGACCTCGTGCTGGCAGGCCTCGACGGCACGCTGCGCTGGGCGCGCAACGAGCCGCCCGCGGGGACGCCCGCCGAACCACGCGCCGAACCAGGCGCCGGCGGCGCGCACTTCGCCGCGCCGGCGCCGCTGCGCGCCGACGTGGCGTCGCTGCCATACGTGTTCACCGACATCGACCTCGACGGACACGTGGACCTGGTCGTGCGGCGCGCGGAGGGCATGACGGCGGGCGTCGGCTTACCGGCGCGCCTCGTCGACACGGTCGCGCAGGCGCTCGCACCGCTCCACGGCGCACAGAGGGCCGGCCTGAGCAGCGAGACGGCCGGCGAGACGGGCGCGACCGGCAGCGGCGGCGCTGGCGGCGCGCCCGGCACCGGCAGCAGCCAGCCCTTCGTCGTGACGGACCTGGACGGCGACCTGCGACCCGACCTCGTGCTGCTCGGCGCCGGCCACGCGCGCGTGCTGCACGACGACGGCCCCGTCGGCCGCGCACTGCCGCTGGTGCTGGACGGATTGCGCGACAACGACGAGGGCATCGGCAGCATCGTGCAGCTGCGCGCCGGCCCGCTCTATCGGCGCCTCTACTGGCGCGGCCCGGAACTGCTGGGCCTCGGCGAGCACGACGTGGCGGACGTGCTGCGCATCACCTGGCCCAACGGCGTGCTGCAGCACGGGCTCGACCTGCCGGCGGGCGTGCCGCTGCGGCTCGAGCAGGTCAATCGTCTCGGCGGGAGCTGTCCCTTCCTCTACACGTGGAACGGCACGCGCTTCGAGTTCATCAGCGATGTCCTCGGCACGACGCCGCTCGGCCTGCCCATGTCGCCGGACCTCTTCGTGCCCTTCGATCACGACGAGTATGTGAGGATCCGCGGCGACCAGCTGCTGCCGCGCGACGGCATGCTGCAGCTCGCCATCACGGAGGAGCTGCGCGAGGTCACCTACCTGGACCGCGCCGTGCTGCACGCCATCGACCATCCGTCCGGCGTGGAGATCCACCCCGACGAGCGCTTCGCCTTCCCGCCCTTCCCGCCGCACCACGTGCACACCTTCACGGACGTGGTGTCGCTGCCGCGCGTGATCGCCAGCAATGGCAGCGACGTCACCGCGCAGCTGGCTGCCGTCGACGACGACTGCGCGCGCCCCTTCCGCCGCCTGCCCACGCAGTACGACGGCCTCGCCGATCCGTGGTGGTTGGACCTCACGCTGGCCGACACGCCCGCGCAGCGCGCCGCGCTGGCCGCCGCGCCGCGCATCCGCCTCGCGCTCACCGGCTGGCTGCAGTGGGGCAACTCCAGCGTGAACATGTCGGCCGCGCGCAACCCCGACATCGCCTTCGATCCGCCGCTCCTGTGGGTGCCCGACGGCGACGGCTGGACGCCGACGGGCGACCCGATCGGCTTCCCGGCCGGCAAGACCAAGACCATGATCATCGACATCACCGACGTGGTGGTGCGCGACGACCCGCGCCTGCGCCTCAGCACGACGCTGCAGCTGAGCTGGGACGCCATCCGCCTCGTCCTCGATGCCGACGACGCGCCGTACACGGACACGGCGCTGGAGCCCTCGGCCGCGCTGCTGCACTACCGCGGCTTCTCGTGGCCGCTCGACACGTCGGACGGCACGCTGCCCGAGATCTTCGACTGGAACGACCACGCCCAGCCGCGCTGGAACCAGCACCCCGGCCGCTACACGCGCTACGGCAGCGTGCTCCCGCTGCTGAGCGAGGCCGACGACATGTACGCGATCCTCGGCTCGGGCGACTGCATGCGGCTGGACTTCGCGGCCGCCCCGCTGCCGCCCCTGCCCGCCGGCTGGACCCGCGACTGGCTGCTCTATCTGGACGGCTGGGCCAAGGACCGCGACCCGGCCACCGCCTCGGCCGAGCGCGTCGAGCCGCTGCCCTTTCACGCGATGAGCGCCTACCCGCCGCCGGCCGGCGAGAGCTTCCCGGACGACGCGGCGCATCGCGCCTGGCAGTCGACGTGGAACACGCGCGACGGCGCCGTGCTGCTGGCGCCGCTGGACGTGCACGCCGCGCCCGATGGCCCGCGCCTCGACCTGACCCTGAAGCCGGTGCGCTGAGCGTCGATGCTCTTCAACAGCTTCCTCTACGTGATCTTCCTGTGGGGTGTCTACGTCCTGTTCTGGACGTGGCGCCAGCGCAAGCCGCTGCGGCACTCGATGCTGCTCGTGGCCAGCTACGTCTTCTACGGCTGGGTGCATCCGGTGTGGTGCACGCTGCTGATGTGGAGCACGCTCATCGACTACGTGTCGGCGCTGCAGATCCAGCGCGGGCACGAGGAGAACAACCCCGGCAAGCGCAAGTTCTGGATGGGCATGAGCCTCGTCACGAACATCGGCCTGCTGGCGATGTTCAAGTACTTCGACTTCTTCTCGGGCGCGGTGCAGGACTCGCTGGCGAGCGTCGGCGTGGACGCGCACACGTGGCGGCTGGACCTCTTCCTGCCCGCGGGCATCAGCTTCTACACCTTCCAGACGCTGTCCTACACGATCGACGTGTATCGCGGGCACATGAAGGCCACGCGCAGCCTGCTCGACTTCGCGGTCTTCGTCTCGTTCTTTCCGCAGCTCGTCGCGGGCCCCATCGTCCGCGCCACGGACTTCATTCCGCAGCTGGAGAACCCGCCGACCTTCCGCATGGAGCAGATCAGCTCGGGGCTGTTCCAGATTTTGCGCGGCCTCACCAAGAAGCTGCTGCTGGCCGACATGCTCGGCGCGCACCTGGTGGACCGGGCCTTCCTCGATGCGGACAGCATCCGGCAGCTCGGCGGCCTGGGGCTGCTCATCGCCACCTACGGCTACGCCCTGCAGCTCTACGGCGACTTCGCAGGCTACAGCGACATCGCCATCGGCAGCGCACGGCTGATGGGCTTCGAGCTGCTGAAGAACTTCGACGCGCCCTTCAAGAGCCGCAGCCTCGAAGAGTTCTGGACGCGCTGGCACATCTCGATGAGCACGTGGTTCACGGACTACGTCTACATCGGCATGGGCGGCAGCCGGCGCGGCCTGCTGCGCACCTGCTGGAACGCCTTCTTCGCGTGGACGCTCGTGGGCCTGTGGCACGGCGCGGCGTGGACCTTCGTGCTCTGGGGCATGTACCACGGCCTCTGGCTGATCATCTCGCGGCTCTTCCGCAAGCTGCTGCACGGCGGGCGTTTCCCGGACAACCCGCTGGTGGCCGTGGTCGGGACGCTGTTCACCTTCCACGTCGTGGCCTTCTCGATGATCATCTTCCGCTGCAAGGACATGGGCGTGTTCCACGCGGCGCTCTCCGCGCTGGGCGACTGGAGCAAGGCCATGCCCGCGCTGAACTGGCAGGTGTGGACGATCATCGCGGTGGGCTACCTCACGCACTTCATGCCCGAGCGCTGGACGCTGGCGACGGAACAAGGCTTCATCCGCTCGCCCGCCGTCGTGCAGGGGTTGCTGCTCGCGCTGGCCATCCTGCTCTTCTACGGACTGCGGCCGCCGGGCCTCACGCCGTTCGTCTACTTCCAGTTCTGAGGGCGCCATGACAATCATCGGCATGCGCACGGTCACCGTCGTCGTCGCGCTGGCGGCGCTCGAGTTCTCGCTGCGCACCTTCGGCGGACTCGGCCAGTGGTCGGCCAGCGAGCAGAACGAGCGCTACGGCTGGCGCATGCTGCCCAGCCAGAACGCGCTCTCCCGCGAGCTCACGGTGACCGAGCACATCAACGCCGCGGGCTTCCGCGATCGCGAGTGGGACCCGCCGCGTCGCGACCCCGCGGCGCCGGTCCTGCCCGCGGCGACGGTGCAGCCCGCGGCGACGAACCAGCCCGCAGTGCCGGACCAGCCCGCAGCTCCGCCGACGCGCGGGCCGTGGCTCAAGGATGAGAGCGTCTTCCGCGTCGCGCTCGTGGGCAACTCCATGACCTTCGGCACCAGCGTCGCCATCGAGGACACCTGGGGCCGGCAGCTCGAGGACGCGCTGGCGAAAGACTTCGCGGAACGCGGCGTCCAGCGCACGCCGATCGTGATGAACTTCGCCGTGCAGGGCTACGTCTTCGAGCAGATGGCCCGCGTCTACGAGGACCAGATCCGCCCCTACCGCCCGGACCTGCTCATCGTGCCGATGCACCCGCACGACATCACGCCGATGAAGCCGGCACTCGACGACCCCGACTACGAGTTTCGCTCGCTCATCCTGCGCAGCGCGACCTACGACTGGCTCAACCGCAACGTCATCAACCGCTGGATGCCGCCGCCGCCGCCGAGCGCCGAGGCGCTGGCCGGGCAGCGCGCCGCGGAGGCCGCCGACGCCTCCATCACCTACAGCCCGTTTTCCAAGGACAACCAGCACTACTGGACCGAGATGACCGCGCGCCTCGACGCGGTGCGCCAGATGGTCGAGGTCGACGGCGGGCACCTCGTGATCGTCTCGCTGCCGCGCTGGCGCTCGATTTTCGAGCCCAAGCTGCTGGGCGCGGACACCAAGTGGGCACCCTACGCCAGGCTGCATCCCGGCACGCTGCACGTCGACCCGATGCCGGACTTCCGGGCCCCGATGCTGGCGCTCATGCAGGAGATCCTGGCCAAGAAACTGTCCGCCAGCCAGACCTACGACTTCTCGAAGCTGAAGTGGAAGGACGACCAGGGCGTCGAGCATTCCGGCCTGGAGCTCGACCACGCGGACGAGTCGCTCTTCCTGCTCTACGACAATGGCCACTACAGCGTGGCCGGCCACGCGCTGCTGGGTCAGGTCATCTTCCGCGAGCTGGCGCGCGGCGGCATGCTCCCCTGAAGGCGACGCGCCGCCGGAGGTCTCCCTCCGACGGCGCGCGAACAGCCGATGAATGGGCGGCGAGCGGCTCGCCGCGGCCGGTCAGTTGTCGGTCTGGTACTGGGCGTTGACCTCGGCTTCCTTGAGCGCCTCGGCCTGGGCTTCGTTCTTGACGTCCGTGTCCTGGTCGGAGCCGAGGACGGTGAAGAGGTCGATCGGCCCCGTCACGATGAGCCAGAGCGTGTCGAAGATGAGCGACGGCACCGAGGCCAGCCACTTGTAGCCGTCCCCGATGTCGCTGCGCGCGATGACGCGACTGCCGGCGTAGGAGAGGTATTTGTGGTTCGGGTTGTAGAGCGGGCGGCTGCCCCACTGGTCGGACGCGGCCGTGAACGGGGCCACGATGCCGTCGCCGATGGCGACGAACGGCGTGCCGATGATCTTGGGCACGTAGTTGATGTCGGAGTGCACCCACTTCTCCGTGGCGCCGAAGCTGCGATGGTCGTTGTACAGGCAGCCGGTGCAGAGGAGCAGAGCCCCCAGGACCGCCAGGCAGGCAAGCGAGCGGAACAGGGAAGCAGGCGAGTCTTGCGTGCGCATCCTCGTGGTCGTCCTCATCGGGGGAAGTCGGGGGCAGTCGCTGGCGGGCAGGTCGGCCCGGTCGCACGCGTATCGGGCGGGCGATCCCGGCGAGCATATCGGGCGCGGCTGGCGGGACACAAGCCACCTTGCCCCACCTGCAGGGCGCCTGCGAGTCCCGTCAGACGAGCCGGGATACCCGTCGAGGTCCGGAAAGTGACGGCCCGCAGCGGCTGCCTGCTCTCACTGCTGGCGTGCGAACAGCGGATAGCTTGCTTCGCGCTGGTGAATCGCGCCCTCGGACGCGAGCACGCTGCTGTACAGCTCGATCCCCGTGACGGGGAAGGGCTCGCTGGTCAATTCCACGTGATCCCGCAGCAGCGCGTGCAGCCTCGGCAGCGGCGGGTCGTGCAGCCGCGCGAGGGTGATGTGCGGGGCGAACTTGCGCTCCTCGGGTGGCAGCCCGATGCGGCGCACGACGCGCTCCACCTGCCGGTGCAGCTCGGTCACTTCGTCGCAGGGTTCGACCCCGGCCCACAGGACGCGTGGTACGCCGCGCGGCGGGAAGACGCCCACGCCGCACAGCGACAACTCGAAGGGGTCGGCGCGCACGCCGTGCAGCGCCTCGCTGATGGCGCGTGCGACCGGCCCCTCGACCTGGCCGAAGAAATGCAGCGTGAGGTGGAACTGCCGGTCACGCACCCAGCGCGCTCCGGGCAGCCCGTTGCAGAGCGCCGCAAGCTCGGCCTTCTGCTCGTCCGGCAGGTCGACGGCGACGAACAGGCGGGGCATGCGCCGATCATAGCGCTGGTTTCGCCCGTTCAAGAGCGCGCTGCGGCGGAAGTCCCGCGCTGTCGCCGCGAGCCGGAGTGCCGCGGCACCCGGCCCGCCGCGCAAGCCTCACGGCACGTCGCCACGCACGGCGTTGCTGAGCGAGACCCCGCACACGGCCGCGGCGTCCTTCACCCCGAACTGGAAGTGCACCGCCAGGCCGGAGAGACCCGCAGGCCAGGCGGCCCAGCCCAGCGGGAGGCCGCCGCCCGGACTCGTGGCGAGGACGAAGCTCGTCAGCACGGGCACCGGCACGAGCGTGCCGCACTTGAAGGGCGTCGGGTTTCCGGCCAGTGCGATGACCAGCAGCGCCGGAGCGGAGGGAGCTGCCTGGCTCAGCACGAGCGTGCCGGACGACCCGGCGACGAGCGTCCCCGTCCCGACGAGCAGCGGCGCGCCGGCCACGCCGGGCAGCGCGAAGCCGAGGTTCGTCCACGCCGGGTTCACCGCTTCCACGACGACATTGTCGATCACGTTGCCGTAGCCCGACGGCGAACCGCTGAGCGGCGTGAGGCTCTTGAACTTCAGCGTCGTCGAGGCCGCGGTCGCGGTGAACGTAAAGCTCTTGTGCTGGTAGGTGAGCACCAGCGGCGGGACGAACGGGATGACCGACCCGATGTTGAAGGCGAACACCTGCGTCGTGCCAGCAGCGCTGACCTCGACCTCCTTCACGAGCGGCAGTCCGTTGGGATTGGCGCTCATGTCGAAGGTCACGACGTACTGCTTGCCCGCCGTCGTCGCGAAGGACTGGGCGATCGAGCCGTTGCGCGGCTGCACGTTGACGCTGCCATCGAGGTCCACGCTGCGCACGCCGTCCGAGGCATTCCACGTGGCGGAACTCACGTAGTCGATGTGGAAGTCCCCCACGGTCCAGCCCGTGATGGCGGTCGAGCCGCCGGGAAGGTCGATGAAAAGCCCCGGCGAAGTGCCGGCTTCGAAGCTGCCGTTGATGAGCAGGTTCTGGGCGGCCAGAGGGGTCGGCGCCGCCGTGGACAGGAGCAGGGCAGCGGCGGCGGCCGCAAGCAGGCGGGCGATCGAGCGATGCATGACATGGATTCCGGAATCGAAGGGTGTCTGGTCGCGATCCACGTCGGGCGGCCTTATCCCATGACATCGGGATGGCCCCGGCCGTGTGACACCATGTTGCCCGTGCCCGAGGCCTCAAGGCCCGAGGTCGAGATCTGCTCGGAGAGATCGGCGGCCGGATCGATGTGATGCGCGACCTTCACGTTGAAGTCGGGGATGACCATGAAGCCCGCGTGCGTCGCGAGGTTGTAGAACCCCACGCTGAAATCGATCTCGGTGGCGGTGCACGCGATGCCCGTGGTCGTGTCCACCGCGATGCCGTTGACGTAGCCGAGGCCCATGCCCGTGAACTTCTGGAAGGCGCCCGAGTCGAGATCGACCGTGGCGATCGTCGGCGGACCGAAGGGGTTGTTGCCCAGAGTGCCCAGGACGGCCTGGTGCTGCTGATCGTCCATCGCCATCACCGGCGCGAGGGGATCGAGCGTGAAGTACTGCCGCTTGTCCACGAAGCGGCCAGTCACGTGCTCGAACTCGACCAGCCCGACGTGACTCCCGACGATGCCCAGGGTCGCGTAGTCGTTCTTGCTGTCGAGCTGCTCGGGGATAGGACCAGGACGCCCACCGTACGCCCCTCCCGAGGGTCTCGCCACTTCCTCACGACAGCAGTTCCGCCCAGGGGTGACGGCCGCTCGAGCGGGCTGAGCGCCTGGCGCGCAGGAGCCGGCTGCGGGACCGGCGCCAGCCCCGGCTTCCGGCGCCTCTCTGCGCACGCGGCGGCTGCGACCGCCGAGCGCCAGGAACGAGCCGAAGCTTTGGGCACCGACCACCACGCGATACAAGGCTCCTGTGAACCCGTACATCGCCCTGACGGAAGAGTTCAACCGCGGCGACCTGCGCGCGATCGTCAGCAGCGGACAAGCCGTCGTCCTGCTGCGTCTGTCGGTCACGAGCAAGGATGGCGACTGGGTCGTGAAGGAGACCGCGGAAGCCCTGACGCACGTGCTTGCCGTCCTGCAGCGGCACGGTGCGCACTATCGTTTCGGCGCGCCGCTGGATGTCCGCTGGATGGCGGGCGGTTGGAGCGCACACCTGGAGTTCCAGGCCGACAGTCTCCGCCTGCGGACCGATTTCGTCACGCGGCCGCCTCGGCTCTCGCCCGCCGACCTCGCTGCACTGTGGGAGCAGCAGCGGTCGGTTGCCGTGCCGTGCGTGGATCCTCTGCGTCTGGTGGCTCTCAAGCAGACAGGGCGCGAGCGGGACTATGCGGTCATCGGGGAACTTGCCCGCCTTATCGCCGATCCGGAGAAGCAGTCGCTCGTCTCAAGAAGCGCTGATGATCTCGTCGAACTGGCGGCGAAGCACGGGGCGGTCGTCCGCGGCCTGCTGACGCGTCGCCCGCTCCTCACGCATGCACTCTCCGGCAGGCGCGACGACCTGGCGGCCGCGCTCGACGCGGAAAGGCGTGAGATGATGGCAGCCGACGTGCGGCGCCTCGATCGGTATGCGTCAGCGTCGGCGGTTTGGGCCGCCGCCTGGCCTGCACTGCAGAGGGACATCATCGGTCTCCCCTTGAAGGCACAGCACGAGCTCATCGTCGCCAGGGCGCTCGATGTTCTTCCCTTTCATGTCGCGCCGGAGAGCAGGCGATGACGGGTCGGCGTGACGAGTTCCTGAGCGAGGAGGACCTCGACCTCAAGAACCTCTCCTGGGATGAACTGCTCGCCTGGTGGAATCTGTGGCTCGAGCAGGCACAGGCCAGCAATGACCTTGATGCGCATCTCTACAGCCACGGCGTCTTCCGCGTCGATCCCTGCTGGAAGGGGCCCGCACCCGCCAGGGAACGGTTTCTCTAGCGGAAGCTGCACCGCGGAGCGTGAGCGCGACAGGCACCGAGGTCCCACGGATCGTCGGGGCCGGATCCCCCGCCGTTCAACTTGCCAGGATGACGCCCCGTTGGGCAGGCCGGCTGCGGGACCGACCGGCCTTGGGATGGCGGCCGCCTGCTCTCGGCCGCCCACCCCGACCGCTGAACGGACCACTTGATGAACTGGCTGTTGCGCTGACTGCAATCGTCGATCGGCCGGAAGTTGCTCGTGGCGCTGACCGGCGTCGCGCTGCTGGGCTTCGTGGTCGTCCACCTGCTGGGCAACCTGCAGATCCATGCCGGGGTCGAGAGGGGTGAGCGACTCGCCGCTCGCCGGCCGCATCGGCACCGAGGCGCTCTCGCGTGGCGGCAAAGCGGCGGATGCCGCGGTGGCGACGGCCTTTGCACTTGCGGTCACCTACCCGACGGCCGGCAATCTCGGCGGCGGCGGCTTTCTCGTTGCGCACCTGCAGGGCCGCACTTTTGCCCTCGTGCCCTCGACTTCCGCGAGACCGCGGGAGGATAAGACATCCAAGACCGCCACCTTACGCCCCTCCGCAGCGGCTCGCCACGGCCCGCCCCCTGCGGTGTCCGATGACGGACGCGCACGGACCGAAGTACCCGCACATCCGCGTGCAGCTCACCGGCAGCGACGGCAACGCGTTCGCCGTGCTCGGCGCGGTGAGCCGGGCGCTGCGGCGCGCCGGCATCGACAAGGCCGAGCGCGACGCGTTCTTCGCCGAGGCGACGGCGGGCGACTACGACCACCTCTTGGCGACCGCGATGCGGTGGGTGGACGTCGCATGAGGCGCACCACCACGACCACGCTGCCGATGCACCGCGCCGACCGCGCGCGGGAGGCGGCCAAGGCCATGCGCGCGACCGAGGCGGCGATCACGTTCACCGTGACGGCACACAAGGCCGCGCGTGCCGCCGAGCGGGAGTCTGGCGCGTGGGCCGATCACGCCGCGCGCGCACGGATTGCCGCCGTCCTCGCGGACCTGCGTGCCACGCGCCGCGAGCTGCTGCAGGTGCTGAGCGCTAGCGCGGCGCGAGGATCGTCCGAAACACGCACCCACAGCCTGGATACGCCGGCACAGGCGGCAGGACGTCGAGATCGGTGTAGACATGGCCCTCTCGCGCCGCACACAGCGGCGAGACGCGGTGCCCTGAGCTGAGGATCTTCACGCCTCGGATGATCCCGTCCCGCTGTGCCTCTCGGATCTGCCGCATCCGGATCTCGCCGACGATCGCCGCGCCAACGGTGAGACTGTGCAGCAGCCGCACCGCCGAGGTCACACGGTCAACGCTGGGCCAGTCTTCTGGTTCTTCTGACACCATCCACGGGTCCCACGCGAGCGGGTGCCAACCCACTGCACCGAAGTAGTCTCGCCAGGCATCGAAGGCCGGCCACGTGAACGTCTCCCCGATGAACGCGTCGGCCAGCTCTGCTCGGAAGTCAAAGTGCTGCTGATCGGCGAGCGCCTGGCGCCCGCGCACGAGCACTGACTCATAGAGCAGGCCGCCTAGGACGGACAGGCCATTGAGGTCGAGGAGCGGAACCGTGGGTAGCGGATGGTTCACCACGGGGCATCGGGTTCGGCGGCCATCACGACTTCGACGTCGGCCCCACCGAGCCCAGCGCGCTGCTCGCAGCCTCGAGCTCAGCGACGGTCTTCGGCTTGCCCTCTGGGGTGGCCGGCGCCGGCGGCTCTGCGCCGAAGCGGGTGCCGCATTGCCGGCAGTAGAGGAGTCCGTCATAGATGAGCAGGATCCAGCCCACGAACCAGATGACGGCTACGACGCTCGCAAGCATGGCGAACGTGGCAATCGGGCGGGACGGCGACCCGTGGCCACCGGAGGTACTCAGCGCCTCGGATCCCGGAGCTGTCACGAGGCAAATGCCGACGACCAAGCAGGGCAGCGCCAGGCCGAGAATTGCGGCGCGCAGAATTCTCGCCGAGGTGACGCCCTGCCGCAGGTGCGCGGTCTCGCGCTTGCAGTGAGTGCACTGCAGGAATGCTTCGGGGGAGAGCTTCACGGCTCGCACACCGAGCACGGCCCATAGCGTCCCTGTGCTTCGGAGAGTTTCATGGACGTCCCCGTCTTCGCGTATCGACATGATGCCGTGTGGTACTTCGTGCCGCTCTTGGTCACGTAGACGATGGGGTCGGCGCTTGAGGCCGGAGTCGGAGTGACGAGAGGCTGGCCCTCTTTCGGCGACGAGCGCGCAGCGCCCGCGCCAAAGATGGCGGCGCCGTCGCTGCCGGAGAGCTGCAGCGATGCTCGACCTGCCTGCGTGCCCAGGAATGCCGTCTCGGAGTTGGGCGCGCTGCCGATGGTGAGGCCGACGGTGCCGTTCTCCAGCACGCCCAGCGTTGCCGCCGCATTGCCGTCGCCGTCGACGATGATGACCTGCGTCGCGCGCAGCACGGTTGGCTCAGCGCGGCTCGCTGCGACGAGCGCTACGACGAGGGCCACGCAGAGTGCGCCAGCGGCGAATGCCCAGACGGCGGGCGAACGAGGCGTCGCGCGTGCCGTCACGGGAAGAATGCTTCGGGGTGGAGGCGCATCAGGTTGCCGGCGGCGGGGCCCTGCGGTCTGCCTTGTATGCGTGGGAGACTGATCCGTCGGCGGCACCGCACTCTCCACAAATGGCGGGGACTTCACCCTCGTTGAATTGCTGGCATCCCAGGACGACGAAGAACGCTGCGACCACGAGGCCGCACAGCGGGCCGAGGAATCCCGGGATATTGTCCGTCGCGGTGCAGGCGCCGTAGAGGATGGACGGCAGCAGCAGCATCCAGGCGGCGAGGCGCAGGAGCGAGACCGCGGACGCCTGTCCGCGGTAATGCAGCGTCGGTTTCGCGCACGCGCCGCAGCGCTGCACGCTTTCGGGGTGGAGGGTCATGGCTATCGGCTTGCCGGCACGCGAGGCGACGATTTCCTAGCGACAGCGCGTTCCGATGCGGCGAGGAATCCACGAATTGTGAAGCCGTGCGCCATCGCGAGCAGGAGATTCCCGCCCCCCTTGAATCTCACTTTGAATCCGGATTCTGCTCGGCCTTCTAAGTATCCATCTGGCAACTCGACTGCCACGGTCTCATCTACTGAGCCGTCGTCATTCGTGGTGCGACCGAGGTTGACTACCTCGAAGATGTTGCCCTCAGCGTCCTCTGCAAAGTCCACATGCACCCAGTCTTCTGCCGGATGCGAGACGGCAAGTAGAGTTGCAGCGGGGCTAGTTCCATTCGCCTCAATATATGTCCGGTAGAAGAGCCACCGTCCGCCGGCGATCTCATGGATTCCCGAGCCCACGGTCAGTCGTCCGGCGGAATCGGTGGACTCAGAACATCTTGTGGCCGCACTGACTGCGTCGATGTCTGAGTTCGCGATCAACGTGGACCAAGAGTCTTGAGGGCCTAGGGAAGGGACGGCCTCGGAAACGAGTGACTGCGCAATCCCGTCGTACCGCTGCAGGCGAGCCTCCGCGTTGGGCACGGTTAGGGCGGCGCGGAGCTGCGCCACAAGATCCTCGTAGGCCGAATTCGCCGGCGCCCCGAAACCGAGAAGGCTGGCTTCTACGGCGACGAGTAGCGCCACGCTGACTGCCGACCGGAGCGCACCTCGTCCCATTCCTCGCACCCCCGCGGAGAAGCCCGGAAGAGTGCCCGACGGGGCCGGATCGCGCAAGTGGCGGCGGAGGATAAGACATCCAAGACCCCCACCTTACGCCCCTCCGCAGCGGCTCGCCACGGCCCGCCCCCTCTGAACCCGCCTTCGCTTCGCTGATCACGTCTTCGGCCCGCCACTCGCGGACTCACCCTGTCGGCCTCTTGCTG
>JBBQUR010000007.1:0-224439 GCA_038212275.1 Planctomycetota bacterium
AGGCGGTCGAGGACGAGCTTGCCAACGTCAAGAGTGACCGCGAACGTGTGCGCGCTTTCTTCGGCCACCCCGAAGTGAGCTACATCCGCGAGGCACTCGGATGGTGACACGTTCACTCCCTATCCAATGCAAGACTCAGTATGTCTGTGCGGCCTGACGAACTCTCGCTGCGCGACATCGTGGCGGCAGCCGCGTCGATCGACCGATTTCTCGATCGTGCGTCGGAGAGCTGAGGCGCGCAGCACGCGATCAATGAGTCGAGGCCGACTCACGCGCCTGGAGCGGTCCTCGCCGGATCGGGCTGCACGAAGCGCCACCCGAACCGCCCCTTGATGCAGAGGTTGCCCAGCGTGATCGCATTGTCGAGGCCCGACGTCGCCTTCACGATGCGGCCGTCCTGCACGTGCAGGCGCAGGCCGCAGCCCACGCCGCAGTATGGGCAGATGGTGTCCGTCTCGGTCTGGCGCGCCTCGTCCCAGGTGCCCAGCTTTCGCAGGTCGAACTCGTCCTTCGCCATGAGCGCGCCGGTCGGGCACACGGCGATGCAGTTGCCGCAGTAGACGCAGGCGGAGTCCGTGAGCGGCGCGTTGAACTCCGTGGAGATGCGCGCGTCGAAGCCGCGCCCCGCCACCGCGATGGCGAAGGAGTTCTGGTGATCCTCACCGCAGGCCTCGACGCATTTGTAGCAGAGCACGCACTTGGCGTAGTCGCGGATGTAGAGGTCGTTGTCGATCTTCACCGGCTGGTGGACGTTGGCAGCGAAGTTCGGGTCGGCGTGCGCGTGATGGCCGGGCAGCGCGTGGTCGCGACAGGTCGTCGGCGCGGCGGCGGGCCCGAAGCGCGCGGGCTGCGCGCCGTACTCGGTGATGAGTTCCGCGAGGCCCGGCGCGGTGGAGAGATCCACCGACGACGCGAGCAGCTCGAGCACGAGCTTGCGCGAGTGCTGCACGCGCGCGGACTTCGTGTGCACCTTCATGCCCGGCTCGACAGCGCGTGAGCAGCTCGGCGCGAGGACGCGCGCGCCCTCCACTTCCACCACGCACAGTCGGCACGCGTTGGCCGGCGCGAGCGTCTCGAGGTAGCAGAGCGTCGGCACCTCCACGCCCAGCTCGCGGCACGCCCCGAGAATCGTGGTGCCGGGCGTCACGCGGACAGCGCGGCCGTCGACGACGAGCTCCACCGCAGCCTCGGCACGCGCGGCGCCTGGCGGCACGGGCATCGCGTCCTTGCCGTGCATTCCGGCTGCGAGTTGCGCGGCGGCTGCGGGCTTCGCGGCCGTCGACGGCTGAGCGGGCTTTGTCGCGGCGCTGGCGGGGAGCGCGGCAGGTGATGCGGCGAGAGGCGCGCTGGATGCTGCCGGCGCGTGCGGTGCGCGGACGGCAGCATCGCCGAAGGGCCGCAGGCGCTTGATGGCGGACTCGATCGCAGCGTAGGCCGTCTGGCCGAGGCCGCAGATCGAGGCGTCGCGCATCGCCTCGCCCACGTCTTCGAGCAGCGCGAGTTCGGCGGCCACGCCGCCGTGCGTGCAGCCGGAAGCGATGCGCGCGAGCGACTCCTGCTGCCGCACCGTGCCGACGCGACAGGGCACGCACTGCCCGCACGACTCGTCGCGGAAGAACGCGGCGATGCGCCCCAGCAGCCGCGGCAGGTCGGCCGTCTCGTCGAAGAGCATGACGACGCCCGAGCCCAGCGTGGCGCCCGCGGCGCGCGCGTCCTCCAGCGTGAGCGGGAGATCGATTTCGTCGGGGCGCAGCACGGTGCCGGCGGCGCCGCCCAGCAGCACCGCCAGCAGTGCGTGGCCGCCCGGCACGCCGCCCGCGAGCTCGATGAGCGCGCGCAGTGTCGTGCCCGACGACACTTCGTACACGCCGGGGCGCGCGACATGCCGGCTCAGGCAGAACAGCCGCGTGCCCGTGGATTGCGGCGTGCCCACCTGCGCGAACGCCGCGCCGCCGCGCAGCACGATGGGCAGCACGTTGACCAGCGTCTCCACGTTGTTCACCACCGTGGGTTTGCCGAAGAGGCCTTCCTGCACGGGAAACGGCGGCTTGCTGCGCGGCTCGCCGCGGCGACCCTCGATGGACTCGAAGAGCGCGGTCTCCTCGCCGCAGATGTAGGCGCCCGCGCCGCGGCGCAGTTCGATGTCGAAGGACAGGCCGCTGCCGAGGATGTCGCTGCCGAGCAGGCCGGCCTCGCGCGCCTGCTCCATGGCGTTCGCGATGCGCGCGTGCGCGAGCGGATATTCGGCGCGCACATAGAGGTAGCCGCGCTCGCAGCCGGTCGCGAAGGCCGCGATGGTCATGGACTCGACCACCGCGAACGGATCGCCCACGAGCAGCACGCGATCCTTGAACGTGCCCGGCTCGGATTCGTCCGCGTTGCACACGAGGTAGCGGGGATGCGCGGGTTGCGCGCGCACCGCTGCCCACTTGCGGCCCGTGGGAAACGCCGCCCCGCCCCGCCCCACGAGGTTGGCCTCGGTCACCTCGCGGATGACGGCCTCGGGCCCCAGCTCCAGCGCACGCTTCAGAGCGGTGTAGCCGCCCGACGCGCGGTACGCGTCGAGACTCGTCGGGTCGACGACGCCGACGCGCGCGAGCAGCACGAGTGACGGGTCACCGCGCTGCGGCAGCGGCGGATCGGCGGCGCCGTCCGCGCTGGCATCAGCGGCCGCGGCACGCGCGGTCCCGCCTGGCGCTGTGTCCGCGAGCAGGGCTGTCAGCGCTTCGGGTGTCGCGTGGCCGAGGGATCGCTCGATGGGTGTTTCGCCGGCTTCGACGAGCAGCGCCGCGGGCGCGACATCGCACAGCCCGAGGCACGGCGAGTGCATCCACGCGGGGCGCTCCGGGTCGACCTCCACGTGATCGCGCTCCGGCGCGTGACCGATCGGCGGTCCGACGCCGGCTTGAAGAGCCGCGCACAGGTCCGCGCCGCCGCGCAACCGGCAGGCGAGGTCGTCGCACACGTGCAGCACGCGGCGCGGGCGCGGCGTCGTCGCGAGCAGCGCGTAGAACGTGGCCACGCCCCACGCGTCGGCCGGCGGAACACCGAGCCGCTCGCAGACGAGATTGAGCCCGCCCTCGCTGATCCAGCCGACGCGCGCCTGCAGCGCCTGCAGCGCGGGCAGCAGCAGATGACGCCGCTCGCGGGTCGCGTGTCCGCCGTGCGCCACGTGCATGTCGCGCGTCGAGCCGCGCTCGCCGCCGTCCCACGCCGTGGCGGCTGCGCCAAGCAGCGCGTCGATGGCCGCGCGCTCCTCGGCGCCGGGCTCGGCATCGCGCAGGCGGATGTCCATCAGCGCGGACCCGCCGGAGCCACGCCGGCCGGCCGCGTGCCGGCATCGACATGCGCGGCGGTGGCGCCGCGGGAGGAGCCGGTGACTTCGGCGCGCTCGAGGCGCACGGCGCAGGCCTTGAACTCGGACGTTCCGGACAAAGGGTCGTTCTCGTCCACGGTCAGCATGTTGGTGGGCACCTGGTCGGGGAAGTGCAGCGTCATGAAGACCATGCCGGCGCGCAAGGCCCGGTCGATGCGCGCCGGCGCATGCACGCGGCCGCGGCGCGAGACGATGGCGAGCAGGTCGCCGTCCGCGATGCCCAGCCGCGCAGCATCCTCGGGCGAGAGATCGAGCGTCTCACCGAAGCGCAGCGGCGAGTCGTAGCCCGCGGTCTGCACGCCTGTGTTGTAGGACTCGAGCCGGCGCCCCGTGGTGAGCAGCAGCGGGTACTCCGCGGAGACCACTTCCGCCGGGCCCTTCTGGAACACCACGGAAAACGGCGCGGGCTCGCTGCGCAGCGGCCGCTCCCAGAGCCGCGCGTGCAGGAACTGCGTGCCGGGGTGCGACTCATCGGGGCACGGCCACTGCAAGCCCGAGAGCGCCTCCAGCCGCGCGTAACTCATGCCGCCGGCGAACTCCGGCGCCACCGCGCGGAACTCGTCCCACACCGACTCGGCGGTGGGCTGGCCGAAGTCGGCGCCGAGGCGTCGCGCCAGCTCGGCGAGAATCCACAGCTCATCACGCGCTTCGCCGGGCGGGTCGAGCGCCTTGCGCACGCGCTGCACCCGTCGCTCGCTGTTGGTCACGGTGCCGTCGCCCTCGCACCAGGTGGCGGCGGCGGGCAGCACGACGTCCGCGAGCTGCGCGGTCTTCGTGAGGAAGATCTCCTGCACGACCAGGTGGTCGAGGCTTTGCAGCGCCTCCATCACGTGCGCGGTGTTCGCGTCGGATTGCGCCGGGTTCTCGCCGATCACGAAGAGCGCGCTCATCCTGCCGTGCGCCATGGCCTCGAGCATCTCGGTGAGATTCAGGCCGTGCTTTGCGGCGATGGGCACGCCCCACGCGCGCTCGAAGCGCTGGCGGACGGCCGGCTCCAAGATCTCCTGGAAGCCGGGCAGCCGATTGGGAATCGCGCCCATGTCGCCACCGCCCTGGACGTTGTTCTGTCCGCGCAGCGGATTGCAGCCCGAGCCGTACTTGCCGATGTGCCCGGTGAGAAGGCAGAGATTGATGAGCGCCAGCACGTTGTCCACCGCATCGTGGTGCTCGGTGATGCCCAGCGTCCAGCAGACCATCGCGTTCTTCGCGGCCGCGAAGCGGTGCGCGGCCTCGCGGATGACGTCGGCCGGCACGCCGGTGACGGTTTCAGCGCGCTCCAGCGTGTACGACTCGACCGAGGCGCGGTAGGCGTCGAAGCCCGTCGTGGCGTGCGCGATGAACTCCTTGTGGTGCAGGTCCGCGCGCACGATTTCGCGCGCCATCGCATTGGACAGCTCGATGTCGCTGCCCACGTTCAGGCCCAGCCACACGTCGGCCCACTGCGCGGACGACGTGCGTCGCGGATCCATCACGTAAAGGCGGGCGCCCTTGTGGATGCCCTTGAGCAGGTGGTGGAACCAGATCGGGTGCGCCTCGCGGGCATTGCTGCCCCACAGGAAGACGACGTCGGCGTCCTCCACCTCGCGGTAGGAGTTGGTGCCGCCACCCGCCCCGAAGACTGTCGCCAGACCGACGACCGATGGTGCGTGTCAGGTTCTGTTGCAGCTGTCGATGTTGTGCGTGCGGAAAGCCACGCGCGCGAGTTTCTGGGCCAGGAAGTTCACCTCGTTGGTGGACTTGCTGCAGGAGAAGATTCCGAGCGCATCCGGCCCGCGCGCCGCAAGGTTGCGGCGGAAGCCTTCGGCCGCGCGGTCGAGCGCCTCGTCCCACGTGGCGGGACGCAACGCGCCGTGCTCGCGCACGAGCGGCTGCGTGAGGCGCGGATAGGAACCCTGTGTCTTGCGCTGCTTCACGGTGGACCTCCTTCGCGCCGCTCGGTGCGGCGCCCGTGCAGGATCCCCGAAGCGGCCGACCGGGGCAAGAAATCAGGCGCGTTCTTCACGCGGACGCCTTGACGGCTTCGTTGCCCCGGGCCTAGCCTTGGTCGCCATGGGCAAGCACTCGCCGGGCGATGTTCGCAACCTTGCACTCATCGGTGGGCCGCGCACCGGAAAGACCACTCTCGCCGAGGCCATCCTCGTGCACTGCGGCGCCGTCGCGAGGCGCGGCACCGTTGCCGAGGGCAACACCGTCTCGGACTACGAGCCGGAGGAGCGCGAGAAGAAGCACTCCGTCCAGCTCGGCGTGCTGCACGCCGAGTGGAAGAACCACGTCCTGAACCTGCTCGACGCCCCGGGCTACCCGGACTTCATCGGCGAGACCGCCGCCGCCCTCGCGGCGTGCGAGACGGCTGCCATGTGCGTCGACGTCACCAAGGGCCTGTCCTTCCCCGGGCGCAAGGCCTGGGAGCTTGCGGGCCGGGCGGGCAAGGCGCGCTGCATCGTCGCGACGCACGTGGATGCGGCGGCCTTCGACTGGGACGCCTGGCTCGGTTCGCTCTCGCAGGACCTCGGCTGCCGCTGCGTGGCCGTGATGATTCCCCGCGGGAGCGGAACCGGTTTCAGCGGCTGCGATCTCGTGCCGCTGGCGGGCGACGCCGGGGGGGCGCTCGGCGCCGCGCGCGACGCGCTCATCGAGGCGGCCGTCGAGATCGACGAGGCCGCGCTCACGCGCTTCCTCGAGAACGATCAGCGCCCCACCGAGGCGCAGGCCGTCCAGCTCGTCGTGCGCTCCACGGTGGCGGGCGCCCTCGTGCCGGTGCTCTGCGTGTCGGCGCTCGACGGCCGCGGCGTCGACGAGCTGCTGCAATACGTCACGCGCTGCCTACCCTCGCCCCTGGATGGCCCGCCCATCAAGGACGAGCAGGGCGCTCCCGTGCCCGCGACGGCCCCGGAGTTCTCGGCGCTGGTGTTCAAGACGGTCATCGACCCGTTCGTCGGCCGCCTGGCGATGCTGCGCGTGGTGTCGGGCCGGCTCGAACTGAACATGTCGCCGCTGAACCCGCGCACGCAGAAGACCGAAAAGATTCATCACCTGCAGCTGACGCAGGGCAAGGAGCACGTGCCGGTGACCTCCGCGGAGGCCGGCGACATCGTGGCGGTCACGAAGCTGGAGACGCTGGAGACCTCGGACACGCTCTGCGACGCCGCGCACCCGCATCTCCTCGCGCGCCCCGCCCTGCCGCGACCGATGGTCGCCCGCGCCATCGAGCCCGTGAACCACGCGGACGAGGTCAAGCTCTCCGTCGCGCTCAAGCGCGCCGTTTCGGAAGACCCCACCTTCACCTTCGAGCGCGACGAGGCCACCGGCCAGCTCATCGCGCACGGCATCTCGACCATGCACCTCGAGACGGTCCTGCGGCGCATCAAGGAGCGCGGCCACGTGGAGGTGAAGGTCAGCGTGCCGCGCGTGCCGCTGCGCGAGACGATTACGCGCTCGGCCGACGGCCACTACCGGCACAAGAAGCAGACCGGCGGGCGCGGCCAGTTCGCCGAGGTCTTCGTGAAGCTGTCGCCTGCGCCGCGCGGCGCCGGCCTCGTCTTCCAGGACGACACCGTGGGCGGCTCCGTGCCGCGGCAGTTCATCCCCGCCGTGGAGAAGGGCGCCCGCGCCGCCATGGGCAAGGGCGTCATCGCCGGCTACCCGGTCGTTGACGTCACCGTCAGCGTGGTCGACGGCAAATTTCACGACGTGGACAGCGACGAGGCCTCGTTCAAGATCGCCGGCACGCGCGCCTTCCGTGACGCCTTCCTGAAGTGCCACCCGGTGATGCTCGAGCCGCTGCTGGATCTCGAGGTGGCCATTCCATCGCGCTTCATGGGCGCCATCACTTCCGACCTCACGGGCCGGCGCGGCCACATCACCGGCATGGACACGCTGGGCGACACGCAGATCATCAAGGCGCGCGTCCCGCAGCGCGAGGCGCTCACCTATCCCACGGTGCTGCGCTCGCTGACGTCCGGCGAGGGCAGTTTCAGCTCCACCTTCCACGACTACGAGGTCGTGCCGGCCAACGTGCAGCAGGAGATCATGTCCGGCTTCACGCTGGCCGACGAGGACTGACCCGGGGCAAGGGCGAGCTGGTGAGCGGGCGAGCTGGTGAGCGGTCGAGCCTTGCATGGCCAGTCCGCCGGCGGGCATGCTGCGGACAACATGACACGACCGCACGTCCGGAAGAGAGGCACCCACATGGCTTGCAGCACCCACCACGGATTCCAGCTGGCGCTTGCGAACGCAATCGCGGCAGCGCTGCTCGCGGGTTGCGCCACGAAGGGCGACGCCATCTCGGCCGCGTCCCACGCGGACGCCATGGCCGGCAGCTCCGCGCCGGGCATCTTCGAGACGAAGGCGATCGCCGAGGAGGGCTTCATCTACGGCCTGCCCATCGTGATGAACTACGCCGTCATGTACGAGTACGCGGTGGATCGGGACTCGGGCCAGTTCAAGGCGCCGTTCAACGAGATTCTCAACGAAGCCCGCGTGTTCACGTACGAGGACACCGCCATCGTCACGCCGAACAGCGACACGCCCTACTCCTTCCTCTGGATGGACCTGCGCGCCGAGCCGCTGGTGCTCTCCGTGCCCGCCGTGGAAAAGGGCCGCTACTACGCGGTGCAGCTCGAGGACGGCAACACCTTCAACTACGGCTACATCGGCAGCCGCACGACGGGCAACGACGCCGGCCAGTTCATGGTGGTCGGCCCCGACTGGAAGGGCGCGACGCCGCCCGGCATCAAGAAGGTGTTCCGTTCGACCACGCAGCTGTCGGTCGCCGGCTACCGCACGCAGCTCTTCGATGCGGCGGACATGCCGAATGTCCAGAAGGTGCAGGCCGGCTACAAGGTGCAGCCGCTCTCGGCCTTCCTGCACCAGCCCGCTCCCGCTGCGGCGCCGGAGATCCACTTTCCGAAGATCGACAAGGCGATGGTGACGGACGGCTTCTTCGGATACCTCGACTTCGCGCTGCAATTCGCGCCCCCCGGCCCGGAGGAAGTCGGCATCCGGGCGAAGCTGGCCAGCATCGGCGTCGGACCGGGCAAGAGCTTCGACTACGCCGATCTCTCGCTGGAACACAAGGCCGCCATCCTGCTGGCGATGAAGGACGGCAACGAGAAGATCGAGACGTATCTCGCCACGAAGCAGAAGAGCGTCAACGGCTGGAAGATCAGCTCCTTGTTCGGAGATCGCGCCTTCTTCAACGGCGACTGGCTGCTGCGCGCCGCCGGCGCGAAGGCAGGCATCTACGGCAACGACGCCCTCGAGGCCACCTACGCCATGACGCGCGTCACCGCGAACGGCGAGCCGCTCGACGGCAGCAGGCACGACTACACGCTGACCTTTCCCGCCGGAAGCCTGCCGCCCGTGAACGCTTTCTGGTCGGTGACGATGTATGACGGCAAGAGCCAGCTGCTCGTCGAGAACCCGATCGGCCGCTACCTCATCAACTCGCCGATGCTCCCGGACCTGAAGCTCAACGCGGACGGTTCGCTGACGCTCTCCATCCAGAAGGACAGCCCGGGTGCGGACAAGGAGAGCAACTGGCTCCCGGCGCCGGACGGCCTGATCTATCTGGTCATGCGCCTCTACTGGCCGAAGGCCGTCGCGCCGTCGGTGCTTCCGCCCGGCGCGGGAAGCTGGTCGCCGCCGGCCGTCACCGTCGTGAGGTGACGGATCCGTCCGGCGCGCGGCGCCGCAGCTCGGGATTGCCGAGCTGCCCGCAGGCGCCCATGACGCTGCGGCCCTTGGTCTGTCGCCGGCGCACGAACTGGCGGTTGGCGACCGCGCGATCCACGAAGCGCTCGACCTCGGCTTCCGTCGGCGCGCGCCAGGGCGAGTCGCGGCGCGGGTTGTACGGGATGACGTTGAGCGAGCAGCGGATGCCGGACAGCCAGGCGCAGAGCTCGTCGCAGTGCTCGTCCGCGTCGTTCACGCCGGGGATGAGCACGTATTCCACGCAGAGCGCGCCCTTGGGACGCACGGGAAACGCGAGCATCGCCTCGCGCAGCTCCGCCATCGGGTGCCTGCGGTTGATGGGCATGATCGAGGAGCGGATCTCGTCGTTGGGTGCATTGAGCGATACGGCGAGGTTGGCCTTGTGGAAGCCGGGCTCGCGGATGAACTCGCCGTAGCGGCGCATGCCGTCCACGCGCCCCACTGTCGAGACCGCGATCTGCGCCGCGCCGAGCGCCGGCCCGTGGTGGCCGCACAGCACGCGCAGGGATTGCAGCACCGCGTCGAGGTTGTCCAGCGGCTCGCCCATGCCCATGAAGACGAGGTTCTTCGGGCGCTCGCCCAGCTCGAAGGTCGCCGCGAACCACTGCGCGACGATGTCGGCCGCGTCGAGGTTCTTGAGGAAACCCATCTGCGCGGTCTCGCAGAAGCTGCAGCCCATCGCGCAGCCCACCTGGCTCGACACGCAGAGCGTGCGCGTCATGCCCGTCAGCCGGTTGCGCCCACGACCCACCATCGGGATGAGCACGGACTCCGTCTGCAGTCCGTCCGCAAGCCCCTGGCAGAACTTGATCGTGTCGCCTTCGACCTCCCGCGCGACGATCGGCGGGCGCCGGATCGAGACCCACGGCTCCAGCGCGACGCCCTCGCGGAAGGCCGCGTGGTAGCAGGCCAGCGCGCGCGGCTCCTTCGCTCCGTGCTCTCGCGCCAGCGGCAGGAACTCCGCCAGCGTGAGGCCGAGGATGTCGACGGGGGCGGGCATGAATCTCGTCAGCAACCGGGGTGAAGGCGCGGGACCGTATCACGGCGATGGCGGCCCGCGCGCGGGCCGCGGGCCGCGGGCTGCCCACGCGTGCGGCCGGCGCGTGCGGCCGGCGCGTGCGGGCAGCCGGATCCCGGGCTGAAGTTCGGGCTTCCATCCTGTCGAAAGCGGCAGGCGTTCCCTCGTGCCTGTGCGGATTCCGGCAGGTCGCGTGACGTCCGACCCACCCGAGCAGGCGACCGATGCCGACCGCAGGACCAGCCAGCTCCCAGGCCGATGCCGTCGCGCTCGGCGCCCTCGGCCCCTTCAGCGGTTCGTGGGGCATGGTCATGCTGGCCGCGCTCCTCGTCGCCGCGGCGACGCTGGTGCTCGGGATCTGGTTGCGACGCCGGCTGCGCACGCAGCGACGCCTCGCGGGTACGGACACGCCGATGCCTCCGGTGCGCGGCCTGCGCGCCTCGCTGGCGGTGGCCTCTCTGCTGCTCCTCGGCGCAATCGTCGTGCCGCTGATGCGCCACCCCACGGTGCGCTCCGACGCCGCCGAGCTGCGCCGCTTCCGGGGCGAGACCCGCCTCCTCGACGAGCGCCTCACGATGTCCGCACGCCTGGCCGCGGCCTCGGGCGACACCCGCTGGGAAGCGCGCTACCGCACGGCCGAAGGCGAGCTCGACACGGTACTGAAGGAGTCCGACGCCGTGCTCGAGCGGCTGCTCGGCTCCGACGCCGAAGAGGCGCGCGCCGGCGTGCAGGACACGAGCACGTACAACGACGCGCTCATCGCGCTGGAGAACGCCTGCTTCGAGCTGGTCCGCGCCGGTGATCACAAGGCCGCGATGCGGCAGGTCCTGTCCGAGGAATACGAGCGGCTCAAGGGTCTCTACGCGAAGGGCGTCGAACGCTCCGACGCGGCCATCGAGAGCCTGAGCCAGCGCGCGATCGAGCACGACGAGCTGCTCTCCATCGCGGCGGCCATCCTGGGCGTGCTGGCCACGGCCGTCACGATCTTCGGCACCTTTCTGCTGGCGCGCACGCTCGCCCGGCACACCGCCGCGCTCTCCGAGAGCGAGACCCGCCTGCGCACGCTCACCAACACGATGCCGGGCGTGGCCTACCGCTGCCGCTTCGACGAGAGGCGCACCGTGCTCTTCGTCTCCGAAGGCGTCAAGGAGATCGCAGGCTCAGGTCCAGATCGCTTCGAGGCGCCCGGCGCCGCGGGCCTCGCCGACATCATCCATCCCGAGGACCGCGAGACGGTCCTCGGGCAGATCGCGCAGGCCGTCGCCGCGCGCCGCGCCTACGTGCTCGAGTACCGCGTCGTGCAGCCCGATGGCCAGACGCGCCACGTGTGGGAGCGCGGCATGCCGGTCTTCGACGACGCGACCGCCGGGTCGCCGCTCTGGCTCGACGGCGTCTTCGTGGATGCCACCGAGCGCTGGCTGGCCCAGCAGGATCTCGCGCGCGCCCGCGACGCCGCGGAGATCGCCACGCGCGCCAAGGCGGACTTCCTGGCCAACATGAGCCACGAGATCCGCACCCCGATGAACGCCGTCATCGGCATGACGGGGCTGCTGCTCGAGACGCCCCTCACCACGGAGCAATGCGAGTACGCCGGCACGGTGCAGGCCAGCGCGGACGCGCTGCTCGTCCTGATCAACGACATCCTCGACTTCTCCAAGATCGAGGCGGGACGTCTCGAGCTCGAGACGCTGGACTTCAGCGTTGTCGATGTCGTGCAGGACGTCGCGGACATGCTGAGCCACCGGGCCTGGGAGAAGAATCTCGAACTCACAGTGGATGTCGACCCGCGACTGCAGGCGACGATCTCCGGAGACGGCGGCCGCCTGCGCCAGGTGCTGATCAACTTCACCGGCAACGCGCTGAAGTTCACGAGCGAGGGAGAGGTCGCTCTGCGCGCGAGCATGGAAGAGCTGACGGACGAGAGCGCGCTCGTGCGCTTCGAGGTGCGCGACACGGGCATGGGCATTCCCGAGCATCGCCGCCAGCACCTCTTCCAGCCCTTCGTGCAGGTGGATGCCTCGACGAGCCGGCGCTTCGGCGGCACGGGACTCGGCCTCGCCATCAGCCGCCAGCTCGTGGAGCTGATGGGCGGGCGCATCGGCTGCGAGAGCGAGGAAGGCCGCGGTTCGTGCTTCTGGTTCGAGATCCGCTTCGCGCGTCGCATGGCTTCCGGAAGCGCCCCGGACCGCCGCGGAGACCTGCAAGGCAAGCGCTGCCTCGTCGTGGACGACAACGCGTCCAATCGGCTCATCCTGGAGAGGCAGCTCACCGCCCGCGGCGCGCAGGTCGTCTGCGTCGACAGCGGAGCCTCGGCACTGCAGCTCGTGCAGCACGGCGCGAGCGACGCGCCCGCCTTCGATGCCGCCATCCTGGACCTGATGATGCCCGACATGGACGGCGTCGAACTG
This sequence comes from Planctomycetota bacterium, assembly GCA_038212275.1. Taxonomy (GTDB): domain Bacteria; phylum Planctomycetota; class B15-G4; order B15-G4; family B15-G4; genus JBBQUR01. Next base: position 12,515 of record JBBQUR010000007.1, read on the forward strand.
GCGCAGCGCCTGAAGGCCGGGAGCGTGCGCTTTCCGCTCATCCTGCTCACGTCCTCCGCGTCGCTCGGGGACTCGGAGCGCTTCCGCAGCGCGGGCTTCACGTCCTGGCTCAGCAAGCCCGCGCGGCCGGACCGCATCGTGGCCTCGCTGCTTGCGGCCCTCTCGCCGGAGGGCGCGCAGGATGGACCGACGCCGGACGAGTCCTCGCCCGAGGCCGACACGAGCATGCCGTCGGCGCCCGCGCGCATCCTGGTGGCGGATGACAACCTGGTCAATCAGCGCGTGGCCTGCAGGATGCTGGAAAAGCTCGGATACCGGGCCGACGTCGTCGCCAACGGGCGCGCGGCGCTGCAGGCGCAGCAGCTGCTCCCCTACGACCTGATCTTCATGGACTGCCAGATGCCCGAACTGGACGGCTTCGAGGCCACGCGCATGATCCGCGCCGGCGACATCCCCGTGCGCGACGTGCGCATCGTGGCGCTCACCGCCAACGCGATGTCCGGCGAGCGAGAGCGCTGCCTCGCCACCGGCATGGACGACTACCTGCCCAAGCCTGTCCGCCTGCACGAACTCCAGCTCGTGCTGCAGCGCAACCTGGCCGCCGCCGCAGCCGCGCGACCTCGGCCCGGGAGCCCGTCGCCGGAAGCGCTCAGCCCAGCTGCTTCCGGAAGAACTCGAACGCCAGGGCCGACATGAAGGCCGCCTGGGCGCTGTTGGCCGATCCGCCATGGCCGCCCTCGATGTTCTCGTAGTAGAGCGGCGCGTGGCCGCGCTCCAGCAGGCGCGCGACCATCTTGCGCGCGTGGCCGGGGTGCACGCGGTCGTCGCGCGTCGAGGTCATGAAGAGCGTCGGCGGCAAGCTGCTGCCGGCGCGCACGCCGTGGTAGGGCGAGTAGCGCTGCAGGAACTCCCATGCCTGCGGGTCGTCCGGGTCGCCGTACTCCGCGGCCCATGAGGCGCCTGCGAGCAGCTTCGTGTAGCGGCGCATGTCGAGCAGCGGCACGCGGCACACGATGGCGCCGAAGAGCTGCGGATACGTCGTGAGCATGTTGCCCACGAGCAGCCCGCCGTTGCTGCCGCCCTCGCAGCCGAGGTGCGCCGGCGAGGTGACGCGACGGGCGACGAGGTCCCGCGCCACCGCAGCGAAGTCCTCGTAGGCCTTGTGCCGCTTGGCCTTCAGCGCAGCCTGATGCCAGCCCGGCCCGAACTCGCCTCCGCCACGGATATTCGCCACGACGAACACGCCGCCACGCTCTAGCCAGCCCGCGCCGACGGCCGCCTTGTAGCCGGGCGTGAGCGGCACCTCGAAGCCTCCGTAGCCGTAGAGGATCGTCGGCGCGCTTCCGTCGAGCGCCGTCGATGCGCGCCCGCGCCGGCCGTCGCGCCCGAGCCGGCGCTCGCGTCCGATCTGGCAGTAGGGAATGGCCGTGCCGTCGTCGGACGCGGCCTCGTGCCAGGTGATCGCGACGCCGCTCGCGTCGAAGAAGGCCGGCAGCTGGCGCAGCAGCTCGGGTGGTGCGGCGGCATCCGGCGTGCCTGCGGTGTTCAACGCGCCGGTGGTGTTCAGCGTGCCCAGCAGCAGGCTGGTCGGCGTGCGCTCGTCGGTGACATCGAGGAAGCAGTCGTCGGACTCGTCGGGGTCCACGGGGCGCGCGCCGACGCTGCCGACGTCGGGCGCGCCGGCCAGCGGCACGCGCGTCCAGCCATCCGGCCCGTGCGTCACGACGTAGAGCCGGTTGCGCACATTGTCGAGCACGTTGAGCAGGAAGGCGTGCTTCGTCGCGGCGAAGCCGGCCAGCGACGTGCGCTCGCCGGGCTCGAAGAGGAGGTCGACGCTGCGCCCTCCCGCGATCCAGTCCTCGAAGCGCGTCGCGATCAGCGAACCTGCGCGGAGCGTCCGGCCGTCGAGCATCCAGTCGCTGCGCAGCTCGATGAGCAACCACTCGCGCATCGCGCTGGCGCTGGCGTCGTCGGGCTTCTCGATGCGCACGAGTCCGCCGCCGCGCAGCCAGAACTGCTCGTTGGTGTAGAACGTGACGGAGCGCGACACGAAGTCGCGCTGAAAGCCCGGCGTGTGATCGCGCCACGCGGAGACGGAGACGTCCGCGCTCCGACCCTCGAAGACGGTTTCCGCCGTGTCGAGCGGCGTGCCCCGGCGCCACAGCTTCGCGAGGCGCGGATAGCCGGAGTCCGTCATTGAACCCGGGCCGAAGTCCGTGGCGACGAAGACACTGTCCGCGTCGCGCCAGCTCATGCCGCCCTTGGCCTCGGGCAGCACGAAGCCGCCCGGAACGAAGGCCCGCGTGGTCAGGTCGAACTCGCGCACGACGGTCGCGTCGGCGCCGCCGCGCGACAGGGCGATGAGTGCGCGCGTGCGGTCGGGACGGCGCATCTCCGCCCCGTGCCAGACCCAGTTCTCGCCCTCCGCCGCGGCCAGCGCGTCCAGGTCCAGCACGATGTCCCAGTCAGGCGCGGGCTTCCTGTACTCGGCCAGCGTCGTGCGCCGCCACAGGCCGCGCACATGCTGCGCATCGCGCCAGAAGTTGTAGAAGAACTCACCGTGCTTGCCGACGTAGGGAATGCGCTCCTGCGAATCGAAGATCGCGAGCAGGCGCGCCTGCAACGCCAGGAACTCGCTCGACTCCGCCAGCGCGTGCGTCGTCACCGCGTTGCGAGCCCGCACCCAGTCAAGCGCGCGCTCGCCGGTCACGTCCTCGAGCCACAGATACGGATCATCCAGCGCGGCGTCATTGCTCATGCTGCGACGGTAGCGCGGCCGATGCGGCTTCGTCCACGGCGAGTCGGAGGCGAGTCGGAGCGGACAGTGTGCGCAGCGGGCATCGGGTCTGACGCCGCCCGCACTGCGAGGTCAGCGGGGAACCAGACTCACGACCAGCTCGAGCCCCATCGTCCCGGGGAAGAGGTCCAGCGGCGTCACGCGATCCAGGGCGTAGCCGGCGGCCTTCCACTCTTTCGTGCTGCGTGCGAGTTCGTCGGGGCCGCAGAAGACCTCGACGATGCGGCGCGGCGTCAGGTGCTGCGCGACCGCGGCGATCACCCCGGGCGGCGTGCCGGCGCGCGGCGGGTCGAGCAGCACGATGCTGCTGTCGGCAGCGACGTCGCGGCGCGTGAGCTGAGCAGCGGCGCGCGCGATGGCCTCGATGTCGTCGCGACCGCGCAGCGTTCTTCGCAGCGCAAGCACGATCCCGCCGGCGCGGTGCACGGCGTGACGCGCGTTGTCCACCGTGGCCTCGTCGGCGTCCACCGCGACGACACGCCGCACGTCGCGCGCGAAGGCGGCGCCGAACAGGCCGTAGCCGCAGTAGAGGTCCCACAGCTCGTCGTCGCGGCGCGCGCGCGCGTGCTGCTTCACGACGCCGATGAGCGCCGGTACCATCGCGAGATTCACCTGGCTGAACGAGAAGACGCCCACCTGGTGGCTGACCCCGCCGACCTGCTGGCGCCACGCGGCCGCGCCGAAGAGCTTCTTCGCGCCGACGCCATCGGCCGGGCGCTCCAGCTCCAGGTAGTAGCGGCTGCCTTTCGGGTCGTGATAGATCCACGCGTGCCGCACCGCGGCGTGCGCCTCCGCGACGCGCTCGGCCAGCGTGCGCAGGCTGCGCACGACGCGCGCGTCGAGGATCCGCACATTGAGGATGAGCACCAGTTCCTCGTAGCTGCCGCGCAGGATGACGTGGTTCACGGCACGCGCCAGCGCCGGCGTCATCGCGCCCAGCAGTCGCGCGACGGTCGCGTAAACCGCCGCGTGCAGCTCCGGCTCCAGCGGGCTGCCGTCCTGCGCCTTGCCGCCGCCGCCATGCACGAGGCGCGCCCCGCCGCGCGGAAACTCCGCGCGGCGTCGCGACGTCGTGCGATAGCCGCGCGGCTCCGGCGCCGGCAGCAGCTCGTCCGTCAGCGCCGGCGCGATGTCCAGCGTCGCCAGGAAGGCCGCGACGCCCTCGCGCTTCACGGCCAGCTCGACCTCGTAGGGCAGGTGCGCGAAGGGCTCGACGGCGTCGCCGAGCGCGACGCGCTGACGTCGCGCGGCGTCGCGCAGGCACGTGTCGAGAGTCGTCATGAGGTCCTTGCGGCGGCGGCGTGCATGCCCGGACGCCTACCAGTCCGTCGGCCGGTAGTCCTTCAGGAACTTGCCCCAGAGGTGCTCGCCCGTGTTGAGGCCCGACATGATGGGGTCCACGATGCGCGCCGCGCCGTCCACGATGTCGAGCGGCGGGTGGAAGCGGTGCTCGGAGACCTTGCGCGCGGCGATCTCCGCCGGGTCCTCATCGGTGACCCAGCCGGTGTCCACGCTGTTCATGTGGATGCCGTCGGCGTGGTACTCGGCCGCGGAGGTGCGCGTCATCATGTTGAGCGCGGCCTTGGCCATGTTCGTGTGCGGATGCCGCGTGGACTTCTGCCGCCGGTAGAACTGCCCCTCCACCGCGGACACGTTGACGATGTGCTTGTCGCGCCCCGGCGTGCGCAGCATGAGCGCCTTGAGCCGCGCATTGAAGATGAAGGGTGCGACGGCGTTCACGAGCTGCACCTCGAGGAACTCCACCGCCGGCACGTCGGCCAGCAGCATGCGCCACGAGTTGCGCGCGCGCAGGTCCACCTGCTGCATGTCCGCGTCGAGGCGGCCCTGCGGAAAGAGGTCCGCGCGCGCCTGCAGCTCTTCGGGCAGCAGCGGCACCTGCGAAAGCTCGGCGGCGTGCGTGAGGCCGGCGACCTCCGACAGCCCGCGCGGCAGCCGCGCCTCGGGCGTGCCGGCGGCGAGGTCTGCGGCACCGGCACGCGCCGCTGCGAGGGACTGCTCTGCCTCGCCCTCGGGCAGCATGCTGTAGCCGCGCAGGCCTTCGTAGGCGCCGAGCAGCTTGCGCACTCGCTCCGGCATGCCGTTCAGCGCTGCCGTCTCGCCCTGCATCATGTGCGCATAGAAATCGGGCGGGCGCCGCACGGTCTGGCAGGCATTGTTGATGATGAAGTCCAGCCGCTCGTGCGTGGCGATGAGCTCGCGGCAGAAGGCTTCGACGCTGGGCGTGTGGCGCAGGTCGAGGCCGAAGATCTCCAGCCGGTGCCCCCACGTCTCGAAGTCCGGCTCCCGGGCGTAGCGCGCCGCCGAGTCGCGCGGGAAACGCGTCGTGACGATGAGCTGCGCCCCGGCGCGCAGCAGCTTGAGCCCGGCCTGGTAGCCGATCTTCACGCGCCCGCCGGTGAGCAGCGCCACGCGGCCGGTGAGGTCCGCCAGTTCGGTGCGCTTGTCGTAGTTGAACGCCGCGCACGCGGGGCACAGCTGGTCGTAGAAGTGGTGGATGATCTCGTAGGTGGTCTTGCAGACGTAGCAGACCTGCGGCTCAGCCACCTGGCGCGGCGCGTCGAAGGAGCCCGCTGCCGCGTGCGGCGCGTGCGCGTCGCCCCCCTCCGTGATCGCCAGCGGCTGGAAGCCGGCCGGCGCGAAGACGTTGGGCGAGGCGAAGACCGGCTTGCGCCGCAGCTTGCGGATGCCCGTGTCGTGCAGCACGACCTCCTCGCGCCGGATGCGCGCCGCCTTGCGCTCGCGCTTGCTGGCCTTCACCACGCGGCGACGCGAGGCCGCATCGGGCCGCGACACGAGGCCCGCGGCGCGCACGAGCCGCATGCGGTCGTCGCTGGACACGCCGACGAGCAGCTCGCGGTTGTCGACCACTGCCTCGAGCAGCAACGCCGCCTCGCGCAGGCGCTGCACGAAGGCCGGGTCGCCGGGAGCAGGAGCGGACGCGGGATCAGGCGCCGGAGCGGGAGCAGGAGAAGCAGCCGCGCCATCCGCGCTGGCACCGACACCGGCATCGGCATCGGCGCCGGCGTCGACACTGGCGTCGGCGCTGGCATCGGGAAAACTAGCTGACATGGGCGTGAAACCGGGGCCCTCCGGCGGCCCGTCCCGCAGGCGGACCGATGCCGGAGCACCATGAGTGGTGACGAACAGGGCCTCCAAGATACCGACCGTGCCGGGGAGGGAGGGCATCCCGCCCCGACACGATCGGCTTCCGGAGGCCGGCTCGCGGCGTCGGGCGGCCGGGCGGCGCGCTCTCGCTCCGCCCGTCCTGCCGCGCCCGACCTGCCGCGCCCGACCTGCCGCGCGCGGCCTGCGCCCGAACTACGGCTCGTTCACGTAGATCAGGTGCTCCGTCGGCCGGATGCTGCCCAGGATCGGCAGCGGATACGGCCCGAGCAGCGGCGCGCTGTAGTTGTCCGCGATGTCCGTGAAGTTCGTGACGACCACCGGGATCGGCAGCAGCACGGCCCAGCCGTCCCTCGTCGAGCCGCCGTACTTCAGCTCCAGGAAGTCGCCCGTGCAGGCATCCTGCTGCACGAAGAGGCCCTCATCCACCCAGGCGGTCTCCTTGCCGGGATACATGTTCGGGTTGGACCACGTGCCCACGCTCGTGGTCACCATGTGCATCCACGGCAGCGTGGGGAAGTTGATGTTCAGCGACGCCCACGCACCCTGCACGCCGGTCGCGCTGACGCACGCCGTCGTGCCCGTGAACTGCCGCAGCGTGTGCTGTTTGGGCGTGCTGGCGATGTTCGCCAGGCAGCCGGCGCCCAGCTTGGTCATCGCGCCCTGCAGCACGCGATCCTCGGCCAGGCAGACGGCCGGCGGGATGCCCGGGACATTCACGTCGCGCGTCGCCTCGCCGAAGAGCGGGCCGCCGACGGCCATCGTGTTGCCCGGGATGAACGGCTGCAGCGCCGAGTGCGGGGCGATGATCGCGTAGGACTGGCCGGGGTGGAAGACGCCGGGCTTGTCGGAGAGACCCGGCGCGTGGATGAAGCGGTCGGGCGCGTGGTTCAGCACGAGCACGTTCTGCCAGGCGCCCGTCACGTTGCAGGTGGCGTAGTCCACGTAGCCGTAGAAGAACGCGGTCGGGTGCGGCCCGAACGGCGCGATGCAGCTGGGGATCGGGCAGTTCGCGGCGAGGCCGCCGGGAACGAAGCTGAGGTCGGCCTTCGCGGTGAAGCGCCAGACCTGGATCGCGTTGCCGACCGGGTCGATCTCGCGCCAGGTGCGCGTGTAGTTCAGCACCATGGGACCTGACATGAGCGGCAGGCCGGAGACGGCGTCGTTCACGACGAGCTTGGTTTTGTACTCGGTGCAGGCCGGCTGATTCGGCGTGCTCCAGGTGACCTGCAGCGGGCGCTGCAGACCCTGCGTGCAGCGGTCCCAGCAGGCACCCAGCCCGGGAAGCGCCACCGCCGGAAACTGCGGCAGGTTGGGGAAGACCTGGCCGCAGCACGGCCCGAGGTCAAGGCCATCGGGCCCGAAGCATTGCGCGGACGCGGTGGGCGATGGGCCACAGAAAAGCAGTGCGGCCGCGAGCAGCGGAGCCAGCACGAAGGGATGACCGGACAGGATCTTCACGAGCGAACCTCCGAGGCGAGAGAGAGTGGGAGAGAGGCACGACGGCCAGGCCGGAGCAGCGAGGCCCAGCCGCATGAACCCGAGGCCTCCACGAAATGGCAGGCGAGTCACGAGCAGGAGCACGCCCGCGCATCGTGCAGCGCATGAGGTCCGGAGTGCCATGCTGGTTCCGTGCGGACTGGCTGCTTCGGGAAGCTGCCGAGTCTCACTGCACATGCATGCTGTCGCGGCTCGGGCCCCATCGCGCGAGTCGACGAACACCTGCCCCCTTGACGGCCGCCGCCGCGTCAACTACATCTGTAGTCGTACGGGCACGATGCACAGGATGCACGGGACGACCATGGCCTCGACCAAGCGCACCATTCACCTTTCCGAACTGCAGCTCGCGGTGATCCGCGTGCTCTGGAAGCGCGGCGAGGCCTCCACGGCCGAGGTCGTCGCGGACCTCGGCCCCAAGCGCGGGCTGGCGACGACCACGGTGGCCACGCTGCTCACGCGCCTCGGCAAGCGCGGCGTGCTCGGCCAGCGCCGCGAAGGCCGCACGCTCATCTACCGCGCGCTGGTCACGGAGCAGCAGGTGCAGCGCTCGATGGTCGCCGACCTCATCGCGACGCTGTTCAAGGGCGACCCGGCCGCGCTCGTCGCGCACCTGGTCGACGAGGAAGACGTGGCCCCCGGTGACGTGGCAAAGGTGCGCGCGCGCCTGAAGGAGTCCGACCGTGGGTGAGCTTGCCGCGCTGCTGGTGCTCTGGCTCGCCACGTGGATGCTGCACTCGACGCTGCTCTACGGGAGCGCATGGTTGATCGAGCGGCTGGGCCTGCTGCGTGCACCGGCCGCGCGCGAGCACCTCTGGCGCGCGGCGATGCTCGGCGCGCTGCTGACCGCCGGCGTGCAGAGCGCCGGCCTCGTGCAGCGCCTGTCCCCGGGCACACTCGCCATGCTCACTGCACCGCGTGCGACGGCGAGCGAACGCGCGCCGGTTGCCGACCCCGCCGAGCCGGAGCGTGCGACACGACTCGCAGCCGTCGCGGCGCTCGCAACACCCGATGCACGCACGACACCCGCGGCGCAGCCCGCGGCGCCGAGTCTGGCGGAGCGCGCGCGGGATACGGTCGCGGAGCACTGGGCCGGCGCGTTGCTCGTGCTCTGGCTCGTCGGGGCCGGCCTCGCCGTGCTTCGGCTGGTCGCGCTCGCCTGGCTGGCGCAGCGCGAGCTGATCGATCGCGTGCCGGCCGACGGCGCCGTGGCGGCCGAGTTCGTCGCGCTGTGCGACGAGCAGGGCGTCGCGAGGCCCGTTTTTTCCGTGGCGCCCTCGCTGTCCGGGCCGCTGTCGTTGCCCAACGGCGAGATCGTCGTGCCGCCGTGGGCCGTTGCGGCGCTGAACGGACGTCAGCGCCGCGCGATGCTCGCGCACGAACTCGCCCATCAGGTGCGCCGCGACCCGCAATGGCGGAGCTTCGCGCTGGCGCTGCACGCGCTGCTCTGGCTGCAGCCGCTGCACGGCCTGGCGCGCGCGCGACTCTCGGCGCTGGCTGAACTGCAGGCCGACGCCTGGGCCGCACGCGCCGTCGACGATCCGCGCGCCCTCGCCGAGTGCCTCGCGGAGTGCGCGGAACGCCTGACCGACCGACGCGCGGCCCTGTTCGGCGCCGCGATGACCAGCCACAGCCTGCTCGTCGAGCGGGTGGACCAGCTTCTGGAGGGAACTTGCATGCGCGCACAGACGACATCGTGGCAGCTTCGCACCGGCGTGCTGGCGGCGCTGACCGCCGCGGCTTTCGTGCTCCCCGGGTGCGACATGCAGTCCATCCACCTGAACGGATTCGGCGACTCGACCTCCATCACCATCGCCAACGACGGCGAGACGCATGTGAAGGTCCGTCGCTCCGGCTACTCGCTGCAGCTGGAGAGCGACGGCCGGGTGGGCTTCCTGGACGACGAATCCGATGTCGCGACGCTCGCGCCCGACTGCAAGTTCACGTTCAAGGAGACGCTCGATGGCGTGACACACGAGTATTCGGTGAAAGCCGATGCCTCCGGCACGCTCACGCGCAGCTTCGATGGCGTGGCCGGGCCGCTGAAAGCCGAAGACCGGCAGTGGCTGGCGCTCGCGCTGCCGCGCATGTTCCGCGAATCCGGCTTCGATGCCGAAGCCCGCGTCGCGCGGCTGCTCGCGAGCGGCGGACCGGCGGCCGTGATCGCCGAGGCGAACCTCACCCTCGCCGACTTCGCGAAGGCCACATACCTCGGCACGCTGCTCGCCACGGCGAAGCTCGACGACGAAGAGACCGGCGCCGCCCTCGCCTGCGCCGCCACGATCGACTCCGACTACGAGCTGCGCCGGGCGCTCACTGCCGCGCTGGAGACGCAGTCGCTGGACGCGCCGCGCTTCGTGCTGCTGCTGCAGGCCGCCTCCGGGCTGGGCTCGGACTACGACAAGGCCGAGCTGCTGCTCGAGGCGTCCAAGCGCCTGCCCGCCGATCCGGCCGCGCACGCCGCGTGGATTGCCGCCACGGACGACATCGGCTCCGACTACGACCTCGGCCGCACGCTGCAGGCCGGGCTCGACCGGTCCGTGAACGACGGCGCCTTCACCGCGCTGCTCATCGACTGCGCCGCGGAGCACATCGGTTCGGACTACGAGCTGGGCCAGGTGCTCCAGCAGGTGGCCGCGCGCGGCTCCGATCCGGCCCTCGCCGCGGCCTATCTCGCGGCCACGCGCCGGCTCGGCTCGGACTACGAATGCCGCACCGCGCTCATGGCCCTGATCGACGAGGCGAAGCTGGACAACGCCGGCCTCGCGGCCACGCTCGACGTCACGGCCCGGCTCGGGTCGGACTACGAGCGAAGCACGGTGCTCAAGGCGCTGGCCCGGCAGGTCGCCGCCGACGCGGAGCTCAGTCGACGCTACCGCGAGGTGGCCAGCACGATGTCCGACTACGAGCGCGGCGCAGCGCTGCTGGCGCTCGACGACGCCAGCCGCTGAGCAAAGCGAATCCCGCCGCACGCCCGGCGCCTCTCCCTCGCTCGTCGCCGCGACCGCTCCGCCCACCGGCCAGACCGGCGTGCGCGTGTCACACGCTTCCTCGGAATCCGATTCAGGGGCCACGCGATTGCTGCCGCGAAGCGCGCGGCGGACCGCCCTTGGTCGGAGCACCCATGCCTCTCTCGCCCCCCCTGTTCCTCCTCCTGGCGACCTGCTGCCTGGCCGGCGCGGCGCCGGCCCAGCAGATCTACACCGACGAGACGTCCTTCCTCGTGGCCAGCGGCTCGCTGGGCGTGGAGAGCTTCGAATGCTTCCCGGCCGGGGATGTGGCGAGTTCCGCCCCCATCGAGACACCGGCCTTCCTGATGACGATCCAGCCCGCGCTCGGCAGCACGCTCGCGCCGATGAATGTGCAGGCGGCGCCCAATCCCAGCGGCCCGCACGCGACGGACGGCACGCGCTTCGTGCAGCTCGGCGCGACAGCATTCACCAACGGGCAGTTCGATCTGACCATCACGCTGGCCGGGCCCGTGGAGGAGTTCGGGTTCACGTACACGGACTTCGGCGAGTACGCCAACCTGCCCGGGTCGCTCACGGCGACGGTGCTCGGCGTCACCCACACTCTCGCATCCAACCCTCCGGTGCAGCCCAACGCGGTCGAGCGCTTCTGGGGCATCCGCACGCCGGGCACGCCGTTCACCAGCCTCGTGCTGCGCAAGTCCACGCAGGGTGACGGCATGGGCATCGACGAGGTCTATCACTCCGACCTCGGCGTGCCGAACCACTGCGCGGCGACGTGGACGGACCTTGGCTTCGCGAAGGCGGGCGTCAACGGCCCGCCGCTGCTCACGGGCCTCGGCCGCTTGAACGCGGGTTCGAACAATCAGCTCGACCTCACGTCCGCGAAACCCTCCTCCACCGCCACGCTGATCTTCGGCATCACGCAGCTCAACGCGCCGTTCAAGGGTGGCACGCTCGTCCCGCAACCGCTGCTCTACCTCACGCTGCCGACGAACGCCCTCGGCGCCACGAGCCTGCCCTTCGTCTTCCCCGCCGGAGTTCCTGCGGGACTCACGCTCTACTTCCAATTCTGGATGGCTGACCCTGCAGCATCCGGTCCCGGATTCGCGGCGAGCAACGGACTGCGCGGACTGACCTCCTGACAGGCGCTCACGCTGTCGGTCCGGGGCCGCAGCCCGTTCGGCCCGGGCGGCGCGTTGGGCACGGACGTGTACGCGATCGACTCCGTCGCCGGGACGGTTGCAGTGGGCGATCCAGGATCCGGCGGCGGTGCACGGCGTCGCGCTGTCCAACGCCGTGCGGGGCATCACGCCGTAGCGCGCGGGGGCGGCAGAAACGCCGCTGGCGGTATCCGGCTTCGGTGGGTGGCAGGTCACTTCGCGGCCTGCTCCCGCCATGTCCCCCGCCCCATGTCCCCTGCCCCATGTCCCCCGCAGAGGTCCGATCGTGAACCACCACCGCCTGCAGCGCTGCGCCCTCCTCCTCGCCGTGCTCGTCACGGCTGCTTCCGCGACCCCGCCCACGGCCTGCGCGCAGGACCAGACCTGGTTCGACCTCGACGGCAGTTACGTGACCACCGGCGATCACTGGGGCACCTCCGTGGCGCTGCTGCCCGATGTGAACTCCGACGGTTACGCGGACATGATCGTCGGCGCCCCGCAGGACGCGGCCGCCGGCTCCGCGTACCTCATCAGCGGCAAGGCGCCGCACCTGCCGCTGAAACAATTCCACGGCGACAGCAGCGGCAGCACCTTCGGGCAGGTCGTCGCGCTGGCCGGACTCGTGAATGGCGACAGCGTGCCCGACGTGCTGGTGAGCGCACCGCGCGAAGACGTCTTCACCGGATTCTTCGTCCTGGCTGACGCGGGCCGCGTCACGCTCTACAACGGCAGCACCGGCGCGGTGCTGCGCACCTTCTTGGGCACCGGAGCCGGCGCGCGCTTCGGCGACTCCATCGCCAGCAACGCCGACGTCACCAACGATGGCATCCCGGATGTCCTCATCGGCGCGCCGCACTGGGACAAGACCGGGACGACCGACAACGAGGGCTACGCCTCGCTCTACAACGGCGCCACCGGCGCGCTCATCGTGCGCCACGAGGGCGTCCAGGACGGCGCCCTCTTCGGCTGGTCGGTCGCCTTCGTCGGCGATCTCACCGGAGACGGGCGCAGCGAGTACGCGATCGGTGCGCCCAGCACCGACGTGCTCGACTTCATTCCTCCCGACAACCTTGCCCCCGATGCCGGCACCGTCACCGTGTACAACGGCCTGACGCACGCGCCGCTCTTCACGAAGCATGGTGTGGAAGGCGCCGAACTCGGCACGGCCGTCTGCGGCGTCGGCGACACCGACGGGGACGGCGTGCGCGAGCTCCTGGTCGGCGCGCCCGGCGCGCTCGGCGACAAGGGAGTCGCCTACCTCTACGAAGGCAGCAGCGGCGTTCTCGTGCGCGTGTTTTCCGGCAGCAACGCCGGCGAGCGCATGGGCACCTGGCTCTGCAAGGCCGGCGACGTGGACAAGGACGGACACGGCGATCTGGCCATCGGCGGGACGGAGGCAAGCGTGCCCTCGGGCGGCGGCCTCATCCGCGTGTTCGACGGACAGGACGGCAGCCTCGTCAAGCAGCACGACTTCCTCACCGGCTCCGGCGTGTCCAAGCACGCGAGCTTCGACGGCGGCCTCGACGTGAACGCCGACGGCTGGCCCGACCTGCTCGTCGGCCTGCCGGACAGCGACGTTGCCGCGAGCAACGCCGGCGGTGCGGTGTGCAAGGGCCAGCTCCACATCCAGCCCGATCTCGGCTTCCAGGGCCCGCACCTCGCGACCTTCTCCATCAAGGGCGGCAAGCTCGCAAGCGGCAGCAAGGCGGACTTTCTGCTCACCGGCGCGCCCTTCGGCGGCACGCCCTTCCTGATGCTGTCGGCGGGCCTCGGCCTCACGTCGTTCAAGGGCGGCACGCTCGTGCCCAAGTTCGCGGGCTCGGTGCTCCTGAGCTTCCCGCCCCTCCCGACCGGCAACCTCTCGATCCCGAGCATCCCGGGCGGCGGCGGCCCGCTGAACCTCTACGCGCAGTTCATCATCGCCGGTTACGCCGGCAGCGAGCCCATCGGCCTGAGCAACGCGCTGATCATCCAGCTCGAGCCGTGACGGCACCGCGGGGATCACTCGGGAGCTGCCCCGCGAGACACCCGGCCAGCGCTCCGGATTCAGGAAGGGAGAGGCACCTGCCGCGAACTGCGCGGGGCCCGTCGCATCACCTTCCTGCCGGTGAAAGGATCCCCATGAAGACTTGCCTGGCCTCCGCTCTCGCGACCCTCGTGCTTGCGACCGCCGCCTCCGCGCAGGCCGGCGGCTTCCACACCGGCGACGTCTGGGAATCCAATGACGCGCTGGCCGGCCAGGGATCCGCGCTGACGCGCATCGATCCGCTCACCGGCGTCACCACGGCCATGCACGCCTCCCCCTCCCAGAACGGCGGCGGCGGGCTGGCCTGGGACGGCTACCGCCACCGCCTCCTCTGGCGCGCCTCCGTCGCGGAGAAGCCGGGCCAGCACACCTGGCTGGTGGACGGCGCGGGCCAGGTGTCCGACACCGGCATCCCCGTCCAGCTCGGCTGGTTCGCGCCGACGGGCGACGGCCGCATCTACTGCATCGAGAACACCGGCGGTCCGCAGTATCCGGTGTGGATCGACGCCGCGAACCGCCACCACCGCGTGCTGGATGCCGCCGGCCTGCTCCCCTACCAGCTGCCCGCAGGCACCTTCACCAGCCTCCGCGGCCTGGCCTATGACGCCGGCACGAACGCCTTGTACGCCTGCTCGCACCTCGACTGCGACGGGATGAGCCACCAGCAGATCGTGATGGGCAAGCTGGCGCTCTCGGCGGACGGCACGCGCGTGCTCGGCCCGCCGACCTGCACGTCGATGGACATCGGCACCGGCTTCGACACGCCGCAGGCTCTCGCACACCTGCCGAACGGCAGCCTGCTGGTGACCTGCGTCGCGTCTCAACAGGTCCCGGCAGTTCCGCTGCCCAACCTGCTCTCCTACGATCCGGCCACGAGCAGCTTCTCGACCTATGCGCTCACCGGCGTCCAGGACCAGAACGACCCCTACATCCTGAACGACGGCGTGTATTCGAGCGCGCTCGGCGCCGCCCTCATCCTGGACACGTTCAAGGACCATCTGCGCGTCTTCACGCAGGGCAGCAGCGGCAACGGCACGGTGATCACGCCCACGGGCGTCGGCGTCTCCACCGTCGGCGGCTCCTCCGAGGCCGAGCAGCTGGCCGAGATCTCACCTACGGCCTGCAGCGGCGCCTGGGTGCCGTACTCGCTCGGCCTCGCCGGCAAGGGCGCCTTCGTGCCGACGCTCATCGGCCAGGGCTGCCCGGTGCCCGGCGGCGCACTCACGCTCAAGATCGCCGACGTCGTCGGCGGCGCGAGCGGCTCGCTGCTCGTCGGTCTCGCTCCCGCAGCCATTCCCTTCAAGGGCGGCATCTTCGCAGTCGGAGCCCTCACGCTGAACCTGACGATCGGCGTCGGCGGCACGAGCGGCGTCGCCGGCGCGGGCACGCTCAGCCTGCCGGCCGCGCTGCCCGCGCTCCCCATGCTCAGCGGCGTGAGCGTCTTCCTGCAGTGCGGCTTCGCGGACGCCGCCGCGGTGAAGGGCGTCTCGCTGACGCAGGGATTGCAGCTCGAGATCGGGTGAACGGAAGGACGGGGCGGGCGAGAAGCGGCGGATGAGCGCGCCGCTCGCGCCGGAGATCAGGCTGAACGCGCAGTCGCTCTCGTGCTGGCCTGCAGCTCCGGCAACACTCGGACCGGTCGCATGTCGTCTCAGTCGAGCCGCGCGAAGATGGCTTCGTTGATGCGCAGGGTGTCGCCGGAGTAGGTGGGCACGTGAAAGAACTGCTCCCCGATGCTCACGTCGTCGTCCGGACGGTCCGGCACGAGGCCGCGGCTCTCCAGTTGCCACACGACGGCGTGCTTGAAGCTGTAGGTCCGCCCGACGTGTGACACGGTCAGCACCGTGCCGGCCGGCAGCAGCGCGACCACGTCCGACTGCTCACGCAGCAGCGCGCGGTATTTCTCGACGCTGATGGGGCCATGCTCGGACTGCCAGCGGGCCCGCTCCAGCGCCACCAGCTCCAGGTGGGAGCCTCCGAACAGTCCACCGTCCTCATAAACGACGCCTTCCTGGAGCAGTTGGAGTCGGTGCCCCACGAGGTCGGCGGCCACGCGCTCGTGCGTCACGTCGGAGACGCAGCCGGTGGCGAACAGCAGGGACATCGCGACGATCCAGCCGCCTGGACGATGTGGCCGCATGCTGCGCCTCCGGGGAAGGGCGCAGGCTAACCCGCCGCCGGAGCGCATGCCACGGGATCGCGCGCGGCGTGCTGCCAGACCACTCGCTCGCTACAGCGGAATGTTCCCGTGCTTGCGCGGCGGGTTGCGATCGCGCTTCGTCGCCAGCAGGCGCAATGCGGCGATGAGCCTCGCGCGCGTCTGCCGCGGCTCGATGA
Source organism: Planctomycetota bacterium (assembly GCA_038212275.1). Classification (GTDB taxonomy): domain Bacteria; phylum Planctomycetota; class B15-G4; order B15-G4; family B15-G4; genus JBBQUR01. The sequence continues at coordinate 28,448 of JBBQUR010000007.1, forward strand.
CCGCATCCACGTAGCCACGCGCGGCGGCTTCGTAGGGGCTGCAGAAGCGGGTCTCGTATTCCTTGATCAGGCGCGCGGCCTCCGCGTCCTTGTCCTTTGCGGCGGCGATCTCCTTCTTGAAGATGATCTCGACGGCGCCTTTCGCGCCCATGACCGCGATTTCGGCCGTCGGCCAGGCGAGGTTCAGGTCGCCGCGGATGTGCTTGCTGGACATCACGTCGTAGGCGCCGCCGTAGGCCTTGCGGCAGATGACGGTGAGCTTGGGCACCGTCGCCTCGCAGTAGGCGTAGAGCAGCTTGGCGCCGTGGCGGATGATGCCGCCGTGCTCCTGTGCGGTGCCGGGCAGGAAGCCGGGCACGTCCTCGAAGGTGATGATCGGCAGGTTGAAGGCGTCGCAGAAGCGCACGAAGCGCCCGGCCTTGTCGGATGAGTCGATGTCGAGCACGCCCGCGAGCACGGCCGGCTGGTTGCCGACGATGCCCACCGGCCGCCCGTCGAGGCGCGCGAAGCCGACGACGATGTTCGCCGCGAAGTCCGCGTGCACCTCGAGGAAGTCGCCCGAGCCGCGGCCTTCGCCGCCCTTCGCGCCGCGCGAGCCGGCCGGCACGTCGACGACGCGCGTGATGACGTCGCGGATGTCGTAGGGCTTGGTGGCGCTCTCGGGGACCAGCGTGTCCAGCGCGACGTCGGCGCGCGCCGGGTCGTCGTCGCAGGCGAGGCGCGGCGGGTCCTCGCGGTTGTTGAGCGGCAGGAAGCCGAAGAGCCGGCGCAGCAGCGAAAGCGCCTCGGCATCGTTGCCCGCGCGGAAGTGCGAGACGCCGCTGCGCGAGCCGTGCACGCGCGCGCCGCCGAGGTCCTCGCTGGAGACCTCCTCGTGCGTGACCGTCTTCACCACGTTCGGGCCGGTCACGAACATGTAGCTGGTGTTCTCGACCATCACGATGAGGTCCGTGATCGCCGGGCTGTAGACGGCACCGCCCGCGCACGGACCCATGATGGCCGAGAGCTGCGGCACGACGCCGCTCGCCAGCGTGTTGCGCAGGAAGATGTCCGCGTAGCCGCCCAGCGACACGACGCCTTCCTGGATGCGCGCGCCGCCGCTGTCGTTGAGCCCGATGACCGGCACGCCCACCTTCAGCGCCTTGTCCATGAGCGTGCAGATCTTGGCGGCGAAAGCCTCGCCGAGGCTGCCGCCGTACACGGTGAAGTCCTGGCTGAACACCGCGACGGGCCGGCCGTCGATCGCGCCGAAGCCCGTGACCACGCCGTCGCCCGGCACGCTCTTCACGCCGAAGTCGGTGTTGCGCGTCTCGATGAAGCGCCCTTCTTCCTGGAAGCTGCCCTCGTCGAGCAGCAGGTCCAGCCGCTCGCGCGCCGAGAGCTTGCCCTTCCCGTGCTGGGCGTCGATGCGCGCCTTGCCGCCGCCGAGCAGGGCGGCCTCGTTGCGCAGGCGCAGGTCGTCAACACGCTGGGACATCGGGCGCTCCGGAAAGGCGTCGATTGGCAGAGCGCGGGATTGTAGGCCAGCGATGGACGCCGCCGCGAGCCTGCGCGACCTGCCGACGCGGGGGACCACGTCGGGAGTTCTCGCATGTCTTCAGGCGCCGACCACTCGCACCCGCTGTCACACCCGGCCGCACAGGCCGCCCGGTCCTGAGCAAGGGCCGGCGCCTGGCTCGCGCACGCTCAGGCAAGCAGTCGCCTCACGCCGGTGATCGGCATGGTGGATGGCGCGGATGCGGTGGTCTGCCTGAAGGGCAATCGCGATATCGTGGAAGGCATGCCTGCTCCCGACGCCGCACACCGGCTGCTCGCGTGGCGCCAGCTGGAAGGGCTTGCACCGGGCCTGTCGCTCGATATCCATCCGCGCGACGAGATGCTGCAGGGCGTCGCCGAGCCGGCCGCCGTGCGACCCGGCCGCGAACAACTCACTTACCTGCGCAGCGGGCAGGAGGCCGCGCTCGTGCTCGAGCACGCGCTGCCGGCGTTCGGGCGCGGGCTGCACGCACCGAACCGACTGCTCGAACTTGCCAGCGGCTACGGCCGCGTGACGCGGCACCTGCTCCAGCGCATCGAGCGGGAGCGGCTCGCCACGTGCGAGATCGTTCCCGCCGCGGCCGAACACGTCGCGCGCAGCTTCGGCGTGGAAAGCCTGCCGTCGGGCACGGACCCCGCGGCCCTGACGTGGCCGCGCGCCTTCGACGCGATCTTCGTCGCCTCGCTCTTCAGCCACCTGCCGCGTCCACGCTGCGAGAGCTGGTTGCGACACCTGCGCCGCTCGCTGACGCAAGACGGCGTGGTGGTGCTCTCCACGCATGGCCCGTGGATGCCGCAGGCCCCCGCCGACGACGGCCGGGGCTACGCCTTTCATCCCGAGAGCGAGTCGCTGAACCTGGCCGGCCACGAGTACGGCACGACCTTCATCGCCCCCGCGGAACTGGTGCGGATGGCGCACGAGGCCGGCTTCGCCGACGTGCGCTGGCTCGAGCGGGAGTTGTGGATGCTGCAGGACGTGTTCGTGCTGGCGCCGCGCCCGCTGCGGGAGGCCAGGCCGTGGCGCCCCGCGCCCGTGCTCGACGGCGCGATCGATGGCGTGCAGTCCAGCGCGACCGGCGAGCTCTGGCTGCACGGCTGGGTGGCGTGCCGCGATCCCGATCAGCCGGTCGAGCGCGCGAGCCTGCACTTCGGCGAGCACGCCGCCGTGCCCGTGTCGCTGCACGCGTCGCGACGCGAGGAGCGCGGCCCGCCGGATCCGATGCGACGCGCCTTCTCGGAGTGGCACCACCACGCCGTGCTCCCGCGCGAACTCACCGGCCGCTCGACGCTCGCCCTGGTCGCCGAGAGCTCCGGCCAGCGGCGCTGCGTCGACGTGCGCACGCTCGACCTGCAGCGCCGTCTCTTCATCGACGGCGAGGCCTGAACGCGTGGTGCTCATCGTGATCGCCTGCCCGCAGCACGACAGGCGCCTCGACCCGCGGGCTCTGCGCGCACCCGAACACGAGGAGCGCCTGCGGTGCGGGGAGACGCGAGTGACTCGATCGACGCGCATCGCGCACGACTTGCGCATCGCGCGCGATGCGCGCCTCATGCGCGATGCGCGCCTCATGCGCCTCACGCGGCCGGAGGACGCTCCGCGACATGGCGCGGGACGAGCGGGAGCGCCAGCAGCGAGACGGTCGCCAGCGCCGCGAGCGCACCGGAGTAGCCCCAGGCCGGCAGCAGGCGGCCCACCGCCAGCGTGGACCACGCCTCGCAGCCGTTGGTCGCGCCCATGTAGGCGCTGAACTGCGTGGCGACGAGACGCGGCGAGGTGAGGTCCATGAGCAGCGTGTACGACGCCGCCGTGAACAGCCCGATGCTCAGGTAGAGCGCCAGCAGCGCGGCCAGCGTCGCGGTGCCGCCGCCGAGGCCCGCGACATCCAGGCCCGCCACGGCCAGCACGCACGCGGCGGTGGCTGCCTGGAAGATGAACGTGCTGCGGCTCGGGCCCCAGCGGTCGCACAGCCGCCCGCCGAGCAGCGCGCCCGCCGCCATCGCGACGACTTTGGGAAGCTCGAAGGCACGCGCGATGAAGCTGCTGTCGAGGCCGCGGTCCACCAGGTACGGGCCCGCCACGGCGCCGGCCGCCTCGAAGCCGGCTGCTGCCACGAGCGCGAAGGCCAGCGCGCGCCAGGTGATCGCCATGCGCAGCACCGCGCCGAGCGCCGCGCGCAACTCCGTGAAGGGGTGCACCACTCTCGCTGCGCCGGCGGCCGCCGGCACGGCGACGAAGACGACGGCCAGCACCGCCAGCACCACGCCGATGAGGCACTGCGGCGGCGCGGCAGGCCCCCAGCTCGCGGCCATCAGCAGCGCTCCGCCGCCGAAGGCCCCGCGCCCCACCAGCATGCCGGCCTGCATCCAGCCGTTGACGCGGCCCCGCTCTTCCGGCGGCGTGACCGAGAGACACAGCGCATCCACGATGACGTCCTGCATCGCGGCGGCGACGGCGTGCAGCAGCAGCAGCGTGGACAGCGCGTGGAGGTCATCGAGTGCGCCGGGCCTGGCCAGCGGCAGCAGCGTCGCCGCCATCGCGAGCTGCGCGACGACGAGCATGCGCCTCAGCGGCCAGCCGTGGCCGCGCGCCAGATCCACGAGCGGCCCTCCCAGCAGCTTCAGCGTCCACGGCAGCGCGATGAGTGCGGTGAGCGCCGTGATGGCGCCCATCTCCTGCCCGGCCTGCCGCAACATCGTCGGCAGCGCCCACCAGAGGAAGCCGATGGGAGCGCCCTCCGCGAGATAGAGCAGCGTGAAGAGCACGCGTCGGCCGCGCGGCGTGGCTGTGAGATCCATGCGCTCTCCGGCACCCGGCCTGCAACCCGGACTCGCCGCCTGTCGTTCGTGCGCACAGGTCGCTAGGGTGGCCAGCCGCATCGTCCCCCATCCTGCAGCCGGAGACCACCCTTGGACCGCTTTCGCATCGCCTCGCTGCAGTACTTCATCCGGCCCGTGCAGACCTTCGAGCAGTTCCAGGACCAGGTCGAGTCGCTGGTGGACACCGCCGCGGACTATCGCTGCAAGCTCCTGCTCTTCCCGGAGTGGTTCTGCGTGCAGCTGCTCACGCTGGGCAACGTGCGCCGCCCCATCGCCGAGCAGGTGCGGGACCTGGCGGCTCAAGCGCCGCGCATCCACGCGCTGTTCAAGCGCCTCGCGAGCGAGCACGGCCTGTACATCGCGGCGGGAACCGTTCCGGTCATCGACCAGGGCTCGGACGAGGTGCACAACGAGTGCATGCTCGTCGCACCGTCCGGCAGCATCGGCTACCAGCGCAAACTGCACATGACCCGTTTCGAGGCCGAAGAGTGGTTCGTGTCGCCGGGCACGCGCATGCGGGTCTTCGACACCGAGCTCGGGCGTCTGGCCATCACCATCTGCTACGACGTCGAGTTCCCCGAGCTGGCCCGCGCCGCCGCGCGCGCCGGGGCCGAGGTCCTGCTCGTGCCGAGCTGCACCGACGAGCGCCAGGGCTACCTGCGCGTGCGCTACTGCTCCCAGGCCCGCGCCATCGAGAACCAGCTCTTCGTGGTGCAGTCGTCGACGGTGGGCTCGCTGCCGATGGTGCCCGCCGTCTCGCTCAACTGGGGACAGGCGGCCATCATGACCCCGTCGGACTTCTCCTTCTCGCGCGACGGCATCCTGGCCGAGGGCGTTCCCAATCAGGAGAGCATGGTCATCGGCGATCTGAATCTGGCGCTCATCCGCGAGGGGCGCTCCAGCGGCACCGTGCTGCCGCTGCGCGACTGCCAGTCCAGCGCCGAAGTGGCCAGCCGCCTGGAGACCATCTCGCTGTGACCATGCAGGTGCGCAACACGCGGCCGGAGGACTTCGCGCAGATCATCGCGATGTGCCGCCGTGTCTACCCGGACAGTCCGTCGTGGACGGAGGATCAGCTCGCGAGCCACGTGCGCATCTTCCCCGAGGGGCAGTTCGTGGCCGTGCGCGACGGGAGCATCGTGGGCATGGCCGCAAGCCTGATCGTGCTCTGGGACGACTACGAGATGGACACGTCGTGGCGCCACTTCACCGACCACGGCCTCTTCACGAATCACGATGCGGCGCACGGGCGCACGCTCTACGCGGCCGAGGTCATGGTGGATCCCTCGATCCAGGGTGGCGGCATCGGCAGCCGGCTCTACGCCGCGCGGCAGAAACTGGCGGAGCACCTCGGGCTGCTGCGCATCCGCGCCGGAGCGCGCTTGCGCGGCTACCACCGTCACGCGAACCGGCTGTCGGTCGAGGACTATCTCGAGCAGGTCGCGCGCGGGCAGCTCTACGATCCGACGCTCAGCTTCCAGCTCCGGCGCGGCTTCCGCGTGCTCGGTCCGATCCCCGGCTACCTGCGCCATGACCCGGAGAGCCTCGGCCACGCCGCGTGCATCGAATGGCTCAACGAGAGCGTCGCGACGCCGGCCGATCGCGCGGCGGGCGAGCCCCGCTATCACGTGCCGTTCGTCCCGCCCGCGCGGCCGCGCAAGCCGTCACCGTAGGCATGGACGGGGCGCTTCAGCACTACTCCTACCTGGGCCTGCTCTTCGCGCTCTTCGTGGTGCCGCGGGTCCTGCAGCGCTTCCGGATCCCGACGGCGATCACGAGCTTCGCCCTGGGTGCGCTCTGCTCGCTGCAGCTCGGGTACTTCCTCGAGGATCAGACGGTCAAGCTGCTGGCCACGCTGGGCATCGTCTCGCTCTTCCTCTTCGCAGGGCTGGACGTCGAACTCCGCGAGCTGCGCGAGCACGCGGCCGTGCTGCTCCAGCACGTGGGCATCCAGGTGGCCAGCCTGGCGCTCCTGGCGATCGGACTCGTGTGGCAGTTCCAGCTTCCGAACCAGCAGGCCACGCTCATCGCGCTGGCCCTGCTCACCCCGTCCACGGGCTTCATCCTCGACACCATCGACAGCTTCGGCCTGCCCGAGAAGGTCCGCTTCTGGATCAAGTCCAAGGCGATCGCCACGGAACTCGTGGCGCTCGGCGTGCTCTTCGTGACGCTGCAGTCGAGCTCGGCCCGGATGCTGGGCTTCTCCTCGATCATCCTCGTCGCGATGCTCGTCTTCGTCCCGGTCGTGTTCCGCGTGTTCGCCGTCGTGGTGATGCCGCACGCGCCCAAGTCCGAATTCGCCTTCCTGCTCATGGTGGCCGTGGCGTGCGGCGTCATCACGCACGAGCTCGGCGTGTACTACCTCGTCGGCGCGTTCATCGTCGGCATGTCCGCCCAGCGGCTGCGCAAGGGCATCCCGACGCTGGCCTCGGAAAAGATGCTGTCCTCCGTCGAGGCCTTCGCCTCGCTTTTCGTGCCCTTCTACTTCTTCAATGCCGGCATGGAGCTCCGCGCGGGCGACTTCAGCCTTGCCGCACTGGGCATCGGCCTGCTGTTCTGCGTCGTCGGCATCTCGATGCGCCTCGTCCCGAACTGGCTGCACCACCGGCTCGTCTTCGGCGAGGGGCTGCGCGAAAGCCTGCTCGTCGGCGCGCCGATGCTGCCCACGCTGGTGTTCACGCTGGTCATCGCCGGGATCCTCCGCGAGCGCTTCTCGATCGGCTCGCATCTCTACGGAGGCCTGGTCATCTACGCGATCCTGAACTCGCTCATCCCCGGGCTGCTCCTGCGCATGCGGCTCCCCGAGGTGGAGGACGAGCTGCTTCAGGAGAGCCCCGTCCCACCCGTGGCCTGAGGGGCGGCGCACGGCGGCCGGCTCGCACGCCGTGGCCGGCTCGCACGCCGTGGCCGGCTCGCACGCCGTAGCCGGCTCGTGCGCGACGGCCGGCTCGTGCGCGACGGCCGGCCGGAGCGATCCGCTAGACTGCGCCCCGCACGGACCGGCGACGCCTGGCGCACAGCATCCACGGGCGGCTCGCGATCACCGACCACCCCACGGACCACGGCATGCACCTGGGAGGCAACGAGCCCGCGACGGGCGCCGGGCCGCAGGGCCAGTCCTCGCTCGCCGACCTGGTGGCGAAGGCGCTCGAGCATCTCGAGCGGGACGGCCCGGACGCACTCGAGGCACTGTGTCGCGAGCACCCCGCCCGGGCTGCGGCGCTGCGTGCACGCGTCCAGCAGCTGCGCGCGATCGGCTTCGTCGGCGCGCCGTCGACGGATGCGCCGCTGCCCGAACGCATCGGCGGCTTCCGCATCCTCTCACGCCTCGGCGGCGGCGGCATGGGCGTGGTCTTCCTCGCGGAGCAGGAAGGACTCGGACGCCAGGTCGCGCTGAAGCTCGTGCGCCCCGACCTGCTGTATTTCCCCGGCGCGCGGGAGCGCTTCGCGCGCGAAGTCGAGGCCGTGGCGCGGCTCGCGCACCCCGGCATCGTGCCCGTCTTCGCGGGCGGCGAGGACAACGGCATCCCGTACTACGCGATGGAGCGCGTGCGCGGCGCCTCGCTCGAGGAAGTGCTGGCCTCGCTCGCGGGCCGCGATCCGTCGCAGCTCTCGGGAGCGGACCTCCGGCGAGCGGTCGAGCAGCTCGTCGCCGCGCGCGAGGCGCCGCGCAAGGCCTCGCGCGGCGAAAGCCGGCACAGCGGAGCCGGCGAACTGCTCTTCGCCGGATCCTGGAGCTCCGCCTGCCTGCGCATCGCGCGCGCCGTGGCGCTGGCCCTGCAGCACGCGCACGAGTGCGGCGTGCTGCACCGCGACATCAAGCCCAGCAACATCATGCTCACGCCCGATGGCCGCGTGCTGCTGCTGGACTTCGGCCTGGCCACCGCGGAGGGCAGCGAGCGGCTCACCGGCACCGGCGCGCAGCTGGGTTCGCTGGCCTGGATGTCCCCCGAGCAGGTGCGCGGCGAGCACGCCACGCTGGACGGCCGCACCGACGTCTACTCGCTGGGCGCCACGCTCTACGAGTAGACGTCGGTGCGTTCACCCTTCACGGGCGGCGACGCGGAGACCACGCGCCAGCGCATCCTCGACGGCCGGTTGATCCCGCTGCGCGACCTCAACTCCGCCGTGCCGCGCGACGCGGAAACCGTATGCCAGCGCGCGATGGACCGCGAGCGCGAGCGGCGCTACGCCGGCGCCCTCGCCTTTGCCGACGATCTCGACAACGCGCTGCAGCTGCGGCCGGTGCTCGCGCGGCGTCCCGGCGCGGCGCTGAAGCTGCGCCGCTGGGCGCAGCGGCATCCGACGGCGAGCCTGGGCCTCGTCGCCGGCCTGCTGCTGTTCGTCGGCGGGCCGCTGGCCTACGCGTGGCAGCAGCATCAGGCCCGGCTGCAGATCACCGCGGCCTACGACGAGGCCGACGCTCAGCGCACGCGCGCCGAGGCCAACTTCTCGCGCGCCCAGCAGGCCGTGGACGTGCTGCTCACGCAGGTCGCGGAGGAAGACCTGCTGGCCGTGCCCCACCTGGAGCCCGTCCGCCGCCGGCTGCTCGAGAGCGCGCTGTCCTTCTACGAGGACTTCCTCGCCGAGCGCGCCGACGACCCGGCCATGAAGCGCCTCGTCGCGCGAGCCAACGATCGCTGCGGCTACCTGCTCATGGAACTCGGGCGCAACACGGAGGTGTGCCAGGTCTACGAGCGTCAGGCGGCTCTTGCGCGCGAACTCCTCGTCCTCTCGCCGGACGACGGTGAGCTGCTGGATCTCCTCGGCAACGCGGAGGCCGGCCGCGCCTTCACGCTGCATGAGCTGGGCCGGCTGGACGAAGCCGTCACGGCCAGTGCGGAGGGCCTGCGCGTACGGCGCGAACGCGTCCTCCTCTTCCCGGACGACTGGGGCGCGCTGCGCGACGTGGACGAGTCGCTCGGGCAGCGGTCGGCCCTGCAGTCCTCCCTCGGCAACGCCGACGCGGCGGTCGACGCGGACCGGGAATCGGTGAGCTGGAACGAGTCGGTCCGGCACCATGCCGGCACGCCCGAGCAGGAGCTTCAGGGCCTCGCGAGCCTGGTCACGTCGCTCGGAAACCTGGCCGTGCACCTCAAGCAGTCGGGCCACGAGGACGAGGCCGCCGAGGTGATCGACCGCGGCATCGAGCTCTCCGCGCCGCATCTCGAGCAACTGGCCACCGACCCGCAGCAGGCGCTCGGCGCTGCCAACGTGCGCATGATCCGCCTGCGAGACGACGCTGCGGGCGCGAACGAGGCGCGCCTGCTCGACGCGATCGCCATCCTCGACCTCTCGCTCGAGCACTCGCCGCAACACGTGGTGCTGCGCCGCATGCAGGCCAGCGCCTGGAACAACCTGGGCACCCTGCTGCTGGACGAACCGGATCGCAGGGAAGAAGCGCGAGCCGCGCTGCAGCACGCCATCGACGCCCTCCGACTCCTCGTGGCGGACTGTCCCGAGGTCCCGGGACTTGCGAGCAACCTTGCCGGCAGCCTGGTGAACCTCGGCTCCATCACGCGGGACGACGGGGACGCCGATGCCGCACGCATTCTCTTCGAGGAAGCGGTCGCACGCGCGATCCCCGCGATCGAAAGCCTTCCCGATGACCCGGCCTCGCGCTCCGCGCTGTTCAACTCGGCCTGGTATCTGGCGCTGACCAGCCTGCAGCTGAACGACGCCGAGGGCTGCGTCGACGCGGCGGACGAGATCGTGCGACGGCTGCCGGACGATGCCAAGGCGCTGCGGGTCGCGGCCGGCCTGCTCGCACGCGCGGCGGCGGCCGGCTCGCCGGAGGCAGCGCCTGACCGGCTCGCACGCAGCATGGCCGCCCTGCGCATGGCCATCGCCGCAGGCTGGACGGACACCGCCGATCTCGATCACGCGAACGATTTCGTCGAGTTGCGCGCCCTGCCGGAGTTCGCGGAAGCGCGCGCTGCCGCAGCAGCCGGAGTTCCGGCCCTGCCCTGAGTTCCTGCGCGCGCCGCGGACGCGGGCTCAGTGCAGCAGGCGGTACGCGAACCTGCCGACCCATTCGTGCGTGGCCAGGCTCGTGTCGCGCAGGCCGGACCAGTGCGGCAGCAGGCTGGCCCAGCCATCGAAGGGCGGCGGCCGGAAGCCCGTGGGCGCCGGCACCACGTCCAGGCCCTGCGCCACGAAACTCTCCACGGCGCGCGGCAGGTGCCAGGCGCTGCTGACCAGCAGGATGCGCTGCACCCCGTCCGCGCGCAGCATCCGCGCCGAGAACTCCGCGTTCTCCCACGTGTCCGTGGAGCGGTCCTCGACCCAGCGCACCGGCACGCCGAGCTCGTTGCGGCACAGGTCGGCCATCATGCCGGCAAGAGGCGGAAGATCGGTGCCGGGCACGCCGCCGCTCACCAGCAGCGGCAGGCCGGTGCGTCGCTGCAGCGAAGCCGCGTAGCGCACGCGCTGCAGCGTCATCGGGCCGACGGTGGCGCCGCCGTACTCGCCGCCGGTGCGGTCGGCCTCGGCGCTCAGCACGACGATGGCCTGCGCGTCCGGCAACGCGCCGTCGGCGGGCAGCGCCGGCGACGTCTGCAGCGTGTGCAGCAGCGCCTTGCCGACGAAGGGCGTGGAGGCGCACCACAGCAGCAGCAGCGCACCGACCTGCAGCGCGCGCCCGAGTCGCGGCCACGAGACACGCGCCGAACGTCGGCGCAGCAGCGTGCCGATCAGCCACAGACACAGCGCCGATGCCGGCGGCAGCAGCAGGGTCTCGAGCACGCGGTGCAGCATGCCGGCAGCATACGGGCGCGGCGCGACGCGACGCAGTGACCGTGCAGACCGGCCGGCGCGCTCCCGGGCAGGCCGCGCCAGCGCGCCAGCGTGTGAGCGAGTCAGCGCGTCAGGGCGTCAGCGCCGACAGTCCGTTGGAGCTGATGAAGCCCGTGGGCGACGCGGGCACCATGAACCACATCTGGTGAAAGATGTTGAGGCCCGACGGCACGCCGCTGGGGAAGTTGAGCGAGAACTCCAGCGTGCCCGTGCCGGAGGTCTGGTAGCCCGTGACCACGATGTCGGGCGACGGCACCATCGTGCCGCCCTTGAACGGCGCGAAGATCGTGTTGAGTCCCGCGACGAGGAAGCCCGACGTGGTGGCCGGCCCCGTCAGCACGTCGTACGTGGTCAGGGTCGCGGGCGCCAGCGTGCCGCTGCCCTTGAGGCGCGGCGTCGCGCTGGTCGGGTAGTAGGCGAGGCCCATGTCCTTCCAGGTGCGGCCGCGATTGCGGTAGATGAAGTCGTCGCCGCCGAGCGTGTTGGCGAAGAGGACCTCGGGAAAGGAGTCCTTGTCGAGATCGGCCACCGCCACGTCGCGCGAGTTGCCGCCCGCATTGGGGATGTCGCCGTAGTCGATGTTGGTGAAGGTGCCGTCGCCGTTGTTGATGTAGAAGAAGTTGTTGGCGACGCGATTGGCCACGAGCAGGTCGAGGTCCCCGTCGCGATCGAGATCGCCCCACGCCGAGCGATAGCAGTCGCTGGCTCCCTGCGACGGCGCAAGCGCGAGCATAGGCTGGAAGTGGGCCGTGCCGTCGTTGCGGTACAGGATGTTTCCCTGGAAGAAGCGGCGCGAAACGAAGAGGTCGAGGTCGCCGTCCTTGTCGTAGTCGGCCAGCGACACGCCGTAGGTCTCGCCCACGGCATCCGCCGCAGGGTCGTTGGTGAGCCGCAGGAAGGTGCCTTCCGTGCCGCCCTGCGTTCCGCCCTGATTGATGTAGATGAAGTTCTGCTCGTTCTCGCTGTTCGCGACGACGATGTCGGTGTCGCCGTCGTTGTCGAGGTCGCCGACCGCGACGTCGCGCGACGTGCCCGGGTCCGTCACGAAGGGCCCCGTGGTCACCTCCGTGAAGTTGCCGGTGCCATCGTTGAGATACATCGTGTTGGTCTGCAGCCGGTTCACGAAGATCAGGTCGAGGTCGCCGTCGCCCTCGGTGTCGATCCACGCGACGGCGTAGGTCTCGCCCATCGCGCTTGGGATCGGCCCGGTGGTGATCTTCTGGAAGCGCCCGGGGCTGCCGCCCGACGTCGAGCCGGCATTCCTGAAGACCTCGTTCGGCGTGCCGGGCCCGTTCGGCGGCGGCATGAGGCTGCCGTTGGCGACGGCGAGGTCCAGATCACCGTCGCCGTCCATGTCGCCCCACGCGGCGTCGTAGGAATACTGCGGCGTCGAGGTCAGGTTGGAGGGCGGAATGATCGTGAAGTTGCCGAAGCCGTCGTTGCGATACGCCACGCTGATCTGCCCGAAGTTCGCGGCGAACAGATCCATGTCGCCGTCGTTGTCGAAGTCGCCCGGGACCAGGCTGCGCGTCTCCATGCCGTCCATGGAAATCGGCGATGCCGGTTCACTGAACAGGACCGGGTAGTTCTGCGCGGAAGCCGCGCCGAAAACCCCAAACCAGACAACCCAAAAGTGTGGAGTGCGCATGTTCAATCACCTCACGACGGGCCGGAATCAAACCACTGGCCGCTCAGGGCGCACCGCGATCCCGCGCCATGCAGAGTAGCCGCCTCGAAGGCATCAGGCGCCAGAAAGCCTCTGAATTCAAGGTGGGCGACTCAACCGGTCAGCGCGGGACATGTTGCTGCCCGTCCATGTGAAGCGGCAACGGATTCAGGCGCCGGAAGCCCCGAGCCTGTCGCGCGGCGCCGTCGGAACAGCCGGGTGCGACCGACGGACGGGCCGCCTACTCGATGATCTCGCGCAGCTCCACCCGCCGGAACTCGATGGGCGCGCCCTCGCTCTGCAGGGCAATGCCGCCAGGCAGCTCGGCGCACCAGTGCGCACGGTTCTGCACCTGCCCGTTGACCTCCAGGGCGAGGTCGCCGTCGCGCAGCGTGATGCGGTAGGTGTTCCACTCGCCGAGCGGGCGCTCGCTGGACGGCAGCAGTTTCACGGTGCGCCGGCCGCTCGTGCGCGCCGCGTCGGCAACCATCGGGAAGTCGCCGATGTTCCAGATGTCGCCCGCGTCGCCGCTGTTGAGCTGGCACTCGATGCTGCGCGGCCAGACCTCGTCGGGCGACTGCACGCGCAGCAGGGCGCCGCTGTTGCCGGGCCTCGCAGGATCGGGGAAGCGCCACTCGACGGTCAGTTCGAAACTGGTGAACGCACGCTGCGTGCGGATGTAGCCGACGGGTTGGCCTTCGTCGTGGAGCACCGCGGCGCCATCCACGGTGCGCACGGACCACGCGGAGGTGTTCGGCACCGCGTCCCAGCCGGCGAGATTCGCGCCGTTCCACAGCGTGACGGGCGGGCCGAAGCGCGGCGGCGCATCGGGATCGTGCGCGAGGAAGGCGCACAGGTCGGCGAGCTGCTGCGGCGAGAGCCCGCGCGCGATGTCCTGTGGCATGAGCGACAGCTTGCTCGCGCGGCGCTCGACGATGTCCGCGGCGTCGAACGCGTGGCGCGCGCCGGTGCCGTCCTTCAACAGCACGGTCGCGCCGTCGGCCTGGAGCAGGCCGGCGAGCATGCGGCCGTCGCGCAGGGTGAGCGTCACGCTCTCGAAGCCGGCGCCGATCGCCGCGCTCGGATTGAGGATCGCGTCAAGCAGCTCGGCGCGGCCGAGCTTGGTGCGGATCGCGGTGAGCTCAGGGCCCACGTCACCGCCGCGGCCGGACATCGCGTGGCAACTGCTGCAGCGTGCCTCGCCGAAGAACAGCGCCGCGCCGGCGCGGCGGTCGCCCGGCAGCGCCACCAGCTCCGACATCGGCGGCAGAGCCGGCAGGTCGGGCCGCGTGAAGTGCTCGCTGGCCAGCGCACGCACGCCGAGATCCGGGTTGGTGAAGATCGCGGCCGCAATCGCGTCGAGCAGCTCGGCGCGCGCCTCGTCGGGCGCGAGCGCGTCGAGCCGCCCCGCCGCCGCCTCCGCGAGCAGCTGCGCGCCGCCCTGCGGATCGGCGGCGAGCTTCTCGGCGGCCGTGATGCGCGCCCCGAGATCCGCGCCCGGCGTGCGCAGCGTCTCGAGCAGCGCGGCTCGTTGCGCGACCTCCGCGGCCGCCGCCGCTTCCGCCACCGCGGCGCGATCCGCGTAGACGATGAACTCCACCTTGGTCGGTGCGCCCGGCTGCTGCGTGCCGCCGTCGTCGAGCGCCGCCGTCACGGACAGTCGCGCCGCGCCTTCCGGCACCGCGAAGCTGATCTCGCTGGGCGCGTGCGTGCCGAAGCCCTCGCTGTACGCGACGCCGTCCACCGCGAGCGGCCCGCCGTCGCAGTTCGCGCCGACATGCACGCTGCCCCACCCCGCGCTCGCCGACAGCGGCGCCGGCGCGCCGGCCACCGCGAGGCGGATGTCGTGTGGTGAGGCGGGCGCGCTCGTCACGCCGGTGAAGCGCGGTGCGAGCCAATCGGCCCAGTCGGCGCCATTGCCGTTGTCGGCGGGCGTGGCGACGAGGGCGACGCGGCGCGAGCCGGAGATGTCCACGTCCACCGGCAGGCTGCCGCCCGTGACGGGGCCGCTGCGCCAGACGATCTGCGCGTCGGTCCACGCCTCCGCAGTCTGCAGGTGCCGCGCGAGATCGTAGGCGCGCCAGTCGGCGGCGTCGTTGTGCCGCACCCAGAACGCCGCAACTTCGCGCGTGTCCGCCGGCCCGGCGAGCGCCAGCGTGAGCATGCCCTCCGCGGCTTCGCGCGAGCGGCAGAAGGCCAGCGCAGTCAGCGACTCCTCGCGTGCCGCGCGATCGAGTCGCTCCGAGCCAGCGCGCGTGGCGAAGGCCGGCACGAGAGACTCCGTGTGGAGTTGGCAGGCCAGCCGGGCGCGCATGCCCGACCACTGCAGCGGTTCGTCGAGTTCCTCCCCGGCCTGGCTGCGCCAGTCCGCCACGAACTCATCCCCCTTGCCTTCCCATGCGAGCCAGCCGAAGTGGCCCAACTGGAACGCCCGGAAGAGCCCGGCGTGCGCGGCGAACGGCGCGCCCCGCAGCGCACTCGCCAGCACCGGATCCAACTCCGGGAAACCCGCGAAGAGGTCTTCGGGCACCAGGTCTTCGATGTCCGCGCCCCTGGTGAGCGCCGCCCGCGCCCACGCACTGGCCGCGTGCCAATCCCGGTCCGCGCCGGCCGGACGCGGCGGCACGCGCGGCGAGTGGTCGGCGGCCGCACGCGCCCAGATGAGCCGCGCACCGAGGGCGGAGTCGGGCGCTTCCGCAGCGCACCGCGCATCGATGGCGTCCAGCCCGTCCGCGTCCACGTCGGCGAGAGCGGCCCAGCCCTGCGCACGGACGGACATCGAGGGACTGCCCAGCGCGTCGAGTGCCTGCGCGAGATCTGCCGGTGGCGAGGCCTGCGCGCCGAGCGTCTTTCCGCTGCCCGTGGCCGAGACGCGCAGCAGCCGGCCGTAGGCCTCGCGATCTCCCGCCATGTGGCCGCCCACGCCCGGATCGAACCAGTCCGCGACGAGCACCGAGCCATCCGGCGCCACGCACACATCGCTCGGGCGGAAGAGCCGCCAAGTCTCGTCGCCTTCGTGCGACGGTCTGCTGACCAGCAATCCCGTCAACTGCCTGCCGTAGGGTGTCAGGCCGTTGACGGGCGGTGCGGCGTCGACGGGCCAGAGGAACACGCCTTGGCTGCGATCCGGCGCCTGCTTGAGCGCGAACACGCAGTTGCGTCCCGCGTCCGCGCAGAACAGCGCGCCGCGCAGCGGCTCCGGCAGCGCGTCACCTTCGTACACGCACACGCCCGTCGGGCCGCCGCTGCCGGTGATGAGCGTGGTGGGCGCGACGCCGGGGTCGTCCTGATGCCAGTGCGCGCGTTGCGTGTTCTGGCCGGGGCGCCGGTCGGCTTGCCAGAAGCGGCTGCCGTCGGCGGACATGTAGCCGTAGTTGCCACCTTCGATCACGTTCGTGACGCGGCAGCCCTGGTTGCCGTCGTCGTCGTTGTCGAAGGTCCACAGGTCACCAAAGGAATCGACCGCGACCTCGTACGGATTGCGGAAGTTGTGCGCGAGCACGGTGAGTCCTGTGCCGTCCGTGTTGCAGCGCAGGATGAGGCCGCCGACGTAGGCGCGGCCGTCATCGCTCACGAGGCCGGGGCGATTGCCCGCGAGACGCTCGCCGCCGCCGTCGTACGCGCTGCCGCTGCGCAGCGTCCAGCCGGAGCGGTCCGTGACGATGTGCGGGCCTGCGTTGCCCAGCGCCATGTAGAGGCGACCGTCCGGCCCCTGCGTGAAACTGTGCGCGCCATGATCGTGGTTCGGGCCGCCGAAACCGGTGAGGAACACCTCCTTGCGGTCCGCGTGCAGGTCGCCGTCGTCGTCGTAGTAGGCCCACACCGTCGGCGAGCACGACACGAGCACCTTGTCGGGCAGCCAGCAGATGCCGAGCGGCGAGACGAGGTCGGCGTCCTGGGCAAACACGGAACTGGACTCCGCGACGCCGTCGCCGTCCTTGTCCTCCAGCACCATGACGCGATCTCCCGCGTCGTGGTGCAGCCCCGGATTGCGCCCGTCCCACTGCCGATAGTTGACGGCTTCGGTCACCCACACGCGGCCCTGCGGATCGATGTCGATCGCCGTCGGGTTGTAGAAGAGCGGCGACTCGGCCCAGAGCGAGACCTCGCAGCCCGCCGGCACCGCGAAGCCGGCGGTGAGGTCACCCGATGCGGACGCCGGCGTGCCGCTGCCGGATGCCGCTGGATCGCGAGCGGCTGCGGCAGCCGTCGCGTCCGATTGGGCAGGCGCGCAGATTTCGAGGCATGCCAGCGCGAGCGCCGTGCGGCGGAAGGCGGATGCGGACATGCCTGTGCTCCAGGGAGAATGCAGCCTGCAGCCACCGGACACGGCGCGCCCGAACCGCATCCTTGCATGCTCTCATGCGGAGCCTCGGCACGCACCTGCGCCCGCAGCACACACCTGCAGCCGCAGCGCGCGCCTGACCCTGCGCGCGAAGGAGTCCGCAAGCGACATCGTGCAGTCGGCATGCTGCGCGCAGCGCTAGCCGGAGCTGTCGTCGGCGAGCAGGCGCACGAGCAGCGCGACGCCGGAGGCGCGGCTCCCGCCGAGTTCGAGCTGCGGCACCGTCGGCTCGTCGTGCACCGGCGCCTCCCCGTCGCGAGCCGCCGGCGCGCCGCCGACCCAGAGGCTCTCGCCCGCGGCCAGGAGCAGGCTTCCGCCCGAGCCCGTCACGCGCGCGTCGATCGCACCGGAGATCACGTGCACGAAGGTGTGTCCGGGGCCGGGCAGCTCGAGCACGTGCAGGCTGCGGGCTCCCGGCCGCAGCAGCGTCACCACGGCGTGCACGAGGCCGCGCCGCACCAGGATGTTGAGGTCCGTCACCGGTCCGTCGATGAGCGTCGCGCTCGTCGACCAGTCGCCGGAGAAACGCTGCGGCGACAGCGGCAGCACGCGCACGCGCGGCGCGCTGCGGCCGTGCTGCAGGCGCAGTCCCGCCCCGGAGGTCACGACGAGCACGCGATCGAAACCCGGAAACGCGGAGAAGGGCCCGGGCTCGTCCACCGCGGCGCGGGCGATGCGCCAGTCGTAGTCGCCGCGCTCGAAGGCTGCGCCCTCCGGCCACAGCGCCAGTTCGTCGGTGAAGCCACGGCCGTTCTTCCACGCGACGCGGCGCGCGTCGGCCGCCGTGAGGTGGCGGATCATGCGCACGGGCGCACTCCCGGCAGAGACGGGCGCCACGCGACGCTCACGGCGCGGGCCCCAAGCTCTCCGCCTCGCCCTCCTCGATGCGCCCGGGCCGGAGCAGGCATGGCGCGAGCTGCGACCCGAGCTGCGACCCGAGCTGCTGCGGAGAGGCGTGGCCGCCGCTCCGTCACCCGGGTGCCTGTCCGTCATCGAGGTGCGTGGCCAGCTCGGCCAGCGCGCGCGAGAGCAGATTGCGCACGGACGCTTCCGTACGGCCCATGCGCTCCGCGATCTCCGCCCGCGACAGGCCGACGATGCGCGAGAGCACGATGACCTCGCGGTAGTCCTCGGGCAGTTTCTCGAAGGCGCTCTCGAGGCGGTCCATGAGCTCGCGTCCCATGGCGACGCGGCTGGGCGACGACAGGCTGCAGTACACGGCCGCGAGGCGCGCGTCCCGGTCGCCATCGCTGCCGCCGGGTGGCGCGTCCAGCGCCATCGCCTCGCGGCGGACGTCGCGCTTTCCAGCCGTCCAGTGCTCGGCGCGGTCCGCGATCTTGCGCATGGCCGTCGCGTACAGCCAGGCCCGGAAGGCCGATTCGCCCGGGTAGCGGAAGCGGTCGATGTTCTCGAGCACGTCCCGGCAGACGGACTGGACGAGGTCGCTCGCCGACTCGCGCGCGCGCAGCATCGGCCCGGCGCGCAGGCGCACGTAGGCGCGCAGGCCGGGCAGATGCTGGTGCAGGAGGGCCTCCACGGCCGCCGCATCGCCCGCCGCGGCGGCCTCCACGAGCACTCGGCTCTTGTCGCAATCCTCCGGCATGTCGAGGATCCTACCTTGACCCCACGGCGCCGATCGGCGACGCGTAGTGGGCCGCCCGACCCCGGGCCCCGAGGAGCCAACCATGTTTCACGAGTTCCGGACCGCGCGAGGCCTTTGTCTCGTCCTGCTGTCGACGCTTTGCGCCGGCCCTGCCGCGAGTGCCTTGCAGACTGCGGAACAGCCCGGCGAGCAGCCGTCGGCGGCCTCCGGCACTCCGGGTGCCTGGGGCCGCACCGACACGGCGACCGCGGCGCCGCCGGCCATCGTGGCGAGCGCGCAGTACGTCGGCGCGACGGTGCACTCGAGCGACGGCAAGGTCCTCGGGCCCGTCGTGGACCTCGGCATCGACGGTCGCGACGGCGCCGTGCTCTTCGTGGCCATCGCGTCGGACAAGGGCATCGGCACCAGGGATCGCCTCACCGCCGTGCCGATCAAGCTGCTCGCCTTCGGTCCCGACGGGCTGGGGCTCGTGGGCGTCAGCCGGGCGCGCTTCGCCGGCGCACCGAGGTTCATGCCCGAGACCTGGCCGGACGCCTCCGACGTCGTCGCGTACGCGGCGTGGACCGCCACCGTCTGGCACTACTTCGACGAGACGCCGACGTGGAATTTCGACGGGCCCTACGAGCCCTACACCTCGGGAGAGCAGGAGCCGCCTGCAGACGGATCGCCGATTCCACGCGGGCACGAGGCGCCGGAGACTCCCGAGGAAGCCCGGATCCAGGAAGCCGGACGGGCGGCCAACCTCTTGAATCGTCCCGATGGCGTGCGCGCTTCGGCGCTGGTCACCGCGGACGTGTTCGACGGCCAGAAGCAGCGCTGCGGTCGCGTGCGCGCCGTCTGCATCGACCAGCGCACGGGCAGGATCGCGTGCCTGGCCGTCGCGCGGCGCGAGACGAGCGGCGTGACGGGCAGCAGCGTGGACGACAGCGTGCTGTTGCCGCTGCCGTGGCGCGCTCTCAACTGCCGCCTCGCCGGCGAGCGGGTCTTCACCAACTTGACGCCCGAGCAATTCGACCAGGCGCCCGACTTCCCTGCCAGCACGTGGCCGGACCTCGCCGCGCCCGAGTGGCAGCAGCGCCTCGACACCTTCTATCCGCCGATTGCGGAGGCGCCGGCCGAGGCACCGCAGGCGCCTCAGGCACACGAAGCGCAGGGAGCGCCCCCCGCCGCGGGCGGTTAGCATGCCCCGGCCCATTCCCGCCGCGGAGCCCGCACTTTGAACGTCCCACCACGCTCCGCCGGCCTCGCGGCCGCTTTCACCCTGTTGCTCGCCGTCGTTCCCGGAGCACGCGCCCAGGTCTGCTGCGATCCGTGGACCGACCTCGGGCAGAGCCTGCCCGGCACGCACGGCGCGCCACTGCTGGAGGCCTCGGGTTCGCTGGCCGAGCTCACGCAGGTCACGCTCGATCTCGACAACGCACTGGAGAACTCGCAGGCGTGGTTGATCATCGGCGTCGCGCAGCTGGGCGCGCCGTTCAAGGGCGGCGTGCTCGTGCCGACGCCGGACGTCGTGCTGCCGCTCGTCACGAACGCGGCAGGCATGCTCGGCTTCACCGCCACGTTTCCCGCGGGCTTGCCGGTCGGCACGCAGCTGCTGCTGCAGTGCTGGATCCAGGATCCGGCGGCGGTCGCCGGTTACGCGGCGAGCAACGCGCAGCGCGGACTCATGCCGATGCCCCCGCCTGTCGGCAACTTCCCGGCGGACTGGATCTTCGGCACCTGCGCGACCGACCCGAACATGCAAGTGCAGCAGTACGGCGAGAACACCTACATCCTGCGCCAGAGCCAGTGCTCCAACTTCGAGGGGCCCTTCGTCTTCCTGCTCTTCGGGCAGGACAAGGTGCTGCTGCTCGACACCGGCGCGACCGGCGCGCAGACCTACAACTACGTGCAGCAGGTCATCACGACGTGGCTCGCAGCGCACGGCAAGGCGTCCATCCCGCTGGTCGTGGCGCACACGCACGGCCACGGCGACCACGTCGCCGGCGACAGCCAGTTCACCGGCAAGCCGAACACCACGCTCGTCGGCACCTCCGTCACGGCGGTGCAGGCCTTCTGGGGTTTCCAGGACTGGCCCAATGACATCCGCCACTACGACCTCGGCGGGCGCATGCTCGACATCATCGCGATCCCGGGCCACCAGGCCGCGCACATCGCGATCTACGACCACGAGACCGCGCTGCTGCTCACCGGCGACACGCTCTATCCGGGCTTCCTTTTCATCAGCGGCGCAGTGAGCGGCGGCAACTTCACCAAGTACAAGGCCAGCACGCAGCGCCTCGTGGACTTCATCGCGGACAAGCCCGTCGCGTGGATCTTCGGCTGCCACGTCGAGATGAAGAGCACGCCCTTCCAGGCCTACACTTACGGCACGAAGCTCCAGCCCCTCGAGCGCGACCCGCAACTCACGCGCGAACACCTGCTCGAGTTGAACGCCGCGGTGCAGGCGATGGGCAACTCGCCCCACCAGGAGTATCACGCGGACTTTGTCATCGATCCGAGCGGCTGAGCGCCTGGGACGGCGGCCGTCCCGATTCGCTCGCGCTGCTTCAGTCCCGCTGGTGCCTGCGGCGGACGAGGAACGCAACCGCCCCCGCCAGCACGAGCGCTGCGTAGAGCGCGTACTGGTATTGCCGCACGTCGTCGATCACCAGCTCGATGACCGCGCCGAAGAGGTAGCCCGCACCCACCATCGCAGCGGCCCAGAGCGCCGCGCCGACGGCGTTGAGCAGCACGAAGCGCGGCGTGGGAACGTCCGACATGCCGAAGGCGAACGAGAGCACGTTCCGCAGGCCGTAGAAGAAGCGGAAGCTGAGGATCAGTGCGGTGTAGTAGCGGTCGATGAGCGCCAGCGCACGCGCGACGCGCGGCTTCCACGACGGGTGCCTGTCCACCCAGCCCTGACCGTAGCGGCGGCCGAGCAGGAACCAGAGCTGATCCCCGCACAGGCTGCCGACGAAGGCGCACAGCATGACGAGGTCGAGGCGCAACACGCCGTTCTTGGCGGCAAAGCCGCCGAGGACGGCAATGGTCTCGCCCTCGAAGAACGTGCCCGCGAAGACTGCCAGCAGGCCCCACTCCGCGACCAGGCTCTCCAGCGTCACGCCACTCCGGCCTGGACCAGCTCCACAAGCACGCCGCCGGTGCTCTGCGGGTGCACGAAGCACACGGTCGTGCCGTGCGCGCCGGGGCGCGGCGCCTTGTCGATGAGGCGCACGCCGGCCGCGGTCAGCTTCGCGAAGAGCGCGTGGAGGTCGTCCACCTCGAGCGCGACGTGATGGATGCCAGGGCCGCGCTTGTCCATGAAGCGGCGCACCGGATTGTCGCCGGCATCAGGCTGCAGCAGCTCGATGCAGCCGCCGTGCGCGGGGGCACGGGCGTGAGCATCGGCGGCGTCGGTCGCCGCGCCGCCGGAGGCCGCGTGCGCGTGAGCTGCGGGTGCATCGCCGGGCGCCCCGCCGAGGCGCAGCATCGCGACGCTGACACCGTCGCTCGCGACGTGCTCCACGTGCTCCAGCGGCAGGCCGAGCAGGTCGCGCCAGAAATGCAGCACGTCCGCGTGTGCGGGCACCGCGATGCCGAGGTGCGAGAGGCGCGTTCCCATCAGAAGGACACCACGGGCTTGTAGTTGCCGAACACGGATTGCAGTGCGGTGCAGATCTCGCCCACCGTCGCATCGGCGTCGGTGGCGGCAAGAATGGGCGGCATGAGGTTCTTGTCCGGGTTGCGCGCGGCGGCGATCAGCGCGTCCAGCGCGGCGCGGCACGCGGGCTCGTTGCGCTTCGCGCGCCACTGCGCGAGCTGCGCGGCGCGCGCCTGCCCCAGCGCTTCGTCCACGCGCAGGATCGGCGGCGTCGACTGCTCGGGCACCGTGTAGCAGTTCACGCCGACGAGCTTGCGCGTGCCGGCCTCGAGCGCCTTCTGGTGCTCGTAGGCCGCGCGGTGGATCTGGTGCTGCTGGAAACCCTGCTCGACGGCGGCCAGCGCGCCGCCGCGCTTGTCGATTTCCGCGATAAGCATGCGGGCCTCGCGCTCGAGCTGGTCCGTGAGCGCCTCGATGAAGGGCGCGCCGCCCAGCGGGTCGATGACCTGCGTGACGCCGCTCTCCTCGGCCAGCACCTGCTGCGTGCGCAGCGCGAGCAGCGCGGCCTCCGCGGTGGGCAGGCCCAGCGCCTCGTCGCGGCTGTTGGTGTGCAGCGACTGCGTGCCGCCCAGCACCGCGGACAGTGCCTGCAGCGTGACGCGCACGACGTTCACGTCGGGCTGCTGGCTGGTGAGCGTGCTGCCCGCGGTCTGCGTGTGGAAGCGCAGCCGCAGCGCGTCGGGCCGCGAGGCGCCGAAACGCTCCACGAGCAGATTGGCCCACAGCCGCCGCGCGGCGCGGAACTTGCACACTTCCTCGAACAGGTCGTTGTGCGCGTTGAAGAAGAAGGAGAGCTGCCCCGCGAACTCGTTCACGTCCAGCCCGCGCGCCACCGCGCCGGCCACGTACTGCAGGCCGTTGGAGAGCGTGAAGGCAAGCTCCTGAGGCGCGGTGCAGCCGGCCTCGCGCATGTGGTAGCCGCTGATCGAAATCGGGTTGAAGCGCGGCAGATGCTCGTGGCAGTAGGCGATGACGTCGGTGACGAGGCGCAGCGACGGCGTCGGCGGGAAGCGATAGGTGCCGCGCGCGATGTACTCCTTGAGCAGGTCGTTCTGCAGCGTGCCGCGCAGCGCCTGGGGCGCGATGCCCTGCTCGCGCGCCGTGCCGATGAGGAAGGCGAGCAGCACCGGCGCGGTGGAGTTGATGGTCATCGAGACCGAGACGCGGTCCAGCGGGATGCCCTGGAAGAGCCGCGCCACGTCGGCGCGCGTCGCGATGGAGACGCCCACCTTGCCCACTTCGCCCGCGGCCAGCGCGGCATCGGGGTCGTGCCCCATCTGCGTCGGCAGGTCGAAGGCGACGGAGAGCCCGGACTGTCCGCGCTCGAGCAGGTAGCGGAAGCGCGCGTTGGTCTCCTCCGCGGTGGAGAAGCCGCTGTACTGGCGCATCGTCCACGGCTTGCCGCGGTACATGGTGGGGTACGGGCCGCGCGTGAACGGGAACTCGCC
Source organism: Planctomycetota bacterium (assembly GCA_038212275.1). Classification (GTDB taxonomy): domain Bacteria; phylum Planctomycetota; class B15-G4; order B15-G4; family B15-G4; genus JBBQUR01. The sequence goes on from JBBQUR010000007.1 coordinate 52,301, forward strand.
GGGGAAGCCCAGGGCCGGCCGCGCGTCGCCGGCGGCGGGCGCGTGGCCTGCATGGCCTGCGGCGGACGCCTGGCCGTCGAGGCCCGGCACGTAGAGCGGTTCGAGCGGCAGGCCTGAGCCGGTGTGGCCGAGTTCGGAAACGCCGGCGGCGAGGGCCGGTCGGTAGACCTCCGCGCGCCAGCGGGCCAGGTCCGCGTGAAGGCCCGGCCTGTCCGGGTTCACGCAACGACCTCGGAGGCGAGCTCGATGAGCTCGGCCATGTCGGCCGGCAGCGGCGCTTCGTACGTGACCATCGCTCCGGAGAGCGGGTGCTCGACGGTGATCGCGCGGGCGTGCAACGCGTGGCGCGCCAGCGTCGGCGTGCGCTTGCCGTCGGCGCGACGCCGCTCGACCCAGCGGCCGTACTGCACCTGCGCGCTGCGCCCGTAGCTCTGGTCGCCGACGATCGGGTAGCCGATGTGTTCGAGGTGCACGCGGATCTGGTGCGTGCGTCCGGTGCGTGGTTCCGCGGTGAGCACCGTCATCGGGGGCAGGCGGTGCTCGACCCGGTAGAAGGTGGAGGCCGACTGCCCGCCGTCACGCACGACCGCCCGCATCGCGGGCTTCTTCGGGTCGGGACCCAGGGGCAGGTCGATCCAGTCGCTGTCAAAGGGCAGCACGCCCCACACCACGGCGGTGTACTGCTTGTGGATGGTCTTCCGCTTGAACTGGTTGACCAGCGACTTTGCTGCCTCGTTGGTGCGGGCCACCAGCATCACCCCGGAGGTGTCCCGGTCCAGCCGGTGGACGATGCCGGGGCGGTCGGCGCGGCCGACGGCCGAGAGCTCCGGGAAGAGCCCGAGCAACCCGTTGACCAGCGTGCCGTGCTTCGCTCCGGTGCCTGGGTGGATCACCAGTCCTACCGGCTTGTTCACAACGATCAACGCCTCGTCCACATGCAGCAACTGCAGCGGCATGTCCTCGGCCTGAGGCAGGGAATCGGCCGGAACACCCAATTCTCCCTCGATGAGCTGCCCCGGGTTGACCCGGAACGAAGACTTCACGGGTCGGTCGTCCACAAGGATCGAGCCCTGCTCGACCAGCGCCGAAAGGAAGGACCTGGAGAACTGCGGAGCGAGGACCCGGCCGAGGAGCCGGTCGATGCGCGCCCCGCTGTCGGTCGAGTCCACCACCAGGCGCAAGTGGCCGTCGGCGTCCACCGCGCTCGCACCTGGTTCCGCCGCATCGACCATACTGTGGACACGTCCTTGAGAAGGGGCGGAAACCTTGACAGAAAACCCCACGCGGTTACAGTCCCGCGGCCGATAGAATATAGCGCTGGCCGAACTTCCAGTGCACGGACGGCACTCCGCACGATTCCCCGAAGATCGTGCGGTCGGTGGCTGCGCCTGCCTCTCTCTCCACTCGACCGCCCGAACGCGTCCCGAGGAGTGCCCCGCGAACGTGATCAACCCCTACTTCGCTGTTCTCGCCCTCGCGACCGGGCCAGCATGTTTCGCGCAGAGCACCTTGCAGGCTCCGGCTCCCGCTCCTGCCCGCGCGGCCAAGGCCGCCACGGTGCGGGTCGAGGCCAGCGACCTCCGCGTGCTGGCGCGCCAGTGGCCCGACACCGCCGCCCAACCCGTGCCGTACGCCATGGTGCTCATCCCCGGCGGCGACACGATCGTGGGCACGGACTCGACCAAGGTGCCGGAATACGGCCAGAACCTCGCCGACAGGATGCGCGATGTCGCGGGTGAGACGCCCAGGCACACCGTCAAGGTGGACCCCTTCTACATCGACCTGACCGAGGTCACGAATCTTCAGTGGAAGGTCTATCTGGACGCCACGCATCGCAAGCCCTCCAGCGCGCTCCTGGACTACAACTGGCGCGGCGGCGAGCACGGCGGCGAGATTCCTGACGGCCAGGAGCAGTTCCCCATCAGCAATGTGAACATCCCGGAGATCCGGGATTTCCTCCAATGGTGCGGCAAGCGCCTGCCCACGGAGGACGAGTGGACCCGCGCCGCGCGGGGCAACGACGACCGCCTCTACCCGTGGGGCAGCAAGTGGGACAGCAGCCTGTGCCGCTCGGGATCCAACGGCGACGCCGGACCGGCCGCGGTCGGCTCCTTTCCCGGCGGCGCCAGCCCGTATGGCGTGCTGGACATGGTGGGCAATGTCTTCGAGTGGGTGGACTCGCCCTTCACGCCCTTCGTCACCCCGTTCGTGGCCTACGACCTCAAGGTGGGCAAGAAGACCATTCCGCTGAGCCCCGCCTTCAACAGCACCAACAAGGTCTACAAGGGCGGCGGGTTCTCGACGGTGCGCCTCGACTCCCGCATCGACACGAGGCTGGGACTGTCCCCGACGTCCAGCGACGCGGTCATCGGCTTCCGCGCGGCCCGTACCGAAGTGCCGGGCGTGGACGTCATCCGTCACGCGCTCGATCGGCTGCTGCCGCCGGCGTTCAGCAAGCCCGGCTCGCTGGACCTGGCCGACATCTTCGCCAAGGAGGTCAGCGGCTATGACGAGGCGCGCCACGTCCTGACCAGCTTTCGCTACGTGGGCTTCGGTCACCGCTCGCCCAGCCGCCTGCCGCCGCTTTCGAAGATGCGCGATGAGTCGATCAATGAGCCGCTGCCCCTCGGCGTGCTGACGACGAGCGAGCCGCTCGTCATGAAGGACATGAAGGCGTCGAACATGATCCCGGCCGGCGGCGCCGCCGTCGCGCACTCGGCGGACGCCGTGACGCTCATCCCCGCCGGCGAGTTCACGCTGGCCTTCAAGGGGAAGGGCTCGTCCAAGGCTTACAAGGAAAAGCTCAAGCAGGACAAGAAGAACGGGAAGAAGCCCGAACCGGTGAAGGAAGAGCCCAAGCCGACGCGAGGCAAGCCCGATGCGAAGGCGAAGGACGCTGGCGAGAGCGCGCCAGGAAGCGGCGACGATGGCGCCACGCCGACGGCTGACGAGCCCAGCCCCGGCGGCGCGGTCGTGCCGTGGCCCGGCCTGGGCTCGATCCACGACGTCCAGGAGGACGTGGACTTCCCGCAGGATGAGGACGTGGTCCTGTTCTACAACGCCAACAACGTCGTGGTGGCGTGGGTGAAGTGCGAGGAGATCCACGAGGCCGAGGTAGGTCCGGTGACCTTCCACTCCGACGAAGAAGGCCGGATCTGGACGATCGATTTCTCGATCGACTCGCTGTCCAGAAAGACCCCGCGCTTCACGCTCCCCATCCAGCTCGGCGGTGCGGGCCTGCGCTGACGTCGCCGGCCGCAACCTCCGGTTCGATCAGGAGGCCCGGCCAGCCAGCGCGGAGAGCAAGCCCACGAGGCGCTGGCGCTCGTCGGTCAGCTCCGCGAGGCGCGCGCGCTCCCTGGCCACGACCTCCGCCGGCGCCTTGCCCGCGAACTGCTCGTTGGAGAGCTTTGCCGCCACGCCCTGAAGCTGCTTCTCGACCTTGTCGAGGTTCCGCTGCAGGTCCTCGCGCTGCGCCGAGACGTCCACCAGCCCCTCGAGGTCGAGCGAGACCTCGACGCCGTCGGCAAGATCCACCGCGCCGCCCGCCGGACGCGGCGGATCGGTGCCCACCACGAGACTCTCCAGGCTGCCAAGCCGCACGGTGAGTTCCTCCGCGCGGCGCAGGCCGGCCACGGCCGCCTCGTCGGGCAGCGCCACGGTGACGCGCACCGCCTTGCGCTCCGCCACGTTGCTCTGTTGTCGCAGCTTGCGCACGGAGGACACGACCGCCTGCGCCAGCGCGAGGTCGGCCTCGGCGCGCTCGTCGCGCCGCAGGCCGGCACCATCCGGCCAGCTCGCAGCGTAGAGCGCGGGCGCCAGCGGCTTGTCGCTCGCCGCGCGCAGTCGCTGCCACACAGCCTCGGTGACGAACGGCGCCACCGGATGCAGCAGCGCGAGCAGGTCCTGCAGCACGCGGCCGAGCACGGCCGCCGCCACCGGGTCGGTGGTCACGGACGCATCGGGTCCGCCACCGAGCCGCGGCTTCACCGCCTCCACGTACCAGTCGCAGAAGTCGTTCCAGGTGAAGCGGTAGAGCAGCTGCGCGGCGTCATTGAAGTCGTAGCGTTCCCACGCCGCGGAGACGGACTCGATCGTCGCGGCGAGGCGCGACAGGATCCAGCGATCCTCCAGCGCCGTCACGGCGACGCTGCCGTCCGCGCCACGCGCCGGCTCCGGCAGGCGCCCCGCGCGAGAGAGCACGAAGCGGCTCGCATTCCAGAGCTTGTTCACGAAGTTCCGCCCCATCTCGAACTTCTCGGGCGAGAGCTTGGTGTCCTGGCCTTCCTTCGTGAGCATCACCAGCGAGAAGCGCACCGCGTCCGCGCCGTACTGCTCGATCATGTCGATCGGGTCGATGCCGTTGCCGAGGCTCTTGCTCATGCGCCGCCCCTGCCCGTCCAGCACGGTGGCGTGGATGTAGCAGACGGCGAAGGGACAGCGCTTGTCCTCCGGCAGCTCGTCCATGAAGGCGTAGCCGGCCATGACCATGCGCGCGACCCAGAGATAGATGATCTCGCTCGCGGTGGACAGGAACTGCGTGGGGTAGTAGCGGGCGAGGTCCGCCGACGCCGCGGGCCAGCCCAGCGTCGCGAAGGGCCAGAGCCACGAGGAGGCCCAGGTGTCCAGCACGTCCTCGTCCTGGCGCACGATGGGCTTGCCGGTCTTCGGGTGCGGGCTGCCGAGCGCGAGATCCGTGCGCGACGCGACCGCCACGTTGTCCTCGTCGTACCAGACCGGGATGCGATGGCCCCACCAGAGCTGGCGCGAGATGCACCAGTCGCGCACGTTGGTCAGCCAGTCGAGATAGACCTTGGACCAGCGCTCGGGCTTGAAGCGCAGCGCGCCGCTCTTCACGGCGGCGATGGCCGGCTGCGCGAGAGGCGCCATCTTCACGAACCACTGCTCGGAGACCACGGGCTCGATGACGCTCTTGCTCCGGTCGGACACCGGCACGCTGTGCTCGATCTCCTCCACCTTGCCCAGCAGTCGGAGCTCGTCGAGCGCCTTCACGACGCCCTCGCGCGCCTTCTCGCGCGACAGGCCGGTGAAGCGCCCGGCCTCCTGGTTGAGCGTGCCGTCCTTGTTCAGCAGCGAGATGATGGGCAGCTTGTGGCGCGCGCCGCGCTCGTAGTCGGCCACGTCGTGGCCGGGCGTGATCTTCACCGCACCGGTGCCGAACTCGCGCGTCACGCCCTCGTCCGCCACGACGGGGATGTCGCGGTCCACCAGCGGCAGGCGCAGTGTCGCACCGATGAGTCCGACCCAGCGTGCATCCTCCGGGTGCACCGCCACGCCGGAGTCGCCGAGCATCGTCTCGGGGCGCGTCGTCGCCACGGTCACGTGCGTGGGCGTGCCGCGCGTGCCGGGCGGACTGCCGTCCGCGAGACGCAGCACGGGGTAGCGCAGCTGGTAGAGCTTGCCCTTGCGCGTCGCGTGCTCGATCTCGTCGTCGCTCACGGCGGTCTGCAGCACGCAGTCCCAGTTCACCAGCCGCGCGCCGCGGTAGATGAGGCCGCGCTCCCACAGGCGCACGAAGGCCTCGCGCACCGCGGCCGACATGCCCGGCTCGAGCGTGAAGCGCGTGCGCGACCAGTCGCAGCTGCTGCCCAGGCGCGCGAACTGCTCGAGGATCGCGTCGCCGTGCTTCTGCTTCCAGGCCCACACTTCGCCCAGGAAGGCCTCGCGTCCGAGCTGCTCGCGCGTGAGCTTGCGCTCCGCGAAAAGCCTCTTCTCCACCACGGCCTGCGTGGCGATGCCCGCGTGGTCCGTGCCCGGCACCCAGAGCACGTCGTACCCGAGCAGCCGGCGGTGGCGGATGACGATGTCCTGCAACGTGCCGTTGAGCGCGTGCCCCATGTGCAGGACGCCGGTCACGTTGGGCGGCGGGATCATCACGGTGAAGGGCTTGCGGTCCGCGCGCGTGCCGCCGGCCGTGTAGCCGCCGGCATCCTTCCACAGCGTGCGCATGGCCAGCTCCACCTGGCCCGGCTCGTAGCGCGCCGCCATGTCGTCGGCCGCGCCTGCCGCGTCGGCCGCGCCTGCCGCGCCTGCCGCCATGTCGGCCGCTGCACTCGTCGTGTTGCCTGGTGTGCTCATCGTGCTCCCGCGGCCGATCCGGCCTGTCCCGACGCCGGATTTCCGGACGCTTCCTCCGCGCGCGGTGCAGGCGCCGACGGCGGCAGGGCGCCGGCCAGCACGAACTCCAGCAGCGTATGCCCCGCTTCCACGTTCAACTCGCCCTGCGCGGCGACGGCCTCGGTGAAGCGCGTCGCACGCAACGGCTCGATGCCAGGCCCCCACAGCGCGAACGGCACGTGGCTCGTCGAGCGTTCGCGCTCGACCGCGGACGTCATGTGGTCCGTGGTGAGCAGCAGCCGGCAGTCGCCGCGCGTCCGCAACGCCATGCGGAGCGGTCCGACGACGTAGCGGTCCAGCTCCTCGATGACGCAGATCTTCTTGCGCACGTCGCTCTCGTGGCAGGCCTCGTTGGCGGCCGCGTAGTGCAGCACCACGACATCGTGCGTGTCGAGTGCGGCCAGCGCGCAGCGCAGCTTGCCGGCCCAGTCGGTGTCGTAGTGGCCGGTGGCGCCCGGCACCGTTGGCACGTCCGCGCCCAGCATGACGCCGAGGCCCCGCACGAGCGGCACGGCCGCCACGACTGCAAGCGTGCGTCCCGTGCGCAGCTCGAAGGGCTCGAGGTCCGTGCGCCAGCCCCGGCCCCAGGGCCAGATGCGGTCCGCGGGATTCTCGCCAAGATCCACGCGCACGCGGTTGATGTCGTGCGCCGCGAGCACGGTGCTGGCGCGCTCGATGAGATCGCGCAGCAGCCCCGCGTCGGGGCCATAAGGCTGGTAGTCCGACAGCGCCTGTCCCTGGACTTCCTGCGGCGGCACGGTCTCGATCTGCAGCCGGCGCCCGCCGCGGATCACGAGCAGGTTGCGGTAGCCGAGGCCCGGGTGGAACTCGACGCTGAGCCCCGGCGTCGCGCCCGACGCAGCGCCCGCACGGCCGCGCGCGCCGGTTGTCCCGGCCTTGGCGCCCCCCGACAGCGGTCCGCCGAGCTGCTGCTGGAGCGCCTCCACGAGCAGGCGAGACTCCACGCCGCCGATATGCCCCGCGTTGAAGTCCACGAGGTGCCCGCGGAACGTGGACACGAAGTTCATGCGGAAGGCGACGTCGTCCGGCGCGAGCTCCACGCCCATGCCCGCCGCCTCGATGCCGCCGCGCGTCGCGTCCGTGCGACGCGGATCGCAGCCCAGCACGGAGAGCACGGCGACATCACTGCTGTTGGACCTGCCCTCGGGCACCTGACGCACCAGCCCGAGCCGCGACTGCTGCGCGAGCCGGTCGAGGTGCGGGGTGTTCGCAGCCTGCAGGGGCGTGGCGCCATCGAGCGCGGCCACGGGCACGTCCGCGATTCCGGTCGGCAACAGGATGAAGGTTTTCATGGGTGCGCCACGGCAACACGCGGCCGGCGCATTGTCCACCCGCCGCGCACGAAGAAAAGTCGCGCTGCTCGCGCCGACCGTCACACGCCGCGGCCGCGCCGCCGCGCCACGCGTCCCGGCATGCCGGACGCGGGCGGGCGGCGGGCAGCGTCCGCTACCTGGCCGGTGCCACCGGCGGCTCCGCGGCCGCGGCGGCCGCTTCGGCGTCGAGCCGGGCCTGGACGGCTGCTTCTTCCTCGGCGCTGAGCTTGCGGTCGCCGAGCGTGACGCCGACCGCCTCCTGGAAAGCCGAACCCGGCTGCGTCAGCGACCAGATCCAGCCCTGCGAATTCGCGAAGCTCAGCAGGAACCACACGACCACCACGATCTTGATGAGCCTGGGCCACGGGCTCGGCTTGTCGCCGTAAGGGTCCACGCCCGGAACCGAGCCCTCGGGCAGTTTGGCGACGGAGGTCAGCGAGGCGCCGAACGACACGTTCAGCTTCACGCGGCCGTTCACGGCCCAACCGTTGGCATCCAGAATCGGCCCCAGATTGCGCTGCCTGAGCTTGAGCCACGCGATGATCATCGAGGGGCCGGAGATCACGAGCAGGATCCCGCCGAACACCAGGCAGAGCTGCCAGAAGGGAAGCGTGAACACGCCGGCCAGCGAGCCGATGACGGTGGTGGCCAGGGCGCCGATGCCGGCGATGGCCACGCTGATCGCGGCCACGGTGCCGACGTCGATCTTCCTGGGCGGCGCCTTGTCGACATTCACCGTGCCGCTGGCCGTCGAGGCCAGCTTGGCATCGGCCTCGGCGTCCTTCTCGGCGGCGCGCTTGGCCGCCAACTCTTCGATCATGCGCACGAGCTTCTTGTAGGGCGACCAGAAGGCCTGCCGCACCGAGATCGGGTTCTCGACCACACGCGTGATCGTCGCGTCCCAGTCCCGGCCCTTGCGGTCGTAGAAGACGCCGTTGCGGCCCACCATGAGGTAGTCGCTGTCGCCGTCCGTGAACGCCGCCGCGATGCTCAGCTTCTCGCCGGACGGCCGCGTGCAGTCGCAGTAAGCGAGGTAGGCCTTGGACAGGCCGGCGAGCGCCGCGTGCTTGGCTGCGTCATCGACGCGGACCACGAGCTCGCACTCGCGCGCATCGAGGAACAACCGGCCCACCTGGAAGATGGCGGCCTTCGTCGGCGAGTAGAAGTCCGCGAAGTTCACGAAGTTGCAGAGGAGTTGATACAGGTCGCGCTGGTAGCGCACGAGGCGTTCGACCTGCGCGATGGAGTGGAACTCCTGCTCGACGGCCCTGTCGGCGGCGATCGCCTCGAGGATCGCGGCCTTCGCCTTGCCCGCGAGAATCTCGCTCACGCGCGCGAGTCCGAGGCTCTCGACGGACGTCGCCGGGCGGCTGCCGCGCCACGCCGCGAAGGCAGCCAGCTTGCCGCCGAGCGCGGTCCATTCCTCCACCGAGATCGCGGTCTTGCCCTTGCCCAGCAGCGGTTCGACCGCCGCGGTGCGCAGCGTTCCGATGGCTGCGGACCAGGCCGGGTTGATGCCATCCACGAGCGGCAGGGGCCTGGCCACCTCGATGCGCGCGACGGGAAAGCCCGTGATCTCCTGCACCGTGATGCTGAGATCCTGTGCCGCGATGGCGAGGAATTCCTCCTCTCGACGATTCAACGCCGCCAGCGCCCGGCCGTCGAAGGCCGCGAGGCGGCAGCGCGCGAAGAAGTCGTCCACCTTGGCGCGCACGGCTTCCCACGCGTCGCAGGCCGCGGCCGTCGCCTCTCCGAGCGGAAGGATGGCCGCGTCGGACGCCGCCCGTGCAGACCACGCGGCGAACGCGGCGCACTCGTCGTAGAAGGCTCCGAGCTTGCCCGCATCGAGCCCGGGCCTGCCGCTGCGATCGGCCACGGGTCCGAGGCACGCGAGAACGTCGCCGAGCACCTTGCGCGCGGCCTCGTCCGTCACGGACTCCGCGGTGACCACGCCGTCGCCGTTGTACTTCGTCCCGGCGAAGAGCGCGGCCGTGTCCTCGACGTCGGCGAGCGAGATCGCGGTCGCGTCGCCCTTGCCGAGGCCCTTCAGGATCTGGCGTGCCGACGCGAGAATCGCCTGCCCCGACGCCGTCGTCTCGTTGATGTGGGAGAGCTGCACCACATCCGCGCCGGCCTTGAGCAGCATGAGGTCCTTGAGGTGTTCCTCGCACCACTGCACCGCCGCGATGATCTCGGGCACGCGCACGCGACCGTCGTGGTCTTCATCGATCAGCGCGAGAGTCTGTTCGTCGAACTCCAGCCCCTTGACCGGGCACGCGAGCGCGGCCCACAGCTTCAGGTCGAGTTCCTCGAGCCGCGCGAAGTCCTGCGCCGTCTCGAAGCGCACCTGATCGAAGCCGCCGGAGCGTGAGAATTGCCAGATGTGCCCGGATGCTGCGGCCATGGTCGGATCTCGGCTGAGAGCAGGGCCGCGCCCTTTCGACAAAAGAGGCGGCTCAAGAGCGGCGAAGGCTAGCAGAATGGATTCGCCCGGGTCCACGCACGGCGCGTCACGCCAGCATGCGTGGCGTCCAGCCGAGCAGCATCGTCAGGCGACTGCTGTCGAGCGAGAGATCGGCGGGACGCTCCGCGGCGAGACCTGCCTCCGCGCGCGTCGTCGGGACGATGGACGACGCGTCGGCGTCGGCGGCCTCCGCTTCGGCAAGGCCCAGCTCGAGGCGGGAGAGCGCGCGAGGCCCGCCGCAGTGCAGCAGGCCCGAAACGTCGCGGCGTTCGACGAGGTCGGCGAGCGCGCGCGCCACATCGACGACGGCGACCGGCGTGCGGATCTCGTCGGTGAACAGGCGGACCGCGTCGCCGACGGCGAGCGCCGTGAGCAGTGCGGTGCTCACCGAGCGACCGCCGATGACCTCGCGCCCCGTGATGAGCGCCGGGCGCAGCACCGCGGCGCCCGGGCAGGCCGCAAGCACCGCGGCGTCGCCGGCCGCCTTGCTCTCGCCGTAGACGTGCAGCGGCCGCGGCTCGTCGCTCTCGCGCCAGCCGCCGCGCGCTCCGTCGAAGACCTGGTCCGTGGAGACGTGCACGAGTCGCGCGTCACGCGCGGCGCACCAGCGCGCGATCTCCTCCGGCAGGCCCGCATTCATGCGCATGGCGAGCGCCGGATCCGCGCGGCACGGCGCGATGTTCGCCAGCGCCGCGACGTGCACCACCGCATCCGGCTGCAGCTCGTCCAGCACGGCCGTGACGGCGCCCGGCGCCGCGAGATCGGCGACATGGCTCTCCACGCCCCAGTCGCGGCCACGACCGCCCAGCGCCAGCTTTCCGCCCACCACGGAAACGCCCACGCCGCCGACGGCCGAGCGCGCCACGCCCAGCAGTTCCGCCTTCCGCTCGTGCCGCAATTCCCGCACGACCGCGCCTCCGAGGAAGCCGGTCCAACCCGTGACGAGGACGCGCATGCTGGCTGATCCGGAGCGATGACCTGCAAGCGTCCCGCATCATCGGGCGACGGGCCGCAGGCGGGGCCGCCCGCTCGCACCGGCCCTCGCGAGCAACATAAGATGCCAGATCACGAGGAGCAGTCAGCCATGCAGATCGGCAGCATCCACATCGAGCGCGGCGGGCCGCTGTTCCTGCTGGCGGGGCCGTGCGTCATCGAGAACGACACGGGGCCCTTCGCCATCGCGCGCGAGCTGCGCGATCTGTGCGCCTCGCTCGGCATGCCCTTCGTCTTCAAGGCCAGCTTCGACAAGGCCAACCGCACGTCGGGCAGCTCCTTCCGCGGCCCTGGTCCGACGGAGGGCCTCGCCATCCTGGAAGGAGTGCGCCGGGAGGTCGGCGTCCCGGTGCTCACCGACATTCACGAGCCCGGCCAGGCAGATCTCTGCGCCGGCCGCGTGGACGTCGTGCAGATCCCCGCGATGCTCTCGCGCCAGACGGACCTGCTGCTCGCCGCGGGCCGCAGCGGCTGCGCCGTGAACATCAAGAAGGGCCAGGGCATGGCGCCCTGGGACATCGGCTGGTGCATCGACAAGGTGCTGTCCACCGGCAACGAGCGCGTGCTGGTCACCGAGCGCGGCGCGAGCTTCGGCTACAACACGCTGGTCAACGACATGCGCGCGCTGCCCGAGATGGCGAAGTTCGGCAAGCCCGTGGTCTTCGACGCCACGCACAGCGCGCAGAAGCCCTCCGCGAGCAGCGGCAAGAGCGGCGGCGACCGCGAGCTGGCCAAGATTCTGGCGCGCGCGGCCGTGGCCGCGGGCTGCGACGGCCTCTTCGCCGAGACGCATCCCGACCCGGACCGCGGCCTCTCCGACGGCCCGAACATGATCAAGCTCGCGGACATGCGCGCCCTGCTGACGACACTCGTCGCCGTGCGCGCGGCCGTCGCCGCGGACGTGGCGCGCGAGCGCGCCGCCGACGACGCGCCCAGTCGATGAGCACGGGCCGCTACGCCTGCGGCCTGGCCTCGCGTCGCTGCCGCAGCGCCTCGCGCACCAGGCCCATGGCGTGACGGTGCGCCGGCCGCGGCGTGCCGAAGCGCTCGAGGAAGCGCTGCTCGAGCGCATCCGGCAGCGACTCGTCGGCGGGCAGGCCCGGGAGCAACTCGCACGCGGCCGACGCGGTCGTCATCGAGGCCGGGCATCCCTGCGCCAGGAAGCCCGCTTCGACGATCAGGCGCGCCGGCGGACCGGGCATCGCAGCGGAAGCCGCCCCGAGCTTCAGGAACAGCACCACCACGTCACCGCAGGCCGCGTTCCGGGCCTCCCCGCGCAGGTCTGCGCCGCCGTCCGGCTCGCCGACGTTTCGCGGCTGCTGCAGGTGCTCGCGCAAGGCGTCGGGGAGACGATCCATCCGCGCATGCTAGCGCGCCGCCGCCTGGCTCACGGCCCGCCCTGCGCCGCTCCGCCCGCCGTGGCAGCGCCCGCCGTCGCAGCGCCTTCTCTCGCAGCGCCCGCTCTCGCGGCGCCCTCGCCTCCCGACATGCCTCCGATCCGATGCGGCCGGTTGCGTGGCGGGCCGCCCGACCTATGATGTCGCGACCTTTTCGCCCCCTCCCGGGATTCCGCCCATGGCCTTCTTCATCGTCGAGGAAAAGTGCGTCGGCTGCACCCTCTGCGCCAAGGAATGCCCGATGGCGATCATCGAGGGCGAAACGCGCCAGCCCTTCCGCATCTTCGCGGAGGACGAGTGCATCGATTGCTCGCTCTGCGCCTGGGTCTGCCCGGCCGACGCCATCGTGAACCAGTTCGGGGAGTTCGTCCCCAAGCTGAACAAGAAGGACCGCCCCATCGCGTGGATCGACGAGGTCGGCTGCACCGGCTGCGAGGTCTGCATGGAGGCCTGCCCGGTGGACGCCATCGGCAAGGTGGCCTCGGTCGTTCCCGGCGATACCTCGCCCACGCAGGTCTGCCGCGTGGACGTGAACACCTGCATCTCGTGCTCGCTGTGCGCCGTGGTCTGCCCGTGGGAGACCATCTCCATGGCGCTCACCAAGGGCGAGGCCGAGGAGCTGCACAAGCTCGCGGGGACACCGGCGCACACGCACGCGGCGTGAGAGCGGCGTGAGCGCGGCTTCAGCCGCGTTTCAGTTCCCGCGCCAGCCACGCCTTGCCGAAGGCCCATTGGCGCTCGACGGTCTGACGGCTCACCTCCAGCACGCTGGCGACCTCGATTTCGGTCATGCCCATGAAGAAGCGCAGCTCCACGACCTGCGCGGTTCGCGGGTGGTGAGCGGCGAGGGACTCCATGGCTTCGTCCAGCGCGATGATGTCGAGGTGCCTCCGGGGCGTGATGAGCACACCCTCATGAAGCGTGATCCTGGCCCAGCTCTCCCCGCGCTTTTTCGTCTTGTCGCGGCGGGCGTGATCCACCAGCACCTGCCGCATCTTGTGCGAGGCCAGCGCGAGAAAGGCCGGCTCGTCGCTGGGCATGCGGTTGCGGATCGACGACAGCCGGACGAAGGCCTCGTTGACCAGCGCCGTCGGGTCCAGCGTGTGGTCCTTGCGCTCGCCGCGCATGGACAGCGCCGCGAGCCGCCGCAGGACGTCGTACGCGCGGTGCCACAGGCCATCGTCGCCCGGCGCGTCGCCGCCGGCCGCACCGTCTTCCGGGCCGCTCATCGAGAGGACTTCCCGTCTGCTTCACCCGCGGCCGCGGGACCCACGCCCTCTGCGGGGAGCATGGCCGCCTCTTCCGCCGATCGCATGCTACCGGCCTCGGCTGGTTGCACGACAGACTCGACCGCGAGGCCTTCCAGCAGGCGCGCGGGCCGCACGCCGACGGTGGCATAGACGCCGTCCGGGTCGAGCCAGGTGGAGACGGCGGGGTCCACGCGGAGGGGCGATTGGGAGTAGTTGCAGCCGCGAGAGAAGAGCTGGCTGCCCGGCTCGGTCCCCGTGCACATTTCGCCGACGTTGCCCAGCGTGTCGAACAGCCCGTAGGCGTTCGGCCGGAAGCTGCCGACAGGGCCGTGGATCTCGTAGCCGTCATCCAGCAGCCGCTCGAGCAGCAGCTTCTGGACGCCGAGGTTGCCGCGATCGTATTGGAGATCGACGACGTTGGCGGTGCACTCCAGCGCGTCGAGACCCAGCTCGGCGCCGCAGGGTCCCTCGCCACCGCGCGCCGCCACCTCCCACCACTGGTCCGACGGCAGACACAGCCCGACTGATCCCAGCAGCCGCTGCGCCGTGAGGAAGGAGAGGCTCTCGACCGGATGCAGACCGGTGACCGGCGGCTGCCGGCCCGTGGACCAGCCCGGACCGTAGGTACTCGGGTTCGCCAGCGGCGGACGAAGGCATCGGCCGAGGCGCACGCACTGCGCCTGCGTCAACTCGTACTTGCCCAGCAGGAAGGGCGGCGTGGTCACCGTGAACTCGCGCGGCGGCTCCGGTGGCCGCACGGTCTCCGTGATGACCATCGACACGACCGTGAAGAGCCGGTGCTCGCCGCCCGGGATGAGCACCAGCACCACCGCGTCCTCCTCGCGCGGCGGGCGCAGCCGGCCCGTGGCCGGATCGCGCCACGGCAGCTCGCCCGTGCCGTCCACCGCGAACTCCGCGCAGCGCGACACCGCGTCCTCGCCCAGTGGGACGAGCCCGCACTGCGGCGCCATGTGCAGGCCGCCGTAGCGCGGACTGCGCGCCACCGCCTCGAGGCAGGCTTGCCACTCCAGCGCGTGCTCGCCGATCGTGCGCTCTTCCAGCGCCAGTGCGGTGGCGAGGCGTGCCTCGATCTCCGCAACGCGCCCCTGCTGCGGATCGACGAAGCGATCGAGCCGAGCGCGCAGGTCTCCCACGTCCTTGCGCAGCAGGCTGCCGAGTTCGCCGTCCTGCTCCAGATTCGCGAGCATGTGCCGCATCGGCTCGCGGTGCGTGGCCACGGCGGCCGCCTCGCGCAACCATGCCTGCATCGCGGGGACGCGCTCCGGGGTCGCCGGCCAGAGGTCGTCGTCGGCACGCCGTTCCAGGTCGCCCAGCACGCGCTCGTCGGCCAGTCCGCCGATCTCGTCGCCGAGTCGGCGGAGACGGTCCGCGGAGGCGTTCGCGTCGCGCGTGGAGGCGAGCAGAAGCAGCAGCGTCGTGGCGAGGCTCGCGAGCACGACAGCCGTCAGGGCCACACCCATGCGGTGACGACGCACGAAGAGCAGGCTGCGCCTCGGCCAGCCGACGCGCCGCGCGCGGATCGGCAGCGCACACGACCAGTTGCGCAGGTCCTCGGCCAGTGCGGCGGGCGACGCGTATCGCCGCGCCGGCTCGGCGGCGGTTGCCTTCTCGACGATGAGGCGCAAGTCGCCGCGCAGGGCGCGGTGTCGCTCCGTCAGCAGCGCGGGAGCGTTCGCCACTTGCAGGCGCGCGGCCGACGGCGTGAGGCCGTCCAGCTCGCGGGCTGGCGCGCCGGTGAGCAGCTCGAGGAGCAGCAGCCCCAGCGCGTAGACGTCCGAGCCTTCCGTGGCCGCCTCGCCGCGCGCCTGTTCCGGCGCCATGGACGCCGGCGTGCCGGTCAGGCTCGCTGGCTCACCGTCGGCGAAGTCCAGCACCCGCGGCAGACCGGCGGCATCCACGCGGATGTTGGCCGGCTTCAGGTCGCCGTGGATCACGCCGCGACGGTGCGCGTGATCGATCGCGTCGCAGACGCGCGCGAGCAGCTCCACGCGCTGACGCCTTCCCGGCACCGCCCGCGCGACGTGACTCGACAGGTCCAGCCCGTCGACGTACTCGAGCACGAGGAAGGGCCGGCCGTCGTCGGTGACGCCCGACTCGATGAGCCCGGCGATGCCGGGATGGCGCAGCGCGCCAAGCGCCGCGACCCCGTGCTCGAAGCGCATGCGCGCCGCGGCGTGTGCTTGCGGCCCGTGCAGGAGCTTGAGCGCCACGAGGCGTCGCGGCTGCGCCTGCTCGGCGAGGTACACCGTGCCGCGGCTGCCTTCACCCAGCGTCCGCAGGATCCGGAAAGCGCCCACACCTCCCTGCAGGCCCTCTCCTTCGGAACTCACGGCGCCTGCTCCCGCTGGAGCGCCCGCACTGCGCGGATGCCGGCCCGCGAACGGGCGTCCAGGGTCACGTCGCTGCGAAACGAGGAGCGCGCCACGTCGAGCGACTCCCAGCTGCAGCCGCCGCGCAGCACGCGGCGCTCCGCCTCGCGCGGGTCTGGCTGCACGAGGTGCAGGCCGTCGCCGTCGCGGAACGTGCCTTGCAGCGACGACATGTAGGTGTCCGCGCAGAACTCCCACAGATTGCCGTGCACGTTGCGCAGGCCGAAGGGATTGGGCCGACCCCACCCCAGCGGGGCGAGTGCGGTGACGCCATCGTCGAAGACATGCCCGGACTCGTCCGGCACCCAGTGCTCGGGGCGCAGCAGCGCGCGGTCGGCCACGTTGGCCACATCCTCCAGCGCCCGCGGATTCGGGCCCGGCCACCACGGCGCATCGGTGCCGGCGCGCGCGGCATACTCCCACTGGGCGTCCGTCGGCAGCGTCCAGCCAAGGCGCTTCACGAACTCGTCCGCCTCGGACCAGCGCAGGTTGTTCACGGAGATGCCCATCGACGCCACCGTGACGGGCTCGCTCCTGCTCGGCGCCGTGCTCGGGTCGCTCCCCGTGAGGCTCACGTACTGCTGCCGCGTGAGCTCGTCCTTCATGATGAAGAAGGGGTCGAGCGAGACCTCGCGCATCGGTTCTTCGTTGGAGCGCGCGCGGACGAAGTAGTGCGGGCCGTCGGGATCCACCGACTGCGCGCCGATCCACGTGCAGCCGCCCGGCAGCAGCACGAACACGACGGCGTCGTGCACGTCGAGCAGCAGCTCGCCGCTGCCCGGGTCGCGCTGCGGCACCGCGCCGGTCCAGAACCACGGCGAGAATTCCTGCAGCCCCGAGTGCGGGTCGGCTCCCAGCGGCAGCAGTCCAGGTTGCGGGACCAGGCGCAGCCCGTCGAAGCGCGGATCGGCCGCAACGGCCTCCGCGGCGCGGGCCCAGGCGTCGGCCGCATCGCGCAGCGTGACGTCGCGCACCTGCGTCGCGTACTCGAGCCGGCGCAGCAGGTCGGCGACCAGCCCGATGTGCGGGTCGGGATCCGCGCTGCGTTCCAGCGCGGGCACGAGCTCCGCGAGCAGGCCGCGCTCCCACGACGCTGCGCCGCTTGCGGAGCCGGGATCGCCGTCGCTCGTCGACTGCGTGCGGCGCAACGCCGCGAGGCGGTCGCGATGCGCAGGCAGCCGTGCGAGCAGATCCGTCGCAGTCTGCAGCAGGAGCCGCAACTCTGCCGCGCTCTCGGGAAGCACGGGCCGGAGGTTGTCCGCGCGCGCCTGCAACTCCGCCAGCGCGCGCCGATCCGCGAGGCGCAGTCGCTCCGCAAGCTGAGTCGCGGCTTCCGTCTCGTTCGCGTTTGCCACGCGCCACTGCCGCGCCGCCCCGAGCAGCCCGGCCAGGAGCACGAGGCCCGCCAGCATCAGCGCCGAGCAGGCCAGCGGCTGTCGGCGCCACAGCAGTCGGCCGCGGCGCACCACCGACGGCCGGCGCGCGAGGATCGGCCGCCCGTGCGCGCATCGGCGCAAGTCCTCGGCCAGTGCGGCGGCGCTCGCGGTGCGCTCGTCGGGCCGCTTGGCCAGCGCGCTGTTCACGATGAGCTGCAGATCGCGCGCGTCCACGCCCTCATTCCAGGCGTCCCCGCCGGAGACGAGCGCTCCCAGCGGCGCGGGCGCGGCGTGCCGGACGACCTCGATCGCCTCGTCCGCGGGAAGCCCGCGCGTCACGTAGGGCATGCGTCCGGTGAGCAGCTCGTGGAGCATCACGCCCAGCGAATAGACATCCGTGCGCGCGTCGAGGGCGTGCCGCTGTCCCGCGGCCTGCTCGGGACTCATGTACGCCAGCGTGCCCGCGACGTGCGACAAGTTGCCGTGCAGCGTGAGCGGGCCGCCGGGCGATGCGACACGCGCGATGCCGAAGTCCAGCACGACCGGCTGCCCCTGCGTGTCGAGCAGCACGTTGACGGGCTTGAGGTCGCAGTGCACGACGCCCTGCCGGTGCGCGTAGTCCACCGCGTCGCACACGAGCGCCATGAGCAGCAGCCGCGCGCGCACGTCCAGCCGCTGCTCGGTCGCGGCGTCGATGAGCGGCCGCCCCTCCACGAAATGCATGGCGAACCACGCACGCCCCGCAGAATCCACGCCTGCCTGCAGGATCCGGGCGAGGCCGGGATGCTGCAGGCGCGCCAGCGCCGCGATTTCGCGCTCGAAACGCAGCCCGGCGTGCGCCTGCACTTCGCCGGCCTCCGCCTCGAGCACGCGGCCGTACAGCAGTTTGACGGCCACCTGGCGCCGCGGGCTCTCCTGCTCCGCGAGGAACACGCGCCCCATCGCGCCGGCGCCGATCTGCCGCAGCAGCCGGTAGGGCCCGACACTCAGGGGCAGCGCGGCAGGCAGGTCCTCGAACAGCCGGCGCCACGCGGTCTCGCCCCCGCGCAACGGTCGCGTCAGGAAGCTCGGGTCGCGGTCGGCGACGGCGAGCAGTTCGAGTACCTCGGCGCAGAGCGACGCGTCGGTGCACGCCGCGCGCACCGACGCCTCGCGCTCGGACGCCGGCAGGTCGATGACGCGCTCGAACAGTTCTTCGAGTGCTCGATCCCGAACAGTCGCAGTGAAAGGCACGCGGCAGGCCCCCGATCCGCGGGTAGGCGCCATCGCCTGACAGGGCCGCGGGGGTGCCAGACTACCCCAGGTTGTCCGGGTTGCCGACCGCAGCGACGCCCGACCGCCGCGCGTGCGAACGCGGCCTGCTCAGGCCGACGAGATCCTGATCCACTGTGCGCCGCGGCCGCGCCCGCGCATGGCGATTACGCCTTCGTCGCGGAGCTGTCGCAGTACCAGCCGCACCAGATCGCCGCTGACTCCGGGGTTTTCCCGCTCGATGTCCCGGCTCGTGAACGGTCCGACCCGTCTCAGGATCGCGGCGCGGACGAGGTCGGTCTTGTTCGTCTTCCCGTCCGCGACGCTGCCGACGCGTTCCTCGAACTCCCGACTGGCCCGCAAGAGTGCACCCCAGAAATAGTTAAGCCACGGGTGCACGTCGTGCTTGCCCTCGTGCCACCCCTGCGAGCTGCGTTCCAACGTCTCGTAGTAGGTGTCCTTCGACTCCTCGACGATGCGCTCGAGGCTGATGAAGCGGCCGACGCGATTGCCGTGCTGGTAGAGCAGCAGCAGCGCCGCCAGCCGGGACACCCGGCCGTTGCCGTCGCTGAACGGATGAATGCAGAGCAGGTCGAGGATGGTCAGCGGAATGGCCACCAGCGGCTGGAGTGCGCGCCGATCGATGGCCTCGCGGTAGCCGGCCACGAGTGCATCCATGGCCGGTGGCGTCTGCAGGGCCGAGGTCGGGCGGAAGCGCACACGCCTGGTCTTTCCGTCGGGCTCGACCTCGACGATCTCGTTGTCCCGCGCCTTGAAGCGTCCGCCTTGCTCGGGGTGGTAGCGATAGATCAGCGCGTGCAACTGGAGCAGCACGTTCACCGTGAAGGGCATGGGCGAACCCGGCTCAGCGCTCTCGTACGCCGCGTGGATCAGCGCGAGTGCATCGCGGTAGCCGGCAATCTCCTGCTCGGAACGATTCCGGGGCTCTGAAGGACGCAGCACCAGTGCCTCGATGCGCTCGCGCGGCGCGACGATGCCCTCGAGCCGATTGCTGGATTCGCTGGACTCGATGGCCGCAACCATCCGCAGCGTCTCCAGGATCTCGGGCCGCTGGTGGATGAAGAGATCCTGTTTGCCGCGCGACTCGGAGAGTGCGGCGAGAACGGCCACTTCCTCCGTAGAGAAGGTGAGGCGGGTCAGGTAGGCGGGGTCCAGGGAATGCACGCGAGGCTCCAGTCCGCGACAGGAAGGGGGCAGGAACCGAGCTTAAGGGGGTAAGGCGACAGATCCATTACCCCCTTTGCTGGATTCTTACCCCCTTCCTCGCGCCGCCGCGCTGCCCAGTCCATCTCGGGCGGCAGCGGGCGCGCGCCCAGCAGGCGCCACGACGGACCGCGCACCAGCACGGTGCTCGCGGTGGAATGCGCCGAGTCGATCGGCCGCAGCGCGGCGGCCGCGCCGGGCAGCAGCACCCCGTCCCCGCGCCGTGGCCAGCGCAGTCCGCAGCAGTGCGCGCCACCGGACGCCCCGTCACGCGTCTTGCCGTGGTCGTCACTCCTCGGGATCCGCGAGTTCGGCCTACACTGCGCGCCCCGCATCACGGGAGGAATTCGCTGATGACCGTGCGATGCCGCCTCGTCCTGTCCGCCCTCGCCCTCGCGGCGCTCTCACTCCAGGCCGCGGCTCAGGCCACCGTGTTGCGCGTCGATCGCGACGCCACCGGAGCCGGTACCGGCGCCACGTGGGCCGACGCCGTCCCCGACCTGCAGACCGCGCTGGGCGCGGCCGCCACGCTCGCCGCCGCCGGCACGCCGGTCCAGCTCTGGGTCGCCGAGGGCAGCTACGCGCCGGCCGGACCGCTCGGCCCGCAGACCGCCAGCTTCGTCCTGCATGACGGCATCGGCGTGTACGGCGGCTTCGCCGGCGACGAGACGCTCTTCACGCAGCGCGACGTGCTCGCGCACGTCACCGTGCTGACCGGCGACCTGCAGGGCGACGACCAGCCCGACTTGGTCAACCACTTCAACAACGTCTGGCACGTCGTGCTCGCCGACGGTGTCGGCCCGAGCGCGGTGCTCGACGGCGTGACGATCCGGGGCGGCAACGCGACCGACGCCTTCTCGGGTAATGCGAGCGGTGGCGGCCTGCGTGCGCTGGGCGGCGCCCCCACCGTCGCGCGCTGCACGATCAGCGACAACTTCGCCTCGTCGGGCGCGGGCATCCTGCTCGGCGGTGCGACGGGCGCGTCGTTCACCGACTGCGTGATCGCCGACAATCTCGCGCAGCCGTATCGTGCGGGCGGCATGTACGTGGCCAGCGGAGCAGGAGTGCGCGTCGAGGGCTGCACGTTTCGCGGCAATCGCGCCAACGGCTTCGGCTCGCCGTCCGATGGCGGCGGCATGTTCATCGAATTCTCCACGACGCCGACGATCCGCCGCTGCACCTTCAAGGGCAACTCCTCCACCAACCCCGGCGTGAACTACGACAACGGCGGTGGCATCTGCAACTTGTCGGACGGCATGGTGCTGGACGGTTGCGTCTTCACCGGCAACAACGCCGAGGTCGGCGGCGGCGTGTGGAACGGCGGCGACACCCTCACCTCGAACTGCGTGTTCAGCGGCAACTCGGCCGTGGTCGCGGGCGGCCTGATGAACTTCTTCGCCACGACGACCGTCCTGAACTGCAGCTTCTCCGGCAACACCGCCACCGATGGCGGCGGCGGCATGAGCAACAACTACTCGCCGCAGGTGCTGGTCTACAACTGCGTGCTCTGGGGCAACACGTCGCCGGGCCAGGAGCTGGTCAAGCAGCAGATCCACAACTTCAACTCCTCGGTGAAGATCCGCTGGAGCGACGTGCAGGCCCTCCTGCAGACGATTCCGGGCGAGGACCCGCCCGATCCCTCCAACTTCCCCGGCTGCCTCGACGCCAACCCGCTCTTCACCGACGCGAATGGCGCCGACAACGTCACCGGCACGCTCGATGACGACCTGCGCCTCGCGGCCGGCTCGCCGTGCCTCGATGCCGGCAACAACTCCTACGTGCCGGCGGGCGTGCTCGCCGACGCCGCGGCCGCGCCACGCTTCCACGACGTGCCCGCCGCGCCGAACACCGGCAGCGGCATCTCGCCGCTGGTGGACATGGGAGCGCTGGAAACCGGCGCCGTGACGCCGTGGAGCAGCCTCGCGGGCGGCGGCGGCGTGGGTGCGGGCGGCAGCCTCGGTGGAAGCGGTGGCGCCGGCGGCGCGGGCGGCGGAGCGGTCGCGGCCACCGGCGGCGGCGCAGGCTCCGGACTGCCGGGCGTGCGCGGCGTGCCGGTGTTGTCCGGCGCGGGTTCCCTGAAGGCGGGCTCACCGGGCGCGCTCGTGTTGCGCGGCGCCCGGCCCGCGGCGCCCGTGCCACCGATCGCCGTGCTCTTCGTCTCGACGGGCGCAGGCGCCGCGCCGTTCAAGGGCGGCCTGCTCGCAGCCTTCCCCCCGCTGATCGTGCTCGGACTGGCCACCGATGCGAGCGGTGGCCTGACCGTCGGCTGGAACGCATGGCCCGGCGATGCCGCCGGACTCACGCTCGTCTTCCAGTACGCCATCGTCGATGCCGCCGCGGTGAAAGGCGTCGCGCTCTCCCATGCGCTGAACGCCAGCGTGCCGTAACCGACGCGCGCCGGCACCGAGGGGCACCGTCACCGAGGCGCGTCTTCAACGAGGCGCGGCTTCAGCAAGGCGATTCGCAACCCGAACGCGTCGCCGCCCGCCCGATGCCGCCGATCGCTCCCGCGGCTCACATTCGGCTGGGGTTGCCTGCCGGCGTGACCTAGGCTGCGCGCATGGCCTGGTCGGTCTACGTGCTCGTCTCCGCGTCCCGCGCGCACACCTACGTCGGCATCACGACCGATCTCGAGCGCCGCCTTGCACAGCACAACGGCGAGTTGCCGGGCGGCGCGCGCAACACGCGGCGTGGCCGACCCTGGGCGCTGGGCGTCGTGCACGGGAGCTTCGAGGAGCGCGCCGAGGCACAACGCGTAGAGGCTGCCCTCAAGCGCCGACGCGGCGCGGAGCGATTGGTGCGCGACGCCGGCTGACAGCTCAGTCGAGCGCAGTCGACCTCAGTCGACCTCAGTCGACCTCAGTCGACCTCGGGCGGCTGCGGCCTCGCCACCGGAATCCGAGCCGGCAAGGGCGACGTCCTGATCGGGATCGGTGACGGGGGCAACAGGGTCATCGCGTGAACTGCAGCCAGGCCGTCACGACGGGGCCGCAAGGCCGTCGACAGCTGTCATGGCCACCGAAGTCCCCACGACGACCGAGCGCATCAGCCGCAATCCCGACCGCTTCTCGCCTGACTTCATGTTCCAGCTCACGACGGAGGAAGCAGCGTGTCCAAGGTCACAAGCTGTGACCTTGGACGGCGGCCGGGGGGCAGCACCGGGCAGCGATCCGGCTGCGCTGGAGCCTTCCCCCTTCTCGATCGCCGCACTCGACGTCGATGGCGATGGCCGCCTCGAACTGGTGCTTCCTTACTTCGAGCGCAACGCCGTCGGCATCCTGTTTCTGGACGCCGCCATGAAGCTGCGCCGCAGCGTGTGCGTCCCCGTCTGCCAGCACCCATGGGCCGTGAGCATCGTGCGACTCCGTCCGAGCAGGCGCTGAGGGCGACTCGCAAGCGTGGTTCGTGCGAGCTGCCGGAGACGTCACACCGGCAAGAGCGCAGCCTGAACTGCCGCGACAGCTCAGTCCATCTCGGGCGGCAGCGGTCTCGCCGGGAGCAGGCGCCAGGACGCCCCGCGCACCAGCACGGTGCGGGCGGCGGGATGCGCCGGATCGACGGGCAGGACGTCCGCGGCGGCGCCGGGCAACACCACCCATTCGCCGCGCTGCACGTGCGGCGGGACGAGCGCAGCCTGCGGCGCATCGCCGGCATCGAGCCCTGCCAGCGTGCCGGCGACGGCGGCAATCAGCGCGCCGACGCCCGGGGCGGGCAACCCGCCGGCGCCCGGGGCGAGAAGACTGTCGGCCGCTGCCGGCGGCGCCGTGTGCAACGCGAGCACGGGCTGGCTCGCTGCGAGGCGCGGGCAGACCGCGTCGATGGCCAGCGCCGGCGGCGCGCGCAGCACCGGCGCGAGCAGGCCGCCGCACTGCGTCAGCAGTCCGGCCGGCGCGGCGGGCGGCGCGCCGTGCTCCGGCGGCAGCTCGTGGCCCAGCAGCGCGGCGATACGCGCGGCGTTGGCGCGCTGCTCGTCGTCGGCGTGACGCATCACGGCCACGCCGGCGGCCAGTGCATCCTTCACGAAGCCGTCGTCGCGCACGCCGCCGCCCGCCAGCAGCCGCTCGGGTGGAAAGCCCGCCTCCAGCGCGAGGGTCAGCTCGTGAGACGAGCGCACGGCCGCCCACCACCCTGATGCCGCGATCTGCCCCAGGACGGCAAGCGGACCGACCGCCGCGACCGCGATGCAGCGCGCAGAGTACGGCATCGACTCGGGGGCGGCGCGGAGAGCCGAGCGCTCCGCACTCGGCGCCGGCACTCCGGCCGAGGCGCTGCTCCCGGCCACGCCTGCAATCGCCATCTCGACCGCCGCGTGCGAGACAAGCCAAGCCGCGCGACCGTCGAGCGCGCCGGAGAGGTCCGTGAGGTCCACGTCCTCCAGGTGCAGGCGCCCGTCACGGCGGGTGAACGGGGGCATGTCGGGCTCGCCGGGCATGCGCGGAGGTTACCGCGGGAGCCGCGCGCTCGTGTGGCCCTGAGCAATCCGCACTTGCTCGGAGCGCGCTGCTTCGGACCCGTGCCGACTGGCGCCGACTGGCGCCAACGGGCGCCCCTGTCCTGTGCAGGCAGTGCCTCAACAGGTGAGGGATGGCCCGGGCACCCCCTGCGAGGTCGGCCTCGGCCGCGAAGCGCTCAGGCCTCGTCTTCGAGGCGCTCCGCGAGCCGGTCCAGCATGCGGCCGTGGATCTGGCACACGCGAGACTCGGAGATGCCTTCCTTCTTGCCGATGGCCTTCAGCGTGAGGCCCTCGAAGTAGTAGGCGTGCACCAGGCGCTTCTCGACGTCGGTCAGCTCGCGCGAGACCACGTCGAAGATCTCGCGGCGGTGCAGGATCTCGGAGGGCTCGCCCTGCTGGTCCACGAACTGCGGGCCGGTGGGCTCCTCCATCTGCACGCCGTCGTCGTCCTCGGCCGGGGTCAGCGAGACCATGCTGCCGAAGCGCAGCTCGCCCAGCGCCTCGCGCAGGGCTTCCAGCGAGAGGCGCAGGCGGCGCGCCAGCTCCAGGTCGGTCGGGTCGCGGCCGAGCTTCTCGCGCATGTCCGCGATGACCTCGGCCAGGCGCGAACCGCGGTTGCGGGCCTCGCGCGGGATCCAGTCCTGCTGGCGCAGGTGGTCGATCATCGCGCCGCGCGTGCGCAGCCGGCAGTAGGTCTCGAACTTGACGTTGCGTTCGGGGTCGAAGTTCTCGATGGCCTTGAAGAGGCCGAAGACGCCGGCGCCGCGCAGGTCGTCCTCGTCCACGGTGCGCGGCAGGCGCATGGCGAGCTGCTCCGCGACGGAGCGCACGAGCGGCATGTACGCCTCGACGAGCTGGTCCTTGTAGAAGCGCTTGCGAGTGCGCAGATACTTCTGCCACAGGTCCTCGATCGAAGTCTCGCACGCCCTCAAGCGCCACTCTCCATCACGGTCCGCCGCATCGACTGTCCGGCAGCGCTGCACGAGCCGCGCATCCTTCGCCGACGCTCGCACCAAGGTGGCCGCCCGTCGCGCTGATTTCAAGCGCCGAGTGGCCGTGCGCAGCGCACGACGCGCGCACCGGAAGTGCGTGTCGTCGCGGCGACGTGCACGTCGCGCGACTTCGCAAGGCGCGCGTGCGCAAATTCCCCCTTCCCGCGATGCACCGGATGCGGAATGCTGGACACTTCGTCGCGCGACAGCCTCGCGCCGGCAACCGCCCACTGCGTCGGGAGCACGACATGGCCTTCGATCCGATCGTCAAGAGCGCGCTGCCGTTCACGCCCAACCTCGAGGACTGGAGCCGCGCGCGCGCCGGCTTCGACTGGTCGTCCGTCGAACGCGAGCTGTCGTGGCTGGGCGACGGATTGATCAACAAGGCGCACGTCTGCGTGGACCGCTGGCTGGATACGCCGCGCGCCGACGCCGAAGCGCTGCTCTGGCTGGGGAAGCACGGCGCCGTGGAGCGCTACACCTTCCGCCGGCTCGCCGCCGAGAGCAATCGCGTCGCGAACATGCTGCGCACGCGCTACGCCCTGAAGAAGGGCGAGCGCGTCTTCTTCTTCATGGACCGCATCCCGGAGCTCTACTTCGGGTTGCTCGGCGCGCTCAAGTGCGGCGGCGTCATCGGCCCGCTCTTCTCGGCCTTCGGGCCCGATGCGCTCGTGGACCGCCTCGCCGACAGCGGCGCGCGCATCCTGTTCATCCAGCCCTACCTGCTGCCGCGCCTCGACGAGATCCGCGGCCAGCTCCCCGCGCTGGAGCACGTGATCGTGGTCGATCGCGAGCGCCATCTCGCGGGAGACCACGCGGCCGATCGCGCCGGCGGACACGGGCAGAGACACCACCCGCCGCTGAAGGCCGGCGAATCGCTGTACTTCCAGGCCCTCGAGGGCTGCGGCGAGACCTTCGCGATCGAGCGCACGGGCCGCGAGGACTGGTCGATCATGCACTACACCTCGGGCACGACGGGCAAGCCCAAGGGCGTGGCGCACGTGCACAATGCCATCATCGGCCAGTACTGGACCGCGAAGATCTGCCTCGACCTGAAGCAGGACGACCTCTACTGGTGCACGGCGGACCCGGGCTGGGTCACCGGCACGAGCTACGGCATCTTCGGGCCGTGGAGCAACGGCGTGCGCCAGCTCGTGTGGGAGGGCGGCTTCGACGCGGACACCTGGTACCGCATCATCCAGGAGCACAAGGTCACGGTCTGGTACACCGCGCCCACCGCGATCCGCATGCTCATGAAGGCCGGCGACGACGTGCCGCGCCGGTACGACCTCTCCTCGCTGCGCTTCTGCGCGAGCGTCGGCGAGCCGCTCAATCCGGAGGCCGTCGTCTGGGGACACCGCGTGCTCGGACACGTATTCCACGACAACTGGTGGCAGACGGAGACGGGCTGCATCCAGATCAGCAACTACGCGGCGCAGGAGGTGCGGCCCGGCAGCATGGGCCGACCGATTCCCGGAACCGAAGCCGCCATCGTGGACGACACGGGCGCGCCGGTGCCCGACGGCACCGAGGGCAACCTCTGCCTCAAGCCCGGCTGGCCGTCCATGTTCCGCACCTACTGGAACAAGAAGACGCAGTACGACAGCCGCTTCAAGAACGGCTGGTACTTCAGCGGTGACCGCGCGCGCCGCGACAGCGACGGCTACTTCTGGTTCGTGGGCCGCGCCGACGACGTGATCAACACCGCGGGGCATCTCGTCGGGCCGTTCGAGGTGGAGTCCGCGCTGGTCGAGCACCCGGCGGTCGCGGAGGCCGGCGTCATCGGCGTGCCCGACGCGGAGCGCATGGAGGTCATCAAGGCCTTCGTGTCGCTGAAGAAGGGCTTCGAGCCGAGCGACGAGCTCAAGAAGGAGATCGCGAGCTTCGTGCGACACCGGCTGGCGGCGCACGCCTACCCGCGGCACATCGACTTCGTGGACAGCCTCCCCAAGACGCGCAGCGGCAAGATCATGCGGCGCCTGCTGAAGGCGCGCGAACTGGGTCTGCCCGAAGGCGACACCAGCACGCTGGAGGACTGAGGCAGCCATGGGCAGTTCCGCCGAGAAGCCGGCCGTCGCGCGGGTTCCACGCGACGACGTGCGCCATCGCATCGGGCAGGTGCTCTGGCCCGCCGTGCGCTGCAGCAAGGGCGAGGCCGGCCTGGCGGCGCTGGCGCCGCTCTTCGACGAGTTTCCGCCGGGCGGCGTCATCGTCTTCGGCGAGGGCGTCGAGCGCGTCGACCGGCTCATCGCGGCGCTCCGGCTGCGCGTGCGCGGCGACCTGCTCGTCTCCTCGGACCTCGAGCGCGGCGCCGGCCAGCAGGTGCGCGAACTCTCGTCGCTGCCTCCCGCCATGGCGCTGGCGGCGTGCCCCGGCGCGGACGCCGCGCACGACGCAGGCCTGCTCACCGGTCTCGAGGCGCGGCAGGCGGGCATCGACGTCGTCTACGCGCCCGTCGTGGACGTGAACACCGCCGCCACCAATCCGATCATCGCCACGCGCTCCTTCGGCGACGACGGGCACCGCGTCGCGGCGCTGGCTTCGGAGTTCGCCGCGGGCCTGCGCGAGGGCGGCGTGCTGGACGTCGCCAAGCACTTTCCCGGCCATGGCAGCACCGTGCAGGACAGCCACAACGAACTGGCGCGCGTCACGCGCTCGGCGGAGGAGCTGGAGGCCGTGGACCTGCTGCCGTTCCGCACGCTGATCGCCGAGGGCGTCGGCGGCATCATGGTCGGACATCTCGAGGTGCCGGCGCTGGATCCCGTGCCGGGCCGGCCCGCGACGCGCTCGCCGTCCATCGTGCTGGAGCTCCTGCGCGACCGCCTCGGCTACGACGGCCTCGTCATCACCGACGCGATGGACATGGGCGGCTTTCCGCGCGACGAGTCGCGCGCCGTGGACGTGCTGCAGTCCGGCCTCGACGTGCTGCTCATGCCGAAGGACCCGCTGGCCACGGCCCGCGCGCTGCTCGACGCGCACGAACGCGGGTGGCTGCCCGACGAGGTGCTCGATGCGGCGGTCGCGCGCATCGCGGCGGCGCGCGCGAGAGTGCGCGGCGCCGTGCCGCCCGCGCGCCGGCCGGACGCGTCCTTGCCGGCCACACTGCTGTCGCAGTCACTCACGGGCAACGGCCGCCCCATCGTCCCGCTCATCCGCGGCGTGCCCGTGGACGTGGCCGTGTTCGGCGACGACGGCACGGGCCGCGTCGTGCCGGCCTTCCTCGAGGCGCTCTCCGCGGCCGGCATCCCCGTGGCGCCGGGCACGCGGCGCATCGGCCTGCTGCTCACGACGGTGCGCGCCTGGCAGGGCAGCTCGCGCCTGCCGGACCTCGACCGCAAACGCCTGCAATGGGCGCTCGAACACGGGCAGCTGCAGGCCGTCGTCATCCTCGGCTCCCCCTACGAGTTGCTCTCCCTCCCGGGCGACGTCCCCGCCGTGCTTGCCTACGAGCCCACTCCAGCGGCCGCCGTCGCCGCCGTGCGCGTGCTGCTCGGCGAGGCCGACGCCCCGGGGCACCTGCCCGTCGGCGCCGGGTAACGCCGTGCGCCGCCGGGCGCTAAGATCCCGTGCATGAAGTCTCTCCAGGGGATCGTGCCGTGAATTTCTCGCGCTACATCGCCGAGGATCGCGTCGATCTGGACCTGGATGCCGCGTTCGACGCCGACCATCCACCGGACCACGAAGCCGTCGTGCTGCACATGGCCGGCCTGCTCTCGCGCAGCCCGGAAGTGGTCAATGCGAACAAGCTGCGCACGGATCTCGTGAATCGCGAGAAGCGCGCGCCGTCGCTGCCAGGCCACGGCGTGGCCATGCCTCACGTGCGCACGCTGCAGGCGCGCAAGCTGGTGCTCGCGGTGGCGGTGAGTCACGCGGGCCTCGCGCTGGACGCGCCGGACGAGCTGCCGATCCGACTGGTGATCGCGCTCGTCGGCCCGCCCTACGACGACAAGGCCTACCTCGCGATGTATCGCGCGCTGGGCGAGCAGCTCCAGCAACCGGAATGGGTCGCCAGCGTCATGCAGGCCGTCGCTCCGGGCGAGGTCGTGCGCGCGCTCAGCCTGCCCTGACGGCTGCGGCGCGCGCCGACGATCAGAGCCGGTGGAGCATCGCGCGCAGTTGCGCGCACAGGCCCGACGCGTCGTTGGCAAGGCTGGCCGGGACGGGCGCGTGGACGTAGCCGAGGCTGTCGAGCTGTTCGCGGCGCTCCGCGTCGGCAATCCCGCCGTCGCTTGCAGCATCGGGCGACGTCGACGGGCCGGCGCCACCGGCTGCCGCTTCGTTGCGGCCTTCCTCGGCGCAGACCTCGGCGCAGAGCTCGCGGAACATGAGTGCCGCGCTGGCCGGGCGCTCCGCGATGAGATTCGTCGTCTCGCCCGGATCGCGGCCGATGTCGTACAGCGCCCGCCGACGCGTGGCCATGTCCACCACGAGCCGCAGCGACCCTGAGGTCCAGCTCAGCACCGGGACCGCCGCCGCGCTGCGTGCGAGCATGCCGCGCGCCGGATCGAGTGCGCCGGCCAGCAGGTCCGTGCCGTCCATCGTGTCCGGTGCGGGCAGGCCGGCCAGAGCGAGGATCGTCGGCGCGACATCCGCCAGCGTGGCGGGCCCCGTCCGCCGGCCCGCGTCGCGACCCGGTACGGCGAACACGAGCGGCACATCCACCTGCTCGCTCCACAACTCGTCGCCGTGCTCGAGGGCGCCGTGTTCGCCGAGCGACTCGCCGTGGTCCGACAACACCACCACCACCGTGTCCTCCTCGCGGCCGGCACGGGCGATTTCCTCGAGCAGACCACCCAGCACGCGATCGGCCAGCGCCACGCGCGCCGCGTAGAGATCGCGCAGGTGGCTCCAGCCGGCGTCGTCGACGGCGACCTCGGTGGTGCGGTAGGCGTTGATCCACTCGCGCGTGCCGGCGACCGGCCCGTCGTAGGGCGCGACGAAGCGAGCGAGCAGGTCGTCCGGCGCTTCGTAAGGCGCGTGCGGCTCGAAGACGTGCACCCACGCGAGGAAGGGCTTGCCCGCGCTGTCCTCGAGGAAGCGCTTCAATCGCGGCAGCAGGTGCCGGCCGTCGACGCCCTCGTCGAAGATGTCCGCGTCGAGGAAAAGCTCGTCGAAGCTGTCGAAGCCCGCGGCATAACCGTGCTCCTTCGCCGTGTTCGGATTGGTCATGAACGCTCCGGTGCGCCAGCCGTGCTCGGCCAGCAGCGCGGCCAGCCGCGGCGTGTCCGGGCGCAGCGCCTGCACGCCGTGCTCGTCCTCGAAAAGCGCAACGCCGTGGTGCAGCGGACCCTGGCCCGTGAGCAGCGTGCCCACCGAGGCCAGCGTGTAGGACGAAAGCGTCGTGGCGTCGGAGAAGGAGATGCCGCGCCGGATCACGGCATCGAGCGCGGGCGTCGTGCTCTGTCCACGATGCTGCGCGGACACCCAGCGCGCCGCGAGCGCATCGAGCGTGACGACGAGGAACGACGGCCGGGCCGGTCGAGGCGCCGCTCCGGGTGCCGCTCCGGGCACCGATCCGGATGCATCCACGGGTGCCGCTGCGGTGTCGGGCGCGCGCGAGTGCGCGGCATCGCTCTTCGTCGTCGCCGCGAGTTCGCTCCATGACTCGGGCACGAGCACCTGCATGCCGCCGAGGCGCACGCGCTTGTCGCGCCATGCGGGCTGGTCGTCGTCGCGCGCCCAGGCCTCGAGCAGCACGGCCTTGCCCGCCCACGGCGTGAGGTCGAAGCGCACTTCGGAAAGCGCTCGCTCGCCGGGCTGAAACGTGCGCAGCGGCGTGCGGTTGCCCGCATCGGTCACGAGCGACAGCTCGAGCGGCAGGCCCAGCTCGAGCGGCGTGAAGCGCAACGCGACGCGCGGCGCCGCGGGCAGCATCAGCGGCACGCTCGACAGCGTGCCCGCGGGCAGCACAAGCACGCTGCGTGCGTCGGCGCCGCTACCCTCGGTGACGAGGCCTGCGGACTCGGGTGGCGGCCACGGATCACGCCCTGCGCCTGCCGGAAGGAAGCGCGCCTGCGTGAGCACGCCGGAGATCGGGAGCGCGATCGGCTCGCCGAAGAGTCGCCGCGATTCCACGCGGTCGAAGAGCAATTCGACGCGATTGCTGCCGCGCCACTGGATGTCTTCAGAGACCAGCGTCCTGATGGTGATCAGCTCGGCGCCGGGCGAAAGCTCGTGATCGCCGAGGGCCTGCCCGTTGAACAGCACCGTGACGCGCTGGCTGCCGGTCGTGCCGTTGCTGAGCTGGAGTTCCAGCTCGCGGTCCGCCGGCTCGAGCACGTCCAGCAGGAAGGCAGGCCGATGGCCCACCAGCCACGCGAACGGCGGCGTCCCTGCCGGACGCGAGAGCACGCCGTTGCTGGCCGAGAACAGCTTGAGGTCAGCCTCGGTGGTCTGGGCCTGGCCGCGGCGCGTGCCGACGTTCAGCACCTCGGTCGTGCGCACCAGTTCGGCATCGCGCAGCGCGACCATCACGTTCTCGTACACCGCGAGACGCGTCGACTCGGGGACTCTCGGGCCGAGGTCGCGCCGCACATACCAGAGCGACAGGCCGGCGAGGACCGCCGCCAGCAAGAAGAGCAGGAGCGCGCGACGCGTGACTCAGCCTCCGCCGGGCGCGGCCGGCTGCGCGGCACCCAGTGCGAGCGCCGCCTTGGCCTTCCACTCGATCGCGTCGGCGCTCACGCCGTCCACGCCGTCCACGCTCGCGAGGTACTTGTCCGCGCGCGTGGCGATGCGCTTCCAGTTTTCCTTGCCAGGCTCCAGGTCTCCCCCGCGCGTGAGCGGCTCGATGAAGTCGATGCGCCAGGCCGACAACGCGTAGTCCTTCAGCTCGCCGCGAAGCCTGGCCACCTGCACAGTGTCGGCGCCAGGCAGCTGCGCGTACTCCGCGATGGCGGGCAGCGCCTCCTTGAACTGGCGCGAGAAGCTGCGCAGGAAAATCTCGGCGCTCACGTCGTCGGCCGTCGGGGGCGTGTCCAGCGTGGCCACCTTGGCGTAGTAGGGAAACAGGCCCTTGACCTCGACGCAGCGCGGGTCGGCCGGGAAGCGGTTGAGGAAGTCCTTCGCCTTTTTGAGCATGTAGCGACAGTACGGCGTGTACTCCTTGCTGGTCGGCCCCGCGCGCTCGACGTAGTCCTTGCGCAACGACTGGATGCTGCCGAAGAGCGCGTCGGCGTCGCGCGCGTCGAACTGCGCCTCACCGGCGGCCCTCAACCCGCTGACCCGGGTGATCTCCTCCAAGGCGCGGGAGTGCATCGGGTCGTCTTCCGGAATGCTCTTCAGCTTGGCGATCGCCTCGTCGAAGCGCCCCGCGTTGACCAGGTCGAGCGCGCGCTTGAAGGTCGTCGTCGAGGGAGTGCTCGACGTCATCGCCCAGACGAGCGCCGCGCCACCGACCAGAACCAGCACCGCGACGGGAATGAGCCACTTGGGCTGTTCCTTGCGCCGCGCGTGCGAGGAGTTGCGTTCGCCGCCACCTCCACCGTGCACCGCAGCGTCGTGATTCGAGCGCGAGCCGTACTTGGCGCGCGGCGCGGCGCCACCTGCCGCACGGGTCGCGCGCGCGCCGGAGGTCACCGGCCCTCGCGCTGGTGCGACCCGGGCAGAGGGTGCCGCAGCCGCCGGCGGCCTCGCCGGCGCCTCGGCGGGCGCGGCCGGGGCGGGCGCTGGACCAGGCGCCGCAACAGGTGTCGGCCCGGTGGTCGCCGCGGCCGCGGGATGCGCGGCTGACGCTGCCGGCGCGGTCGGCGCGGTCGGCGCGGTCGCACCCGGGGCCGGGGGCACCTGCACGGGCGCCCCGCACTTGGGGCACTTGCCGCGGCGCCCGGCGAAGTCGGGCTTCACGGCAAAAGCGGCGCCACATCCCGAGCAGGTGACGCGGATCATCGTGGTCGGTGTCCCGGGTGCGCGGGTGGCAGAAACGTCGGTCCGCGACGGCCGGGCGGCAGCGGCCGACGGAAGCGAATCCCCTCCGCCGACCGCAGCGGCGCGCGCTCCGCCGGTTCAGGCGCGCCCTGCGCGACAGGCAGGACGTCGCGCACAGGTTGCGGCAGCTCCGGAGTCCGCGCCGGCGCAGACGCAGCTGCCGCCGGCGGCTCCGGAGCGACAACCGGAACAGGCACGGGGAGAGCAACCGGTGCCAGTGGAGCAGGCGACCCAGGCTCCTCGACCGCATCAAGCACCTCAAGCTCTTCGAGCGCCTCAGACTCGTCAACCGACCCGAGCGACTCGAGCGGCTCGAGCGGGCCGAGCGGCTCGAGCGGGCCGAGCGACTCGAGCGGCTCAAGTTCTTCGAGCTCGAGCGATTCGACTTCGTCGGTCACGGGCGCGACCACCGGGCGCGGCGGCGGCGCGGCGGCCCTCGGCGCCTCGGCCTCGACGGGCTCATCGAGCGGCTGGAGCTCCTCCAGGGGCTCGAGCTCCTCCAGCACGGCGAGTTCGTCGAAGGTGGGCGGCGCGAGCTGTTCGGGCAGAGCCGTCGGGGCCAGCGCAGGGGAGGGCAGCGTCGCCGCCGGATTCTTGTAGAGGACGAGCGTTTCGCCGACACGCAACGTGTCGTTGTGCTGCAGGTCGGCGGACGTGCACTTCTCCTCGTTGTGGAAGAGCAGGCCCGACACGACGCGTACGCGGTGGCCGAAGGGCGTGCGCTCGACGACGAAGCTGCAACCCTGCGCGGAGGGGTGGCGCAGCACCACGTCGGCATCCGGCCCGGCGCCGACCCGCGTGGACGCGGCGGTCAGCTCCCTGATCGCCGGGCCCTGTCCTTCGTTGACGATCAGGCGCTCCATGGCGCGCGCTCCGTTCGGGGGTGCCGCCCAGCCGCGGGGGGCGGGGCATTCTAGCGGGAACCGGATCTAGAAGACCTGCTCCAGGCGGGCGTACTCCGCCATGAGCTGCTTGTCGCCGAAGCGTTCGAAGCGGACGTTGATGCGCGCCTTGCGGCCGGAGCCGTTCACGGACAGCACGACTCCCTGGCCGAAATGCGCGTGACGCACCGTGGCGCCGGGCCTCGGGATCTGCGGTCCGGCCTCGACGTCCAGATAGTCGTCGGGAGCCGGCATGTAGCCCGAAGAGCCGTCTTCTCCGACACCTGGCGCGCCCGCATCCTGATCTTCGGCGGCTCCCGAGGCGGGCCGACCGTGGTGCAAGCCCCCCCACGGCGCGGGGGCCGCGCGCGCCGCGGACCGCTGGTCGAGCACGACGTGCTCATGCGGAATCTCGTCGAGGAAGCGGCTGGCGGAGCTCGGCATCCACTGCCCGAACGTGGAGCGCCTCGCCGCGTGCGAGAGCACCAGCTGGCGCTGCGCGCGCGTCATGCCGACATAGCAGAGGCGCCGTTCTTCCTGGATTTCCTCCTCGGATTCCAGCGAGCGCATGTGCGGCAACAGCCCTTCTTCCATGCCCACGATGAACACGGCGGGGAACTCCAGGCCCTTTGCGGCGTGCAGCGTCATGAGCGTCAGGCGATCGGCGCTCGGGTCGTAGCTGTCCACGTCGGAGAGGAGCGCCGTGTCCTGCAGGAAACCTGCGATGGAGGGTTCGGGCGAGTGACGCAGGTACTCCGCGAGCGCGGCCTCCAGTTCGCGCACGTTGTCCACGCGGTCGGCGCCTTCCTGGCCGCCGAAATCGCGCAGGTGCTCGAGGAAGCGCGTGCGCTCGAGCACGGCGCGAAAGGTCTCCTGCGGCGGGCCTTCCAGCGTGTCCTGCAGGCCGTCGAGAAGCGCCGAGAACTGCGCGAAAGCGGTCCTGGCGCGGGCAGGCAGGTCGGGCGCCTCGCCGGCACGACGCGCAGCTTCCCGAGGCCCGAGCCCCAGCGGCAGGGCCCACGCGCGCAACCGCTCCAGACTCGTGCGCCCGATGCCCCGGGTCGGCGTGTTCACGATGCGCAGGAAGGACACCGCGTCGGCGGGGTTCACCAGGATGCGCAGGTAGGCGAGCACGTCCTTGACCTCGGCTCGTTCGTAGAACTCGAGACTGCCCACGAGTTCGTAGCCGACGTTGTGCAGCCGCAGGGCGCGTTCGAGGGCCCGCGAGAGCGCGTTGGTCCTGTAGAAGACGGCGATGTCGGCCAGGCGCAGGCCGTCGTCACGCAGGCGCTTGATGCGGCGCACCACGGCATCGGCCTCGGTCTCCTCGTCCTCGGCCGAGAGGATGGTGATCTTCTGGCCGTCGCCGAGCTCGCTCCACAGCGGCCCCATGAGCCGCGCCGGGTTGTGCGCGATCACGCCGGACGCGGCGGCCAGGATGTGCCCTGTGCTGCGGTAGTTCTGCTGCAGGCGCACGACATGCGCGCCCGGGAAGTCGCGTTCGAAGTCGAGGATGTTCCGGATGCGCGCGCCGCGCCAGCGGTAGATCGACTGGTCGGGGTCGCCCGTCGCGCAGAGATTGCCGCTGCCGGACGCGATGTCGCGCGCGATGCGGTACTGGATCAGGTTGGTGTCCTGGTACTCGTCCACGAGCACGTGGCGGTAGCGGTCCTGGTAGCGCTGCAGCACGCCCGGGTGGTCGCGGTACAGCTCGACCGTGCGCAGCAGCAGGTCGTCGAAGTCGCAGGCGTTGGCTTCGCGCAGCCGCCCGGCGTAACCGGCATAGATGCGGCCGGCGATCTGGTCAAAGGGCGAGCCGTCCATCGCGGCTGCCTCCTCAGGCGGAATGGCGTCGTTCTTGAGGCGCGAGATCACGGCCAGCAGGGCGCGTGGCGCGATCGCCTGCGTGTCCACGCCAAGCTCCTTGCACAGGTCCTTGACCAGCGAAAGCTGGTCGTCCCGGTCGTAGATCGTGAAGCCCGAGGTCAGGCCGACGGCCGAGCCGTCGATGCGCAGAACCCGCGCGCAGAAGGCGTGAAAGGTGGCCATCAGCACCCGGCCGTCGCCGACCAGCGCCGCCACGCGGTCGCGCATCTCGCCCGCGGCCTTGTTCGTGAACGTGATGGCCATGATCGACGAGGGCGAGACGCCCCGCGTGATCAGGTGGGCGATCCGGCGCGTGATGACCCGCGTCTTGCCGGACCCGGCGCCGGCGACGATGAGCAACGGACCGTCGCCGTACTCCACGGCCTCGCGCTGAGGCTGGTTCAAATCGGCGAGCAAGGCGTCCCTGTCGAGCACGGCGTCACTTTCGTCTTGTGGTGCGGACCGGCATCATAGGCCCGCGCTGCGGCGTTGCGAGGTGAACACATGATCCTGGGACTTGGAACCGACCTGATCGAACTCTCACGGGTCGAAGCCGCCCTTGGCCGACACGGTGACACGCTCCTCGCGCGGCTGTTCACCGAACGCGAGAGGGCGTTGATGGAAGGTGACCGGCAACTCGTGCAGCGCGTGGCAGCGCGCTTCGCCGCCAAGGAGGCTGCTCTCAAGGCGCTCGGCACCGGCTGGAGCCGCGGGGTTGGCTGGCACGACGTGGAGGTGCTTGGCGGACGCGGTGAACCGCCGCACCTGCACCTTCGAGGCGGAGCCCGTGCTCAGCTCTTCAAGCTGGGAGCCAGCCGGGCGCTCGTCACGATGACTCACACGTCCGGCCTCGCGTCCGCGACGGTCATCCTCGACTGAGGCCCGGACGCCCTTCGGCACCTGGTGCCAGGGCGCAACCGGTTGTCGTCGCGGCGTTGCGCCCCGACGCGCGCCTACTGAAAGGCGACGTTCAGCTCGCCGCCGCCGGAAAGTCCGGAGACTGCCGCGAGATGCATTTCGCCCGAGTCGCCCACCGACAGGAACACGATCGTGGCGCGGAATGGAGCGCCAGGGTAGTCGTGCCTCTCCAGCAGCTTCTCGAAGACCTCGAGATCGAGCGAAGGGAGATCGCCCAGGGCGATCAGGGCGAAAGGCGGGGTGACACCGGCAAGCAGGTTCTCCAGCGACTGGCTGGAGCTGCTGCCCACGAGGAAAGCTGCGCGCGAGGTCGCGTTGCTGGCCGAGTGCATCACGAGGCCAAGCCCGATCTCCGTGCTCAGTGCGCCGCTTCCCTGCAGGCTGATGCTTCCCGTCGGAAGCTGCTCCGCGACGACGGCTCCGTCCGTGTGGAACTCGGCGTCCTCCGTGCCGACACCGAAGGCCATGGTCACGGCCGCATACTCCTCGGTGCTCACATGGAGCGTGGCCATCGAGACGTCGACGTTGACGCCCTCGAGTTGGCCCTCGACGGCCAGCGTCGTGTCGTGGCTGTTCGCCTGACCCGACGTGTGAATGGCCATCGCACCCGGGAGGATGCCGCCATTGTCGTTGTTCTGCGCGAGGAGGCCGCTGGCAAGTGCCGCCAGGCCGACGACCAGACTGCCGGCGAATGCGGACAGCTGGAGTCCTCGGTCGAGTCGATGACTGGCAATGAAGTCGTGTCTCATGATTCCTCCGTTACGCGGCAAACAGCGCCGGCGCGTTGCGGTGCAACGATTCGCGCAGGTGTGCGTCTCGCTGCAACAACGCCGTAAAGTCCTTGGCCTGCGACAGAAGCTGCCGCGATTGATCGAGATGGGACGGGAAGCGCTCCACCAGCTCAGCGAAGTGGCGCGCGCTGCGCTCCTTCTGGCCGAGCTTTGCGCAGTCCATGCCCAGATTGACGAGAGCGGTGTAGAAGCGGGGCTCGCTGGAGCGACTGTCCTCGGCGGCGACCTGCTCGTAGCACTCGATGGCGCGCTGGTGCTCGAACCGGGTCGAGTGGACGTTGCCGAGGTATTGCAGCGCCATCAGGCGGTGCACGGGATCCTTGCCGGAGCGGTAGACCCGACGGAACTCCGTCCCTGCCCTGTCGAGCCTGCCGACGAGGAGGTAATGGAGGCCCAGATAGAGACGAGCCTCGTCGAGCTCCGGCCGCAGGGCGAGTGCCGCCGTCAGGCAGCGCAGACCGCTTGCGCAGGCACCGGCTCCGGGCGTCGGCGCATCGAAGAGCTTGCGCGAGCGGCCGAACAATGACCCGTGCCTGAAGTCGCCCCTGGATTCCACGGGAGCGGCCGCCGCAAGCGCCTCACCCTCGCGCGCCACGCGACGCGCCCGGTCGGCGGTCACACGGATCTCGACGGCGCGCGACACGGGATTCACCTTCTGGAATCGGCGGCCGAGCGAGGCCTGATTTCCGGCGAGAACGTATGCCTTGCCCAGTTCGTAGAAGAGCCTGGAAAGCTCCTCCGACTTGTCCTGCAGCAGCCGACGCGTGATCCCGGCGAACAAGGCATGCCGGTCGACCAGCTCGCGGACGGCGTCTTCCGCCGACGCAGGAGCATCCGCGGCAGCAACGCGATGCAGTTCGGCCATCTCGCGGAGGTCATCCACATACGACCGACATGAGTCGCACTCCCGCAAGTGCGCCGTGAGCCGCGGCATTCCGGGCGCGGCCAGCTCGTGGTCGACGAAGAGGTTGATGTCTTTCTCGAAGTCAGTGCAGGCATGGGAGACGAGTTTCATGATGCTTGCGATCCAAGGGTGCGCACCATCGACTGGAAGATCTTCTTGCGAGCGCGGCAGACGATCATCTTGAAGTTCTCGAGGCGGACGCCCATGAGGCGGGCTGCCTCGGCGTAGGGCACTCTGTCGACCTCTACCAGTTGGAGAGCCCGTCGGTCACGCGACTTGAGGTCGCGTTCGTAAATCTCGGCGTACAGGCACAGAACGGTCAGGTAGACCCGCTGGCAGGAACTGTCCGACTCGGCCTCCTCGGACTCGTTGATCGGCGTTCGGACCCGCTCATCGGCCAGCACGTCGGTCATCAGGTCCATCGGAACGCCTTCGCGGCCGTCCACGTGAAGGTGCCTGTAAACCGTGTTCCGGATGATCGAGTAGGACCAGTTCCGGAAGGCGTTGGGCTGGTCGGGGCAGAAACGCGACGGGTACCGGTAGATGGCGAGGAAGGTCTCCTGGAGCACGTCGCCCAGATCTGCACGGCTGTTCGTCATGCGCATGATGCGGGTGGCGATCAGCGAGAACGGCCGCGAGTTCAGTTCGAACAGCAGCGTGAAGGCGGCCACGCTGCTGTGAACCCGGTAGTGATCCATGAGAGCGTTGTTCAGCGCCTGCAGCTCACCGGCACGCGGACCATCGAGGTGTGCCCCCAGCAGCTCATGAGGCTTCTCGGCGTGGACCCGGCGCGCTGCCTCGAGCTGGCCGGCCGTCACGCGCTCGATTCTGGGATCGGGCTCGACCGGGACAGCCGTGGTCAGGCTCGGCGTGGCCGGTCGAACGCGAAGCTTCCCCACCATCTCCGGCGTTGCAGCCGGCGCGGAGCGGTGACTCGGCGTGCCGCCCGCGGTCTGCTCCCCGGCGCTCTCCTGTCCGGCTCTCTCCCCCCGACAAACCTCCGAGCCCGGCTGCTTTTCAGCGCCTTCGGCTAGGTCTCGACGTCGTGGAGGACGTGCTGACACTGGCTGAGCCCTGCGGGGAATCCGGGTTCGGTTCGGGGCCTGCTGGCATCCATTCATGCAGGCCGGAACTCGGCGTCGTATTCGTGTAACGAGGTGACACCACCCCGGTAACGGAAATGACGCGGATACGACACAAGGACTTGAGTCCGATTTCGGAAAAGACGTCTGCGCAGCGCGCCCTCGAGGGGGCCCTCCGGCGCCCTCCATTCGGCGCGCCACGCCTCGATCCAAGGGTCTCGAGCACGTCGCCGCAGCTCCTCCCGTGGCAGCCCGCCCACCTTGTCATGCAATATAACATATTTTATTGCAATGGTTTACACGTGAACATGAAGCAGGGTCCAGCACGCCTCTCCCGAGGAGCCTCGCCGCCAGCGGCGCGTCGCCGACAGACGCCCTGGCCGTTCCCGCCGGGGAACCATCCGGTCATCGCCCGAATCCGCAAACCGCTCTCGTTGTCGCGGCTACGACGACGAAGAAAAAGTTAGTTCGTCTCGTTTCCCGCGCCGCCGCGGCATGACTTGGAGGACCGGAAGCCTGGCCTCCCGGCTCATCATGGCGCCCATGCCTGCTGACCTGATCGACATCGCGAGGGAGTCGCTGCTGGCGACCGGGCGCCAGGCGCTCCTGATCCTCGGCCCGCTGTCCGTGGTGACCGGCGCGCTGCGCCTCATCGAGCGGGCGCTCACCGGCCGCCTCGCCTCGCGGCTCGGCTGGCACAGCGTGCTGCTCACGGCCTGGCTCGGGGTGCCCGTGCATGAGCTTTCTCACGCGGCCGCCTGTATCGTGTTCGGCCATCGCGTCGAGCGCCTGAGGTTGCTGGCTCCCGACAGCATCACCGGCCAGCTCGGGTCCGTCGACCATGCGTGGAATCGCAGGAGCCTGTACCAGCAGGTCGGACGGTTCTTCATCGGCATCGCGCCGTTGATCGGGGGCGCAGTCGCCCTGCTGCTTCTGACCTTGCTGCTCAGCCCCGCGCCGTTCCTCTGGCCGACGCTCGCGCCGGACGGCGGGCTG
Source organism: Planctomycetota bacterium (assembly GCA_038212275.1). Classification (GTDB taxonomy): domain Bacteria; phylum Planctomycetota; class B15-G4; order B15-G4; family B15-G4; genus JBBQUR01. Next base: position 92,927 of record JBBQUR010000007.1, read on the forward strand.
TTCGAATCGCTGCAATCGGCCGGAAGCCAGGCCTTTGCGCTGGCGGCCGCGCTCTTCGAACCGCACGCGGTGCGCAGCGGCATGACCTGGGCCTACCTCTATCTGGGCCTGTGCATCGGCGCGCACATGGCGCCGAGCACCACGGACCTGCGCGGATGCGTCCCCGGCCTGCTCTGGCTGCTGCTGCTGGCGCTCCTGGCGAACACGTTGACATGCCTGTTCGGCGCGGATCCGGCCCGCGCGGAGCACGCGCTTCTGGTGGCCCTGGCGCCACTGCTCGCGCTGCTGCTGACGGCGCTGGTTCTCGACGTGATCTGCCTGCTCGTGGTCGGACTGGTGACCTCGTTGCTGCCGCGGCGCGCGGCCTCCTGATCAGGGTCCGGAAGCCACGCGACTTGACGCGTTCGATGCACCCCGCGCGCGAGGACCACGCAGCCCGCCCGCTGGCGGAGGCCCTCAGTCGTCGCCGGAAGGCCGGCCGCGATGCCGCTTGGTGATGGACCGCCGCTGCTTTCCCTCGAGCCGGCGCTCCTTGCTCGCCCGTGTCGGCCGCCCCTTGCGCCGTTTGCGCTGCAGCACCAGCGCAGCCCGCACCAGCTCCGCAAGCCGCTCACGCGCGGCTGCCAGATTCTGGGCCTGACTGCGGCTCGCGGACGAGTGCAGCAGCAGCTCGTCCTCGCCCGTGAGCCTGCTGGCGAGGCGCTCGAGCAGCCGTGCGCGCAGCGTGTCATCCAGCGCACGGCTCAGCCGGACGGACCAGCGCAGCGTGACCCGCGTCTCGACCTTGTTGACGTTCTGCCCGCCCGGCCCGCCCGAACGACTGAAGGCGACCTCGAACTCGGCGCCTGGAATCACGAGACCGGGCCGGATCTCGAGGTCGTCGACATTCATGCTGAAACGACGGCCTCGCCGTCCGCGCCGTGAGCCGGGTGCGGTCGGGCCACGAGCCAGGTGATGGCCGGAAGCCAATGCCACAGCAGGCGATGCGCGCTGGTGTCGACGTGGCGTTCAGCCTGCATGTTCGTACTCAGGTAGCTGACCAGCACGAACCCCAGCGCACCGCCAGCGAGAAGCAGGCCAAGAACCCGACGCCGCCTTGCCGCGAGCCGAGTTGCCGCATCGATCGCGGCCCAGGAGCCGGCCGACGCATCGCCCTTGCAGAGCACGAGCAGGACGAGGAGCAAGGGCAGCAAGCCGAAGCTCGAGACATCCACGAGCAGGCCGAGCAAGCCCGTCAGCACTGGCAGCAGCCGAGCCTGCCAGAGCGTGACCTCCGCCAGCCGCGCCAGGCTGAAGCCCGACGCGTCCGGCGTGACTCCCGCGGCGATTGCAGCGGTCGGGAGCGCGAGCAGCAGCGCCACGCCACCCGCCACGAGCAGTGCGCCACGGCGCGAACCGACGAGAAAGGCCGCACCGAACACGAGCCCCGCTTCGACGGCGCCCTCGAGCTTGGTGCTCACCAGCGCGGCTCCAGCCAGGCCCGCGAGCGCAACGCCGGCGCCGGCACGGCTTCCCGCCCCCGCCGCCGGGAGGACATCGGGGCCCCCGTGCGCCGCGACTGCACCGGGACCAGCGCGCACTGCGCCTGCAGGCGCCGCCGACTCCCGCAGCTGCTCGACGGCGACCACGAGCAACAGCAGGAAGAGTGCGTCGGCGCCATCCACGAAACCGGCAACGGCGGCGGACTCGCGCACGTCGGCGGACGTGAGCAAGGGCAGTGTGGCGAAGACCGCGAGCAGCACGCGACCCCGTGTTCCGCACCGCATCAGCAGCACCGAAAGCACGCCGAGAAGCGCAAGGCCCAGGGCGCCGAGCGCCAGCTTGGGGCCAGCCGTCGCATCCGGCGGCGAGAGCGCGAACACGGGCGCCAGCAACGCAGGCACGAGCAGCGGATACTCGCGATGGACGCCGAGCCGCACCGGGTCGTGCAGGGAGGGCGCTTCGCGTGCACTGACCAGCGACAACTCGCGCGCCTTCGGCGCCCAGAACTTGCTGCCATCGGACCGGAAAGGCGTGCCCGTCCCGACGGAAAGGCTGATGAGCGCGACTCCTGCCAGCAGCACCGCGAGCCAGCGGGGCAGCGACGCTTCCTGCTTCGTCGGCGCGGCTCGGCCACGAGCGCCGTTCACTGGCCTGCGCCATCGGCACATGATCAGCGACAGCGCCGCGAGCGCGCACGGCGCCAAGGGGCCGCTCGCGAGGCCGCATGCGGAGAGCAGCACCTGCACCAGCCCGACGCTCGCCGCGCCCAGCGCGCACGCCCATGCCACGCGTCCGTACCAGCGCGGGCCTGCGACGGTCTCGGCCAGTGCAAGCATGGGCCACCAACCGGCAGCCACCCAGGCCGCCACGCAGACCAGTCCGACGACGAGGCTCACGGGTCCACCTTGAGCAGCCCGACGTGCGCGCAGTCACCGGGTGCGGCAAGCGCACCGAGATCCACGGCCCAGCGCGAGCCGTGACCGCGACCGAGCTCCTGCGGCAGCAACTCGGCGACGAGCGCCTCGTCCGTCCACTCGCGCGGCACGTCGTGCAGCACGGGGTAGATGGCGCGTGGATACAGAGCCCAGGCGGTCACGTTCCACAGGTAGGAATCCGTACCCAGCAGCAGCACGGCGTCCGTTTCGGGCACGCGCTCACGCCAGGCACGCAAGGTCGCGGCATGTGGCCCCGCCACCGAGTCCAGCGCATCGTCGCCGAGCGTCCAGTCGCCGGCACGCGCGAGCTGCAGTTGTTCCGTCACCGACACGCCCGCCAGCACGAGGCCCAGCGTCATCGAGCCGCCGGCGAGCACCGCGACGCGCACGCCTCCCGCACGGGTCGCGAGTGCAGGCCAGGCGGCCAGCAGCGCGCAGCCTGCAGCCAGAGCCGCGAAGAGACAGGTCACGTCCGTGCGACGGGCCACTCCCTGCAAGCGGTGCAGGGCTTCGGCCTCGACATCGGTGAAGGCGCGCGGGTCGGGGTGTCGGGCCGTCCAGCTCGTGAGCCAGGCGGGCGCGGCCAGCCCATCCTGCCGTGCGACCTGCACTGCCGCTGCAGCAAACAGCAGCGCAAGGACCAGCGTCACGGCACGCGCTCGCGGTGCGAGCACCACGCGCTCAGTGTTCACGGGCGGACGGCCGCCACGTGAGCTGCACTTCGTCACCCTGCACGGTGACCTCGGCCCCGGCGTCCGCAAGCGAGACGCGCAGGGACTCGATCGACGCGGCGGCCCCGGAGACGATCGTCATCGCGCGCGCGTCGCGCGCCTGACGAAAGGCGGCGAGTTCAGTGTCGGGCTGCGCAGCGACCTCGCCAGGCATGGCCCAGACGATGTCGTCCGCGAATGCGTAGCTCAGCGCGACGGCACCGTCCGCAGCGCGCAGTGCGGTCACGCCGTCGGCGCGCACCTCGGACTCGAGCTTGCCGCTGAAGCCCTCGACGTTGGCGCTGGAGAGCAGCGGCTCGAGCCAGTGACGCCACGCTTCGGCATCGCGGCCGAGACCGGGCGAGAGACTGCCCATCAGCAGCAGGTCGCCCTCCTGCGTTCGGACGACGGCGAGCAGACCGCTCCACGCGTCGAGAAGCCCGGACAATTCGTCGAGGTAGCGCTGCGAAGGCGGCCCGCGGCCCTTGACCACCTCGGCGATCGGGCGGCACCACTGCGCGAAGGAGGATGAGAAGCGCTTCGGGTCGGCCGCGAGCACGAGCAGCGCGCCATCCATCGTCGGCGCGGGAGCTGCCGCGTCGAGCAGCGGACGCAGGGGCGAAGCCGCGGAGACCTGCATGCGCACACGCAGCTCCGGCAGCTCGAGAAACGTCTCCCAGAGATCGCCGAACGCCGGCGGCCGGCGATGAGAGCTGCGCTCTTCATCCGGATCCGGAATCTCGCTGCGGTCGAGGCGCTCCCAGAACTCAGGCGAGGCATCCGCCGAGAACTGCAGCGCTTCGACGTCGCCAAAGGCCAGCATGTCCTTCAGCGCCCAGAGCAGCTCCCAATTCGGCAGCCTCCCGCCATCGGCGGGACGACCGCTTTCGCCGTGCGACATCATCGCGGCGGCGCCGAGTGCGCCTGCCGTGCCCGCACCGCTCATCAGCGAGCGCAACTGGCTCTCCGAACGGGCGATCTCATCCGCGTACGCGAGGCGCAGCCGCGCGAGATTCAGACTGGTGACGACAGTGTGCGGCGGCGCCTTCGAAAACCCGCCCGTCGCACGCACGACGCGTCGGCATGCGCCGACCGCCTCGAAGGACGGCGCGAGGATGGCGTGGTCGCCTTCGTCCGCGAGGTCGAATCCGAAGCTCGTCCGGGGTGCGTCCGCCATGGATGTGAGCATGGACAGCGGCGTGCCGCCCTGCATGCGCGCGAACAGCATCGAGGCGCCGAGCAGGGGGCTGTCGGGCGGAACGTCGTAGCGGTAGCGGCCATTGCCGAGGGCGCTGAGCGTCGTGCACTCGTTCAACGAAGCCTGAAATGCCTTGCGGTCGTCGATCGGAAGCAGGATCGCGACGGGCCCGCCGTAGGTCTTCTCGTCGAGGTGCACGAGGACCAGCGGCGCGCCATGCCGAAGGCCGCGCGGCTCCCAATCGGTCAGGCCGCGCAGCATCGCCGCCTGCACGTCGTCGGGCAGCGTGAGCGCCGTGTAGGCAAGCAGTCCCGGTTCGTCCAGCGACAATGGCCAGGCCTCGGTCGTCGCGACGGGCAGCTGCTCAGTGCAGCCGTCGAGCAGGAGGCCCAGCGCGACGACGAGCAGGCAGGCATTCTGCGCGGCTGCCCGCAGCCAGGACGCCGCGCGCCGACCGCACGCGCCTTGCGCGCCATGGCCGAAATCCTCCATGCCGCGGGCGGCGGAGTCATCGGCACGACGGCGGGCGGGACGCGCTGTCACGCGAGGCATGGTACAGAAGGGGCGGCACCGGAGAGTGGTGACGGATCCGTGGATGCAGGCGTCGAAACTCGCGAGACGGTGCGGCGGATGCTGCTGGCCAGGGGCTTCTCGCGCGTGGGCTTCACCGGCGCGGAGCCCGTGGCCGATCACGTCAGCGCGTGGGTTGCCGGCGGACTCCACGCGGGGATGGCATGGATGGCGCGCGACAGCGCGGCGCGTGCCGATCCCCGCACGCTGCTGCCCGGAGCGCTCTCGGTGATCTGCGTCGCGGTGTCCTATCCCGCGACCGACGGACGCGGCCCCGTGGCCGGCTATGCCCGCAGCGAGGATTATCACCGCACCCTGAAGGCCGCGTTGCGCGATGGCGTCGCCGGACTCGAGACGCTGCTGCCCGGACTGCAATCGCGCGTCTGCGTGGACACCGCGCCGCTGCTCGAGCGGGCACTCGCCGCGCGCGCGGGCCTCGGCTGGATCGGTCGCAACACGCTGCTGCTCGACGAGACGCACGGGCCGTGGATGCTCCTCGGCGAGATTCTCGTGGACGTGCGTTTTCCGCCGGACGCCCCCGCCGTGGACCGCTGCGGCACGTGCACGGCGTGCCTGACGGCCTGTCCGACACAGGCTTTGGACGAGCGACGCATCCTCGACGCGCGGCGCTGTCTCTCGTACTGGAGCATCGAGCACCGCGGCGAGATCCCCGAGCCGTTTGCCACGGCGCTCGGCGATCGCGTCTTCGGCTGCGATGATTGCCTGACTGCCTGTCCCTTCCCGGCACGCCGCGTCCGCACGGTGCCCGACGTCGAGGCAGCACCCTTCCAGCCGCGACCCGATCTCGTGGCGCCGACGCTGGACGAGCTGCAGGCACGCGCGGAGACCTCGTTTCGAAGGCATTTCGCAAGCACACCGATCGAGCGGACGAGGCGCACCGGCCTGCTGCGCAACCTCGCGCTCGCACGTCGCAATGCCCGGACGCGTGCCGCGGACGCCCCGCAGACCGCGCGTCCGGACGGCGCGCCACCTGCTGCGGATGGCTAGAATGCCCGCCCATCTCCCGATCAGGATCCACCGATGAAGATCTTCGAGCCCCACATCCACATGTACTCGCGCAACACGCGCGACTACGCCGAGATGGCCACTGCCGGCATCACCTCGCTCCTCGAGCCGGGCGGCTTCTGGCTCGGCTACGAGCGCAAGCATCCCGAGACGTGCCTGGAGTACTTCGATCACCTGATCCACTTCGAGCACACGCGTGCCGCCAAGGCCGGCATCCAGTACCACTGCACCTTTGCGCTCAACCCCAAGGAAGCGCACACGCCGGCCATCCGCGAACGCGTCCTGGCCGAGTTGCCGAAGTACCTCGCTCATCCGCTGTGCCCCGCACTCGGCGAGGTCGGTTACGACAAGATCGATGCGATCGAGGAGCAGGTCGTCCTGCAGCAGCTCGAACTCGCAAAGACGATGAAGCTTCCGGTGCTGGTGCACACGCCGCACGTCGAAAAGAAGCGCGGGACCGAGCGACTCATCGCGAACGTGCGCGACGTGGGGATTTCACCGGATCTCGTCGAGATCGACCATTGCACCGAGGAGGTCATCGGCCTCGTGGTGGACGCGGGGCTCTGGGCCGGCTTCACGATCTATCCGGTGACCAAGCTCTCCCCGGAACGCGCCGTCTCCATCTTCAAGCAGTACGGCACGGAGCGCATGCTCGTGAACAGCTCCGCGGACTGGGGGCCTTCCGATCCGCTCTCGGTGCCGAAGCTCGCCGTGCTGATGCGGCAATCCGGCTTCGCCGAGGACGTCGTGCAGCGGCTTGTCTGGGACAACCCGGTGCGCTTCTTCGGTCAGTCGGGCAAGCTCACCGAGCAGCCAATTCACGACGAGGCGGTTGCTTGACGAGGCGCATCCGGCACGGCGCCGTCACTGCGCTCCTGCTGCTCGCGGCATGCACGGAGCACGCGGCGCACGACGAGGCGTCGGTGTCGGCGAGCGCCTCGCCCCCCGCAGCCGCGACGCCTGCGCCGCCAGCCGATTCCGCCGCCCACGCTCCCGCCGCATCGCCATCGACAGTTGCAGCGGCACCGGCATCTGCATCGGCATCTGCATCGGCATCTGCACCGGCATCTGCATCGGCATCTGCAGCGCAATCGGCACCGGCACCGGCACCGGCAGCGGCACCGGCAGCGGCACCAGTCGACACCGGCGACGATCAACCTGCCGCGCTGCCGCTGTCCTGGCCAACCCCGCTCCCTGTGGCCGCGCCGGACGTCCCCTGGCTGCAGAAGGGTCTGATCGTCGGCACCTGGGCAGCCGAGGCACCGTCGGACTTCGAGCACTCATGGCTCGATGAGTCGGCGCTCCGCGTTGTCTTCACCGGGGAGGCGGCGGGCCGCCGCAAGTGGCGTGGCTTCGCCTCGGCCGGCGACAGCGTTCCGGTCGACAGTCTGCTGAAGGACCGCGAAGGCGGCGCGATGGCCTATCTCTACAGCCTGCTGTCCCGCCCGACACCCCCCGAGGGCATCGCCGACGAGGCAGCCGTGCTGCATGTCCGCCACAAGGGCCGGCTGCGCGCCTGGTGGGACGGCGCGCTCGTGCTGGACGCGCAGGCGCCGACCGACGGCTGGGCGGAATCGCGCGCGCCCGTTCCGCTGACGGGACCTTATGACGTGCTGCTGCTCAAGATTGCGCGCGGCCCGGGGCTCGGATCCTCGATGGATTTCTCCGTCCAGGTCAGTGCGACCGATGGACACCCGATCCTCGATCAGGCGTGGAAGACGATGCGCCCGCCCAGCCTGCCCACGGACCTTCCTCCCGCCGAGACGCCGGTGCCCGAGGCTCCTGCCGACGAGGCGCCGTCATCCGACGATGTCCCGCAGGGACACTGACTCACGGCCATCGCGCGGTCTCGCGCAGCGGTGATCGCGTTTCGCGCACCGGCATGCCGGTGCGGTGCGGTGCGGTGCGGTAAGGCACGACACTCCGTGGTGCGGTGCGGTGCGGCGCAACACGCCGCGGCGGCGTCAGGCTGCAGCGATCGTCGCGAGTCGGCCGAGCTGCCACATGAGGAGTCGGTTGCGACCGCTCTCCTTTGCCTTGTACAGCGCGTTGTCGGCCCGATCCACGAGCGTGTCCAGCGTGTCGTCTCCCTCGAGACTGGCCACGCCGCACGAGACCGTGACGGGCACGTCCACGCCGGCCGCGCGCACCGCGATCGGCACCGCCGCGAGCCTGGCGCGGAAGCGTTCGACGATGCCGGCCGCGAGGGCGATGTCCGTCTGCGCGAAGGCGAAGAGGAATTCCTCGCCGCCCCAGCGCAGCACGATGTCCGTGGAACGCGAGGCGTTGCGCAGCTCCGAGGCCACCTTCACGAGGACATCATCGCCCGCCGCATGGCCCAGCGTGTCGTTGATGCGCTTGAAGTGATCGATGTCGATCATCGCGACGGAGAGCGTGCCGCCGTAGCGCCGGCAGCGCTCGAGCTCCTGAGTCAGGCGGTCCACGCCGAAGCGGCGATTGTTGAGACCCGTGAGCGGATCGGTGCGTGAGTCGCGCTCGAGTTCGACGTGCCTGGTCTTCTGTTTCGCGAGGCGGCGCACCGTGGCGCAGAGCACTTCGTCGTCCCACGGCTTGGAGAGATACGCCGCAGCGCCGGCTTCGAGGTTCGCCAGGTGATCCTGCTTCTCGGTGCTGCCCGTGAGAATCACCACCGGCACGGAACTCAACTCGGCGCTCGCCTGAATCGTCGTGACGAGCGTGCACCCATCCACCAGCGGCATCTTGAGGTCGGAGACGACGACGTCGAAGCCATGGCCTGGCCCGAGCTTCTCCAGCGCCTCTGCTCCGTCCTTCGCGGTTACCGTCTCGAAGCCGCTTGCGGTCAGCGACTTCTCGAGCGCGTATCGAACCGTGGCCGCGTCGTCGACAATCAGCACGCGAATGCTCATGGGATGGATTCCTGAGGGAGTGAGAAGGCGGACTGGAGCGCCGAGAGAATGCGCTCGCAGAGTTGTTCGTCCTTGGCGATGTACGCAGCGGCGCCAAGTTCCTTCGCGCGCTGCGCGGACACCTCGTCGGGCCAGGCGGTCATGAGCACGAAGGGCTGTTGCGCAGCCGTGCGGGCGAGCAGCTGAAAGCCGTCATGGCGCGGCATCTGCACGTCGGAAACGATCGCGTCACAGGGTTGCACCGCGAGGCGCTCAAGGGCCGTCAGGCCGTCTTCCGCAAGGACCACCTGATAACCCGCAGCAGTGAGGTCGGCCTGCAGTTTGGCGCGAAGCGTTGCGCTGTCGTCCACGAGCAGCACCCGCCGCTGCGTGGTCGCATCCCTGCGGTTTCCATCGGACGCGTTGTTCGGGCTGCTGCACGCATCGGCCAGGGCGCGCGCATCCAGAATGAAGGCCGGCTGGCCACCGGGAAGGATGGTAGCGCCCTCGACGAAGTTCACCCGGCCCAGATGTGCGCCCACCGAGCGGCGCACCACCTCGAGGCGCTCGAGCACGCCGTCCACCGCGATCGAGACGGCACCGTTGCGACCGCGCAGGCTCACGATGTGCGTCGGGCGGCCGGCGGGCGGATGGCCCAGCAACCCCGCCAGCGAAGTGGACAGCGTGGCGTCTCCGTCTCCGCCCGACAGGCCGCTCAGCGGCAGCACGTACGCGCTGCCGCCCGCTTCGACGACAAGTCCTTCGACGAGCGAGAGGCGAAGCGGAAGGTGAAGCGCAATCGTCGTGCCGCGGCCCTTCTCGCTTTCCAGCTCCACGTCGCCGCGAAGCTGGTCCGCGACGACTGCGAGCGTGCCGAGTCCGAGACCGCGACCGGAAATCTGAGTCACCTGATCGCGCGTCGAAAGGCCTGATCGCAGCAGGAGCTGAAGGAGCTGGCGTTCGTCCGCGCCGTGGGCCCGGTCGCCAAGGCGCGCTCGCACTGCCACGTGGTCGATGCCGCGGCCGTCGTCGCCGACGAGGACGACGAGGCGGTCGCCTTCCTCGGCAAAGCGCAGGCGCAGGCTGCCGGTCGGACTCTTGCCCGCCGCGATGCGCTCGTCGGGCGACTCGAGCCCGTGGTCGACGGCGTTGCGGAGCGCGTGAGTCAGTGGCGCCTTCAGCGCCTCGACGACCGCCATGTCCATGTGCAGGTCACGGCCTTCGACGTGCAGCTCGACGCGCCTGCCCAGCGCGGCGGCAGCATCGCGCACGGCGCGCTCGAGGTGCACGACCAGTGGCGCGACGGACACAAGGCACAGGCCGCGGGCGTGATCGTCCAGCGCACGCGCGTTGCTCCAGGACTGGCGCAGCGACTCCCGCAGCGCATTCGTCGTCGCGCGCAGCTGCGTGATCGCGGCGCTGAGCTCGCCGCTGGCGCGCGCGATGTCGCGCGGACCGGCGCCGGCACGCGGCAGGCGCACGGACTCCAGCCCGGAGAGGGCGTCCGCGAGCTCCTCCGCGCGTTCGCCGGCACGCTGGTTGTTGAAGAGGGTCATCGCGACGTCTTCGGTCACCGTCTCGATCGCGGTGCGGAGGATGCGCAGCGTCTCGCCGCGCAGGGCTCCCGCGGGCACGATGGCCGCCGGCGTGGAGGCTCCATGCAGGAAAGGCTGGCTGGAAACGTGTTCCGTGTCGGCGGGTGCAGCGGCTTGTCCGGTCACCAGCACCGGCTTCACTCGCGAGGCGCCCGTCGCGGCACCTGGACGGGACGACGGCGCAGGCGGGTTCGGGCTCCCGCCTGAAACCGTTGCCGGCGCTTCAAGCTCTGCGATCTGCAGTTCCGCCCGTTGCACGACCTCGGCCTCCTTTGGCTGCAGCGCAAGCTCGCGAAGCGCGTCGCTCGCGCGCAGCGCGCTGTCGATGTCGTGGAAGTCGATGCGCTCGCGACGGCGCCAGCCGAGGAGGCGGTGCTCAAGGGCGTGCGCGAGGCGCGCCACGATGTCGTAACCGACGACGCGGGCGCTCCCCTTGAGGTCGTGCGCGAGACGGAGCAGGTCCTCCAGGCGGCGGGCGCCATCCGGAGCATGCTGCTCGATCTGCAGCAGGTGCTCGTGGAAGGTGCCGACGGCTTCGCAGACCTCCGTCTCGAAGATGCCGATCAGCACGGGATCAGGGGCCACGGGCGCGCTCATTGAAGTCCTCTCTGCGGGTTCATCCGACCCGCCACGTCTCGTTCATGTCTGCGCCCAGGCGCGCCAGCTCGTCGGCGGCGGCCACGACCTCGTGGAAGTTTCCGGCCGTCTCGCCGGCTCGCTGTTCGAGTTCCTCGATCGAAAGCACCACGCTCTTGAGCGAATCCGACTGCCGCGCGGCGGCTTGCTCGATCCCGTGCGAGCCACGTGTCGTCTCCTCGACCCAGCGCAGGATGCGGGCAAAGGCCGACTCCAGCTCCTCGAACGACGCGAGGCACTTGTCCACCTCGCGGCATCCATCCTGGGTTGCGGACAGCGTCGTCTCGGAACTCTCCTGGATCTGCTCGATCAGCTGCTGGATGTCGCGTGTGCTCTCGAGGGCCAGGTCGGCGAGCTTGCGGATCTCGCCGGCAACCACGGAGAACTGCCGGCCGGACGAGCCGGCGCCAACCGCCTGGATGGCCGCGTTGACCGAGAGCGTGTTCGTCTCATTGCTGAGATGGTCGATGAACCCGAGGATCTTGCCGATATCCCCGCAGCGGCGTTCCAGTTCCTCCATCTGCAGGCTGATCTGCTCGACGCGGTCGCGCACCTCGAGGACGGCACGCTGGCTGAGCTCCGCCTTCTGGTTGCCCGACTGGCTGACCCATGCCGATTGCTCGGCGCTGTGTGCCAGAGCGCGCGTGGTATCCGCGATGGATTGGCTCGAAAGCCTGAGCGTCGAGGTCGAAGTCGTCAGCGTCCTGATCACGCGTGACTGCTCGTCGAGGGCGCGGCTGTTGCGGCGCACCAGTTCGCGAAGCCGCTCCACCGAGTGAAAGATCGAGTCGGTGGACTGGCGGATGTCACCCCAGATCCAGCGCGGGGCGAGGAAAGCGATCGCCAGCGCGAGCATCACGCCCGACACCGCGATCCAGCCGACCAGCGAGCGCACGCGAGTGGCCATCGGCACGATGTGGTCGGGCGCCAGCAGGTCGGAGCGGTGTGCATGCACCACCGCGCAGGCGACTGGCGTGCCGTAGGGGTCGCGCAGTGGCAGCATGGCCCAAGCGATGCTTCCGGCGGCGTCATAGGTCGCCTCATCGTTCGGCACGTCGTCCCCGGGCGAGCCCGGTCGCGGAGAGGCACCGAGACGTCGGAGCGCCTGAAGAGCTGCACTTTCAGCGCCCAGCATGGAAGAGTTCTGCCCGAACTGACTGCCTTCGTTGCGGGCGAGGCGCGTTCCGTCAGGCAAGTACACGGCTCGAACCGTGCGTGAACGATCGGGCAGGTTCTCAAGGAGGCCTGGCCCGGCGGCTGGCGTGACCTCGCGAAGCGCCAGGCCGCCGCTCTCGACGTCCCTTCCTTCGCCGAGCGTGCCTGCACGAGCGGGTTGGTAGGCCACCTGGAACAATTCGGGCATGCCGTCGTCACCCGGCAGCACGGCATATCCTGCGAACTCGCGCCCGGCCTGCGCGAGATATGTCGCCAGCGTTCGCTCTTCCGGCGACATGGCCGGCGCTCCCCGGCCAGCAGCATCAACCGTCATGGTCCGCGCCGAAGGCGGCATGGCGCTGGATGGGAGGCCGCGGACGGGGGATTCGCGGGATTGCCCTGCCGCCTCACGAACCGCCATGAGCTTGAGGGCGGAAAGCGCGTGGTCGAGCGCCAGCTGGAAGCAGAGTGACTCTTCGCGAATCTGGATCTGCTCGCCCGTCGTGAGGCCATACATGCCTCGCCCCGACGTGGCGAGTCCGGCCTCGGGACTCGACTCGAGGGTCAGAAGTCCGACAAGTGCCATGGGAACGACCAGCAGCGCGATCAGCAGAAGCGCCAGCCGACCCCGCATGCTGGTGTGTCTTGCGAATCGGTAGCCCATCGCGTCAGGCTGCTTCATTCGGAGCGGGCACAGACGCAGCTGCACCCGGCTGAAGCGCCGGATGGGCGGCAAGCGCCTCAGCATCCAGAACCAGGTCGGCGGTTCCGTCCCGATCATCGGTTCCCACGATGGCGTCCACGATCAGCGCCGTGTCGACCCGGAGGCCCGTCAGCACGACCAGCCATTTCGCCTGGCAGGGTCGGTAGCCGAAAAGCCTCCCCGCATCCAGGACCGTCAGGAGGCGGCCCCGCCACTGGATCAGCCCTACGAGCCAGACGCTGCCGCCAGGAACCGGAGTGATCTGCTGGACGCGCCCGACCTCAAGAACCACCGAGAATGCACAGGCGAGCCGCTTGCCACCTGCCTCGACGAGCAGGCAGGAGGAACCGGGTGAATCCGCGGAGTTCTTCGAGTCGATGGAATGGGACATCCTTCCCATCTGTCGGCTCTGGAACGAGCGCCGCTTGAGTTGCTGTGGCGGCGCATGTGCGCGTTGGATAGTTCAGGCGCCCCGCGCGCCCCGAACCGAGCGAGTGGGAGCGCTTACGGCCGCGCGACCCTCATCGGTGTCCGTCATAAGACCTTGACTGGAAACCGACAATTGTTTCGGAAGCGTTCCGCGGAATTCCCATAAGTGGGTTGAACGGGCCTGTCCCGCCGCCCTATTGTCTGCGCATGCGTTGCCGAAGGCTCGTGCCGCAGGCGACTCCAAGAGAATCCCAGGAGATCATCGATGAAGCGTTTGTTGAGCGTTGCGCTGCTGTGCGCCGTGGCCGCTGGTTGCGCCTCGGCCCCGGTCGCCCAACCCGTTGCGGGCGGTAACGCCCAAGGTCACGGCATCCAGAGCTGGATTCCGGCCTCGTTCGCCGACCTGTGGGAAACCGTAGATGCGCGCATCGGCATCGACTATGGGTTCGGTGCACACCTCAAGGTGACCGACCTCGCACGGATCGGCATCCTCGACTACTCCGAGTTCTCATTGCTCGGCGTGGACAAGGGCATCTTCTACGGGGACTACGCGCTTCCGAACATGGAAGCGTGGAAGAACAATGGCTCGTGGGATTTGTCGGCAAAAATCGGAGTCGGCTTGGGAGCAGAAGCGACCCTCCACACGTGGGAGGTTGTCGACTTCGCGTCCACGCTGCTGACGCTGAACTATTTCAGCTTCGACGACGACTGATCTCATCAGTTGAACTGACGAACGCCCGCCCCCGCAGTGATGCGGGGGCGGGCGTTCTGCTTTCTGGTGACTACTCGCGGCGTGGTGCGCACTCCTCCGCGTGATGTCACACCGCTTCGATGCATGGGCTGCTCCGCCGAATGCCGGGGACAGAGCAGGGCGCGATCAGACCGCCGCGTAGTGCCGGCAATTCACCAGAGCGGCCATGAGCAGCCTTACCCTCCTGAGGGTGCCCGCGCTGGGAAGCCCTAGGCCTCAGCGGGTCCGAGCAGATGGCCAAAGCGCCGCTCGAGGCTCCGCTGCGCACGGCGCGACGGAGTGGCGACGAAGACGGTGTCATCTCCGGCAATCGTGCCAGTGACCTCGGGCATACTCATGGAGTCCAATGCCAAGGCCACCGTCTGCGCCAACCCCGGTCTCGTCGAGACGACGAGCAGATTCGGCCCTGCCGCGCGCAGGGCGCGGACGAATGGCTGCAGCTCTGCAAGCGTGGGGTACTTCTGCCCACCTTCCTCGCCGGCCTCTGCGTCGCTCACGATTCGGTAAGCACCGTCTACCTTTCGAGCGCTCAAATACATGAGGTCCCTGCTCAGGCTCGATTGCGTAATCGCAAAACCGCGCTCCTGGAGAGCAGCCGCTAGTTCTTCCTGAGTGTGAATGCGCCGTCGACGCAGCAGCAGCCGCAGTGTCCGGCGCCGGGACTCCTGCCCGCCTCTCGTACTGCGGGTCATCGCGCCCCCCCATCTGCGGCAACAACGGGCTGCAGCGCAGCAGTCGCCTCTATCTCGATCGAAGCACCGGCTTCGATCAGTGCAGCCACCTGGACAAGACTCATGCTCGGATAGTGACTTCCCATGACGCGCCGATAGGCGGCGCCGACTTCAGCAAGGTGGCTGAGGTAGTCAGCGCGATCACTGCAATACATGGTGAGCCGCACGATGTCGGCGGAACATCCGCCGGCGGCTTCGACGACGGCGACACAATTCCGCAGCGCCCGCTCAAACTGAAGGGCAAAGTCCACACTTACGAGACGTTGGGACTCATCCCAACCGATCTGCCCCGCAACAAAGAGCAGATCGCGGCCCGCGGGAACACGAATTCCATTCGAATAGCCGCGCGGCCGGCGCCAGCCCTCCGGCAACACCATCTCAAGAGCCCCCGCGTCACTCTGATGAGATCGCCTAGCCATGCGCATAACCTACAGGTTTGCGCATGGAGGCTCAAGGCAACGGCACAGCCGTTGCCTCAGCTTCCAATCCCAAGGACGGCTTCGCGGGGCTGACTACCTGTCGCCGAGGCCGGTGCCGAACGCGGCGTACAAGCCGGTTGCCGGATCCACATCCACCGCGACCACCCAGGTGTCAATCTGGGCGTCACGGAGGTTCCGAACGGCGCTGTTGAGGGCCTGCTGAGCAGTCGCCAAGCCCTTCACCGCCGTGAATGCCGTGCGGTAGTGCGTGATGTCCGAATAGCCGGCACCCGTGGAGTTCCCGTGCTTGATGACCATGGCGGCCTGCATGTCGCCGGTCGCGTTGCCGAAAGGCTGCACCGGCGGGGTGACATTGCCGACGTTCGTCGCCGTGTCGACCGCGAAAGCCTGCAGCTTGCTGGTCGGGTTGAAGCTCCAGAAGAACTGATCGGAACCCGTTCCGAAGAGGTCGAGGTCCATCACCCGGGTGAACACCAGATCACTGATCTGGGCGTGGTTTCCCATCTGCAGCGCGATGTCACCGACCATCGTCCTGGAACCGAAGCCGATCGTGTACTGAATCGTCGTGATCACGCCCGGCGCGGGTGACCCGTCCGTGCTGAAGGCGACGAGCGACGACGCGTTGGCGAACCCGCGACGGTTGAAACCTGCGCCATCCTGGTACGGACCCAACTCGAACGACAACGGCAGGAGCGAGTTGGTGAAGCCGGGATCAGTGAGCTGGTTGCCGGCGCCACCGTACACATGCGTGGCACCGCTCGGTGTGCTTCGCACATCGTAGTCAAGCGCCCAGCCGTCAGCCGGCACGCCTGCGACCAGATAATCGTTACCGCCGATCTCCTTGAATCCGATCTGGTCCTCGATGAACGTACCGTCCGGTGAGACGCCCATGATCAGGTCAACCTGGTTCCAGAGGTACGAACCCAGCTCGAGCTCCAGCGACAGGGAGTAGGCGCCGGTGGTGACCCCGTCGTCACCGGTGAAGTCCAGGTTCGCATCCGGAGCGCTCTCGACAGCAACCGCGTAAGAGCCGGAGGCTTCGAGGGGAATGTCCAGTTTCGACAGCTTGCCGCTGCCCTCGCCATCGTCGTTGTAGGCGAGTAGCGCACCGCTGCTGGCATTGAAGAGCCCCATGAACGTGTCGGGGATATCCAACCCTGTCGCGGGAGCCAGCGTGGCGGCGTGCAAGATGACCAGCGCGCTTGCATCGAATGCGAAAAAGTCCACATCGTTCGCGGTCAACGTCAGCCCGGTCAGAACCGAGGGGTTTCCCGTGAGCAGCGTAGGTGGACGCAGTCCGGTGAGGAGCGTCGCCGTCGCCAGAGTGTTGTTCACTTCGTACGCGTCCGGGCCAACCTGCGCCTGGGTGCCAGCTTCCGGAAGGGCCGCGTCGACAGGGGGCTGCGCAAATGCCGAACCCCGATCATCCTGGCTGCGGCGCAGTCGAATCGCCGCCTCAAACACCGAAAGAGGCACCGGACTCAGCGCATCGCCACCGATCACGCCCTGGGCTGCCATTCCAGTCACGCGTGTCGTGACCTGGTACTCAAGCGTCCGCGGATGCTTCTGAATCTGATAGATGCCGAGCAGCGAACTCGGTCGACGCGAAATCATGGCGACCACCTGGTCGCCGACTTCCACGGGAACTCGTCCTGCCACAGACACGTTCAGTGAACGAGCGGGCACGTCACCCCAAACACCGTGATCCACGGCAAACTCGACCAAGGTGCTCTCGGGAGCGCTCACGACCTGAACCGACGCCACGCGGCCGACGATGACGACGTCCGACGCGTCGACCTGCTCACCCGTGGTGATCTCGGAGAACAGGCTGAGCAGGCCAGCCGGTAGGGCCAGGCACATGATGAGCGCCAAGGCGCCCAAGGAAAGTCGGTGATGCATGGCATTCATGGTTGGAAGTATCCTCGGACCAACTCTTCGGGTGCCGCACGTAAATGACTGAAAGTAGCTTCGACAAATTCGGGGTCGAGGCCAGCGTCATCTATCTCGGCAGGTTGAAAGTACACCATGGCCGCAATTTCGTCCATACGGTCTTTCCGGATGGATGATCTTCTTCTGAGCGTTCCAGCCGGCGCCAAGGATCAAGCGTTCTCGTGCTTGACGACAAAGGCCGCCCGGTGACGTCGACGTCTCTTCGAGGCTGACATTACGCTGAACACCGGGAAACTCTCGAGGTTGTCTTATTTCGTGGCGCCGACATTGCTCGCGGCAATGGTGGCGACGATCGGCCTGCTTCCCGACGAGGCGGTTTCGCGCCCCAAGGTTGCCTGGACTGAAGCCCTGGCGCTGGCGGCCTTCGGGTTCACGCTGATGCACATGGCCCTCTCTGCGTCCTGGCGACTGCCATGGCCGCGGGTCGCGGTGCTTGGCGTAGTGCCCGTCATGATCGGCCTGGCTTGGCTTGCCGCCGGCCACATGCAGAGTCGATCACTCGCCATCGATGAGGTCATGCGAGTGGCGCTTGTACCTATTATATTCCTTACAACATCAGTTTGTTTATCATCTATGAGGCTGCAGAGGGCTGTACTCATCACGCTTGTCTGCGTCACTGTTCCAGTCGCTGGGCTGGCGGTCGGCCAGAGTCTCGCAGGTACCCTCGACTTGCCATTCGACAGAGTCGAGCGCGCCTCCTCGACGTTCGGCAATCCCGTCTTTCTGGGGGCGTACCTGGTACTCGTCATCCCTCCGTGCGCCGTTGCTGCACTCTTCGGAGGCGGCATGCTCCGGTGGACAGGAGGCCTCGCCACGGGCTTGGCGCTCCCGGCACTGCTCGCCACGCAGAGCCGATGGGCCTGGCTGGGAGGTGCCGCCAGCATCGCAGTCGGAGTCACGCTCTTGGCGACGACGCGCCTTCACCGACGCGTGCTGCTCGCAGGCTTTGTCGTGGTTGCCGTGGTGATGGCAGTACTGAGTTCGAAGGTGCTCACGCGATCCCAGTATCACGCCCTGATCTGGCGTGACACTGCGGAGATGATCGCGGCGCACCCATGGGGTGTCGGACCTGGTCAATTTCAGGTTGCCTTTTTGCCATTTGCATCGAATGATCTTCTTTCTATATACCCTCGTTCTTCTGTCATTATCAACGACGCCCACTGCGAGCCGCTGCAGGTGTTGGCCGAACTTGGCTGGCTCGGACTCGTCGCCGTCGTTGCGTGGCTGGCCATGCTGGCGCTCGCGTGCCTTCGCGGGATCAGGAAGGCCAGTCAGTCTGACGAACAGCGGCCCTACCTCGTAGCCATGGTCGCCGCGCTGAGCGGAAGCGCCGTGCAATCCCTGGGATCGCCGGACCTGCGCTTCATCATCTCATCCATGGTCTTCGCGACGCTTGCCGGGCTTGCCGCCGCGATGGACTCATCCACTCTTCCCACGAGGCGGATACGGCTTCCGGGACGAATCGCGCTTGCAGGCGTCGGCTTGCTCTCGATTGGCTGGGCCGGACACTTCGTGATCGAGCACGCAAGGGTCGTGAAGCTGCTTGAGCCACGCGTACCCGTCGCCCAGGCGCCCTCCGATGCGGCGCCCCTGCGCCAGCTCCTTCAGGCTGTTAAAGAGGATCCAAACAACGCAGAAATACACTATAATATTGGCATCGCTTTGGCCGGCGCTCACAGCTACCACGAAGCGGCGATCGCCTTTCGAAAGGCTGCGACCTTGAGTTCGGGCAAGCCGGCGGTCATTCGCAGCCTTGGCCTCATGGAAGGACTCGCCGGGGAGTTTGAAGCGGCTCTCCCACATCTCCGGGCGTCCCTCATCAGCTACCCGGACGACGCCGAGGTGCGGTACCTACTCGCCTACTCAGCCTTCGGGTTGGGTGACGTCGCGACCGCCATCCAGGAGTTGGAGGTCCTGCTGGCAGCACATCCAGACCATCCGCAGGGACTTCTTCTGCTGCAGCGACTTCGCGAGTGACCACCGAGGTCGTCCTGTTCGATGCCGGGGGCACGCTCTTTACCGAGGTGGAGACCCGGGACGAGGTCTACGCGCGCGTTTTCGCGGAGCATGGCCTTCACTTGAACGCCGCCGGAATGGCCTCGCTTCGCCATGCCGTACACGACGACATGCCCGAATTTTTCGCCGGTGCGGCGCGCTACACGGATCTCTGGTTCCGGGAATTCATCAGGAGGCTCCTCTCGAAACTGGAGAGCGCCGCCGACCCGGAAGGCATCCGTCGGGAGTTGGCCGAGTACTTCCATCGCCCAGAGCACTTCGCGGTCTTCCCGGACACCATTCCTGCACTTGAAGAGCTTGGGTCACTCGGTCTCAGACTGGGCGTGGTCAGCAACTGGAACCACGGGCTCCAGGAGTTGCTTGCTGAGCTTTCCCTGGTGCGCCACTTCGAATGCGTCGTGATTTCCTCGATGGTCGGGGCCTCAAAGCCTGACCGACTGATTTTCCGTCACGCCCTCCGTTGCTTTGGCATCGCTCCGGCGAAGGCGCTCCATGTCGGCGATCACCCGGTGAACGACCTGCTGGGCGCCCGCCGTTGCGGCATCCCGGCGCTGCTCGTCGACCGGCGCGGCCACGAAACCGGCGGGATCGGCACGATCCGCTCGCTAGAGGACATTTCCGGCCACGTGCTGCGCGCGGGCTGACGACGCGGCCGGAACTCCAGCCAGCGAGCAACCGCCACCGCGATGCCTCGCCTGGCCCCCGGCAGCAGTCCACGGATTTGCGAAAGTCATCCCGTTACCTCGCGGGCCGGCTTCGTACAGATCGGCGAGGTGCGCAGAAGAGTGCTGCTTCGGACTGCATCCCTCGGTGGGTTCACCCCCTCGACTTCGCGCCGACTGCCCAAGGCAACAAGTCGTCCGGGGCGCTTCCTGCTGCACCTCGAGAGAGAGCGACACAGAAGAGAGAGCTGAGTGGAGCGTGCGCCGTGCCCGTGAAAACGGGCGCGGCGCATCCTTTTTCTGGCCGGCTCGGGCGAAGCCTAGAATCCCGGCACGATGCTTGCGCCCGTCAGGATCTCGTTGGCTCAGTGCGATGCCGTCCTGGGGGACGTTGCGCGCAACCTGGACGCCCATCTTCGTCGCGTGGAGGCCGCCCGTGTGGTCGGCGCCGGCCTTGTGGTCTTCCCGGAGCTGTCATTGACCGGCTACGGCCTGCGCGACCTCACCCCTGACGTCGCCATGCGGACGGATGCGCCGGCGCTGGCCCGACTTGCCCACGCCAGCCACGACATCGACATCGCGGCCGGCTGGATCGACGAAAGCCCGGAGCACGTGCACTACAACGCCGCCGGATACTTCTCCAAAGGGCGACTGGTGCACGTGCACCGGAAGATCTACCCGGTGAACTACGGGATGTTCGAAGAACGGCGCTACTGGGGCGCCGGCGACCAGGTCTCTGCCTTCGACACGGCATGGGGACGTGTCGGGCTCCTGATATGCGAAGACCAATGGCACCCTTCCACGTCCTACCTGCTGTTCGCGGATCGCGCGGACGTGATCATCACGCTCTCCGCTTCTCCTGCCCGCGGAGTGCTCCGCAAGTCCGACGGTGAAGAGGGCCCTGCGTCATCGCGCACCTGGGACACGTTGCTCAGGCAGCAGAGCGCCGGGTTGACGCTCTGGTCGGTGTACGTGAACCGCGTCGGAGTCGAGGACGGCACCTCCTTCGCGGGGGGCAGCCGCGTCATCGACCCCTTCGGCGAGGTCGTGAGCGAACTCGGGCTCGAGGAGGCGCAGGAGTGCGTGACTCTGCACCCCGCGCCTCTGGCGCGTCGCCGCCTCGAGAACCCCATGCTTCGCGACGAGCGGCTTGACGTCACGCTCGGCAATCTGCAGCGGATAGCCCGTGACCGCCTTGGAGATTGACGCTCCGCTGGTGGAGCACCTCCTCGTCGGCTTCGTGCGCGACGAGATCGCCAGCGCCGGCCTCGCTCGCGCCGTGATCGGCCTTTCGGGCGGCGTGGATTCGGCCGTCTCTGCGGCGCTGGCGGCACGCGCGCTCGGGCCCTCCGGTGTCCTCTGCCTGTGCATGCCGTACCAGGCGTCCAACCCGCAGTCTCTGGCGGACGCGCGACACGTTGCCGGAGCACTCGGCACGGGTTTCGACATCGTGGACATCACGCCCTCCGTCGATGCGTATTTTGCGACGCAGTCCGACGCCGACGCACTGCGCCGCGGCAACAAGATGGCACGCGAGCGCATGGCGGTCCTCTACGACCGCTCCGCAGCCAGCAAGGCACTCGTCGTCGGCACGTCGAACAAGACCGAACTCCTGCTCGGCTATGGCACGCTGTTCGGCGACATGGCGTCTGCGCTCAACCCGCTGGGCGACCTTTACAAGACGCAGGTCTTCCAGCTCGCGCGCCACCTGGGCCTGCCGGAGCGGGTCATCACCAAGGCGCCTTCCGCAGACCTCTGGGCCGGCCAGACGGACGAACAGGAGATGGGCTTCTCGTACGACGCCGTGGATCGCCTGCTGCTGGACATGGTCGAGCGACGCATGGGCGACGACGAACTTCAGGCCGCGGGCCACGACGCGGCCTTCGTGCTGCGCGTACGACGCATGATCTCCAAGAGCCAGTTCAAGCGACAGATGCCGCTCATTGCGAAGCTCACGGACCGGACGATCAATGCGGACTTCCGCTACCCGCGCGACTGGGGCACCTGAGCCACGCACGCCCGCCACGCACGCCCGCCACGCTCGCCATCGACGCGCAGGCCGAGACCCGTGCGCTTGCGGTCCCCTGGTCGGTAGCATCGCACCCATGAATCGTTCCACGGATTCACGGCTGCTCCTGAAGTCTGCGGCGGCTCCGCCCATCACGCTTGCCGTCGCGCACCTTCGGGTCGCCGCCTGCGTGCTTTTCGGCATGTCGCTTGGCGCGCCTTCGGGCGCGCAGGGAATGCAGCCAGCACAAGCGGCACAGGGGGGCGCTGCAAAGCACCCGACACTGGAACTCGCGCCGCCGTTCGAGCCCTTTCAGGGTCACGCTTTCACAGTCGCCATGCCGCCCGAATGGCCGTCGGATTCCGCGGATCGGTCGGACAGCCAGATGGTGCTGCTCGAAGACGGTCTGACGCTGGGGCCGGCACACGCGCTGCACTCCGTCATCCGGGAGTCCGGTGCGGGGGCGTGGTCGCACTGGAATGGCACGCTCATTTTCTCCAGCAGCGACGAATCGGATCCGAACACCAACGGGCGCCGGTATGTCGTGGAGTACCGAGGGCCGGTCGGTCTGGGCCGCGCGGCGTACGCGCCGCTTTCCCTGCGCGACCCCTTCGCGCGCCTGCCCGACGTCGACGCTGCAGCCGGGGCTCTGCTGCGCATCGTGCCTCCGCCCGTCGTGCCTCCGCGCATCGTGTGGTGGTACACGATCGACGCGCTGCGCGCCGACTCGCTCTTCGCCGAACGCAATGGCCAGCGCGTGATGCCCGAGCTCTCGCACTTCGCGGAAGCCGATGCCGTTCGCTTCGAGCATGCCTACGCGACGGCGAGCTTTACCAAGACGTCCACCGCGTCCATGTTCACGGGGCTGTGGCCCACTCACCATCGCGTGCTGCACGGCCTGTTGCCCGTGTGGCCGACGGGCGTCGAACTGATCTTCGACCTCGACAGCCGCTTCCGCACGCTGGCGTCCGCGTTGAGCGCGCTCGACTACGACACGTGGACCCACCTCTACACCCTGCATGTGCGCCCCGGTGACGGCATGCTCGCCGGATTCCGCCACCTCGACCTCGACGTGACGGGCCAGACACCGCTCCCGGTCCCCCCGCCGGATGGCCGGCTCTTCGTGTACGAGCACATCCTCGGCGTGCACAGCCCCTACGCACCGAGCGCCGCGGCTCGCACCCGCCTCGCACTGCCGGCACCGACTCACGTGGACCCGGCCGGCGTGGGGTGGTTCGAGGGCGCGCTGGACGCCGACGCGCTGCGCGAACTCCGGGAGGCCTACGACGGTGAAGCCGCCGACGCGGACGAGCGCTTCGCGATGCGCCTCGCGTGGCTGCGGTCTCACGGCCTGTGGGACGACACGCTGCTCATCGTCACCGCCGATCACGGCGAGGGCTTTCTCGAGCACGGGCTCACGCAACACAGCAACTCGCTGTACGAAGAAGCCGTGCACGTGCCTCTGCTCATCCACTTTCCGGCCGGCGACGCGCGCGCGCCGCTGCACGGCAGCAGCCTGCCGCACCGCGTGAGCCTCGCGGACCTGTACCCCACGCTGCTCGCACTGACGGGCGCTGAGGCACCGCCCTACGCGCTCGACGGCGCGAGCCTGCTTCCGATTCTCGACGGCCAGGAGACCGACCCGCTCGCACGCGACGTCGTGTTGCGCTGCTCCTTCACGCGGCATGTCCAGGGCGGCGACGGCGACGCGCTCTTCGTCACCGACGCGATCCTTTCCGGGACGCGCAAGGCGCAGTTCGGCTTCCGCATCCAGTCCAGCCAGGACGCGGAGCACGCGTTTCGTCAGGGCGACTGGATCGCCGAGCTGTTCGACCTGCAGGCTGACCCGGGCGAGGAGCTCGATCTCTCGCCGCAGCAGCCCGACGCCTTCCTTGCCCTCACGGCACGACACGCCGCGGCTTCGCAGCCGTTGCTTCCGCGAGAACCATCGCCGGAAGGCGCGACCGACCCGTCGCTGCGCGCAACGCCGGATGCGCCCTCGCCCGTCGTGGATCCGGCCGATGCCGCGCGGCTGGAAGCGCTGCGCCAGCTCGGCTACGTTCGCTGAGACCCATGGCCGCCCAGCAGCCCGACGCTTCCCGTGATCCCCGGAGCAGCCGCCTCTCGCTGCTGCAGCGCCTCACCTTCCTGTTCCGCTCGTACGAAATTCCACCGGACAGCCTGCCGTGGCGCGGCCCCTTCAAGCGCGACGACCGGCGTTGCTACGTAAGGCCAGTCCCGTCCGAGTGGACCTCCGACGCCAGCGGCCACTCGGCCATCACGTTGTTCGAGGACGGCCTGCCGCTCGGCCCGGCGCACGCCTCGCACGACGACATCCGCACGCTGGGCAAGGGACGCTACTCGCATTGGGGAGAAGCGCTGTACTTCTCGGCCAGCGACGACACCGACCCGAACACCAACGGCCGCGTCTATTCGGTGCAGCCTCCCGCGGGCTGGCTCGGGACGCTGCCGCTCTCGCCGTGGCCCGCACCGGACAGCCCCGAGGCGTCGGAGGAGTCAGCTGTGACGCCTCGCGACCCGGCGCCCGTCGAAGCCGCCGCAACGCCCGCCGGTGCCGAGCGTGCCGAGCATGCCATGACGCGCGCGCACGGCGCCGCGGCATCAACGACCCGCCATCCTGCAATCCTCCCGAGTCTCGGCTGGCGCATCCGCGACCTGCCCCCCGCATCGATGACCGCCGTCGAAGGCCTCGCCGTGCGCTGTGATCTCCCCGCCGACTGGCCCTCGGACGCCGACAGCGTGTCGACCGTGCTGCTGCTCGAGGACGATGTGCCGCTCGCACTCCCTCATGCGCTGCACGCCGACATCGTGGCGCGCGGAGGCGGCCGCTATTCGCACTGGGGCACGACGCTCATCTGTTCCTCGAGCGACGGCAGCGATCCGCTCACCAACGGCCGCCGCTACGCCGCGGCATGGGCCGACGCCTTGCTCTTCAGTCACGCGCCGCAGCCTCCGCATCGCGATGCCGGCCACTGCCACGTGCTGCCGATGCTGCCGCGCCACTGGGTCTCGGACGATGCCGGCGTCTCGCGCCTCGTGCTGCTGGAGGACGGCCGTCCACTCGGACCGCCCCACGCCCTGCACGCAGAGATCCGGGAACTCGGCGGCGGCCGCTTGTCGCACTGGCACGGCCAGCTCCTGTTCTCCACGAGCGACAACAGCGATCCGGCCACGAATGGCCGCACCTACGCGGTGCTGCCGCTCGACTGATCCGGGCGCTCCGGGGCCGGCAGACCGAGCACCGTGAGCAGGTCGTGTCGCGGGCAGAAGCGGTCCGTGCCGGCTCGCCAGAACTCGACCGGCAGCGCAGCGCTCACGATCGGCCACGCTGCGCTTGCCTTCAGGTCAACGGCCGAGGGCGCGGCTGCCAGCGGGCCACGCGCGCCGCTCTCCGTGTGCGGGCGGCACTCGGGGACGAACACGGTCACCGCATCGAAGGCTTGCGGTGCGAGCGACAGGCACAACTCGTCCGCAGCGGACGCCGGCTTGCCGGCCAGCGCCGCGCGCACCGGCCACGGCGGCGCGTTCACGCAGAGCAATCCGCCGTGCGCTGCGGCCACCTCGCGCACGCTGCTCGCCAGCAGACCGGGGCCCGCAGCCTGCGCCGGAAGTCCGGGCAGCATCGGTTGCGCCAGCCCGCGCGCGCTCACCGACCAGCCGGCGTCGCGACGCCGGCGGCCCGGGCAGCCCGCTGCGGCCGCGGCGCCGATGCCCGGCACCGCGGCCCACGCAAGCAGCAGCGAAAGTTCCTCGCTCCGGGCTCGCAGCGTCGCGTCGATCACGAGCCAGGCGGCATCGTCATCGCGCTCCGTCTCCGGCCAGGCATTGCGCGTGATCGAGACGGGGGTCACCGGCGAGCCCTCCAGCGACAAGGCCAACGTCCACGCCGCGCAGCCGCGCTCCGGTCCGCGCAAGACGACGTGGCAGCGGCGCGGCGCGGCGGGCGTGCGCGGCGTCAGCACGTAGACGCCGGGCACGCTGCCGTGCGTCACCGAGGCGATGGGCAGTTCCCGGCGCGCGCAGGCTGCCTCGACCGCTCGTCGTCCCGCCTCGTAGGCCCACGGCTTGGCGGTGGAGCTGTCCGCGACGCTGCCGCGTGTGCGCCGCCAGTGGTAGCCGATGCCCGGCAGATGCGCGATGCGCGCGCCCGCATCGAAGGCACGCAGCACGAGGTCGTGATCCTGGGCGCCATCGAAGGCCGGGCGCAGGCCCTCCAGGCGAACCCACAGCGTGCGACGCAGCGCGAGCAGGTGCGTCACGTAGTTGAAGCCGAGGAGCAGCATCGGCGATGGCCCGGGCTTGAAGACCGGATGCACGCGCGCGCCCCATGGCGTGAGCTGATCCTCGTCCGTGTAGAGCATCTGAAGCCGCGGGTCTGCGCCGAAGGCCGCCGCAAGGCGGGCGAACACGCCGCTCGCGAGCACGTCGTCGTGGTCGAGCAGCACGAAGACGTCGCCGCGGGCCGCGGCCGCCGCAGCGTTGGTGGCCGTGCTGATGCCGTGCGCGTCGCCGGTCGACCGCAGCAGCTTCACGCGCGGATCGTCCGCCGCCAGCTTGCCAAGCAACGCCAGCACGTCCGGATCGCGGCAACCGTCGTCGCAGAGCAGCAACTCCCAGGTGGCGTGATCCTGCGCGGAGATCGAGGCGTAAAGCTCTGCCAGCTGCGCGGCTGGTGGATCGAGCACGGGCACGAGCACGGAGACGAGCAACGGCGACTCCGCGTCGTCACGGCGGCCCGGAGCTGCGGAGGAGCCCTGAGCCGGCGAGGCATTCGCCCCGGCCGCCTGCTGCCGGAGCCAGCTCGTGTAGGATCGTGTCGAAGGGGCGCGGCGATCGCCGATCAGCCCGCTGACCCGCTCCAGTGTCGAGGCGAGGCCCCGGTGGCTGTACCAGAGGTAGCCACGCCGCAGCAGGTCGCGCAGTGCGCGCAGGTCGTTCACCGTTGACTTCGCTCCACAACAGGCCTGAGGCCGCGCTCACCATTCTGCACGCCGTGCCGCACCTCGATCGCGTGGGCGGTTGCGAGCGGCAGGCACTGCTGCTGGCCTGGCACCAGATGCAGCAGCCGGCAGGTGCCTCCCGCGTGAGGCCCATGCTGCTCACCCACCAGCAGCTGGACGTCGCACCGCCGCAAGACTCACCAGCTTCCCCGCCCGGATCACCGCTCGCCGCGTCGCCACTCTCCCCGCCCGTCTGGCGGCTCGCGCGGGGTCTGCGACGTTACCACCCGGGTGCGTGGTGGCGGAATCACGGGTCGGAGGTCGCGCTCGTCCACGCCCACGCCGTGCACAAGCTGTGCGGGCAGGTCGTCGCGCTGGCCGCTCGCGACGACGTGCCGAGCCTCGTCAAGGTGGCCACGCCCGAGGACATCGAGCTCTTCGCCGAGCCGGATCGGTGGCGGCAGTTCATCGAGGCCGATCAGGACCCGGCGCACTACGGACCGCGCTGGCGCTGGATGGCCGCGCTGACCTGGCGGCGCCTCCAGCGCAGCAGCGCCTTCCTCGCGCTCAACGACGACATCGCCTCCCGGCTGACGTCCCGCGGCCTGAACGTGGAGCGCATCCGCAACGCGGTGGACTGCGAGCACTTCCAGCCAGTCGACGCCGACGGGCGCGCTGCGGCCCGCGCGGCGCTCGGAGTTCCTCCGTCCACGCCGTGCCTCGCCGCCGTCGGGCGGCTCGTGGCGCGCAAGGACCTGCGCTGCGTGCTCGACGCTCTCGCCGCACTTGGCGAGCGCGGACCGGCGCTGCTCGTCTGCGGCGACGGCCCGCAGGCCCCCGAGCTGCATCGCGCCGCACGGCAACTGGGCATCGAAGGCCGCGTGCACTGGCTCGGTGAGACGGCCGACGTCCGCGGAGCGCTGCGCGCGTCCGATGCCTTCGTGCACGCCTCGCGCAGCGAGGGTTGCCCCAATGCGCTGCTCGAAGCGCTGGCGTGCGGACTGCCCGCGGTCCTGTCGGACATTCCAGGCCACCGCGATGCCGACGTGCTGCCCGGGGATGCCGCGCTGCTCTTCCCGGCCGGCGACCACGCCGCACTGACAGCAGCACTCGCGCGGCTCTTCGAGGACCCGCTCGCGCGCCTCGCACGCGGCGCCGCGGCCCGCGCGACGGCGCTGCATCACTACGCGCTTCCCGTCGTCGGGGCGCGGATGGAACAGCTCTACGTGCGCCACCTCGCGCAGCGGCCGACCGTGAACGGACGCGCGCACGGCCGCGAGCAGGCCTGAGCCGCGTGATGTCGCGGCGGCGGCAGCGTGGCGGCGTGGCGGCGTGGCGGCGTGGCGGCGTGGCGGCGTGGCAGCGTGGCGGCGTCGCCGCGGAGCCGCAACGCCGCGGCGCTTACTCCCGCAGCGGCCGTCCCGCATCCAGCGCAGCCCATCGCAGCCTGTTGGCGGCGATGAATTGCTCGTGCAGGCTCGCCGAGAGGTCGCGTGCGAGAGCCACGGCATCGGCGGCATGCACGGCGGCATCGGACAGGCGGACCGAGGCCGGAGCCGGCGGCAGCGCCGGCCCCTGCACCACAGCCTCGGGCGGCGCGACGCCGGACGACACCGGCCGTTGGCGCCTGCACAGCGCGAGCAGCGCCGACGTCGCGGGCTCGTCGAGCTGCGCGCCGGCCCGCATCTCGACGACGCCGCGCACGACCGGTGCGGTCTCGGCGACCAGAGGCAGCACGGCCGACACCGTCGACTCCACCTGCATGAAGAACTCCACCCACTCGAACTCCGCGAGCAGCGTGACGAGTTCCTGCAGCTCCGCCGCGGGCGCTGACCCGGACTCGCCGTCGGCGGACGCCACGGGAGAGATCGGCACCGAGAAGAGCGCCAACCCGTCCGGCGACAGCACCCGGCGGACATCGCTCACGAGCGCCGCGCGATCGGCCAGGTCCGCCAGGCCATGCGGGCACAACACGAGGTCGGCGCTCCCGTCGGGCCGCTGCGCGAGATCCGCGCCAGGTCCCACGGACGACACGGCCAGTTCCCTGGCGCCGGCCGCAAGCCACGTGCGCGAGGCGTCGGTCGCGAGGCCGGCGGCAGCGGCGCGTAGCTCGAGCACGCGACGACCGGCTGCGAATTGCAGAGCGAAGGATTCACGCGCACCCGCCCTGCCGGTGAGCCGGCCCCCCCGCGTCACCGCATCCGTGGCGCGTGCGGCTGCGGCGCGCAGCACGAAACAGCCGCTGATCACGCGCAACGCCTCCTCGGCGAGGCCCTGCTGTTCGCGGTGCAGCCTGGGACGAAGCTCCGCGAGATAGGCCTCGTCCGCGAAGAGATTGGGCGCAAAGTCGATGATCTGAAAACCGGCCTGCTCCATGGCCAGTCCCAAGCCGACGTGCCGCCAGCGGTTGCCGCACTCGCCACGGCTGTGCCGGAACTCGCGCTGGAACTCATCCTCGGCGAGCGTGAGGTATTCGAGCGGACGCGAGAAATCGCGGTGGTCGCGGAAGTCCACCTGGTGGATGCCGCAGCCGCCACGACGCGTGATGCGTGCCAGACTCTGAAGCGCCCGCGGCACGTTCTCGACGTGCTCGAACACCGCATTGCTCACCACGATGTCGAAGCTGCCGGTGAGCACGCCATCCAGCTCCTCGACACCGACGTGCAGCGGCGTCAGCGCCGGGGGCACGAACTCGCCGGCCGCCAGCAACGCGAGCAGCGGCTCGGGCGAGAGCTCGCGATGCTGCGTCGACAGTCGCGTCAGCAGCGAGCGCAGGAACGCGGGGTGGTAGTCCGGATCCCAGGCCGCGAGATAACGGTCGGCCGCGGTCACGTGCGCGCCGTGGCATGCGAGCAGGATCGCCGTGCCCAGCGAGTAACCGGGGCCCAGTTCCAGCACGCGGCGGCCGACAAGTCCGGCCGAGCCACCGGGCACGCGCTGCACGTACGAATCGGCGATGGACAGCGCGTAGTCGACGTCGCGCGCGATGGCCTCCGCGCTGTGGTCCTGCTTGCGATAGTTGACCGGGACGATGGACATGGCGCTCAAGCTCCGCTCGCCGCGGTGGTGCCGGCAGCGCTCGAAAGGCCGGCCCGCTCGGTGCGCCCGGCGCCCTCTGCGGCAGGGGCAACGGGCAGCGGCGCGATGCGCGACAGGCCGCTCCAGCGCGACGCCGGCTCGTGGAGGACGTCCTGCACGTGGTCGGCGCAGGTGACGGCGAACGCGAGGCAGCGGCTCTCCGAGCACAGCAGGTCGTCGTTGCCGAAGTGTTCGTAACCGGGCGACACGCCGAGCTTCAACCAGTAGCGGCCCGCGCCGAGTTGCAGCGAAGGAAAGGCGACCTCGATCGAGAGCGTGCCCTCGACGAGATGCACCCGCGTGCGGTCCGGCCGGCCCGCGCCGTCCAGCGCGCAGACGTTCGTCGTCGTCGCGACATGCACGTTGCGGTCGTTCCAGATCATGAGGCCGACGTGCACGTCGCGCTTGCGCAGCCGGCTCTCGAGCACGATGCGCACGCGCGCCGGGCGACCCGTCGCGATCTCGTTCGTGCGTCGACCTTGCTCGTCCAGGAGCGTGATGCCGGCCAGGCGCACGAGCCCGAGCTGGCACACGGCCGGCGCACCCGAGAAATCGATCGGCTGCCAGCAGCCTTGTTCGTCCAGCCACTCGCCCTGGCCGTTGCTGCGCCCGCGCGCCTCCGGGTCGAAGGGCAGCAGCTCCGACACGTCCCGCGCAGGCAACCAGCTGTCGGGCCACGCAGGGGCCGACGCCGGCACGGCGTGCGCGGCGATCACGACTTCAGGCGTGGCGTCTGCCCGAGGTCCGTCCGCGCGATCCCCGGTGCCGTGATCATCGGCCGCACGCTCGGCACCCGCGCCTGCCGCGGGCGGCGTGCCGACGGACGACACGAAGTCGCGGCCGAGATCGGCCTCGTAGCTCTTGCACACGGCCAGCGGCTCGCCGTCGGCGACGAGTCGCCCGCCGCGCAGGTAAAGCACGCGATCGCACAGCCGCTCGAGGAAATACAGATTGTGCGAGACGATGAGCGCGGTCGTGCCGTGGCTGCACAAGTCGACGATGTGCTGCGTGCACTTGCGCACGAAGGCGCCGTCCCCCGTGGCCAGCGCCTCGTCCACGATCATGATCTCGACCGGCATGCAGAACGCGACGGCGTACATGAGCCGCGACTTCATGCCCGAGCTGTACGTCCGCAGCGGCTGGTCGATGACGCGCCCGAGCTCCGAGAATTCGATGACCCAGTCGAGGCGTGCGAGCAGTTCGGCGCGCGCGTAGCCCATGCACAGGCCGCCCATGAGGATGTTCTCGCGGCCGGTGCACTCCTCGTGGAAGCCCGTGCCCAGTTCGAGCACGGCGCGCAGCCTCCCCGCCAGCGTGAAGCTCCCGCCGGTGTGGTCGAGCGTGCCCGAAAGGATGCGCAGCAGCGTGCTCTTGCCGGCGCCGTTCGCTCCGACGATGCCGACGCGCTCACCGCGGCCGACCGTGAAGCTCACGTCGTCGAGGGCCAGAAACCTTCGATGGCGGGGCCGATGCAGCAGCGCTTCCCGCAGCGCGTCGAGCGGCGTGTCGTACACGCGATAGGCCTTGCACAGGCCGCGCACGTCGATGGCGGGAACGGGGTGCACGACGTCGCTCATGGCGCGAGTGCCTCCGGTTCGCGACGGTCGCGCGTCGCGCCTGGCGCATGCCCCGTCCGCGCCGCCGACGACTGCCCGGACGGCTCGTGGCGCGGCTGCGCAGCCGGCGCCGCGACCGTTCCGTGCGACGACCCGAGCAGCGTGGCGTAGTGCCGCAACGTCTCGTCGAGCATGCGCTGCAGGCCGAAGCGGTCACGCACGAAGGCGTGACCGGCGCGCCCCATCTCCTGGCGCCGCACCGGATCGGACATCACCATGAGCACGCTGCGCGCGAGGCCCTCGGCGTCATCGCTGCGGTGCAGGAATCCCGTGGCGCCGTCGGCCACCGCATCCGGGGCGCCACCCACCGCCGTCGCGACGGGCGGACACTGCAACCACTGCGCCTCGAGCAGCACGTTGGGCGTGCCCTCCACGGCGGAGGTGAGCAGCAGCGCATCGGCTGCGGCGATCAGGGCGGGCACATCGCGACGCTGACCGAGCAGCGACACCACGTCGTCCAGACCGCGAGAGCGAAGCATCCGCTCGAACTCGCCCTGCAACGGCCCGACGCCTGCAAGTGCGACCTTCAGCGAAGGCAGCTGCCGCTGGACCCGCGCCACGACGTCCAGGAAAAGCTCGGGCTGCTTCTCCGGAGCCAGCCGGAACACGCCGAGGAGGAGGGGCGCGCCATCCGGCGCGAGTCGTGCGCGCAACTCGGCGATCTCGGAGGCGGGCGGCGCGGCAAGCGCCGCGAGGTCCACGCCGTTGCGGATCACCGTGAAGCGCTCGCGCGGCAGCGCGAGCCAGCGCGCATAGTCCTCGGCACCCTGCTCCGAGTTTGCGCAGAAATGCACCTGCGGCAGCGTGGCGAGGAACGCGTACCACGGGTCCATCCACGACTGGTAGAAGCTGGGAAAGTGCGTCGGGTTGACGTTGCGCGTGGAGAGCACCACGTGCGGCATGCCGACCAGCGCGGCGGCAGCCGCACCGACGATGTTCGGGTAATCGAGCCAGCAGTGCAGCACGTCGGGCGGATCGGCGAGCAGTTCGCCGCACAGGTCGAGCACGGGGCTGCGCAGCACCTCGGGCAGGGCCCCGACGACGTCCGGCCCGATGTCCAGGGCACGCAGGCGCGCGGCCACTCCGCGGCGCTCGACCAGGCCGGCCACCGAGGTCGGCACGCCGCCCTCTCGCAGCAGGTGCAGGTAGTGCGCATTCTCGTCGGCGAGCGGGTAGGTGGTCAGCACGCGCACGGCATCTCCGCGCCGGCGCAGCGCAAGCGCGAGATTGCAGAGCTGGCGTTCGGCGCCGCCCGAGTTGAGCTGGCCGATGTAGAGCAGCACCGAGCGGCGTGCCGCAGCACGCGCTGCTCCGCCGGCGGTAGCGCCAGCGCCTTCCCGGCCCGGCAGCTCCCGCACGCCCACGCGACTGATGTGCGCTCGCCACTCGATTTCCCCGGGAAACGCAAGCGCATTGCGCTGCCTCAAGGCGAGGTGCGCGCTGCCGCGCAGCATGCGCCGTCGGTACCAGGCCATGGGACCGGAGCCACGCCAGTGCTCTGCAACGCGTGCAAGCGGCTTCGTCCACGCGACGCGCCGCATGCCCGACACGCGCCAGCCGGAGCCGTCACGCCACGCGAGCTGCCGCACGCCGTGGCGCGCGAGCTGCAGCAGCACGCGACCCGACGTGCCGGCCACGCCGTCGAGGAGCACCGCGCGCGTGAACGTGCCGTCGAGGTCCTTGAGCGTGGCGGCTGCGAGCGTGGGCGGCGGTCCCGGCTGCAGGCGGCCGAAGCTCACGCCCAGCGCCTGCGTCCGCGCCGGCGCACCGCTCACCACGAGCAGTCGCGCCGGAGAAGGGAACAGCGCGCGCGCCTGCCGCGGGGACAGAGTGCCCGTGGTCAGGACGACCCAGCCGGTGTCCGCAGGCAACGGAGGTTCGCCGGAGCTGCCGGTCTGCATCGCACGGACGAGCTCCGCATAGCAGCCCATCACGCGCCTCCCGCGGAAGCGTCAGCGGTCGTTCCCGTCGCAGCCGCCGGCGACGGGGCGAGCCGGGGCTCGCTCAGCGCCATCGGGTCCCTCGGAACGAGCGGCGCGGTCGCCGGGATCGCGGCCTGGCTGCGGAGCCACGCCTCGAGCATGAGCACCGTCCACGTCTGGAAGATCGAGAAGCAGCCGGGCTGTCGCTGATGTTCCACGAACTGGCGCAGGCCATCGCGGTCGAGAATATCGCCGGCGCGGCCGTCGCGCGCGAGCAGGAGCTCGTCGCACAGGTTCAGCATTTCTGAGGAGGTCCACGCCCCGCCGGGCAGGCCGAAGCCGAGCTTCCTGCGCTCGCAGTGTTCGCGCGGCAGATAGCGCGCGGCGAGCGTTCGCAGCACGGGTTTGGACAGGCCCTGCTGCCACACCAGCTCCGCGGGCAG
This sequence comes from Planctomycetota bacterium, assembly GCA_038212275.1. GTDB lineage: Bacteria > Planctomycetota > B15-G4 > B15-G4 > B15-G4 > JBBQUR01. The sequence goes on from JBBQUR010000007.1 coordinate 126,811, forward strand.
GGACTCCGCGTGGCGGGCCACCGCGACGTCGAGCAACGGGCAGCGAACCTCGAGCGCGAAGGCCATGCTCATGCGATCCACCTTGGCAAGCACCGCGCCCGGCATGTAGGTGTCCGCGTCGATCTCGCGCAGGCGGTGGATGAGCGGACGGCTGTCGTCATCGATGCGCGCGGCCCAGCTCTCGAACAGGCCTCGTGCGTGCGCGAAGCCGGCCGGGCCGGTCAGCGCGCCGACCTCGTCGGGCGAGAGCATGAACCAGCGCGGCCCGCAGTAGGCCTCGCCGGCCTTCCAGGCGCGGCGCTGGCGCAGCAGCCACAGCGTGCGGCGCCTCCAGTCGGCCTCCTCGTCGAGCGTCTCGCGATAGCGGCCGTAGCCGCCGAAGAGTTCATCGCCGCCATCACCCGAGAGCGTGACCGTGACGTGCTCGCGCGTGAACCGGGACAGCAACCACGTGGGCAGGCAGGAGCTGTCGCCGAGCGGCTCGTCGAGGGCCGCCGCGATGGCGGGCAGCAGGTCCAGCGCGGCGGGCTTCAGCAGTTGCTCGTGGTGCTCCGTGCCGAGCGCCTCCGCGGTCTGTCGCGCCAGCTCGTGTTCGGATTCCGGCGAGCCTTCGAAGCCGATGCTGAAGCTGTGGAGCGGGCGCCCCAGCTCGCGCGTGACCATCGCGCAGACGAGCGCCGAATCGATGCCTCCGGAAAGGAAGGCTCCCAGCGGCACGTCGCTGCGCAGGCGGCGCTCCACGGCGCCGAGCAGGACGGGGAGCAGCTCGTCCGCGGCGCGCTCCAGGGTGTCGGCGCCCGTGCGCGCGTAGGGCGTGCTGGCCACGTGTCCGCCCTGCGGCTGCCAGCGGAAGTGCCGGCCGTCCGTGCGCTGCGGCGACTGCCGGCCGCAGTCGAAGGCCAGCCAGCTCCCGGGCAGCAGCTTCTCGCAACCGCGCCAGATCGTGCGCGGCGCGTGGATGTACTGCAGGAGCAGGTATTCCGACACGGCGTCGGGATCGATCTCCGCGCGGAAGCCGGGGATCGCGCGGAAGGCGCGCAGTTCCGACGCGAACGCGACATAGCCTCGGCCCTGCGCCCAGCCGTCGCTCACAGCGACATGCAGCGGCTTCTTGCCGAACGGATCCCGCGCGAGGAAGAGGCGGCGCGTCGTCGCGTTCCAGGTCGCGAAGGCGTACATGCCCGAAAGGCGCGCCAGGTTGGTCGGCTGTCCGCTCGCGAAGAGGTACAGCAGCGACTCCGCGTCGCTCTCGCTGCGGAACGGATAGCCGCGCGCGGAGAGTTCCTCGCGCAGCAGGTGCTCGTCGTACAGCTCGCCGTTGAAGGTCAGGCCGACGAGACCGTCGGGCGTGAGCATCGGCTGGCGGCCGCGCTCGGAGAGGTCGAGGATCGAGAGCCGCCGGTGCGCCAGGGCGCAGCTACCGGTGGGATCGAGCCAGACGCCTGCGTCATCCGGCCCGCGATGCGTCAGCGTGTCGCGCATCGCCGTGGCGATGGCGAGCAATTCGGGCCCCGCGAAGTGGCCGCCCATCGAGACGATGCCCGCGATGCCGCACATCAGCCCGACGAGCTCCTCGCCGTCGCGTTCAAGCCCGCAGCCGCGCGCAGCGCCGCCAGATCCGTGAAGGCGCCGTAGCGCCCGCGCCGCGCGACGTCCGCGCGCTCCGCGAGCGTCTGCTCGACGGCCCCGTCCACAAGCAGGCCCTTGCGCGCCAGCGCCTCCTGCGCGGCGCGTTCGTGGTAGCGCTTGAAGATCTCGCCGGGCTCCAGCGGGTGGAGGCCGTCGGGAGTCGGCAGTCCACGGTTGGCCACCGCGATGTTGCGTGGCCGGAACAGCGGCGCGAACGCCGGCACGGCCAGGTGCAGCATGGCGGGCATCTCGGCCCAGCCATTCACGTCGATCGGCACGAGGCGGCTGTCGCAGAAGCTGTCGAGATCGATGACGCCCATCGGTTCGAGCAGGTCGTGCACGAGATACCAGCCGACGCGCGCACCGAACGACAGCGCATCGAGCGGAAGCTGAAGCACGTACTCGCCCGCACCCTTGAATGCGACGTAGCTCAGCGGGTGCTCGGGGGCGCCCTCACTCGCCACGATGAGGCCCGGACAACGCATGTGCCGAAGCGCGTCGTGCGGATCGGTGACCAGCACGCGCAGCGGGAAGCGGCGCGCGTATGTCCGGCCCGCCTCCGCGAGGATGCCGTCGAGCACGTCCAGCATGCCGGCAGGATCCACGCGATCGAGCGACCGGCAGCCCGCGGCGCGCGCCTCGCGCAGCACGTCCCGCGCCTCCGCGAGCGCGGCGCCCCATCCGCGCGTCTGCGCGGCGAAATCCGTGAAGACGTCGAGCCGCTCCGTGACCGGGTACACCACCACCGGCGAGAGATTGAGTCCGATGTCATGCTCGATCGCGAAACGCAGGTTGAAGGGCAGCTCGAGCAGATTCGACTTCACGACGATCATGCCGACGCTGAAGACGCGCTTCGGCGCGTCGTACTCGCCGACGGCGCGCAGCACGTTCTCGAGCACCGAGCTGAAGCGTGCCCCGGCGCGCAGGCGCCCGAAGCTGGCCGGCAGGAAGCTGTCCATCGAGACGCTCGCATTGACGCGCGGGAAGCGCCGCAGCTTCTCGAGCTCCGCGGCGTCAAGCATGGTGCCGTTGCTCGTGAAGCCGAAGGTCAGGTTCGGGTTGTGCTCCGTGCGATAGCCGTCCACGAATTCGCGGAAGCGGCGGATGAGGTACGGCTCGCCGCCATGCCAGATGAACTGGTGCAGGTACGGCACGTGCGCCAGCACGTCCACCTCGGTCTCGGCGCGGTGCTGCACCTTCGCGCTGCGCACCGTGTTCTGGCTGCACGCGGGACAGTCGATGTTGCAGTCGGCCGTCCCGATGAACGAGATCATGCTCGGCCTGGAGGCGACCTCGCTGCGCCCGGCCCGGTATTCCTCGAACGCCAGCAGCAGGTTGCGCCCCGACGTCGAGTCGCGCTCGAGCGTGGCCAGCAAGACGCGGTGGTCGCGCCAGCGCAACTCGTAATGACGTCCGTTGGTGACCGGGTCGCTGCCGTCGGTCGTCGAGAAGTAGAGCGTCTTGCCCCACACGGAGTAGCGCCCGCCGCCCTGCGTGCGGATCGCATCGTGCGGGCAGTCGGGCAGCGGCAGCGGCGCGTCGTCCTCGAAGAGCAGCGCCGGCTCGGCGGGCGCCTCGGCTGGCGCAGATGCTCGGCCGGCAGCGAGCGCGGCGCGGAAACTCTCGGGAATGGTGGCGACCCAGCAGCGGCCGGTCTCCGGTGCGAAGGCCGCGGGCCAGCTGAAGCCCGGGTAGCTTCCGTTGCCCCAGCTCCAGGCGACGCACTTGTGGCAGGGAGTGCCCTGCGTCGCGCCGCTCGCGTTGGCACGTCGCAGTTCCTGCCAGGCGGCGCCGTTCCAGATCTCGTCGAGGCTGTTCGCGTTCGTGTTGCCCAGCGGCTTGCCGCTGTTGCCGTATCCGCTCCAGAAGCAGCACGGCACGACCTCGCCGGTGAGGTCCACGATCATCTGCTGCCACGGGTAGGCGCAGACCGAAGCGGCCGCCGGATCGTCGCCGTTCGCGGCCGACGGCGTTTCGCCCGGCTCGCCCGTCAGCACCTTGTTCGCCCGGTGCGCACCGCCCGGACCCCACCCGTCGCGCCATCACGCGCCCGGCGCGCGGCTCTCCCGGCAGCAGTCCCGCCGCTACACGAAATTGCCGAAAAAGACCTTGAGCCGATCGAAGGCACGGTAGCTCACCCCTGCGACGAGGAACGAAAGCACTGTAACAACAAGCCACGACCACGGGTGTGCGAACGTGCCCCAGAAGAGGCAGTCGCGCATCACGTTCATGTAGTGGGTGAACGGGTTGAGCTGCAGCATCCACTGCAGCGGAGCCGGCAGCCCCGCGACCATCGCCGGCGGGTAGAACGCGGGTGTCAGGTAGATGCCGAGCGTCGTGAACACGGCCACGACCTCTTTGGCGTCGCGCAGGAAAACCGACAGAGCGCCCAGGGCGAGCGCGACGCCCAGCATCCCGAGCCCCTGCAGCAGCAGCACCAGCGGCAGCAGCGCCCAGCTGCCCAGGCCTTCCTGGAAGCGCACGACCACATAGATCAGCAGCACGGCGATGCCCACGAGCTGCGGCACCATCGCCGCCAGCACGGTCTTCACCGGCAGCACTTCGGCCGGGAAGTCCGCCTGCTTCACGAGGCTCGCGCCGCCGATCACGGATGAGCAGCCGTTGTTGAGCACCGCCGCCCAGGCGGACCACGACAGCAGGCCCGCGATCAGGTAGGCGATCATGTCGAGGCGCGGTGCATCGTCGCCGGCAAAGCGGATCTTGATGATGAAGTTGAACACGACGACGTAGACCAGCGTCTGCAGCAGCGGGTGCAGCAGTGCCCACGCCACACCGAATCCCGATCCGGCGAAGGGCGCGAACAGCTCGCGGCGCGTGAGCCCCAGCGCCAGCTCGCGGTGGCGCCGCAAGCTGCGGAACAAGCCGGCCAGCCCGATCATGCCTCGCCTGCCACGGGCGGGACGCGGCCGCGCAGCAGCGGCTCCACACGTGTCAGCACTCCGAGCAGGCGCCGCTCGGCGGCCGGGCGATGACGCTGGAACCAGAGCGCGCGGCCCTCACGCACGTGGCCTTCGATGCGAGGCTCGCGCCGGCGCCCGGCGTGCGGGTGATGGTGGCTCAGGCGCACGGCCGGAACGTAGTGCGTGGTCCACCCGCGCTGCAATGCGCGCGCCGCCAGGTCCACATCCTCGTAGTAGAGGAAGAAGGCCTCGTCGAAGCCGCCGAGCGTGCGGAAGGTTTCCGCGCGGACGAAGACGCAGGCGCCGGTGACCCAGTCGACGCGGCCGGCGCGATGTGCGCTGCGCGATAGGTAGGGCCGCGCTGCGGCCGGAAGCGGAAGCCGCGCCAGCAGGCGCCGCAACGTGGGGAAGCTGCCTGCGGACGGCAGCCACTGCCCGCGGCTGTCGTGCAGCGCGGGGCCCAGCAGGCCGGCATCGCGTGGCGCGGCGGAGAGCGCGTCCGGCAGCGCCGCGAGGCCGCCGCCCGACAGCGAGAGGTCCGCGTTGCTGCACGCCAGCCAGCGCCCGCCGGCCAGGGCCGCCGCGCGGTTGAGCGCCGCGCCGTAACCGACATTGCGCGGCAGCTCGAGCACGACGGCGTCCGGCGCCAGGTGCCTCGCCAGACTGGCAGAACCGTCGGACGACGCGTTGTCCGCGATGATCAGCTCGCAGCGCAGGCCCTGCGCGCCGAGGTCGGCCAGTGCCGCGCGGAGCGCCGGCAACAGCAGGGCAAGGTCGGAGGCACTGTCGTGGCTGACGACCAGCCAGGACAGCGCGAGCTCTCCGGCCCCGGCATTCAGCATGAGCACATCTCCGGCGACGGACGCCGCGGCGGGCCGCGGCGCAGATCGCGCCAAGGATGCGTCATTGCGGCGCGGCGCTCAACACGGCGCGCCGCGCATCGCGAGCCGGGACCTCAGGGCGTGGTGCCTTCCACCGCGTTGGTGGAAGCGACTCCCTTGATGGCGACGGGGTCCGCGATCCAGACCTGGAACCAGAGCTTGAATCCGCTCGGCAGGCCCGATGGCCAGGTCGTGGAGAGCGAGTAGAAGCCCGTCGGATTGGTCGGGATCGTCAGCACGATGTTCGGCGCCGGCACGATCGTGCCGCCCTTGAAGGGCAGGTTGATCGCGGAGAGTCCGACGAAGAAGGCCGTCGTCGCGGAGCCCTTCGCGTTGGCGACGAAGAAGGCGATGGGCGTGCCGGGTTGCAGCGTGCCGGAAGCACCCAGCACCGGCAGGCCCTTGACCCCGGCCAGCGCGCCGCCGAGATCCTGCAGCGGGTCGGCGTGAACCGGCGTCTCGTTGCGGTAGTAGCCGGCCGTCTCGTTCTGGTTGGCGACGACGAGGTCCAGGTCACCGTCGTGGTCGAGGTCCGCGAACTCCGCGTCGCGCGAGTTGCCGCCGTCGTCCGCGACGACCCCCGTGCCCTTGCTGAAGTTGCCGGAACCGTCGTTCACATAGAGATAGTTGCTCACGCCGAGCGCATTGGGCACGAAGAGATCGAGGTCGAGGTCGCCGTCGATGTCGGCCCACGCCGCCTGGCGGGAGGCGCCGACGTCCGTGGCCACCGGGCCCGTGACCACGCGCACGAAGGTGCCGAGCGCGCCGCCCTGGCTGTTGCCCTGGTTGGTGTAGAGGAAGTTCACGGTGTCGCCGTTCGACACGAACAGGTCCTCGTCGCCGTCGCCGTCCTTGTCGCCCCACGCGCCGGAGAAGGAATTGCCGCCGTCGTTGGCCACCGGACCCGTCGTGTCGGCCACGAAGAGGCCGTTGAATCCGCCCTGCAGGCCACCCGTATTGGTGAACAGGAAGTTGTTGCCCGCGCGATTGGCGATGAACAGGTCGAGGTCGCCGTCGGCGTCCTTGTCGCCCCAGGCGACGCCGTAGTTTTCCCCGACGCTGTTGGTGATCACCGTGGTGATCGACGTGAACGTTCCCTCGGTGCCGCCCTGCGTGCCGCCCATGTTGAGGTACAGGAAGTTCTTCTCGAAATTGCTGTTCGCGAAAATGAGGTCGAGGTCGCCGTCGCCGTCCATGTCGCCCCACGAGACGTCACGGCTGGTGCCGCCCGCGTTCACGACCGGGATGCTGGTGTGCTTGAAGAACGTACCTTCGACGCCGCCCTGCATGCCGCCGAGGTTCTGGTAGAGGGAGTTGTCGCCGTTCGGATTGCCGAGGCGGTCGGCCGTCGCGAGATCGAGGTCGCCGTCACCGTCGGCATCACCCCATTCGGCGCCCCACGTGTCGCCGCCGTCGCCGATGAGGGCGCCGGTCAGCACGCGCGCGAACGTGCCCTCGGTTCCGTTCTGGGCGCCGCCGTTGTTCCGGTAGAGCGCATTGTTCTGGTTGTCGGTGTTGGCCACGTACACATCGATGTCGCCGTCGCCGTCGTAGTCTCCGAGCGCGGAATCGAAGTGCTTGAGCACGTCGGTGGCCAGCGGGTCGTCCGTGATCTTGATGAAGGTTCCGACGCCGCTGTTGCGGTACTGGAAGTTCAGGCTGCCTCCGGCCGAGGTCGTGTTGGCGATCAGGAGGTCGAGGTCGCCGTCGTCGTCGTAGTCGACAAATCCCGCAGCATTGCCTGCACCTGCGTCCGCAGCGACGGGGCCGGTGCTCACGAGCGTGAACTGGCCGCCCGCGCCGTCGTTGCGCCAGAGCGCGTTGCCGGCGGTGCAGCAGTTGGCGATCACGAGGTCGAGGTCGCCGTCGTTGTCGTAGTCCCCGAGTGCAAGGTCGTTGGTCTGGGACAGGGTGTTCACGAAGGCGCCGGTCGTCACCTTCACGAAGCTGCCTTCGACACCGCCCTGCACGCCGCCCGCATTCAGGTACACCGCGGGCACCTGGATGAGGTTGCCGACGACGAGGTCGAGGTCGTCGTCGCCATCGAGGTCACCGAAGGCGCAGGCGTGGCTGTCGCCGCCATCGTTTGCGGGCACGACACCCGTGACCTTGGTGAAGACGCCGGAGCCGTCGTTCAGGTAGAGGAAGTTGTTCTGGTTGCTCGAGTTGGCCACGAAGAGGTCGAGGTCGCCGTCGCCATCGATGTCCCCGAAGGCCGCGTCGGAGGAATTGCCGGCGTCGGTGACCGGCGCACCCACGAGGGCCTTGCCGAAGGTACCGATGGTGCCGCCCTGCGCCCCGCCGAGGTTGCGATACAGGAAGTTGTTCTGGCCGGACGCGTTGGCGACGAAGAGGTCCAGGTCGCCGTCGCCGTCGATGTCACCGAAGGCGCAAGCGCGGCTGTCGCCGCCGTCGGTTCCAACTGCCTCGCCGAAGGCCTTGATGAACGTGCCTGTCGCGCCGCCCTGCAGGCCGCCTTGATTGCGGTAAAGCGTGTTGTTGCCGCCGCCGCGGTTGGCGACGAACACGTCGACGTCTCCGTCGTCGTCGATGTCGCCCATGCACACGTCGTCGCTGTTGCCGCCGTCGTTGGGCAGCGGTCCGGAGGTGACCTGAGTGAAGACGCCGGCTCCGTCGTTGCGGAAGTACTGGTTGTTGGTGGTCGTGACGCCGTTGGCCACCAGGAGGTCGAGATCGCCGTCGCCGTCGAGGTCGCCCCAGGCGAAGCCGAGCGACTCGCCGGGCGTCGTCGCGACCGGACCGCTCACCACTTTCTGGAATCCTGCCGTCTGAGCGACGACCAACGGGCCGGCGCCAGCGAGAAGGAACGCGACGGAAAGGGCGATGCAGTGCGGATTCGGCATGAGGTGGCCTCGGGTGGTCATGTGGTCATTCGTCGGGTGCGGCGAGATGGCTTGAGGGAAGCTTGAGAGAATTTGGAGACAGTCTGCTGCAGGAAGGCTCCCGGCGCACGGATTCCAGCCCTGGAATTGCCCGACGGACGGCCCGCGCAACCCTCGCTCCGTAGAAACCAGCGGGCACCGACTTTGGTTACGCGGCGCAACTCTGCCACGATGGGACGATGATCGCGCTCTTCGTCGGCCTTCTCGCGGGCGTCCAGCATGCGCTGACCGGGCCCGACCACATGGCAGGTGTAGCGCCCTTCGCCGCCGGCGGCGGTCGCGCCGCCTGGCGCGTCGGAGTCCGCTGGGGGCTTGGCCACGCCGCGGGCGCCAGCCTCGCGGCGCTCGCAGCGCTCGCGGTGCGGTCCCGGCTTCCGGGCATCGAGGAGCGGCTCTCCGGCGTTTCGGAGATCGTGGTCGGAGTCGCGCTGCTGCTCATCGGGAGCCTCGGCCTGGGCACCGCCATGCGCCGAAGCATGCAGGACGACACCCACCGGCACGGGCCACTGGTGCATCGGCACTGGCGCTGGCGCTGGCGCGAGCAGCCCGCCGAGGACATCGGAGCCGGGTGCGCGACTGGCGACACACTCGCGGAGGCCTCAGGGCCGGCACGTCATCCCCACGCAGCCTTCTGGCTGGGCACGCTGCACGGCGCGGCGGGACTGAGCCACGTCTTTGCCGTGCTCCCCGCGCTCGCCCTTCCCGGCTGGGGCCAGCCGCTCCTCTACCTCAGCGGCTACGGATTCGGCAGCCTGGCGGCCATCGCGGGCTTCACCGCGGCCCTCGGCCGCCTCCTTCCTGGCAACTCCGAGCGCTCGCTGCGCATCTCCCTCGGCGTGGCGAGCGCGGCATCCGTCATCGTCGGCGCGATCTGGATCACGCTGTCCGTCTGAGCACGCGACGCGACGGGAGTGGGCCCTCTGAGGATCGAACCCAGGACCAACAGATCATGAGTCCGCTGCTCTCACCAGCTGAGCTGAGGGCCCGTCAGCTGCATCCACGTGCGGCGCAAGTGCCTGGACGATCGTGAGTTGGTTGCCCGAAGGCGAGCGCGAAGCGGTGGTCGGTGTCTGCTTCCATGGCAGCCCGCCAGTGTCGGGCCCCGCACTCCGTGCATGCAAGCCGCCAGACCAGGCACCAGCGATCCCGGCGCCGGGCTCCGTGCCGGCTCCGCTCACCGCGCCTAGCCGATTTCCATCTGCAGGCCCTGCGTGAGGGACACCTGCTTCACCGCGGCCGCGTCGGTGAAGGCGCACTGCATGTACACGCTCACGCCGCTGATGACCGGATCGGCCGGCAGCGCCGTGGGCAGCACGAGACCGCCCGCGCCGGCGACGCCCGCCGCACCTGCGACGCCGATGGCCGGCGACAGGAACAGCGAGCTGACCGCGAAGACTCCGCCCTTGAACGGCACCGCCGCGGGGCCGAGCCCGACGAAGAGCACGCCGCTCGCGCCACCGACGACGTCACTGATGCTCAGCGTGATGGGCTCGCCGGGCACCGGGCAGCCGCCGCCCATGAGCGCCGGTACGAACGCGCCCTTGCCTTTGAGACCGACCGAGTACGGCACCCACGCGCCCGCACACGCCGCCACCGAGATCTCGGTGAGCTGCTCGGCCTCCGCGATGCCGCCGTTGCCGGACACGCCGATGCCCGTCGGCGTGATGGCGGTGCCATTACCGGTGCTGCCCGGCGCGAACGAGCGCAGCTTGTCCTTGAAGGTGTCGAGCACCACAGCGGTGCCGAGCGCGCTCGACCACACGCCATCGTCGATGCGGTAGGTATCGCCCGGCGCTTGCGGGCCGGTCAGCGCGAAGGTCGAGAAGCTCATCGTCGCCGGGTCAAAGTTCAGCAGGCGGGGCAACGGAACATCAGGGGCCTGATTCGGCGCCATGCACACCACGAGCAGTTTGCCGTCGGGCATGCGCGACAGGCTCACCGGCTCCTCGAGGAACGACGACGTGATGTCGATCGACGCGCAGGTCGGCGGCCCGAGCACGCGCGTGCCGTCGGCCGAAAGCGCCAGCTTGCCGACCACGATCTGCTGATGGCCGACATTGTCGCAATCGATGTGCGAGCAGCAGTACAGCGCGTTCGTGCCCGGGTCGTACACCATGCCGCGCGTGTTGAGGAACGGGCCGGCGGGCAACAGGTAAGACCCGACACCCGCGGCGTCGAGCACGCGGTGCGAGCGGTTCGCGGCGTCGATCCACGCCACGTAGCGCGGGCCGCCGGTGTTCTCGATCGCGAAGATGCGGCCGTCACCGGCCGGCGCAAACCAGATGAGCTGTGGAACGATGCCGGTATCGGAAAGCTGGCCGGCTCCATCCACCAGCCAGGTGTGCTGGCCGACGAAGGGCGGATTGGCCGTGGCGCGCCAGATGAGGCGGTGCCGGTACGGATCGAATCCGAGGCCTCCGAAGCCGTTCTGGAAATTGGACGCCTGCATCAAGGTCGTGACGCCAGAGAACGGATCGATGCGGATGAGCCCCTTCAGCGCGTCGTTGGACAACCAGAGGTCGCCCGGCGTGAAGCCGCCGGCCTGCGCGGCGCAGGGAACCGCGCCGAGCGCGAAGGCGCCGACGGCGGCGAGGGACAGCAGGGCAGCGCGCAGGGCGCTGGAAGGGGCGGCATTCATGGTGATCTCCGGGAAGTCGTCGCGGGCCGAGCAGCCCGTCCCGGGTACTTATCCGGGATTCCGCGCCGCTGTCTCGCGAAGACCGGCGCGGCCCCGGATTCGCCTGGCCTCTCGACGCCCCTCGCCGCCTCTCGACGCCTCTCGTCGCCTCTCGTCGCCCCTCTTGGCCATGGTCGCCCCTCGTGGCACTTGGTGGCTCCTCATGGCACTTGGTGGCCCTCGCGCGAGGCTGAACCGCGCGAGGTCGCGTCTCTGGGATTCGGCGACCCCACTGGTTAGCTTCGCCGGTGCGTCGTCCTGACGCCATCGGGAGGTCCGGTCACGTGTTGTCGACGCCTCGCCTTGCCGTCGTCGCTGCCGTGCTGGTGGGCGTGTGCGCTGGCGTCGGGTTCACGACCTTCCGCTATGCCGAGGGGCTCTCCTACCTCAGCACGGACCCGCAGGCCTGCGCCAACTGCCACATCATGCAGACGCAGTACGACTCCTGGCAGAAGGCGGGGCACCACACGGCGGCGACCTGCGTGGAGTGCCACCTGCCGCACGATTTCGCGGGCAAGTACATCGCCAAGGCGGTGAATGGCTGGAACCACAGCAAGGCCTTCACGCTGCAGGACTTCCCCGAGCCCATCCTCATCACGCCGCACAATGCGCAGATCCTGCAGGACAACTGCGTGCGCTGTCACGCCGGCCTCGTAGGCGACCTGGTCGGCCCCTTCACCGGCTCATCCAGCGGACACGCAACCGGCGACACCGCGCGCTGCGTGCACTGCCATGCGCGAGTCGGCCACGGCGTGCGCGCCGGACTCGGCGGACCGTGGCGCGAACAACCTTCTTCGGAGCAAGACCCGTGACGAACTCGCCCCGCTCGCAGCGCGGCCGCGCCTGGCCCTACCTGCTGCTCATCGTGGTGATCGCCGCGGCGACGGCCGGAATCACCGCGCTGCTGCTCAACGTCGCCGACCGCAAGGCCGAGGGCCGCCAGCCCTACGTGCGTCTCGTCGAGGTGACCGAGGACACGACCGACCCGGCGGTCTGGGGCACCAACTGGCCCAAGCAGTACGACACCTACAAGCTCACGGCCCTGCACACCGGCACGCGCTACGGCGGACACGGCGGCAGCGAGGCCCTGCCGCCCGAGAAGATCGAGCGCGATCCGTGGCTGAAGCGCATGTTCCTCGGCTACGCCTTCTCGATCGACTACCGCGACCGGCGCGGCCACGCCTACATGCTGGACGACCAGCAGCAGACCGAGCGCCTGTCCAAGCCGCAGACGGGCTCGTGCCTGCACTGCCATGCGTCGATCATGCCGCTGTATCGCCAGCTCGGCGGCGGCGACGCGATGGCCGGCTTCGAGAAGACCTACGCGATGCCGTACGAGGAACTTGGCGCGCAGTTGAAGGCCTCGGGCCACGAGCACCCCGTCTCGTGCGTGGACTGCCACGACCCGCAGTCGATGGCGATCCGCGTCACGCGGCCAGGCTTCCTGCAGGGCATCGCGGCGCTCGCCGCGGGCGACGCGCCCGTGCCGGCAATGCCCTCCATCGAGCGCTGGCGCGCCGGCCCGCGCAGCGCGCCCTACGACCCGAACAAGGACGGTACGCGCGGCGAGATGCGCTCCTTTGTCTGCGGCCAGTGCCACGTCGAGTACTACTGCTCCAGCAAGTTCAAGCTGACCTTCCCGTGGAAGGCCGGCCTCACCGCAGACAACGTCGAGGCCACGTGGAACGCCACCACGTTCGAGGGCGGCGAGCGCTTCTACGACTACAAGCATGCGGAGACCGGCGCGCCGATCCTCAAGGCGCAGCACCCGGAGTTCGAGCTGTGGAGCCAGGGCATCCACGCGCGCAGCGGCGTCGCGTGCGCTGACTGCCACATGCCCTACATGCGCGACGGCGCCACCAAGGTGTCCGACCATTGGGTGCGCAGCCCGCTGCTCAACATCGCCCGCGCCTGCCAGACCTGCCACGCCTTCCCCGAGGACGAGATGCGTGCGCGCGTGGACGCGATCCAGGACCGCAACCACGAGCTGCTCCAGAACGGCGGCCGCGCGATCACGGATCTGATCGACGGCATCCTCGCCGCACGTGCCGAGGGCGCGAGCGATGCGCAGCTCGCGCCGGCGCTCGAGTTCCAGCGCAGCGCACAATGGCGCCTGGATTTCATCGCCGCCGAGAACTCGATGGGCTTCCACGCACCGCAGGAAGCGGCGCGCGTGCTCGGCGAAGCGGCCGATCTCGCGCGCCAGGGACAGGTGGCTGCCCTGCGCTGGGAGACGTCAGGTCAAAGGTAGTTGCCGTCGGGCCCGGACCATCCACGCACGTGCCCGTGCCCGACCTGAACACCACGCTGGACGGCGGCGTACTCACCGCGCTGCTGGACTTCGAAGATCGCGACTCGCCCGGACTCTTCGAGGACCTGTGCGAGGGCTTCACGGAAACGGCGCGCCTGCTGCGGGTCGACTTGAACACGCTCGCGGGCTCGGGCCTCGACAGCGAGGAGATGCGCAAGCGCAGCCAGCGCTTCCGCGACCGCTGCATGGACCTCGGCGCCGGACGCATGGTGCTGCAACTCGACCGCCTGCTCACGCTGGCGCACCAGGAACAGCTCGTCACGCACGCTGCCGTCGCCGCAGCCGCGCGCGCCGCACTCAGTGCGGCGGGGATCCGGCGGGCGGGGTTTCCGCGCGCGGCGCGGGAGGCACGGCCGGCTCGGCATCAAAGCTGCCGCCCAGCGCGAGCAGCAGCTGTACGCGATTCACGCGCTGAAGGCCGAGCAGCTTGATCACCAGCGCGTGCGACTCGAGCGCCTCGGACTGGAGGTTGGCCACCCACAGCAGGTCCCGGGCTCCCGCGCGGTACTGAATGCCCGCAAGGCGCACGGCCTCCTCCTGGCTGCGCAGCGAGCTCGCGGACAGCGGCAGGCCCTTCGCGATGAGGCGTTCGTTCGTGAGCCCGTCTTCGACCTCGCGAAACGCGGTCAGCACCATTGATCCGTAGCGGGCCACGGCCTGCGCCTGCTCCGCAGTGGCGATCTCGATGTTGGCGCGCAGGGCGCCGCCCTCGTAGATCGGGATGGTCGCGCCGATGGCGCCGGTCGCGAGCCACGGGTTGAGGCGCAGCGTGGAGAGGAGCTGGTCGCCGAGGCGCCCGGCCGCGAGGGAGAGGCCGACGTCGGGGAGCAGGGCGAGCTCCGCGGATTCCTGCTGCCGGAACGCGGCCAGCACCTCGCGCTCGGCGGCTACCAGGTCGGGCCGGCGCTGCAGCAGGCCGAGCGGCACGCCGGATTCGATGGTCGGCAGCAGCGGGGGGTAGTCGGTGGCCGCTGCGATCTCGGCGGACGGATAGCGCCCGAGAAGTTGCTCGAGGGCGCGCCGCGCTTTATCGAAAGTCGCGCGCGCGGCCTCCACGCTGGCGCGCGCCGACTCCAGCTTGGCGTTCGTCTCGGCCACGTCGAGGTCCGTGTCCTTGCCAGCGCGGCGACGCACGCTCACCAGATCGGACAGCTCGCCGAAGACCTGGACGGCCTGCTCGGACAGCGCGAGGAGCTGGTGCGTCTCGATCACGAGGTACCAGCTCTTCGCGACCGTGGCCACGAGTGACTGCCGTGCACGCGAGTAGTCCAGCGCGGCGGCCTCGGAGCCGGCCTCCGCCGCGGCGCGCTGCGCACGCAGCCGTCCCCAGAGGTCCAGCTCCCAGCTCGCGGTGGCAAAGGCCTGATTCGAGCTGAAGTATTCGGCGTTGTCCGAATCGCGCGTGCTGCGCGCGCCGAGCACTGCTCCCACCTGCGGGAGCAGTGCCGCCCCCACGATGACGACCGACTGCTGCGCGATGATCACGCGCTCCACAGCCTGGATGAGGTCGCGGTTGTTGGCGAGCGCCTCGGCCACCAGCGCCTCGAGCACCGGGTCGTCGAGCGAGCGCAGCCAGTCGTCGGGCACGGGCTCGGCTTCCGGCGGCGCGGCGCCGTCCGCAGCGGCCGACCACGCGGGCGGGATACTGGTGCTTTCCGGCAGCGCGCGGGCCGTGATGTCTTCGTGGGTCGGCGGAGGAGCGAGCTCGCAGCCAGCAAGCACCGCCGCGAGGAGCAGCACGGCAGGGCTCTGGCGGAACGCGCTCATCCGGAGAAGGGGTAGAGCCAGTTGAACCACGAGTAGGAGCGCAGCGCGATCTTGCGCAGGATCACGAAGCCGCTGTCGGGGTTGGTGTAAATCGCAGCGCGGCCCTGCGTGCCGATGGGGAACAGCGACGGATCCTCGCCGTCGAGCGCGATGGCCACGGCGAACTGTCCCTGCGGGATGTCGGCGGGCTCCGCCTGGAAATTCGGCAGTGTGCCGCTGGGCAGCATCTGCCCCGCGCCGCTCCCCTGCCAGATGGCGAGTACCTTGCCGGGGAAGACCTGGCCCGGATACAGGTCGAGCGCCGTCTCCACGAACTGGCCGGGCTTCACGTACTTCAGGTTCTCCTGGAAGTAGTGCGCCAGCAGATAGCGGTCCGCGTCGCAGACGAGGGAGGCGATGGCGCCGAAGCGCACCTCTCCCGCCACCATGCCCGGGCGCACCTGCAGATTGATGATGGTGCCGTCCTCGGGCGCCACCATGAGCGTGTTGTCGAGATAGTAGAGCGCCTGATCGAGCTCCGCCTGGACCGACGCCACGGTCGTGTTCACGCCATCGATGTCGGTCGTGAGGTGCAGGCGCGCGCGCAGTTCATCGGCCTGCGCCTGCTGGATGCCGGCTTCGTTGGCAGCCACCTGAGCAGACCACTTCTGGCTGTCCTCCTCGGGGCCTGCTCCCTGGCCGGCCAGGTCCGCAGAAAGCTTCTGCTGATACTGCGCGTACACCAGCTCGCTGCGAAGCTGCACCACCTTCTGCGTGGCGGCTGCGAGGTCGGCCTGCATGACGAGCACGTCCTGCTTCGCGCGGGCCAACTCGGCCTGGAACTGCCGGACCTTATACTCGTAGGGACGGCGGTCGAACTGGAACAGCGGCGTCCCCTTCGCGACGTGCCGGTTCGGCTCGACGAGCACGGCCGTCACGAGCGTGGGTTCAGAGAGCCGCGGCGTGAGCTGGATCGTGTGCTGGATCAGCGTGGCCTCCGTGCTGCACGGCGTCACGAAGCGCAGGCCGATCATGAAGATGATGAGGATGTGCAACCCGAATGCGACGGACACGACGCCCCAGGCGATGCTGAACTTGATCCACTGGAAGCGGAAGAAGACCAGCCAGCACAGGGCCACGTAGCCGAAGAGCACGACGAAGGCGGTGATCATCGCGGCGCGGCCTTCAGGCCTTCGGGCCGGGGGATGGTGGCGGCTCGGGTGGCGGCGGGCCGGGTTCGCCGGGGTGCTTGCCGGCACCTGGTGCCGGCGGCCTCGCACGCGGCGCGGCGGCGGGTGCGGGCGCGGTGGCGGGCGGCGGCGTGCCGCCGAGGCGCGCGATGTCGGCGTCGATGGCCTGCGCTTCCGCTTGCGGGAAGCGGCGGATGTCCACGATCTCCGTGGGCTTGTAGGCCCAGATGAAGGCCTGCACCCACGGGTAGATGGTGGGCAGCAAGCCGGCCCAGCCGAGCAGCTTCACCGCTTCCGCATCGGGGTGCTTGCGCGCGACGGCGATGCGGCCGGGCAGGCCGGCCATCCAGACCCAAGCGGCCACGAGCCCCACGCCGCACAGCGCCAGCGTGAGGAAAGTGAGGTAGTCCCAGAGGTCGAGTTGAAAGCCGAGCACGTTGCCTCCGTTGCACTCCAAGTTTTACCTGCGTGCACGACAGGCCTTTCCCGCGCGGCCCGAGAATAGCGACGCACGCCTGCGAATGCGACGGCGGAGCGTACCTGCAGACCACGTGCCAGTCTGCGGGCAGCCGCGGGGTGCGCCCGGAGACGCCGCCCACTGGCATGTCGGCCGCCGCGGACGGTGCGCGGTGCCACCCGATGCTGGAGTCCCGCGTGAAGCTGCTCGCTGCCTTCGTGCTCGTCGTGTCGCTCGTGCCGGCCTGCTCGTCTCCGCCCAACACCTCCGGCGGCCCCGCCGGCGAGAAGCGCGCGATGGAGATCGCCGACTTCTACCGCTGCGCGACCGTGGCCTTCTTCTACCGGGAACACCTCGACTGCTTCGACGAGTACCTCGGCGGCGAGCCTGCGGCGCAGGGCGCCGCGGGGCAACCGCGCTGCGGTGGACGCCCCGCGTACGGAAAGCGTGCGGGCCGCTCCCGCTGTCGGGAACGGCCCGCTTGTTTCACAAAAGAAACCGAGGCTATTCGCGGCCGGCTCCGACCTTCTTGAGCGCTTCCTCGAACGTCTTGATGTCCGCGGGCGACAACTGCGGCCGATCGACTGCGATCGTCAGCTTGTCGAGCTTGGCGGTCAGCGGGAACGGCGGCATGTAGTCCTCGTCGTTGACGCCGGTGATCGTGTCGGAGCCGACGTCGAAGCTCTCATCCCATTGCAGGATCATCGGGATCGTCTTCTCCATCCTCATGGTCGCGACGACCTTGCCGTCCACCTTGAACGTGGTGTCGGCAGGCCGGCCGATGCCTGAGAAGTTGTTGAAGGCCATCGTTCCCACGCCGAGGCCGTCGTACTTCGATTCGAACTCGATGGTATGCCTGCCGGGCGAGAGCGCGTCCGGGCCTTCCCATCTTGGGCGCTCCAGATCGAGCAGGTTCCAGCAGAACACCGGCTTGCCCTTGACCAGATACATGCCGAAGCCGGCGAACCGGCCGCCGGAGGTCACGATCATGCCCTCGGCGCCGCCTTCGGGCACCGTGATGTCCGCAGTGATGGTGAATGAGGTGTCGAGCAGGAACGGCGCATCACCCTGCGGCAAGCCGGTCATGGGATGCGTGTACACATACTCATTCCGACCCGCAGTGAGGCTCGGACGTGCGGCGGCAATCCGGGCGCCGACCGACGCATCCAGCGGAAGCACCTGATACTTCTCCGCTTCCTCGAGGAACATCGCGCGCATCTCCTTGACCTTGTCCGGATGCTGCGCGGCGACGTCTTCGGACTGGTTCCAACTGGTGCTCAGGTCGTAGAGCTGGAAGATCTGATTGTTCAACGGATCCGGGTTGGCCGCCGAGAAGGCATCCCACGGCACGCGGTTGACCTTGGTGCTCATGATCCAGCCGTCGTGGTAAATCGCCCGCTGGCCCATCATCTCGAAGTACTGAGTCAGGTGCCTGGACGGCGCCTTCGCGTTCTTCGCATCAAAGGTGTAGGCGTAGCTCGTGCCCTCGATCGGCTTCTGATCGATGCCGTCCACGACTTCGGGCGCCGCGATGCCGGTGACCTCCAGGATCGTGGGCACGTGATCGATCACGTGCATGAACTGATCGCGCAGGCCGCCCTTGTCCTTGATGCGGTTGGGCCACTGGATCACCATGTTCTGGCCGGTGCCGCCGAGACGGGACGCGTTCTGCTTGAACCAGTCGAAGGGCGTGTCGAAGGCCCAGGACCACCCGGCCGACATGTGGTTGTAGGCGAACTCGGTGCCCCAGGCTTCGTAGAACTTCGTCTGCACTTCCACCGACGGATGCACACCGTTGAAGAACGCGACCTCGCTGAACGTGCCGTCCGGCCCGCCTTCGGCGCTCGTGCCGTTGTCGCCGTTCTGGTAGATGATCAGCGTGTTGTCGAGCTTGCCGAGATCCTCGAAATGCTGGATCACGCGACCGATCTCGTAGTCGTTGTAGGCGACAAAGGCGGCGAAGACCTCGACCTGGCGGATGTAGAGCTTCTTCGCCTCGTCGCTCAGCTTGTCCCAAGGCGTCAGGATGTCACCGGGCCACGGAGTGAGTTTCTGGCCCTTGGGAATCACTCCGAGCCGCTGCTGGTTCGCGAAGATGCGTTCACGCAGCTTCTCGTAGCCGTCGTCGAAGAGGTGCATCGCGTGGATCTTGTCCACCCACTCCTTGGTCGGGTGGTGCGGCGCATGCGAAGCGCCGGGGCAGTAGTGCAGGAAAATTGGCTGACTCGGGTCGGTCTGGTTGATCCGGTCCATCCAGTCGATGGCGTCATCGGCCATCGCGGTGATCAGGTTCCAGGAACTCTCCTTGCCGGTGACTGGCCAGATTGCCGCCTTGGGATCCGAGCGATCCATCTTCAAGGTGCTCGGGTAGTCCTTGAAGGGATAGATCTGCGTGGTGTTGCGGAAGAGATTCGGCCCCCACTGGTTCGCGTCACCGCCGACGAAGCCATAGAAGTAGTCGAAGCCCATGCCGGTGGGCCACTGGGTGAACGGCCCGGCCTGGCTGGCTTCGTAGGTTGGCGTGTTGTGATTCTTGCCGAACCACGACGTCGCGTAGCCGTTGTCGCGCAGGATGCGGCCGATCGTCGCGTTGTCCGCGCCGATGACGCTGTCGTAGCCGGGGAAGCCGGTGGCCTGCTCGGAGATCACGCCGAAGCCCACCGAGTGGTGGTTGCGCCCGGTGATCAGCGCTGCGCGCGTCGGCGAGCACAGCGACGTGGAGAAGATGCGGTTGTAGCGCAGCCCGTTCGCCGCGATGCGGTCCATCGTGGGCGTCGGGATGACGCCGCCGAAGGTGCTCGGCACGCCAAAGCCGGAATCGTCGGTCAGGATGAGCAGAACGTTCGGCGCGTCCTTCGGCGGCACGACGCGCGGCGCCCACCAGGGCTTGGAACTCAGCGCATCGTCCTCGATCACGCCGCCGAACTCCGGCTGGGGGGACGGCAACTGGGTGCCGGGGATGGTCGTCGTGGCGCTGGGCGAGCCCATGGTGCCGGTGACCTGCACGACGCCTGCCTCCTGGTGCACGGAGCTGTTGCCATGCGAGGCGCAGCCTGCGATGAGCAGAATCGCAGCGCCACGAGTCAGCGTGCTGCCCGGGAATCGTGTGCGACGGGTCTTCATGTCCTCTCCTCTTGCTGCATCGGGATGAACGGTCGGGCGCGACGAGTCGTGCCCGGAACAGCTTCGCGATCCGGTTGCCGAAGGGCAAGCCGGAGAGCGGAGATCTTGTCGGACGGTGTCTCGTACCTCAAGACCCGCGACATCCGCTGGATGCCGGAGCGGCACGTCGGCGCCTGCGCCTGCGCCTCTCCCGGCGGGGACGCCGCCGGTCTGCTCCGCGACGTCGGTGACTTCGCCGGCTTCGGCGGACTCCGCGCATCGAAGCGCGCCTGCATCTCGCGCAGCTTGAGCACGCCGTGAAACACCGTGACCAGCATGGCGAGCACGAGCGTGCCGACGAAGGCCTTCTCGGTGCCGAAGTTGCCCTGCCGGTTGGCGACGCAGCCCGCGATGGTCAAGTCGAGGATGCCGAGGTTGATGAGCCAGTTCACTGCCTTCGACACGACGAAGTGCAGCGTTCCGAACGCGGCGAGCTGATTCAGCATGAAGGGCAGGATCGCCGCCTCCGGAATCAGTTGCGCGTACAACCTGGCGTGGACGCACCACGTCGGTGGTGCGGAGCCGCACGAACTCGAACACGAACACTTGCCCGAGCCGGGCGCCGCGCCGCACGTGCATGAGCTCGTCGACGCCGGCTCTGCCGCAGGCGCAGACGGCGACGGGCGCCTTGGCCGACTTCGGCCGGGACGCGATCCTCGAGCTGAATGGCGTTCGCCGCGAGGAGGTCACGCAGGACGGATCCCGCGACGACGACACGGGTGGCGCACGTTGTACGACCTGCTGCGCGACGTGCCGGGCTGGGTCTCTCCGGTGGGGCGGCAGGATCGCGATACGTCAGGCCTGCTGCTGCTCACCAACGACACGCAGCTCGCGGACGCGGTCACGGATCCGATGAGTCACCCGCCGAACTCATATCGCGTGAAGGCCGCGACGCTGCTGACTGACGCGCAGCTACAGGCCCTGCGCGACGGTGTGCGCCCCGATCACGGCCCGACGTGCCCCGCGCAGGTCGAGCGCCTGCGCGGCGGCGCGTGAGCGGCAGGCTGTGCGACAGCACGGGGTGGTGCGAGCCGGCCTTTCAACTCGGTCCCCACAGTCGGTAGACTCCCCGCCCTTGTCAGGAAGCCCGAAACATTCAGGAGAAGATGCCATGCAGAAGCACTTGAAGACTCTCGTGCTCGGGGCGCTGCCCTTTCTTGCCGCCTCCCTCATCGCAGGCTGCGCGTCGACGCCGACGGCGCCGAGGCATGCGCAGGTCACCGATGAAGTCTCCGCCGAAGCCTCGGTCCTGGGCGTGAACAAGGCCTCGCGTGACATCACGATCCAGCGTCCCGATGGCGAGATCCTGGTGATCGTCGCCGGGCCGGCGGTCCGGAACTTCGACCAGATCAAGGCGGGCGACAAGGTCGTCGCGCAGTACACCGTGTCCCTCGCGGCCCGTGTGCTCGCAGCGGGCGAGCCCGACACGGCGCCCGTCGCGGGCCTGGCAGCGGGTCGCGCCGAGACGGGACAAATGCCGGCCGGGGCGATCGGTGCGGGCGTGGCGCTGACCGTGAAGGTGCAAAGCGTCGACAAGGCGCAGCACATCGTGACGTTCACCGGCCCGGATGGCCGCATGCATGTCATGCGTGCCCAGCGCGACGAGGGCAAGGAGTTCGTCGATGGCCTCAAGTCCGGCGATCGCGTGGAACTGATCTACAAGGAGGCCGTTGCGATCTCGGTCAGCGCCAAGTAGGCACGGGAGAAGCCCGCGTGCGTCCACCGAACGACTCCGGAGTCGGCGAGCAGGCCCCCCGCGACCTGCTCGCCGACTTCGATCGCGCCTACCGCGTCTTTCAGGACATGGTCGCGAGCCTGCGTGCGCTGCACGACCTCGGACCCGCCGTCACGATCTACGGCTCGGCGCGGCTGCACGAAGGTCACCCGCACTACGAACTGGCGCGCCGCACCGGGGCGGAGCTGGCGAAGGCGGGCTTCACCGTCATCACCGGCGGCGGCCCGGGAATCATGGAGGCGGGCAACCGCGGGGCGCACGAGGCCGGAGGCCACAGCCTCGGCTTCAACATCGTGCTGCCGCACGAGCAAGGCCTGAACCCGTACGTCGATCGCACGCTGACCTTCGACAACTTCTTCGTCCGCAAGCTCATGCTGCGCCGGTACTCGCAGGGCTTCGTGCTCATGCCGGGTGGCCTCGGGACGCTGGACGAGATCTTCGAGACAGCCACGCTCATCCAGTGCGGCAAGATCGCGCGCTTCCCCATCGTGCTCATGGGCGTGGACTACTGGCAGCCCATCGCCGACAGCCTGCGGCAGGTGATGCTCTCGGCCGGAACCGTGGGCGAGGGCGAGATCGAGATGTTCCGGACGGACTCGCCGGCCGAGGCGGTGCGCTACATCCGCGACAACGCGCCGGGCGCTGTCGCGCACGACCTGCACTGACCCGCCGGCCAGCGCGGTGAACCTGCTCGGCCTGCGCGCCCCGAAGCACTGCTCGCGCGGCGCTGGCTGCTCGTGGAAGGCGAGACGGAGACGTGGCTGCTGCCGGAGTTCGCGCGCCACGTGGGGTACCGCCTGCCCATCGAGGGCGTCGAGCTGGTGGAGTACTCGCAGTGCGGCCTGCAGCCGGGAGGCGCGCACGCACATCACGGCCCTCGAGGAGCGCGACTTCGAGACCTGCCTGTGGCGCCACGGCTACGCGCGCCTGCTCGTACGCATGGCCGGCACGCCCGTGCAGCTGTCGGGCGAGACGGAGTCGGCCTGGGCGCGGCGGACGCTGCATCGCGCCGTCGAGCGGCACTCCAAGCCCCAGGTCGCCCTGCGGATCATCGAGGCGCTCGATGCCGCGCGGTCCCCGGGCGTGCCGCCGGCCATCGCGCACGTGATCGCAGCGACAGTCGCACTCGCGCGGGGCAGCGCCCGTCGTTGACGCCGGCGGCCGCGGGGGGGCATCGTCACGTCTCGACGCGCACTCGGATTCGCACGATGCGAGAGAAGACAGGCTGGATCCGCTGGCTGCCGGGGCTCCTGACGCTGCGCCGCTACGAGGCGGCGTGGCTGCCGCGCGATCTCGCCGCCGGCCTCGTGTTGACCACGATGCTGGTGCCGGTCGGCATCGCGTATGCCGTGGCCTCGGGCGTGCCGGGCATCTACGGCCTGTACGCGACCATCGTGCCGCTACTCGCCTATGCGCTGTTCGGGCCCAGCCGCATTCTCGTGCTGGGGCCGGACTCGGCGCTCGCCGCCGTCATCCTCGGCACGGTGCTGCCGCTCTCGGGCGGCGATCCCGAGCGCGCCATCGCGCTCGCCGGCGCGATGGCCCTCGTCTCGGGCTCCGTGTGCGTCGTCGCGGGAGTCGCGAAGCTGGGCTTCATCACCGAGCTGCTGTCCAAGCCGATTCGCTATGGCTACATGAATGGCATCGCTCTCACGGTGCTCATCAGTCAGGTGCCGAAGCTCTTCGGCTTCAAGATCGAGAGCGAAGGGCCGCTGCGGAACATGTGGGCCATCGGCCTGGCGATTGTGGGCAACCAGACGAACTGGACGGCGTTCGCGATCGGCGCCGGCACGCTGGCGCTGATTCTCCTGCTGAAGCGCTTCCAGCGCGTGCCCGGCATCCTGATCGCAGTGGTCGTGGCCACCGTCCTCGTCGGCGCGCTGGATCTGGCCACGACGGCCGGGATTTCAGTCCTGGGTTCGCTGCCGCAGGGCCTGCCAGGCTTCGCGCTGCCCTGGATCCGGCAGGACGACATCGTGCCGGTGCTGATCGGCGGCGTCGCCGTCGCGCTGGTCTCGTTCGCCGACACCAGCGTGCTGTCCCGCTCCTATGCGGCGCGCCTGCGCACGGCGGTGGATCCGAACCAGGAGCTGGTGGGCCTGGGCGCGGCCAACCTGGCGGCAGGCTTTTTCCAGGGCTTTCCGATCAGCAGCAGTTCGTCGCGCACGCCTGTCGCGGAGGCCTCGGGCGCGCGTACGCAACTGACCGGAGTCGTCGGCGCCGTTGCCGTGGCGCTGCTGCTGGTGTTCGCGCCGAATCTGCTGAAGCACCTGCCGTCGGCGGCGCTGGCGGCCGTCGTCATAGCCTCGGCCATCGGCCTGTTCGAGATCGGCGATCTCATTCGCATTCACCGCATCCAGCCGTGGGAGGCCTGGCTCTCGATCGTCTGCCTGGTGGGCGTCGCCGTCTTCGGCGCCATTCCCGGCATCGGCATCGCGGTGGTCATCGCGGTGATCGAGTTCCTGTGGGATGGTTGGCGGCCGCACTCCGCCGTGCTGGCACGCGCCGAGGGCGTCAAGGGCTACCACGACATCACGCGCTACCCCGAGGCCCGGCGCATTCCCGGCCTCGTGCTCTTCCGCTGGGATGCGCCGCTCTTCTTCGCCAACGCGGAGCTGTTCCGCGAGCGCGTGCTCGAGGCCGTCGCCACGTCGCCGACGACGGTCAACTGGCTGGTGGTCTCGGCGGAGCCGGTCACCAGCGTGGACATCACGGCGCGCGACATGCTGGAGGAGCTGGACAACACGCTGCAGGAAGCCGGCGTCGAGTTGTGTTTCGCCGAGCTCAAGGATCCCGTGAAGGACAAGCTCAAGCGCTTCGGACTCTTCAAGCAACTCGGTGAGGACATGTTCTTTCCCACGCTCGGCTCGGCGGTCAGCCGCTATCTCGAGAGCCACGAGGTGGAGTGGAAGGATTGGGAAGATCGGCATCCATGAAAGTACTGAACTGGCTGCTGCTCTTCGTGCCCGTCGCCATCGCGCTCGAGTTCCTCGCGCCCGAACACCACCTGCTCGTCTTCGCGGCCTCGGCCATTGCGATCCTTCCGCTCGCAGGCTGGATGGGCCGCGCCACGGAGCAGTTGGCGGAGCGCATGGGCGAAGGCGTCGGCGGTCTGCTCAACGCCACCTTCGGCAACGCGGCCGAGCTCATCATCGCGCTCGCCGCGCTGCGCGCCGGCCTGCACGACGTGGTGAAGGCGTCGATCATCGGCTCCATCGTCGGCAACATCCTGCTGGTGCTCGGCGCCGCGATGCTCGCCGGCGGCCTGCGCCATCGCGAGCAGCACTACAACCCTGCCGGCGCCCGCTCCCAGGCCACGATGCTGACGCTGGCCGCGATCGCGCTGGTGCTTCCCGCCGCGTTCCAGGCCGCGGCCAGCTCGACGCCGGAATCGCTCGGCAAGCTCAGCGTCTCGATGTCCGTGGTGCTGCTCGTCGGCTACCTGCTGTATCTCGTCTTCACGCTGGTGACCCACGCATCACTGTTCAAGGGCTCGCATGCACCCGACGAGAGCAAGGAACACGCCCCGCCCTGGCCCGTGAGCCGGTCCGCGCTGGTGCTGGCCGCATCCACCGTGGCGGTTGCCTGGATGAGCGAGATCCTGGTGGGCGCGATCGAGCCGACGGCGCACGAACTCGGACTCAGCAACGTCTTCGTCGGCGTCTTCGTCGTCGCGATCCTGGGCAACGCGGCCGAGCATGCGACGGCGATCACCGTCGCCCTGAAGAACCGCATGGACCTCTCGCTGTCCATCGCCATTGGTTCCAGCGTGCAAGTGGCGCTGTTCGTGGCGCCACTCCTCGTGCTGGTCAGCCTGTTCCTCGGCCCCACGCCGATGGACCTGGCCTTCGCCCCGGGCCTCGTGCTGATGGTGCTGCTCTCGGTGCTCATCACCGGCCAGGTCGCCGGCGACGGCCGCTCCGACTGGCTCAAGGGCCTGCAACTGCTGGCCGTGTATCTGATCCTCGCGCTGACGTACTTCTTCCTGCCGGGAGTGAGCGCGCCGGCCTAGCGCGAGCGCTGCTCGCGCGGCGCACA
Organism: Planctomycetota bacterium; assembly: GCA_038212275.1. Classification (GTDB taxonomy): domain Bacteria; phylum Planctomycetota; class B15-G4; order B15-G4; family B15-G4; genus JBBQUR01. Next base: position 152,461 of record JBBQUR010000007.1, read on the forward strand.
ACACGTGAGCCGCGCGCCGCGCATGGCACGCGCGCCGCACACGGCGCGCGCGCCGCACATGGCACGCGCGCCGCACATGGCACGCGCGCCGCACACGGCGCGCGACGACTCAGCCGCCCAGCGGAATCGCCAGCAGCACCATCGCCAGCCCGAGGACGGCGACCACGAGTCCCACGACCATGGGCCGCGAGTCGGTGTAATGCGCCCACCCGTAGCCCGCCAGGAACAGCAGCAGGAGCAGCACGGTGTTCGACACGCGCAGCGCCAGGTGCTCATCGTCGATCAGCAGGAACGGCACGATCCCCGGCACAGCCGAGAGAGCCACCAGGAAGAACACCACGACGGCGGCCATGAAGTCCCGCCCGCGCAACCCGACCTTGCCCGTCGCGGCGTTGGCCGCCAGGCCGCGGATCGCCGTGTGCAGCCGCGCGCGATCGGCCGACGCGATGTCCAGGGGCTCGTCTTCGAGGCCGAACTCCTCTTCCACCACGGCCATGGCCTCCGCCTCGCTGCCCGCGCCCTTGATGGCGCGGTAAAGGCGCGCGCGCCTGCGCGACGTGCTGACGCGGATGGCGCGCCTCCGGCGCGCGGGCGCCCTGACCTTCGTCTACCGGATGAACGACGACAACGAGGTCGAGGGTGTGGACCTCGTCCTTGATGTGCGCGACGGCGAGGCCAGAGACGTGCTGCAGCTCCTCGGCAAGCCGCTGCCGTCGGGCGACGTCAGCGAGGTGCGCTTCTCGCTGGAGCTGGGCCGAAAGAACTCGGGACCCGACTCGCTGCGCGTGCAGACGCGCAGCACGCTGGAGCTGATGCAGCTCGCGACGCACGGCATCGACGTGCCGGCCCCGGACCTCGTGGCCGGCATCGCGGCCGGCATCGCGGCCGGCATCGCGCCCGAGCCGACCACCGCGTCGGCAGCAGCCTTTCTCCGCGTGCAGTCGTCCACCACGAAGCCCGAGGATCCCTTCGTCGCGGTGCAGTATCGCGGGAGCTGGTTCTGGGTGGCGTCCAACGACCTACCCAGCAAGTCGGGCTTCGTGGCCATGCAGACGCTGCTGCAGAACTGCCTCCACTCCGACACGCCGTCGCGGCCTCAGCTCACTCTGCCGATCCGCTGAAGCGCGTGCTGCTCCCGCCCGGCGAGCCGGGCCAGCAACAGCACGACGCCGACCATGAGCGTCAGCGTGGTGAGCGTGCGCGCCAGGAGCTCGGGCGCTCCGCCCGATGCGAGGCTGCCGAGCTCGGCCGCCACGAGGATCGCCAGCGTGGAGGACGTGCTCACGCTGAGCGGCCGCGACGTGCCGATCAACGCGTAGATCAGCATCGGCACGAAGCAGGTGGCCAGCCCCACCTGCGGCGGAAGCCCCGGCGATGGACGCATGGGCCATGGCCTTCGGGAGAAACACCGCAGCCGTGATCAATCCGGCGAGCAGATCGAAGTGCAGCCATTTCTTGCGGTGCCGCACCAGCCACGGAGGCAGCCCGAAGCTCCCGCCGTCGCGCTCCGGGTCGGTCGATCGTGAAGCCGGGGATGACGGGACATCAGTCATGGAATGCTCAGCCCCCGAACGCGATCGTCAGGGCCACGAGCGCGAAGCCCAGGAGGACCATCGCCAGACCGTACAGCCAGCGCGACTGACCGCCTGGAAGCTGGTCCGGCTCATTCACCGGCTCTCGCTCGAGAATCCGCTCTGGGGTCCAGAGCACATCCGCAACGAGCTGCTCATCCTCGGCCACGACGGGCCACGACGGGCCACGACGGGCCACGACGTCGGCGTGTCCACGGTCGCGCGGTACATGGCGCGCCGGCGACCCGAGAGACTGGCCGGAAACGCCGGCTCGGAGATCCGGCTTCAGTGGGCGTACGACGTTTTCGCGCTCCTCCAACCACGGAACCTCGCGCCATGAGACCCATGCTCTTGCTCGTGCTCGGCCTCTCTTCATTCCTCGGACTGGGCCTCGGTCCGGGCCTCGGTCCGGACACGACTGCCTCTGCGCAGGGCGGTGGCTTCCACGCCGGGGAACTCTTCTTCTACGGCGTCGGCGTGCAGTCGCCCGGCTACTCCGGCACCGGCATCCTGCGCGTGGACCCGGTCACGGGCGCGGGCTCGATCCTCACGCCCACGTGGGGCGCCTTCGATTACACGGGCACCATGGCCTTCGATCCGTACCGGCAGCGCCTGCTGTTCTGCTCGGCCATCACCGGCACCGATCCGTCCCCGTTGCTCTACCTGTGGGCCGCGGACGGCGCCGGGAATCTGCAGAACCTGAGCGTCGGCGTGCTGCCCAACAACACCGCCATCAACGGACTCGCGCCCACGCGCGACGGACGCATCTACTTCACCGAGGGCGACTTCGGCGCGGCCCTGCAGATCCAGTGGCTCGACGCCGCCAACCAGCACCACATCCTGTACGACGCCGACGGCGTCACGCCGATGCTCATCGACGGCACCGCGTACTACGACATCAGCGGCATGATCCACGACGCGGGCACCAACGCGCTGTTCGTGGCCTCCCCCACGCCGGCGCCCGGCTTCCCGCTCGGCGCCGTCAACGTGCGCAAGCTGCCGCTTTCGGCAGACGGGTCGCGCGTCATCGGCCCGGTGGGCAACGCGACCTTCGAGGTCAGCCCGAATCCGTGGGGCGCGACGAGCGGCGAGACGCCCCGCGGCTGGAGTTACGGCCCGAACGGCGAGCTGATCCTGATCATTCTCAACATCGATGACCACGAGCTGCCCCGCATGCTGCGCGTGGACCCGGTGACCTCCGCCATCTCCGTGTGGGGCGTCAACGGCGACGACAGCCCGAGTACCGGCAACGCGTGGGCCACGACGACGGCCGGCGCCTACACCTCCGCGCTCGACAAGGTCGTGGTCGTGGACCAGTCGAACACCAAGGTTCGCGCCTATGCGCAGGGCTCGACGGGCGGCCCCGGCACGGTGATCACCTCGAGCCCCGCGTCGTGGGGCGCGGGCGGCTACTACCTGAACATCACCGCGGTGCCGCCCGACGCGTGCTCCGGCGGGTGGATCGCCTACGGCCTGGGGCTGAAAGGCAAGGGCAACCTGGTGCCGAAGCTCACGGGCGCGGGCTGCCCGGAGCCTGGCGCGCCGGTGACGCTGCAACTGTCCAACGCGGTCGGCGGCGCGAGCTCGGTGCTGTTCGTCGGGCTGTCGAAGGCCGCGCTGCCCTTCAAGGGCGGCACCTTCCACGTGAACACATTGCAGCTCAGCTTGAACCTTTCGCTCGGCGGCGCGTCGGGCGTGGCCGGCGCCGGCGCGCTCTCGCTGCCGACGGCGCTCCCGGCGCTGCCCGCGCTTTCGGGCATCAGCCTCTACCTGCAGGCGGGCTGCGCGGATGCGGCGGCCGTGCAGGGCGTTGCGCTCACGCAGGGCCTGCAGCTCGAGATCGGCTGACGGAAGGCGCCCGGAGACTTCCGCTCTCCCGGGGCCCGCCGAGTCGGAGTCACTTCATGCGCGGCGGTGTCGTTGCGTCTGCTCGATGGCTCCGAGCAGTCCCGCCAGGCCGTCTCCCCGCTCCTGGTCGAAGAGGTCTCCTGCTTCACCGCGGGCCGCGAGATCTGCTCGCAGGGTCGCAGCGCGCGGCCGAACAGCTCGGCCATCTGCTGCTGGTTCAGCCAGATCGTCTCCCGCGCCAGGCGGACATCCACGCGCACCGCTCCGTCCGGGGCCTCGTAGACGATCACCTCGCCACAATCCTCCGACTCGATTCCGCTCATCACGTGGGACTCTCGCAGGACGCGCCAGCGGTTGCAGGGGCTGGGCGCAGGCGGATCATGGCCAAGGCTGGGCTGAGCGTGGGCAATACGAGCGCCACAGTCTGCCGCCCGGCGCGCAGACCTCGGTCCGCTCACGTCCCCGGCGACGCTCGGTCAGGCCCCCGCTCACCTCGCTTCTCACCACTCAGATCCCGGCGGCGGCCGCGCCGGGGGACGACGATCGGGCGCTCGCACTCGACGCCTGTCTCGCGGGCGAGCCTGCGGCCCTCCAGCGCTGGCGCGAGAGTTTCGGCTGGGTGTGGTGATGCTCGCTTCGAGCGGGCGGCTCGCCAACTCCCGACGGCGCGGCGGGATCAGGCATCCGTGGTCCCACCGGCTGCCGTATGGTGAAGAGTGATGTCAGCCGCCCGCCGCTCGCCGCTCCCGCAGGACACACTGGCCTCCGCTCCGCCGGGCGTGGTCGCAATACCCGCCGCAGGGGCGCGCTCCGACCTGGCGGGGGCTGCCGGTGACTCGGCCCAGCCTCGACTCGCAGCGCTCATCGCCCGTATCGGCCGCGCGGACGAGACCGCCCTGCGCGAGCTGTACGAGCTGACGAGCAGCCGGCTGCACGGCCTCGTGCTGCAGATCGTCCGCGCACCGGCCGCCGCCGAGGACGTCCTGCTCGAGGTGTACCTGCAGGTGTGGCGCCAGGCGCTGCGCTACGACGCGGCGCAGGCGCCCGTGCTGGCCTGGCTCACGCTGCTCGCGCGCACGCGGGCCATCGATGCGTGGCGCGCGCGCAGCCGGCTGACGCGCCGAGAGTCGGCGCTCGACGCGCGGCACGACGAACTGCTCGACCCGCAGCCTGATCCGCTCGACCGGAGCATCGGCAGCGAGCACGCGGCCACCGTCCGCGCCGCGGTCTCCGCGCTGCCCACCGAGCAGCGCCGTGCCATCGAGGCCGCGTTCTTCCGCGGCCTCACCCATACCGAGGTCGCCGAGCTGCTCGACCAGCCGCTCGGCACCGTGAAGACCCGCATCCGCACGGCGCTGGCGACTCTGCGAGAGTCGCTCGACCGCTGCAGGGAAGGATTCGCATGACGCGCCACGCCGAGCTCGATGATGCCGCCCGCGACCAGGCCGCGCTGGCCGCCATGGACGCCCTGTCCGCCGCCGAGGCCCGGGCCTTCCAGGAGCACGTCGGCGAGTGCGAGCCGTGCCGCGGGGAGTACCGCGCGATCCGCTCGGTGATGAGCGACCTGGCGCTGATCGCTCCCGAGGTTGCGCCGCCGGAGGGGCTCTGGCCGCGCCTTGTCGCGAAGCTGCGTGGCCCGACCCCGCCGCAAGATCAGCCGCCGCACAACGGCACGGTGGTGCCCGCGGAGGCGGCAGCTGCGGAGCAGCGCCTGACGCAGACCTGGAAGGGCTGGGCTCCCGATGCGTCTCCGGCTGGCCAGCTCTTCGCGTACGTCGCGGCGGATGCCGGCGCGTGGGAGCCCACGGCCGTGGATGGTATCGAGGCACGCAGGCTCTTTGTCGATACGGCTGGCGACCGCGTCACCATGCTCGTGCGCATGGCCGCCGGCGCCGGCTACCCGAGCCACGTGCACGCCAGCGCGGAGGAGTGCTTCGTGCTCTCGGGCGACTTGCGCACCGGCACCGCGCACCTGCGCGAGGGCGACTACCAGCGCGCCGAGGCCGGCAGCATCCATCCGGTGCAGGTCACGGACGGCGGCTGCGTGCTGCTGCTGGTGTCCTCGCTGCACGACCGGTTGCTGCCCGTCTGAGGCGCGCGTCGCGCGCCGTACTCACTGCGGGGCCAGCGGCGCGAGCACCTCGAAACTGAGCGACGCCCACAGGCTCTCCCAGTCGGCGGTCGTCGGCGCGGGTGCGGCGTCCGACACGGCAGGTGCCACGTCGGCCTGCGTGCCGGGTGGCGCGGGCACCATGTGCACAGCGGTGACCAGCCAGGTGCCCGGGCAGGTCAGCGGCAGGCTCACGCGCCCTTCGGCATCGGTGCGCGCGTGCAGGCCGATGCCGGCGGGCGCGCCGAACGCGAGAACGGGAGCGGTCTCCGGCGTGGCGTCCGGACCGAGTCCGGTCAGGATCAGCGAGGCTTTCACGAGCGCTCCGGCCAGCGGCACACCGTCGTGCAGCAGGCGCACGCGGAACGGCGCCACTTCCACGGCGCCTGCGGGCGTGCGCCGAGACAGCGTCTGCGGATCGGACTCGGCCAGCAGTTCGAGCGGGAAGCCCAGCAGACGGTCGGGGGGCGCGTCCATCGGCGCGGCCTCGTCGCCGCGAACGCAGAGCAGGGCCTTGGCGCAGCGGGAATAGACCTCGTGGCCGGGTGCGCCCGACGTGCCCGCCGCGGCTCGCGCAGCGAGCACGGCGTCGAGCCCCTCTTCCTGCAGGTAGGCCTCGAAGCGAGGGGCTTCCAGCTCGAGCCAGGCGCGGTTGCTGCGGTAGCCGAGCACCTGCGGCCCGACCTGCGTCAGCCGCACGAGGCCCGCGGGCAGAGCGCCATCCCGACCGACGACCCGGACGGCCGGGGCCGCCTCCGCGGCCGTGCCCGTGAGCACGAACGCGACGATGCGCTCCTCACTGCGCGGCACTGGCTCGCCTTGCGCGTGATCGCCGACGCGCAGGTGTACCGCGAGCACTTCGCCCGGGTGCGGCGCGAAGTGCGCTGGCACGATCCAGAAGTCGTGGGCGCGCGCGGGGGCGGCGCACAGCGCCCACGCTGCGAGCAGCGCGGCGGCAAGGCGCTGCCCGGGTGGCCGCCGTGTGCGGCGGGGCTGAGCGAGCAGGCGGGTCGGGCGGCGTTGTGTGTGCGCAGGCATGGGCGGCATCCGTGCGGAGAGACGGTCCTGGTCCTGAAAAGACACCGGCGGCGACGCGCGAGCATCGACGCCGGTGTCCCCGAGGTCGCGGGATCTCAGGCTCCGCCAGGAATCGGGCTGCGGAGGTACGGGAAGGTGCCGTCGAAGAAGGAGGCATCGACTGCTGCACCATCGGTGTAGGGGAGCTGACCGTCGGGAGCGACCGTGCTGTCGAGAAGTACGCCCATCACGACGCGCAGCGCGATGTCCACGACGTCGTCACCGGGGCGGCGGCCATTGGGGAAGCCCGCGACATCGCCGGCGATGACGCCGAGCGGGTTCTGCTGCGCGGCGGGCACGGCGGGCGTGCCCGTATTGATCCGCAGCATCTCGCCCACCGCACCGTTCTCGTTGAGACCGGGAACGCCGGTGAGGAAGGCCTGCACGAGGTCCGCGCGCGGGAACAGATCCGGCGCCCGCACTCCGAAGAGCACTTCGAGCAGTTCGGGCAGCACGGGGTTGGTCACGTAGTCGAGGAACTGCGCGTCGTCGGCTGGAACGCTCGCATTGAAGCGGTTCTTGTCCTTGAGGCCGATGACCAACTCGTTGACGAGCGGGCTCCCCAGGCGCGAGACCTGCACGAAGCGGCCGCGCTCCTGCGTGGGCTGTTCGAAGGTGGGTGCCTTGACCAGCTTGCTCGACTGGCGCAGGCTCGCGGTGGTCCACGCGCCAAGCACCGGCTGGCCCGCCACGAGGAAGCTCTTCGGGATCTCGAGCTCGAGCGCCGTGACGTTCTTGTCCTTCAGGTCGTCCTGCCCGCCGTCGGGCGGCCCGAGCGGGTTGAGGTTCACGAGGTCGAAGGTGGCGCCGAGGCTCACGACGAACGGGTCCTTGCGCTGGCCCACGAAGACGCGCGCGGGCACGCCGCCGGGCAGGAGCACGTCGTGCACGAAGCCCTGCGCGTACGTCGCATAGTCGGCAATGGTCTTGGGGCCGATGTTGTCGAGCGGCTGGGCGAAACGCGTCTCGCCGGTCTGCGCATCGAGCACCGGCACCGCGATCGCGTGGCCGCCGACCATACCGATGACGTCGATCGAGTAGTACGCGGCCACGTTCTGCGCGGTGGCATCCGCCAGGCTCACCGAGCCGGCCTGTACGAGCGGAATGGACACGATCTTCTCGCTGCCAGGCGCGCCGACGGGCAGCGCGATGTCCTTCAGGACTGTGTAGAAGGTGAAGCGGAAGCTGATGTCCTGCACGGCGTCGCCGTCGTTGTCCACGTGGATCTCGTAGCGCGCGTCGGGATCGAGGTTGAAGTAGTTCGGACCGCCGTACGGGTCCTGCAGCGGCAGGTAGTCGGCGATGAACGTCACGGTGTCCTCGCGGCCGGCCTCATAGCTGTTGAACATGTAGAAGTCGGTGCCGTCCACCTTGGGTGTCTCGGTGATGCCGGGCGCCTCGCGATGACTGGAGAGCGGCGCCACCGGCGCAGGTGGCTGCGGGGCCGGAGCGCGTCCGGACGGTTCGGACGCGCGGGCGGCCGGTGCGGGGGCCAGCAGCGCCAAGGTGACAAGGAAGCCTGCGGCGCAGGCGCTGGCGCACGTGGCAGGCACGGAAAACGGGGATGACGACATGGGTCGGGCTCCGGGAAATCGGGGGGGCGGAGTGCGGGAGTGCTGGCGCGCGCGCCCGGCGGCGTGCCTGCGTGCCAGGCTCTCGCCTTCACTACGCGGCGCGGGCGGTCTCCGGATTCAGGCAGCAGAGGCAGGCGACTCCGCGCGACGGCCGGATCGGCGAAGCGCACGCGCGCGGCCCGAAGCGGAATGAGCCAGCCGACTGTGCACGAAGGCGCGCACCACGTGCAGGCCGCCACGCCCATGACCCGCCTGAGCATCGGCATCGATCCCGGCGACCGACTCAGCCCGCTGTGCCGGTCGCCGAGATCGATTAGCCTCTCCGACGCACCGGCACCCGGGCCGCTCCCGAAGCTGCGGCCCCGGGCATTCGATCCTCCCTCCCCATCCGTCTCGGAGTTGCCCCATGTCCTTGAACAAGATCCTCAATGGCCTGGCCATGGCCACGGCGCTCGCCTGGGCGACACCCGCGAGCGCCCAGAAGCTCGTCGTGCTTCCCGGCGACGCTTGGGCCGTGGACGTGACGCCCGACGGCAACGTGGTCGTCGGCACAGCCAACAATTTCCAGACCATCAAGGACGGATTCATCTGGCGCTGGCGGGAAGAGCCCGCGCCCACGATCATCCCCGGTGGCGACATGGTGGCCGTCTCGGACGACGGCACCGTGGTGGCCGGCAACATCTTCGATGCGAGCATCGGTCACATGGTCGCCGCGCGCTGGACCGCGGCCACGGGCTGGCAGTCCCTCGGCTGGCTGCCCGACGCGCTGAACTGCACCGACCCGATCGACCCAAGCGCGGCCTACGACATCTCCGGCGACGGCACGACCATCGTGGGCCTGTCCTGGGCCACCGGTTGCAACGCGCGCGGCTTCCGTTGGACGGCGGCCACGGGCATGCAGGAGCTTCAGAAATTGACGACCGGCAGCAACCGCTGCTCCGCAATCTCCGGCGATGGATCGACGATGGGCGGATTCGCCTTCGGCGGCTTCTCCGGCCGTACACCCGCCTACTGGGCAGCGAATACCTCGGGTGCGGTGATCGACTCGACCCTGTCTGGTGAGGTCCACGGCCTCAGCGAGAACGGCAACCTCTCCGTCGGGACCATGTACTTCAGCGGCCCGGCCTTCAGCGCTTTCATCCGCAATGCGCAGACCGGCGCGATCACGAACCTCGGCCATCTCAATCCCACCTGGGCCGGAAAGGCCTGGGACATCAGCGAGGACGGCAAGACCGTCGTCGGTTTCGACCTCTATGGCGGTGCGCGCCAGGCCTGGGTCTGGACCGCCAGCGACGGCATCATCTCGATGAAAAACCGTCTGACCAACGCGGGCGTCACAAACATCCCCGACCTCTGGACCTGCCTGGCCTGCAGCGATGACGGCAACGTGGTCGTGGGCGGGGGCGTGAACACCACGGACGTCATCGGCTACATCGCCGAGTTCTCGTCGCCGCAGCCGCAGTGGACGAAGCTCGGCAATGCGCTGGCCGGCTCCGTCGGCCTGCCCAAGCTCAACGGCACCGGGGCCCTCACTGCCGGAACGCCGACCGCAGTGACCATCTCCAACGCCAAGGCCAACACCCCGGCACTGCTCTACATCGGCTTCAGCGCCATGAATGCGCCCTTCAAGCAGGGCGTTCTGGTCCCGAGCGTCGACCTCGATCCCATCGGCTTGTTCCTTCCCGGTAGCGGATCGGCTGCGTTCCAGTTCACCTGGCCCGCGGGTGTGCCCGCCGGCTTCGATACCTATTGGCAAGTCTGGATCAAGGACTCGGCTGGTCCCGCGGGTTTGGCCGCGACCAACGCGCTCAAGAGCACGGCACAGTAACCGCTGCCGCGCACGTCCTGTCCCGGAGTCCGGCAGCGGACTCCTTCAACCCCGGGCGCGTCGTCACGGACGACGCGCCCGGCTGCGTTGACGCGCCGCCCGATTCCAGGATCGGAGATCACGCGCTGCCCGACCGCCGCGATCCTGCTGCGGTGATTCCTTCCCTGACGTCGTCAAAGCCGTCGCGGTCGAGATCGCCTGCGCCATCGCCGTCCGTGTCGCCGACACCCGCAACCGAGTCGCCGAACCAGCCGTTGGGCTCACTGCCCTCGACGCGGTGGATGATCGAAGCGTCGAGGCCCGAGCGTAGTCAGGCCACTCCCGAGAACGTGGCCTTGCCGGCCTCGCCTGGAGCGCAGACCCGGGTCCGCTCACGTCCCCGGCGACACTCGGTCAGGCTCCAGCTCACCTCGCTTTTCACCACTCATATCCCGGCGGCGGCCGCGCCGGGTGCCGCACCGGCAAGGCAGTCGGCAGCCCCAGCGAAATGAGAATCGCTGCCACCACCGCCGCCTGCGTGATCGCCGCCAGGATCACGCGCCGCCCGCCGCAGCCCTCGCAGTGCAGCACGTCCACGGTGAAGACGCGCTTCCTCAGCGCGGCCCACGGGTAGCGGCGCGCGTGCGGGGCGGCGCAGGGACCACCGCGTCCTTCCTGCCCAGAGCGTAGAGGCCGCCTCGGGCGCGCCGACCTCCCAGCCCCCGGCACGATCGCCGACCGCAGCGCCGAGGCCGGCTCCAGCACGCCGTGATACGTCAGCAGGTGCGCGCGCGGCGGAGGCACCAGCGCCGCAAGCTCTGTCTCGAACCGATTTACACATCTCCCGACCCGCTCGTGGGCCTCATGCTGCACTGTCGATGAACTTCTGTCTCCCCATTGGAAGACGCTTGAGCGAGCCGTGCGCAAGTTTTGGAGAAACAAGGACTCCGGATGACCCACAGAGCATGCTGGTCCACGGCATCAGGGCGCGGCGGGCGTGCGCCTCGCTGCCTCAGGGCTGCAGCGCTCCCGCAGGCGCGTTCAGCCCCCAGTCGTAGGGGCGATAGCGCACCGGCGCGCCGACGGGCAGCTTGAGGTCCGGTGCCTGCGTGGCGATCCAGCGCACCGGGTCCGGCGGGAAGTCCTCCGCGTACCACTCGAAGATCTGCGAGAGCACGATCACGCCGTCGTCCACGTCCACGTTGCTCGGCTCGTGCAGGAAGCGGCTCGTCTGCGCCGCGAGCTGCTGCTGCAGCGCCACGCCGGTGTACGGCACGCGCGCCAGCACCGGACAACTGAGGCTCCCGCAGTTCAACTGCATGTGGACGCGCGGATCGTGGAAGCGCCCGCGGATCACGTCGTTCTCGAGGTCGTACAGGTTGATCTCCGAACCATCGAGCTGGAAACAAGTGAACCAGAAGAAGTCGTATTTGTGGTCGGCGACGGACTCCAGCCGCGGCCGGCTCAGCACGTTGAAGAGCACGAGAGCGTTGTAGGCGTTGAGGTAATACGCGAGGCGGTCGTCGTTGGTCGGGTAGCGCTCGGGCGTGGTGACCGGCCCGGTCAGCGCGAGCCGCGCGACGCAGCGCTCGAGCGGTGCCCGGCGGCCGGCGAGCGCCGCGTAATCGACCCGTCCGTCTTCACCCACGTCGGCAGCGAGCAGCGCGCGCCAGTCCGAATCGTCGGTGGCATCGCCTTCCGCCGGCGGCTGCCGGGCGAGGCGCTCCTTCTCCTGCGCCAACACGCCGGCCGGCGCCGTCAGCGTCGTGTAGCAGCCGGTGCCGGACGCGGCGCACAGCAGTGCCAGAGTGAACAGGCTTCGCATCAGGCCTCCGTCGCGACTCGCGCGCGCAGCTGCTGGTTGGCGGATGGGCGGACGGGCACGCTCGCGTCAGGGTCGGGCGAACTCGCAGCGTGCGCACGCCGCTGCTGCGCGAGGCTGGCGGCGCGGCGCCGCCCCGTCGCGTTGAAGGCGCACATCGAGACCAACTCGCCGTCGACCGGCACGCGGAACGTGCACGCGGCGAGGCGCTCGCGCCCGCGCTCCGTGGCCAGCTCATCGGCATCCATGAAGCGGTGTACCACGATCGTCAACGGGCGCGCCGACCATGCGCGGCGCGTCAGCATCGCGCCCAGCAGTCGCAGGGTCAGGGCGCGCTCGCTCCAGAGCCGGCAGGCCGCGTAGGCCGGCAGGTCGAGCAGCAGCCGCGGATGGCGCACGAGCCGGCCGCAGAGCCGCGCCAGCGAGACGGCGCGCCGCTCTCCGATCGGGTTGTAACCCGCGAGTCCGCCGAGCAGCACGCGCTCGATGAACCAGCGGTCGAGGCGCGAGCCCGCGCGCAGCCCCTCGACAACGTGCTGCCGGCCGGCCAGCGTGACGACCAGCAGCGGCGTGATACTCGTGCAGTCGGCGTGACCGAAGGGCACCGCGCGCGGATCGAGACGGCGACCGATGCCGGCCTCGATGGCCGCCCACAGCGCGTCCGTCTCGGGCTGCGGCCCTGGCGTCCCGGTGGTGCCCGGCGAGTCGAGGGGTGCCGCGGCGCGGGCAAGCGTCTGGAGGACGCGCGTGCGCCCGACCTGCGCCACGGGCTGGAAACTGGCCATGCGGTAGACGTCGGCATTCGCGAGCAGCCAGCGCAGCACGTCCGGGACGTCGCCGAGGTTGTCTGGCGTCACGGTGAGCGTGTGCGCCGCCTGGAGCGGCACGCCGGTGACCGCCCGCGTCCGTCGGAGCAATGCCGCGAACTCCTCGCGCAGCGGATTCAGATCGGCCTCGCGCTGTCCGCGCCGGAGCCCGCGTCGCCCGTGCTGCGTCGTGTCGATGTGCGTGGCCATCCGTGTCAACCCGCCCTCGCGCACCAAGCGCTCCAGGTACGCGGGGTCGTCGCGCAGCACCTCGCCATTGGTCATGAGCATCGGGTTGAGCTGCACCGCGCGGCAGTAATGCAGCAGGCGCAGGACGTCCTGCACGGGCAGCAGCGTGAGCTCGCCGGCCGTGAGCTGCACGTTGCCCCACGGCCCGAGGTGCGCGCGCAGCGCGTCGAGTTGCTCACGCACCTCCGGCCACGGGAGCGGCGGCGTGTCGTTGGCCTCGGTCCCGAGGTAGCAGGCCGCGCACGTGAACTGGCAGCGCTCCTGCACGCCCCACGTGGCCCCGCAGCCAGCCGTGTGCCGGCCGATGAACTGCCCGGGTTCTTCCCGCACGCCGGCGGGAAGGTGTGCAGCAGCGGCGGCCACGGCCTCGCGCTCGCCCGGCAGTGCGGGCTCTCTCAGCGCGTGAAGGACTTGGCGCAACCGGGCGAACATCAGTTGAGGACAGCTCCGCGCGAGACCATACCCAAGCGAGCGCGCGTTGTCCCCACCGGTCCGCCGAATGTGCCCCGCGTCGCACGGACCGAGCGTGGCATCCGCCCTCACCCCGCTCCCACCACCGCAAAGGGTTCACCAGAACTCGTCCGATACGCGAAACCTCGGTTCACGGCACAGCCGCGCGAAGCGCGTTGCTGATCGCGAAGCCGCACACTGCTGCCGTGTCGGGAACAACGCACTGGAAGTAGATGCAGAGTCCTGAGGCGCCTGCGGGCCACGATGACCAGAGAATCGCGGCTGATCCCGTGCTGGTGGCGATGATGAGGGGGCTGTTCGGCAGGCCGGAAAACGAAGGCACCAAGGTGCCGCACTTGAAGGGCGTCAGCGTGCTGCCGGTCGAGGCGAACAGCAGCGAGAGCGGCGCAGAAGCTGCATGGGTCAGCTGGATCGAGCCGGCCGAGCCCGCGGTGAGCGGCCCCGTGCCGGCGAGCAACGGTGAGCCGTTCACGCCGGGGAGGGCATGTCCGAGATCCGTCCACACCGACATCGCTGCGGGTGGCACGCTGGCGATCGTGTCCTGGATCCAGGTCTGGTGCGCCGACACGCGGGTGAAGATGGTCGGATAGGTCGTCGAAGGCGCTCCCTGATCCAAAGCGTGGAACGACGCCATGCCGACCAGCGCGGGGGCCCCCGACTCGATGGCGAACAGCGGGCCCTTCACGTCGGCGCACGTCAGGTCCGTCACGCCGATGTGCTCGTCAGAGATGGCCACTCCTGCCTGACCAGTAGGAGGCAGCCTCGGCATTGGAGACAGCGGTGCCGACCTCGACAGAGAGCAATGGAGCGGGCACCGTGTACCACGGCATGGTCAGCGTCTCGCCGACGTGGTTGTTCAGCGGGTCGCCCAGTGAGGCAACGGGCGCGGACGTCGGCAAGCCGAGTCCGAGCAGGGCAAGATTGCCGGTCGCCGGGTCCGTGGCGTCAAACGGAAATGGATCCGGTGGCAACGAGAACGCGATGCTCGTGACCGGAATACACGAGTTGCCGTCGAAGACGACCAGGTCGGAGGCCACCATCCCGTCCACGTCGAGGCCCACGGCAAGCACCCAGCGCTCATCGATCACGACGCCGTTGGTGATGAATCCCGAACTGGTGGCGGTGGCAGGACGCACCTGGACGACGGAAGGCCAGAACGCCGGCGGATAGGTCGGGAGTGAGCTGACACACGCACCGGTCTTGCCCGTATTGAGCAGGACGGTGAGCTTGGCGTAGAGCGAAGTTGCCACGAGATCGAGGCAGCCGTCTCCGTTCAGGTCACCGACGGCCACCGATTTGGATTGGGCATTCGTGCCGATGCCGAACTTCTTCATGGCCTCGAAACTTCCGGTGCCCTTTCCGGGCAGCACGGAGGCGCCGCCCGAGAAGTTTCCCGTCACGATGTCGAGGTTGCCGTCGCCGTCCATGTCGCCCAGCGTCACCGAAAGCGGCGTGTCGCCGACGCTGACGGTCGACATGGGCCCGAAGTTTCCCGTACCCGTTCCAAGCAGGACGGCAACTCCCTGGGCGAACAGGTAGTTCGTCGCCACGACGTCAAGGTGTCCGTCGCCGTTCAGATCGCCGAGCGCAACCGAGCGGGGATACAGGCCGGCGTCGAACGTGGCGAGCGATCCGAATCCGCCCGTGCCTGTGCCAAGCAGGACGGAGATGCTGCTCGCCGCGTCGTTCCCCGTCACGGCGTCGAGCACTCCGTCTTCATCGAGATCTCCCAATGCCATGGAGAACGCGCTGGCGCCGACACTCGCGTTCATCGCCGGCCCGAAGCTCCCCGTTCCCGTGCCAAGCAGCGCACTGATGTCGTTCGAGAGGAGGTTCGCCGCCGTACGCGTCGTGCGCGATCACGTGCAGGCCCAGCGGCTCCAGCGACGTGACCTGCCCCGCCAGCACCTTCTGCGCGGACATCTGCTCGGGCGGCGCGGCGGCGAGGAGTTCAGCCGTGTCATGCAGGCGATCGCCGTGAAGAAACTCCGCACGGCATACCGCTCGCCCTGGATGAATTGCTTCGTCGAGCGCGTGATCGCGACGGTACGGCGCGACTGCACCGACTACGTCGTCGCGCTCAACGCCCGGCATCTGGAGCGCATGGTCCGCGAGTACGTCGAGCAGTACTACAACCCCGCCCGGCCGCACATGAACCTCGATGGCAACTCCCCGATCCCGCGGACGCGCGGGACGGCGCCCGCCGATGAGATCGTCGCGACGCGCGTTCTCGGTGGACTTCATCACACATGCCGCCGTGCGGCGTGGTGTGAAGCGGCTTTCACACATCGCGGTGAGGCCCATGGTCCGTCCACGCGCGCATGTCTCACGTTCGCCAGCCTCAACCGTGAATCCGGCACGCGAGTCGAGTGGCCTCTGGCCCGCCCCGCCGACTGTTGGTCGAGCCCGTTTCCACCGCGCGCGAGTTTTGAACCATCACGGCGTCGCGGTGCGACGCAGCGCGATGGTGGGCCCTCTGGGACTCGAACCCAGGACCAACGGATTATGAGTCCGCTGCTCTAACCGACTGAGCTAAGGGCCCGTCGAGCCTGCGCCCGTGCCCATGACGGTAACCTGCGACGTGCCGGGACGCAGCGGCCCGGCTTCAGCGCCGCTCGACCGCAGCCAGCACCTCGGCCCCCTGCTCGGCCGCGAGCACGAACCAGCGTTCCGCGAACTGCAGGCACGTCGTCTCGAAGAAGTCCTGCATCTCGTTCCAGGGCAACTCGTCCACCGGGAGGGTCATGCGCTGCGTGGGCAGGTCCCGGTCGAAGGCCGTGGCATGGCAGGCGGCGCGCACCTGCCGGCGCTCCATGTCGATCTCGATCGAGAACTCGCATCGGCTGAAGGGGCGGTTGGCGCGACCGCGACGCTGCTCGGGATCAAGCGGCATGCAGAGGCCCAGCCTCCACGCTCCGGAATCCATGCGTCGGACCGGCCGCAGCGCCGGCAGCGTCTCGTGCAACGACTGCAGGCAACCGAGCAGCCGCTCCTGCACCTGATCCAGAATGGCCAGCGACTGCAGCGCTTCGCTGGTGTACGGCTCGTGGGAACGCTGCGCCTTCCGGGCAAGGCGCACGTCGCGCAGTTCCTTCATCCGGCGGGTCAGGTCCTCGGCAGACATTGCGGATCTCCGTATCGGGGGCGGTGGACATCCAGGAACGCGAGGACGCACGCCGGAATCCGCAACCTACAAAACACGGGGTTTCCGCAGGCGGAACCGCGTCCCGGGAGCTGGCGCGGATCGAGCGCTCTCGTGCGCGTCCCGCCCGCCCTGAAGTCCTGAGAGTTCAGGGACATGCCGCGCAGCGTGAAAAAGAGGAGGCCATCGGCATGAGCCGATGGCCTCCTGGTCTCCTCGACGTGCCTGACGCAACGAGAACCGCCAGGCCCCACTCGCCACCTGGAAACCGGCGCTGCCCACTCGGAGGATGCGTGGACCGCGCTGAGCCAAGCCACCACAGCCCGGCTCACCCACTTACGCGACATGGGTCGCGAGAGTCCGCAGTGCAAGATGCGTTCACCGCGGAATGGATCGCGGCCGGCCTTGCACGGCTGGAGGCGTCGCAGCGTCGCTGGTCAGAGTGGAGCAGCGGTCGCTAGGATGCGCTCGTGACCGAGCGCACTCGACACAGGTTGGCCGCCGCGGGACTCGCGCTGCTCCTCATCGTGGCGCCGCTGGCACTGATCGAGTGGGGATTGCGCATCGCCGGCCGCGGCCCCCCGCCGATGCCCTCGCCTTTTCCGGACGACCCAGCGCTGGGCGCCGACGGAAGCGGTGCGCTGCCCGACGTCGAACTGTTCTACAGGCTGCGGCCCGATGCCCGGTTCCTCGGCTACTACCGCATCAATTCCCTCGGCGCCCGTGGCCCCGACGTGCTGCCCGCGCGCCGGCCGGGCACCCTGCGCGTCGTGTGCACGGGAGACTCGTCCACCTTCGGCCTCGGCGTCCCGGAGGACCGCGCGTGGCCCTTCGTGCTGAAGCGACTTCTCGACGCCGCAGTCGGCGACCTGGTGGAGGTGGAGGTCATCGACTCGGGTGTGCCGGGCTACACCTCGACGCAGAATCGCGTGCAGGTCGAGCGCGACCTGCTGGCATTGCAACCGGATGTCGTCGTATGGATGCCGATGGGCCACAACGACAACGTGCGAGTCGAGGGGCGCGACGATGGAGAAGCTCTGGAGTACCGTCGCAGCCTCGCCTTCCGCCTCTCGCGTCTCGCCCTTCCCCGCGCCCTGGGCCTGAACGCCGACGTGGCGACGCCAGCAGACGCCGATTCGAGGGGACCTGCCGGGGCCGATCAGGAGCACATGCGCCCGCGTGTTCCGCTGCCGGCCTTCGAGCAGAACCTGCGCGCAGTGGCCATTGCCTGCGCCAACGCCGAAGTCCCGCTGCTGCTCGTCGTGCCGCCTCACGGAGAGGTGCTGCGGGAGCGCGCGCCCGAAGAGGCGGCGACTGAAGGCATCGTGCTGCGTGTTGCCGACGAACTGCATGTGCCCATCGCCGACCCGCGCGCCTCGCTGGCCGCGCTCGGTGCGCGTCCACTCTTCCCGGATACCGTGCACCCGAGCCCTGATGCACACGCGGTCATCGCGTGGCACGTGTTCGAGAGCCTCGCTGCGCCCGGCATGCTCCCGTGGCCTGCAGGTCGTGACGGCTTCGCGCGCGCGTGGATCGGAGCGCATCGCGACGGGCTCGCCTCGCCGGGACGTCTCCAGGCCCTGCTCGATCCGACGGCCCCGCCTGACTGGCGCGAGCTGCTCGCAGCCATGCGCGGTGCCGCACCGGATGAGCACGACGTGCCGCCGGAGCTGCTGCAGCTCGACCCGCTCGATGGCTCGCGTCGCAGTCCCTACGATCTCGGGCGCCTGCTGCTCGCGGACGCGGCGGACAGCACGGCGGAACTCGAGGCTCGAGTGGCGGCGTTGCGTGAGCACGTCACGCCGACGGATGACCTCGCGCTGCTGCTCTTCGCGTCGGGCGTCGACGCTTCGAGGCAGGGACCCGCCCCTGCGCCGGATGCGCTGCTCGTCGCGCGCGCCCTGGCCGCTCGAGATGCCTTTCTCGGCGCGCACGCTCAGCTCCACGACGATCGCCTCGACGAAGCCAGGCGCCTCGCCCTCGCTGGCGACACGCCCGGCGCGCTGGCGCTGGTCGAACAGGTGCTGGCGTTGAACCCGGGATGCGCGGAGGCCTACGAGGTGCGCGGCTTCGCCCTCGAGCGCTCGGGCAATCGCAAGAGCGCGCTGGAGGCCTACGCGATCGGCAGCCAGCTCGAGCCCGACTCCACCACCGGCCTCTTCCTGCTCGGGCGAACGACGCTGCAGCGCGGCGATCCGGAAACCGCCGTCACCTGCCTGGAACGCGCCCTGCAACTCGACCCGGCACACAAGCTGGCGCGCCTTGCACTCATCCACGCCCGGTTGCGCCAGAACCTGCCCGACGAGGCGGAGCAACAGTTGCGCACGCTGCAACGGGTCGGTGTCGGTGATGTCGCCGACGTGCCCGCGCTGGAGGCGGCCATCGCCGAAAAGCGGGCCGCGCTGGCCGGGGCGCGCTGAGCCGGGGCGCTGCACGCTCCCGTCAGGCGGGCACCACGCCGGGGACCCCGCGAAGCACGCCCCGCGTATCGACGATGAGCCGCGCCGAGCGGGCCACGAGCGCCCAGTCGATGGCCGCGTGGTCCGTGGCGATCAGCACCACGTCGTACGCAGCGAGACGCACCGCATCCAGCGGCACGGAGCGGAGCGCGGCCAAGGGCTGCGATACCGGCAGCCCTCCATGAGCGGCCGGAACCGCCGGCACGTGCGGGTCGTGGTATTCGGCGTGAGCCCCGGCTTTCAGGAGCAAGTCGAGGAGCCGCAGGCTGGGGCTCTCGCGCACGTCGTCGATGTCGCGCTTGTAGGCCAGTCCGAGCACCAGCACGCGCGCACCCGAGAGCAGGTCGCCCTGCGGCACGACATCGTCCGGCTCACGGCGGGCGGCCAGCGCTTCGCGCGCACGCGCGAGCACGTAGTCCGGCATCGCGCGATTCACCGCGCCGGCCAGCGCGATGAAGCGCGCCTCCTGTCCGGCCTCGCGCGCCTTCCAGGCGAGGTAGTAAGGATCGATCGGAATGCAGTGACCGCCCCATCCGGGGCCCGGCCGGAATTCCTGGAAGCCGAAGGGCTTCGTCGACGCTGCGTCGATCACCTCCTGGATGTCGATGCCCATCGCCGTGAGCAGCATCTTCATCTCGTTGACCATCGCGATGTTCACCGCGCGGTAGATGTTCTCGAGCAGCTTGGCGGCCTCCGCCACCTCAGCGGAGCTCACCGGCACGACGCGCTGCAGCACCGCGCCGTAGAGCGCCATGGCCGCCGTGCGCGACGCCTCGTCGAGGCCGCCGACCAGCCGCGGGATCGTTTCGGTGGACATCGGCCCGCGGCCAGGATCCTCGCGCTCCGGCGAGAAGGCGACGAAGACGTCGCGCCCGCAGACGAGCTCCGGGCCGGCGGCGCCGAGCGCAGGCGTGCGCGGGGCAGTCAACGCGGGCAGAAGCACCTCGCGCGTCGTGCCGGGATAGGTGGTGGATTCGAGCACCACCAGCTGCCCCGGGCGCAGCGTCGCCGCGACGGCCGCTGCGGCGGCGCGCACGTCCGCCAGGTCGGGCGCGTCGCCCGGCCCGAGCGGCGTCGGCACGCAGATGAGGACTGCGTCGGCCTCGCCGAGGCGCGAGGCGTCGGTGGTTGCCGCAAAGCGCTTCGTCGCCAGCAGCGTCGCGACGAAGTCCGCCCCGAGGTGATGGTGCGGCGCTTCCCCGCGCTGGAGCTGGCCGATGCGGCTCTCGTCGCGGTCGATGCCGAGCACGCGGAATCCGCCGCGCGCGAAGGCTCCCGCGATGCCCAGTCCCACGTAGCCGAGCCCGACCACCGCCACGACGGCCGTCCGCGCCTCGATACGCGCGAGCAGCGACGCCAGCGCGGCGCCGGACTCGGGTGCCGGCGAATCGTGTGCGTCATGCGGCATGCAGCAGCTCCCGCCCCTTGTGCATCGCCCGCTCCCAGCGACCGGAGACGTACAGCGCGGTGACGCCAGCCGCTTTCAGCGCCGCACTCACGAGGATCGCGATCCACACGCCCTGCAAGCCCCAGCCGAGCCCCAGCGCGAACAGCCACGCGAGCGGAATGCGGAGCGCGTTGCCTGGAATCGAGATGGCCACTGTACGCGCGGTGGACCCTGCGCCTGCCATCGCGTCGCTGTAGACCGTCTCAAGGGCCTGAGGAATCTGGCACAAGGCCATGATCCGGATGTAGCCGGACGCGATCTCGATGATCGCCGGGTCGCTCGTGTAGATGCCCGCGAGCTGCCGCGCGAACAACGCCATGCACGTCCCCGTGCCCAGCATGATCACCGAAGCCATCGCCGTGCCGACGTGACCGGCGCGCCGCGCGCGCACGAAGTCGCCGCCGCCAACCGCATGGGCGCACACGATGCCTGTCGCCGCGCCGATGCCGAGAAGCATCATGAACGAGATGCTCTCCACGCCGCGGAAGCCGATGCCGTACGCCCCGTAGGCATCCTGGCTGAAGCGGCCGACGACCTGCAGGATGAAGACCCCCACCAGCGCATAGAGCAGCGTGGACGCACCGGCCGGCAGTCCGACGCGCAGGATCTCCCGCACGACGCGGGCATCCCAGCGATAACTCCTGCGCTCGAGAAGCGGCGCGAACCCGTAGCGGCGCACCATGAGTCGCAGCCCGAGCACGCTCACGAGCAGGCGCGAGATGCCGGTCGCGATCGCGGAGCCGACGACTCCGTGCCCCGACAGCGACAGCACCGTGCCGCCGAGGTGCAGCTCGTGCGGCAGCACCAGCACCCAGTTCAGGCCGGCATTCACGAGCATCGCGAGGCACTGCAGCTTGAACGGCGTGGCCGTGTCGCCCAGCGCCTGGAAGGAGAAGTCGAGAATGGGCTGCAGGAACAGGAAGGGCATGAACAGGAAGAGCGTGCGCAGGAAGGACGTGGCCTCGGCCACGACGTCCGGCGCACCGCCCATGAACGAAAGGATCTCCGGCGCGAAACTCCAGACGAGCACGGTGAACGGCACCACGACGCGCAGCGCGAGGCCGATACCCTGCGCCAGCGCGAGGCACGCGCCGTCGCGCTGCCCCGCGCCGATGCGTCGCCCCACGAGCGACTGCGTGCCGCGAGCGTGCACGAGCACCACGCCGAACGTGGCGATCTGCACCATCATGAACAGGCCCAGCGCATTGCTCGCGGTCGGCGAGACCTTGCCCAGGAAGTAGACGTCGATCTGGTTGTAGGCGTTGGGCAGGATGAAGGAGAGCGCCGCCCATGGCGCGAGCCGGCCGATGGCGCGCAGGATCGGCTCGTCCTTGCCTTCGCTCACGCTCGGGAGGGCGGGCAGCGGCTCAGCGGCCGCGCGGCGCGCCGTCCTTCGACTGCTCCGCGGAATCCGGCGGCGTGGTGTCGGGTCCGCTCGCACCGAGACCCAGGCCGATGATCCCGGCCTTCTCCCCGAGGTGCCAGATCAGGCGCACGTCGGAGCGGGTCACGTACTCGAGGTGCATCACCAGCCGCTCGGTCGACCAGCCCGGCTTCAGCTCGGTGCTCGGCAGTGCGACGCCCTCCGTGCCGTCCACGAGGAAGAAATGCAGCGCGCCACCCAGCGACACCGTGAAGCCCATCCGGTAGCTGGCCGGCTTGAACGTGTGGTCTCCCGCGCGCAGCGTCACGCCGGACTTCAGCATGAGGCCCTGCGCGAGGTGGGACATCACCTGCAACTGGTGCAGGCCCAGGGCATCCATGCCCTCGGACTCCTGGTAGCGCGCGAGGTCCGGACCGATCTGGCGCTGGTCCAGGCGCAGCTCGAGCGCGGACTGCGGCAGCGTGAGCGTGATCGAACAGGTCGGATCTTCGTTGGGACCTGCCGGCGCCGGCATGAACGCGAGCGACACGGCCAGCACGATGCCCGCAAGGAGCACACACGCCACCGGCCCGGAGTTGCTCCGAAACATGCGCTGGAACCTGGGCTGGAACCTGGGCTGGAACCTGGGCTGGATCATGGGCTGCGGACCTCCGGCTTCGTGAAGCGTGCTCCGCGGGGAAGCTCGCTCCGCAGGATGCCGGGATTGTAGACGCCACCCGGGACCGGAAGAATGGCCCCGATGAACGCTCGTGCTCGCATCGCCGTCGCCGGAGGCGGGCCCTCGGGCCTGATGATCGCGCGGCTGCTGGCGCAGGACGGCCACGAGGTGGAGGTCTTCGAGGCCAGCGACGGCATTGGGGGCCTGTGCCGCTCGCGCGTGGTCGAGGGCCACGCCTTCGACCTGGCGGGCGGCCACATCATGTACACGCGCGATCGCCGCGTGGCCGATTTCTGGACGGAGCTCTTCGCCGACGAGCCCTGCGTGGTCACCGAGCGACGCGCCGCCATCCTGCACGCGCGCGACTGCTGGGTGACGTACCCGTTCGAGAACGCCCTGGGCGAACTTCCGCTCGAGCACAACCTGCAATGCACCGAGGGCGAGATCCGCGCGCACCTGCTCCGCGAGCACGTCCCGCCGCCGCGCGATTTCGACGCGTGGATCGAATGGAAGATGGGCGCGGGCATCGCGCAGCACTTCATGCGCCCCTACAACCGCAAGATCTGGAAGGCCGACCTCTCGCAGGTGAGCACGGCGTGGATCGCGGACCGCGTGCCGGACGCGCCGCTCGAGGACATCCTGCGCGCATCGCTGGGACAGACGACGGCCGGCTACACGCACCAGAGCAGCTTCCGCTACCCGCTGCACGGCGGTTTCGCCGCGATTCACGAGCGCATCGCCGCGCCCATCGCGGACCGCATCCGGCTGCGCCACCGCGTCGAGCGCATCGAAAGCACCCGCGACGGCGGCTGGCTCGTGGACGGCACGCGCTGCGATCACGTCGTGAGCACGGTGCCTCTGCACGTGCTGCCGAAGCTCATGCCCGGCCTGCCCGCCGACGTGGCCGGCGCGGCGTCCGCCCTGCAGTACCGCGGCGTCGCGGGCTACCTGTTCGGCGTCTCGATGCGCGACGTGCGTCCGTTGAGCTGGGTCTACCTGCCGCACGCGTGGCAGGGGCCGGCCAATCGCATCACCTACCTGAGCAACTACAGTCCCGGCAACGCGCCGGCAGGCCGCGGCTCGATCCTCGCCGAGGTCACCTACGAGCCGGGCCGCGAGCCGGACGTGTCGCCCGCGGGGCAGCGCGCGCTGGCGCGGGCGCTCGCCGACGCAGGCATCCTTCATCTCGAGGATGTCACCGTGATGGATGCCGCGCTCAACCCGGTGAGCTACATCCTCTACGATCTGGACTTCGAGGCGAAGCGCAACGCGGTGCTGGGCCACCTCGATGCGCTCGACGGCTTCCACGCGCTCGGGCGTTTCGGCCGGTACGAGTACCACAACAGCGATCAGTGCCTCGCGCAGGCCTTCGATCTGCACGCCCGCCTCGCGCCTCTCCTCGCACGCGGCGGAGGCCCGGGCTGATGGCCGAATCCCCGCTGGCGGGCAGGGTGTCGCTCGTGATCCCCACGCTGAACGGCGGCGAGCTGTTCGGGCGCGCGCTCGACATGTGGCGCTCGCAGCAGGGCGTCGGCACGCTGGAGATCGTGGCGCCGGACAGCGGCAGCCGTGATGGCACGCAGGACCGGCTGCGCGCGGCCGGCGCGCGGACCATGTCCATCCCGCCGAGGCAGTTCAATCACGGCGAGACGAGGAATCGCGCGGTCTCGGCGACGAAGACCGAGTTCGTCCTGCTGTCGGTGCAGGATGCGCTGCCGCTCGCGCCGGATGTCGCGGCCCGGCTCGTGCAGCCGCTCGCGGACGACCCGTCACTCTGCGCGACCTTCGGGCGCCAGCAGCCGCGCGCCGACTGCCATCCGGTGCTGGCCGCGCGCATCGGCGCGTGGGCCGGCGGCAGCGAGCCGGTCGTCCAGTCCCTCGGCGAACGCACGTGGGACGAACTCTCCCCGATGGAGCGGCTGCAACTCGTGCGCTACGACCACGTCATCGCCTGCGTGCGACGCAAGGCGTGGGAGACGCTGCGTTTCGAGTCGGCCTCCTTCGGCGAGGACGTCCGCTGGGCGACGCGGATCATCCGCGGCGGCGGCGCCATCGCCTTCGTGCCAGGCGCCGTCGTGGAGCACAGCCACAACCGCAGCGCCTGGGACGAAGCGCGGCGCATCTACTGCGACCACCGCAACCTTTCGCAGCTCCTGGGGCTGGTCACGGTGCCGCGGCGAAGCCTCATCAAGGTCAACGTGACGGCGGCGCGCGCACACTATCGCGGCCTCGTCGAGGCGCACCCCGACGTGGACGCCACCACGCGCGCGCTCTGGCTGCGCTGGTCCGATGACCTTGCCCTGTACGAGAACTGGGCGCAGTACCTCGGCGCCAATCTGTCCCGGGCGGCATGGTTCGCGCCGGTGGACGCCTGGCTGCGCCGGGGGATCTGACTCCACGCGCGGAACGCGGCACCCTTGCCGGCACGTCCGTTCGACAACCTCGCGCCGCCATGCAGCGGCACCCCCCGCCGCCGACGCTTGCCCGGTTGCCGTCCGCGGGAGACGATGAGGGTCCATGTCCGCCCGCCGAATCGTCATCCTGTTGCTCCTGGCCGGCGGCCTGACGGCGCTCATCCTCGGCCGGGTCTACGCCAACCCGCCGCGCACGGTGGTGCTGATCTCCATCGACACGCTGCGGCCCGAGCGACTCGGCGTCTATGGCGGCCAGCCCGGCACCTCACCGAACATCGACGAACTGGCGAAGACTTCGGTGGTGTTCGACCAGGTGCTCGCGAACTCGCCGTGGACGCTGCCCTCCCACATGACCATGCTCACCGGGCTCGATCCGGTCGCGCACGGCGTGCGCCGGGATGGCTACCACTTGTCCGGGCGCGTGACGACGCTGGCCGAGGCTCTGCGGGACGCGGGCTTCCGTACCGGAGGGTTCACCGCGGGCGGCTTCGTGGCCGCTCGATACGGCTTCGGCGAGGGCTTCTCCGTCTACCGCGAGAGCTACGAGCCACCCGGCGGCGGCGCGAGCGGGTTTTCGCGCATCCTTCCCGAGGCGCTCGAGTGGCTCGGACGGAGCCGGCAGGACACCTTCCTCTTCCTGCACACCTTCGACGTTCACGCGCCTTACGACACCTGCGACCCGGAGACGCTGGCGAGCTTCCGCAGCCGGCCCGTGAAGGACGGTGCCGATGACTACCAGCTCCACCGGCTCTCGTACCTCTACCAGCAGAACAAGATGCGTGTCACGGAATACGCGCGCATCGGCGAGTTGCTCAACGACTACGACGCCGGCGTTCACATGGCCGACGCGGGCGTGGGTCAGGTCATCGAGGCGCTGCGCGCCACCGGGCGGCTGGACAACGCGCTGATCATCGTCACGTCGGACCACGGCGAGTCCTTCGCGGATCACGGCGTGCACATCGGCCACGGCATCGGCCTCACCGACGACGAACTGCACGTGCCGCTCCTCATGCGGCTGCCGCACGATCAGTTCGCGGGCAAGCGCATCGGCACGCTGGTCGATCTCGTGGATCTGGCCCCCACCGTGCTCGACGTGATGGGCGTTCCCGCGCCGCACGAGATGGCCGGTGAAAGTCTCGCAAAGCTCGCGGCCGGGACGCCGCGCCACCGCGATTACGTGATGGGCCTCTCGCAGAACACGGAGGCATGCTTCCTCGTGCGCGACGGCTTCAAGTTCATTCTGTCGCCGTCGATTCCGCCCATGGACATCGCCAAGCGCCACCTGGGGCCGATGACGCCCGACGCACCGGGCGCCGATCCGGGCGATGAATACGAACTCGGCCACGACCCGAAGAACCCGATCCTGCTGCACTACGACGTCGCGGGCGATCCGCTCGGCATCCGCGACGTGCTGCTCGACGTCCCGCAGCTTTACGACCGGGCCAAGGATCCGCAGGAGCGCGACAATCTCTGGAAGCAGGACCCGAAGCGCGTCGAGGTGATGTCCGGCTTTCTCAAGGAGCTGTACCTGAGCTCCGCGCAGGTGCACAAGGACCTTGACGACGGCCTGGCGCCTGAGCCGGTGGACCCGCACGTGCAAACGGCGCTCTCCCAGCTTGGTTACCTCGCAGCCGCGGACGCGACCGAGCAGCGCGCCAACTACGACCAGCTGCCGATCGCGCTGCGCGCGCCGTTGAGCAAGCCCTACGAGCCTCCGGACACGGGTGAGCTCATCGAGGGCGACCAGGCCGCGCAGTTCACGCGGCGCCGGATCGAGGACGGCGACGTGCCCCCGGACACGGTGCAGCGCGCGCTGCAATCGATCGGCAACAAGTACGTGGCGTGGGCCGTGAAGAATCCGGACTGCATCGCGCGCGTGCGCTGGCGTGTCGAGGCGCTCACGGAGCTGGCGCAGAAGGCCGGCGTCGAGCTGGACATGGACCTGTGGCGCAAGCGCTTCTTGTCGCTCGAAGCCAAGGTGGCGAAGGAGCAGCATCAGGTCGCTCCACCGCCGGCTCCGCTGCAGGATCCCCCACCGGATCCACGATGACGCCGGCCTGCCGCGCGTCTCTTGCCGCGGTGCTGCTGGTACTGGCGACCGTCTTCGCCTGCATGCCATCGCCGGCGATCCGTCCGGAAGCGCCGCGCACGGTGCTGCTGCTCGCCTGCCGCAGCTTCGATGGCAGCGATCGCGTGGCTCGTGTGCTCGACGACATGGCGCGCGCCACGGACGTGTTCGGCGACACGCGTTTCGTGGTCGACAGCCCGCCCGACGGCCGCTCCGAATCCCTGCCGGCGCTGCTCGCCCGGCACCCTGAGGCTTCCGTGGCGATCGCGATCGTCGGAGACCTCTCGCTGCTCGACGGCGTCGATCCGTCGCAGCCGCCGCACGCCTCGGGGCGCCTCACGGATCGCGTCCTCCGCAAGGACGCACTGCTCGAGCTGCTGGATCACCTCGAGCAGACGGCGCGCGCACAGGACACGGCGCTGATCCTCGCCAGCGCGCCGCTCGGCCGTCAGGCGCGCGTCGAAGTGCCCGAATTGCTCGCGGTCGCGGAACTGGTGAGCAAGCGCGGGGCTCACATCGACATGGCCGGGCCGTTCATCGCGCTGGAGCCGGCGCTGCTCTTCGGCAACGGCCTCGATCTGCTCGACGAGTACGGGCACGACGCATTCGCGCGAGTCCTCTTCGAGCAATGCCTGGTCGACGATGGGCCGATTCCGGCGCGCAACGCCGCCGAGCGCTCGGCGCGCCTCCAGGCCCGCGCGCTGGCCGCCTTTCACGCCGACCGGCAAGCTGAGTTCGCGGAGCTGGCCGCGCTGGCCCTCGGCGACGGGGCATCCGGCCCGGCCACCGCCGCCGCGCCTGCCAGCCCGCGGCACGCCGCGCGACTTGCAGCCATCGCGTCGGCGCGCGATGGCCTGGTGGCTGCGACGCCGCGCTGGAACGCCATCGCCGGCAGTGCAGACGACGTGCCCGGCCTCGCACTCGGCCGGGCGCTGGTGCGCACCCTGCCGCAGGGCGACGGCGCCGCGGTGCGCGACACGACCGAGTCCGTCACGTCACCGGGCGAAACTTTCGAGGCCGAACTCGTCGCGGCGATCGACGCCTTGCGGCAGACGGTCAGCCCCGCGCGCGAACTGGCCACGCGCTGCGTAGAGGAGCACCCCGAGCGGCTGCCCGCATGGCTCGTGCTGCAGCTCGTCTCGCTGGCGCTCCCGCCGATCCAGGACGTGCGCGGCGAGGCACGCCGTCACATCGGCCTCTGCCCGCAAGACGCCGTGCCCGAGGCCCTGCTCACGAGAGTCTTCCGCCAGTGGCC
Organism: Planctomycetota bacterium; assembly: GCA_038212275.1. Lineage (GTDB taxonomy): Bacteria > Planctomycetota > B15-G4 > B15-G4 > B15-G4 > JBBQUR01. Next base: position 180,623 of record JBBQUR010000007.1, read on the forward strand.
GAACCCCGTCGACGATCTTCCGGCGCTGCTGCTCGCGGAGCGGCCGTGGGAGGACATGTCGCCGACCGGCCCGGTGCTCGAGATGGCGCGACGGCGTGCCGCGCTGGGATACGTCGATCACGCGCTCGAGGTCCTGCGCGACGGCTTGAAGGGACTGCGCGTCCCGCCGAGCTGGGAGCTCGAAAGGCAGCGCATCGACGCGCTTCCCCGCCCGTGATGCCCCGTGATGCCCCGTGATGCGCCCATGATGCGCATGCCGGGTGATGAGTTGCCGAGGCACCGAGGCAAGCACCTCGGCGTCGCGACTCAGCCGCCGAGCTGATTCATCTGGGCGTGGCCATGCCCGGCGTGGACCGGGGGCTTCACGCGGCGAAGGAAGTCCAGCGCCTCGGCGAGGCCGCCCTCGATCGTGCCCGGATCGCCGTCGCGCACGAGGTCACGGACGGTCACTTCACCTCCCTCGAAGAGGCAGCTTCGCAACGTGCCGTCCGAGGTGAGGCGCACGCGGTTGCAGGTCTCGCAGAACGGCATCGAAATGGCGGCGATGATGCCGACGCGCGCTCCGGTCGCAGCGACCGTGAACGTATCGGCTGGCCCGCTGCCGCGCGGACGGGGCAGCAGCGGAGCGTGCGCCGCGATGCGCGCCCGGATCTCGGACAGCGGCACGGGCTGCGCGCGGTGCCCGTAGTCGTTGCTGGTCATCGGCATGAACTCGATGAAGCGCTGCTCGAGGCCTCGCGCCGCCGCGAAGTCCAGCATCGCGGGGATCTCGTCGTCGTTGATTCCGCCCATCACGACCATGTTCAGCTTGGTGGCCCGGAAGCCGACGGCGAGCGCCGCATCGATGCCGGCGAGCACGGCAGGAAGACCCGGCCGCCGGGCAAGACGCAGGAATCGCTCCGCCTGCAGCGTGTCGAGGCTGATGTTCAGGCGGTCGAGCCCCGCATCGCGCAGCTCCTGCGCCTGCTGCGCCAGCAGCATGCCGTTGGTGGTCATGACCACCTTCGGACTGGACGGGATCGCCTTGAGCATCGCCACGAGGCGCGAGATGTCGCGCCGCACGAGGGGCTCTCCGCCCGTCAGCCGGATCTTGTTCACCCCGTGTGCGACGAGCACGCGCGCGACCGCGACAATTTCCTCGTAGCGGAGCAGCCCCTCGTGCGGAAGGAACTCCTGCTCCTCCGGCATGCAGTACTGGCAGCGCAGATTGCAGCGATCCGTGACGGAGACGCGCAGGTAGGTGATCGCGCGGGCGGGTCCCGGTGCGCCTGAAGCCCCACCGGCGAACCCGGCCGGGGCCGATCGCCATGCGGGTGGCTCGTCGATGTGGATGGGCGGCACGCGGCACGCTCCTTGGAGGCGACAGGCGTCAGCACTCTACCAAGGAGCGCGACGCGCCGTGCCGGCGGGGCTCGCCGTGCCGGCGCGGCTCCTGCGAGCGGCCGACACGGCGTCGGATCAGGCTCCGGCGCGTCGGGTCAGATGTAGTCTTCGAGTTCCTGGAGCAGCCGCGGCTTCTGCAGCTTGCCCAGCGCCTTCACCTGCATCTGGCGGACGCGCTCGCGCGAGACGCTCATCGTCGCGCCGATCTCGTCCAGCGTCCGGGGTTCGGTGCCGCCGAGGCCGAAGCGCATCTTGAGGATGTCCCGCTCCTGGGCGGTGAGGTTGCCGACGAGCACTTCATCGAGACGGCGGCCGAGCATGCGCAGTTCGGCGGCCGAGATCGGCCGACTCTCGTCCTCCTCGGCAGCGATCGTGGAGCCGAATGAGCTCTCGTCGTCGCCCAGCGTGGCGTCCAGCGAGAACCACGAGCGATCCGTCTCCATGAGGCGTGCAGCGGCCTCCATCGAGGAGTCGAAATGCCGGCTCACGTCCCGGAGGTCCATGTCGCGCTGATTGCGCGGCAACTTGCCCTCGCGACGCAGGCGGCGCATCTTCTGCTGCACGTAGTTGGGCACGCGCACGATGCCGCGGTTGGCAGTGATCATGCGCTCGATCGCCTGCCGCACCCAGAAGGCTGCGTAGGTGCCGAAGCGAACGTCCTTGCGCCAATCGAACTTCTCCACCGCGCGGATGAGCGAGGCATTGCCTTCCTGGATCAGGTCCATGACGGGGATCCCGTAGGTCCGGTAGGCCGACGACATGCCGATCACCAGGTAGAGGTTGCGCTCGACGCAATGGCCGCGGATGCGGTTGTAGTCGGCGCAGGCCTGCTGGAGCGGCGCGCCCAGGGCGGGGCACGGCAGCGAGACGAGCTTGCCGCTCTTGTGCGGCTTCAACGTCGTGAGCGCCTTGTCGAGCGCGCGGCAGTTGGCGCTGCGCAGCACCAGGTCGCGCGTTTCGGCAGGGAGCTTCAGGGCATCGACCTCGCGCTCGAGGCGCGCACGCACGAACTCGAGCCGCCGCGCGAGGATGGACTCCTCCAGTCGCGTGAGGCGCGGGAGCGTGCGGACGGCGTCCGCGTACATGTTGAAGTGATCCGTGCCGGCCGCCGCCTGAGCGAGCCCCGACAGGTCCAGCGAGTGGTCGAGGAGGTCCGGGCGTTCCTCGGCATCGACGACCACGACGCCCAGGAGGCCACGCAGCAGCGCCGTGAACTTCGATTTGGTTCGGCAGGCCTCGAGGAGGAGCCGATCCAGGCGGTTCCACGGGATGGTCCGCAACTCGCGCGCCTCGTGCATGACGCGGCGCTTCTCGGTGGCGGTGTAGGCGATCAGGGCTTCCTTCTTCATGCGACTCCGTCCTTGGTCAGGAAGACTGGACATCAACGGCTTTCAACGTGGCTGCCTCGAGGAGGCTGCTCAGGCAATCGGGCATGGCATGCCCCGACGCATCCGCGAGACATGTGATGCAGTCCGCGTCGTAAGGCTTTCCGTGGCACCCGTCGCACAGGCCGATGCAGCGCCTCGCCGCTTCGAGCTCCGCGAGAAGCACCTGCTGCTCCGCGATGCGCTCGCGGATCCGTTCCTCGCGCAGCTGAAGGGACCGGGCCATTCCACCCATGCCGTCGAGTGCCGACGGGCTGCCGTGCAGGGCGCGCTGGATCTCGACGATCTCGTCCAGCGCAAAGCCGGCTTGCTTGAGACGCAGGATGCCCCGGGCGGCCCGTACGTGTTCATCGCCATAGACCCGCATGCCCCCCGAGGTGCGCCGGGCAGGCGGCAGCAGACTCCGCTCCTCCCAGTAGCGCAGCGCACGCGTGGTCAGGCCGAGACGATCCGCCAGTTCGCCGATCTTCACGAGGTGCCCATCGGCGGCTCCATGCCTCATCGACCCGACGACCGAGGACTCGGACGGGTCAAGCTCCGACGGTTGCGCCGGCAAGGGGGGAGTGATCCGCTTTTCGTTGCGGGGAGCATTCATCGGAGCCTCGTCTCTGCGGAAAGGAGTGCCGTGGACCTCGGCATATCGAGCAAACCGCTGTCCACTTGCAGCCGTTGTGGGCATGTCGCCAAAGGCTAGCGATGCATTCCGTACACGTCAACCATCATGCCCGTTTTGACACACGGGCGACATAACGACTTAACAAGTTTAAATACAACGGGTTGCGGCACTTGTACTGCGACATGGCAGCAATGTTTGAACGATATTTATCTAGATATCTTTTCGGGCAACCATGCGCCGCGGGGCCGTCGATGCGCTGCTTGGATTGGCTCAGCAGGGCAGAGGTTTCCGATTCGCAAGCACGTGCGGGCCGCCAGTGAGGCAGTCAGCGTGTCGATCGCCCCTGCCGGCGAGGCACCCACGAGGGTGCGCCGCGCCCGATCGGGAATGCCCCCGCAGCGGCTCGTCGGCCGGCTCCGCCGGCCCGGCGACTCAGAGCGCCATCACCTGCAACACGAGGTGATACGCGCCGAGGGCGAAGTAGAAGGCAAATCCCACGCCCAGCGCATAGCGCGCCGGACGGAAGGTCTTGTGCAGCATCACGAACAGCAGGCACAGGCCCGAGAGGACGCCCTTCGCGATCACGAAGAACATGCCGCCCTGGTCGATCATCCACTGCGCCACCGGGTTCAGCTCTTCGCCACCCTTGCCCAGGTAGATCAGCGTGGAGACCGAGTCCACCACCGTGAGGGCGAAGAAGAACAGCAGCAGCAGCACGAGCCGAGGGCTGTACACGTCGACGTAGATGTTCTCGGTCTCGCCGTCTCGCCGCCCGGAACGACGACGCCCGCCGAAGAAGGTGTAGCGGGAGAGCATCGGGGTCGCGCGGCGCCGACGATCCGGGCCACGCGGCGGCAGTTGCTGCTCGGAGGGCGCGCTATCCATGGCCTCCCTATCGGCGCGCACGAGCCGGAACTTGCATCGGTCATCGGGAAGCTGGGCGGGTGCCTTGAGTGAGGCGCGGGCCCCACCCAGCCACGGTGTCACCGCCACACCGCGTTCCATTAGACTCCAGCCATGCTCCGCCGGCTGGTACCGCATGCGCTGGTGCTCCTGGCAGCCCTGCTGGCCTGCTGGCCCGCCATGCGGGGCTCCTTCGTCTACGACGACGAGTACTACGTCGTGCGCAATCCGGCCGTCTCCGGTGATGGTTCCGCCTGGAGCGCCCCCCTCGGCGCCCCAAGCCAGGCCTTGTGGCGGCCACTGACCGTGGCCACCTTCGCTGCGCAGTGGGACGGTTCGGGCGACGCTGCGCCCTTCCGCGCCGCAAACTTCGCATGTCATGTGCTCGTGGCCCTCGCCCTGCTCGAGCTCGGCCTTGCGCTGGGACTCGGCGTCGGGGGCAGCCTGGCGGCGGCCCTCCTCTTCGCGGTTCACCCCGTGCACGCGGAGGCCGTGGCATGGGCCTCGGGCCGCGCCGAACTGCTTGCGGCACTCTGCGTGCTGCTCGCGTGGCGCGCCCATCTGTCTCGCGCGACCGGCGCCCCACTGGCCGCAGCGGTGCTGCTCGCCGCCGGTCTGCTCTGCAAGGAGAACGCCGCCCTCGCTCCGCTGCTCTTCGCCACCGTCGATGGCGCACGCCGCAACGTGCGACCCGTCCCGTGGAGGCGCCTCGCGCTGCTGGCCGCGGTCGTGCTTGCGGCCGTCACTGTGCGCTCCGTGGTGCTTCCGCAGGCGCTGCCCGGGGACACGCCCTTCGGCGACGTGTCCCTGCCGGCCCGCGGGCTCGTGGCCCTGAACATCCTGGGACGCGCCTGCCTGCTCCTCGCATGGCCCGAGCCGCTGCGCGTCTTCTATTCGAGGCAGGAATTCATCGGGCTGCAGGCGCTGTGGTGGTTGGTGGCCGTGGCATGGCTGATGCTTGCCGTCGGCTTGCGTCGCCGCCAGCCGCTCGCGGCCGCGGCGTTGCTCTGCGTGCCGCTCGCGTTGATCACGGTGCTGAACATCGTGCCCATCGGCGCCACGTTTGCGGAGCGCTTCCTCTACCTGCCATCGGCGCTGGCTTGCCTTGCGGTGGGAGCCATGCTTGCCGCTCGCGGTCGCACCGAGCTGCGCAGCGGCGCCGGCCTCGGCGTCAGTGTCCTGCTGCCAGCGCTCGCGCTGCTCATCGCCGTGCCCATGTGCCGCAGCGCCATGGCCGTGTTTCACGACGATCTCACGCTCTGGGCGCACGCGGCTGCCGTTGCGCCGGAGGTCGCTCACGCCCGCTACAACCACGGCTATTTTCTCGACGCTGCGGGCCGCCACACGCCCGAAGATCGCGACCGACCCGGCGCCGCCGAGGAACTGGAGGAGTCGCTGCGCCTCGATCCGCGGCACCGTTACGCAGGCTACGCGCACCAGATTCTCGGCAACATCGCGCTGCAGGGGCGAGGCCGGCGACTCGCGGACCCGACCGCCGCCGCGCATCACTATCGAGCGGCGCTGGAGCGCATGCCCGAGCTGATCGAGGCACGCATGAACCTGGCCAGCCTGGCTCTCTCGGCGCCGACCGTCGTGGATCGCGACGAGGCGATCGAGCTGCTCACCGGCGTGAGCATCGCCTCCGGAGCCACGGCAGAGCAGCGGGAGGAGGCCCAGCTCATGCGATTGCAGCTGCTTGCGCCCGAGCCTCCGGCATCCGACGCGGACTCGGAGGATGCCGCGACGCCGGAGCCGCCTTCGACGACGGGAACATCGTCACCCGCAGGGTCGTGACCGCGCGATGCGAGGTGGATCACCCCGTGAATCGGACTGTGGGCCGGGTCGCGCGTGCTGTAGAACGGGATCATCTCCTCGCGCGAACGACCCAGCCACAGGCCGCCTCAACGACCGATGGTGCCCACCATGATGCACGGTACGCGCACCTCGAAGTCGTCGCGCGACGACTTCCAGACGCCGACTCGCCCGGTCCGCGCCGTCGCGCCAGGCCAGCCGCACGCCGAAGCGACTGCCGGTCCGCTCGACCACGCCGACAGGATCGCGTCATGACCTCGGCCACGGTGCTGATCGTGAACTTCAACGGCGGCGCCCTGCTGGCGCGCTGCCTGGAGACGGTGCTCGCGCAGCAACCTCCGCCCGCGGAGATCGTGGTGGTGGACAACGCATCGCATGATGGCTCCGTCGCCACGCTCCCCGAAGGCGTCCGCCTGGTTTCCATGCCTCGCAATGCCGGCTACTCCGCTGCCGTGAACGCCGGGCTTGCCGCCACCACGGCGCCGTACGTCCTCATGCTGAACCCCGACACGGAGTTGTTTCCCGGGTGCCTCGCGGCCGCCGTCGCCGCACTGCACGCGGACTACGAACTCGGCTCGGTAGCCCCGCGCGTGCTCCTCGCGGCCGAGCCGACGCGCCTGGATGCCATCGGCATCGGTCTCACGTCCCGCTTCTCGCAACTCAACATCGGCCACGGGCGGCTCGACACGGACGTACCGGCCGAACCACGTACCGTGCTCGGGCCGCTGGGCGGCGCGGCCCTCTGGCGCCGTCGCGCGCTGAAGCAGGCCGGTCTCTTCAGCGAAGACTTCTTCCTCTACTGGGAGGACGTGGACATCGCGCTGCGCGTGAACCGCGCCGGCTACACGTGCCGCACGGTGCCGACGGCGCGCGTGCTGCACCACGGCAGCGCGACCATCGGGCGCGGCTCCATCACGAACGTGTTCTACATGCTGAGGAATCACGCACCGTGCCTGCTCGGCGCGCTGCCCGGTCCGCTGCTGCGCAACCGCTGCGTCTGGCTGATCCTCGCGCCGATGCGCGCCGCCGTGCTCCACGGCCGCCGCGGACGGCCCTTCACCGCGATCGCCGGCCTGCTGTGCGGCTTCGCGCTGTTTCCCGCCGCCTACCTGCGCCGACGCCGCCTCACCCGGAGCGGCACCAGCCGCAAGGCCGCCGACCGCATCGCCGCGCTCATGGCCGCCACCGACGCCGACCGGCTCGCGATGAAAGCCGCGGAACGGGCCCTGCGCGCTCCGCACGGACATGGCGCATGAGATTTCTCTCCGTCGCAACCTTCGCGTGGCCCGACCACTACGGCGGTGCGGAGCGCGTCATCGGCGAGGTGGCGACCCGCCTCGTGCAACGCGGGCACGAGGTCACGCTGCTGACGTCGTGCATCGACGGCCTGCCCGAGCGCGAGTTGCGCGACGGCGTGCAGGTGCGGCGCTACGCCGTGGACCGCGCTTCGCCGGTGCGCTTCTACCGCAGCGTGTTCGCCGGCGTGCGAGAGGCGCTGCGCAGCGGCAGCCTCCCGCCGCACGACGTGCTGCACCTGCACCAGATGCTCTCCGGCGTGGCCGCCGTCGCGCCGGGCCTGGGTCGTCACGGCACGGCAGGCGGCGGCGCCGTCATCGGCAGCTTCTACGCACCGTACAACGAGGAGTACCTGGCGCGCTTCCGTGACGGCCACGCCGCAGGAGACGTGCCGTGGTCCGCGCGCGCCGTCTCCGCGGTGCTGCGCCACGGCGACCGGGCGCTGCTGCGGGCGAGTCGGCAGGTCGTGGTGCTCTCGCGCTTCTCTCTCGGCCAGGTCGCGGGGCTGCTGCCGTCGGCTGCCGCGCGCACCACGATTGCAGCGCCCGGCGTGGACCTCGTGCGCTTCACGCCGGCTCCCGATCGCACGGCGGCACGTGCGGCAGCCGACGTGTTCGGCCTGCCATCGGACGGCACGCCCCTGCTCCTCTCGGTGCGACGCCTCGTGCCGCGCATGGGCCTTGCCGACCTGATCGAAGCCGCAGCCATCCTCGGCGCGCGCGGCGTACGCTGTCACGTCGCGATTGCAGGCACGGGTGAAGAACGCGACGCACTGGCGGCGCGCGCAGCGGCCGCGGGGCTCGCGGGACGCTGCAGCTTCCTCGGTCGCGTCGCGGAGGAGCGCCTGCCCGAGCTGTACCGCGCCGCGTCGGCCTTCGTGCTGCCGACGCGCTGCCTCGAAGGCTTCGGCATGGCGACGGCCGAAGCGCTGGCGAGCGGCCTGCCCGTCGTGGCGACGGAGGTCGGCGCGAATGCGGAGCTGCTGGCGGGCGTCTCCGGGAGCGCGCTCGTGCCGCCGGCCGATCCTGCCGCACTTGCCGATGCGCTGACGCCGCTGCTCACCGACCTCGACGCCGCCGCCCGTGCCGGTCGCGCCGCGCGGGCGCACGCCGAGGCCCGGCTCACCTGGAACGGCCACATCGATGCCGTGGAGCAGGCCGGCGAACGCGCGCTGGCCGCCGCGGGAGCGGGCAAGTGAAGATCGTCGCGCTCACGCGCACGTCGGCGCGAGGGCCGTCTTCGCGCTACCGCATCGAGCAATACCGTGAAGCACTCGCCGCGGAGGGCCTGCACGTGGAGACGGCGCCGCTCTTCGGCGACGGCTGGTTCGCGCTCCTCGAGTGGCGCCGGACGCCGCTGCGCGCGCTCGGCAAGGCCTTCTACAGCGCGGCGCGGCTCCCGGTGCGCGCCGTCCAGGCGTTCGCCGCGGCCACCGGCGATGCCGATCTCGTGCACATCGAGCAGCAGCTCTTCCCGTACCTGCCGTGGGCGCTCGAGTCGCTCCTCTGGCCGCGGCGCAAGCCGGTGGTGCTCGAGTTCGACGACGCGATCTTCCTCACCTTCGCCCACCGTCGGAAACTGGAGCGGGCCTGCGCGCGGGCCGACCTCGTCATCGTCGGCAATCGCTTCCTCGCGGAGTTCGCGACGCCGCATGCCCGCCGCGTGACGGTCATCCCCACCACCGTGGACGTGGCGCGCTACAAGCATGCCCTGCGCGCACCCGACGGCGTGCTGCGCGTCGGCTGGATCGGGCTGCGCTACAACTTTCCGTACCTGTCCCGGCTGGTGGGTCCGCTGGCGCGGCTCGCCGCGGAGGGGATGGCCGTGGAGCTGCGCATCATCAGCAGCGCGGCCCCGGAGCTGGGGGCGGAGGCTGCCGGTTTCCGGGTCGTGCACCGCCCCTGGAGCGAGGCGGGAGAGGCGGCGGAGATCGCCGCCTGCGACGTGGGCGTCATGCCCCTGCCCGACAACGACTGGGCCCGCGGAAAGTGCGGCCTCAAGCTGCTCCAATTCATGGCAGCGCGACTGCCGGTCGTGGCCAGCCCGGTCGGATTCAACCGGGAACTGATCGAGGACGGCAGGAACGGGCTGCTCGCAGCCGATGAAGACGGGTGGGAGTCGGCCTTTCGTCGCCTCCATGATGATCCCGCCCTCGCAGGCCGGTTGGGAGCTGCGGGCCACCGCACCGTCGAAGAACAGTATTCTCTGCAGATCGGAACACGACTCGTGTCGGATTCGTATCGCCAACTCCTCGCCCGCGCCGCTCACCCGTGATGTCCCACCTCCAGCCTGCCGACGTGATCTGGTACTGCCTCGCCTTCTTCACGGCGCTGGCGCTCGTGCTGTTCGTGACGCCGCTGACGATCCAGATCGCGACCGCGTTCCGCATCCACGACACGCCGGACGGACGGCTCAAGAAGCACACGCGCACGACGCCCTACCTCGGCGGCCTGGCCGTGGCCGCGGGCTTCGTGATCAGCTTCAGCCTCTTCTCCACGAAGGACACGCTGGACTATCGAGGCCTCGGAATCCTCGCGGGCAGCTTCATGATGGTGCTGCTCGGCCTCTACGACGACCTCGTCAACCTGCGGCCCTCGGTGAAGTATCTGGGGCAGCTGCTCGCCGCCGTGGTGCTCTACAAGGCCGGCGTGCGCGTGCAGCTCGTGGCGCTCGACTGGTGGGGCAATCTGGCGCTCACCGTGCTCTGGATCACGGGCATCACGAACGCGTTCAACATCATCGACGTGATGGACGGCGTTTCGTCGGGCGTGGCCTGCATCGCCGCGCTGTTCCTGTTTCTCATCAGCGTGCTCATCGGCAAGGATCCGCTCGTGCCGTTCCTCGCCATCACGCTGGCCGGGGCGCTGGTGGGCTTCCTGCGCTTCAACTTCACGCCGGCGCGCATCTTCCTCGGCGACACGGGCAGCATGTTCATCGGCTTCCTGATGGCCGCGATGTCCATGCTGGTGAGCTACTCGGGGCGCAACCAGTTCGCGGTGCTGACTCCCGTGGTGCTGCTTGCCGTGCCGATCTTCGACACCGTCTTCGTGGCGGTGCATCGCGCGCGCAAGGGCATCCCGTTCTTCCGCGGCTCGCCCGATCACTTCGTGCTGCGCGTCAGTCACTCCGGCGCCGGCGTGCGCCGCACGGTGCTGGGCACGTGGGCCTGCTGCACCGCGCTCGGCGTCGTGGCGCTGCTCATGGTGTTCGGCCCGCATGAGCTCGTGCCGTGGTTGATCGGTGCGACGCTGGTCGGCGCGCTGGTCGCCTTCGCCCTGCTCTCCCGGCTGCCGCCGCCTGGCGCCGCCGCACCCGCGGCGACCCCGGCGCGATTGCGCGCACCACTGCGACGCGGCTGATGGCCTCCCCCGCCGTCGCGACACTCCTCGCTCGACTTCCGCCGCCGCCACAGCGCGAGCTCCTCCCGGGGCGACACGACGAGGTGGCGGGGCCCGCGGTCGCGGAACGGTTTCTCGGCCAGCTCGAACCCGTGGACCACTCGATCCTCGTGCTCGTGCTCGGCCTGGGTCTCGACCTGGGCAGCGTTTCCTACGTGCTGCAGCTCGATCCGTCCATCGTCGCGTGGCGCCTGCGCCGCACGCTGCTCTCCGGACCCGAGAGCGTGGCCCCGGCGGCGCTCGAGTCGGGCGTGACGCAGTGGTTGCGAAACCGCTCGGGCGACGCGGCCGGCGACGGTCGGTCCGGCGGCAAGGAGGGCACGATCGCCGCGCGCTTCTTCGCGGACTTCTCCGCCGACGCCCGCGAGCGCCTCGAGGTGCGGCTCGACAGCCACGACCAGGAAGCCTCGACGGCCACCCGTCGCCCCGGGCTGGGCATCGGATCGCTCGTGCTCATCCTCGTGGCGGCAGCCGGCTTCATGGTCTACGGCGCGGTGCGCGACGTGAATCCGCTGTGGCGCGGCATGGCGCTGGTGCGACAGGCCGACTTCAACGCCGCACGCGACTCCTTCCAGGAACTCGGCGCGCTGCCCGAGGGCCGCGCGTGGATCGCCATCACCTGGCTCGCGGAAGGCGACTTCGACCACGCGCTCATGGTCCTGGCGGAGCCTGGCGCTACCAGGTTCCTCGGCGAATTCCGGCCGATGGACGCGCCGCTGCCCGGCGTCGACTTCCATCCGGGCAGCCACGCGCTGCTGCCGCGCGGCCTCAGCGCCGATCCGCGGCCTCCCTTCGTCTACATCGCGGACGGCGCCACGACACTCACGCTCGACCTGAATCCGGACGAGCCGGGCCGTGCACGCAAGGTGAGCCGGAAGCTTCCGGGCGACGGCACCGCCACGGGCGTGACCGTGCTCCCATACCCCGACGAGTGGCCCGATCTCCCGGAAGGCGTCGTGCTCTGGGACGTGCAGGGCGCCGAGACGGAACCGACGTCCGTGTCGTTGCTGCCGAGGGACGCACGCCGCGAGATCACGCTGCACGCGACCGCACGACTCACGCACGAGATCCCGCTGCCGGCCCGCGAATTCCTGCGCGCGCAGTACGACCTGCGGAACGGTCTTCTCGTGCAGGCCGCGGAGCATGTGGCCACGCTTGCCGGACTCTTCCCGGATGCTGCCTATCCTCGAGAGACTCTCGTGCGGATCGGCGCCGCTCTCGGAGTCGACCCGGCCGTGCTGGTTCGGTAGCCTGCCGACCTCCCAGCGGGGCAGCTCAGCGCATGGTCGTGATCCTCGGTGCCGGCCTCGCCGGCCTCTCCGCCGCCTGTCATCTGGGAAGCGCCGAGACGTTGATCGTGGAGCGCCACGACGAGGTCGGCGGCCTCTGCCGTTCGTTCCGGGAAGCCGGCTTCACCTTCGACTGCACAGGCCACCTCCTTCACGTGAAGGACCCGGAGCTGCGGCGCTGGGTGCAGGAGCTGCTGCCTGACGGCTGGGTGAACCTGCAGCGCAGCGCGTGGATCGCCTCGCACGGCGTGCTCACGCCCTACCCGTTTCAGGCCAACACCGCGGGCCTGCCGCTCGACGTGCGCCTCGACTGCCTGCTCGGTTTCATCGAGACGCTGCGCGACCGCCATCGCCTGGCCGCGCCTGCACTGCCCGAGCTGCGCCCCCTCGAACCCGCGCTTCCCTTCCTCGCGCTGGCCGGCGCCGCGGCGCCCGACGAGCCGAGTTTCCTCGCCTGGATCCACGCCACGTTCGGCGCGGGCTTCGCGCGCCATTTCTTCGAACCCTACAACCGCAAGCTCTTCCAGCGCGATCTTTCGGAGATCACGGCGGACTGGGTGAGCTGGAGCATCCCGCGGCCCGAACTCGCCGACGTGCTGCGCGGCGCCATCACGACCACCGACAAGTCGTTCGGCTACAACCCCGAATTCCTGTATCCCCGCGAAGGCGGCATCGACAGGTTGCCGCGCGCCATCGCACAGCGCCTGCCGCGCGGCGTCCTGCGCACGGGCGTCACCGTCACGGCTCTCGACGCCGGCCGGCTGCGCGTGACACTCGACGGCAGCGAGACCGTCGAGGGCGACAGCGTGCTCTCCAGCCTGCCGCTGCCCGCGCTCGCGCGCCTCACCACCGACCTGCCGCCGGCGCTGCGCGAGGCGTCGCGCGCGCTGTCGCACGTCTCGGTGCGAGCCGTGAACCTCGGCGTGCGCGGCCCGCCGCCGCATCCCGACGCCCAATGGATCTACGTGCCCGACGCAGCCACGCCGTTCTATCGCGTGGGCCTGCCTTCCGCACTGACGCCTGCCATGGCGCCGGAGGGTCACCATGCGCTCACGGCAGAGATTTCAGCGCTTCCCGGCACGCTGCCGCCGCCGGACGCGAGCATCGCGCAATCGATCGACGCGCTCATCGCGCTCGGACTGCTGCGCGATCGCGCCGACGTCGTCCACACACACGTCGTGGACATTCCCGAGGCCTACGTGGTCTTCGATCGCGAGCGACGTCGCGTCCTGCCCGAGCTGATGCGCTGGTACGTGCGGCGCGGCGTCGTGCCGCTCGGCCGATACGGCGCGTGGGACTATCTGTCCATGGAGGACTGCCTCCGGCACGGTCGGCAGGCAGCCGCGTGGGTGGCGCGGCGGCGCGCATGACCCGCGGCATCGAGCCGGTGCCCGTGGTGCACGTCATCACGCAGCTCGAGCTCGGCGGCGCGCAGCAGAACACGCTGCACACGGTGGCGTCCCTCGACCGCAGGCGCTTTGCGCCGCGGCTCGTGTGCGGCCCAGGCGGCCTGCTCGACGACGACGCGCGCGCGCTGCACGACGTGCCGGTGCACTTCCTGCCGGACCTGGTGCGACCGGTGAGTCCCTGGCGCGACCTCGCCGCGACCTCCGCGCTGGTCGCGCTGCTCACGCCGCTCGCGGCGCGCGGGCCGGTCATCGTGCACACGCACAGCAGCAAGGCCGGCATCGTCGGCCGGCGCGCGGCGCAGCGGGCGGGCTGCGCGCCCGTCGTGCATTCGGTGCACGGCTTCGGGCACGCGGCGCTGCCGGCCGGACCGCTGCGCGCACTGGGCCTGCTGCTCGAGCGCCGCATGGCGCGCTGCACCGACTCCTTCCTGTGCGTGTCGCAGGCGAGCATCGAGCAGGGCCGCGCGCTGCGGCTCTTCGGCAACCGGCCCGTGCACCTGGTGCGCAGCGGCATCGATCTCGCGGAGTTCGCGCGCGCCGACGCGCTGCGCGCCGCGGCGCGCGCGGAACTCGGCCTGGCGGCCGACACGCCGGTCGTCGGCATGATCGCGTGCCTCAAGCCGCAGAAGGCGCCGCTCGACTTCGTGGAGCTGGCAGCTGCGGTGGCGGCCGCCCGGCCCGACACGCGCTTCTTCATCGCAGGTGATGGCGCCTTGCGCGCCGCCGTGGAGGCCCGCCTCGCGCACCACGCGCTGTCGGCACGCTGCGCGCTTCTCGGCTGGCGCCGCGACGTGCCCGCACTGCTCGGTGCGCTCGACGTGCTGGTGCTCACGTCGCGCTGGGAGGGCCTGCCGCGCGTGTGCCCGCAGGCCATGGCTGCCGGCCGGCCCGTCGTGGCCACGGCGGTGGACGGCACGCCGGAAGCCGTCGTGAACGGGCGCAACGGTTTCCTGATCCGGCCGGGCGACACAGCCACCGGAGCGGCCCGCGTGCTCGAGCTTCTCGACGACCCGGCGCTGCGCGCGCGCTTCGCGGCGGCGGGCCGAGCCGCCGTCTCCGAGTTCAGCGAGGAGCGCATGGTCGCCGATCAGGAACGCATCTACACTGAACTGCTCGCGTCGGTCGCCAGCCGCTGACGTCTCCGCCGGAGCGAGTTCCCGGTGACGCGCCCCATCCCGGACGGAAAGCCTTCGATGCCTTCGCACCCGTTTCCTGCCGCCCGTCGTCTCACGGATCCGCCCCGCGACGCGACACTGCGCGCGCCGGGCGCGCGCGTGGCGGTGCTCGCATCCCTGCTCCAGCTCTTCGGCGCGTCGCTTGCCTTGCCATCGCTCGGCCTGGCGCTTGCACTTCCCTTCGCGTTGCCGGCCTGCGCGTCCTATCCGACCCTCGTGAAGGACGGAATGCCGCTGCCCACGGAGAACTGGATCTCGGAGGAGGATGAAGAGGAGTCCTCCGAGAGCCGCAAGAAGTGGTTCGAAGAGTTGCACCGCTCCGCACCGGACGTCGACTGGAGGCTCATCGAGCGACGCAACGGCGAACAGCAGCGCGAGAAGCGCAACCAGCTCGCGAGCATGGCCGCAGTCTCCACCCGCTGGAGCGAGGTCGGCAGCCGCAACCAGGCCGGGCGCATGCACGTCGTCGCCATGGCGCCGGACGGGCAGTCGCTCTACGCCGGCTCGGCGCTCGGCGGCGTGTGGCACGGCACGCTCGACGGGCACGACTGGACCCCGCTGGGCGACAACATCTACGGCGGCGCGCATTTCCTTGCCGTGGTTGCGGGTGCGCAGCCCGGCGCCCCCGACGTGGTGCTGCGCGCCACCGAGGACGGCCTCATCCACGTCACGCGCGACAACGGCGCGACCTGGCAGCAGCCCACCGGCGTCAACGCCGTGAATTCCGTGCGACGCGCGCTCGTGCGCGCCGACGGCAGCGGGACGATCTTCCTCGTCGCGCGCTACGCCGACACCTTCGGCGTGCAGCGATGGGCGCTGTACCGCTCCACCGACGCCGCGCTGTCCTTCCAGCGCGTCTTCATCATCGGCACGGCGGCCGGCGATGCGTGGGTCTCGCGCACCGGTCCTTCGCCCGTCTGGGTGCTGACCGGGAACAAGCTCCGCATCAGCAACAACGACGGCGACACCTTCACCGACGTCTCGTCGCTGCCCGTCACCACGACGGCCGGCGAGCTGGCAGGCAGCGAGGCCGGCGCGCCGCGCTTCTGGGCGGCGCTCGACGTCGGCGGCACGCGCACGCTGTATCGCTCGGACAATGCGGGCCTGAACTGGAGCTCGGTCACCCAGCTGACCGACTACTGGACCGGCTCCGTGAACGCCTCGATCGTGAACGCGGACCTCGTGGCGTACGGGGGGCTGGAATGCTTCCGCAGCGCCAATGCGGGCGCCAGCTTCACCAAGGTCAACACCTGGTCCGACTACTACGGCGACGTGGTCAACAAGCTGCACGCGGACATTCCCGGCATCGACGTGCTGCCGAACGGCGCGGGCGGCGAGTTCTGGTACGTGGACACCGACGGCGGCCTTTTCCTCTCGACGAACGGACTCGTCAGCGTGACCAACCTCTCGCTGAACGGGCTGCGCGTGAGCCAGTACTACACCACGCTCACGTCGGCTGCGAACCCGCTGCACGTCGTGGCCGGCGCGCAGGATCAGGGCTACCAGCGCGCTTCGGCGGCGTCGTCCGATCCGGGCGGCACGCTGCTCGACTTCGCGCAGATCATCAGCGGCGACTACGGCCACGCGACGTCGGGCGACGGCACGCACGCCTTCGTGTACTCCGTCTACCCGGGTTTCGTGCTCGTCCAGAAGGGCGAGGGACTGCCGCAGCTGTATCAGGTCGATTTCCCTTCCGCCGAAACCTACAGCTGGCTGCCGTTCATCCTGGCTGATCCGCTCAACAACCAGCGCTTCTTCTTCTGCGCGTCGCACCTGTACCGCTATGTGAAGTCGGGGCCGTCGGCGTGGATCCCGTCGCAGTGGTCCACGCAGAACTTCGCGGCCGGCAGCGGCGAGCACCTTGCTGCCCTGGCGTACTCGCCGCTCGACAAGCTGCGCATGTACGGAGTCACGAACAACGGGCGCTTCTTCCGCAGCAGCGACCAGGGCGTCACGTGGGCGCAAGGCACCGGCAGCGGCCCCGGGCCGCAGTACCTGTACGGACAGGCGATCGTCGCGAGCAACCAGGACATCAACACCGCGTACGTCGGCGGCAGCGGCTACAGCAACCCGGCCGTGTGGCGCACCACCGATGGCGGCGTGACCTGGCAACCGTGGAGCGACGGCCTTCCTGCCACGCTCGTCTACTGCATGGCGCAGGCGCAGGACGGCAGCGGCGCGCTCTTCGCCGGGACCGAACGTGGCTGCTTCCGCCGCGACCCGACCTCCGCGGCGTGGGTGGACATCACGAGCAACGAGGCGCCGATCACGGTCTACTGGAGCGTGGAGTCGGTGCCGTCCAGCCACGTGATGCGCTTCGGCACCTACGGTCGCGGCATCTGGGACTACAGCCTCGACGACCCGTGTACCTACGAGGCCCACGGCACCGGCCTGGGCGGCAGCAACACCGTGGTGCTCGACAGCGGCTCCACGACCCACATCGGATCGACGCACACGCTGAACATCAGCGGCGCGCCGCCGTCGCTGGCCGGGGCGCTGCTCTACTCGCCCTCGCCGGCGAGCATCCCCTTCAAGGGCGGCACGCTGCTCGTCGACGTCGGCCTGCTGCTTCAGATCCCCGTCTCCACCAACGGAAGCGGCGCGGCCAGCCTGCCGCTCGCGATCCCGAACGACCCGCTGCTCGTCGGATTTCCGCTGAACTTCCAGGCGGCCTTCAAGCAGGGTCCGAGCGGCCCGTGGGCGTTCAGCAACGGGCTGACGGCGACGCTCTGCCCCTAGAGCGACGCCCTGCCCCCCGGAGGCGGCGCGCTTCTGCCATGGCACTTGTCATGGCCTTTTAAGAACCTCTTAGGTGCCCTGTGAACGCCCGCGCCTCCTCTGGCGGCATGGTGGTGACGCGTCGCCGAAGCGACCGCCGCAGGGCGCGATGAGCGGGGCGGAGCGGCGTGTGCAACTTCGTGCGACTTCGTGCGACTTCGTGCGGCGTGACGGCAGGAGCGGGCCGGGGGCGCGGGCCCCTTGCTTTTGAGATCAACTCTCATTACAAAACCGCCCCACGTTGCGTGTCAGTCTCAATTCAGGACCTTCCCGAGCCATGCCCACTGTCCCCCGCGCCCTTTGCAACCCCCGCCCCGTCCAAGCCCGCCACGACTTCGGCCGACCGCCGACACGTCTCCCGGGGCCAGCCGCGCTGGCGCTCCTGGTACTGGCGCTGGCGCTGGCGCTGCCGACCCACGAAGCCCGGGCCCAGCAGACGCAGGAGGGCGACAAGGCGGCGCAGGACGCGGCGCAGCAGGCCGCCGCGCAGTACGAGGCCATGCGCCTCCAGATGGAGACGCTCACCCGCCAGGTCCTGGACCTGCAGCGCACGACCGCCGAGCTGCAGCAGGAGCTGAAGGAAGCGCGCTCCGCGGGAGCCGCGCCGTTCCCGGACCCCGACGAGTTCTACATCCCGCGCCTCGCCCGGGACTTCGAGGCCACGGGGCTGCCGGACAACTTCGGGAGCACCTACACGAAGCCGTACCTCACGAACCTCGGCAAGCGCACCTACCTCGGCGGCTACATCGACCTCGAGTTCAGCGACACCGCCGGCAGCAAGGACAAGTCCTTCGACCAGCCGCACTTCGTGCCGTTCATCTACGCCGACGTCTCGGAACGGGTGAAGGTGTCCACGGAGATCGAGTTCGACAACGGCTCCGAAGTGGAAGTGGAGTTCGCGCAGATCGACTACCTCTTCAACGAGGCCGCCAACCTGCGCGCCGGCATCCAGCTGTTGCCGCTCGGCAAGTTCAACGAGGTGCATGACTCCCCCATCCAGGAGCTGACCGCGAGGCCGCTCGTGGACCGCTACATCATTCCCACCACGCTGAGCGACGTGGGCATCGGGCTCTACGGCAATCTGAGCGAGGAGACGAGCTACCAGTTCGCGGTCACCAACGGCTTCAAGGGCCTGCTCAACAACGGCAGCAATGCGATCACCACCTCCGAGGGCCTGAAGAACGCGGCGCCGCAGGCCGACGAACTGGCCGAGCCCTACGAGAACATCAACAACAAGTTCGCGTACACGCAGCGCGTGGCGTGGCAGCCGGAGCTCGGCATGGAGTTCGGCGCCTCGGCGCTGTTCGACACCTACGACGAGGCAGGCAAGAACTCGCTCAGCATCTACGCGCTCGACGCCACCGTGGACGGCAAGGCGGTGGACTACCTGCCCGACGCGATGCAGCTGCTCGGCGAAGCCGCATGGGCGGACGTCGAGCGCGACGCCTTCGCGCACGACAGCGGCGTGGCGGGCGACATGAGCGGCTGGTATGCGCAGGCCAACTGGCGCGTGGACCCCGAATGGCTGACCCGCTGGAAGCAGGACGGCACGCTCGAGCAGGATGCGCACTTCACCTTCGTGACGCGCTACGACGCCGTGATGCTGGATACCTACAACATCAACCGGACCACGTTCGGCGTGAACTTCCGCCCGAACGAACACGACACCGTCTTCAAGCTCGACTACCAGTTCAACAGCGACAGCGGCTCCGACGCCGGTCTCAACGATTCCAACGCCCTGCTCTTCTCGGTGGCGACCTACTTCTGAACGCGCGCGCACTCTCGCTGCTGTTTCCCGCGCTGATGGCGCTGGCGCTGCTGGCCGAGGCGCCACGCGCCCAGGACGACAGCGCGACCGTCTACCTGGACAAGCGCGCGGCGCTCGAGGCCGTGTTCCCGCACGCCGCGCGCGTCGTCGAGCTGCGGCACCTGCTGTCGGCCGGCGAGGCCGCCGCGATCGAGGCGCTCACCGGCAGGAGACTCGACGAGGGCGGCTTCTTTCTCTACGCCGCGTTCGGTGCGCCGGGAGCCGGCGCGGAGCCGCTCGTCGGCGAGGAGCCCACGGCCTGCGCGGTCATCGTCGCCGAGGTCGGCAAGGTGCGGCCCATCACGCACATCGTCTCGGTGAAGCCCGACGGTACGGTGGGCCGCGTCGCGGTGATGATCTACCGCGAGAGTCACGGCGCCGATGTCGCCTCCGAGCGCTTCATGGCGCAGTACGCGGGCAAGTCGCTCGCCGATCCGCTGCGCATCGACCGCGACATCATCAACATCGCGGGCTCCACGCTGTCAGGTCACGCGATCTGCCGCGGCGTGCGCAAGGCGCTGGCCGTGGTGCAGGTCGTGCTGCGAGACGTCACGCCGGCCGAGCGCGCGGCGCTGCTCGCGGGCGGCGTCGACGTGACGCCGGAGCCGGGCGCGTCCGACCGCCCCGAGGACACGACGCGCGTGGAGCGCCTCGCGCCAGGCCGGCTGCGTGCCGAGCGCGTCATCATGGGCAGCGCCTGCAGCATCGAGGCCTACGCCTTCGGCGTCACACCTCCCCGGGACGCCGCGAGTGCCACGGAAACGACCGGCGCGACGAGCGCCGCGGGCACATCGGACACATCGAGCGCGACGAGCGCGACGCCCTCCGTGAGCAGCGCGCTCGCGACCGATGCAGCCGCCGAGCCGACGCTCGAAGCCGCGCTGCGCGCTGCGCTCGACGAGATCGCTCGCTGGGACGCCGTGCTTTCCGACTGGCGGCCGGACACGCCGCTCTCGCGTCTCAACGCAGCACCCGTCGGCGAGGCGCAGCCGCTCGACCCCGACCTCGAGGCGTGGCTCGCGGACAGCGCGCACTGGCACGAGCTCACCGGCGGCGCCTTCGATCCCTCGGTGGGCGCGCTCGTCGCCGCGTGGGGCCTGCGCACGCAGGCTCCCTCACGGCCCACGCCCGACCGGCTCGCGCATGCGCTCGCAAACAGCGGCTGGACGCATCTGCACCTGGATGAAGCGGCCGGCACCGCACGCCGCGACACGGACGACCTGACCCTGGACCCCGGCGGCTCGGGCAAGGGCTGGGCGCTCGATCGCGCGGCGGAGGTGCTGCGCGCGCGCGGCGTGCGCAGCGCGCTGCTCTCCTTCCGCAGCACGCTCCTCGCGCTCGACGCGCCGCCGGGCGAGCCTGGTTGGAGCGTGCCGGTCGTCCACGACGGCAGCGGCCGTACGGAGGAACTCGTGTCGCTGGTGCAGGGAGCCCTCTCGGTGAGTGGCGGCGGCTTCTCGGTGTTCGACGACGTGCCGACTGCCGGCGCGGAGGGCAGCGCTTCCGGTGACGCCGACGTTCCTGTACGCCGCGGACACGTGATCGATCCGGAAAGCGGCGTGCCGGTCGAAGCCGGCCGACTCGCATGGGTGCAATGCGAACACGCGGCCGGCGCCGACGCACTTTCGACGGCGCTGCTCGTGAGCGGCCCCGCGCTGCCCGCCGTGCCAGGAGCCCGCGGCGCATTCGTCGCGCACGCCGACGCGGCGGTCGAGGCGTGGCCCGCGCCAGCGCCAGCGCCAGCGCCAGCGGGAGCGCCAGCGGGAGCGGACAAGGATCGCCGCCCGTAGTCGGCAGCGACACCGGAAAGCCCGCTGCGGCATGATGTCCAGCTGATGCATTACCTCACGCGACAACGCCTGCACCTCTCGCGCTTCCATCCGCTGATGAAGGTGCTGCTCTCGCTCTACATCCTGAGCGTGGCCGGCGGCGTCTGGGTGGCCACGCTCAAGTACACGGACCGCGCGAGCTGGTCGTCGGAGGGCGCCAGCCTCTACATCGCGGGCAGCGCTCCCGGCAGCGGCGCGGGAAGCCCGGAGGCCGACCCGTTCCGCGACCCGCTGGGTGGCACGGCGGAAGGCATCGCCAGCGTCGAAGGCCTCTCGCGGCGGCAGCTCATCGACATCGTGCATCCGCACCTCTTCACCGTGCCCATCGTGCTCTTCATCCTCGGGCACCTGCTGCACCTCACGCGCCTGCCCGACAAGCTGAAGCTCGCGATCAACGCCGGCGCCTTCCTCTCGTTCTTCGCCACCTTCCTGCTGCCCTTCGCGATCCGTTCACAGGCCACGCTCGCCCCGCTGATGATCGCGTCGGGCAGCGTGATGCTGCTGAGCTTCGCGCTGCTGTGCATCATCCCGCTCTGGGAGACGTGGCTCGGCAAGCCGGGCGCGCACGACTTCGACGCGCTGCCGCGGCGGGAGCCGAAGGCCTGACCCTCCCGCGATGCGCAGAGGCGTTCGCGCACGACGTGCTTCGCTCCTCCGGATCACGCACGGCGACCGCCGCGTCGCTTCAGCCCAGCCCGATGCGGTCCAGCCCGTCCTCGTCGAAGCCCAGGCAGTGGCCCAGCTCGTGGAACAGCGTGATGCGGATCTGCTCGCGCAGTTCCTGGCGCGTGTCGCAGGAGTCCTCGAGCGGGCCCTGGAAAATGTAGATCACCGCCGTCTCGGGCGGCGCGTCGGTGCTGTTCCACTGCGCCATCGGCGGGCCGACGAAGAGGCCCATGAGGTCGTCTGCCTCGCCGTCGTCGCCCACGGTGTCCAGCAGCTCGTCGCTCGGCCACGGGTCCACCACCACCGGCACGAAGTCGAGCACCTCGCGGAACACGTCCGGCAGCGACGCGATCGCCGCCTGCAGCTCCTTGTCGAACTCGCGCTCCGACATCCGCACCATGCGCCGGAGGATAGCGAACAAGGCCACCGCGCGGCGTAGCCTGTGCAACATGATGACCGGCGAAGAGCCCCACGCACTCCCGCCCTCCGCAAGTCCGGACCCGCCACGCGCCGACCGCCTGCCGCGCGCCGTGCGCGTGCTGGGCTGGGTGTCCTTCTTCGCGGACATCTCGTCGGAGATGGCGTATCCGCTGCTGCCGCTTTTCGTGGTTGGCGCGCTGCACGCGCCCGCCACGACGCTCGGGCTCATCGAAGGACTCGCAGCCGTGCTCATCGCGGTGCTCGCGTTCTGGTCCGGGCGCAGCAGCGATCGCACGCGGCGCCGCCTGCCTGCCGTGCGCTGGGGCTACGGCCTGCCCGTCGTCGGCAAGGCGCTCATCGCACTGGCGACAGGCTGGCCCGTCGTGCTCGCGGGCCGGCTGGTGGATCGCGTCGGCAAGGGCCTGCGCGGCAGCCCGCGCGACGCACTCATCGCCGACGCGACGCCCGCCGCCATGCGCGGCCGCGCCTTCGGCTTTCACCGCGCGATGGACACGGCAGGCGCCTGCGTCGGCGGTCTGCTCTCCGCGGGGCTGCTGATGCTGCTCACCGACGACGGCACCGCGCCGGCCTCCGTGCTGCGCCTGATCTTTGGTGTGGCCGCCACGCTCGGCATCGCGGCCTTCGCGCTGACGTGGCTGCTGCGCGAGGCGCCGCCTGTCGGCGCCATGACTCCGGCGCACGGCCCGACGGCCGTCGCCGCAGCAGCGCGACCGGCAGCGGCGGCTGGCTCAGTCGTTGCTGCGTGGCCGGCGGACAGCGCGGTGAGCCGACGTGCGTTCGCGGTCACGCTTGCGGTGCTGGCCGTGTTCGCGGTGGCCAACAGCAGCGACGCCTTCCTGCTGCTGCGCGCGTCGGGGCTTGGCCTCTCGCCGCAGGCCGTGGTGCTCGCGTGGACCGGCGCGAATCTCGTCTACGCTCTCCTCGCCTATCCGGTCGGCAGGCTCAGCGACCGCGTCGGCCGCTGGTTGCCGCTCTCGCTCGGCTGGGCGTTGTACGCCGCGGTCTACGTCGCCTTCGCCTTCGCGGACGACGCGGGCAGCGAGTCGTCGCTCGCCGCGTGGTGCCTGCTCGCGGTCTACGGCGCGCACCTCGCGCTCGTGGACGGCGTCAGCAAGGCGCTGCTCACGGACATCGCCGCACCCGCGCGGCGCGGCGCGCTGCTCGGCATGGCCGCGATGGTGACAGGCCTCGCGTCGCTGGTCGGCAGCGTCGCCGCCGGCTGGTTGTGGGACGCCTCGGGCCCGCGCGCCGCGCTGCTCCTCGGAGCCGGCGCAGCCGTGCTCGCACTCCTGCTGCTGCCGCTCGCGCGGCGCGCGGCTGCCGCCGCGCGCAGGGAGATGTCGACGTCCACGCGCGGCTAGAGCCGCACGTACTCGTAGTCGATCGACTGGCCGTTGATGCCCTTGGGCGGCGGGGCGATCCAGCCGGCGACCTTGCCCGGCGCGGTGACCGGCTTCATGAGGCTCTGCACGTAGGCGCGGTCCTCGATCGAGGGCAACCACTCGTCCTTGCGCATCTGCCAGTCGTACTCGGTCATCGGATTGCCGTCCACGTCGAAGCGATGGTCGGCATACATGCCGATGCTGCGGTTGAAGCGGCGGTGCGGCAGGCGCAGGCGATCCTCGAGCCCTTGCTCGATGAGGATGCGGTTCCAGTAGTCCACGCCCTTCTGGTTGTCCTCGATGAACTCCTCGCGCAGCACTTCGTTGAGCGCGTTGCGCATCGGCACGTCCTGCATCGAGAGGCGCTGGCCATCCCAGCTCTCGAGCGACTTCACCTGGTCGCGCGCGGTGTGCTCCGTGTGCTTCTTCATCTCCCACGCGCGGCCCTTGAGGCTGCTGCCGAAGAAATTGGCCGAGTTGCTGGAGACCTCGGCGCCGTACAGGTCGGTGCTGCTCGCCGCCCAGAAGTTGATGTACTTCTGCAGCGTGGCGAGATCGATCGCACCGGCATCGCGCGGGCTCCGTCCCGGATGCTCCTTCATGAGCTCGGCGCAGCGCTGCACGACGCGGCCCATGCCCGTCTGACCGACGAACATGTGGTGCGCCTCCTCGGTGAGCATGAAGCGGCAGGTGCGCGCGAGCGGATCGAAGCCCGACTCCGCCAGCGAGAGCAGCTGGAACTTGCCGTCACGGTCCGTGAACATCGTGAAGCAGAAGAAGGAGAGCCAGTCGGTGATCGGCTCGTTGAAGGTGCCGAGGATGCGCGGGTGGTCCGGGTTGCCGCTGCGGCGCTCGAGCAATTCCTCCGCCTCCTCGCGGCCGTCTTTCCCGAAGTAGGTCTGCAGCAGGTAGACCATCGCCCAGAGGTGGCGGCCTTCCTCGACGTTCACCTGGAAGAGATTGCGCATGTCGTAGAGCGACGGCGCCGTGTGCGCGAGCAGGCGCTGCTGCTCCACGCTGGCGGGCTCGGTGTCGGCCTGCGTCACGATGATGCGGCGCAGCCAGTTGCGGTACTCGCCGGGCACCTGCTGCCACACGGGCTCGCCCATGTGGTCGCCGAAGCCGATCAGGCGGTCCTTCTCCGGCTCCGCGAGGAAGATGCCCCAGCGGTAGTCGGGCATCTTCACGTGCCCGAACTGCGCCCAGCCCTCGCTGTCCACCGAGATGGCGGTGCGCAGGTACACGTCCTTCGTCTCGAAGTCCGTGGGGCCCATCTCGTGCCACCACTGCAGGTACTTGGGGAGCCACTGCTCCAGCGCACGCTGCAGCCGCTTGTCGCCCGAGAGGTCGACGTTGTTGGGAATCTTGCTCTCGTGGTAGTCGATCATGCTCATGTCCGCGTCCAGTCGAAGGTTGGCCGATTGGGTGTGCCGTAGCACTTGAGGGCACCGCGCTCACCGATGGCATTGGGCCGCTGGAAGATCCAGTTCTGCCACGCCGAGAGCCGGCCGAAGATCTTGGTTTCCATCGTTTCGGGGCCGGCAAAGCGCAGGTTGGCTTCCAGGCCGGTGAGAGCGTCCGGCGAGAACGTGGAGCGTTCCTCGAGCGCGAGGCGCAGCTCGTCCTCCCAGTCGATCGCGTCGGGCGCGGCGGTCGCGAGGCCAAGCTCGTCGGCGCGCTCGGCATCGAACAGGCCCGGCTCCTCGAGGATCTCGCCGACGCGGGCGGGCGTTCCGAGGAAGCGCGTCTGCAGCCGCGTGATGCCGTTGCTCATGAGGTAGCTGCCGCCGTTCTGCGGGGACACGCCCATCGCGATGGGCGCCGACTCGTCGTTGAGCACGTAGGTGCGGTCGGCGGCAAGGGCCAGTTCGAGCAGCGTGCCGGCAAAGCAGCTCTCCTCGTCCACCACCGCGAACAGGCTGCGCGCGGTGAGGTCGAGGCGGCGCAGCACGCGTGCGATGAGCAGCCGGGTCTCGCGCACGAACCACGTGTGGGCCGCATCGGCGGCGGGCGCGCGTCCATCGTTGGCCGCGGCATCCGCGGCGCCGGCCGCATGCAGCAGCGCGTCGGCCGCGAAGACGTCCTGCGGATTGCCGCGCGTGTGCAGCGTGATCGTGCCGATGTCCAGCTCTTCGAGGCGCAGGTGCAGCAGGGCGTCGTCCAGCTCGCGGAACATCGCGAGCGGCCACCAGGCGCCGCCGGCCTTGTGCGCCTCGGCCGCGGTCTTCGGCGCCGCGGCGCCGACAGCCGGGACCGTGAGCGTGATGGCCGCCACGCGTGCCGCGCGGTCGAGAGCCACGCGCACGTGACCGTACTCGATGGAGTCCTTGTGGAAGTTCGGCGCGATGCGCGGCAGGTCCACGCCCTGGCCGGCAGGCACCGGCGACGACTGGTCCGCCATCTGGCGGGCGGTCTGCGCGACGATCTCGTCGAAGCGCGAGAGAGGCGCGATCGCGTCCACCAGATTCCAGTCCACGGCGCGCTTGCCCTTGATGCCCTCGGCCACGGTGTTGAAGACGTCCGCGCGGTCGCGGCGCACCTTGCGCTTGTCGACGACGCGCGTCAGGCCGCCGGTACCCGGCAGCACGCCCAGCAGCGGCAGCTCGGGCAGCGAGACCGCGCTGCTGCGGTCATCGACGAGCAGGATGCGGTCCGCGGCGAGAGCCAGCTCGTAGCCGCCGCCGCTCGCGGTGCCGTTCAGCGCGGCCAGCGTCTTGAGGCCCGAGTGCGAGCTCGCGTCCTCCAGGTAGAGGCGCGTCTCGTTGGTGTACTTGCAGAAGTTCACCTTGAAGGCGTGGCTGCTCTGCCGAAGCATCATGATGTTGGCGCCGGAGCAGAAGACCCGTTCGAGCGCGCCGCTCAGCACGAGGCAGCGCACCTCCGGATGCGCGAAGCGCAGGTGGTTGATCGCTGCGGCGAGCTCGATGTCCACGCCAAGGTCGTAGCTGTTGAGCTTCAGGACGTAGTCGTTCTTGAGGCCGCGGTCTTCCTGCACCGCCATGAGCAGGCGGGCGATGTCGCCCTCCACGGAGAGGCGCCAGTGGATGAACTCGGCAGGCCGGACATCGAAGGGCAGGTGCTCGCTCAACGGGTCTTCCTGTGCGGGGTGCGGACAAGCTTGCGAGGAAATATTGCATCATAGTGCATTGACAAGCGCAAGCGGCGCAGTATGTTGCCCGAATGCGACCAGAACACATCCTCGACGAAATCGGTCGGCGGCTCTGCAAGGCACGCGAGGAGAGCGGTCTCGCGCTCGGCGAGCTGGCCAGGCGCGCCGGCCTCTCGCGCCGCTACCTCTCCATGGCGGAGGCCGGCCAGGCCAATCTCTCCCTGCTCAAGCTTGCGGGGCTCTCCGTCGCCCTCAAGATCCCGCTGCGCGACCTCTGCGACATCGACCTCGGACGCGCGCCCGAGTTGCGCGTGTCGCTGCTCGGCCTGCGCGGCGCGGGCAAGACCACCGTGGGCAAGGTGCTCGCGCATGTGCTCGAGGTCCCCTTCTTCGAACTCGACCAGCTCGTCGAGGACCGCGCGGGCCTGCGCCTCTCGGCGATCTTCGAAATCCACGGCGAGCGCTTCTATCGCGAGCAGCAGCGCGGCGCGCTCGAGGACTGGCTCGCGGCGCACGGCAGCGGCGTGCTCGCCACCGGCGGCTCCATCGTCAACGACGACGACACCTTCCAGCGCCTGCGCACCACCTGCCGCACCGTGTGGCTGAAGGCAGCGCCCGATGAACACTTCCAGCGCGTCGTCGATCAGGGTGACCTGCGCCCCATGCGCGGCAATCCCAAGGCGATGAACGAACTGAAGGCGATCCTCGCCGCACGCGAGCCGAAGTACGGACTCGCGGACCACGCCGTGCTCACCACCGGCAAGTCGCCGCAGCAGATCGCCGACGAGATCGCCGCCTGGGTCAACTCCGGCTGAGCGCGCGGGCGCGCTCCACCGGCGCGCTCCACCGGCGCCGTGGCCGGCGCCGTGGCCGGCGTCACGACCTCACCAGCGGAGCAGTTGGCGCCGGTGCCGCCACAGGTGCATGACGGCATGCTCGAGCAGCATGTCGGGGTCGTAGGTCGGGCCCCAGCGCACCTGGAAGGTGATGCGTCCGATCGTCTCCTCGTCCGCTCCGTGCAGTCCGTCCAGTGCGCCTTCCGTGTATTGCAACGCATCGCGCAGCAGCGGGCGCACGTCGTGCGGTGCGGCCGGCACACCCGGCGGCAGCACAAAGGCCTCGATGAAAGGCAGGCCGCGCGCCTTGCGGATGTAGTCGGCGTAGCGTCGCGCGGCGGCACAGACATGCGCGCAGACGGCGCGCGGCGAACGCGTGTTCGCGTCGGGGCCTTCGCGCTCGACGGCCCATGAGGGCGCGTCCAGCAGCTCCACCACGTCGCAGAAGGCCTCCGCGGCGCGCGCATATTCGTCCATGAGCGCACCCATCGCGCCGGGCACGCCGGGTGCAAGCAACCAGCGGGCGGCCACGGCGTCATCGCTCGTGCTTCGGTCGCGAGTCGGAGAGGTCATCGGGAAACTCCTTCGAGAGGCGCGCTGGTCTCAACCGAGGACGACGAGTTGTGCGTCCTGCCTGCCGGTCGCCACCCGCGTCGCCCGCCGCGCGAGTTCGGCCAGCGCGCGCGCGCCGAGGTCGCCGAGGTCGGCCGTGTGCGCGTTCACATAGAGCTCCACGTGCTGTTGCAGCACCGCGTCGTCCAGTTCCTGCGCGTGGCGGCGCATCGTGAGCAGCGCTTCGGCGGGATGCGAACGCGCATGGGCCAGCGAGTCGCGCAGCGCCGCGCAAAGGCGTGCGTGGACATCGGCGCCGAAGGCGTCAGCCAGGTCGCGCCGCGCCAGCAACCCGCCCAGCGGCACCGGCCCGCCGGTGAGTGCCTCCCAGCTCGCGCCGAGATCCTCGAGCAGCGACAAGCCGCAGGCCTCGTAGGTGAAGCGCCCCTCATGGATGGCCACACCCGCGTCGGCCTCGCCACGCGCCAGAGCCGGCATGATCGCGTCGAAGCGCACCTGCCTCACGATGGCGGAGGCCGACACGGAAGGCAGGCCCGACGGCGCGGGTCGTTCGAAGAACTCCGGGTGCAGGCAGCGCAGCAGCAGCGTGGCCGTCGTGCCATCGCCGGGACAGAGCACGCTGCGCGGCGGACCGTGCAGCCCGGGCCGCGCGAGCAGCACCGGCCCGACGCCGAAGCCGAGTGCCGAGCCGACGCGCAGCACGCCGAAACGCCCCGCAAGCGAGAGCGCCGTCGCGAAACTGGCCTTGCCGACCTCCAGCGAGCCGGCCGCCAGCGCCTCGTTCAGATCCTGCACGTCGGCCAGCTCGAAGCGCAGCGACAGGCCACGCATGTCGACGGCGCCGGTGAGCAGCCCGTGGAAGAGGAAGGTGTCGTTCGGGCAGGTCGAAAGCCCGACGCGCAGCGGAGGCGGCGCGCTCATCGCGGCAATCCCGGCGGGAACAACGGCGGCGACGCGAGCAGCGCCGGCAGCACGGCGAGCAGCGCGGCGCTCGCGCCGTCGAGGTCCCAGGCCGCCATGTCGCGCTGACCGGCCACATTGCTGATCGCGCGGACGCAGGCCAGCGGCACGCCCGCGCGAGCGCACGCGACCGCGACGGCCCAGCTCTCCATGTCCTCCGCGAGCACCTCGGGGTGCCGCGCGCGCCACGCAGCTGCGTCGGCCGCGGAAGCGCTGGCCGCAGCCACGCTCCCAAGCACGCCTTGCACGGCGCCGTGTACAGCGCGATTCGCATGGCCGTTCGCAGTGGAGGGCGCGACGTCCGTCGCGGTGGAGCACACGACGGCGGCAGGGATCGGCAGTGCGGCCAGCGGCAGCAGATCCTGGTCGATCAGTTCGCGCTGCAGGCGCATCTCGCCGAGCGACAGGAAGCTTGCACCGTGCCCCGCACCGATGGCCTCGTTGCGCACGGCGCTTCCCACGACCAGCGTGCCGACAGGCGCGAGGGCCGGGTCGCGCGTGCCGGCAACACCGACGAGCAGCACGTCGCGCACGTCTCCGCGAGCGAGCCGTTCAGCCGTGAGCAGCCCGGCGCGCAGCAAGCCGACGCCGCACGCAAGCAGCTCGGCGCCGGGCGGCAGGTCGCGCGCCCCGGGCATCAGCCGATCGACCTCGAGCGCCGACGGAATCAGCAGCAGGCGCGTCATCGCGTGGAGGCCAGCAGGTCCTTCAGTCCGGGCGGCGGGAAGCGGCCGATGTTGCCTCGGTCCACGCGCACCACGAGACGGCGCTGCGACTGCGGCTCGCGCCCGCCGAGCACGAGCACCGTCGTGCGCCGGAATCCCGGCAGGCTCTCCGCGGCGTCCACCTGCCGGGCCACCACGGCGAGGAGTTCACCCACCGTCGGTTCCTGAAGCTGCAGGCCGACCACGAAGGGGCGTACGCCGTCGCAGCCGCGCACGAAGTCGGCGACGGTGGCCGAGGCCTGCTCCACGTCGACATCCCGGATCAGCACGCCCCACGCCCGGTGCAGGCTTTCGTCGGGATCGGAGTCGCCGGGCGTGGCGCCGGGGGAAGGCGCTTCGATCGCTGCCGGGCCGCCGGGGGCGCCCCCATCGGCGGCGGACGCGGACCGGCGCGGCTGGAGCAGTGCGCTGGCATGGCCGCGCGATCGGAGCGCGCGCACCTGGTCCGGGCCGAAGGGCGCCAGCGGCTCCTCATCGGCCGGCGCCCACTGGAGGAGCGCTCCGGGCCAGCGGCGGACCGCGGCCTCGGCCGCGGAGGCGTCCAGGCCCGGGACATCCAGGATCACGAGCCCCGGCACCGTGGTCCGCCCGACGTGCGCCTCCAGCTGCTGGATCGACAGCATGCCCGCCAGAAGGATGAGCGCCATGAGGAGGAGGATGTGCCACAGACGGAACTGCATCCGGTCATGCTAGCCCGGCAGGCGGCCGTCGCGGTGCCCCCGCAACCTTGATCAATTGTCGCTTCTCTGGTTGAATTGGCAGTTTCCATCTCTGCCCGAAACTTTCCATGCTCCGGCAGGCGTCGTCACGCGACGGCCCTCTGTCCGGCGCACACTTCCCGACCCGGTCCCGACAGCGGGACCAAGACGAGACCTGCCATGAGCAACGCCACGACCGCCCCGAGCAAGAAGCCCAAGTCGCAGAAGCTGACCTACCTGCGCAACATCGGCATCATCGCCCACATCGATGCCGGCAAGACCACGGTCAGCGAGCGCATCCTTTTCTACACGGGGCGCAGCCGCAAGATCGGCGAGGTGCACGACGGCGAGGCGGTCATGGACCACCTGCAGGAGGAGCGCGAGCGCGGCATCACGATCACGTCGGCCGCGACGAGCTGCGTCTGGGGCAAGTACGCCATCAACCTGATCGACACCCCCGGCCACGTGGACTTCACGGCCGAGGTCGAGCGCAGCCTGCGCGTGCTGGACGGCGCGGTCGGCGTGTTCGACGGCGTGGCGGGCGTCGAAGCGCAGTCCGAGACGGTCTGGCGCCAGGCCAACAAGTACAACGTGCCGCGCATCGCGTTCGTCAACAAGCTCGACCGCACCGGCGCGAATTTCAACTTCTGCGTCGAGAGCATGAAGAAGCGCCTCGGCGTGCACCCGGTGCCGATCATGCTCCCGATCGGTGCGGAGGGCGAGTACCGCGGCAACATCCACCTCGTCGAGATGAAGGCGCGCCTCTTCGGCGTCGACGGCGACGACACGAAGTTCGCCGAGACCGAGATCCCGGCCGACATGGTCGACGCCGCGAAGCGGGCCCACCACGAGATGGTCGAGGCCGCCTGCATGGTGGATGACACCCTGCTCGAGCGCTTCCTCGAGGACGAGTCCCAGATCAAGCCCGACGAGATCGTGGCCGCGCTTCGCAAAGGCACCTTCGAGGGCAAGCTGCTCGTGGTGCTGTGCGGCGCCGCACTGCGCAACAAGGGCGTGCAGGCCATGCTCGACTGCGTCTGCGCCTACCTGCCCTGCCCGACCGACATGCCGCCCGTGAAGGGCACCGACGACCGCGACCAGCCCGTCGAGCGCCTCTGCGACAACGACGAGCCGTTCTCCGCGCTCGCCTTCAAGACGGTCTTCGACCCGAACGGCGACCTGACCTTCATCCGCATCTACTCGGGCAAGGCCAATGCGGGCGACCAGTTCCTGAACACGCGCAGCGGCAAGCGCGAGCGCCTCGGGCGCCTCTTCCGCATGCACGCCGCCACCCGCGAGCCGATCGAAGGCTGCGAGGCCGGCGACATCATCGCGGCCGTCGGCCTCAAGGACACGCACACCGGCGACACGCTCTCCGACGAGAACAAGGTCGTCACGCTGGAGTCGGTGGACTTCCCCGAGACCGTGATCTCGATGTCCATCGAGCCCACCACCAAGGGCGACCGCGACAAGTTGTCCCACGTGCTCGCGCTGCTCGCCAAGGAAGACCCGACCTTCCAGTACTTCACCGACGAAGAAACCGGCGAGACGATCATCGCGGGCATGGGCGAGCTGCACCTCGAGGTGCTGCGTCACCGCATCACGCGCGACTTCAAGGTCGCGGCCACGTGCGGCAAGCCGCGCGTCGCCTACCGACAGACCTTCGCCAAGGCCGTCAAGGTCGAGGCCAAGCACGTCAAGCAGACGGGCGGCCACGGCCAGTTCGCCGTCGCTCGCGTCGAGTTCACGCCGACCCCCGGCACGCAGGAGGTCGAGTTCGCCGACGACATCAAGGGTGGCACGATCCCGCGCGAGTACATCCCGTCGGTCGAGAAGGGCATCATGGCCCAGTGCAAGAAGGGCGCTCAGTACCCCTTCCCGTTCGTGGGCTTCAAGGCTTCGCTTTACGACGGCAAGTACCACGACGTGGACTCCAGCGACATGGCCTTCCAGGAGGCCGGCCGCCTGTCGTTCCGCATGGCGGCCGACGGCAACAATCAGTTCCTCGAACCGATCATGAAGATCGAAGTGCTGGTGCCGGAGCTCAACCTCGGTGACGTGATCGGCGACCTCAACAGCCGCCGCGCGAACATCGAGGAGATCGCGGACCGCATGCACCTCAAGGTGATCACCGGCACGGTGCCGATCGCCGAGATGTTCAACTACAGCAGCCGCCTGCGCGGCATGACCCAGGGCCGCGGCACCTATTCGATGGAGCCCGCAGGCTACGCCGTCGTGCCGGCCTCGGTGAGCGAGACGATCGTCAAGGAAGTCGAGGAGATGCGGAAGAAGAAGTAGGCGCGAGCCTGCGCTGCTCGCGTGCGGTCGGCCCCGCCTACGGCGTGGTCGGCCCTGCCGACGGCGTGGTCAGCGTTGACGGCGCTGACGGCGTTGGCGCCGTTGCGGCGGGCGTCTCCGCCGACTTGCCCGGCAGCAGGACGGCCTGCCCGCGGATGAGCAGGTAGAGGTCGCCGCTCACCGGCACGAGCAATGCCGGCGGGTCGACGACGGCCGCGACCGGCACGGCCCCGCGGTCGCCCTGTGCGAGCAGGTGTGAAGCGATGACGCTCATGCGGCGGTTGACCTCGCCCATGAGCGTGTCGCGTTCCTGAACCGCCTTGCGCGACACCAGCACCTGCTGGAGGCTCTGCAGCCCGCCGTAGAGACCTCCGGTGGCCACGCCCGCGGCGAAGGACTTGAGCGATTCGGTGTCGCCCAGTTGCGCGAGCTGTCCCCACACCCAGGCGTAGTTCTCGTTGATCATCGACGTGGTCAGCTGCTGCTGCTGCACCAGCTCGGTGATCCTGGCCGGGTCCTGCTGCGCCGCGGCGGCCTGGATCTTCTCGTTGAAGGTGTCCTGGATCTGGCCGATTTCTTCCACGTGCTTGCGCTGCACCATGGATTCGGCCTTTGCGCTGTCGACTTGCTGCGTCTGCTCCTTCTTGGTGCTCAGCATGCCGGCGGCCCAGGTGCCTCCACCGATCAGCAGCGCGAGGAGCAGACCCCAGGCCACGGGCTCGCGATGACGGCGCGCCGAACGCAGCGCCCGACGCAGCAGACCGATGGGCTCTGCGGAGATCGGCTCGCCGTCGAGGAACGCAGTCAGGTCGTGCGCGAACTCCAGCGCCGACGGGTAGCGGAGCGCCGGGTTCTTCTCCATCGCATGCAGGCAGATGGTGTCGAGGTCCGGCGGCACGCGCGACTCGAAGCGGCGGGGCCGGCGCGGATCCTCGCCCAGGATCTTGCGCACGATCTCGTGCGGCGTCTCGCCCTTGAAGGGCTGCGTGAGCGTGAGCAGTTCGTACATCGTCACGCCGAGCGAGTAGACGTCCGAGCGGTGGTCCACCGCGCCGCGCCGGCTGTCCGCCTGCTCGGGAGACATGAAGTAGGGCGAGCCTGCGAAGTCGCCGGTGCGCGAGATGTCGAGCGCGCCGCCTTCCATCTTGGCCAGCCCGAAATCACCGAGGCAGGGCTGGTCGTTCTCGTCGAGCAGGATGTTCGATGGTTTCACGTCGCGGTGCACGATGCCGCGGTCGTGCGCCTGCTGCAGGCCCTCCGCGATGCGTGCGATCACCTCGGCCACGCGACGGAAATGGCCCTTGGGCGGCGAGCCGAGCGTCTTCAGCGAGGCGATCTCGTCGGCCAGCGTGCGCCCGTGGCCCACGAGGCGCTGCGCGATGTAGAAGTCGTCCTTGTCCTGCCCCCAGGCATAGACCGAGACGATGGCCGGATGGTCGAGGCGCGCGGCGGCCCGTGCCTCGCGCTCGAAGCGCGAGATCTGGTCCTGCGTGTGGATGAGCTGGCGAAAGAGGACCTTGACCGCCACGGGGCGATCGAGACTCAGCTGGCGCGCCCGATAGACGACACCGAATCCGCCTCGTCCGATCTCCTCGATGATCTGAAAGTCACCGAGACGGTCGGGAGTTGCCATGGCGACCTCTCCGCTTCCGACCCGAACTGCCACCACCTGGAACGCGACACCGCGCAACGGCGCCGCGTCAGCCCTTGGACGGCAGCTCCGCGCGAATCACTTCTCGCGCTTGTCGAACGCCGCCAGGAACTGCTCGTTGGTTCGCGTGTCGCGGACCTTGGCCATGAGGAGTTGCATAGCCTCCACGGGATGCATCTGCGACATGACCCGGCGCAACAATACCACCTTGCGATAGACGTCGGCCGGGAGCAGCAACTCTTCCTTGCGCGTGCCGGAACGGTTGATGTCGATGGCCGGCCAGATGCGCCGCTCGGCCAGTTCGCGCGACAGCACCAGCTCCATGTTGCCGGTGCCCTTGAACTCCTCGAAGATCACGTCATCCATCCGGCTTCCGGTCTCGATCAGCGCGGTGGCCATGATGGTCAGCGAGCCGCCGTTCTCGACCTTGCGAGCCGCGCCGAAGAAGGCCTTCGGCTTCTCGAGCGTGCGGCTGTCCACGCCGCCCGACAACGTGCGGCCGCTGTTGCGGATGGTCGAGTTGTAGGCGCGCCCGAGTCGCGTCAGCGAATCCATGACAATGAAGACGTCGCGACCGGCCTCCACGAGCCGCTTGGCGCGCTCGATGGTCAGTTCGGTCACGCGCGTGTGCCGGTCGGCCACCTCGTCGTTGGTGGACGCAATGACCTCGCCGTTCACGTTGCGACGGAAGTGCGTGGCCTCTTCGGGGCGCTCGTCCACGAGCAGCACGATGAGGTGCGTGTCGGGGTAGGCCAGGCTGATGCGGTTGGCGATCTGCTGCAGCAGAATGGTCTTGCCGGAGCGCGGCGGCGCCGTGATCAGGCCGCGCTGGCCCTTCCCGATGGGCGTGATCAGGTCGAGCACGCGCATGTTCTGCGTGGCGCCGTTGTCGCCCTCCACCGGCTCGCCACCCTCGAGCACGAAGCTCTCGGTCGGGTCGATCGACGTGAGCTGCTTGAAGATCGGCAGAGCGTTGGCGGCCTCGGGGGTCAGTCCGTCCACCGTCCTCACATCGACCACCGTTGATTTGCCGCGGACTCGCTCGGTCCACGCCACGATTTCGGTGCCCGGGCGCAGGTTCAAGGAGCGCGTGAGGGAGGCCGGAAGATACGGATCGGTCTCCTCGGGGACGTAGCTGGTCTGGATGCTTCGCAACCAGCCCTGCCCATCGGGCATCAGCTCGAGCACGCCGTTGGCTTCGATCCGCTGCTGCGGCCCGAAAGGCACGTCCTCGGCTCGGTTCTGCGACTGGGGCTGGCCATGGCCGCCCTGTTGCCACGGGGGGCCGCCACCACCGGGCCGGCCTCCGCGACCCCGACGACGGCGACCACGGCGGGAACGCTGCTTGATCTGTTCCTGGTTCAAAACGACTGTCTCCGGAGGGGGCCTCCTCGCAGGGCCCAGGCGCCTCGTCGCAAGGCGGGCCACCGGAAGCCTGCAGCGTGCAGGCTCGGGGCGGCTCGACCGTCACGGCGACGGCGGTGCAAAGTGCAGGAATCCGGGCGCGACGATCACGTCCGGGCGCCCCGATGGATCTCGAGGCGGGGTCGCGGCGAGGCCTGCGACCGATAGGCCAGCGACTCCGCGCCTTGCGCCGTGAGCCTCCAGCCACTTTCCGGGGAGTATTGTCGCCCAACGAACGGTGGTTGCCAAAAGGAATTTCGGACGGCACAAGATTTCCATGCACTCCGGCACCTCTCGACAGGCGACCTGTCCCGCGACGGCGGACTCGCTCGGCCGGTGCCCCGGAGCCCATGAAGACCGCGAGCCGGGCACGTGCTGCGAGCGGTTTCGCCGCCGGAATCGAGGCTGGCCGTTCCGATGGGCCGCGGCCGCCACGCTGCTGTTTGCAGGCTGTTCCGGCCCGTCGATGCCGCCGACGCCTGCCGCGAAAGGCTGGGAAGCGCAGCTTGCCGAAGCCCAGGTCGCGCGAGCCGAAGCGCAGGCCGCGCGGGTCTTTGCGGCCCCGGCACCCGATCCGGCCGACCCGCCTCCCGACGGTCCCAACGCCGCGCGCGAGGCCGCCCGGCAGGAGGCCCGCACCGCGCTCGCCACCGCCAGGCGCGCCGCGCATCCCGCAGCGAGCGCCCGCGCACTGCTGCTGATCGGACGCCTCGACGGCGACGTCGGCGCCTTGACCGAGGCGCTCGCGATGTTCGATGGGCTGCACGACACCCGGGGCGCCATGGAGGCTCGCCTCGAACTGGCCAGCGAAGCCATCCGGGCCGGCCAGGCCGCCGCCGCACTGAGCTGGCTGGCCCCGCTGCCCAACGATCCCGCCGCCCTTCCGCCCGGCGACTCGTCGGCGACGCGCGTGCTGATCGCGCAGGACGCCGCCCGCATCAACCACCTCTGCGCGGCGGCCCAACGCCTTGCCGGAAACCCGGACGAGGCCCTGCGCCGCGAGCGACAGGCCAGCCTCGCGCTGAGCCTGGCGCCGGACAACGAACTGCTTTCACTGAGGCGCGCGGTCGCCCAATGCCTGGCCGACGACCTCGCCAGGGCCACCGAATTCCAGCGGGCGCTCGAGCAGCACGCGCGGGCCGCCGCCATGGCGCGCCTCGAGCGCGATCGCCACGCGGAACTCGCCGCCCTGTCCGGCCTCTGCGGCGACCTCGCGGGACTCGGGCGCTTCAAGGACGCGGCAGACCAGTGCACGCGCGCCATGGCCCTGGCGCAGGAACTGCAGGACAAGGCCCGCTCGCGCGAGCTCGCGCGCGCCGGGCTGGCGTTGCTCGGCGCACTTGGCGAGTCGCACGAGACGACCCGCTGGCAGGCCTTCGACGCCGCAGCGCGCTGATCGGTAAGGTGTCGCGCCACGGGCGCCCGGCGGCGGGTGCTCGCAGCGGACGCACCACGGATCATGCGCGTGCCGGCACGGCGCCTCTCGGCGCCGCGCGCCGGTGAGGCGCTCCCAGACTGGAGACTTCCCGATGAACAAGCTGTGCGCAGACGCCGGCCTGGCCGTCGCCGACATCCCGGATGGCGCCACGCTCATGGCGGGCGGCTTCGGCCTGTGCGGCATTCCCGAGAAGCTCATCGCCGCGCTCGTCGCGCGCGGCACGAAAGATCTCGTCGTCATCTCGAACAACTGCGGCGTCGACGACTTCGGCCTCGGACTGCTGCTGCGCGCGCGGCAGATCCGCAAGATGGTCAGCACCTACGTCGGCGAGAACAGGAATTTCGAGCAGCAGTTCCTCGGCGGCGAGCTCGAGGTCGAGCTGGTGCCGCAGGGCACCTTCGCGGAGCGCATCCGCGCGGGCGGCGCCGGCATCCCGGCCTTCTACACGCCCACCGGCTTCGGCACGCAGGTCAGCGACGGCGGCCTGCCCATGCTCTACGGCCCCGGCGGAAGCGTGAGGAAGGCCTCGCCAAAGAAGGAAACGCGCGAGTTCGGCGGACGGCAGTACGTCCTCGAGCACGCGCTCACCGCGGAGTTCGCGCTCATCAAGGCATGGAAGGCCGACGAAAGCGGCAACCTCGTGTTCCGCAAGACCGCGCGCAACTTCAGCCCGATGATGGCCGCTGCCGCGAAGGTCACCATCGCGGAGGTCGAGCAGATCGTGCCGGTCGGCGCGCTCGACCCGGACAACGTGCACGTCCCGGGCATCTTCGTGCAGCGCGTCGTGCTGGGCGAAGGCTACGAGAAGCGCATCGAACAGCGCACCACACGCAAGCGGGAGGCCTCGCATGCTTGAGCGCGAACAGATCCTGCGCCGCGCCGCCCGGGAGCTGCGTGACGGCCAGTACGTGAACCTCGGCATCGGCCTGCCGACGCTCATCGCCAACTGCATCCCCGCGGGCATGTCCATCACGCTGCAAAGCGAAAACGGCATGCTCGGCATCGGGCCCTTCCCGTTCGACGACGAGGTCGACGCCGACCTCATCAATGCGGGCAAGCAGACCATCAGCGAGACGCCCGGCTGCAGCTATTTCAGCAGCTCGGACAGCTTCGCGATGATCCGCGGCGGACACATCGACCAGTGCTTCCTCGGCGCGATGCAGGTCTCGCGCGACGGCGACCTGGCCAACTGGATGATCCCCGGCAAGATGATCAAGGGCATGGGCGGCGCGATGGACCTCGTGGCCGGCGCGCGGCGCGTGGTGGTCACGATGGAGCACTGCGCCAGGGGCAACGAGCCGAAGATCGTGGAGCGCTGCACGCTGCCGCTCACCGGGGTGCGCGTCGTCCATCGCATCATCACGGACCTGTGCGTGCTGGACGTGCGTCCCGGCCGACCGCTGCTGCTCGTGGAGGTGGCTCCGGGCCACACCGCCGACGACGTGAAGCAGCGCACGGCCTGCGAGATCGAAGTCCCCCGGGGTGCGCTCGCCATCATGCAGGCGTGATGGAGCCGACCGCGCCGATTCTCTTCTACGACGGCTCGTGCGGGCTCTGCGATCGAGCCGTGCAGTGGTGCCTGCGCCACGACCGGCGAGGCGTGCTGCGCTTCGCGCCGCTGCAAGGCCCCACGTACGCGGCGCTCTCGATGCCCGGCAAGCCGGCAGCGCTGGACACGCTGGTGCTGCTCGAGGACGGCGCCCTGCACCTGCGCAGTGACGCGGTGCGGCGCATCGCGCGGCACGCGGGCGGCCCGTGGTCGGCGCTCGCCCGGTGCGCCGGCGTGTTCCCTCGCAGATTGCGTGATGCCGCCTACGACTTCGTCGCGCGCCGCCGGCTGCGCTGGTTCGGCGCCGCGGATGCCTGCCGCGTGCCGGACGCCTCGGTGCGCGCGCGCTTCCTGCCGTAGCCACTCCGGAGGGCGGAGGCCCGGCGGCAGCGCACCCGTCAGTCCCGCCCTGTCGCGTCGCCGAGGCGGGCCGCAAGCAGCCGGAGCTGTTCGCGAAGCGTCGCCACCTCGGCCTCGAGCGCGCCGACGCGCATCGCCAGATCGGTCGAGTCGCCCGAAGCGCGCGAAGCGGTCGGCGACAGGACGCCGGACCTCAGCCCGGTCAGCGTCGGCACCACGGCGCCCGGCGCCGAAGCGCCCTCGTGCGACGGAGGCGCCGCGTGCATCGCGCCCCTCCCCGGAACGTGAGCGTGCCCCGCGGCGATCTCCGCCGCGATGCGGGCCGCCTCCGGCCCGACATCAGGCCGG
This sequence comes from Planctomycetota bacterium, assembly GCA_038212275.1. Lineage (GTDB taxonomy): Bacteria > Planctomycetota > B15-G4 > B15-G4 > B15-G4 > JBBQUR01. The sequence continues at coordinate 220,141 of JBBQUR010000007.1, forward strand.
GAGGCCGAACCCGCCGACCCGGAGGCCGCGCTGACGCCGTGCGCCGGCGCGAGCAGCTGAGCCCAGCGCGGATAACGCTCGCCCGAACGTCGGGCCTGCTGCACGACAAGGCCGTTGCGGGCCAGCGCATCCAGCGCAGCCTGCACCGTCTCGGGCGTGGCTGTCGCCTGCATGCGCTCCACGCGTCGCGTCAACTCGTTCGGCTGCTGCGACCCGCGCACGAGCAATTCGGAAAGGACGGCCAGGCCGAGCGGCTCGAGGTGCAGCGTGCCGCCCGCCCGCTGCCGGTACTTCTCGACGCGCTGTCCAGCCAGCTGCACGAACTCCACGAGCTGCGCCACGCGCAGTCGCAGGATCGCCTGTTCGACCTCATGCTCGGAGACGGACATCTCCGGGTCCCGGTTGCTCTTCTGGTTGCAGCCGGTCACCAGCGCGTGGAGCGACAGGGGGTACTGGTCGGGGGTCGTGAACTCCTTCTCGATGAGCACGCCCAGGATGCGCGCCTCGAGCAGGTCGAGCTGGATGGCGAGTGACATGTCGCGCATGGTAGCAGCCCGACGCAGGACTCCGGCGGGCCTCGCGACACGCGGAACGCGTCACGACGTTTGCTAATGTGCGCGTGCCCGATGGGCATCGCACGGCAGTGCACAAGGAGTGGGCAATGAAGAGGGCCGCACGCGGACATCCTGCGACGCGCACCCGCCTTGCGTTCGGTGCCGCGGTGGCACTCACCGCTCTGGCGACCGCGTGCGGCAGCAGCCGCGCCGCTCCGTACTTCCACGACGGCAGCGTGGCGACGCTCGAAGAGGCGGTGACACTCATGGCCGGGGGCGGACTCGCCAACCCGCACCTCAGCACCGACAAGCTGAAGCCGGCAGGCCTCTCGCCCGCGCAGATCGCCGATCTGATCGAATTCCTGAAGTCGCTCGACGAGCCGTGCAACCTGCCTTCCCCGCCGCTGCCGCCCGGCGCATGAGGGAGTCGCGCTGATGGGCGCAGCACGGGCGCGCGGCAAGGCCGTCAAGCCGCTGCGCGTTCTCGCGCTCATGCACAAGGACCTCGTGCCGCCGCCCGACCCCGCGTCCGCACCTGAAAAGGAGCGCGAACGCTGGCAGTGCGAGCTCGACATTCTCGGCGCGCTGAAGAAGCTCGGCCACGAGGCGCGCGCTCTCGGCGTGCAGTCGGACCTCGGCGTGATCCGCGAGGCCATCGAGGAGTGGAAGCCCGACATCGCCTTCAACCTGCTCGAGGAGTTCGACGGCGTCTCCGTCTACGACCAGCACGTCGTGTCCTTTCTCGAGCTGATGCGCAAGCCGTACACCGGTTGCAACCCGCGCGGCATGACGCTGGCGCGCGACAAGGCGCTCACCAAGCAGATCCTCGCCTGGCATCGCATCCGCGTGCCGGGCTTCAGCGTGTTCCCCGTGCGACGCAAGGTGATTCCGTCGCGCCGGCTGACCTATCCGCTCATCGTGAAGTCCGTGAGCGAGGAGGCCTCGCTCGGCATCTCGCAGGCATCGATCGTGCACGACGCCGCCAAGCTCAAGGAGCGCGTCGAGTTCGTGCATGCGCAACTCGGCACCGATGCCATCGCGGAGCAGTACATCGAGGGGCGCGAGCTCTATGTCGCGCTGATGGGCAATCAGCGCGTGACCGGCTTCCCGATCTGGGAGATGTTCTTCGCGAGTCTTCCGGAGAGCACGGCGCCGATCGCCACCGCGAAGATGAAGTGGGACAAGAAGTACCAGGAGAAGATCGGCCTCACGACCTCGGCGGCCAGGGACCTGCCGCCCGCGCTCGACCAGGCCATCCGGCGCACCTGCCGGCGCACCTACCGGGCACTCGGACTGTCCGGCTACGCACGCCTCGACCTGCGTCTCACGGCGGACGGCCAGGTCTACGTCATCGAGGCCAATCCCAACCCGAACATCGAAGTTCAGGAGGACTTCGCCGCCTCCGCAAAGGCCGCCGGATTGACCTATCCGAGGCTGATCCAGCGCATTCTGAAGCTCGGGCTCGACTGGCACCCGGAGTGGTCGGCGCCGCGCGGCAGCTGAACCCGGCGAGCCGTCCGTCGGTTCCCGGCGCGTGCACAGGTCGTCGACTCCGGGACATCGCAGCACGCCGCCTCGCCGGGGCGCAGTCGGACGCGCGCGTCCGAATTGCGTGACATGCGGGAAAAGTCCGCTAGAATGGTCCCCTGCCGGCACGCAAGCGGCGCACCGGGTCGCGGCATCCGCCGACGCCTGGTGCCGCGCGCGCTCCTTGGAGACTCGCCATGAAACCGTTGCTCCACTTCGGGACTCTCGGCCTGCTGTTCCTCGCGGCGTTCGCCGTGCCTGCAGCGCGTGCCGACCAGCCGCTCGACGAGCACGCGCCGTTCGGCGTCATCCAGTTCTCGCCCGGCGAGGCATGGATCGATCTTCCGTATGCGCTCGGCGAAAGCTGGAGCGCCACGCTCGCCGTGCTCACGGAGCTGAAATATCCGGTGCACGTGGACGCGACCTACGTGGAGACGAACGGCCAGATCCGCGTCGCGGACCTCTGGGTGGCCGTCGAGCCGCACGGCTCACGCGATGCGAGTTACACGCGCATCCGCATCGCAGTCGACGCGGGCCAGGACGAATACACCCAGGTGCGCGCCGAGGTCATCCTCGATGCGGTCGCCACGCGACTCGCGCCCGCGCCGGCTCCCGCGCCAACCCCGGCGACGACGTCCGCGCCGGCGACTGCACAGCCGCAGATCGAGTACGCCCCGCAGCCGCTCGACCCCGCCGTGCAGGACATCTACACCGGCTCGTACGCGGACACTGCGGCCGAGACGGCCATCTACAACACTTACAACACTTACAACACTTATGACTCGTACGGTTCGTACGGTTCGTACGGCTACTCCAACCCGTACTACAACTGCTACGCGTACAACGCGCCCTACTGCGGTTATTCGCCTTACGGAAACGCCTGCAACGTTCATTATCCGTACGGAGGCTGGTACGGCGGCTACTACGCCTCGCCCAACTACAACACGTGGGCCTACGCCTCGTCGGGCTACGGCTATGGTTTCGGCTTCGGCTACGGGTCTGGCTACGGCTGCAATCCGTGGTGGAACTCCGGCTACTGGGGCAACTCCTGCGGAAGCTACGGTTACCCGTGGGGCGGTTGCGGCAGCAGCATCGTCGTGGTGTTCAACGACGACGATGATGACGACAACAACTGCAACAACGACAATGGCAACAACGACAAGAACGAGTCGAGTTTCGGCGACGACGTCGTGGAGAGCAGCGGCAACAGCGCCAAGGGCGACGCAGCGACGGCATCCGGGGCATTGACCAGCCGCACGCCGAACGGCGGCCAGCTCGTGCAGGACACGCCGACCACTCCGATCGGCAGCAAGGCCGACACGCGCGGCGTCGGCTTCCCCCGCATCACGGTCACGCACCGCGAACGGAACGATGTCGCGACGCGCTTCGATCCCCGCACGACGGTCACCCGCACCGTCGACACCCGCACCGTCGCCAGCGCGAGCACGGGCCGTCGCGAGACCGGCGCACAGCGCGAGGCTCCGACCTCGAGCCGGCCCGAGATCAGGTCGACTCTGCCGCGCGTGGTGGCCACGGGAAGCTCGGCGACTCGCTCCACCACCCCGACGTCCGGCCGAGTCGTGCGCATGAGCAGCCCTTCGTTCACGCCGGGCTTCGCGGGCGTCACGCCCGGCGTGCCGCGGCCTGCGATGGTGGTCGGTGGCACGACCGTCGCCACTCCGGTGGCCTACTTCCCGTCGCGCAGCGGCAGCAACGCCCCGTTCGGCGGCGCGCCTGTGCCGGTCGCCACTCGCACGACGGGCAGCATCGGGTCCGCGCCCGTGACCTCATCACCGGGCATGGTCTCCATTCCCATCGCGCCGCGTTCCTCGCCCCCCACCCTCGCCCCGGCGCCACGCAGCGGCGTTTCCGCCTACTCGCCGCCGGTTGCGACTCATCCGATCAGCGCTCCGCCTTCGGTGGCCCGGCCGCCGTCGATCTCCGCGCCGGCGCCCCGGCCCGTGTCGGTGCCGTCCTTCGGCGGCAGCTCGGGACGCGTGAGCACGGGTTCTTTTGGTGGCGGCGCGTCGGTCGGCCCGAGCGCCGGCCGCTCCGCCGGCGCTTCGGCAGGCACCTCGTCGAGCAGGGGCGGTCGCGGCCGGCCCTGATCGAGCACTCCTCCGAAACGTGGGGGCGGCGGCGCGCTGTCGCCGGCCCCCCCGCCCGTCCCCGCGCGCCGGGGGCCCGGGGGCAGGGGGCGTCACACAACGCGGGGCCC
>JBBQUR010000008.1:0-223426 GCA_038212275.1 Planctomycetota bacterium
GAACTACGTCATCGCGACACTGGGCGTGTACCTCAGCCTGTACAACGTTTTCCAGAACCTCCTGGTGCTGCTCGGCGTGTTCGGCGGGCGCGACGAGTAACCTGCGGCGATCCGGGGTTGCTTCACGCTTCCCAGCCTTCCGCGCCATCCCTCAGAACGCGAACCCCACGCCCAGGTTCAGCGAGTTGCCCAGCGTGAAGTGCTCGTCGGCGTCCGGCAGCTTGTGCTGGCGGTAGTCGCGGTAGTCGGCCTTCAGCACGATGCCTTCGCCGATGAACAGGCTGGCGCCCACCGTCACGATCTTCTCGTCCGGCTGCTTGATGCCGCCGGCCGCCACCGGCAGCGCGCCGAAGCCCGCCGCGGTGTTCAGCACCTCGTAGCGCGCGAACGGCGTCAGCCTGTAGTCGCCGGCCAGCGGGATGTTGTACGCGGCCTGCACGTAGCCGCCGTAGAACAGGTGCGGCACCAGCGTCGGCGAGGCGAACTCGCCCGTGGACAGTTGCTCGTTGAAGCGCGTGGCGCCGTTGATCTGGCCGCGCACGGCCTCGGCCGCCAGGTCAAGCCCGCCGACCTGGTAGCGGGCGTGGCCCTCCACCATGAACAGCTTGGCGCCGTTGCCGGCGAAGCTGGCCTGGCTCTGGCCGATGTTGTCGAACACCACGGAGCCGCCGAGCCACAGGCCCGGAACGCCGCGCCAGTTGAGCGCCGCCACGGTGCCGAACGTGCGCGCGGCCGCGAACTGGCCTTCGCCGTGGATGGACTGCAGCGGGCCGCGGTCGCGCGCCTCGGTGGAGCTCGCGTCCCAGCCGGACAGGTTCGGCGCGGTGGTGACGGCGACGTCCCAGTTCACGCCGTTGCCCAGGTCGCCATTGAGTCCCAGGCCCACTTCGCGCCAGGTGCTGGGGATGATTTTGGTGTCGGTGTCCGGACGATAGACGCCGTAGTAGGCCGTCGGCTCGTGATACTGGTTGAGCAGGCCCACGGGCATCAGGAACAGGCCGGCGCGGCCTTTGACGCCGTTGTCGAACTCGCGCTCCACCCACAGCTGTTCCACCTCGGACTCGCCCGAGTCGTCGGCCGAGGTGATGGCGTGTTCCCATTCCCATTCGGCCACCATCTTCGTGCGGTCGTCGAAGCGATGCTGCATGCCGATGACGGCGCGCTGCACGTCGGCGTTGGACGCGCCGACGTCCTTGGTGGGGCGGCTGTAGCCGATCTCGCCGTAGCTCGACACGGTGGTGTTGGCGGCCCAGCCGGCACGCTGGGTGGCGCTGGTGTTGGCGGCCACGGCCTGCTGCGTGGCGGCCACGTTGGCGGCGTCGGCCTTGACCGCGGCCTGGTCCTGCGCCACGGCGGTGGCCTGGGACTGGATCTGCGCCGACTGCTGCCGCACGAGGGCGGCCTGCTGCGTCGACTGGGTGACCTGCGCCGCCTGCGCGTCTTCGAGCTTCGACACCTTGTCGGCCAACGACCTGTTCTGCGCCACGAGCGCGTCGATCTTCTTCTCGAGGTCGGCCAGCGTGGCGGACTCCTCGGGGGTCTTCTTCTTCGGCGCGGCGGCCGCCTGGCCGCTGGCCAGGAGCATGCAGGCGAGGCCGGCCGAGGCCAGCGCGATCGTCAGGGGGCGGAGCTTGGGGGCGTGCATCGTGAGGACTTTCTCTTGTTGATTCATGAGGCGGAGGCCGTCGGCGGCCCCTACCGTGCGTGGGGCGTGCATGGGTTACGGCGCCGGGTAGCGCAGCACGCCGAACAGGCCGTCGGCCTCGTCGTTGGGCGCGGACGCGAAGTACAGGGCGTTGGCGTCGCCGAGCGTGTCGCCGTTGCCGAAGGTCATGCCCCAGATGCCGGCGATCAACAGCGGCGTGCCATCGGGATTGCGGGCCACGTTGACGGCGCGGCGCGAGCCGGTGTCGAAGGCGGTGATGGCGCCCTTGTCGCCGCCGTCGTCGTAGTCGCCGAAGTTGCCCACCAGCAGCGTGTTGGACAGCCCGCCGAAGTCGGCCGGCGCCAGCGCGATGCCCCACGGGGCGTTGAGCGTGCCGCCGTCGTTCCAAACGGCCACCAGCTTGCCGTCGAGGTCGAACTCGGCCAGCCGGCCGGCGCCCGGCGCGTGCACCTCGTTGGCGGGCCACGGCGTGCCCACCGGCTGGGCGGGATCCTGCTGCACCTGCGCGAACATCACGAACAGGTGGGTGCCTACCAGCTGGATGTTCCAGGGCACGACGTCGCCGGCCACGACGTGTGCCGCGTCGGCCGCGAACGGGTTGGTGAACGCGTGGCCGCCGTTGACCGTGCTCGTGATCTCCTGCAGCCTGCCGTCGCCTCCCAGCGTCTTGTCGAACACGCGGATGCGGAAGCTCTGCGACACGCTGGCGATGGCCGGGGCGTTGTTGCAGGCGGCGCGGGTGTCGCGGCCGAAGTCGGCGGCGTACAGGCGGTCGGACGTCGGGCTGATGGCCAGTCCGTAGAACTGGCCGCAGTCGGTGCTGTCGTCACGAGTGTCGAACACCTTGACGGCGGTGTCGGCGCGGTCGTAGCCGCTGCCGTCGGCGTGCTTGCGTTCCGTCCACGCGTAGATGGCGCCGAAGTTGGTGGCGAACAGGAACTTGGCGCCCGCCGTGATCGACGTCGTGTTGGCGCTGGGGGCCGAAGGCGTCTGCGTGATGACGAAGCTGGTGGCCGTGCCGTTGAACACGACGCCGGTGGAATGGTTGTTGGCGATGTCGGGGTTGCCGGTGGCGATGTCCACCGGCCAGCCGGGGAAGGTCACCGTGTTGGCGGCCAGCGGCGCCAGGTCGGCGCACAGCGCGCCGGCGGTGGTGCAGGGCGCCACGGTCTTGCCGGTGACGTCGCCCACGTACTCGTAGGTCTTGTTGCCCGCCACCACCCAGAAGTGGCCCGGGATGCCGGCCGGGCGGATCGCGATGCCCCAGGCGTCCTGGAAGGCCGGGTCGGCGGCCAGCGTGGGCGAGTACGCGGCCGCGTCGTTGGCGACGAACGGCGTCATCACGTACGAGTCGGCGCGTTGGTGACCGGAGTCGGTGGGACTGCCGCCCCCGCCGCAGGCGGACAGCCAGAGCGCCGCCGCGAGGGCGGTGGTGGTGCGTGAGAAGCGGGCAATGCGGGCCATGTCTTTCCTCTTTGGTTTCATGTTGTTTAAGTGAAGCGCAAATGCGACGTATTCGCAGAACCCAGGTGAGCGGCCCTGATGGTCTTGGCGATGCGGTCGCCCCCGGCATGCGAGATCCGCGTTTCAGGGCGGCTAAATGGCCTGGGCCAACCCTTGCAGGAAGCCCGGCACGCAGGTCTTGTCGAGCTGAAGACATCGCACGCCAAGCCGCGCACGATGCGACTGCACTGCCTGGCAGGCGCTCTGGTTGGCGAAGGCGGGTTGCAGGATCACGAGATCGGCGTCCATCAGCGCACTCCGAAGCGCCGCGAGCCCGACGGAGGTGCCGTCGACATGGGTGAATCGCCCGCCTGCCCGCTCCACCAGCTCGCGGTACACCGGCACCTGGCGGGCGCGTCCGCCGACGCAAGGCACGCGCCGGGCGACCAGCGAAGCCGGCGCGGGCGAGGTGAGCAGGTCGCGGGCGGCGGCCGGCGCGGTCTCCCTGACCAGGAGCTCGCCACGCGGCCGCATCCGCGACAGGCGGCGCGGGTGGCGCTCGGCGGGGCGGCGGGGCGGCGGGTCATGCGCTGCGGCGAACCGGAGTGGCCGGAAGGGAGGGGCGAGGCGTAACGGGGAGGCAGCTCATGCAATGAGTGTAATGCGACGTATTCGCATTCTCAGGTGCCGACCACGAACAAGGGGCCACGAAGACGGCTTCGGCTCACACCCCGTCGGGCGGCGTCTCCTGGCGCAACGCCTCGAAGCGGGCGCGATACTCCGAGCGCAGCACACGGCGCAGCTCCGCCGTGGCGAAGCGCCGGCGCTCGTCGGCCGTCCTGGGCTCGAGCGGCGGCACGGCCACCGGCTTGCGGTCGTCGTCGAGCGCCACCATGGTGAAGAAGCAGCTGTTGGCGTGGCGCACGCGCTGGGTGCGGATCTCCTCGGCCATCACCTTGATGCCCACTTCCATCGAGCTGGTGCCGGTGTGGTTGACCGATGCGAGGAAGGTGACCAGCTCGCCCACGTGAATGGCCTCGCGGAACATCACCTGGTCCACCGACAGCGTGACCACGTAGCGCCCCGCGTAACGGGCCGCGCAGGCGTAGGCCACCTGGTCGAGCAGCTTCAGGATCGTGCCGCCGTGCACGTTGCCCGAGAAGTTGGCCATGTCGGGCGTCATCAGCACCGTCATCGAGAGTTGGTGTTTCAGGGAGTCCATGCGGGCGCCTTCGGTTGTCAGTCTTGTGGCGGGGCCACCGTGGCGCCCGCGACGGCATGGCGGGCCATGGCCTCGGCGACGAAGCCCGAGGCCTTCATCTCCTCGATGAACGCGGCCAGCGCGGCCTCGGCGGCCGGTCCGCGGCGGCGCGCGAGGCCCATGGCCTGGCGGATCACCATGAAGTGGCCCGGGAGCACGCGCAGGCCCGGAGTGCGCTGCGCCACCTCCAACAGCACCTGGCGGATGCCGCCGGCCACGTCGGCGCCGCCGGCGGCGAGCGTCTGCACCACCTCGGACGCGCCGGGCACGCGCAGGAGGGCGGCCGCATTGAGCTCGCGGGTGAGGAACAGGTCGTACGCGCTGCCCTTGCCGACGACGACGGTGGTGCCCGCGCGGTCGACGTCCTCGTTGGCCTGGCAGGGCGAGTCGTCGCGCACCAGGTAAGCGCCTGATATCAGGAGGTAGGCGTCGGTGAACGCGATCTCGGCGCCGCGCAGCGGGTCGATGGCGAAGAAGCCGACGTCGGCCGAGCCGGCGGTGACGGCGTCCACCGACTTCGTCGCCGCGGGAAACCTGAGGGTCTCGAGCGGAACGCCCAGCCGCGCGGCCAGCGCACGCGCCAGGTCGACCGACACCCCGCGCGGCTCGCCCGTGGCCGGGTCGGTGCCGGCCAGGATGGGATTGCCGAGGTTGATGGACGCGCGCAGGCGGCCGCCGGGGGCCAGCAGCGCGATGGTGGCGGCATCGGGTTCGAATCGCTTGCTCATCGGGATATTCTCCACGCATCCGCCGCAGGCCCGGCGCCGTATTGAACCTATGCCGCCCGGCGGGGTCATAAACGCTGCACCGGGACGACTCAGCCTCGTGCATCGCAAGATCCGGTCCGCGGCCCCGCCGTGTAAGGAACCCGGGCCTCCCGACGACAGACTCTCATCCCGCAACGACTTCCGGACCCCGCCATGACTTTCGCCCGCCGATCCGCCCTCCTGTCCGGCGCCCGCCTGCTGCTGGGCGGCAGCCTGGCCGCGCTGGCCTCAGCCTGCAGCCGCGCCGGCGCCGCCACGCCCGCGCCCGCCCAACACTTCGAGGTCGAGATGACCGACGAGCAGTGGAAGGCCAGGCTGCAGCCGCGCGCCTACGCGGTGCTGCGCCACGAGGGCACCGAGGTGCCGTTCACGAGTCCGCTCAACGACGAGCATCGCAAGGGCACCTTCACCTGCGCCGGCTGCGCGCTGGCGCTGTTCGCCTCGCAGACCAAGTTCGACAGCGGCACCGGCTGGCCCAGCTTCTGGCAGCCGCTACCCGACGCCGTCAACCAGCGCGTCGACAACTCGATCGGCATGACGCGCGACGAGGTGCACTGCCGCCGTTGCGGCGGCCACCTGGGCCATGTGTTCGACGACGGCCCGAAGCCCACCGGCCTGCGCTACTGCCTGAACTCCGCGTCGCTCGTCTTCACGCCGAAGACGCGCCTCGCCACGGAGCCGGAGCTGGCGCACCAGCGCTCGGTGGCGGTCTTCGCGGCGGGCTGCTTCTGGGGCGTCGAGGAAACCTTCCGCTCCACGCCCGGCGTGCTGGCCACCGCGGTCGGCTACACCGGCGGCGCGACGGACAAGCCCACCTACAAGGAGGTCTGCACCGACACGACCGGGCATGCCGAGGCCGTGCGCGTGGAGTACGACCCGCAGCTGGTGAGCTACGAGCAGCTGCTCATGATCTTCTTCCTGAATCACGACCCGACGCAGGTCAATCGACAGGGCCCGGACTTCGGCAAGCAGTACCGCAGCGGCATCTTCGTGCGCAGCGAGGAACAGCGCGCCGAGGCGCAGGCCGTCAAGGACGAGCTGCAGAAGAGCGGCCGCTTCGTGCGGCCCATCGCCACGGAAATCACGCCGGCCGGCGAGTTCTTCATGGCCGAGGACTACCACCAGCAGTACCTGGCCAAGCGCGGACTCTCGCATTGCAGCACGCCGTGAGCCTGCGCCGCGCGGCGCGCTGAGGCCCGCGGCAGGACAGGCCGAGGGCTGCGTGTCGAGCGGCGCGTGGCCGCCCCCGCCGACGCGGGGCTCGTGACCGGAGCGGGTGGCGGACTACAATCCCCGCCCCCTCGCCCGTTGGAGCACGCCCATGACCGCCGGTGGCCACGACCTGCTTTCCGTGATGCTGACGTCGCGCGACATGAAGCGCGCCGTGAGCTTCTACCGCGACACGCTGGGCTTCGTCGTCGAGGCTGCGTGGCCCGACGACAAGCAGCCGATGTGGGCGAACCTGCAGCTCGGCCGCCAGTCCATCATGCTGGGCGCGATGATGGCGCCTGAGGACGCCGTCAAGATGTGCGGCGGCGACGAAGGCGCGCGGGTCTACATGGAGACGCTGGCAAAGGAGTTCGCCGCCAACCGCAACGGCGTCGGCGTCGTGATCTACATCGGCGTGGACGACGTGGACAGTTTTCACGCCGGCCTCGTGAAGAAGGGCCTGAAGAACCTGCCCGCACCCAAGTCGCAGTTCTACGGCATCCGCGACTTCGCCCTCGAGGATCCGGACGGCTACCGGCTGATCATCTACACGGCCATCAAGATGGCCAACTGCCAGTCCTGCGGCATGCCGCTGGCCGATGCCGCGCCGGGCCAGATGTACTGCGCCTGTTGTCTCGACGAGAAGGGAATGTTGAGGCCGTACGAGGTGGTGCTCGAGGGCACGACCACCGGCTACTTCATGCACATGCAGAAGCTGCCGCGCGATCAGGCCGAGAAGGCCGCACACGAACACCTGTCGAAAATGCCCGCCTGGGTGTCGAGGAAGTGATGCTCGAAACACTGCTCAGGCGTGCCGCGCTCGCTCTCGCCGGCGTCGCACCCGCGCTCCCTGCCGCGGCACTCGTCCCTCCGGCGCCAGCCTCGCCGCACGCCGTCGCGGCGCCGGCGCCGCTCGCCGACACGCCCGATGTCGTGACGCTGGCCAAGGGCTCGCCGCTCAAGGGCCGCGTCGTCTATGAGGACAAGGACATGCTCCTGCTGCGCGTCGGCACGAAGGAGAAGCAGATCGCGCAGGCCGACATCACCGCGGTGGAGAGCATCACGCGCAGCCTGAACGAACTGCTCGACAAGCTCGGCGCGCTGGACAGCGGCATGACCAGCCAGGCGCAGGTGGCCGGGCTGCTCGAGCTCGCGAAGTTCGCGGCGGCCAACGACCTCCCCGGCGAAGCGCGACTGCTCTTCCTGCGCGTGCTGCTGGAAGATCCGGCGAACGCCGAGGCCAACGCCGCCCTCGGCAACCGCCAGAAGGACGGCAAGTTCACCTTCACGCACAACAAGCGCAACTACTCCACCACCGAGCTGGCCAGCCTCGGCAAGGACTGGGGCGACCGCTGGACGCTCGAGACCACGCACTACAAGCTGCTCAGCAACCTTGACCTCCCCACCGCGATCGACGCGGCCTTCGACCTCGAACGCGAGTACCGCGCCTTTTACGGCCTGCTCCAGGAGCACCTGCGCCTGCTCGACATCGTCGAGGAGAAGATGCTCGTGCAGCTTCACGGCGACAAGGGCAGCTACCCCGAACCGGGTGACGGGCGCAGCGGCTACTACGACAAGGAGTCGTTCTCGCTGATCGTCGACGGCTCGTCCGGACTCGACCGGGGCACGCTGGCCCACGAAGGCTCGCACCAGATCGTGTTCGTCACGACGCAGCGCACGCGCGGCGCCAAGGGTGAGGTGCCCGCATGGCTGGACGAAGGACTGGGCGAGTACTTCAAGGCTGCGCTGAACGGCAGGGCCGGCCACGCGAGTTTCAACTTCGGCACGCCCGCGCCGGAACACTTCAAGCACATGAAGCAGGCCGACAAGCTGCTCGACCTCAACCGCGTGCTCACCTTCGAAGCCACCGACTTCCTGGTGTCCACCGACGGGGCGCTCAAGTACGCCGAGAGCTGGGCGCTGCTGCAGTACGGCCTGCATGGCGCCGACGGCATCTACCGCGACGCGACGATGGAGTTCATCAAGCGCGCCTGGCAGGGCAAGTCCTCGATGAGCGACTTCAAGAAATGCATCGAGCCCGTGGACCTGGCCGACTTCGAGAAGGCCTACTTCGCCTGGGCCGAGAAAAACGCCTGAGCCTCAGGGGAGGCCGAGGCTCACGGGAGGCCGAGGCTCACGGGAAGCTGAAGCTCAGTGCAAACCAAAGCTCAGGGGAAGATGCCCAGCTCCGTGTAGCTCTGCGCCACCTTGCGGATGGCGACGACGAAGGCCGCCGTGCGCAGATCGCGGATGGTCGCGTCCTGCTCCCGCGCCAGGCGCATCTCGGCGAAGGCGTCGATCATCGTGGACTCGAGTCCCGAGCGCACGAGGTCCTGCTCGGACGGCCCCGCACCGAGCCCGGCGCGCTTCTCCGGCGGGATCAGCTTGCCGGTCGCGTACTCGATGAGATTGAGCTGGCGCTGCTCGCGCCCCGTCTCGAAGCGCTGGCCCATGCGACCGAAGCGCATGTGGCTGATGTTCTTGGTCCACTCGAAGTAGCTGACCGTCACGCCGCCGGCGTTCGCGTAGATGTCGGGCACGATGGTCACGCCCTTCTTCACGAGGATGTCGTCGGCGCCGGGCGTCGTCGGGCCGTTCGCGCCCTCGACGATGAGCTTCGCGCGCACCCTGGCGGCGTTGGCCATCGTGATCTGGTTCTCGAGCGCGGCGGGAACGAGCACGTCGCAGTCCGTCTCGAGGCTGTCGAGACTGGAGGGGAGCTCGCGACAGCCATGGCCGAAGCCCTGGATGTAGCCGGTCTTGCTTCGGTGCTCCCAGAGCGCGTCGATGTCGATGCCCTCGGGGTTGTAGATGCTGCCGTTGTATTCGCCGATGGCGACGATCTTCGCCTTGCCCTCGTGCTGCAGGATGTGCGCGGCGTGGTAACCGACGTTGCCGAAGCCCTGCACCGCGACGCGCTGCCCCTCGGTACCCGTCTGGAGGCCGAGGCGCTTGCAGTCGGCCTCGTCGGAGAGCGCCTCGCGCGTCGCGTAGTAGACGCCGCGCCCCGTCGCTTCGCGCCGGCCCGCGATGCCGCCCTGCGACACGGGCTTGCCCGTCACGCAGGCCATCGCGTTCAACTCGTCGTGATGGATCGCGCCGTAGGTGTCGGCGATCCACGCCATCTCGCGCTCGCCCGTGCCCATGTCCGGCGCCGGCACGTTGATGCCCGGGCCGATGAAGCCCTTGTGCGCCAGCTCGAAGGTGTAGCGGCGCGTGATGCGCTCCAGCACGTCCACCGGCGTGCGCCACGGATCCACCTTCACCGCGCCCTTGCTGCCGCCGAAGGGCACGTTCACGAGCGCGCACTTGTAGGTCATGAGCGCGGCGAGGGCCATGACCTCGCTCTCGTCCACGTGCAGGCTGTAGCGGATGCCGCCCTTGAGCGGCTTGCGGTGATGACTGTGCTCCGCGCGCCAGCCCTGGAAAATCTGCAGGCCGCCGTCCACCTTCACCGGAAACTGGAATGTGTAGAGGTTGTTGCAGGCCTTGATCTGCGCCAGCAAGCCCTCGTCATGCGGCAGGTGCTTCGCCGCGCGGTCGAACTGGTCCGAGACGATGTGGTTGAAGTTCAGATCTTCGCTCGGCGAATGGCTCATGAACGCGTGCTCCGGTGGCTCGGTGAAAAGAGGTCGCGGATTCTAGCCGCGCTGCCGCCGGAAACGACCCGTCAATGCGCCCCCGGCCGCGACCATCGGCCTGGCTTCGACCTCGATCGGCGGTCCCGGGCGCTGCCGGCCGGACGGCGGCCCGCCCTCGTGCTGCGCCGGCACGGCACGTTGAGTCGCACGCGCCACAGGCTACGATCCGGCGCACCATGCAATTCCAGGAATACTACGAGGTGCTCGGCGTCCCGCGTAAGGCGAGCGCCGACGACATCAAGAAGGCCTATCGCAAGCTTGCCTTGAAGTGGCACCCGGATCGCCACAAGGGCAAGGCTCAGGCGGCCGCCGAAGCGCGCTTCAAGCAGATCAGCGAAGCCTACGAAGTGCTCTCCGACGGCGAGAAGCGGTCCAAGTACGACCGCTTCGGCGAGCACTGGAAGCACGGCCAGGAATTCGCGCCGCCCGGCGGCGGCGCAGGCGACGCGCGCGGCTCCGGCAGGCCGGGAGGCGCCGGCGCGGGCCGCACGCTGACGCCGGAGGAATTCGCGCGCATGTTCGGTGGCGCCGGGCGGCGCGGCCCCGGCGCTGGCGCCGGAGGCTTTCCGGGCAACGGCGCCCCGGGCGCCGGCGGCGGCTTTTCCGATTTCTTCAGCAGTCTTTTCGGCGACGAGTCCGGCGAGCCGGGGCCTGGCCGCGCTCGCGGCGGACGCGGCGCTCCCTCCGGCCCGCAGCGCGGCGCCGATGCACGCGCCGAATTGTCGCTGGCCGTGAGCGATGCGATCCGCGGCGGCAAGCGCAGCTTCGAGATCCCGGTGCGCACGACGTGCCAGCGTTGCGACGGCACCGGCTTCCTCGGCGAGCACGTCTGCCCCATCTGCGTCGGCGTCGGCACGCGGGCCGGCAGCAAGCACGTGGACCTCACCATCCCCGCCAGCGTGCGCGACGGCCTCACGCTGCGCCTGCGCGGACTCGGCGAGCCAGGCGAGCGCGGCGGCCAGAGCGGCGACCTCTACCTCACGCTGCGCCTCGAGGACGACGACATCTACCATCTGCACGAGGGCGACCTCGTCGCCGACGTGCCGATCGCGCCGTGGGAGGCGCTGTCCGGCGCGCGCGTGGACGTCCGCACGCCGCACGGCGTCGCCACGCTGACGGTTCCGCCGAACACGCGGTCCGGCGCGCGGCTCCGGCTGCGCGGACAGGGCCTGGCCGACGCGACCGGCGGGCGCGGCGACCTGCTGGCCGTGCTCCGCCACGCACTGCCGACGGAACTCTCTCCGCGCCAGCGCGAACTCATCGCGGAGCTGGGCCGCGCGGGCGGCGAAGGCGCCCCGGGCGTCACCGGCGGTGCGCGCGAACCAGGCCGCCCGCACGGAGGCGCGGCATGAAGGATCAGGCGGGAGAGTTCGAGGTCGTGCTGCACGGTGAGATCTTCATCACGCTCTCGGGCGTGGCCGCACGCTTCACGCTGCAGCGCACGTGGGTCCAGGAGGTCTACGACTTCGGTCTGCTCGGCGAAGGCGAACACGTCGGCGACGAGATCGCCATCGCCGCCGCGCTGCTCGATCGCGTGGCGAAGATCCGCCGCCTGCGCGACCAGCAGGGCGTGAACCTGCCCGGCATCGCAATCATCCTGGACCTGATGGAGGAACAGCCGTGACGGCCACACCGCCCCCGCAAGGCTCCGAGCCGCTGCCCGGGGCGGGCTCCGCGCCGGGCACGGAGCAGCCATCGCCCGGCACCGCGGGCCCATCGCTGCAGGAGCGTTACGCGCCGCACAATGCATGCTTCGGCTGCGGACCGGCCAACGAAAAGGGCCTGCGCATCCGCAGCTTCTCGGTCGGCGACGAGGTCGTCGCGCGCTGGAGCGCCGAGCCGCAGCACGAGGCCTTCCCCGGCATGGTCAACGGCGGCATCCTCGGCGCGCTGCTCGACTGCCACTCGAACTGGACAGCCGCTCATCACCTCATGCTGCAGGCCGGCGCCGCATCGCCGCCCTGCACCGTGACCGCCTACTTCAACGTGACGCTCAAGCGCCCGACGCCCAGCAATGCGGAGCTGCTGCTGCGCGCTCGCGTCGTCGAGAGCAGCTCGGACCGCGCGATCATCGACGCGACGATCGAAGCCCATGGCAAGGTCACTGCCACGTGCCGCGGCCTGTTCGTCGCCGTGAAGGAAGGGCACCCGGCCTACCACCGCTGGTAGCGGCCGCGCGGCGCCGCACGGAATCTCTTCCGCGTCGCCCAACACGGCCCGAGATCGTCGCGTGCTCACCCGCGACGATCCGGCGTTTCTCGCCGGGCACCCTGGTGGTGCGGCGCGCTCGGATCGGCTTTTCGAGGAGTGAGCATGCTTCCGCGACACATCGTTCCCGCAGCCTTCCTGGCTGCCAGCCTCTTTGCCGTTCCGTCCGTCGTTTCCGCACAGGCATCCGCGACGAAGCCGGCGCCGTCGACCACGACGCCTGCGACCGGGCAGAACGCCGCCACGCCGAAGGTCGCCGCACCTGCCGTCAAGGCGAAGGAGGCACCGGCCGAACACCCGAAGATTCACATGACGCGCGGCGCCGAGGCCATCGCGGTGCCGGTCACCGGGCTCAGCAAGGAGACGTCGGCGCCGGTCATGACGGCACTGACCGGCCTTTCGGAGGGCTTCTACGAGTGCCCCGGCTGCAAGCACGAGCAGGCCGACGCCGGCCATTGCACAACCTGCGACAAGGATCTGGTCGCGCAGCACGCCTTGCTCCTGCGCGACGTCAGCGTCGATGCGACCAAGGGCAGCGTGAGCTTTCAGGTCGCGCCGCACCGCAGCCTGCACCTGCACGCGCTGACTCAGTCGCTGAGCACGGCGGGCGTCACGCTGACGCGCGACAAACTGACCACGAGCGAAGCCGGCAGCCTCGTCGTCACGGGCGTCACGGCGGATACGGCCGCGAAGCTCGTGACCGCACTCCGCGACACCAGGCTCTTCGAGACTGTCAGCGGCCACTTCGACACCGCGAGCAGGGAGCTGGTGCTCACGATTCTCAACGGGCCCGTCTCACCCGCACTGGCCCGCGTGGACGAGGCCCTCGCGAAGGCCGACCCCGCGGCCAGGCTCACCGACCTGGTCTGGAGCGGGCCGACAGTCGTCGGCTGAGCCTTCCGAGCCATCGACGTGCACCCGCCCCGTGGCAAGTCTTTGCCACCGGACGGGTGCCGCTTGCTCGGCCGCGCCGCGCTCGCGCAGGCTGCTCGCCGTGCGCCCGGAGGCGCCTGGGTTCTCACGGAATCGGAGTCTCGGTGCCGTGCCGCTCCCAGCCGCCGGCGCCACCAGCGAACTTCCCGAGCCGCCACGACACGAGTGCCACCGGAGCCAGGTAGAAGAGCGAGAAGCTGAACTCGATCCCGGTCAAGTGGTCCAGCACTCCGATGAACGCCAGCAGCAGCGCCGCCGCGGCGATCGCGAATGAGAGGCTGGAGCGGTCGAGCCGCGCGAGCGGACGGCGCATCAGCTGGGTGGGCCTCGGGAGTCCCGGGAACCGCCTTGGATCAGGCCAAGGCACGTCGCCGATCGTCCACTTCGCGCACGCCGGTTCCACCGCTTCAGCGGCCAGCGCCTCGGCGGCCACAGCCTCCCCGGCCCGCGGCTGCGCCGAGCCAAAGTTGCCCGTTCCGGATCTCGCCCGAAAGTGAATGGGGGCCCATGAGCGTCGAGCCACTCACGACACTCATTTCCTGCTTCGACTCGGGATTCACAAGCAGCCGTCAACTTTGGTTTGCGAGGGGGATCCCACAAATTCCCGAGGGGGAGTACAGTTTGCCCCGTTCCTGGGAACCACCGCAGCTGCGATCGACAAACGTCCGTGACATGGCCCCGAAAACCATCACGACGTTGATCAAGGCTGACCCCCAGCTGGAGCATGTCCTCACCTGAAGCTTATTCCAATTCTCTCAAGTGCCATTGTCATCGCGTGCGCGAGTTCGTTCGCATCCGCGCAGCAGGTCTCATCCACGGCGGAGTTCGGCGCTGCTTATCTCAAGCCTGCCGACGTCACGACCGTGCACGTCAACATCGATCAGGCGGCCGGGCCGATGTACTTCCTGCTCGTCTCCGCCAACAACTTCAAGACGCTGCCCCTCCTGCTGGGCCCGCTGCCCCTGGATGAAAATGGCAGCGCGCAGCTCATCGCGGACATTCCGGCCGACGTCGAGATGATGCTGCCCGACATGTACAAGTTCAGCTTCCGGCCGCTGTTCCTCGACGGTCACTACGTGAAGACGACGCAGGCCGCCTCCATCGTGATGAACGACGCCGGCTGCGAGCCGATCGACTTCGACTTCAAGGCCGGTGGCGCACCGACCGTCGCGGGCGAGCAGGTGCTCGAGCAGTGGGGCCCCATCGGCCTGCACATCACCTGCAACAGCCACCAGGTCTTCGAGCCGAACAAGTGCATCGTGTTCGACTCGACCAACCCGTCGATCGCCGACCCCGACCTCATCACGCCCGGCTACGGCCCGGACAACGACACGTCCCTCGGCAAGCTGCTCATCATCGCGGAGAACGACGTCGACGCGAACAACGACGGCCTCGTCGATGTTCCCGACGACGCCTTCGACGGCGGCATCATCCACTTCAACTGGGATTCCGCGGTCGACCTCTGCTCGGTCACCTTCGTGGACGTCGATGACGAGGATGGCCAGGGCATCACGCGCCTGCGCTTCTGGAGCGACAACGCCGGGACGGCTTTCCTCGGGTCGATCATCTGCCCGGAAGGCCCCGACAACAACGTGAAGACGCTGTACTTCAAGGTCGCGAACGTCCGCCGCATGGACATCGTCATGGGCGGCTCGGGCGCCATCGGTGCGGTGAGCTGGTGCCCGACCTGCATCAACTTCGACGAGACCGGCAAGGGCATCGCCCTGAACCTGCCGGCCGGCACCGAGATCAAGGAGCAGTTCGCCAACCTCGGCTTCCACGTGTCCGCGGTCAACCACGTCGCGACGCACCCGAACAAGGCGATCATCTTCGACTCGGCCAACCCGACCGGCAACGACGGTGACCTGATCACGCCCGGCTACGGCGTCGGCAACAACGTTGCGGAAGGCAAGATCATCATCATCGCCGAGAACGACACCGACGCGAACAACGACGGTCTCGTCGACGATCCGAACGATGAAGCCTTCGGCGGCAACATGTTCTTCGACTTCGACTTCCCGGTGCTGATCAACGATCTCACCTTCATCGACGTCGACGGGCTCGAGGCGTCCTTCGTGCAGTGCATCAACCCGAGCAATCAGGTCGTCGGCACGGTGCCCCTCGCGAACCTGGGCGACAACTCGCGCCAGACCATCGCGATCTTCGTGCCCAACGTGACCCGGTTGAAGGTTCACTTCGGCGGATCCGGCTCGGTGGCCGGCTTCTGCTTCTGCTCGAACCCGCCGGAGATCGGCAACTGAGGAGACCTGCACCAGGCAGATCCTGACCCTTTGCAGCCCGGCCACGGCGAGTCCGCATCACGCGGTTCGCCGTGGCCGGGTTGCTTGAGTGACAGGCCTGGCGTGGGCGTCCGCGCCAGCGCCCGCGTCGCCTGCGCACGCCTCGACGGCCCGCGGGCCGGGAGGAGCCGTCAGTAACCCAGCGTGACGTGCAGGCCGTTGGTGATGGCCGACGAGCGGTCCGATGCGCGCACGAGGAAGGCCTGCAGCGCGAAGCCCACACCGACGAGCGCTGGCTCCGACGGCACCGCGACGGACACCGTCGAGAAGCCGAAGCTGTCCGTGACGACCGGCGCCACGACGAAGCGCGTGGCCATTTCTCAAGAACACGCATGACTGCCTCCGTGTCGACCCGTTTCCGCGCTGGATGATACGGCCGCTCCCTCATTCCTGCCGCTGCGCCTGCTGCGCCTGCCGCAGCGGAACCACTCAGCGCTCCAGTTCGCGCGCCAGCCAGGCGCGGGCGAGATTCCAGTCGCGGCGCACGGTGCGCTCCGAGATGTCCAGCGCCGCGGCGGTTTCCTCCAGCGAGAGGCCTGCGTAGAAGCGCAGGTGCACGATCTCCGCCATGCGCGGGTCGATCACCAGCAGCTTTTCCACTGCGGCGTCCACGGCCAGCACGTCGTCCTGGTCCGCGTCCGCAACGAGGTCCAGCAGGCTCAGCGGCACCTGATGGCTCCCGCCGCCGCGCTTGCCCGCACCGCGCCGGCGAGCGTGCTCGATGAGGATGCGACGCATGGCGCGCGCGGCCGCACCGAAGAAGTGCGCCCGGTTCTCCCATGGAAGTGACGCATCACCGGCCAGGCGCAGGTAGGCCTCGTGCACGAGCGCCGTCGCATTGAGCGTGTGGTTGGCTCGCTCCTGCCGCAGTCGCTGCTGCGCGATGGCCCGGAGCTGCTCGTACACCAGGGGGAGCAACGCGTCGGACGGCTGAGCCCGGCCCGCAGAGACGTCCTGCAGAAGTCGGGTCAGGTGGCCTGCGTCCGGCGGTTGATCCCCCACGGCATCACCTCTCAGGCTCTCATCCCTTGCTTCCACGATCCGGATTGTAGGACAGCCCGCGCCAGGGTCACGACCGCGATCGCTTGTCGGGGGCGACCTCCGGGCGACCTCCGGGCGGCGGTCGCGCGGCGGTCGCGTCGCGAGCCTCATGCGCGAAGTGCGCACGGGCCCGGACATCGATTTCCGAACAATTCTCCAGCCGCTAGAATCCGCCCATGACCGAGGCCCCTCTGGTCGGGACGCCTCGCGGCTCCGCCCCTGATCGGGAGATGCATGACGGACGAGTCGGATGCGGCGCGCTGGGAGCGCATCAAGTCCGTCTTCGCCGACGCGCTCGAACTGGAGGGTGATGCGCGGCAGGCCCTGCTTGCGCGGGCCTCGGCCGAGGACCCGGCGCTGGGCAGCGAGGTCGGCTCGCTGCTCGAGGCCCACGCGCGGGGCGGCCCGCTCATGGCCTCGCCCACGCTCGGGGCCGACGACTGGACGCGCCGACCGCGCAGCAGTGCCGGGCCACGCTCCGGGCGGGCCGCGCTACCCGACCGGCTCGCCCGCTACCACATCCGATCCCTGCTCGGCACCGGCGGCATGGGCGAGGTCTACCTCGCGCACGACCCGCTGCTCGCCCGCGACGTCGCATTGAAGGTGCTGCCCGCGGAGCTGGCCGAGCACCCCCACAGGCGCGCGCGCTTCCTCCAGGAGGCCCGCTCGGCCGCCAGCCTCAACCACCCGAACATCACCACGATCCACGAGATCGGCGAAGCGGACGGGCGCGACTTCATCGCCTTCGAGTACGTGGAGGGACGCACGCTGCGCGATCGCATCGCGGGGCGGCCGATGGAGCTGAAGGAGCTGGTGGACGTCGCCGTGCCTCTGGCCGACGCGCTGGCCCACGCGCACGAGCGCGGCCTCGTGCACCGCGACATCAAGTCCGCCAACGTGATGGTCACTGCGCGCGGCATCCCGAAGCTGCTCGACTTCGGCCTGGCCAAGCTGGTGCACGCGCGCGAGTCGGACAAGGCGGGCGACGGCGGCGACGCAGGCACGCCGTCGCCGACCGACGCGGCGCGGACCGTGCGCGGCACCATCACCGGCACTCCCGAGGCGATGTCCCCCGAGCAGGCGCTGGGCCAGAGCGTCGACCAGCGCACGGACGTGTTCTCCTTCGGCAGCCTGCTGCACGAGATGGCCGCGGGGCGCGCCGCCTTCTCCGGCCGCGGCCCGCAGGAAACCCTGGAAGCCGTCATCCACAAGGAGCCGGCCTCGCTGCGCGAGCTGCGGCCCGATCTCCCCGAGGAATTCCTGGGCATCGTGCAACGCGCGCTGCGCAAGCGGCCCGAGGAGCGCTACCAGGATCTCGCGACGCTGTCCGCCGATCTGCGCCAGCTCCAGCGCGCCACTGACACGGGCCTGTTCGCGGCCGCGGCGGCATCGAGCCCCACCGCGTCGAGCCAACCGGTGTCGAGCCCCACCGTATCGAGCCCCACCGCATCGAGCCACGCGACGTCGAGACACGCCGCTGCAGGGGCATCGGCCGGCAGGCACGCGGCGGGCACGCGCACGGCGCTTCTCGCTGGGGCCGTCTTGCTCGCGGCCGTCGCGCTTGTCGCCTGGCTCGCCGCAAGCCAGGGCTGGCTCGACGAACGCGCCGCACCGCCCCGATCGCCGTCACCGTCACCGGTGCCGGTGGCGGTGGCGGTGGCGGTGGCGGTGGCGGTGGCGGTGGCGGTGCCGGTGGCGGTGCCGGTGGCGGTGCCGGTGGCGGAGCCGGAGCCGGAGCCGGAGCCGGAGCCGGCGAGCAAGCCGGCGACGGAGACGGCCGGCCTGACGCCGCGCAGTGGCACGCCGTCCGCCGTCATGTGCTTCGAGAACACGGCGGATCCTGCGGACCCCGAGCAGCTGGGCGACATGCTCTCGCGCCTGCTCACGACGCACCTCGCCTCGGGCAACGAGATTCCGATGGTGAGCCAGCAGCGCCTCTACGAAGTGGCGCGCGATCTCGGGCGGCCCGATGGGCGTGTGGATCGATCGACCGCCACGGCGGTGGCTCAGCGCGCGGGCGTCGACATCATGATCCTCGGGCAGGTGAACCGCACGGGCGAGACGCTCGTCGCGACGGCGGAGATCGTGGACGCGGCCACCGGCCGCACGCTCGGTAGCCATCAAGCGCGCGGCATCGACACGGCCGACGTCTTCTCGATGGCCGCGTCGCTGGGCCGGCAGGTGCGCGACACGCTGCGCGAGCCCGCGATGACCGACGTCGAGAAGGGCGCCCTGGACGAGCAGCTCACGACGTCCGTGGAAGCCTTCCGCGCCTTCATCCGCGGCCTCGAGGCGCTGCAGCGCAATCACCCCGACGACGCGGCCGCCGAGCTGCGCCAGGCCACGGCCCTCGATCCGGCCTTCGCGCTGGCCCACTACCGCCTGGCCATGGCGCTGGTCTGGACCGGCCGCTTCGACGAGATCACGTCGGCCATCGAGCGCGCGACGGCCTTCGCCGAACGGCTGCCGCCGTCCATCCGCCTCGTGCTCAGCGCCGCTCGCCCCTACTTCATGAGCGATGACACGCGCACCGCCCTTCCGCTGCTGCTCGCCGCCCTCGCCACCGACCCCGAGAATCCCGACGCGCTCTACATGCTGGGCGACATCTACACGCACTCGGCGACGCGCAACGACGCCCACAAGGCGCGTGACATGTACGAGCGTCTGCTGACCCTCGACCGCGGCATCTCGCTCGTCTACGAGCCCATGCTGTCGGCCTGCCTGCGCACCGGCCAGGTGGACGCGGCGCACCAGCGCATGCAGATCTGGAAGGAGCTGGGTCCCGACAACCTCGCCGAGCTGGAAGGCACGCTCGCGCTCTGGGAAGGACGCATGGCCGATGCCGCCGCCCTGCTGCGCGACAGGCTGCCGCCCGACATGCTTGCCGAGCTGCCGGGCGACTCCGAGGAGCCGGCTTCGGTGCAGGCGATCCTTGCTCTCGACGTGCCCGGAATCATCGAAGGCCTCAAGAGCGTGAGTGGTTTGTATCGCGTCATGGCGCTGGACCTGCGCGCCGACCTGCTCGCCACGCACGGCCGCTTCGCCGACGCAGCGCAGCTCTATCGCCTCGCGAGCGACGTGCCGGGCGTGCAGAGCAGCGACGGCTTCCTCACGAACGCGCGCGCCGGAGCGCGTCACCGGCTTGCCTTCCTGCTCGCCCTGCAGGGAGACCTCGCCGGTGCGCGGCGCGAGGTCGCGGCCACGCTGGAGCTCCAGCCGGACAGTTATCGCTGCCTCTACGTCGCGGCATGGCTCGCCCTGCGCGACGGCGACGACACCGCGGCGGAACAAGGCCTCGCCACCCTGACGGAGCTCGCGACGCGCGACTGGAGCCCCAGCGCAAGCCTGTATCGCGACGCGCTGGAGGCGGAGAGCCTGCTCGCGCACGGCGCGGCCGCCGAAGCACGCGCGCGCTTCACGGCGCTCGTCGAGTCGGGCCGGCTGATGGAGGACTGGTACGCCTGCGAGGACAGCATCGGCCCCAACGTGCGCGACGGACTCGCGCGCGCGTGTCTCGCCACGGGAGACCAGCCAGCCGCTGCGCAGGCCTGGGGCGGACTGCTCGACAGCGGGCTGGAGCGCCTGCGGGCACCGCTGCTCTGGGTGTCGGCGCTGGCGGCGCGCGGCCAGTTGCTGCTCGAGGCCGGCGACGAGGCCGGCGGCCGCGCGCTGCTGCAGCGCTTCACGCACTGCTGGGGCGACGCTGCCGCGGATGAGACCGCTGCCTCACTGCCGCAGGTCGTCCAGGCCCGTGCAACGCTCGCGGCGTCCGCGCTGCGCTGAGCCGGCTCGACGCCCTTCGCCGTCGGCGACGACCGCCGCCTACGTCCGCTTCAGTCGTGACACCGCCAGGCGGTAGGCGAAGGCAACCAGTGCCGTGAACAGCACCAGCGCGCCGGCGGCGAGCGCGGCGCGGTCCACGATCGCGCGCGCGCTCGCCTCGGTGTCGACCAGCAGCGCGGGCGGTTGCGCGCGGTTCGACAGGCCATCGGCCTGCGTGAGCAGCACGCTCAGCGCCTTGGCCGTCTCGGTCAGCTTGTCTGCGACGCGGCCGTAGTCGTTGATGTCGAAGGGCGGACCGGCCTGACCCGGCGGTGTCGGCGCGGCGTTCGGATCGGGTTCGAAGGTGGCCATGACCTTCGTGAAGCCGTCGAAGGTGCCGGTGAGGGTGCTCCCCATCGCCTGCACCGCCTGCGCGGTCTTCTGCGAGGTCTCCAGCGTCGAGCTGGCCTCGCGCAGCGTCGCCTGAAGTTCCGACTGGGGCCTGGCCAGATCCTCCGCGAAGGTGGTGAGCTGCGTGCGCAGGGCCTCGGGCAGGGCCTTCGCCGTCGCGGCCAGGCTGTCGGCGCTCGTGCCGACCTGCGCCACGCCGGCGGTCATGGCCGCGAGATCGAAGCGCTCCTCGATCTCCATGAGCAGCAGCTGCGTGTTCCAGCGCATCTCGCTCGGCAGGTAGGCAAGTTCGGTGCGCGCGCGGCTGAACTCGTCCGAGAAGTTCTGCACGGCCAGGGCCGTGTCCGACAGCCCGCTGGTCGGGTTCAACGAGGACAGCGGAGCCTGGATGACCTCGAGCGGCTTGTGCAGGATCGCACTCAGCGATTCGCTCCACGAGCCGGCCGCCTCGGGCGTGGGCTGCAACCCTGCCCGGGTGACATTCCCCTCGACATACTCGTGGATCTCCTGCTCTGCCAGCGTGACCTGCTGCGGCGTCAACAGCGTACTGGCCAGATTCCGCGCCCGCTCCTCGATCTCCGTGGTGGCCGTCCGGGCGATCGATTGCTGGTCACCGAACGCGAGACTGTCAGTGGTCTCGAAGACCTGCCTCTGCGCTTCGCAGATCAGCCAGAGCTGGACCGCCGCGGCCTGGTTGTCCGCGATGAGCAGCGCCGCCTGCGCCGAGGGGATCGCACGCATCTTCCAATAGACCGTATTGCGGGCGACGGAAGGATCATGGGTCAGCTGCGCGATCTCGTCCGCGGCACGCTCGACGCGCACCGAGAAATACTGGACGAAGCGGTTCAGCGCGATCCGGTCAGGTGTCGTGTCGTTGGCGATCGCGGTCTGGGGAGCGCGCGAGGCGCAGCTCGCGGCGATGGCCACGAGGAGCGTGCAGCCGAAGATGCTTCCGAGGTACCTGCCGCTCATGCGTGTTCCTTGCTTCCGCGAGAGTCGTGGATCCGGGCGGACATGGTGCCTTCCAGGTCGTCACAGCGTCCACTGCAGCGCCTGCTCCCGGCGCGCGAGGCCCGCCGCACGACGGCGTGATCGCCGCGTGCCGCGCCCGCCGATCACTTGACCAGAGGGCGGTAGCGCTGCGGGTCGGCGAAGAAGCGGCCGGGGCAGTCCTTGCAACAGAAGCCCACGACGCGCCCTTCGTCCACGATGAGAAATGCAGGATTCACCGGCTCCCCCGACACGGGACACATCGCGTTCACCGGCGTGAGCGCCGGCGTCGGGGCCGCCGCAGCGGCCTTCGCCACCGCGACAGGAGGCTCGACCTCGAGCGCAAGGCTCTCGCCATCGCTGTCTGCATCGATGTCGAGGCCGGGGCGCGCCGCCGCGAGGCGCTGCAGCGCCGCGGCATCGAGGCCCGCGCCCCAGAGCCGCACGGAGCGCAGCGCCGGCAATGCCAGCAGCGCATCCACCGCAGTCGCATCGAGCGAGGTGCGCGCGAGCACCAGCTCCGCCAGCGCCGGATGGCCGGCCAGCGACGTCAGGCCCGCGGTCGTGAAGCGCGTGTCGCACAGGTCCAACCGCTGCAGGCGAGGCATGCGTGCGAACAGCGGCGCGAGCGCGTCCCCCACCTCGCAGCGCGCAAGCGACAGGTCGACGAGCTGCTCGCGCACCGGCTCGAGCAGGGCCGTCGCGCCGGCATCCGTTGTCGCGCGACTTGCTGCCGCGAAATCCACCCACAGCAGCGGCGATCCCGCCGCCACCGACTGCACGTGCACGAGTGCGTCGCGCAAGGCCGCGAGCGCCGAGGCCGGGGCCGGCGTGGGAGCAGGCACCTCCGCCGGAGCGACATCGGTCGCGGCGGGCACTGCGTTCTCCGCACCCGCCGACGCGTGCAGCACCGGCAGGTCGAGGAAGGCGCCGAGTGCGGGCACATGCCCGGTGAACGGTGCGCCGGCGCCGATCCACGCGTCCACCGCGTCGATCTCGCGGGGCTCCGGCTGCGGCTTGCCTTCCGGCGGCATGTGATCGTCGTCGTCGAGCGGCAGTTGCATGCGCACGAGCAGATGGCTTTCGACGGGCTGGCCTGCGACGAACACCGGCCCGTGCTTGCCTCCCGCCGCGATCCCTTGCGGCGTGTGCAGGTCCAGCCCGGCGCGCTGCCGGGTCGCGCCGTGGCAGTTCGCGCAGCGCGCGACGAAGATCGGCTCGATGACCGTCGCGAAGTCCGCGAGCGGCGCAGGCGGTGCGGCAGCAGACGCCGTCGCGACGCCGGCCGGGTGCGCCTCGACGAGCGCACGTTCACCCGCGCGGGCATCGCCCGTCGCGTTGGCCGTCGCGCCGTCGGCGCCGTCCGCGTCGGCCGCGCTGAACAGCGCAGCGAGCGGCTTCGTCAGCCAGTTCTCGCCGTGCGTCAGCGAGGCGCCGAGATGTCCGGCCGGGATCAGGAGCGCCAGCGCAAGTCCGAGGAGCACGCGATAGGCGCGCGGCCACTTCGACGCGGTCGTCGCCACGAGCACCGCGGCGCAGGCGAAGGCGATCCCGGCGCGCTTGTGCCAGTAGAAGGTGTCGCCGCCGTCGGCTTCCTCCTCGCCGAGCGCAAGGCCGGTGGCGGCGGTCACGATGGCGAAGAGCGCGAGCAGCCACGCCAGGCAGACGCGCACGCGCGACAGGTCGTCGCGTCGGCGCAGCACCTCGAGCGCCGCGAGGCCGACCGCAAGCCCGATCGGCAGGTGCAGGACGAGCGGGTGCAGGCGGCCGGCAAGCACGAGCAGGCGCTGCAGCACGTCGGGCGTCGCGACGAGTCCGATCACGCGAGCAGCTCCCGCACGACGCGGCCCTCGACATCCGTGAGCCGGAAGTCGCGGCCCTGATGGCGCCACACGAGGCGTTCGTGGTCGAAGCCCAGCACGTGGAGCAGCGTCGCGTGCAGGTCGTGCACGGAGACGGGGTTCTCGACGATGTTGTAGCCGTAGTCGTCGCTGCGGCCGTAGCTGATGCCGGGCTTGATGCCGCCGCCCGCCATCCACGAGGTGAAGCAGCGCGGGTGATGGTCGCGGCCGTAGTTCGTCGCGGAGAGCTCGCCCTGGCTGTACACCGTGCGCCCGAATTCACCTGACCAGGTGACGAGCGTGTCGTCGAGCAGGCCGCGCCGGCGCAGGTCGCGGATGAGCGCGGCCTGCGGCTGGTCCACCGCGGCGCACTGGCTGCGGATCTCGCCGGGGAGGTTGTTGTGCGCATCCCAGCCGCGCATGTAGAGCTGGATGAAGCGCACGCCGCGCTCCGCGAGTCGACGCGCGAGCAGGCAGTTGGCGGCGAAGCTGCCGGGCGTGCGCACGTCGGGGCCGTACATCGCCAGCGTCTCGTCGTCCTCGCCGGAGATATCCGTCAGCTCCGGCACGGACATCTGCATGCGG
The DNA here is from genome assembly GCA_038212275.1 of Planctomycetota bacterium. Taxonomy (GTDB): domain Bacteria; phylum Planctomycetota; class B15-G4; order B15-G4; family B15-G4; genus JBBQUR01. The sequence goes on from JBBQUR010000008.1 coordinate 24,059, forward strand.
TAGGCCATCTCGGCCTGAGCGACGCGCGCGCGGATCTCCGGGTCCAGCGTCCGTGCGAACTCGGCCTCGTTGAGCTGCGCAGCGAGGTCCAGCGCCATGCGGCGATCGGCGCGCGACACGCCCGCCGGATCGGAGAGGAAGAGCACCGGGTCCTTGCCGGAACGCAGCTTGCAGCCCTGATGCTCGCTGGGCAGGAAGCCGTTGCCCCAGAAGCGCGCCGAGAGCGCCTGCATGTTGCCGGTGCCCTGCGTGATGAGCACCACGAAGGCCGGCAGGTTGGCGTTGGCGCTGCCCAGCCCGTACGACATCCACGACCCGAAGGAGGGCCGCCCCGGCTGCTGGCTGCCGGTCTGGAAGAAGGTGATGCCCGGCTCGTGGTTGATCGCGTCGGTGTGCATCGAGTGCACGTAACACAGCTCGCGCGACATCGCGCCGGTGTGCGGCAGCAGTTCGGACACCCACGCGCCCCCTTCCGCATTGGGATAGCGCGAGAAGCGGAAGATCGACGGCGCGACGGGAAAGCGCGTCTGCCCGGAGGTCATGCCGGTGAGCCGCTGACCCTGGCGGATGGAGTCCGGCAGGTCCTCGTCGAAGCGCGCGCGCAGCCCCGGCTTGTAGTCGTAGAGGTCGAGGTGGCTCGGAGCGCCCTCCATGTGCATGGAGATGACGCGCCGCGCGCGCGGCGGAAAGTGTGGCCCCGGCGCGAGGAGCGCCGAGCAGGTCACGCCCGCGCCGGGCCCCGCCGTGCCGCCCGCACCCGCCCCGCCGACTCCGGGCGCTCCCGCCGACGCAGCGCTGTCGCTGCCGAGCATGGCGGCGTGCGCATTGCTGCCGCCGAGCAGCGAGTGCAACGCCGCCACGCCGAGCCCGGCGCCGACCGTCGCGGCCGCGCGTCCCAGAAAGCGCCGTCGCGTCAGCTCGAGGCCACGTTCCTCGGCGGGATTCATCGGTGGTGTCTCCGGCCGGTCCTGCGGCTGCGTGAGGTCGCGTCGCGTGCGGCGTCGCGTGCGGCGTCGCGTGCAGCGTCGCGTGCAGCGTCGCGTGCGGCGGCTTGTGCGGCGGCTTGTGCGGCGGAAGCGTCGGTCGTCACGGTCATCAACTCCGGCACAGCGTGGCGTCGAGGCTCAGCATCGTGTTGGCCAGCAGCGTCCATGCGGCCAGTTCGGCGGGCGACACGCGCGCCGGCACGAGCTCCATCGGCACGGGCGATGCCCCCACGGCCAGCAGTGCGGCGGCGTCGGCGGGCGCGGCGGCGTAACGCTCGCGGCAGCCGGCCAGCGTGCCGGCCAGCGCCGCGGCCTCGGCCACATCCGGCGCACGACTCGTGCAGCGGCGGAACAACTCCGACAGGCGGCTGTCGTCATCTCCCGGCGCGGCCAGCGTGCGCTGCGCCAGCACGCGCGCGGCCTCCACGAATTGCTCGTCGTTCCAGAGCACGAGCGCCTGCAGCGGCGTGTTCGTCGTCGCGCGACGCACGGTGCACGTCTCCCGCGTCGGCGCATCGAAGGTCATGAGCGACGGCGGCGGGCACGCGCGCTTCCAGTAGGTGTACAGGCTGCGGCGCCAGAGGTCGGAACCGGAGCCGCGCTCGTAGAGACGCGTGTTGCTCGCCGGCATCGCGACTTCCTGCCACAGCGTGTCGGGCTGGTAGGGCTTCACCGACGGCCCGCCGAGTTGCTCGACCAGCAGGCCGGAGACGTAGAGCGCCTCGTCGCGGATCTGCTCGCCGGTGAGGCGCCGCCGCGGAAAGACCGCCAGCAGCCGGTTGTCCGGGTCCAGCTCGCGCAGCTCGGGCCTCGACCGCGACTCCTGCCGATACGTGGCGCTCGTCACGATGAGCCGCAGCAGGGCGCGCTGGTCCCAGCCGTTCTCGCGCAGCTCCACGGCCAGCCAGTCCAGCAGCTCCGGGTGGCTGGGCGATTCCCCCTGCAGGCCGAAGTCCTCGCTGCTCGCGACGAGGCCGGTGCCGAAGATCAGCTCCCAGAGCCGGTTCACCGCGACGCGCGCAGTGAGCGGGTTGTCGGGCGCGAGCAACCATTGAGCGAGGCCGCGTCGATCGAGCGGCGCATCGGCCGGCCACGCGCCGAAGGCCGCGGGCACCGCGCGCGTGACGGGCCGTGCCGGGTCGGGGTGGTCGTACTGGCCGCGCTGCAGCAGGAAAGTGGGCCGCGGCATGGCGAGTTCGTGCATCACCATCGTCCGCGGGATCTCGCGCTCCAGCTCGGCCTGACGGCGCTGCACGTCGGCGAGATGCTCGCTGCGTTCGCGGAAGGTCGGCGAGAAGGCCACGCGCCACGCCTGGCGCAGGCGCGACTGCAGGGCGCCGGCTCGCAGCTCCGCAGGCAGCAGCGCCAGCGCGACGTCGCCGCTGAGCGTGCCGTCCTCGGGAAGCGTGCGCTCGTAGAAGCCCGCGTCGCCGCCGGTGTTCACGACCTTGGCCACCAGCACGTTGAGTCCGGCGTGCAGGTTCAGCGTGACGCTGTCCTGGTCGGCCGCCAGCGAGCGGTCCAGCTTGCGCTCGAGCACGAGCGCGCCGTCGTGGTAGAGCTGCAGGCCGTCGTCGCTGCCGAGCGAGAGCGTCATGCTCCGCGCCGTCGGCGCGAAGACGCGCCGGCCGACGTAGGTCGCTCCGGTGCCGGTGGGCAGCTTCCCCAGCGTGGCCTCGCGAAGGTCCGGCGCGAAGGTCCAGTGCTGGTTGCCCGCGCCGAAGTTGCGGCCCGGGTCGATGCTCGCGTCGCTCTCGGGGCCGGCCGCCAGCGCGTAGGCCGCCGCCCCGTCGTCGGTCGGGAAGGGGCCGACGAGGTGAAACGCGCTGGCGACGGCGGGCAGCGCCGCCGCGCCGTCCTCGGAGAGCCGCCCCACGCCGAGCCGCACGCGGCCCAGCACGTGCCGTGCGTAGACGGATCGGTATTGCAGCGTGACGGTCAGCTCGCTGCCGCCCTCCGCGCCGAAGGCCTCGTCCGCGAGCAGCAGCGCCACCCGGCCGTCGCTGCGCCGGTGGGCATCCACCGCCCAGCCCGCGCCGGTCTTCGGCGCGTCGGGCGCGTCGGGCGCGCCGGGCGCCGGCAGTCCGGACGCAGGGCGCAACGACGCGAGCGCCGCGTTCAGCACGCCGAAGTCGCCGTCGGGCTGCTCGTGATCGGCCCAGGCCCAGCTGAATCGCAGCGGCCGGCTGTCGTCCGGATGCGCGAGGGAACGCACGGCCACCGTGAGACCCGTCAGGACCGCGTTGCCGTTGTCCGCGCGCCCGACGCGCCCGTCGACGAAACTGTCGTCGGTCAGCGCTTCCAGGCGCAGCAGGCGCAGGTCGCTGGCGTCGGTGCGCAGCACGATCACGTGCTCGTCGGTGTCGGGGTTGGCGCCGGAGGCGAGCACCGACCCGTCGGCCTGCACGGTCAGCGTCGCGCCCTCGCGGGAGCTCGCCGACACGGGCTGCAGCGGCGCCCAGGAGAGGCCGGTGCGCGCAGGCAGCTGTTCGAGGAAGTCGTCGAAACGCGCGTCGTCCGCGGGCGCCGGTTCGTCCAGCGCGGCACCCGCCGCGACGAGCTGCACGGCCAGCTCCTGCTGCTCGGCCTGCTGGGCGGCGTCCGGCACGGCGAGGAAGGGCTCGAAGGCGCGCTTGTTGTCGACCTCCTGGCTGTAGAGGCCCGGCTCCTCGATCGAGTTGAAGAAGGCGTACAGGCCGTAGAAGTCCTGCTGCGTGAACGGATCGAACTTGTGGTCGTGGCAGCGCGCGCAGCCCCACGTGAGGCCCATGAACACGGAGCCCGTGGTGGCCGCGCGATCCACCGCGTATTCCACGAGGTATTCCTCGGCGATCGCGCCACCCTCGTCGGTGGTCACGTGGTTGCGGTTGAAGCCGCTGGCCACCACGTCGGCCTGTGTCGCGCCGGGCAGCAGGTCTCCCGCGAGCTGCTCGGTGAGGAAGTCGTCGAAGGGCTTGTTCTCGCGGAACGCGGCGAGCACCCAGTCGCGCCAGGGCCAGATGGAGCGGCCCGCGTCGGTGTGGATGCCGCTCGTGTCGGCGTAGCGCGCGGCGTCGAGCCATGGCGAGGCCATGCGCTCGGCGTGGCGCGAGAGATACGGCTCCTGCGTGAGCAGCCGGTCGACGAGTTGCTCGGTGCGGTCGGCGCGCGCGTCGGCGAGATACGCGTCCAGTTCTTCCGGCGTCGGCGGCAGGCCGGTGAGGTCGAGAAAGAGGCGCCGGGCCAGCGTCGGGGCGTCGGCCTCCGGCGAGGGACGCAGCCCGTGCCCGGCCAGCGTGGCCAGCACGAAGCGATCGATCGCATTGCGCGGCCAGCCGGGCGCGGGCGCGGCGAGCGCGGGCACGGGCGGGCGCCGCGGCGGCACGAAGGCCCAGTGCGGTTCGTAGCGAGCGCCGTCCTCGATCCATGCCCGCAGCGTGGCCAGCTCGCCCGCGCTGAGCGGCGGCTTGCGGCTGTCGGGCGGCGGCATGAGCTGCTCCTCATCACCGCTGGTCACGCGCCGCCACACCTCGCTCTCGTCCGCGCTCCCCGCGACGATCGCCGCGACGCCGTCGCGCACGTCCTTGGCGCTCTGCTCCTCGTCGAGGCGCAGCGACGCCTGGCGCCGGGCGCCGTCCTGCCCGTGGCACTGCAGGCAATGCGACGCAAAGATCGGGCGCACGTCGCGCCCGTAGCTCACGGCTGCGGCGGACCGGGCTCCGCCCGGCGCTGCGTCGCCCGTATCGCCCGCGGTCCCTGCGGCGACCGGGGCCCCCACCGGGCGGGCGGGCGGCTCGTCACGCACGGAGGCCGCCGCCGGCACGAGCGCGGCCGCGCCAAGCACCAGCAGACAGCGGGCGATCCTCAACTCGGCGCTCTCCGGGGCGGACGCGGCAACAGGGTTGCGCGATTCTAGCCACCAACTGCCGCGTGCAGGCCCCCGATTCGGCGTGCCGCGTCAGGCCGGGGCGCCGCCCGGGGACGCCTCGGGCACGTCGCCTCGCGCCGCGCCGCGCCACTCGGGCGGAATGCTGCGGATGTGGATGTCGCGCTGGGGGAAGGCGATCTCGATGCCCGCCTCCCGGAAGGCAGCATCGATCGCGAGGTTGATGCTGTGCCGCACCGCGCGGAAGGCCGTCGGCGACGCGACGAAGACGCGCAGCTCGAAGTTGAGCGAGCTGTCCCCGAAGGCCGTGAACAGGACCGACGTCGGCGGATCGTCCAGCACGAGGTCTTCGTCCTTCGCGATCTGCCACAGCAGCTTGCAGACCATCGCCGTGTCGCTGCCGTAGGCGACGCCGACGCTGATGACCACGCGCAGCACCGAGTCCGACAGCGTCCAGTTCACGACCTGCCCCGTGATGAACTCCTTGTTGGGCACGAGCAGTTCGCGCCGATCCCAGTCGGTGATCGTCGTGGCGCGCATGCGGATGCGCGCCACGTCACCCGTCACGCCGCCGACGGTGACCGTGTCGCCCACGCGGATGGGCCGCTCGAGCAGCAGGATGATGCCCGCCATGAAGTTGGCGAAGATCTCCTGCAGGCCGAAGCCGAGTCCGACCGTGACCGCCGCCGCCAGCCACTGGACGTCGCCCCAGGCCACGCCGAGCGCGCCGAAGACGGCGACGATCGAGAGCACGATCAGCACGTAGCGCGCGAGCGTCTTGGCCGCATAGCGTCCCGCCGCTCCGATGGGCAGTCGCCGCAGCACCGCCAGCTCGAGCAGGCTCGGCACGTTGCGCGCCGCGATGACACCCATGGCAGCAGCCAGCAGTGCGGCCAGCAGGTTCACCAGCGTCACCGCCTGCTTCACGGGGGCCATGCCCAGCTGCGGCTTGCCCGAGGCATCGAGCAGCGCTCGGCCGCCGGCGTCCAGCATCGGCATCGGCTGCGCCCCGGCCGCCGCGTGCTCCCACAAGGTGACGCCGTTGAGCGCATCGAAGGCTGGCAGCACGTCCGCCCAGATGCGCCACGTGCCCAGCATGAGCGCCAGCGCGAGCACGGCGCGCAGCAGCTTGCGCGTCTGCGCATCGACGAGTTCGAGGTCCAGAGGCGCATCTTCGTCCTCGGAGACCGGCGGCGGAGCATCGGCCGACTCGCCCGCGGCGGCCGCCAGCGCCTCGGCACGCCGCGCCGCGCGCGCGGTGGCCAGCGCGAGCTGGCGTCGCGCCACCGTCATCCAGCGCAGCAGCAGCGCATAGGCGACGGACAGCGTGACGGTCAGCCACAGCGTCGCCTGCAGCCGCGACTGCAGCACGAGCCCCGTGTAGAAGTAGCCGCTCAGCGCGAGCAGTGCGCAGACCAGCGGCAGCAGCATGATGAGCCCGCGCCACACGTGCCGCAGCCGCCAGCTCCAGCTGTCGCGCCGGATCGCGCCGACCGCCTGCATGATGCTGCCCGTCGGGCGCAGCACGCGCCGGCAGATGAGCGTCGTCGCGATCGCCGCGAGCACGAAGGTCAGGCGTCCAAGCGACTCCTCCCAGGCATCGTTGCGGTGATGACTCAGGACCGCGGTGACGAACATCGCCGGCAGCCAGATCAGCGTGAGCAGCCGCACCGTCCAGCGCAGCGAACGCGTGACACCGGGGGCCCAGTGAAAGTGCGCCTCGCCCAGCCCGCGCGGCCGGCAGAGCTTGTGCACGAAGGCGAGGCCGAACGCCGGCGTCACGAGGTGCCTCAGCGCGGCGCCGATGGACTGCTCGAAGTCGCCGCCCGTGGCGCACACCGACAGCCGCCAGGAGAACAACCACCAGACCACCGGCCAGGCCAGGGCGAGCACCAGCGTGCACGCCAGTGCCTCCAGCGTGAGCGCGAAGGAATCCGTCGCGCTGCGCGAGACCAGCGTCGCCACGGACTCGAGGCGACGGCGCATCGGCCAGCGCAACCGCACCAGCAGCGCGATGAGCGCCAGGCAGCATGAGGCGACCAGCGGGCGATGGCGCGCATCGGCGACGAGGGCGGCCAGCAACCCGGACCAGTTGCGCGGATGGACAAGCCAGCGCAGCGCGTCCCAGCTGTCGGTCAGCACCTTGCGGGGCGACACGCCATCGAGCGGCGTCGCGCTGCGCAACCACATCACGTGCGTCGTGATGAAGTTCCGGAAGGCCGCCGTCTCCTCCGCGACGCTGCTCTGGCGGGCCTCCACGTCGAGCAGCACTTCCAGGTACCGGCGCCCCAGGTCGCGCAGCTCGGTGAGCAGGCGCACGCGCTCGGCCAGCAGCAGGCGCAGCGCGTCGTCGAATGGCGCCCGCTGGGCTGCGGACACGCTCGAGGGCAGGAGCTCGAGCTGCTCCGCGGCGCGCGCCTCTGCGTCGTCGGCCGTCAGGGCCTGCTCGTCGTAGTCCAGCAGGCGCAGCTGCAGCTCGCCGAGCTGATCGCGCCGCCGGCGCAGGCCCTCCTGCAGGCTCTCGTCCGAGGGCAGCCCCGCACGCTCGCGCCAGAGCAGCAGGCCCACCGACTCGGTGGCGCCCGCCACCGCCACGCGCGCCTCCACCTTGGAGCGTTCCGCACGCAGCGCGGCAAGCTTCTGGTCCAGTGCGACGAGTTCGAGCTGCGCGGCCTTCAGTCCCGCGTCGAGACCCGCCGAGCCGTCGAGCTGCTGCGCGAGCAGGTCGTTGGCGCCGCGGAAGCGCGCGAGCGCCGCCGCGGCCGCTTTGTCGACGACCTTGCCGGCGGCCTTGTCGACAGGCGGCGGAGCGGCCTGCACGACGGCGAGCAGCGGAGCAGGCTCCGAAGCGCGGACGGCCGGCGAGGCGACGAGCAGCGCCGCGCACAACCACCAACACGCCCGGCCGCCTCTCATGCCTGCTCCCTGTCCGTCCCGGGCCGAGGCGGAGGCACGAGCATCTCGCGTCCGAGCCAGCCGCGCCTGCGGAAGTAGAGCAGCAGCGCGACCGCCGTGGCCAGCATCACCAGCATCACCGCCGGATACCCGTACTCCCAGCCCAGTTCGGGCATGTTCCAGCGCGACACATGCGTGTCGAAGTTCATGCCGTAGATGCTCGAGATGAAGGTCAGCGGAATGAAGATCGTGGCGATGATGGTGAGCACCTTCATGATCTCGTTCATGCGGTTGCTGACCACGGAGAGGTAGACCTCCATGAGGCCGGCGCCGATGTCGCGGTAGTTCTCGACGAGGTCGATGAGTTCGACGACGTGGTCGTAACAGTCGCGCAGGTAGATGCGCGTCTCGGCGGTCACGAAGGTGTCGGTGTCGCGCCCCAGCGCAGCGACGACCTCGCGCAGCGGCCACAGCGAGCGGCGCACGGTGAGCAGGTCGCGCCGGATGGTGTGGATGGCGGTGACCGTGTCGGGACGCGAGTGCTGCAGGATCTCGTCCTCCAGCGCATCGAGGCGGTCGCTGCAGGACTCGGCCACCGGATAGAAGGCATCCACGAGGGCATCGAGCAGCGTGTACACGAGGTAGTCTGGGCCCGCGCCGCGGATGCGGCCCTTGCCCTCGTGCAGCCGCCTGCGGATGGGATCGAAGCAGTCGCCCTCGCGCTCCTGGAAGCTCAGCACGAAGTCGGGCCCGAAGAAGACCGAGAGCTGCTCCGTGCAGAAGGCTCCGTCGCGCAGGTCGGGCATGCGTGCCACGAGGAAGGCGTGGTCCGCATACCGCTCCAGCTTCGGACGCTGATGCACGTTGATCACGTCCTCGAGCGCCAGCTTGTGCAGGCCGAAGAGCGTGCCCAGCGCCTCGAGCACGGCCGCATCACCCAGGCCGTTCACGTCGACCCACAGCACCGGCCACTTGCCGCGCAAGGCGCGCAGTTCCTCGGGGCGCGTGACGGCCTGTTCGTGCACGGTGTCGGGGCCGTAGGCGATCACGTGGATCACCGGCTTCGGCGCGTTCGGGTCGGCGACGACGAGGCCGGGCGACGCACCGATCGTCACGCGCCGGCGCTTGCGCTCGCGGCGCGGCTTGTTGCGATGTGCGGCCATGGCAGCTCCTCTCAGGATTCGAAGAACACGTCCACGCGCTGGCGCGCGATGTCGAGCACGCAGCACACGGCCACGATGCTGGCCACGAGCGACGAGCCGCCGTACGACACGAAGGGCAGCGTCAGCCCCGTCACGGGGAGCAGGCCCGTCGCGATGGCGAGGTTCACCAGCGCCTGGCCCCCGAGCAGCGCCGCCACGCCGACGCAGACCAGCCGCCCGAAGGGTTCGCGCGTGCGATACGCGACGGCGAGGATGGCGGCGAGCAGCCACGCATAGAGCAGCACCACCGTCGTCGTGCCGAGCAGTCCCCACTCCTCGCCGATGATCGCGAAGATGAAGTCCGCGTGCCGCACGGACACGCCGTAGCTGCGGTTCTGCAGCCCTTGCCCCAGACCCTGGCCCGCCAGGCCGCCGCTACCGAGCGCCATCACGGAATAGAACTGCTGCCGGCCGATGCCGAGGCGCAGGCGCGAGATGTCCGCCTCGATCTCCTGCGCGGCCTCGTGCTGACGGTCCTGGCGCAGCTCGCGCGCCTCGTCCATGAGCGCGGGGATCGGGCGCAGCCAGGAATCGAGGCGCTGGCGCTGGTAGTCGCGCAGCACGCCCGGCACGAAGTACGCCGCCGGCAGCAGCACCGCGACGGCGCCCGCCAGCAGCAGGACGTGCGCCAGGCGCGCGCCGCTCACCGTGACCAGCGCGACGAAGATGGGCAGCATGACCATCGCGCTGCCGAGGTCGGGCTGACGCACGACGAAGTACCACGGCACCGCGGTGATGAGGAAGGGCCCCGCGTAGCTGGCCCACGTGTCGGTGACGCCGCGGTGCTGCAGGTGCCGCGCGAGGACGAGGATGAGCCCCAGCTTCATGAGCTCCGAAGGCTGCAGTTTGAAGCCGAAACCCAGCGAGATCCAGCTGTCCGTGCCGTTGCTGCCGTCGGACAGCAGCGGCATTGCCATGAGCAGCGCGAGCAGCCCGAGATAGGCGGGCCACGCGAGCCCGGCGAGCTGCCGCACGCCGAGGCGCATGACAGCGAGGCCGATGGCCAGGCCCGCGGCCACCGAGATCAGCTGGCGCCCCGCGAGCGGCGTGGCATTGTCGTGCGTCGTGCTCCACACGAAGGCGACGCCGATCGCCGTGAGCAGCAGTGCAGGGAGCGCCACGCTGAAGGCGATCTGGCTTGCCAGCGAGTGGTCTCGGCTCATGGTTGCGACACCCGCAGCAGCTCGTCGTGCACCGCGCCGCTGGCCAGCAGCTCGTTGAGCACCGGCACGCAGGCATCGCCGCCGTGCCGGCCGGTGTGCTCGAGGAGAATCGCGAAGGCGAGCCGCGGCCGCTCGCGCGGCATGTAGCCGGCGATCCAGCTGTGGTCCGGCTTGCCTCCCACCTGCGCCGTGCCGGTCTTGGCCGCGATGGTGAGCCGCGAGAGGTCCGCCGGCAGCGCCACGTCGTGTGCCGTGCCGCGTGAGCTGTCCACGACGCTGGCCAGTCCGTCGCGCACGATGGCCAGCGCGGCGGCGCTGTACGGCAGGGGGCGCGCGGCGCGCGGCGGCAGCGCGCCGTAGCCTTCCACTGCCGCGATGAGAGACGGCGGCCGCAGCTCGCCCGTGCCGACCGCCGCGAAGGCGACCGCGATCTGCAGCGGCGTCACGTCGTCCAGCGCCGACTGCCCGATCCCGAGGCGCGCCGTCTCGAGCCGCGACAGCGGACCCGCGCGCGGTGCCAGCGAGGACTCGCGCACGCCGGACGCGGTCGTGATGCCGTAGGCCGCCAGCACCTCGTTGCCGGACAGCAGGCCCGTCGGCCGATCGAGCCCGAACGTGGACACTGTGTCGCGCAGCACGTCGGCTCCCAGGCGCTCCGCGAGGTGATAGAACCAGATGTTGCACGACTGCGCGAGTGCGTGATTCACGTCGATGTCGTGGTGCAGTCCGGTGCAGCCCAGCTCGGTCTCGCCGAAGGACAGCTTGCGCTCGCAGTCGAAGGTCGTGTCCGCCGACACGACGCCGAGCGTCAGGCCTGCCAGCGCCGCGAGCGGTTTGAAGGTGGAGCCCGGCGGCGGCAGGTTGCCGCTGGCGCCGGGGCCGAGGCAGCGATTGCAGAGCAGTCCCAGCCGGTGGCTGTCGCTCAGCAGCGTGCCGTAGGACTCCGTGAGTTGCGCGCGCGTCGGGCGCGGCGAGGTGGCGAGCGCCAGCACGCCGCCGGTCTGAGGATCGAGCAGCACGATCGCGCCGGGCCAGGCCGAGGGTCGCCCGAAGTCGTCGTTGCCCATCTCGCCCGCCTGGAAATGCTCCAGCGCGCTCTCCGCGGCGCGCTGCATCGCCATGTCCAGCGTCAGCGTGACGTTGAGGCCGCGCTGCGGCGGCACGGACTCCACGCGGCCGCCTTCCTCGCCGTCGGCGAGCGGCGTCGTCGCGATCCAGCCGCGCTTGCCGCGCAGCAGCGGCTCGAGCGCGGACTCCAGGCCGAGCCGGCCGAAGTCATCCTGCACGTCGTAGTCGATTTCGCGCACGCGGATGCGCAGCGTCTCGAACTCCTCCATCTCGGCGTCGGTCGGATCCTCGAGACTGGCGAGGTCGGCGAGACGCAGCCGGTCGCGGTCGCCCGCCTCGGTGCTGCGCGTGTCGGCCGCGCCCAGCGTGCCGATGAGCAGCGGCGCGACGTCGGCCGCGGCTTCCGGATACACGCGGCGGCGATTGCTGCCCACCGTGAAGCCGGGCAGTTGCTGCCCGCGGATCGCGACGAGCGTCTGGCAGGCGTAGGACACGCGCTGCAAGAGCAGCGCCGACACGTTGTCCTGCTCGGCGTGCATCGAGCGGCTGCGGCCGAAGGGATCTTCATCCGGAGGATTGCGCGCGAGCCGCGCCTCCACTTGCGCATCGTTGCCCGCGATGACGGCGTCCATCGCGCCGCACAGCGTGGACAGGCTGCAGCCCGCGGCGTCCGCCAGGTCGCCCAGCGCGCGGCGCTGACCGGCGGCGAGCGCCTCCGCGCGCGCGCGGCCTTCGACAAAACCGGGCAGTTCGCCCAGCGTCGGCGAGCCGGCGCTGCGCACGGAGGACGAGCCGCGCGCGGGCGGCAGCTGCCCGGCGCCCGCCCCCGCCGCACCGGACGGCTGCGACGAGAGCGCGGAGGTCAGTGACGCGGCGAAGGTCTCGCCCAGCAAGCCCTTCAGAAAGGTGCGCGCGTCGAGCTGCCGCTGGCGCGGCTGCACCGCGACGAGGGCAGACACCGGCAGCGTGGCGAGGTCCGACAGGTCGGCGGGCAGCTCGTCGAGCAGCGCGCGCGTCGTTCGCCGTTCGCCGTCGAGCAGCCAGAGCAACGCGCCCAATTGTCCGGCGGCCGCGCCGCGTTTCCAGTGGCGCCAGTCGCGGAAGCGGAAGCGCAGGTCGCGCACCTCTTCGGTGCGCGCGAAGGGCTCGCCGTTGCGGTCGAGGATCCAGCCGCGCTCGAAGGGCAGCGCTTCGAAGGTCATCGTGGTGCGCTGGCTCTCGGCCCCCCAGACGGATGCCTGCAGCACCTGCAGCTTGACGAGCCGCCACTGCAGCGCCGCGAACCCGGCGAGCAGCACCGTGAGCACGACGAGCACGCGCTGCCGCCTCACAGGCGCCTCCGCGCCGTGCGGCCCGCGCGTCGCAGCAGGCCGGCGCAGGGCAGCACGCACAGCGCGCCGACGAGCAGCGGCAGCCCCGCGGTGACCGGCGTGCCGAAGGAGGCGCGCAGCACCCACGCACTGCCGCAGAAGGCCAGCGCCGCGAGCAGCGCCGCGAAGAGCTGGCCCGACGGCTTGTCGCGCTCGAAGGCCTCGCGCTGGCTGGCGACGAGGGCGAGCGCGAGCCAGACGCAGAGCACGTGCGCGCCGGCGCTCTCGGTGTGCAGCACGCCGCGCGACCAGCCCAGCGCCAGCGCCGCGAACGGCAGCGAGGCCGCCGGCCAGAACAGCGCCGCATAGGCCGCCACGACGATGAAGGGATCGGGCAGCCAGGCGCCGACCCACGCGACGCTGAAGGCGTGCAGCTGGCCGAGCCCGAGCGTGATGAGTATGAGGCCGATCATGCGCTCACGGCCCGATCACCGTGACGTCGAGGCGCGGGTCGGGGCGCAGGCGCTGCGCGACGATGCCGTCCCCGTCGAGGCCGGCCACGCGACCCGCGACGAGTCCGCCGGTGAACACGCTGCCCGTGGCGAGCAGGTCGCCGCGCGCGGGCTCCCAGTCCGAGGGCCAGCTCTCGCGCGCCTCGTCCGCCGCCACGACCTCGCCCGCCTGCGACATGACGAGCAGCGCGCCGCGCGGCACGTCCACCGACAGCAGCGACGAAAACGGCGCGACGACATCCACGACGCCGACGAAGAGATGCCCCTGCACGACCCAGTCGCCGCGCTGCACGCCGCGACGACTGCCGACGTCCAGGCGCAGGCGCGTGGCGCCGGCCGTCGAGCCCGAGAGGCGGGCGGTGGTCGCGCGCGCGGTGAGCGCGCTGCCGGGCGCAACCTCCAGCGCGGCGAGCGGCTGGCTGTACGGATCGAGCAGCGGCACGAGCGGCGTCTCCGTGCCGCCGGCGTCCATCCAGCCGCCGCCGTGAAGCTCCGTGCCGCGATCACCCACGGCGCCGAGCAGGAGGCCAGCGGGCAGGTGATCGCCCAGCGCGCTCACGTCGCGCGTGCTGACGAGCTGCCCCGGCACGGGCACGACGCGGCTCGACGCGCTGCCCATGTGCAGCGTGTGGCGCTGGCTCTCGGTCGGGCCGGCGTTCGAGCCGGAGACGAGCACCTCCACCGCACGCCCGCCCGGCGCCGCGCACCACTGCGCTGCGACTGGCCGCAGCGACGGCAGACCCAGCAGCGACACGCTGGCGCGCAGCCCGTCGGCGGACAGCTCGCGCACGAAGCCGAGCAGCACGCCGCGGCACGACACGACCGCGCCCGGTTCGACGGCGGCGCTGCCCGCGCCGGCCGCCTCGCCTTGCGGCGCCGCGAGGAGCAGCTCGTGCTTCTCAGCGTCCGCGCCGAGCACCGGCACGAGCAGCGTTGTGCGCCCCGTCGCCGCGGCGAGCACCGTCCCCAGCACGGCCTTGCCGTGGGCATGGAAGGCGCGCGCTGCCGGCTCGGCCAGCGTGTCGATCCACTCACGATCTTCCTGCGCGGGCAGCAGATCCGTGAGCAGGCCGTCCAGCGGGATGAGCGCTGGCGCCAGCCACTCCTCGGCGGAGCGCACGGGCCCCACGCCGATGAGCGACAGCACACACGCGATGGCCACGGCCCCGCCAGCCCAGCGATTCTTGCCCATGATCTGCCCCGCACCGCCGCCTCAGCGCCGCGCGGCGTCGTGTCTCAGGCCGCGTCCTCTCCGGAATCGAGCACACGGCTGTAGAGGTCGAGCTGGTTGAGGAACTCGCCCGTGCCGCGCGCGACGCAGGAGAGCGGATCGGCCGCCGTGCGCACGGGCAGCTGCACTTCCTGCTCGATGACCTGCGCGATGCCGCGCAGCAGCGCGCCACCGCCGGCCATGATGATGCCCTGCTGCACGAGGTCCGCCGCCAGTTCGGGCGGCGTGTGCTCGAGCGTGGAGCGAATGGCCTGCACGATGGACATGATCGGCTCGAGCAGCGCTTCGCGGATCTCCACCGAGGAGACCATCGTGCGGCGCGGCAGGCCGATCATCATGTCGCGGCCGGCGACCTCGATCTCCAGCTCCTTCTCGAGCGGCGCGGCCGAGCCGATGGCCATCTTGATGCGCTCGGCCGTCTGATCGCCGATGAGCAGGTTGTAGTTGCGGCGCATGTAGTTGACGATCGCCTCGTCCATCTCGTCGCCGGCGATGCGGATGGACTCGCAGTGCACGAGGCCGAAGAGCGACATGACGGCCACCTCGGTCGTGCCGCCGCCGATGTCCACGATCATGCTGGCCAGCGGGTCGGCCACGGGCAGGCCCGCGCCGATGCCGGCCGCCATGGGCTCGGCCACGAGGTAGACCTTGCGGGCGCCGGCGCGCTCCGCGCTGTTGATGACCGCGCGGCGCTCGACCGCGGTGATGCCGGACGGAATGGCGATGACCACGCGCGGCCGCACCATGAAGGTGCGGTTGTGCACCTTGCGGATGAAGTAGCGCAGCATCTTCTCGGTGATCTCGAAGTCGGCGATCACGCCGTTCTTCAGCGGGCGGATGGCCTGGATGTTGCCCGGCGTCTTGCCGAGCATCTCCTTGGCCGCGAGGCCTACTGCATCACCGTCGAGCAGCACCTCGTTGGTGCCCTTGCGCACCGCCACCACCGACGGCTCGTTGAGCACGATGCCCTCGTTGGGGATGCACACCAGCGTGTTCGCGGTGCCGAGATCGATCCCCATGTCGATCGAGAACTTGCCGATCATCCATTCGTACGCCTTCATCGATTCCACTCCCTTTGCGGACCCCGTGCGCGACGGGCCGAGCGGCACCGGGAACGATGCGGCGCCGCGCGACCCGGCCGGTGATCCGACCGCCGTCTGTTGTTGCAGACCCCCCCAGTTGCCATCTCCTCAGGAAGCCCACACCCGGCCCTGGCCCCGCGGGAGACCCGCAAAACCCCGGCCAGCCATGGCTCCTGCGAGCCGAAGCGGTCCGGAAGCGATTGGACCAGCGCGTCAAGACAGCCCGAAACGGAATGCCCGCAAAGACTTCCGGCGATGTGACGCGAGTGGCTCAAATGAACCACTCGCGAACAGCCCCCCCGCGGCCCGACTGCCGGCTGCGCGCCCCGTTCACCGGTGCGACGCGCGCAGCGAGGGATGCTGCCGCGTGATCCACGCCTCGACGACGGATCGAAGCTGCCTCGCCCGCCGACGCAACTCCTCGGAGTCCGCCCGCGACACGGCGATCGACGGTCCGGACATCACGTCGTTCCGGAGGTCGCGGCAGCGATCGAAGTAGGCCGCGAGTGCAGCCACCTCCGGACCGATGGCCACTTCCAAGGCTCGAAATATCCAGTCGTGAGCCCCGGACCCGCTCCTCAGTCGGTATCCCGAGGTGCGGACGGCCAGGACGGCGGTGCGCCGAGCGGCGTCATAGGCGTGGCCGGCACGGCGCGGGAGGCCTCCGCGTTCATCGCACGGGATTCGCGACCTCGCCGGGCCCAGAAGGCGCCAGGTCAGCGCGAGGCTCCAGCCCCGGCATCCCGTAGTCGAGCTGGGCCATCATCTCGCGCAGGACGGCCACGCACGTGCCGAAGCCGGGATGATCGGCATCGCCGCCGATGCTGTGCACGCCCCAGCACGGATCGGAGGCGCTGAAGATACGCCCGTCATGCGTCCTGATGAGGATCTTCACGGACGCGATGTCGAAGCAGCTGCTCAGGCTGCCGCTCGCGACGCGGAAGTAGCCGGTGCCCAGCACGCGGGCGAGCGCCCGCTCCCACGTGGGAGAGTAGAGGTCGCACGAGTCCACGCGCTCCTGTCCCGCGGGAAGGTCGGGGGAGGTGGTGCGACGTACGACGTGACCGTCCGCCCCGAAGCTGGTCGTGATGGACAGCATCGAGAAGCCGCCGAAGAACTCCATGAACTCCAGGCTGTCCACGTCGGCGACGGCCGGCTCATCGCCGGTGGGCGCGACATGGCAGGCCGCACAACCCCAGGCATCGGGGCCCGGCAGGCCCTTCTCGAAGGCCGCCACCTCGCGGACGGCGCGCTCAGACAGGCGTGGAGGCTTCGGCGCTTCGGGTGCGCACGAGCCGAGCGCCAACGCGCCGATGCAGAGGGCGCGGCGCACGGCCAGCCACCGCCGCTGCGCGTTCGATGTGAGTTGCTGTGTCATGCGGCGCATTTCCTTCAGGAGTGGGCCACCAAGGACAGGTCCGCGGCCAGGCCGGAACGGCAGGCCCCGCGTGCTTGTCCATCCATGACTCCCGGCGATCGCGCCCCTCCAACCACCGGCCGCTCGCATCATTCCGGCGAACTGGCGGTCCCCGGCACGATACCCGTCGATGCGCCCCTTGTCGCCGATGACGGCCCGTGTGCCACGGCACCGGTGGCCGTTGCTCCGTGCACGACGTCACCCGTGGCGGCCGCCGCGGGCACGGCTGCGCCGTGCGCGGCGCGCCTGCCGAAGCGATGCGCCAGTCCATCCATGAGCACGTAGATCACCGGCGTGACGTAGAGCGTCACGATCTGCGAGAAGAGCAGGCCGCCGACGACGGCGAGGCCGAGCGGGCGGCGCGACTCGGCGCCGGCGCCGTAGCCCAGTGCGATCGGCAGCGTGCCCATGAGCGCGGCCATCGTGGTCATCATGATCGGGCGGAAGCGCACGATGCAGGCCTTGTAGATGGCCTCCGCAGCGGGCAGGCCGTCGTTGCGCTCGGCCTCCACCGCGAAGTCCACCATCATGATGCCGTTCTTCTTCACGAGGCCGATGAGCAGGATCACGCCGACGAAGCCGTAGAGCGACAGCTCCACGCGGAAGAGCATCAGCGTCGCGATCGCGCCGAAGCCGGCGAAGGGCAGCGCGGAGAGAATGGTCAGCGGGTGGATGAAGCTCTCGTACAGGATCCCGAGAATCAGATACATGACCAGCACCGCCATGAGCAGCAGCATGCCCAGCCCCTGCAGCGACGACTCGAAGACCTGAGCCGTGCCCTGGAAGCTGGTGGAGATCTGCGGCGGCAGCATGCGGCCCGCCAGCGCATCGACGGCCTTCACCGTGGGGCCGAGCGAGGTCCCCGGCGCCAGGTTGAACGAGACCGTCACGGCGGGCAGCTGCCCGAGGTGGTTCACCGTGAGCGGGCCGACGCCCGTCGTGCGCGTGGTCACCGCCGCCAGCGGCACGAGCTTGCCGGTGTTGGCGCGCACGTAGACCTGGTCGAGCCATGACGGGTCCGCCTGGAACTCCGGCGCCAGCTCGAGGATGACCTGATAGGAATTCGTCGGCGCGTAGATCGTCGACACCTGCCGCGTGCCGAAGCAGTCGCTCAGCGTGAGCTGCACCTGCTCGGGCGTCACGCCCAGCGACGCGGCCCTGTCGCGGTCGATTTCCACCTGCAGCTGCGGGTTCTTGAGCTGCAGGTCGGTGCTGACGTCCTGCACGCCGGGCAGCGCGGCGATGGCGTCGGCCAGCGGCGGCACGTGCTCGATGAGCGGCGCGGTGTCCGTGGCCTGCAGCGTGTACTGGTACTGGCTCCGGGTCACCTGCCCGCCGATGCGGATGGGCGGCAGGCTCTGCGGATAGCAGCGCAGGCCGACGATCGTCGCGAAGCGGCCGCGCAGATCCTGGATGATCTCGGCGGCCGACTTGCTGCGTTCGTCGCGCGGCTTGAGGCGCAGGAAGAGCGAGCCGGTGTTCGTGGCCAGCGCCTGCGCCCCGCGCGCGCCGATGCTGGACATGAAGCCATCCACGTTCGGGTCGGCCTTCACGATGGCGGCGGCCTGAGCCTGCAGCGCCACCATCGCCTGGAAGGAGGTCCCCTCGGCGGCCTCGGTGGGCACGGAGATGCGGTTGGTGTCCTCGTCGGGCAAAAAACCCTTGGGAATCGCCTCGAACATGAACACCGTGGCGACGAGCACCGCCACCGAGAAGAGCAGCGTGAGCACGCGCCGGCGCAGCGCCCATTGCAGGCTGCGGTCGTAAACCGCAAGCATGGCATTCATGCCGCGCTCGGTCGCCCGGTACATCCGGCCGTGCGTCTCCTCTTCCGGCGGGCGCAGGAAGCGGCTGCACAGCATCGGCGTGAGCGTCAGCGAGACGACGCCCGAGATGAGGATGGCCACCGCGATGGTCACCGCGAATTCGTTGAGCAGCCGCCCCACGAGCCCGCCCATGAACAGCACCGGGATGAACACCGCCACCAGCGACACCGTCATCGACAGGATGGTGAAGCCGATCTCCCGGCTGCCCGCGATGGAGGCCTCCAGCGGCCCCTTGCCCAGCTCCATGTGCCGCACGATGTTCTCGAGCACGACGATCGCGTCGTCCACGACGAAGCCCACGCTGAGCGTGAGCGCGAGCAGCGAGAGATTGTCCACGCTGAAGCCGAGCACGTGCATCACGGCAAAGGTGCCGACGATGGAGAGCGGCATGGCGAGGCTGGGGATGAGCGTGGCGCGCGGGCTGCGCAGGAAGAGGAAGATGACCGCCACCACGAGCGCGAGCGTCAGCACGAGCGTGAACTTGACCTCGTCCACCGAGTCGCGGATCGAGGCCGAGCGGTCGTACAGCGTCCGGATCGAGACCGATGCGGGCAGTACCGCGCGAAAGGAAGGCAGCAGCTGCTGCACGGCCTGCACGACCTCCACGGTGTTGGTGCCCGGCTGCCGCTGCACGGCGAGGATCATGCCGCGCTCGTCCGTGAACCACGCCGCGGTGCGGTCGTTCTCGACGCTGTCCACGACGTGGCCCAGCTCCTCCAGCCGCACGGGGTTGCCGTGGCGCCACGCGACGATGGCCGGCCGCCAGTCCGCCGCCTGCGGGAGCTGCCCGTTGCTTCGGATCGTGAAGGACTTGTCGGCGCCCTGCAGCAGGCCCGTGGGCCGGTTCACGTTGAGGTCCGCGACCGCCTGCGCCACCTCATCCACGCCGAGGCCGCGCGAGGCCAGCTCGCGCGGGTCGAGCCGGATGCGCACGGCGTGCTTCTGCGCGCCGTAGACCTGCACCTGCGCCACGCCGTTGATCATCGAGATGCGCTGGCTCATCAGCGTCTCGGCGTATTCGTCGAGCACGGACAGCGGCAGCGTGGGCGAGGTCACCGCGAGGTAGAGCACCGGCGAGTCGGCCGGATTCACCTTCTTGTAGCTGGGCGGCGTCGGCATCTCCTGCGGCAGCTCGCGACCGGCGCGCGAGATGGCGGCCTGCACGTCCTGCGCGGCCGCGTCGATGTCACGGTCCAGCGCGAATTGCAGCGTGACCTGCGTGCTGCCCTGCAGGCTGCTGCTGTTCATCGAGTCGATGCCGGCGATCGTCGAGAATTCGCGCTCGAGCGGCGTGGCCACGGAGCTGGCCATCGTCTCCGGACTCGCGCCGGGCAGCGCCGCCGTGACCTGGATGGTCGGGAAGTCCACGTTGGGCAGGTCGCTCACGGGCAGCAGCCCGTACGCCAGCAGGCCGAAGCCGAGGATGGCCAGCATGACCAGCGTGGTCATGACCGGCCGCCGGATGCACAGCTCCGAGACGTTCATCGCGGCCGCCTGCTCACGTGTCGAAGCTCACCGCGGCGCCGTCCACGAGGCGCAGCTGGCCGTCAGTCACGACGGTCTCGCCCTCCGTCACGCCCTCGGCAAGCAGCGTGTCGGCGCCCGCCGTGCGCTGCACGGTCACCGCGCGCAGCGTGACGGTGCCGTCGTCGCGCACGACGAAGACGAAGTCGCCCTGCTGGCCTGTCTGCACGGCGCGCGCCGGCACCACGAGCGCGCCGACGTCGGTGCTCAGCTCCAGCGCGATGTCCACGTACTGGCCCGGCCACAGCGCGCGGTCGGCATTCGCGAAGGTGGCCATGAGGCGGATCGTGCCCGTGCTGCTGTCCACCGCGTTGTCGATGAAGCTCAGCGTGCCGTTCACCGCCGCGCCGCCGCCGGGCGTGGCCACTGCGGCCAGCGGCGCCTGCCGCTGCTGCGCGCGGATCTCGGGCAGCCTGTCCTGCGGCACGGCGAAGGAGGCGCGGATCGGGACCACCTGGCTGATCGTGAGCAGCTCCGTCTCGTTGGCCTTGACCACGCTGCCGACGCGCACGCCCAGCAAGCCGGTGCGCCCGTCGAAGGGAGCGCGCAGCGTGCAGTAGTCCAGTTTCAGCCGCGCGGTCTCGAGCATGGCCTGGTCGGCGGCCACGACGGCGCGTGCGGCGTCCGCCGAGGCGTGCGCCTGCTGCTGCGCGCGCTCCGAGACGGCGCGGGCATCCTTCACCGACGCCATCTGCTCGACCTCGAGCGCGGCATCCGCGGCCGTGGCCTGGTCGCGCGCGAGCGATGCTTCGGCGAGCTGCACGGCGGAGCGCGCCGGGCGATCATCCAGCACGACGAGCACGTCGCCGGCCTTCACGTCGTCGCCCTCGTCGAAGCGCACGCCGACGACGCGGCCCTCCACCTGCGGCTTGAGCACCACCGACGCCGGCGACACCACCATGCCCACCGCGTGCAGCCGCAGCGGCACGTCGCGTCGCTGCACCTTCGCTACGGACACCGGCGCGACGGACACCGGCGCGACGGGCGCCGCGGTCGTCGCTCCCGCGGACGACTCGCCACCTTCGCCACCTTCGCCGCCGCAGGCCGGCAGCCACGCGAGCAGCAGCCCGAGCGCCGGGAGCGCATGTCGCAAGTGGCCTCTCGCGCCCGACATCCCGCCCCACATCCGATGCCTCATGGCCAGAGTCTCCGTCCACCGTCCGCGGCTGCCGTCCGTCGCGCGGCGCGATGCGGCGCGTCACGGACGGACGCGTCCGTCCGAACAGCCTGCCCGAGAGCCGCGCCGCACGCAATGATTCACTGCGGCCGCCCCTCCGGAGCAAGGGGCGCAGCGTGCAGGCTCGCAGGCTGAAGCTGCACGCCGAGGGGCGAGCGCAGCAGGGGCGTGGCATGCGGTCGGATGACGAGAGCGAGGCGCACGGGATGAGGCACGCGGGAGGAGGCCGAAGTGCACCAGCAGCGCACCGTCACACCGCACGCGACGCCCCCGCGGCGCTCATCGGCATTGATCGCACCGCCGGGTGATGATTCACTCACGGGCAACAACCCCGTTGAGGACATGGCATGGCATTGCATTCGATGAGCACGACCGAGATCCGCCGCGAGCTGGAGCGTCGCGAGGCCGGCGCGAAGAAGCTGCTGGATCAGCACGCCTGGCTGTCGACGCGCCTGGCCGAACTGGCGACGAAGCTCGATGAGCTTGGCGAGGCGGCGGACCGTCCCGCGCGCCGCGGCCGCAAGCCCGGTCGTTCGAAGGGCGGCGCCTCCGCGTCGGCCGGCAGCACGGGCAAGGCGCCGTCGGGCGGCAAGCGCGCGAAGAATTCGATGAGCCTCGTCGATGCCGTGAGCAAGGTCGTGGCCGCAGGCCGCACCGTCTCCCCCGCCGACGTGCTGGCCTCGGTGAAGTCGATTTACAAGTCCACCAGCAAGAACCTCGGCATGATGGTCGCGAACACGCTGGCCAAGCATCCTGAGTTCAAGCGCCTCGGTCGCGGACAGTACCAGCGCCTCGTCGGCAAGGCTCAGCCGGCCGCCGCAGCGAAGAGTGCCGCGAAGCCGGCGAAGAAGGCACAATCGGCAACGAAGCCAAAGCGCGCGAAGGTCGCAAAGGTCGCAAAGGTCGCAAAGGTCGCAAGGGTCGCAAGGGTCGCAAAGGTCGCAAAGGTCGCAAGGGTCGCAAACGTCGCGAAGGTCGCGAAGGTCGCGAAGCAGGCACCCAAGGGCGGCAAGGCCACGTCGGCGAAGAAGGCCGACACGCCGAAGGCGGCCCGTGCCGCGCAGCCCGCGAAGCCCGCAAAGCCCGCGAAGACGAGCGGACCGGCGAAGGCGACAAAAGCAGCGAAGACCGGCAATCCGCCCCGCAAGGCGAAGGCGGCGAAGAAGACCCGCTCGAACAAGAAGCCGCGGGCAGGCAAGTCAGCGCCGAAGTCCACGCCGGCGACGTCCGCCGCGTCGACAAGCGTGGCCGTGAAGCCGGCACTTTCGGCGGCCACACCGAAGCTGCTCGACATCTCCACCTGAGCGTCGCGTGAACGAGACATCGCGTCGGGCCGCGCTCGCGCGGGCCCGACGCGATGTCCTGCACGGCGCCGTGTCCTGCGTGCCTCGGTCCGCGGCGCCCGGGCGAGTGGCCCGACCCTCCGCGCGGCACGCACGCTCAGCTTCCGATGACTTCCTTCAGGCCGTTGGAAGCGGACACGCCATGCGCTGCCTGCGGGTCGGCGGCGAAAACCTGGTGGTACAGCTCCAGTCCGACGAGGTTGGGCTGAGTCGGGACGACGAACTGCATCGTCGCGTCGCCAGCGCCGGCACCGACGCCGGGCAGCGCGAACGCCAGCGGCACGAAGAGCGCGCCCGACGGATCCACGAGCAAGGACGCGCCCTTGAGCTTGGCGGCGCCCCGCGGCAGCGAGCCCGTTCCGATGAACATCACGGCCGGCGCGCCGCCGACGAAGTCCAGCAGCTCGAAGCCGACGGTCTGGCCGCCGCACGGCGAGAAGATCGCGCGGAACTTCGGCGTCAGCCCGCCACTGCCCGGCTCGCCCTGGCCGTACATGCTGAAGCGGCCGGTGCACGTCGTCACGTCCTCGGGCGCGGACACGCCGTCGAGTTCGCCGATCGCCGGGTCGCTGAAGATGACCGTCATGTTGCCGAGGGCATCGATGCGCACGACCTTGCCGGGCCGCCCCGACACGATGAGTCCGCCGGAGCGCGAGAGTTTGATGTCGTTCGGGTTGTGGATCTTGTCCGGGTCGGCCGGCACGAAGATGTCGCCCTCGCCGGTGTCGATGCGGAAGCGGGCGATCGTCGACGTGCCGTAGTTGGCGAGGAAGAGATTGCCCGCGCCGTCCAGCGCGAGGCCGCCGGGCTGCGAGATGAAGTCGGCATCCGAGAAGAGCGTGGCGTGTCCCTGCGCATCGATGCGGATGATCGTGTCGTCGCCGAGGTTCGCGACGAAGAGATTGCCCGCATCGTCGTAGGCCATGCCGTCCGGGATGTTCAGCAGTCCGTCGGTGGACACCGCGTCGTGCATGAGCACCTGACTGCCGTCGTAGCCGATACGCAGGATCATGCTGGCCGCCATGTCCGACACGACGAAGGCCCGTCCATCGGGCGACGGGATGCACGTGACCGGCATCTGCAGGTGGCCGCCGCTGCTGAGCACCGAGCGCGTGCCGTCCGGCGCGATCTTCATGATGGCCACGAAGCCGCGATCGGGCACGTAGAAGTTGCCGTCGGGAGCAACCCAGCCGTAGTGCGGAATGTCCATCGGGTGCGCCCACGCGGCGCCGACGCCCGTCTCGCCGTCCACGCGCCAGATGGCGCCGACGCTCGGCGCGGACAGCAGCAGGTCCTTGGGGCCGAGCTGTGCGCCGGCGCCCTGAGCATCGGCGCCCTGGGCGCCAAGAGTTGCCGCCATCAGGCCGGCAAGGATCGGGACACCGCAGGCACGAAGGCCGACACGACACGAAGTGAACTGCATGACAGCATTCTCCCGGGACTGGTGAGCAGGCGTCGGACAGGCGCGCAAGCGGGCCACCCGTCGACGACGACACGGGTTCTCACCGGGAGCGCACCGCGGGCGTCACACGCCCGTCGACGCGGAGCCGCCTCAGTGCAGCACCAGCCAGAGCAGGATGCAGATCACGAGCAGCAGGCACACGGCGGCCACCTGCCGCTTGCGCAGCGCAGCGCGTGAGGGGCGACGGTCGTCGCTCAGGCCTTCGTTCCGCAGAAAGTCCTCGTAGTCGGCCTGCTCGTCGCCGTCTTCTTCGTCTTCTTCGTCGTCGTCACCTGTCGCGCCGTATCCGACGGGCAGGTCTCCCGCCCAGGCCTCGGCGTCCTCCGACCAGCCGCTCTGCGCGTCCGAGCCGCATGCGGCGCACGCGAGCGCTCCCGAAGCGACCTGCGCTCCGCAATGCGGGCAAGGGAAGGTCCTGCGTCGTCTCAACAGGTCTCGTGCTTCCAGTGGCGGCGCTTGCCGGCGGCCATCCACTCCATGGCCTGCGCGATGCGGCGGGCGCGCGTCTCGTCGCGCCTGGCCTCGGCAATCCACTCGAGGTACTCGCGCTGGCAGCTCGGAGGAAAGCCGTCGAAGCATGCACGCGCCTTCTTGTTCCCGGCGAACGCGGCCTTCAGCTCGGGGTGCATCGGCAGCGCCTTCTTCGGCAGCGTCTTGCCGCGCTTCACAGCGATGCCCTCGTCATTGAGCTTCGCGGCCTTCCTGAGGTAGCCGACGAGCACCTTCTTCGAGGGCAGGTCGGACAGCGTCTTCAGGCTGCCGAAACTTCCCATCGCCTCGCGCGCCTTGCCGTCGTCTCCCACGACGAGCGCGTGCTTCCAGAAGCCGAAGGCGGCGTGCTGCTTGAAGGCGGCCATGTGGCAGAAGGGGCCCTTGTACTCGAAGGCGGGCATGCTCCACTTCACGGTCTCGACGACGTCCGGGCACGCCGCGTGCACCAGCTCGCGCAGGTGCCGCAGGATCGGCTGCGCGAAGGGCGCGGCCTTGCTGATGTAGGTGTCGACGCGCTTGTCCCGGCTTCCCATGAACGATCCTCCCCGAGTTCAGCCGCGCAGGTGCGCGAGCACGTGTTCCACTTCCGCGGTGCTGCCGAGGATCACCGGCGTGCGCTGGTGAATGGCCGTGGGCTGCACGTCGAGGATGCGCTGATCCGGCGCGACGAAGGCGGCGCCGCCGGCCTGCTCGATGAGCATCGCCATCGGGTTGGCCTCGTACATGAGGCGCAGCTTGCCGGACGGCGACTTCTTCGTCGGCGGGTACATGAAGACGCCGCCCTGCAGCAGTACGCGGTGCACGTCGCCCACCATCGCGCCGACGTAGCGGCTCGAGTAGCCGTTGCCCTGCGCCCAGGCGAGGTAGCGCTGGTAGCCGTCGGGCATCGAGAGCCGGTGACCCTCGTTGACGGAGTAGGTCTTGTTCACGGCCGGAATCCGCAGCTGTCGCTCCACGAGCACGAAGGCGCCGATGGCCGGGTCCAGCACGAAGAGGTCCACGCCCGAGCCGAGCGTGAGTGCGAAGAGCGTCGAGGAGCCGTAGATCACGTAGCCCGCCGCCACCTGCTGGCAGCCTGGCTGCAGCAGCGAGTCCTCCGCGCGCTTCGCGCGCCGGTCGTGCTTCAGGATGCTGAAGATCGTGCCGACGCTCCCGGCGATGTCCAGATTGGACGAGCCGTCCAGCGGATCGAACAGCACGCAGTAGCCGCGCGGCCCCTCGGCCAGCTCGCGGATGATGACCGGCTCGTCGTTCTCTTCCGAGGCGACGATGGCCACGCCCTCGCGCCCGCCGAGCGTGCGCAGCAGCACCTCGTTGGCGATGACGTCGAGCTTCTGCTGCTGCTCGCCCTGCACGTTCTCCGCACCCGCGCCGCCGAGAACGTCCTCGAGCCGTGCCCGACGCACGCGCGACGCGATGATCTTGGCGGAGATGGACAGCGCCGAGAGAATCCACGACAGGGTGCCTGTCGCCTCCGGATGCGTGGCCTGCTGCTGCAGGATGTGCCCCTGCAGCGTGACGATCTGGCCGTAGCGGCCTGCCAGCGCGGAAGCCTGGTCCGGGGCGGCGCTCATGCGAGGACTCCGTGAAAGGTGCGGGACGAGGCCTGTCTGCCTGACCGATGCGGTGCACACCCCGCTGCCGGAGATCGGTCGCGCAGGTTCTCGCACACTCCGGCGAGGTGGGCAACACCAGCGTCACGACCCGGCCCGCGCGAACGCCTCCACCCGGCGCGCCTCCACCTCACTTCGGCTTGCGGAAGCGCCACAGCATCCAGGTGACGACGGCCATCATCGCGAACAGGTAGGCGCCCATCAGCGGAAGGAAGGGCGTCGAGAGGTCGGGCGCCGCGACGGCGCCCGACCCGCTCGCGTCGCCTCCCGTGCCGCGCGCGATCTCGGCATTCAGCGCGAAGAGACCCTGAAAAATCACGAGCAGGAGCAGCAGCGTCGTGCATCCGATGGCCAGCAGCCCGGAGGCCATGTGCGCCAGGGACTCCGCGCGATGCGGCGGCGCGAGCCAGTAGTCCTTGTGCGGCAGGTTGATGAGGGCGTCGGGGATCTTCTCCAGCAGCAGCGGCAGCACGAGGAACATGCCGGCCATGAACACGTCCAGCCCGAGCGTCACCGCGAGGAACTCCGTGCGGGACATCCAGCCGTTCACGCGGTTGTCGAGGTCGAAGTGCGAGGCGATCCGCTCGGGGAGCTGCGGCCACCAGTAGGCGACCTGCACGAAGAGCGCCAGCGCGAGCAGGCACATCAACAGGGTCAGCACGCGTTTCAGGGGCATCGGGCCCGGCCTACAGGGTCACGGGTTCGAAGTGCGGGAACATCTCCGCGGATTCGGCGAGATCCGAGAGCTTCACGCAATCGCTGAGTGCGAAGAAGCGGCTCCAGATCGCCTGCACGCCGACATTGTGGTGCGCCGCCGCCACGGCCTCCTCGGACTTCCACTCGAAGAGTTCGAGCAGCGTGCCGTCGCCTGCGCGCAGCACGACGGAAGGCCGATCCGTCGCCAGCCCCTCCTTGCGCAGCGCGGGCAGGTGGTCTCGGACGCAGTTCAGCAGCGCCGCATCCTGGCCGGGCTTCGGGCGATAACACGCGATGACGAGATGACCCATGGCAGCACATCCTCCCGGGAGAGGCCTGCGCGGGCTCGGGCGACATCGACCCGGCGGCAGGCGGACCTGCGCGACATGATGCGTGCTGCCGCGCTCCCGATCCATGGCGGGACGGCGACCCCCGGCAGTACCATCCGCCGCCGTGCCTGCCGCCCTGCTCGCCATCCTCCTCGCGTGCTGCACCGCCACCGCGTCCGCGGCGGCCGCCTCACTGCAGGCGCCGGTCGGCACACCGGCGGTCGGCACATCGGCGGACGTGCTCGTCTGGGGCGGCGATGCCGAGGGCGGCGCGCCCTACGTCGAAGCCGATGCGGACGACCCGACGAAGGTCGTGGGCTTCGACGTGGAGATCGCGGAGCTCATCGCGCGACAGTCGGGGCGCACTGCGCAGTTCCTGCAGGTGGCCTACGCGAGCCTCGACCAGTCCGCGCAGCGCGGCGATTTCGAACTCGCGCTCAGCGGCATCGAGGACATCCCTTCACGGCGCGCGGAGCTCGCGGCCAGCATTCCTTACTACGAGTTCCGTGAAGTCCTCACCGTGCGCGAGGCCGACCGCGACCGCTTCGGAACGCTGGCCGACCTGCGCGGCAGACGCGTGGCGACGCTCGGCGGCACGCTCGCCTACGACCTGCTGCTGCAGGCCGAGGACAGCTGCGGACTGACGGCCGTCTCCTACGACGACGACGTGCACCCCTACTCGGACCTCCTGCTCGGGCGCGTGGATGCCGTGCTGCTCGACAACGTCCTGGCCGAGCGTGCCATGCGCCGCGACGAAGGCCTGTTCACCCAGCCCGGATCCGTGGCCACCGGCCACTACATCATCATCTCGGCGAAGGCCAACGCGGAGCGCATGGCCCGGGTGGACGACATCCTGCGCGCCGCGATGGCCGACGGCACTCTGGAGACGATCTTCCGCAAGTGGAAGTCGTGGAATGACGACCAGAGCCCGCTGTACGCGCGACTGCTCGCCGGCTCGGAGACGGGCGCGGGCACTGGCACCAGTCCGTCCGCGACGGGCGGTCCCGGCGGACTTGACGGCGCCGCCGCACGCACGAGCGCCGTCGCGTGGCGCTATCTGCCGTCGCTGCTGCGCGCGGCGGCGATCACGCTGCTGCTCTCGTGCGCGGCGATGGCGCTGGCGATCGCGCTCGGCGTGGCCATCGCCATCGGCCGCGTCTACGGCGGCCCGGTGGTGCGCGTGCTGCTCGCGACCTACGTCGAGGTGATGCGCGGCACACCGGTGCTGCTGCAACTCTTCGTGATCTACTACGGGGCCGCATCGGTCGTGAGACTGCCGGCCTCTCTCGCGGCGCTGCTGGGGCTCGGCCTCAACTACGCCGCCTACGAGAGCGAGATCTATCGCAGCGCGCTGTCGGCGGTGCCGCGCGGGCAGCTCGAAGCGGCCGCCAGCCTCGGCTTCACCCGCGCACAGACGCTGCGGCTGATCCGCGCGCCGCAGGCCTTCCGCTTCGCGCTCGCGCCGATGACCAACGACTTCGTCGCGATGCTCAAGGACTCCTCGCTGGTCTCCGTGCTCACCGTCGTGGAGCTCACCAAGCAGACGCAGATCTACGCCACCAACGTGGGCAGCTGGGTGCTGCCGGGCCTGCTCTGCGCGGCGCTCTACCTCGCGATGTCGCTGCCCCTCGGGCAGCTTGCGCGCCGGCTGGAAGCGCGCTGGAAGGCTCCCGGCGCATGAGTCCCGTCCTGCACGTTGCCGGCCTGAGGCTCCGCCGCGGCGGGCGCGAGATTCTCCGCGGCGTGGACCTGACCGCCGACACGGGCGAGGTCGTCGCGCTCATGGGGCTCTCGGGCTCCGGCAAGACGACGATCCTGCGCGTCATCGCGGGCCTGGAGCCGGCCGACGCGGGCGACGTCCGCTGCGGCAAGGCCGGCATGGTCTTCCAGTTCCACTGCCTGTTCGAGCATCTCCCGGCGTTGGACAACGTGATGCTCGCGCCGCTGCACGTGCAGCGCACGCCGCGCGACGAGGCCGAGCGGCGCGCGCGGCAGCTGCTGGAACAACTCGGCGTCGGCCACCGCGCCGGGGCGCTGCCGCGCGAACTCTCGGGCGGAGAGGCGCAGCGGGTCTCCATCGCCCGCGCGCTCGCCGTGGACCCGGCGCTGCTGCTGCTCGACGAGCCCACCGCCTCCCTGGACCCCGCGCGCCGGAACGACCTCGGCGACGCGCTGGCCGCCCTCGCCGCGGCGGGCCGCACGCTGGTGCTGACCTCGCATGACGCCGACTTCGTGGCAGCGCACGCCACGCGCGTGCTCATCCTGAGCGAAGGCCGGGTCGTCGAGCAGGGCGACCCGCGCGAAGTCCTCGTCCGGCCGCAGCACGCGGCCACGCGCGAGCTGCTTCAGTTGGAGCGAGACAGGGCCCGCTCGTGGTAGCGTGCGTGCGCCGTCGACGGCGCGCGTGATCCCCCGACCGCGCGCCTCCCCCACGCCGCTGCGATGTCCCGCATCGGCGCGATGGCATGCGCCGGCGCTTTGACATGCACCGGCGCGACACTCCCGCATCGGCGCTGGCTCCAGCGTCGGCGCCGCAGCCAGCATCGAGGAGAGACAGCTTGTCGTTCGCCTTATCCGGCCCGGTCCATCGGGCCGGCGCCCGCTTTCGTCCTGCCGCATCGAATTCCCTGCTGCGAAAGCCTCCTGCGCAGACAGCGGCGCCGCGCGGCGCCGTGCTCGCCGCCATCACGACGCTTGCCGCGATGCTCGTGCCGGCGACGCGGGCCGCCGCGCAAGTGCCCGCGACCGTGGACGCGCTGGTCGGCCAACTGGCCACCAAGGCGCATCTGTCCGGCAAGAAGGACCAGCCGGAGAACTTCGACGTGTTCCGGCTGGGCTGGTCGCTGTGGGACACCAACGAACTGGCTGCCGGCTACCAGGGCGCGATCGCGGAGCTGGTCAAGTCGGCCACTGCGGCCGGTCCGAGCATGTCGCAGCATTACCTTGACGTTGACGCGATGGTGCCTTGCTCGCTGCCCTATCTGGATGCCGGCGGCGCGATCCACCCGCAGATGAAGGCCTTCTACGACGTGGTGATGAACTCGTCCTTCTCGCGCTTCGACATGCCCGGCGACCTCGCGCCGGCCCTCGGCACGCCGGGCATCAACCTGCTCGCCATCCAGGACACGGTCTTCTCGCCGGTGCGCGACCCCGCAACCGGCGTGGTGACGACGTGGACGTATCCAGGCCTCGCCGGGCTCGTCGCGCAACTGCCGCCCGCCACCGCATGGCCCGGCATGCGCCTCATCCAGAACATCGGCTTCGCGAACAATCCCGGCTTCCCGGTCGGCGATTACGACTACGCCTTCGAGCACCCGCTGCTCACCAAGCCCGGCACGCCCGAGCCCGTGTCCGGCACCGATGCGCTGGCAGTCTACGTGCAGTCCGACATCGTGGACGACAAGCTCGACGGCAGCGGCAACGTGATCGATCCGGGCGTGATCACCAAGCTCTTCTACTACCTGCCGCTGAGCATGCTGCACCCGGATGTCGCCGCGCTGCTGGCGCAGTCGATCCGCGAGCGCGTCACGGCCACTCCCGACGGCTACGCCTCGTCGTTCAGCGTGGGCGGCGAGTTCTCGTTCGCAGTGCCGATCAAGGCGGCGTGGCCGGTCGGCTGCACGCCGGTGGACACGCCCTGCGACCAGCCGCCCGGCGCCTCGGCCGTCGACACCTATTACTGCCACCTGCCCGACAGCGACTACTCCGTGTATTCGCTCGATCACTTCCGGAGCTGGTTGCAGGATCGCTACGGCACGCTCGCGGCTCTGAGGACCGCATGGAATGCCGCGATTCCCGCGGTCTGCACGAGCATCGTGGCCTGCCCGAAGGTGAGTCCGCTGGCGGCCGTCGCCTACCAGCCGCTCGGCGCCGGGCCGGTGTCCTGGTCGACCATCCTCGCCGACTGGAACGAGTTCCAGGCCGCGCAGCTCAGCGCGGCGCGCGTCTTCCAGTACGTGGCGGCCAAGCAGGAACGGCCGCTGCAGTCGATGCGCCTGTATGAGAGCGATCCGCGCGGCGCCGACGAGGCGGCGCAGCTGTCCGACGGCGTGTCGCTCAGCACCTTCCTGCCCCCGACGACGCCGCTTGGCGAACTGCCGTCGCGCCTGAAGAAGGTCGCGCTGCACGGCGCCTCGTACGGCGAGCCGGCGGACTTTCCGCTGTTCGGCATGAAGCAGGACCTCGCCGCGGGCTTCTCGGGCGGATCGGCCGACTGGCCCACGGCGTTCCTGCCCGCCACCTTCCACGAGAACCACGCGCGCCGCATGCTCGGCGAGTTCCTCACGCTGGGCGTGAATGCCGTGGGACTCGCCTACTTCGAAGCCATCGGCAACTGGAACATCAAGGACGGCGTGTTCACGCACGACTGCCCCGCACTGCCCGGCAAGCAGGACCTGAACATGGCGCAGTGCCTCGGCGCGGAGGTGGACGCGCTGCAGGACCCTCTCGCCTTCATGACGCCATGGCGCTCGCCGCTGCTGATCCACACCGGCTCGTGGGCCGGCAAGCTGACCAACGCCGACATCTACGACTCCTACACGGCGGCGCCGATCTCCTCGCTGATGACGGTGCTCGCCGACGAGCAGGTGCAGTTCGCACCCTTCACGCGGGACGACGGCTTCGACGACCTGTGGCTGCCCTCCACGCGCCAGGTGCTGCTCGTGCCTTTCCTGCCCGAGCTCGACAAGCCCCGGCTGCGCGACTACCAGGACTTCGCCGCCTCGCACCAGATGCACCTGCTGCTGCTCATCGACGCAGCCAAGGAAGCCGCGCTGAGCATGCCGGTCTGCTACACCCTCAGCTCGCCGGGCGCCGACTATCACGTCGCGTTCACGCCCGTGCCCTTCCAGGCCGATTGCCTGACGCCACTCGTGCACGCCGCCATCGTCTACCACGGGACCGCCAAGGACGCCTCGTACGAGATGCTGCGCGCCTCGATCCAGCTGGCGGACGTGCTCGTCACGCGTCCGCTGCGGCCCGTGCGCGCCGAGTCGAGTCCCGGCGTGCTCGCGCACGGCGTGGACGTGACCGTCGCGACCGACGGCCTGAACCTGCTCGCCTGCGCCACCAACACGCGGCCGAAGCCGCAGAGCTTCACGCTGGTCCCGGCCGTGCCCGGGTTCACCTACAGCATTCCCGACGGCGCGACGCCCGCGGCTCCGCTGGCGCAGAGCGAGTCGATGCTGCGCTACCTGAAGGCCGACCTCCCGCCGAACGCGATCCCGTCGCTGGCGACGTCCCTCGATGCGGCCGTCGGCCAGGCCGGCGCCCGGCTGACCAACCTCGCCAGCGTGGCGCCGATTTTCGACACGGCTGCGGCGGAGCAGCTCCTGCTGCGGCTGCGCAACCTGTCGACGCAGACCGAACCGGAGAAAGTCCTCGCCGGCCTGGTGCGCCTGCAGCGCATGCCTTTCCTCCGCGTGGAGGGAAAGCCCGGCAACACCGTGCTGGTCTCCGTCGTGGCGCTCGATCGCACGCCGATCGGCGGCGCGCCGGTGCAGCTCGAGTTCGTCCTGCAGCGCCACGCGCGCCGCAACGGCGTCACGTCCCGGGGCAACGGCCCGAATGATCCCGGCGTGGGCAAGGTGCTGCTCTCCATCGCGCAGCCTGCGGACACGATCTGGGACTTCACGATTCCGGGCAAGTCGGTGCCTGCCGGCAACCTCGTCGAGGTGCAGGTGCAGCATCCGCAGAGCTTCAGTCAGTCGAAGCTGCTCTTCGTTCCCTGAGCGCCCGGCTCGCGGGCGCGGAAGACGGGCCCGCTGGATCCGGGCCCGCGATCTGCGCGGCCGCGAACCTGCCAGGCATGCAGCAGCGTGGCGGCGGCCAGCAGCAGCGCCAGCGCGATGGCCTCCTCGCGTGAGGTGTGCGCGAGCAACCAGCAGAGGATGCCGATCGCGAGCAGCGGAATAAGCGGGCCGAAGGGCAGGCGGAAGGGCGGCGCCGCCAGGCGCACGTGCCGCGCGCGCAGGCGCAGCGTCGCGGCGCACACCGAAAGGTAGATCAGGATGCCCGTGCCCGCCGAGAAGACGGCGAGCTGTTCGAAGGCGCCCGTCACGGAGAAGAGAGCGGCAAGCGCGGTGTAGACCAAGATGGCCACGTGCGGCGTGCGGAAGCGGCCGTGAACGCGCGCCAGCGGCGCGGGCAGCAGGCCGTCGCGCGCGGCGGCGAAGAGCGTGCGCGGCGAAGCGAGCAGGTCGCCCGCGATGATGCCGGCCATGGACACCAGCGCGCCGACGAGCACGATCGTGCCGCCGGTCTCGCCAAAGACGGCGCGCGCGGCCGCCGCGAGAGGCGCTGCGGTCTCCTCGGCGAGCTGCGGCCCGAGCACGCCCTGCGACACGAACTGCAGCCCCGCGTAGAGCGCGACGACACCGAGCGCGCCGCCGAGCAGCCCGCGCGGCACGGTGCGGGTGGAGTCCCTGATTTCGCCGCTCGCGACGAGCGCCACCTCGCCGCCCGCGAACGCGAAGAAGAGCACGAGCGAGGCGCTGCCGACGGCCCCCACCGGCGGCCAGGCCGTGAAGGCGAGCGGCCCGGCGCGCACGACGAAGACTCCGACGCCGACGAGCGCGAGCAGTGGCAGCAGCTTGAGCACCGTCATGGCCTGCGCCAGGCGCGCGCCCTGCCGCACGCCGCGCACGTTGACCACGGCGAGCGCTCCGAAGAAGGCCAGCAGCAGCGCGACGCGGGCGCCGGCTCCGCGCAGCGCGGGCACCG
The DNA here is from genome assembly GCA_038212275.1 of Planctomycetota bacterium. Lineage (GTDB taxonomy): Bacteria > Planctomycetota > B15-G4 > B15-G4 > B15-G4 > JBBQUR01. The sequence goes on from JBBQUR010000008.1 coordinate 57,972, forward strand.
CCGCCGCAAGCCCGTCGTAGAGCGCGTTGGCAATGGCCGCGTCTCCCAGCACGCCGAAGCCGAACCACATGAGCGTGCCGACCAGGAAACCGGGCAGCGACCCGAACGCCGCCTCGACGTAGGCGTAGCCTCCGCCCGAGCGCTCCACGCGGCTCCCCGCCTCCGCGTAGCAGAGCAGCACGAGCAGGATGGCCGTCCCGCACACGGCGTAGGCGATCCACGCCATCGCGCCGAGCTGCGCGGCCACGAGCCCTGGCAGCGCAAAGATCCCGGCGCCGATGATGAGATTGGCCACGTTGCTCGCGAGCGCCATCGGCCCCATCGCGCGGACGAGGCCCTCGTCGGTGGGCGCGGTGGGCGCGGTGGGCGCGGTGGGCGCGGCGGCGGACTCGGGCGGAGCAGGAGCGGGCAAGACAGCTCTCCGCGTCACGGCAGGGGCGTTCCCGACTCGCGATGCCCGATCACGCCCGGTGCACGCACTCGAGCCGGAACGCTCGCACGATGCGCGCGACGAGGCACCCGTTCAAGGGCGGGGCTGGTGCGGCATGCGGGAAGTCCGCGGCAAGGGGACGGCGAAAAGGGGCGGCATGCGCGGAGTGTCCGTGACTCCGCGCATGCCGTCAGGTGTCGATCACGCGGTGGCTCCTGCCGCCGCCCGGTCCGCGCTCAGGAGGTCACGCCGCGGAGGGCGTTGCTGGCGGCGTAGCCCTTGATTGCGGTCGAGTCCTGGATCCAGAACTGGAAGTAGAGCGAGGCGCCTGCCGGAACGCCCGCGGGGAAGAGGAACGGAAGACTGACGTTGCCGGTCGGCCCCGTGATCAGCGGAAGGATGAGCAGCGGATCCGGAACCAGCACGCCGCCCTTGAACGGCGCGTTGAGCTGCGTGATGCCGAACATCAGCGCGGCGTTGGCCGACGCGTGGGCGTCCGACACCTCGAGTGACGCGTCGTTGCCGCCGAAGAGCGCGCCATGTCCCGTGAGCGCCGGCAGGCCCTTGATGCCGGCCGTCGCGTGACCCAGATTCGTCCAGGTCTGCACGCCGGCGCCGACCTCGATGACCACCTCGCAACTGGTGACCTGGTTGATCTGATCCGTGGCCGTGAAGACGAGGTGATACACGCCCACGTCGGCGGCGGTGGGCGTCCACTCGAACTCGACCGAGACTTCGGGCGCCGGACCTGCCGGAACCGCCGGCGTGAACACGCCGCCCGCAAGCGGGACGGCATCACCCGTGACGTCCACGGTCACGGCCTCTCCGGGCAGGCCGCTGGTCGCCAGGGCGTGCATCTCGAAACGGAACGGGAGGCCGGTCGTCGCCGACAGGATCTGGCCGCAGGGCGAGGGCGGATCGAAGGCAGGGCCCGGGCTGGCGCACGCGAAGCTCTGTCCGCGGATGAACACGTTGGTGTCGTAGACACCGTCGCCGCGGTCCGCGACGACGAGCTTGATGTGATTCGGGCCGGGATGCACCGTGCCCGTGGCGGAGAAGACGCTCGTGATGCCGTCCATCTCGGTGGCCAGGGCATTGCACGGGTATCCCAGGCCCATCGAGTCGCAGTCGTTCGTCGTGTAGAGCGGGCAGTTGGGTCCGCCACCCGGCACCCACGGGTTGCCGCAGTTCACGTTGTTGATCGCGACGGGCGTGGTCGTGTTCGGGATGAGCGCGATGTTCTGCCCGTTGAGGAAGAACGCGAACACGTCGTTGTACTGGGTGTCCACCCACTCGTCGAACTCCTCCGAGGAGAAGACGTACTGAAAGGAGACGACGCTCGTGTTCGGGCACTCGAAGTCGAACTCGAGCACGCAGGCATCCTGCGTCAGGCCGGCCACGAGACCGTCGAGGTCCGGGTCGCCGGGCCAGGCGTTGTCCGTGCTGGTGGAGCCGATGAGATTCTGTGGTCCCACGACTGAGGCGATGTCGCCGGAGCTGAGCACGACGCCCTGCGCGAAGCCGACGATGCCGGTGCCGCCCGAGAAGGTGCCGGCAGCCACAGGGGCTCCGTTGAACTGGATGTTGGTGACCGGCACGCCGGCGCCGATGAGCGCCGCGACCAGGCTGGCCGCATTCTGGCCGCCCGTCGCCATGTCCTGAGTGACGAGGCCCGCCGCCACGGCCTGCTGAGTCTGCGGAACCCTGAAGGACCCGCCACGCGGCAGCACCAGGCGTTGCTGCGCTGCAGCCAGGGACGTGAGGGCGCATGCGGCCAGCACGACAGCCGAGACACGTGTCGTGAGTCGACGAGCAGAGGCGTGAACTCCTTGCGCGGAAGACATGATGAACTCCGTTGAGGGATGGCCGGCAGCCGGGATGGACTCTCCCGGTGAAGCGCCAGCTGGGTGTGCAACGTGCCGATTGCAAATCCCGCGCCGATGCGCGCGGCGCTCCCCCTCGGCGGCACGCACGGGCCGCGAGGGGCTCGGCCCGGTCGGGGCGTGACCCTTCGGTCATGCCGGCCGGCCTTGTCCGCAGTTGCGTGCGCACAGGTCCGCCCCGGATCCGTGCACGACGGAGGGAGCCGCCCGGCGGCCCGATGTCGTAGCCTGTGCCGCCCGCGCGGAACAACCGATCGCGGCCCGCCACCGGAGAGAGCACTCAGGCCGATGACGTTGCGCATCGACACGGACCACCGCCGCACGCTCACGACTCCGGCGCCCGCACGGGTGCGCCCCGACTCCGGACCTGACCTGGCGGCCCGTGGCGTGCGGCGGCTCAGGCGGCGTGCGGCGCTCTTGCTCGCGGCCTGTCTCGGCGTCGTCGCCCTGGCGCGCGGCCAGCGCCTGCCCGAACAGCTGGACGCCGCGGAGATCCTGCACCGCATGCAGAAGCTGGAGGTCGTCGGCAGCGTGCTGTATCTCGCGGCGCACCCCGACGACGAGAACACGCGGCTGATCGCGTGGCTCTGCAACGGCAGGAAGGTGCGCACGGCCTACCTGAGCCTGACGCGCGGCGACGGCGGCCAGGACCTGATCGGCCCCGAGCTGGGCGATGCGCTGGGCGTGCTGCGCACGCAGGAGCTGCTGCAGGCGCGACGCATCGACGGCGGCGAGCAGTTCTTCACGCGCGCCGTCGACTTCGGCTACAGCAAGAGTCCCGAGGAGGCCCTCGGCAAGTGGGGAAAACAGGAGGTGCTCGGCGACGTCGTGCGCGTCATCCGGCAGTTCCGGCCCGACGTGATCATCACGCGCTTCACCACCGACGGCAGCGGCGGGCACGGTCATCACACGGCGTCCGCGCTGCTCGCGCAGGAGGCCTTCGATCTGGCCGCGGATCCGGCGGCCTTTCCGGAGCAACTCGCGGAAGGACTGGAGACCTGGCAGGCGCGGCGCCTCTACTTCAACGGCAGCACGTGGTGGCGCGCGGACCTCGCGGAGCAAGCCAAGAGCGACCCGGCGCACTGGGTCACGGTGGACGTGGGCGGCTTCGATCCGCTGCTCGGGTCGAGCTACTCGGAGATCGCCGGCCGCAGCCGCAGTCAGCACAAGAGCCAGGGCTTCGGGGCGGCCGAGACGCGTGGCGAGCAGCTCGAATACCTGCGCCTCGACAAGGGCGCCCCGCTCGAGTCGGCCGATCTCTTCGACGGCGTCGCGCTCGACTGGAGCCGGGTCGAGTCCGACGGCCGCGTGCGGGGCCTGCTGCGCGAACTCATCGAGGCCTACGACCCGGAGGCGCCCGAGGCGTGTCTGCCGCGGCTCACAGGCGTGGTGCACGCGCTCGACGCACTGGCCGCGTCGCCGGGACCCGAGCGTGGCTGGGCGCGCTTCCAGGCGGGCGAGGCCCGACGCCTGATCCTGCAGGTCTGCGGCGCCGTGATCGAGGTCAGCTCCAGCGTGCAGCGCATCGCGGCCGGCGACACGCTGCCCGTCACGCTGACCGCGTTGCAGCGCGCAACCGGGCCGGCGCTCGAGCTGGTCGACGTCGCGGGCCCCGACGACGTCCGCACACCCGTGCACCAACTCTTGTCGTGGAATCATCCGCTCACGCAGGACTTTGCCTGGGTCGTTCCGGCCACGCAGCCGATCGACCAGCCCTATTGGCTGGCCGCGGCACACGGCACGCTCTACAGGCCCGACCGTGCGCGGTATGCCGGCATCGAGCCGAGCGTGCCCGGCGCGGCGTCCTTCGTCGTCGAGCTGCGGCTCCCCGACGGCTCGTCGCTGCGCGTCGACCGGCCGCTGATGCACACCTGGGTGGATCGCGTCGCGGGTGAACGCGCGCGCCCCGTCACGATCACGCCGGTCGCGTCGATCGAGGTCGCGGACTCGGTGCTCCTCGTGCCCGGCGACCACGCGAGCCTCGCCGTGGATGTCCTGGCCCTGACCGACGACCTGAGCGGCGAGGTCAGCGCCTCCGTGCCGGAGGGCTGGTCGATCGAGCACGCGCCGTCGCCCGTCGCGCATCTGCGGCTCGGCGAGCGCGTCAGCGTGCAGCTGGAGCTGCAGCGCACGCCGGAAGCCGGGCGCGGCGTGATGCACGTCTCCTTCGCCGGGCCGAAGGGCTCCTCGGATCGCGCCCTGCACGTCATCGACTATCCGCACATCCTGCCGCAGACCTGGTACACGCCCGCCGACGTGGTGCTCATTCCGCAGCGCATTGCGGTGAGTTCGAAGACGGTGGGATACATCGAGGGCGCGGGCGACGAGGTGCCCGAGGCGCTGGAGCGACTCGGCGTCGTCGTCGAGCGCATCGACCCCGGCAGCGCACACGCGCCGGACTTGTCCCGCTTCGATGCGATCGTCACCGGCATCCGCGCCTACAACACGGTGCCGGCGCTGGCGCGCTTCCAGGCGAGCCTGCTCGACTACGTTCGCGACGGCGGCACGCTGGTCGTCCAGTACAACACCAACGGCAGCGACCTCGTGCTGCCGGCCACGGAGATCGGCCCCTACCCGTTCGAACTGACGCGGCAGCGCGTGACGGTCGAGGAAGCGACGCCGACCTTCCTCGCGCCGGAGCATCCGCTGCTCACGTTTCCCAATCGGCTCGATGCGAGCGACTTCGAGGGCTGGGTCCAGGAGCGCGGCCTGTATTTCGCGGGCAACCTCGATCCGGCCTGCGTGCCGCTCATCGCGTGGAATGATCCGGGCGAGGCGCCGCTCGACGGCGCCCTCATCGCCTGCGACTTCGGCAAGGGCCGCTTCATCTACACGGGGATGAGCCTGTTCCGGCAGCTGCCAGCCGGCGTTCCGGGAAGCTATCGCATCCTGGCGAACCTGATCGCGCGCCGCTAGCCGATGCATCCGATCGACTGGGCCATCCTGCTCGGCACGCTGGGCTTCATCGTCGGCTATGGCGTGTGGAAGACGCGCCGCGACAACACGCGCGAGAACTTCCTGCGCGGCGGCAGCGACAGCCGCTGGTGGAGCGTCGGCCTGAGCGTCATGGCCACGCAGGCCAGCGCGGTGACCTTCCTCAGCACGCCGGGCCAGGGCTACCTCGACGGCATGGGCTTCGTGCAGTTCTACTTCGGGCTGCCGCTGGCGATGATCGTGATCGGCGCGGTCTTCATTCCGCTCTACTACAAGTGGAAGGTCTACACCGCCTACGAATTCATCGGGCGCCGCTTCGACGGCCGCGCGCGCCTGCTGACCGCCGGGCTCTTCCTGATCCAGCGCAGCCTGGCGGCCGGCATCACGATCTATGCGCCGAGCATCGTGCTGAGCAAGGTGCTCGGCTGGCCGCTGTCGGGGACCTGCGTCTTCATCGGCGCGCTGGTCATCGTCTACACCACCGCCGGCGGCGCGCGCGCCGTGGGCGTCACGCAGAAGCAGCAGATGGCCGTGATGTTCCTCGGCATCTTCACGGCCTTCGCGCTCACGCTCCACGCCCTGAGCGACACGCTTTCGGTCCGCGAGAGCCTGGCCGTCGCCCGGTCGCTGGGCAAGCTGGAGGTCATCGATCTGTCCTGGAATCCGGAGGAGAAGTACACGCTGTGGAGCGGCCTCCTCGGCGGCTTCTTCCTGCAGCTGTCCTACTTCGGCACGGACCAGAGCCAGGTGCAACGCTACCTGAGCGGGCAGTCGATCCAGCAGGCGCGGCAGGGCCTGTGGATGAACGGCGTGCTGAAGATCCCGATGCAGTTCTTCATCCTGCTGACGGGCGTGCTCGTCTACGTCTTCTACCTGCTCCACCCCACGCCGCTGCACTGGAACGAGTCGAACCTCGTCGCCGCGCGCGAGCTGGACAGGAGCTCGCTGACCGCCACGCTGGAGGCCGAGCACGCCGCGACGATGCAGGAGCGCCGGCAGAAGACCGAGGATGTCGTGGCGGCGTGGCGCATCGAGGATTCCGCGCGCGCCGACGCGGCGCTGGCGGACGTGCAGCGGCTGGACGCTCGCGACGCCGTGTTGCAGGCCGAGTTCCGCACGCGCCTGGTGGAGCTGGATCCCGACGCCGAGATCAACGACAAGGACTACATCTTCATCAGCTTCATCATGGACCACCTGCCCGTGGGCATCATCGGGCTGCTGCTCGCGATGATCTTCTGCGCCGGCATGAGCAGCACCAGCGCCGAACTCTCCGCGCTGGCCACCACGAGCACCGTCGACGTCCTGCGCACACCGCGCAGCGACGCGTCACAAGTGCGCGCGACGCAGTGGGCCACGGTGCTCTTCGGCGTGCTCGCGCTCGGCTTCGCCGCGATCTTCTCGCTGTTCGAGAACCTCATCCAGGCGGTCAACATCCTGGGCTCGCTCTTCTACGGCACGATCCTCGGGATCTTTCTCGTGGCCTTCTTCGTGAAGCACGTCAAGGGCACCGCCGTCTTCGTCGCCGCGTTGATCGCGCAGGCGGCGATCCTCGTCATCCACTTCACGGACATCCACATCGCCTTCCTCTGGTACAACCTCATCGCGCCGGCGATCGTCATCGTGCTGAGCATCGCCCTGCAGGCGTTGCAGCCGCGCAGCGCAGACTGAGGCGCGGGGCCCTTTGCATCCGCGCAGCGCCGACCGAGGCGCCGGGCCCGTTGCATCCGCGCAGCGCCGACTGACGCGCCGGGCCCTTTGCAGCCCGCTCAGCAGCGGAGGCGTTGCGGCTCGCGCGAGCGCTCGTGGGCCGCGGGCGACGCGAAGCCCTTGGACGTCGAGTGCGCCCAGGTCTTCTCGATGTATTGCGCGGCGTCGGGCGTCCTGCACGCGGTGTCGCCGTGATCGACGACGACCTTGCCGATCCGTTTCGCGGTGGCCGTGGCGGCCTTGCGCAGCGCGGCGTTGCGGCTGCCGATCACGATGACGGCCATGTTCATGGCCTCGCGCTCGGCATTCGGCGCGCCGGCGAGGCGCTTCTCGATGTGCGCGAGGCGCTCCAGGAAGTAGGCGTCGGGCAGCGTGTCGTCGCGCATCGCCATCTGGCCGAGCAGCGCCCAGCCTGCGGCGCGCGTCGGCTCGGCCGCGGCGGCAAGCCACGTCTTCGCCTTGGCCGCGGCGTGCGGTCCTTCACCCGCCAGCATGGCGACGTAGCCACCGCACATCCGCGCCGACGTCGCGGCCGCCCAGCGGTCGAGATCGCCGGAGCTCATCCGCGCGGGGTCCGCGATCTTGACGGCGAGGTTCCGCGCATCGAAGTTGCCGGTGTCCCAGAGCGCGAGCGCCAGTTCGTGATCGACACCGACGCGCTTCACGAGGACTTTCAGCGTCGCGAAGCTGACGCCGAACATCGGCTCCGTCGCGCCGTGGCGCGCGTAGGTCTTGCGCGTCTGCGCCGAACCCGCCTTCTCCAGTGCGGCCATCGCTTCGGTCAGCGACATCCGGCTGCCCGGCTTGCCGGTCTTCGCTGTCCTGGCAGGCTTTGCAGCCTTCGTGGCCGAGGGCTTCCTGGTTGCCGGCATGGCGCGGCCCTTCCGTCTCGCGGTGAAGGGCTCGCCTCGCCGGACCTCCGGGTCGGGCGGCGCGGCCCGGTCGTGTCAGGAAACGAACAGGTGCTGATCGACGGGGACATTCACGAGATGAGTCGTCGTCCCGTTCGGCCAGGTCACCCACACGTCGCTGACGATGGTAGCCGCCCCCAGGCCGAAGTGCGCCTCGAACGGCCGGCCCGCCTGGAAGCTGCCGCCCCCGATGACCTCGTGGGTGTACGTCGTCCCGCCCGCGACGACCTGGATTTTGGCGCCGATGGCATCGCGGCTGGAGCCCGCCCCGCCGATGAGCTCGATGTCGAGCCAGTGATTCGCGGAAGGCGTGTCGTTTCTCAGCAGCACCGGCGCGGCGTTGATGTGCGAGATGAGAAGGTCCAGGTCTCCGTCCCGATCGACGTCGAAGGCGATGGTCGCGCGCGCATCCCCGATGACCTCCGCCCCCGTGTTCAGCGGCTCGGTGAAGTGTCCCGTGCCGTCGTTCAGGAACAGGTTGGCGGGTTGATTCACGTACCCGGCCGCGGTGGCCGCGTCGTAGTAGTAGGTGGCGTATTCGTCGAAGCCGTTCACGGCGAAGAGGTCGCGGTCGCCGTCGTTGTCCACGTCCACCCACTCGGTGCCCCAGCCCCACGCGGTGTCCCAGACGCCACGCGCGGCGGCCTGATCCTGGAAGAACATCGAGCCGGAAGGCACCAGCTGATTCACGAGCAGCGTGTTGCCGCCGTAGAGGCCCTGCGGGTGCGTCGCGTTCGTGCAGTAAAGGTCGATGTCGCCGTCGTTGTCGAAGTCGCACGGAGCGATGCCCATGTCGGTGCCGACGTGCGTCGCGCCCGCGACCAGCGTCTTGTCGACGAAGCTGCCGTTGTCATTGCGGTAGTACTTGTCCGAGTAACCGTCCACGGCGATGTAGAGGTCCGCATCGCCGTCCTTGTCGAAGTCGCAGAAGATCGGCGTGTAGCAGTTGGATGAGACCTTCTCCAATCCGACGGCCCGGGTGACGTCCTGGAACTGGAAATTGCCCAGGTTCTTGTACAGGCGGTTGTGTCCCTCGAAATAGGTGTACTTGCCCTGCTGCAAGGCGCCCCAGAAGGTCACGTAGATGTCGACCAGCCCGTCGCGCTGGTAGTCGGTGAGTCCCATGCCGCCGATGATCAGGCCCGTGGGAGTGAAGCCGGAGGATTCGGTCACGTCGGTGAAGGTGCCATCGCCGTTGTTCCGGTAGAGGACCGAGGCGTGATCGACCGTGTCGCAGCGACGATCGTTGGCGATGATCAGATCCTTCCACCCGTCGTTGTTCAGGTCCACGAACTGGGCCACGCGCCCCACGCCGAGATTGCGCACGCCGGACTGCTCGGTGACGTCGACGAAACCGGCGCCGAGGTCGTTCCGGTAGAGCACGCTCGGGTGCCGCAGCTGCCCGAGAAACAGCAGGTCGAGATCGCCGTCGTTGTCGTAGTCCGCGACGGCGACTCCGTTGCCCTGGTTGCGCTGGACGATCTCGAGGCCGGGGACGGCGCTCTCGGGAATGTCCGTGTCCAGGTCCAGGGTCTTTCCGTAGTCGAGCGTGAACGTGATGCCTGCCGACTGCGTGATGTTCGTGAATGTCACCTGCGCGGCCGCGACTCCGGAAAGCGCCAGGCCTGCACAGCTCGCGAGCAGCCAGATCCGGCTGCGACCTGCATGGAATGACTTGCTCATGGTGATTCTCGCCGTGGAGGTGATGCCCGGATCGAAGCGCTTGTGTCAGGACTGCCCGGGGTCGTCTGCGCGGCTCCGTGTCGTGCGGAGTGACCTGCGTGTTCCGACGACCGGATCCTAGCAGGTTTCGCGCAGTCGTCGACGCCGATGAACCTGCCGATGGACGCGGCGATGGACGCAGCGGTGAACGCGCCGGTGGGCGTGCCGATGGACGCGCCGGTGGACGCGCCGATGGACTCGCCGATGGACTCGCCGGTCGACGCGCAGGGAGAGGCCCTGTGGAGCGCGCGCGGGTCCTGTCAGTCCGCGTCCAGGGCAGCCCGCACCACCGGCAGCAGCGCGCTCGCGATGACGGCGTGTCCGCCCGGGCGAGGATGGACATCATCCTGGAAGAGCGCCGCGCCGCCGGCCGCCTCCAGCAGGGGCGTCGGGTCCACGACGGGAATCCCGCAGCTCACGCCGACGTGATCCATGACCTCGCGAAACTCGTCCTTCCAGAGGAAGCGACGATCGCCCGCGAGCGGCTCCTTGATCAGGATGAGCTTGAACCGACGCTGCGCGGCAAGCTCCGCGAATCGGCGCAGCACCCGCTCGAAGCGACGCGGCGGACTGTCGGCCTCGGCGTGGCCCATGGCCGTCCAGAGTTCGCTCGTGCTCCCCTTCCACGACGCGAAGCGGACGAGGAGCTGCTTCATGACTGCTTCGCCGCGCGTGCAGTCCCACACGATGCGTGCATCGCCGAGCACGGACCTGCTGCGGCCCGGCTCCGCGAGCTCGTCGAAGAGCGCGTCCTCGTCGCACCTCGTGAGCGCGAAGCCGTCGTTGTAGGAAAGCGAGAGCGTCACGACATCCGGCTGAAAGCCGAGCAACCCGTCACGCAGCACGCGGAAGAGCCTCGCCCCCGTGGCGCCTTGATACGCCCCGTTGAACACCTCGACCGGCGCGTGCGGCGCGGCGTGAGCGTCGTTGAGCAGCGTCTCGAGCAGCGCCGGATACTCCTTGTGCTCGCCCTCCGGGATGCCGAAGCCCCACGTGCTTGAACCGCCGAGTGTCAGCACGCGCTGCGTGCCGGCGGGCTTGACCGCGGCCAGCGCCTTGCCGCGAAACGTGTGGGCGGCGAGATAGTCGTTCAGCCGCCGGATGAGCGGATGGCGGAGATAGGCGAGCTCCGACTCCATGCGCTCACCCGACCAGCCGACGTAGTTCCACGAGGACGGCAGCAGCAGCGAGCGATCGCCGCCGCCGGTCAGGACACCGAAGGCGAGCAGCGGCGACGTCACGAGGACCACCATGAGCAGCACGAGCACGGTCAGGCCGCGAAGCCGCTTCGCGTGAACGACGACGGGAAGCACGAGCAGGATCGCCAGCAGGTATCCGGCCTTCAGGCCGCTGTCGATCATCGTGTCGGAGGCCGGCGCGGTCAGCGCGCCCGTCACGGCCACCGGCAGCAGCGCGAGCGAGAGCAGCAGCGCGGCGGCGGCGACGGGGAATCCGCCGAGGACGATGAGCGCCGCGCCGAGCACCACGCTCCAGACCAGGATCATCCCCGCGATCGACAGGCCTTCGGCCGGGACGAGAGCACCGCCACTCGTCTCTGCCGGAAGTGAGGTCAGCGTGATCTCCGACAGCGCCACGCTCCCGCGCGCGGCAAGCAGGGCGACGCCAGAGCTCCCGGTCTGCTCAAACGTCGCAGCGATGTCCTTTCCGTCGATCGACGCGCTGCACCGCGCCCCGCGGATTCTTACCGTCACGTCGCAGGCCTTGCCGGCAGCGACACATCCTGCAGAACTTCCCGTGGCCTCGAACGTCCGCGAGGTCTCGATCACGAAGGACGAGGCGACGTCCGGGTCGGAGGAGAGCAGCAGCGCGATGCCGCTCGCGTGTGGCGGCGCCTCCGCGCGGAGCCGCACCTCGAGGACCGAGTCCTTCGACAGGATCGCGGTCGCCGACAGCTCCACGTCCGGACCGTCCGCCGTGGCAAGCAGTGCATTCCCCGCATCCAGCGTCGCGTGTTCGGGGAGAGCTGCGCCGGCGCGGGGCGCGCTGGAGGCCGGGATCGCACCGGCGTCGTCCGCGGGCTTCGGGTCCTCCACGACTCGACTCGTCAGCGAGGCCACGCAGAGCATGCAGATGGTCAGCGCGGCAAGGCCCATGCCGACGGCGCCAGGCCTGGCCGGTGCCGCGCGTGCAATGAGCCGACCTCGCAGCGAGATCACGCCCGCGGCCAGACCGCAGGCGAAGGCTAGACCGATCACCGTGCCGCCGGGATCGACGCCGGTGAGCCGCCCCACGATCAGGGGCAGCGCCGCGCCCAGGCCCGCCCAGGCCACGGCGTCCGCCAGCTCCCCCGGCGAAGGCCGCCCGAAGCACACGGCGCGCAGATACAGGCCGGACGCGAGCAGGCACAGCACGACGAGCAGCGCCTCGCGCGCGTACCGCGTCCACGGACTGTGCGACACGAGGGCCGCCAGCCCGCACGCATACGTCGTCGGCCCGGCCTTGCCGCCGCCCTCGCTGCCGGCCTCGCCGCCGGCCTCACGGGACGCGCCGGTGATGCTGACGAATCGCAGCGAGCAGGGGCCGTTTCGCGTCGTGAACTCCGGAAGATCGAGCCATGGCTCGTTCCAGGCAGCAAGGTCAGGGACGGCGTGCTCCAGCACCGGGCGGCCATCCAGCGAGACCGTCACGGTGCCGGCGCCGCGCACGACGAGCAGCTTGAACGCCGCGTAGGAATTCTTGAGCGCACCCGGCACGGCCGTCCGCCCCAGGATGACGGGCGGCGCGCCGGGCTGGACCGCGGCGAGGAAGAGACCCAGCGGCTCCTCGGCGACGACGCCCAGCACGTACTCCGTCGTCGCGCTCCGATGCAGCAGGATTTCGAGGATCGACGTGCTCTCCAGTTTTCGCGCTTCGATCCGGGCGCTCTGCCACTGAAAACGCGGCGGCAGTTCGCGGAAGCGGAAGCAGTCGCCGGGGCCGATCGTGAGCCCGCCCAGCTGGAGCGGGGCGGACAGGATCTCTCCGTCGGAAGCGACCGCCTCCCAGCAGTCGCCGCGCGCCGTCACGCGCTCGTCAAGGCGCGATGCGCTGACTCGCGAGGTCACGAACGACGCCGCGCCGAGGCCGATCAGCAGCCACGCGAGCACGCGGCAGACGGTGAGCTTCGCGCGCCGTGGCATCCGCGCGAGTGTAAGTCATCACCCGGCGCCCTCCGCGCGGGCGACGACGGCCGTCCGGAGGAAGGGTTCGTGCGCGTGAGGGCACCCGTCGCGCGACCGAGTCGGCGGGAACTTCGGCTCACGGGCCGGCCGTGAAGGAGGGCGCGAGCGTGACGATCAGATCGGGCGCCGACGCATCGCGGCCCGACTCATGCGCTGGCGGGGCGTTGAAGCGCCGGAGCCACGGCAGGCATCCCTCGACGGACACGGTGCAGACCATCGCACCGTCCGCGATGCGCTCGACGATGGCGAGGCCATGGGCATCGGTGACGGCCCCCATGACCATCCCCGTGCCTTCGGTGAACCAGTTCCACGTGGCGTAAGCCCTCGTCCCGCCCGCCGTGAGATCAAGGACACGGTCGCGCGGCACGCATCAGATGAGCGAGACTTTTGCTCCGGCCACCGGAGTTCCGCTCGCCTGCTGCACACGCACACGCAGTCCGGCAAACGGCTCGACGCGCACCTCGGTCACTTCGCCTTCCGTGGCCGAGCGCTCGAGTCCGTCCATCCTCGCGGCCAGGTAGTCGGCAAAGCGAACGACGAGGCTCACGGAGACGCCCGGCTCGATGCTCTGCCGGAAGGTCCACAGACCGTTGCCGTCCGGCTGGACAGCGAACCCGCTGGCCTCTCCGACGGTCGCGCCCCCGATGGCGCGGAGCACGGTCAGGCTGCCGGACTTCGTGATCGGCAGGCCGGTGCTCGCGTCCGTGAAACGAAACGCACACTGCACGTCCCGGCGCGCCGGGAGCACCAGCTCAATCGTCGACGGTGCCTGGAAGACCTGCGGGTCGTACTGGAGAGACATCTCGCTGATCGCGACCGGCCCCGGCGGAAACGGCCCGAGCGAGAAGTGGTTGGACAATCCGCTTACCTGCGCCATGTGCTGGCTCGACTCCGCATGGATGGGTGATCCGCCCGGCTGAGCGACGGGCATGCCGTAAATGCTCAGGCTGCCGAGCTCGGAGTCGTCGTCGTAGCGCACCGTGCCGTCGATGAACGCGCCTTCGTCGAGCACGAGCGTCGTGCTGCGTTCCTCGATCGCATCGGGAAGCAGGACGGAGGCATTCAGCAGCATGGGATGCGAGGTCCAGAGGCGAACATCTCCGGCCGGCATCTTGTCGAAGCGGAAGCGGCCCTCGCTGTCGGAGGTGAGTTGCACAGGCGCCTTCGACGCCACCCCGCCGCTCGTGCACCTTGCCTGCACCGTGCATCCCACGACGGCCGTGCCATCCTTCAACTCCACGCGGCCGCTCACGACGCGGGCTGGCTGCAGGACGAACGTGTCCATCGTCGTGAGGTGATCAGGCGCAAGCACCCGCGGCTCCGCCGTCACGTCGCAGAAGCCTGCCTTCGTCGCCACGAAGCGGTAGATCGCTTCCGCAGACAGGAGCGGTACGAGAAAGTGCCCATCCGCTCCGGTGAGCACGCTGACGGTATTGAAGTCGGGCTGCGAGACCATGACGCCCTCCAGCGGCCGCCCCTCTTCGTCGACGCAGCGACCGGTGACGCCGGGCAGCTTCGACACGTCGAACACGACTTCATTGAGGCCCGCATGCAGGTCCCGCTCACCACGCCAGACCGTCGCATGCATCGAGAGCAGCACGAGTTCATGCGGGCCGGGTGCGAGCGTCATGGTCACGGCGCTCTCGTCCGCAGCGAGAACCACTCTTGCCGGAGCCGACGCCAGTCGCGCCGCGCCGCTCGACGGCTGTGCAGTCAGCTCGGGCAGCGGGCTGCGCCCCATCGGCGCCTTCGCACCGGTCTAGCGAACGCTGAGAACCGGCTTGCCAGGGTCAGGCGGCGCTTGCCGCGCCCGATCATCGGCCAGCGGAAGCGTCACTCGGGGCGACGTGATCTCCACGGCCGTGCCCGCCGGCATGGAGAGCGACTCTCCCGCACGGGCCGGCAGAACCTGCGCGACGCCCGGATCGGAACCAGCCGTCGGCGACACATCCGGGCGCAACACCAGCCAGGCGGCGACGACTCCGACGAACAAGGCGCCGCCAAGCCATGCCGCTGCCCCTCTGCGCACCATCCCGAACCCTCCTGGGGAATCCGCGATGAGCGTACACAACTCTTGCGGCCGCGGGCGCCGGCGCTCCTCGTCTCAGATCTCTCCGAGCGTCGCCTTGCGTCCCTTGTTCTGCTCCTTCAGCCAGGCCATGAGCGGCTCGAAGTAGCGCAGCATCGGCTTGGCGCTCAGGCCCTCGCCGGTCTTCTCGCGCAGCATCACGTCCCAGTCCACGGTCATGCCCGGCGTGAGGATCGAGCTCAGGAAGTCGCCCACTTCCTTGCGGCCGTAGTAGTTGGTGTCGCGCGGGTCCTCATGCAGGATCTCGCGCGCGATGTGGTCGTGGAGCTGGAAGAGCAGCACGTAGGACAGCGCGTAGTCGTAGTATCCCGCCGGATCGTCGTTGATGTGCGTCTTGGTGGCCGCGTCGCAGAACTCCTCGCCGCGGGCGGTCGGCGGCGCGACGCCCTGGTAGCGGGCCACCAGCTCCCACCAGCGCTGGTTCCACTGCGACGGCGGCAGTTCGTCGGCGTAGAGCTCCTTCTCGAAGCTGAACATCGTGCCCGCCGACCACGGGATGAAGACGGCGTAGTTCAGCGCCTGCTTGAGCAGCACCTGCATCGGGTCGGGCTTCGTCGCGCCGGGTTGCATCGTGCCGGTTTGCATCGTGCCGGTGTCGAGGCCCACGCCGGCCACGAAGCGCGGCTGCATCGCCGCGAGCCCCATCATCGAGCCGACCGCCTCGTGGTAGGCGCGGTTGGCGCCCTCGCGCAGCAGCGGCGGCACGGCCGGGTTCGTGTAACTCATGTAGTAGTAGATGTGGCCCAGCTCGTGGTGCGTGGTCTCGTACCACTCGGTATTGGGTTCGACGCTCATCAGGCTGCGCACGTCGCGGTCCAGGTCCATGTGCCAGGCCGACGCGTGCGTGTTCTTCTTGAAGCCCGCGTCCGGCGGCAGCGGGTAGAGCGAGGACTTGTCCCAGAAGCTCTGCGGCAGATTGGGAAATCCGAGGCTGACGTAGAAGCGCTCCGCCTGATGCACGAGCCACTCCGGGCCCTTGGTTTTCAGCGCCGGATCGAGGTCGAAGCCCGGCACGTCCACGAGGCCAGACCAGTCCTGGCCCCAGCGATTGGGCAGCCAGTCGGCGGGGATGAGGTCCGGCACGGGCTGGCCGTAGCGCCGTGCCAGCTCGTAGCGCGCCCAGGTGTGCAGTTCGCGGAACAGCGGGCGCAGCTCGCGATTGATCTGCTCGATCTGAGCCGCGAGTTCCTCGGTGCTCATGCCGTACTCGCTGGCCATGTAGGAGAAGAAGTCCGGGTAGCCCAGCGGGCGCACGGACTCGTTGCGCAGCTGCTGCAGGTTCACGAGACCGGGCCGCAGCACCTTGCCGACTTCCTTGCTGGCCTCCCAGATCCTGCGACGCTTGCCGAGGTCGGTCTCGGTGCGCAGGCCTTCGTCGATCTCGTTGGGCGTCAGCTCCTTGCCGTCCAACTTGAACTCGAAGCCGTAGAGCGTTTCGGTCTGCGTGGTCTCGGCCGCGATGCGCGCCTTGACCACCTCAGGAATGGTCTGCGGATTCTCCGCGGCCAGGAAAAGCACACGGTCCAGCTCGCGCGCGTGCAGGTCGGACAGCTCCGCCCGATGCTCCAGCATGGCGCGCGCCGT
The DNA here is from genome assembly GCA_038212275.1 of Planctomycetota bacterium. Classification (GTDB taxonomy): domain Bacteria; phylum Planctomycetota; class B15-G4; order B15-G4; family B15-G4; genus JBBQUR01. Next base: position 74,414 of record JBBQUR010000008.1, read on the forward strand.
CTCGATGTTCTGCACCGAGCCGGTGAAGGCCGCCAGCGCCTCATCGGCCGCCCGCGTCCGCGTGGCGTTGGTCTCGTCGCCCTCGACAATGTGCGTGTTGCTGAGCCACTGTGCCTCGGACGAGGCGGTGCTGAGCTTCTGGTAGGTGGCGTTGTAGGCGTCGAGGAATCGCCCGGCCTCCGCATCCAGCGCTGGGTCGACGCGCGGACCGGCGCACGACAGCATGAGAGCGAACGCGAGGGAGAGGGACGGGGCCAGGGCACGGCGGGCGATGATAGGCATGCCGCGGAGTTTCGGCGGCGGACGGAAGGCGTGTCAACCGGGGCGAGGCCGTGAGCTGCGGCGCGCTCCGCCCCCGACTTTGTCGAGGCGCCGTCCGTGCTTCTCGGCGGACGCCGCCGTCGTGAGCGCACTGCGGCCTGAACCTCCGCCAGGATGGCATCCTGCTGCAACATGGCTACAGTGCGGGAGTGCGGGCGCAGGTGTCGGCGCCAGCGCCGACAGCCCCGAGGCAAGTCATTCCCGACAATCATCGAACGCGGGCCGGCTCGCCGTCCCCGCTCCCCAGCGAGAGACCCATGCGCTCACTCAGCATTGTTTCCACTCCTGCCCTGCTGCTCCTTGCGACTGTGCCGCTGCAGGCGCAGGGCGTCGTCACGCCACAAGCCCGCTACGTCACCTTCATTGCCAGCAAGGATGCGGTGGGCGTGAATGAGCTGTATCGCACGGACCTCAAGACCGGAGAGGTCCTGAAGCTGAGCGGACCGATGACCGCCAACGGAGATGTCAGCTCGGTGCGCGCCCCGGACCCCAAGGGCCGCTACGCCGTGTATCTCGCGGACCAGGACCTCGATGCCCAGATGGAGCTGTACCGCAGCGACCTCAAGACCGGCGCCTTCCTCAAGCTGAACGGGCCGATGGACTCCGGTGCCGACGTGGACAACACCTACGTCGTGGATCCCAAGGGCCGCTACGCCGTCTACACCGCCGACCAGGACACCAACAGCGACACCGAACTGTATCGCAGCGACCTCAAGACCGGGGAGCAGGTCAAGCTGAACGGCACGCTGACGGGCGGTGGCGACGTGCTGTCGTTCGCCGTGGATCCCAAGGGCCGCTACGTCGTGTACCTCGCCGACCAGGACGCCGATGGCATGAACGAGCTGTACCGCAGCGACCTGAAGACCGGCGAGAATCTTCTCCTGAGCCCGCTGATGGTGGCGGGAGGCGATGTGAGTTCCGCCTACGTGGTGGATCCCAAGGGGCGCTACGCCGTGTACACGGCCGACCAGGACACGGACGGTGTCGTCGAGCTGTATCGCAGCGAGCTCAAGACCGGAGCCGTGCTGAAGCTCAGCGGCCCCATGGTTGCCGGCGGCAACGCGGATTTCCTGGTGGGCGTGGATCCCAAGGGGCGTTACGCGATTTACATCGCCGACCAGGAGACCGACGGCGTCTTCGAGCTGTATCGCAGCGACCTGAAGACGGGAGTCAACCTGAAGCTGAGCGGCGACATTCCCGCCAGCGCCGATGTCTTCGGCACCGTCGTGCTGGATCCCAGGGGCCGCTATGTCGTGTACTCCGCCGACCCGGACACGGACGAACTCTTCGAGCTGTTCCGGAGTGAGCTGAAGACCGGAGCCTCCCTGAAGCTCAGTGGTCCGCTGACCGCCGGGGGCGAGGTGCAAGGCTTTTATGCCGTGGATCCCAAGGGGCGCTATGCCGTGTACACCGCCGATCAGGACACGGACACCGTCGTGGAGCTGTATCGCAGCGAGCTCAAGACGGGCACTGTGCTGAAGCTGAGCGGGCCCATGACGCCCGGCGGAGACGCCGCCGCTGCCTTCGAACTGGACCCCAAGGGCATCTACGCGATCTACCTCGCAGACCAGGACACGGCAGGCGTCGGGGAGGTCTACCGCAGCACGTTGAAAGCCGGAGCATTTCTCAAACTGAGTGGGCCCATGACCAGCGGTGGCGATGCCCTCGAGATCAACGACTCAGGCACCAGCGGCCGCCATGTGGTGTACACCGCCGATCAGGACACGAACGGCGTCGTCGAGCTGTATCGCAGCGACCTCAAGACGGGCATCGCGCTCAAGCTCAACGTGCCGCTCGCGGACTCCGCCAGCAGCGCCTTCCACTTCAGCACCGACCCGAAGAGCCGGTTTGTGACTTACCTGGCCGACGCGGAGGAGGTCGGGTTCTTCGAGCTCTACCGGAGCGACCTCAAGTCCGCCGAGTCGCAAAAGCTCAGCGGCGACTTCGTGCCGGGCGGAACCGTCTTCTTCGACTCCTGACGGGCACCTGCGAAGCGCGGGGAGAGCAGCAGCACGCACTCGCCGGGATTCGTGAACATCAGGCCTTCGGCGCCGAACGAGAAGCCCTGGGGCCATCTTTCCTCGGCCACCGCCGCCGCCACGCCGGCGAAGCGGTGACGCCCGGAACTCATGCCCGGATCTCAATGCTGATCGCGACGCCGCAGCGGCAAGAATCGGAGCACCCCTCGACCGTCTCCGACGACTTGCTCACGATTCAGGCCGGCACCTCCAAGGGAACACGACATGCGCACCGGTGTGATCACGGCTCTTCTTCTCTTGCTCATCACCCCGACCGGCGTCCGCGCGCAGTCCGGTCCGGATCCTTACTCCGACTCGGCGGTGCTTCCGAAGACGCGGGCGTACGAGCGAGCTCTGGAAGTCGTCGAGCTCTTCAACAAGGGTGAGGCCAGCGCCTACGAGGCGTTCGTGCGCAGCGCCTTCGCCGACGAGTTCCGCGATGCCGTCCCGATGGCCGAGCACCGGGCCGTGTTCCTGGATCTCGTGCGCGAGAACGGGCCGCTGCAGGTTCACGGCGCGCGCAGCTATGACCCGCCGCACGCGGACACGACGGCCACGCTGATCGTCTGGTCCACGTGGCTCGAGGCCTGGCGCGCGATCGTGGTCGAGGTGGACGGCGACGGCAAGCTCACCAACCTGCGCGTCGATCGTGCCCGCCCGCCGAGCGATCTTCCGAAGGCGGAGGCGCTGACCGACGCGCAGATCGCCGAAAGCCTCGCCGGGTTCGTCGACCGCCTCGCCGCGCGCGACGCCTTCAGCGGCACCGTGCTCCTGGCGAAGGAGGGCAAGGTCCTGCTGACGAAGGCGGTCGGCATCGCGAATCGCGACTTCGACGTGCCCGTCACGCTCGACACGAAGTTCAACCTCGGCTCCATGAACAAGATGCTGACCGCCGTCGCGTGTATGCAGCTCGTGGAGCAGGGCAAGCTCTCGCTGGACGACCCGGTGGCCAAGTACCTCGGCGACGACTGGCTCCCCAAGGTGGACAAGAGCAAGGTCAAGCTCCGCCACCTGCTCACGCACACGAGCGGCCTCGGCAGCTACTTCACGGAGGAGTTCGACCGCTCGTCGCGCGCTCTCTACCGCAGCGTGGACGACTGGAAGCCCATCGTCCGCGACGACACGCTGGCCTTCGAGCCCGGCACGCAGTGGGCGTACAGCAACACCGGCATGCTCATCGTCGGAGCGATCATCGAGAAGGCTTCAGGCACCGACTACGACTCCTGCATCCGCGCCCACATCACGGGCCCCGCCGGCATGACGAACACCGACTGCTACGAGTTGGACAAGGCAAATCACAAACTGGCCGTCGGCTACGACAAGGACATCGGCCCCGACGGCGCCATCACCTGGCGCAACAACCTCTACCTGCACGTGATCCGCGGCGGCCCGGCTGGCGGCGGCTTCTCGACCGTCGAAGATCTGTTCCGCTTCGACCAGGCGCTGCGCGCGGAGAAGCTGGTCTCGCGCGCCTCGCTCGACCAGCTCTGGCGGACGTATCCCGAGCTGGCGGACGAGCGCTACGGCCTGGGCTTCTTCGTGGAGCGGGGCTCCGTCGGCGCGATCGTCGGGCACTCCGGCGGATTCAACGGAATCAGCGCCGTACTGACGATGTATCTGGATGCGGGGTACACGATCGCGGTGATGTCGAACCTGGGCGGCGGTGCGGCGACGGTTGTTGAGGGGAAGGCTCGGGAGTTGATCGCGTCGGGGAGGTGAGACGAGCATCTCGGGCTAAGGCAACTGAGCTGCCTTCGATTCAGTCAGGCGATCCGGACGACCCTCCCGCCCGGTATGTGCCGATGGCGGATCGGATCGCAGGTGAGCAGGATCACTTGGCACGTGCGGCCGACGACTGCGAGCAGGGCGCCCATCCGCTCGAGGCGGTCCGGGTCTGACCAACCGAACGCATCGTCAAGGATGACGGGCACCCCACCCTCATCGGCGGCTAGAATCGCGCAGGCAATCCGCGAGATGACGCCGATCTGTTCTTTGGCGCCGCCGGACAGGCTGTCGAACTCCACGGTGCGGCCGGCGAGCGTGCGACTCGTGATGCGCAGGTCGTCGTCGATATCGACAGCGAAGTCAGCACCGAATACGGTCCGGCCGAGCGCCTCCACTTTTGCGCGAAATGGTGCCACATAGCGTGCGCGCTCAGCATCGCGTTCGGCGGCCATCGCATCGAACAGTGCCTTCGCCGCATCGGCTTGGGCGTGCTTGCGGGCGGCCTCTCCGTTGGCCACCTCCAACGCCGCCTCGGCTGCGCCAAGACGCTCAGACAAGCCGTCTTCACCGCGGAGTTGCAATGTCGCTCGGAGCGCGGCGAGGTTGCTCGTCAGCCCGTGACGGTCCTCACGGGCCTTGTCGGCAGCGATACGCCCGGAACGTGCGAGGCCATCGACAACATCCGGCTGAGCAGCGTCCAGCGCTTCGCGGGCCACTTGTGACTCTCTCGCCACGGCCGCCATCTGCGTCTCGGCGTGCCCAAGTGCGCTATCGAGAGCTTCGTCCGGTGTACCCGCACGCTGAGTGTCGAGCCGGCGGCGAATCACGGCAGCCTGCTCACGCAAGAGTCGAAGGCGAGCCTCGCCTTCGTTCGACATGGCAACCGTGGTGTCAGCGCGCAGTTTCACGGCATCGCGGTGCGCGCGGGCAGCTGTCGATGCAGCATCGGCTGCGGTGGCGTCATCCTTTGCTTTGCGACGGAGATCCTGCGCAGTCTCAAAGTCGGCGGGCAATTCAGGACTGGCGGGACGCTGCGCGCAGTATCCCGAGACGCGCGGTTGCAAATTGTCGATCTTGCGGGCAAGCCCCTCACGCGTCAGGTCGCGCAGGTCATCTTTCGCAACACGGTCTCGGTCAGCGAGCGTGCGACGCGCCTCGCGCAGCCGCACGTTGGCCGATTCAGCCTCGTCGAGCGTCGCCACTCGCGCCGCTGCGAGCGCCGCGTCAAGCCCCCGGCGGCGGCTCTCGAAGTCCGTGCGTGGTGCGTCGGTTCCAGCGCCTGAGCGCACATCCATGCGCAGGACACCGGGTACCTCGATCCGCCACGTGCCGAGGACGCGGACGTCTCGCGTCTCGCCCCGAACGAGCGGCGTCAGGGTTCCATCAATCTCGGGCGAACACGACCGGAGCGCTTCAACACTTACCGTCGCACTGGCTGCTTCGAGTCGTACCCGTGCCTTGACGACCTCCTCGTTCAGCGCACGCAACTTTGCAAGCGTGGGATCGTCTACGAGGATGAGTGCGACGGTCTCTTCCGCGGAGGCAGCCTCACGGTCGGCGACAGCGAGGCGCGCACGGCGTTCACTCATCTGCTGGAGCTCCAGCTCGTCGTGGCGATACTCGAAGTCGCGCTCGCGCAGTTCGACCTCACGGCGCGCGGCTTCGGCACCGGCCTCCGCAAGGGCGAGATCCTTCTCGGCCTCAGCGAGCGCGGCTCGAGCTCCCTCCATGCCGGGAGATCCGGCGGTGAGAGCGTGGCCTGCTTCCATCGTCGCAGCCTCAGCGGCAGCAAGGTCGCCAGCGAGAGCCACCCGTTCGTCGCGCGCGGCCTGTGCACGCGCATGCGCCGTCTCCGCCTGGGCGAAACGCCTTTCCGCGTCATCGCGTGCCGCTCGAAGCTTCGTCAACGCGACTGCGGCTGCAGCATGTTCGGATGCACGCCGTTCAAGTTCGATGCAAGACACTTCGAGTCGCGCGACTTCCTTTGCGAGCGTCGCCGCACGATCCACGTCCTGGTCAAGCATGGCCAGTTCGCCCTTGAGCTGCGCCACGACGGCTGCAGCATCAGCGCGCCGTTGATCTGCCTCGCCGATTTCCTTCCTCGGGCCGCGGTCTGACCACCACCGGTCGCGTTCACCTCGGACGGCGTCGAAAAGCGCCTCCTCGCGGCCCCCGGTCGGCGCAGCCCCACCTGCAGCGCGGTCGAGCGCTGCGGTGAGCCACGGCTTCCCGGAGAGATCGGCCTGTTCGAGCCCCATGCCCTGGGACACGCGGAGAGCCTTCCACAGCGACACATCGAGCGTCTCTCGCAGGATCGCGTCTGCGCGCTCGTGAGCATCTCGGCCTGTGAGGCTTTCCGCACGCGGCGCTCGCACGGTCAGCGTCGTCTGCGCCTTCTTGTGGAAGCGCTTGGAGTAGGTGAATGCGTAGGCGCCGGATTCGATATCGACCTCGACCTCGGCACCCGCGTCGGCGTGGACCGGCTTCGCAGCGCGCACGCGCGACTTTCCGGAGGAATCCAGCTCATCGAAGAGCAGGTCCAAGGCTTCGACGAGGCTCGACTTGCCGGCCTCGTTCGGCCCCTCGACAACCGTCACGCCGGATGGCGCGAACTCGACCGTGCATTCCCCGACGCCGCGCCAGTTGCGCAACTGGATCCTTCGGATTCTCATGGACTTCTCTGCGCAAGACGGAAGAGAAGCGCCAGAGCAGCACGCGCGGCTTCGCTTCCGTCGCCGCCCGCAGCGGCCGTCTCGCGAAGGCGTTCTGCCGCGCGGCGGGCGAAGCCAGCAACCTCGATCCCTGCGAGGTCATCGGCATCAGGCCGGACCGCAATCTCGCTCTTGCGCTCCCACTCGATGACGGCTGCCAGCACTTGGCGCGCCTCGTCGAGGATTTCATCGAGCCGAGCGCGCTGCTTGAGCGTGAGCGTGCCGCGGAAGCCGAGTTTGGCAACCGTGCGTGGCTTGTCGTCCATTGACCGTAGCCGCCGCCGCACGACATCGAGGTCAGCGTCGGACACCAGCTCGAACTGCTCAAGAACGAACTTCCAGCGGCCAACGCGATGGGGTTCCACGCTGCACGAATCCGGCCCGACTTCGACGACCAGCGCCGAACCGGATTCGATCTCATCGAAGTCCGTCGTCTCCTGGGATCCGGCGTACCAGATCCGGTCGCCAGTCCCTACCCGCGTCGGCGAGTGCCGGTCGCCCAGCGCAAGGTAGTGGAACCGCCGCTCGGCAAGCGCCTTCTCTGCCGCTGCCTGCGAGATCAGTGCAGGGTTTTCGCGGTCCACCGCAACGATCGTGTCGACCGCCCCGTGCCCGACGAGCACGCGCGGAACATCCGTCGGCTCAAGCGTCCGTGCCGCATCTGCGACGAGATCGGAAAGCGGCCGCTTCGACGACCATGGCGCGCCCACGATCTCAGCTCCCGACGCCAGCCTCCGCGGTTCCGCCGTATCGAGCACATGGACATGCGCTGGTTTCGCCGCGACGAAAGCTCGAGACCGAAAGACGGAGGCCGCGTCGAGCGGATCATGATTCCCCGGTAGCAGGTAGACGGGCACCGTCGATCCGCCGAGTGCGTCCATGGCCTGCGCCACGGTCCGCCGGTCCACCTGATTCGTCTCGAAGACATCGCCAGAGACGACAACTGCCTCGCACCCCTTGGCCGCCGCGAGCCGGAGGATTGCGCGCACGGCGTCGAGTCGATCTGCCGCATATCGTGCCTGGGCCTCCCCGGCGAGGAAGTGCCGGGTCATCCCGAGCTGCCAGTCGGCGGTGTGGATGAAGCGAAGCATGTGCGATACCTGCATAACTATTGCGTGTTTCGACGTCCAGCGTCAAGCAGGTGCAATAGTTGTCTCTGGCGACAACCGAACTCTTGCCGATGTGCGTCGTTTTCTATCGTAACACGCAATACATTTGCGTAGTATGCAACTCCACATGAACGACCTCAGGGACTTCTTTGCCCTCCACCCGGTGTTCACGCGGGGCGAGTTCGCGGCGGCGACCGAGAACCCCAACCAGCGGACAGTCGACTCCATGCTCCGCTATCACGTTGCGCGACGCCATATCGTGCGGGTCAGGCGCATGCTTTACGCGGCAGTGCCACCCGGAGCGGACGCCGGTACCTTTCAGCCCGATCCGTTTCTCACTGCGAGCCGTGCATCTCCGACAGCGGTGATTGCGTACCACTCAGCACTGGAGTTTCACGGGCTTGCCTATGCCTCACATCCTGGCCGCGTGATCGCCGCATGCGCCGAGGCTGTTCGATCCTTCGAGTTTCGCGGGCGCGAGTTCCGCCTCGTTCGGCCCCCACGGTCCCTGCTTCGCGTATCGCTTTGGTCCGATGAAGTCCTGACCACGTCTCGCGCGGGCCTTCCTCTCAAGGTGACCTCTCCCGAGCGCTCGATCGTGGACGTCCTCGATCGGCCTGAACTTGGAGACGGGCTCGCTTCCACATGGGTGGCGATTTCGAGCCTCGGTTCGATACGCATGGCCGGAATCGTTGACTACGCCGAGCGGCTCGGCCACCGAGCCACGGCTGGGCTCGTTGGCCTCCTCTTGTCTCAGCAGCCTCCTGAAGCTGGAGTCACACGGGCCCACCTGGACCGCCTCATGACGCTCGCACCCCGCCGCCCGATCTATGTGGGCGGACGCGAAGCCGCGAAACTCGCGAAGCCGTGGAACGTCATGGTTCCTGCGCTTCTCCTTGACCGACCTCGGGAATCCGATTCGTGAAGCTCGATCCTGTCGAACTGCAACGGCTGTCGGCACAGCGAGGATACTCGGTTGACGACATCGAAAAGGCGATCGTCCTGATGTCGATTCTCCAGGGGATTTGCAATCACGCCGACCTCGGAAGCGCCTTCGCGTTGACGGGAGGAGCTGCGCTGAACTTCTTCCATGCCAACCTGCCGCGGCACTCGCGAGACCTCGACATCAACTATGTCGAGGATGTCTCCCGCGAGACAATGCTGGTGCGTCGAGATTCACTTGAGGCAGCGTTGCACTCGCTCTGCAAACAGCTTGGCGTGAATGTCAGGCGCGTACTCAGTGAGCACGCGGGTGGAACCTGGAGCTGCCGGTTCGAAGACCACACGGGGCGCTCACGCAACGTGAGTCTCGACGTGTCGTGGATCGCGAGGGTGCCTCTCTGGCCGGTGAGGCGTGTCGACGGAATACACCTTGGCACTCACTCTGTCCGCAACATGCAGCTCTTGTCGATCGAGGAGATCACCGTCGGAAAGATTCTTGCGCTGCTTGGGCGATCCGAGCCACGCGATGTGTTTGACGCTTCCATGCTGTTTGCTCGAAGCGACTTCAAGCTGGAAGCCATTCGCACCGGATTCATCGCCCTCAGCCTCGCAACCCGCGACCTCGATTTGCGTGAGATCGATCCGGAAACGATGCTCCGCCACGACCCGAGAGCCGTCAGGTCCGGGCTCGCGCGACTGCTCGTACGCGGTTCCATTCCGACGGGCAGCGATGGGATCGCCTGGGTCACGGCTCAACTCGATGCATGCCGAGAAGTACTTCGTGAGATGCTCCGACTGCGACCCGCCGAAGTGGCATTTCTCGAGGCAGCCCTCGACCAAGGTGAAGTACGCGCGGATCTGCTTGAATGCGACCCGCCGCTGCGAGACCGAATATCTCGGCATCCGGCAATCCAATGGCGCGCGCTGAATATTCAACGTCACGCCAAAGGCGAACGCGACGCATCCGCCTGAGGGCGCTCCGCAGTCCTGAGTGACCCATTCCCTCGCCCGGATCCGGGATCGACGCGCAGCGCTCGATGGTCGGGAGCTACGTCGCGAGTCAGGTGGGCCTCGGGTGGCAGGCGGTGGCCTTCAGATACTTCTCGATGCAGTGCTGGGCATGGAAGCAGACGGCGTCCGTCGGACAGCCGCGTTTCATGCGGAGCGTGCAGGCGGCCGCTGCCAGGTCGTGCTCGGCCTTTTCCACCCACTCGGCGACGACGATCAGAATCCTATCCTGCTCGGGCATACAGGACTCGGCCCTCGTGTGCGGCGGGCCACTCGATCGTGCCGACGACATGGGATCGCCAGGCGTACGACTCGGGCGTGACGACCACGATGTCCTTGGGCATGCGGATGTCGTGCAGCAACGTGCCGATCTCCACGGCGGCCTCGCGGCGGGAGCCCTTCACGGGCATGACAACGAGCAGGTCCACGTCACTGTCGTTGCGCGCCGTGCCGCTGGCATGCGAGCCGAAGAGAATGATCCGCTCCGGATCGAAACGGCCCACGATGCGCCGGACCATTTCAGTCAGCGCTCGATCGATGCCGGGGACCTTCTTCATGCGGGTCTCGTCTGCGATCGGATACGGCGACGCCGGCTCAGCCGGCCAGCTGGCCCTCCATGAGGATCCGCTGCGCGGGCATCGGTCCCGGCACGCCGGCGCCGGCCAGCGCCAGCTTGACGCTCTCCGTCAGGTCGGCGGTCAGGCTCACCACGTCCCCGGGCTTGCACCACGGACGCACGGACAACCGGATCGCGTCGTTGGCCAGCGACGCGACGCCGATGCCGATCGCCGGCTCCTTCAGCACGCGCGGGTCGGCAGTCACGACGTTCACGATGAGCTTCTTGGTGGCCGCGAGGTCCCCGTCGTGGCCCACGTCGAAGAACAGGTCCACGCGGCGCGTGCTGTTCGCGGTGAAGTTCACGATGCAACCCGCGGTGATGGCGGCGTTGGGCACGATGATGCGGATGTTGTCCGGCGTGTCGAGCGTGCTCGCGAACACGCCGATCTCCTGCACGACGCCGGTCTGGCCTGCGACCGTCACCAGGTCGCCCACGCGGACGGGCCGGAAGAGCATCAGCATCACGCCGCTCGCGAGGTTGCCGAGGCTGCCCTGCAGCGCGAAACCGACGGCGAGGCCGGCGGCGCCGAGGATCGCGATGAACGAAGCCGTCTCCACGCCCAGCTTGCCCAGCGCGGAGATCACGACCAGCGTGAACAGCGTGTAGTACGCGATGTTGGCGAGGAACTTCGCGAGCGTGGCGTCCACGTTGCTGCGCACGAGCAACGCACGGACACCGCGCGTCACCAGCTTGGCGATCCACACGCCCAGGATCAGCGTGACCAAGGCGCCGATCAGCGACGGCGCGAAGCCCTCGGCCCACGCGCCGATCCGGGAGAGCAGGTCCGCGGGGTGCGTGATCGCGTCCAGCGGCGTGGCGGCGCCGGCTGCGCCGGCAGCGCCTGCCGCGTTGGCCGCACCGTCCTGAGGCAGCAGTGAAGTGGCCAGGAACGGGATGAAGGCGAACATGGGTCTTCCCTCGGAGAGCTGGATGCGGGGAGTCGGCGAGACTCGACCCGACAGCGTACGCGCGGATTGCGCGCTCCGGCGGAGGTGCCCGTAAACCTGCGTGATGGGCCGGCGACGTTGCCGGCAGGCGCGCGCCTCACAGCAGTGAGCGGCGCTTGCCGAGCTGTCCCGCGCGACTCAGGGCGTGACGCCCTTCAAACCGTTGCTCAGCGCGACTCCCTGCGCGGCTGCCGCGTCCTGAATCGCGTACTGGAAGTAGATCGAGGTCGCCGGGGGCACGCCTGCCGGCCACACGAAGGGCAGAACGATCGCGCCGCCGCCGTTGGTGATCAGGGACAGCGTCAGCAAGGCCGGAACGGGAATCAGCGTGCCACCCTTGAAGGGCGTCGGCGTGCTCGCCAGCGACAGGAACAACACGGCAGTCGAGTTGGGCCGGGCCGATGTCAGCGACAGACTTCCCGCAGAGCCCGCGGCCAGCGTGCCTGTCCCCACGAGGTGTGGGACGCCATTGAGGCCGGCGAGCCCCGCCCCGATCTCCTGGAACACAGGCGCCAGGACGACACTGTCCAGACCCGCCTCGCTGCTGGGAGCCGGAGTGCCGTTATAAAACGTGACTGTCGTGGAGGTTCCCGTCGCAACGAAGGTCGTCGTGAACTGCTTCCAGTTGATCGTGCCTGATGTCACCGTCGCATTGGTGTACCCGACACGAGGGCCACCATTGATGCTCAGATCCACTGTGGTCGGCGTCGAATAAATGGGACTGGCACTGGACGCTCGTCCCACGAAGAACGAGAGGGTGTAAGCCTGTCCATTAATCGTCTGGACCGTTTGCTGGACGCCGCTCGTGAACCCGTTGTTTCCCACACCGGTCAAGTCCAGCGAGTTCATTCCCGCTTGTGCGGTGAAAGCTGAAATGCCGTTTCCTGGCTCGGCATAGTTCGTATGCAGGAGAAGAACAGCGCTCCCCACGACCGTCCAGCCTCCCAGAGCCTGACCACCGCCCAATGACGTGAAGCCGCCCACGGGAGCGGAGGGAGTCTCGAACCCACCGTTCAGCAGGGAGTCCGCATGCACGCTCGGGACCATCGCGCTGAGTGCCAGCAGGACGGAACCCATGAGCGTGCGTGCTCCAAGGCGTCGATGGGCGGATATGAAATGGGAAGCGCTCATGGTCGGAGCCTCGCGAGAGTGGAGTCGGTGCTGCGCCCCGGGGGCACCACCTTCCTCATCGGAATCCCGGCAAGCGTGTGACAAAGGGCGTGGCCCTCCAGCCGCCGGCCGTGCTCCTCCACGGACTTCACGGGGCGGGCCGCACAGGTGGGCCGGACCGCCGCGGCCCCCGCCTCCGCAAAGTCGCGGTGTCTTCGCCCGCAGTTCCGTGAACGGACTGCGTGTCCGGGCCAATCGGTGGCTGCAGGGCTGACTTGACCCAAGCCCCGCCCCCCGGAGCACGTCCACCCCGCGGGCTGCAAGCCCGCGCATCGAGTGGTTCCCGAACTAGGATTCGAACCTAGATAACCAGATCCAGAATCTGGTGTCCTGCCGTTGGACGATTCGGGAAACGAGCAGCAAAGGGACAGGGGGCGGATTCTGGCCGACGCGCGGGGCGCGCGTCAACGCTGCAACCGCGCCGGCACCTCGATTCGCGCCGACAGGCCGGGCTTTGCGAGAATCTCGGCCCGATGTCCACGCCAAGCAACTCGCCGACTCCGCCTGCGACGCCCGCCTCGGGCAACGCCCCTGCCTCGGCTTCGCCGTCCGCGCTGCCATCGCCGTCAGCACTGTCATCGCCGTCGGCACCGGCCTCGCCAGCCGCCCCGCACCCCGTGCTCTTCACCCCCGACGAGCGCCCGACCTTCCTCGGCCTCGACGACGCCGGCCCCGTCGCAGCCCAGCTCGCCATCGTCTGCGCCCCCTACGACCTGACCTCCACCTACGGCAAGGGCGCGGACCGCGGCCCCGACGCGGCCCTCGCGGCCAGCGGCGCCGTCGAGACCTGGGACGACGAGACCTCCACCGACCTCGAGGCCCTCGCCTACACCACCTGGCGCCCCGCCGACCCCGCCGCCTTCGGGCGCCTGTCGCCGGAGGCCATGGTCGCGGAGCTTGAGGTCGCCCACGAATCCTTCCTCGCGCGCGGCATCCCGACGCTCGGCATCGGCGGCGAGCACTCCATCACCTATGGGCAGTTCGCGGCGCTGCGCAAGCGGCACCCCGATCTCGCCGTGCTGCAGTTCGACGCGCACTGCGACCTGCGCGACACCTACAAGGGCAGCAAGCACAGCCACGCCTGCATCGCGCGCCGCTTCGTCGAGGACGGCGCGCCGCTGGTGCAGGTCGGCATGCGCAGTTGCAGCCGCGAGGAAGCCGCCTTCATCAAGGAGCGCGGGCTCACCGTGCACTGGGCGCGCGACGTCGTCGGCCGCGTCGCCTTCCACCGCGACGTGCTCGCGGTGCTCGCCGACCGCCCCGTCTTCGTGACCGTGGATCTCGACGGCTTCGACCCGTCGCTCGTGCCCGCCACCGGCACGCCCGAGCCCGGCGGCCTGCTCTGGTTCGACGTCACGCGCCTGCTCGCGATGGTCGCGCGCCACTGCAAAGTCGTCGGCGCCGACATCACCGAGCTGGCCCCGACCCCCGACGGCATCTTCTCGCGCCCGAGCGAGTTCCTCGCTGCGCGCCTCGCCGCCAAGATGGTCGCCTACTTCTGGGCGCCGCGCTGACGCGTCCCGGCGCGTCCCGGCCGGGCCGCTCGATTCCGCCTTGGTCGCTTCGCGGCGGCGACAGCCTCTGCAGTCCTGCCGGACTCACGCCGCCGTGAGGTAGTCCGGCGGCGCGAAAATGCCCCGGCTGCGCAGTGGCTCGGGCCCCTGTTCGCGGCACATCCGGCGCAGCCTGGGCATCGTGTCGGCGGCGCGCACCAGGAACACCTCGCGCGGTGAGCGTGGAACCGCGTGCACCCAGGCGGGCACCGGCACGCCAGCCCGCTGAGACAGCATCTCGACCAACCCAGCGGCGACCGCGAGCTCCGTGGCGTCCAGTCCGGCAGGACGCAAGATCTCAGTCCAGCGCAAGCCGCTGCTCGCCGCCTCCGCGACCCACTCTCGCGCCGCGAGCGATTCATACGCAAGCACCGCACGGACAAGCTCACGCAGATCCACGGCTCGACTCCCAGAGATCCTCGAAAGCATACCGCGCCTTCAAGTCTCTTCCCGGCACGATGAACGGCAACACGGACTCCCAGACATCCTCGCGAGCTCCAGAAAGGCTGGAGAGAAGCAGCCGCGCATCCTCGATATCCACGTCGTCGCGCCAAGCGGCCAGCTTCATGGCGAGAAGCTGCGCAGTGCCCAGCGTTCGAACGCGCAGCGACGTGCATTCAAGCAGCGTCTCGCCCTCGGCGGCGTTGCCCGCACCGGAACTTCAGAGCCGCTTCACGCGCAGACCGCGCACCCAGAGCGCCGTGTCGCCGGGGACGTCAGGCGCCGCGTAGCGCTGCAGGCCGAGGAAGCCGCCCGGCGCGCGCAGGTTGAAGGGCGGGTCCACGTTCAGCGTGTAGGTGTCGACGTCGTAGACGATGAGGCCGTTGAGCGCGACGGCCAGACGGCTGTCGCGGTAGAGCACCTCGAGCGTGTTCCATTCTCCGATCGGGCGCAGCACGGGGACGTCGTGCGCCGCGCCCTTCCGCGCGCCCGTCTCCGCGCCGCCCGTCGCGCCGTGCACGCCGCCGTCCGCCCGGCCGTCCGCGCCGTCCGCGCCGTCCGCGCCGTCCGCGCCGTCTGCGCCACGATTGAGCACGCCGGCCGGCACCGCGCCGTAGAGGCTCGCCGTGAATTGATACGGGTGCAGCGTGCTGGCCGTGACGGCTTCCCAGTGGAAGTCGTCGAGCAGTTGCAGCTCGCAGCCGGAATACGCGGGATTGCTGCCGGGCCCCATCACGTTGCCCGGGCCGAGCGTCTCGCGCCGCCCGCGCAGGAAGAGTCCGCTGTTGGACATGGTCGCCTGGCGGAACTCCATGCGCGCCTCGAAGTCCCGGAAGTTGGCCTTCGTGCGCAGGTAGCCCGACGGCTGGCTGGACGGAATCTCCAGCACGCCGTCCACGACGGGATAGTCGTCCGGCGTTCGCGGCAGCCCCTCGCCGTCGACGGCCTCCCAAGCGGCGAGGGGTGACTCGCGCGCGATGAGATCCTCCCAGCCGCGGGCGCCGCGCGTCACGCTCTCCTCGCCGAGCACCGGCAGGTCGCGCAGCGTGATGTTGCGGAAGCGCGCGCGCGCATCGAGCGCCTCGCCGCCGCCGCCGTGTACCTGCAGGCCGATCAGCCCGCGCGGCGCGAAGACGGCCTTGCCGTCCTTCCCGAATTCCTGCGGCACCGTGGCGTCCAGGACCTCCGTGCCATTGATCCACGCCTGCATGTGCAGGTCGAAACCGGTGCAGCGCAGCACCACGTGATTCCACTCGTTCACGCGCCACGCGGCGGCGGCCTGCGGCCCGGCGTGCTGCAGCCAGCCGTCGCTGTAGAGGCCGGCGATCTCGCCGTCGGGGCGGTCGTCCAGCGTGAGCTGCGCGCCGCGTGCGTCCGGCACCATGCGGACGAACACGCCGGAATCGAAGGGATGATCCAGCTTGCAGTCGAGTGTCAGCTCGAAGCTGGAGTGCGGCGTGTCGGTGTAGATCAGGCCGCCCGCGTTGTCCGGGCCCGTGCGCCCGACGAGGCAGCCGTCCTGCACGGTCCACACGGCGTCGCCGTCGTAGCGGCCACCGCGCGTCGTCCAGCCGTCCAGCGTGCGGCCGTCGAAGAGCGAGCGTGGCTGGCCGCGCGTGAAGCGGACCTCGCTCGCGCCGAAGCGCTCGGCAAGGAGCCGGCCCTCCGTCTCGCCGAGCACGCAGGCCGCGGTGGCCAGCGCGTCGGCAAGCGCGGCCGTGCGCGCGTGCGTCGGCGACGGCGACGGCTCCTGCGGCAGCACGACATGACTCTGCAGCCGGTTGGTCAGCGCCCACCCCGTCCGCGGATCGACGATGTGCCCGTAGCGCACGCCCTCGATCTCCACGAACTGGCTCGCATCGCCCGACGTCGCCACCGCGGCGTGCGACAGGATGAGCGTCTCGGCCGGCGCGTCGTGCGCCGTGTCGTGCGTCGTGTCCTCCTCGGACGCGTCGCTGATCCGGATGCGCCAGCCGGGCTCGCCGGGCGGCGGGTCGCCCAGCACCAGGTCGCCACCCATCTCGATCATTGCGGACGGCGTGCCCTGCGCCTGCAACACCGCCATGGCTGCGCCGAGGGCGTAACCCTTGGCGATGCCACCGAGGTCGAGGCGGATGCCCGGCATCGCGAGCGCCGCGGTGTGCCCGTTATCGTCCAGCGCAAGCGCGGCCGGCCCGGTGAACTGAATGGCCATGGACAACTCGGCCTGCGACGGCAGCACACCCGACGCTCGCGCACGCCGCCACAGATCCACCTGCGTGCCGCAACTCACCTGGAAGGCGCCGCCGCTCGCGGCCTCGACCTCCTTCGCGAGGGACAGCACGTCCCACAGGTCCGGACTCAGCGGCATGGCGGGCCCGCCGCCGGCGGCGCAGAGTCGCATGAGCTCGCTGTCCGGGCGGTAGTCGCTGCAGATTGCGTCGATCTCGTTCAGCCGTGCGAAGGCCGCGCCCGCCGCGCGCTTCGCGATGTTCTCGTCGGGCGTGTACAGCACGATGCGCGCCTCGATCGCCATGACGATCTGCCGGTACTCGAAGCGCTTCGGTTCATCGGCGACGCGCCGGTGCGCCAGCCCGAGGCTGTCGCGAACCGAGACGTCGTCAGCCACCAGAGCGGCGGTGCCGGCTGCAGCATCGACCGGCCCTCCGCTCACCCGCGTGCCATTCGTTTCGTCGCTGTGCCCTTGCACACACCCGGCAAGCACGGTGAGGATGGAGACGATGAGCAGCCGCACGCCGCCTCCGCCCCCGGTCACGCCTGCGGCCGCATCCCCGTTGGCGATCGCGATCCGGGGCTCCGTTGCAGAGGCTGTTGCAGCCTCGGTCGGGGTCACGGTCGGGGTCCCGGTGGCGCCGCGGTGCCACGGGCGTTCTTCGGGCGTTCCGTTGGATGTGCTGTTCACGCTGCTCCTCGCCCTGTGCCTCGCGGTCTCTGCGCCGCCGCTCACCGCGCAGGACGCCCCGCGCGCGCAGGACGATCCGCCGCCGCCCGACCGCGGTGTCGCCGCCGCTCTCGCCGCCGCGGATGCAGCGCACGCACCGTTCGTGCAGACGATACCCGGCACGCTGGTGACCATCGAGATGCTGCCCGTCGGCGAGCTGTGGTGGAGCCGCACCGAAATCACGTGGGACGCCTACGACGTGCTGGTGTTCGGCCTCGATCACGTCACGCCGCCCGGCGCGGGCGACGCCGTGCCTGCGGAGGCGTCGCCATCGCCACAGGCGCCATCTCTATCGGCGCCCTCCCCGCCGCGAGCAGGACCCGACGCCGCCGAACCGGAGACGCCGCTCGTCACGCCACGCGATCCGTCGCGGCCGGGCGATCCGGCACGACCACGCGATCCGTCGCGGCCGGGCGAGAATGGCGCGGACGGCAGCGCGAACGAGGAGGTGCGCGGTCCCGACGCGGTGCTGCGACCCACCAAGCCGCACATCGTCACGGACCGCGGCTTCGGGCATGCGGGCTACCCGGCGCTGTCGCTGAGTGCGCGCGGCGCGCAGTCCTTCTGCGAGTGGCTCTCGGCGGTGAGCGGTCGTCGCTATCGGCTTCCGACGGAAGCGGAATGGGAGGCCGCCTGTCGCGCCAACGCGCCGCCGGGCACCGCGCCGGATGCGGTGTGGAGTTGCGGCGACGATCCAGCCGCCGTGCCGGAGTTCGCGTGGCATCGCGAGAACAGCGAGCGCAAGACGCACCCCGTCGGCAGCAAGGCGGCCGGCGCGCTCGGATTGCAGGACCTGCACGGCAACGTCGCGGAGTGGTGCCTCGCAGCCGACGGCACCGCGGTACTCAAGGGCGGCAGCTATCGCGACCCCGTGAAGGCCCTGCGCATCGACGCGCGGCAGGTGCCCGTCGCCGCCTGGAATCAGAGCGACCCCAACCTGCCCAGGAGCAAGTGGTGGCTCGCCGACGCGCCCTTCGCCGGCTTCCGCATCGTGTGCGAAGGCGCTGCATCGCCCCCGGCAGCACACTGACAGCGACGACGCCCGACGCGCGCCCCGCGTGCGCCCCGCGTGCGTCCCTCAATGCGCCGAGCCTGATAGACTCCGGCCCTTCCTCCGGAGACGCGCGATGGCCAGTGAGTCCCAGCATGGTGGCGGCTTCCCCCCTCGGCCGGGCCTCTCGCGGCGCGACTTCCTGCACGGCGGCATGCTCGCCGCGGCGGGCTTCACCCTCGGGCCGGGCGGCCTGCTGCAGCCGGTCGCTTCGCTGGCCAACGCCTCGGCCCGCGCTTCGGCCGGCGCGCTCCGGCGTCCCGCGACGCGCCCCTTCGCCGCGCTGCCGGCGCAGCATGCGGACGTGCTGCGCATCGGCCTCATCGGCTGCGGCGGGCGCGGCACCGGCGCGGCGCTGCAGTGCCTGCTCACCGAGCCCGGCACGGTGGTGCTCGTCGCGATGGCCGATGCCTTCCAGGACCGCATCGACTCCTCGCTCGACGCGCTGCGCGGCGAACTCGCAGAAACCGCCGACGCCAGGCTGCAGGTGCCGCCGGACAGGCAGTTCACCGGCTTCGACGCGGCGGCGAAACTCATCGCCTCCGACGTGGACCTCGTGCTGCTCACCACGCCGCCGCACTTCCGGCCGGCGTATCTCGCGGCCGCGATCGCCGCGAACAAGCACGTCTTCTGCGAAAAGCCCATGGCGGTGGATGCGCCCGGCATCCGCTCCGTGCTCGAGACCGTCGCGCTGGCAAAGGCGAAGCAGCGCGCGCTCGTGGCCGGCTTCTGCTGGCGCTACAACCAGCGACACCGCGAGCTCTACGCCCGCGTGCAGGACGGCGCGATCGGCGACATCCGCGCCGTGTACAGCACCTACAACTCCTCGCCCATCGGCACGCACGCGCGGCAGCCCGGCTGGTCCGACATGGAGTGGCAGCTCCGCAACTGGCACACCTTCACGTGGCTCTCGGGCGATCACATCACCGAGCAGGCCTGCCACAGCCTCGACAAGCAGGCCTGGGCCTTCGGCGACGTGCCGCCGCTCTCGGTCGTCGCGGTGGGCGGCAACGCGGCGCGCGACTATCCCGAGCGCGGCGATGCCTTCGACCACTTCGGCGTCACCTTCGACTATCCGAACGAGGCCAAGGCCTTTCACATGTGCCGGCAGATTCCCAATTGCGCCAACGAGAACAACGATTGGATCTGGGGCACGAAGGGCGACGCGCGCATCGAGGGCTGGACACCCCTGCACGTGATCTCCGGCGCCAACGCCTGGGAGTACGAGGGCGAGGGCAACGACATGTACCAGACCGAGCACGATGAACTCGTCGCCTCGATCCGCGCCGGCACGCCGATCAACGACGGCGAGTGGATGGCCCGCAGCTCCATGCTGGCGATCATGGCGCGCCTGGCCGCGACCACCGGCCAGCGCCTCACCTGGGAACAGGCGCTGGCCAGCACGGAGCGCCTCGGCCCCGTGACGTACGAGTTCGGGCCGCTGCCCGTCGGCCCGACGCCTGTTCCGGGACGTACGCCCTTCGTCTGACGCCGGAGCAGGTCCGCGCGCCCTTCGTCTGATGCCGGAGCCGGGCCTCGCGCCTTTCGTTTAACGCCGGATCCGGGCCTCGCGCCTTTCGCCTGAAGCCATGCGGAGCTTGCGTGCACCTCGCGCCGGCCGCTGTGTGATGTAGAGGCAGTGCCTCAACATCACATGGCCGGCCACGCGTGCCTCTCGAAGCACTCCTCGCCACGCCTTCGCGGCGCAGTGTGTCAGCCGCACACGGCGACGGGCCGGCCCGTCGCCAGGCTTTCGGCCTCGGCCTGCAGCTGGGCGGTGAGCGCGGCCGCGTCGGCCATGTCGGCGATGAGCGTCCGCGAACCGCGCGCGATCGCTGCCAGCAGGTGCCGCACCTCCCAGTCGTAGCCGGTGCCGGGGGCGAGCATGACCGGCTCGTGCCGGCCCGCGCGCGCCAGCATGAGCGCCGGATCGCGCGACAGATCCCAATCGGCGGTCGCATGCTCGAAGCACACCGTGTATCGCATGCGGAAAGGCTGACTGGCGTCGAAGCTCCACCCGCCCTCGGCCACGACATGCGCGCCGGGCAGCAGAGCGGCTGACGCGGGCGACGCACCCGACGCGCCCGGTGCGCCCGGTGCGACCGGTGCGACCGGTGCGCCGAAGGCGGCGTCCTCGAATCGATAGAGCGTCGTGAGGTGATTCACGCTGCCGGTGCTGACGACCTCACTCGGCGGGCCGAAGCAGAAGCGCACGAAGTCTGCGTCGTGAACGTGCAGGTCGAAGAGCGCGCCGCCGCTGCGCGCGACGTCACCGTAGAAGGGCGAGGCCGGCCCGGGGTGGCTGCCCACGCGCGTGAAGACGGCGCTGCGCACCGCGCCGTAGCGACGGCTGGCGATCGCACGCTGCAGCCAGCTCCACGCCGGCCAGAAGCGCATGCACATGGCCGGCATGCAGAGCGTGTCGGCTGCGCGGGCCAGCGCCGCGAGACGCGTGGCCTGCGCGGCCTCCAGCGCCACCGGCTTTTCCACGAGGACATGCTTGCCCGCGGCCAGCGCAGCCGCCGCGTGCTCGACGTGCGCCGGCGTCCACGAGCATACGGAGACCAGTTCGACCTCGCGGTCCCCGATCAGCTCCTCGGCGCTGGCGTAGGCTCGCACGAGTGCCGGATCGAAGGCGCGCGCCGGCGGAGCGTGCTCGTCACGCAACTCCAGATTCCCCTGCGCCCCGACCTGTCCCGCGCGCCGCAGCGGGTCCGGGTCCGCCACGGCGACGAGCTGATTGGGCAGGCCCGCCGCGTGCGCCGCGCGATAGCTCGCGAGGTGCTGCCGCCCCATCACGCCCAGCCCGATGATCCCGACGCCGATGGGCCGATGCTGCGATGCGGCTCCGGCAGCGGCGCCGGCCACCGCGCGTGACGCCTTCACGAAGGAGCGGCCGTGCCGAGCAGCTTCCGCACGAGCGTCGCCGCCTTGCGGATGTCGCCGACGCGATCGACGCCGGCTTCGCGCTCGATCATCAGATCCGCAGCCGGCGCAACGCGCGCAAGCACCTCGAAGAACCGCGGCCAGTCGACCTCGCCCGTGCCCACGCAGACTTCCTCGCCCCAGGCGCCCGGCTGGCGCGGCGCGCGCGCGTCCTTGACGTGCACCTGACGCACGTGCGGGCCCAGCACCGAGAGCGCCTCGACCGGATCGCCCATGCCGTAGAGGAGCATGTTCGCCGGGTCGAAGTTCACGCCGACCGTCGGCCTGTCCAGTTCGGCGAGCACGTCGAGCATCGTCTCGGCGCGCTCCTGGCCGGTCTCCAGCGCCAGCGCGACGTCGTGCCTGCCGAAGACGTCGGCGAGGGCGCGCAGACGGCCGAGCAGGACGGCGCGCAGAGGATCCCTGCGCTCGTGCGGCAGGAAGCCGGCGTGGAAGCTCACCAGCGGAAGGCGCAGGCGCCACGCCAGCGCGGCGCTCTCCGTCGCGGCCGCGAGGTTTTCCTCCCAGTGTGCATCGACGCGCACGCCACCCGTCGCGGCGATGCTCGCGGGCGAGGTGTAGTCCTCGCCCTTCATGCCGATCATCCCGGAGCGTGCCGAGAGGCCGGAGGCGGCCAGCGCGTGCACGCTGCGCGCCACGTCCCAGCGCCCGTCGCGCAGCGGATCGAGGGCGAGCTGCACGGATGTCACGCCGCACTCGAAGACCTTCTGCGCCAGGTCCGCGGGCGAGGCCGCCTTGAGCGACCACGAGCACACGCCCAGCCGACGTTCGGGATGCTGCTTCACGACGCGGCAGCATAACGCAGGGCCCCGCGCCGCCCCGCACGTCGGCCGCACGTCGGCCGCAAGACGGCCGCAAGACGGCAGCACGACGGCCGCGCGCCATCGACTCAGCCGGTGGCGGTGCCGGTGGTCACAGCTTCGGGACCGCCGGTGAATTCCTTGCGCTTGAGGACCCACGTCGCCAGCGCCAGGAAGACGACCTGGTAGCCGAGCATCCACGCGAGCGAGGTGACCGCGCCGGTCGGCTCGACCTGCTGCATCGAGTGCACCTGCGGCATGAAGCCGTCCTGGCCGGTCATGAGCCAGATGAGGTTGCGCGAGTGGAAGGACAACGACAGGATCGAAAAGCCGAGCGGCATGCTGCCGATGAAGCCCTCGAAGAACAGCACGTAGCCCAGCGCAATCATCACGGAGCGTCGCAGCGCGAGCCCGAGGAAGATGAACACCGCCGTGTAGCCCGCCATGACGAGCACCATGCCGACGAGCACGAGCAGCAGGTCGGGCAGGTAGTGGGCCAGCGCCCCCTCGTGCCGCGCCAGGCACAGCACGTAGAGAATGACGATGGCCGGCACGGCCAGCAGCAGCGCGCGCTGCAGGCACGCGAGCCAACGGCCGATGACCAGCGTCACGCGCGGCACGGGCAGACCGACGACGTAGTAGGCCGTGCCGCCTTCCCACTCGTCACCGAAGGCCGCCGTGCCCAGGAGGATGAGCGCCAGCGGCAGGATGATGCGCAGGTAGCTGTGGTCGAGCATGTCGACGAAGTGCGCGAAGCCGCTGCCGCGCTCGGCGCCCCAGATGAGCACCCCGGCCTGCACGAGCAACGGCAGCCCGAGCAGCAGGCTCATGGACAGCAGGCGCTTGCCGCGCAGCGCGCCGGTGCCGGTGCCTGACACGACGGCCGCGAGCGCGGACCATCCGGTGGGAAGTGCGGGGCGTGCCATGTCAGGTCACCATCTCAGTTGACGAGGTACGCGAAGACGGAGGAGAGATCCTCGTCCAGCGGTTCCACGGCGGTGATGTCGATGCGGCCGTCGGCGGCCAGTTCGGCCAGCAGCGTGCACATGCGGTCCGGGCGCAGCGTCTCGAGCACGACGCCGTCGTCCGCCAGCGTGAGGCCGGCGAGGAGGCCCTCGTGCGCAAGGAGCTGGCCGGCCAGTTCGCGCGGGCGGCTCGTCATCACGCGGATGCGGCGGGCATACTTGTCGAGCAGGTCGCGGATGTCGGGCACCGTGCCCTCGGCCAGCACCTGCCCGTGGTGCAGCAGGATGATGCCGTTGGTCATGGCCTCGATCTCGTGCAGCACGTGCGACGAGACCACCACCGTGACGCCCTCGTCGCCCAGCTCGCGCACGACGCGGATGAAGTCGCGACGCATGACCGGATCGAGGCCGGTGAGCGGCTCATCGAGCACGAGCACGTCGGGGTCGTGCAGCAGCGCCTGCGCGAGCTTCAGGCGCTGGCGCATGCCCTTGCTGAAGGCGCCCGTGCGGCGGTCGATCGCGGCCGTCATGCCCACGCGCTCGACGACCTCGATGACGCGCCGCCCCGCCGCCTCCCGCGTAAAGCCGCGCTGACGCGCCTGGTCCGTGAGGAAGCGCCGCAGTGTCAATTCCTCGTACAGGCCGTCGCCATCCGGCACGTAGCCGATGCGCGCGAGCACCGACAGGTTGTTCCGCACGGGCTGGCCGTCCACGAGCACCGTGCCGTCACCGGGAGTCGCGAGGCCCGTGATGAGCCGGATGAGCGTGGACTTCCCTGCGCCATTGGGCCCGAGCAGTCCGGTGACGCCCGGGCCGATGACGAGGTCCACCGCATCCAGAGCCAGCACGTCGCCATACCAGCGCGACACCTTGCTCATGCGCAGCTCGCACGGCGTGCGGCGGCCGTGCGTCGCGGCGCCCTGGCCGCTGCCCGCGCGCGGATCCAGCGTGGCCGTCATGCGACCACCTCCACCGGCTTCACGCGCGAGATCATGATTCGGACGCAGATCAGGCTCCAGACGAGGAGCGCCAGGGCGGAGACCCACACCGGCACCGTCGTGTTGAAGTGGTCGCTCGAGTCGCCCAGCAGCCAGGCGCCGAGCTGGCGGATGTTCCAGCCGATCTGCAGCAGGTGGTAGCGGTCGTCGCGGAAGATCTCGAGGAGGATGTTCGACACCACGAACTCCAGCGTGACCACCACGGCCATGAACAGGATGGCGGCGTTGCGCGCCTTCTCCGTGAGGCTGCTGGCCGCCACGATGAGGAGCGACGGCACGACGATCCAGACCGCGCCGGCCGCCAGCGTGCGCAGCACCATGATCAGCAGGCGCCCCATCTCGCCGAAGTCGCCCCACGAGAGCGCGATCTGCTCCAGAATGAGCAGGAGCGTGGGCGCCAGCGTCACCGCCGCGATGAAGGTCGCGATGGTGGCCAGCTTGCCCAGCAGATACTGGCGCACGGTGACGGGCCGCGACAGGTACAGCTCCAGCGCATTGGCGCGCTTGTCCTCCGCGATGAGCCCTGCGCCCAGCAGCACGCACGTGAGCAGCACGAACGGCCACTGCACCAGATACAGGTAGATCCAGACGTTCTCGGCGTTCACCGAGGTCATCTGCCGGGCCTCGCTGCCCTGCATGAAATCGGCGGCGGATTGGAACTGTGCTGCATTGGTCAGCACGTAGAACTGCACGAGCAGGAAGCAGAACGCGAAGACGAAGGGGCCGAAGGCAATCAAAATGAGCAGCACCGCCGGGACCTTGCGGCGGAACAGCGTGGCCACGCCGCGACGCAGCCCGGCCTGCAGGATGACGGCGAGTCCCGGCACCGGCGCGTCGCGCTCGCCCTTCCAGCGCGCATAGCTGCGGTCGTGGATCACCATGCGAGCCGCCCCGCGCACGTCATCGCGCACGTCATCGCGCACTCCATCGCATGCTCCGTCGCACGCTTCATCGCACGCTTCATCGCACGCTTCGTCGCATGCTTCATCGCACGCCTCCGAGCACGTCGATGAGGGCGTCTTCCAGCGAGACGCGGGAGGGACGCAGCATGCGCACCACGACGCCTGCGGACAGCGCGGCCGCGAAGACGGTGGCGGTCTCGCCTTCGCGGGCGAGGCGCAGCTCGAAGTCGCGATCCTTCTCGGTGATCACGGCCAGGCCGCGCGACTCGCAAGCCGCGCGAAATGCCGCCGGATCGCCGCCGATGCGCACGCTGCACGCGTCGGGAGAGCCGTGCGCGAGCTTCGAGAGCGTCTCGTGCCGCACGACCTTGCCGCCCTGCATGACCACCACCGCGTTGCAGACCTCCTCGACGTCGCGCAGCAGGTGGCTCGAGAGCAGCACGTGAATGCCCTTCTCGCGCGCGAGCAGCCGGATGAGATCGAGCATCTCGATGCGGCCCTTGGGATCGAGGCCGTTGGTCGGCTCGTCGAGGAACACCAGGTCCGGGTCGTGCACGAGCGCCTGCGCGAGCTTCACGCGCTGCTTCATGCCCGTGCTGTACGTGGCGACGTCGCGGTAACGCGCCTCTTCGAGGCCCGCGAAGAGCAGGACCTCGTGCGCGCGGCGGCGCGCGTCGGCGTCGGGCATGCCGGCGAGGCGCCCCGAATACCACGTCGCCTGGAAGCCGGTGAGGCCGGGGAAGGCCGCATCGCGCTCCGGCATGTAGCCGATGCGGCGGCGCAGGCGACCGTCCGGCTGGCCGATGGCCTGCCCGAGCACGCGGCCGCTGCCGGAGCTGGCGTGCAGCAGGCCCAGGAGCGTCTTGATGAGAGTGCTCTTGCCCGCGCCGTTGGGGCCCAGCAGTCCCACGGCGCCGCCGCCAACGGTCACCGTCACGTTCTCGAGTGCGAGGCGCTCGCCGTACTTCACGCTCAGGCCGTTCAGCTCGATGATCGGCGGACCGGCGGCCGAAGTCGCCTCCGCGAGCGCCGTCGCCGCAGCCTGCGCGGACGTCACGGACTTCATCGGGGCGTCGCTCATGGACGGCCTTGTTCGGAATTGCCGCCCGCCGCTTTCACGGAGGCGCCCGTCGGACGCGCGCGCAGCAGCGCCCACACGCTGGCCGCGCTCCAGAAACCCTCGAGCGCGACGAACACCGGCTCGTGGATCACTGCCGAGTATGCCGCGAGGAGGCCGGCGCCCAGAGCGTTCGCGCCGAGGTAGCGGCGGCTGCGGGCCTCGCAGCGGCCGACCTGGTTGGTCAGGTAAGCCGACACGAGCATGAGGAAGCCGGCCACCGAGACGGCGCGCCAGATCAGGCCGGGTTCCTCGGGCAAGTGCCGCACCTCCGCAACCGCCCGACGGCTCGTCGAGGGCGCGGGCAGTCTAGCGGCGCAGGCTCGCGGTCTCCATCACGCACTCGTCCTGTTCCGTGGCCCGCCCATGTCGGCATGTCGGCATGTCGGCATGTCGGCATGCGGGCAGCGGCTTGTCGCCTCGAGCGCGAAGCCGGCGGCGGTGCGTGCAAGGGTGCCCGGCGGATGGCACGCTCGCAGGATGGGCGGACCGGAGCCGATCCCCTTTCACGTGAGCGACCTCGGAGCCGAGGAGATCGCCGCCGCGACGGCATGCCTCGCCGGCGGGCTGCTCGGCGGGGACGGGCCGCTGGGCAGGCAGGTCGAGGCCGCGCTCGCCTCGCTGACCGGCAGCCGGCACGTCCTGCTCCTGACCTCCGCCACCCATGCGCTCGAGCTGGCTCTCATGGCGCTCGAGATCCGCCCCGGGGACGAGGTCATCCTGCCGTCCTTCACCTTTCCGTCGGCCGCCAACTGCATCCTGGCGCGCGGCGCGCGGCCGGTGTTCGCGGACGTGCGGCCCGACACGCTGGAGCTGGACAGCGCCGATGTGCAGCGCGTGCTGAGCCCGCGCACGGCCGCCGTGCTCCCGGTGGACTACGGCGGCACGGGCACCGACCTGCACGCCCTGCGGGCCGTGCTCGACGCGCACGGGGCGCCGCGCCGCATCGTCGTCGTGGAGGACGCCGCGCAGGGCATCGACAGCAGGCGCGGAGGCGTGCACGTCGGCACGGGCGCGGACTGCGGCGCGCTCTCCTTCCACGCCACCAAGAACATCTCGTGCGGCGAGGGCGGCGCGCTGCTCGTGCAGGACGACGCGCTGCACCGCCGCGCGGAGATCATGCGCGAGAAGGGCACCAATCGTGCGGCCTTCCTGCGCGGCGAGGTGCCTCGCTACGAGTGGATCGCGCACGGCAGCAGCTACGTGCTCTCCGACCTGCTGGCGGCCGTGCTGCTCGCACAGCTCCGCAAGCTGCCCGTGCTGACG
The DNA here is from genome assembly GCA_038212275.1 of Planctomycetota bacterium. Classification (GTDB taxonomy): domain Bacteria; phylum Planctomycetota; class B15-G4; order B15-G4; family B15-G4; genus JBBQUR01. The sequence continues at coordinate 101,964 of JBBQUR010000008.1, forward strand.
GCCGCGCGGCGCGCGATGGCCGCCCGCTACGACGAGGCCTTCGCCGGGCTGTTCGCGCGCGGCGTGCTGCGGCCCCTGGCCACGCCGCGCGACGCCGTGCCCAACGCGCACCTCTACGCGCTGCGCACCCGGAATGCCGGGGCGCAGGTCTCGCTGCGCCGCCACCTCGCGGCCCGCGGCATCGCCGCGCCCTTCCACTTCGTGCCGCTGCACACGACCGACTTCGCGCGGCGCACCCTCGGCGCCCCCCGCCACCTGCCCGTGACCGACGATGCCTGGGCCACGCTGCTGCGCCTGCCGCTGTATCCGCAGCTCGCCGCGGCCGGACAACTGCGCATCGTGGAGGCCGTCCAGGACTGGGCGCGGCAGCCATGACGAGACGATCCGGCCGGCGGACGAAGCGCTCTCCCCGACTTTCGAGCCGGCACGGAGTGCGCTTAGGATGTGCGCCGCGCGGGTCGCACCGAGCTCCGCAGGGCGCAGCATCGGACCAGCGACCTAGCGACCTAGCGACCTAGCGACTTGGCGACTTGGCGACCCGGCGGACCATCGGACCGGCGGCCCGACCCGCAACCCACCTCCCGCAGGCACGAGGATCAAGCATGAGTCACGTTGAGCGCACGCGTCGTCGTCACACCGCTGGACTGCGCGTGTTTGCGCTGGCCAGCCTGCTCGGTTTTCTGGCGGGGTGCGTGGGCAGCGCGGACGGATTCCTCGGCACGCTCAGCCCGGACCTCCACGTCGAGCTGCTGAGCATCTCATCCAAGACCATCCCGGGCGGGCTCGAGGACGACGGCGACCTCAAGGACGTGAAGCTCTCGGACCGGTCGAGCTTCAAGCCGAGCAAGGGCGCCACGTCGGGCGTCGACAAGCGGCTGCGCATGAAGAGCAAGCGCGACGCCGGTGCGGCATGTTTCGTTTCCGAACGCGAGACCACGGGCAACGTCTCGTCGCGCGTGCGCGTGGCGTTCGACTCGATCTAGGGACTGGTCGACGGCCAGTCGCTCGGCTTTCTCGAGCGGCGGCCGATGCCACAGGGCGAGGAGCCCGTGCTGCGCGTCGAAGCGGTCGTCAACCTCGGCATCGACGGATTCATCATCCGCTACCGCGAGAACGGCGTGCAGGTAGGCGAGGACGCGGAGCTGCCGGAATCGCACGATGTGCAGCTCTTCCTCGAGGACCTCGGCGCCTCGATCGTCGCCAGGGGAGCCCGCGCGAGCGGCGACGGGCTGGATGACTACACCGACACCATCTCGTTTCCCGCCCACGACCAGACCGGCGGTGACGAAGCCTCCGTCGTGGCCTTCGGCAGCACGGGCCTCGGAAAGTCCGGCGCGCTCTACTTCGATCAGTTCGTGCTGTCCTTCGACGACGCCGTGCACGCTGGCGAAACCGAAGGAGAGATCATGGGAAAGCTCACGGTGGCCTGGGTGAACCTCCAGTACGCGATCACGATGGTGCCGTTCGGCCTCGCTGCGAAGGATTCCGTGGTGAGCCTCTGCTTCGGATCCTCCTCGCCGATCTCCCAGGCCGAGGACCTGCTGAACGAAGGGAACGAGAACCACACGCTGGCGGCGACGACCAATGTCCCCGCCGTGCACAAGAACTTCTGGGAATCTCTGTCGTCCATCGTCGACGTCATCAACATCCTCACGGCGCCGGACGTGTCCGAAGCGAGCTTCAAGAAGGTCGGCAAGAGCCTGCAGCACGCACTCGATCATGTCGAGCTCGCCATCGGCCAGGTCAATGGCCTCAAGGTCACCAGCCACTCGAAGCTCAACAAGACGGCGACCTTCACGATGGAGTGAGGCGCTCCGCGGGCGCCACGTGCCCCGTGGTTTGACCCGGCTCGACCGGGCTTCCCGCGACAGGAGACATGGACGTGACGGCAAGCAACGACTCCTCGGCCGAACCGCGCCGCGACTTCCTGCGGCGCGGCGTGCAGCTCGGCGCGCTCGCCGCCGCAGCGGCGCTGGCCGGCTCCGCACCCGCCTGCGCCCTGTTCCTCAAGCAGGCGAAGCCTGACGCGACACTGGCGCCGGCGCCGGAGGGCGACCGCGTGCGCGTGCCTGCCGGGTTGCTTCCCTGGAACACCGGGCGGCCCGCCCTGGTGATCGCCGTGACCGGGCGCGACGGCAAGCTGCTGCTCTTCCGCACCGCGGATGGCGAGACGCTGGCACTGGACATGACCTGCACGCACCTCGGCTGCGACGTCGGACTCGACCTGCCGGACCGCAAGCTCGTCTGCCCCTGCCACGGCAGCGAGTACGACCTGCACGGCGGCAACCTGAAGGGCCCGGCCGACGAGCCGCTCGCGCAGCACGCCGTCACGCAGGACGGCGCCGACGTGCTCATCGCGCTGTAGGCAGGGCCGCGCGGAGGCAGCCGCACCACGGGGCTGGCACCGGCCGCGCCGCCCCGCGATCATGGGCACGATGACGCTCTTCCTGCACAACACGCTCACCCGCACCAAGGAAGCCTTCGTGCCGCTCGGCCCGGGCAAGGTCCGCATGTACAACTGCGGCCCCACGGTCTACAGCGCCGCGCACATCGGCAACTTCCGCGCCTTCCTCTTTGCGGACGTGCTGCGCCGCTGGCTGGAGTCCTCCGGACTCGCGGTGACGCAGGTGATGAACATCACCGACGTGGGCCACGCGCGCGACGACGACCCCGACTTCGGCGAGGACAAGCTGGAGACCGCCGCGCGCAAGGAACGCCTCGACCCGTGGAAGATCGCCGAGAAGTACACGGCGCTCTTCATGGCGGACCTCGACGCCCTGGGCATCCAGCGCGCGCACCACTACCCGCGGGCCACGCAGTACATCCCGCAGATGATCGCGATCATCGAGCGGCTCGTGGCCGATGGCCACGCCTACGTCGTGGGCAGCGACGTGTACTACTCAGTGCCCAGCTTCCCGGCTTACGGCGCACTCTCCGGCAACACCGGCGCGGACCTTCTGGCCGGCGCCAGAGTGGAGACGCGCGACGAGAAGCGTGACCCGCGCGACTTCGCCCTGTGGAAGAGCGACAGCCACCACGTCATGCAGTGGGACTCACCCTGGGGCCGCGGCTTCCCGGGCTGGCACATCGAGTGCTCCGCGATGAGCCGCGCGCTGCTCGGCGAGGGCACGCTCGACATCCACACCGGCGGCGAGGACAACATCTTCCCTCACCACGAGTGCGAGATCGCGCAGAGCGAAGGCGCGTTTTCCGTGCCCTTCGTGAAGTACTGGATGCACACGCGCTTCCTGCAGGTGGACGGCGGGAAGATGAGCAAGAGCATCGGCAACCTCTACACCGTGACCCAGCTGCGCGACATGGGCTTCCCGCCCGTGGCCGTGCGGCTGCTGCTCATCCGCGGCCACTACCGGCAGGTGCTGAACTTCACGCTCGACGGCCTGCGCCAGGCGTCAGCGGACGTGCGCCGCCTGCGGCTCTTCGCCGCGCAGATGCAGGACGCAGCCGGCGACGTGACGACGTCGGCCGCCGGTGCCGCGGCAACGCCGGTCGCGCACGCCGCGGCGACATCCGGCGGACGCGATGCGGCCGCGGGCGCGGCAACGTCCGCCGCAGCGCCGGCCTTCGTCCGCGACGCGCTCGCCAAGTTCGAGTCCGGGATGAACGACGATCTGAACATCTCGGCCGCGCTCGACGGCGTGTTCAGTCTGCTCAACGAAGCCCATCGGGCCCGCGTGCACGGCGCCGACGCGGCGGCGACGCTTGCCGCGCTGCGCTCCTTCGACCGCGTGCTCGGTGTCCTCGAAGGCGAAGACACGGACCGACCGCTCGACGCCGACATCGACGCGCTCATCGCCCGCCGCAACGCCGCACGCGCGGCGAAGGACTGGAAGGCCGCCGACGCCCTGCGCGACGAACTGCTCGCCCGCGGCATCGAGCTCCTGGACGGCAAGGACGGCGTGACCTGGCGCCGCACCGGGGTCACGTCTCCGTGACCGCCGACGGCGACGCCACCGTCGCCCTCCTTGCCAGGCATCCTGCCGCCGATGCGCGCGAGCTGACGCTCCGACTCGCCTCGCTGAGGTACGACCGCGGGCCGAGACCGCGCGCGGTCAGGCCGTGAGGCGCGGCCTGCGGACGGCCCGGGCGAGGCCGCCGCGCTCCAGCGCCCAGATCAGCATCCAGCCAAGGTCCGGCTGCTTCCAGGTCCAGCCGAGCCGCGCCGAGTTCGGCTGGGCGTGGTGGTTCCTGTGCCAGTTCTCACCTTGAAAGGTGTGCGGCACCGCGAGCCAGGCGATGTTGCGGCTGCTGTCCTCGCCGGCGACGGCGCCCTTGCGCATGTGCGCGAGCGAGTTCACGGTGCACTGCGCGTTGAGCGAGAAGACGAGGCGGATCGCGCCCAGCCAGAAGAAGGCGGGCCAGCCGAAGGGCAGGCCGATGCAGAGCGAGAGCACCAGAATGTACGGCTGCCACTTGCTCCAGAAGGTGTAGCCGGGCTTGTTGAGGTCCGGCGCCCAGCGCGCCACCGAGGTCTCCTCGGCCTGCCAGAGCCAGCGCAGGTGTGACCACCAGAATCCGCCGAGCTGCGGGCTGCTGATGTCGCCGACCGTCTCGACCTTGGCGTGATGCAGCCGGTGGTTCGCGGCCCAGCTCGTGGGTGCGCCCGAACCGTTGAAGATGGCGCAGGCGACGAGCACTCGCTCCACCACCGGGTTCAGGCGGAGCGCGCCGTGAGCGAGCGAGCGGTGATAGGCCACCGTCGTGCCCAGCCCGCCGAGCGCGAACAGGCCCCACGCGCTCAGGAAGAGCGGCCACCCCGGCAAGGGGAACAGCACGAGCCCCACCAACGCCAGCGAGTGAATGAGAAGGATCCAGAAGAACACCGAACCGGAACCTTTGCGCCAGCGCAGCCAGCTCCAGGTCCAGGCCGGCGCCTCCGTGGCGGGGGCGACAGTCATCAGGGGGCTCTCCGTCGAGAAGCGTCGAAATCATCCTGCGAGTCGCCTTCCCCCGGCGTCCCGTGTCGATCGGTCCTGTCCATGCTGCGGTTCACGACGGACTCATCGGCCTCGGCGTCACCGTCGCTTGAAGTCGGCTTGCCTTCGACGCCCTCCCGGGCGTTTCCCGCCTCTGCGTCGGCCTCGTCGGCCCCGCCGGTCTCGTCGGTCTCGTCGGTCTCATGGGCGGCCGCGGCGGCCTCTCGATCGGCGGCGTGAGCCTCGGCATCGGCCAGAGAGGCATCGCTGCCGGGGCCGACCGCGCGCCGCTGCGCCGCGATGTCCTCCAGCAGATCGAGCATCCGGCTCTCCTTCTCGATGGACTCGTCGTAGGCGAAGCGCAGTTCCGGCATGACGCGCAGCCGCAGTGTCGGTGCGACCTGCTCCTGCACGTGGCGCGCGGCGTCCTGCAGAGCGCGCTCGGTCGTGCGCCGCTGGTTGGGCGTTCCGAGCACGGTGAAGAGCACCTTGGCGTAGCGCTTGTCCTTCGAGAGTTGCACGCCTGTGATCGTGACAAATCCGAGCCGCGGATCGTTAAGGCGTTCAAGAACAATGATCGCGACTTTTTCCTTGATGAGCGCCTCGAGGCGCTCCTTTCGATCCCAAGCCACAGGCCCCTCCGGTCAGGCCTTGATGGCTGGGGAGGAAAGGGTGCGGCGAACCTCGGTGACATCGAAGGTCTCGAGGATGTCGCCCTGCCGGATGTCGTCGTAGTTGGCCAGGTGCAGACCGCACTCGTAGTTCTCGCGCACTTCCTTCACGTCGTCCTTGAAGCGCTTGAGGCTGTCGAGCTTGCCGGTCCAGATGACCTTCCCGTCACGGGTCAGGCGGATGCGCGAATCGCGCGTGATGATGCCGTCCGTGACGTAGCAGCCCGCGATGCTGCCGTAGCGCGAGATCTTGAACACCTCGCGGATGTTGACGTGGCCGGTGATCTGCTCGCGCTTCTCCGGAGCCAGCTCGCCCTCGAGCGCCTTCTCCAGGTCGTCGGCCATCTCGTAGATGACGTCGTAGTGCTTGACCTCGACTCCGGTGCGGGCCAGTGCGGCGCGCGCATTGGCGTCCGCCGTCACCGCAAAGCCGATGATCAGCGACTTGGAGGCGGACGCGAGCAGCACGTCGTCCTCGGTGATGCCGCCCACCGCGCCGCGGATGACCTTGAAGCGCACCTCGGGGTGCTTGAGCTCCTCGATCGTGCGCTTCAGCACGTCCAGCGTGCCCTGCGCGTCGGCCTTCACCATCACGTTGAGCTCGGTGACCTTCTGGGCCTCGATCGTCGAGAACAGGTTCTCGAGCGTGACGGTGTCCACGGCCGCCGGCATGAGCGCTTCCTGGCGGATGTTCTGCTGGCGCAGCTTGGCCACGCCGCGCGCCTGGTTGATGTCCTCGACCACGAGGAGGTCGCTGCCCGACTCCGGCACGTCCTCGAAACCGAGGATCTGCACCGGCACGGAGGGCCCGGCCTCGTCGATGCGCGCGCCGCGGTCATCGAGCATGTAGCGCACGCGACCGACGGCCGTGCCGGCGAGCACGGCGTCCTTGGCGCGCAGGGTGCCGTCCATGACCACCGCGGTGACCACGATGCCCAGCTTGTTGTCCTTGCGTGAGTCCACGACCACGCCGCGGGCCGGAATGGCCGGGTCGGCGCGCAGCTCGAGGATTTCGGTTTCGAGCGCGAGTCGCTCGACCAATTCGTTGAGCCCCTTGCCGGTGGTGGCCGAGCACTCCACGACGCCGATCTCGCCGCCCCAGTCTTCCACCATCACGCCCGCCGTCGCGAGCTGCTGGCGCACCATGCGCGGGTCCGCGCCGGGCTTGTCCATCTTGTTGATGGCCACGACCAGCGGCGCATCGGCCGCCTTGGCGTGGTCGATGGCTTCCTGCGTCTGCTCCATGACGCCGTCATCGGCCGCCACGACGAGCACCGCCACGTCCGTGAGCCGCGCACCGCGTGCGCGCATCTCGGTGAAGGCCTTGTGGCCCGGCGTGTCGAGGAAGGTCACCGCCGCGCCGGAGGGCGTGCGCACCAGATACGCAGCGCTGCGCTGCGTGATGCCGCCCGCTTCGCCCGAGGCCACCTGCGTCTTGCGCAGCGCATCGAGCAGCGACGTCTTGCCGTGGTCCACGTGTCCCATGACCGCGACGACCGGCGGCCGCGGCAGGCTCTCCGTCGCCATCTCGATGGCTCGGGCGTCCTCGTAGGCGAGGAGGCGATCCTCGTCGGTCTCCGGCGGCAGGACCGTGATCTCGCGCTTCATCTTCAGGGCCAGCTCGATGAGCTGCTCCTCGTTGATGATCGCGTTCTTGTCGCGCGGGTCGAAGGTGCCCGGGAAGTGCATGAGGATCTCGCGCGCCTTGACGCCGAGTTCCTCGGAGAGTTCGCGCACGCCGATCGGCGGGCGCACCTCGATGCCGTGCGTGGGACGGTCGATCGCGCCGCGGCGCTTGCGAGCCGAGCCCAGCGACGAGCGGCGCACGGGAGGACGCCGCGTCGTCGGGCGGCGCTGTCCGGCAAAGTGCCCGATGCGGATGGCCGCCAGCGCGGAGTTGTCCTCCGGATCGAAGACCCACTCGAAGCCGCCGGGCTTGGTCTTGGCGCCCTTGCCCGCCTTGCCGGCGTCGGTCTCGGTCGCACCTGTCTTGCGCGGCGTGGGCCCGAGCGCGATGCCGCGGCGGGGAGTGGCGGGACGGGTCGGGTCCAGCGGATCGAAGTTGGGCTGCTGGCCGCCGCCGCCGCCGGGCGTGACCGGACGGTGCCGCGCCGGCAGGTCCTTGGGCTTGAGTTCGATGCGGCCCAGGATGCGCGCGCCACGTCGACGCGTCGGTCCCGTGGTCTCGACGCTGCCGGGAGCCGGCTCGTCGCCGGTGGCCGGCTTGGTCTCGTCGCCCGGCGCGCCCGCCGGCCCGCCCTCCGCGGCGCGCTGCTCGTCCGCGTTGGCGGGCAAGGCGACGTGTCCGCCGATGGTGACGACGAGCTTCTTGTGCGCGTTCGGGTCGTCGGTCAGCGACGGCGCAAGGGCCGCGGTCGCCAGTGCGGCGTCGTCGGCAACTCCCGCGACGACGGGATCGTGCTGCGGCTCGACGGGCGCATGGTGCACCACGGTCGGCTCGGGGGCACGCTCGCGCTCCTCGGCCTCGGCGCCGGACGCGACGTGCACCACCTCGACGACGGGCTCGGCGATGACCTCGGGTTCGGGAGCAGGAGGCGCGGCTGCTGCGGCGGCGGCGGCCTCTTCGTCCGCCAGGCGCTTGCGCTTGGCTGCCTTCTTCGCTTCCTTCTCGGCGATCTCCGCGAGCTCCTCGGCCCAGGCGGCCCGCATGATGCCCTCGGTGCCCTTCTCCATGTTGGAGGAGTGGCTCTTGACGCCAAGACCGAGTTCCTTTGCGATCTCAAGCAGTCGCTTGCTGTCAGCGGAAAGCTCTTTCGCCAGTTCGTGCAGCCTCAAGCGACATCACTCCGCCTTGGACGACGTGACGTCGTCGGACACTGTTCCAGCCTCGGCATCACCGGTGCCGACACGTGCGGCGGTAGGAGGCGCAATCAGATTGCCGTGCTCGTCCCGCGCGCTGTGCGGCATCTGGGTCACACCTTCGATGTGAATGTCCCAGCCCGTGAGGCGCGTGGCCAGACGCACATTCTGACCCTTCTTTCCGATGGCAAGCGCGAGCTGATCGTCCGGGACCACCACGCGAGCCACCTTCTTCACCGGATCCAACTGCAGCGACGCAAGCTGCGCCGGCCGCAAAGCGTTGGCGATCAGATCTTCCTCCGATTCGCTCCACCGGATGATGTCGATCTTCTCGTTGTTCAGCTCGTCGGTGATCGCCTTGATGCGCGTGCCGCGGATGCCGACGCAGGCGCCGACGCAATCCACGCGGCTGTCGCTGCTCTGCACGGCGATCTTGGTGCGATAGCCGGGCTCGCGGGCGATGCGGCGGATGACGATGACGCCCTCCGCGACCTCCGGCACCTCGAGCTCGAACAGGGCGCGGACCAGGTCCGGCGTCACGCGCGAGAGCAGGATGCGGACGCGGGGCCCAACCTGCTTGACCTCGGTGATGATGCCGCGGATGCGGTCGCCCGGCGAATACATCTCGCCCTTGACGCGCTCCGGCTTGGTGATGACCGCCTCGGCCTTGCCCACGTTGACGATGAGCGCGCCGCCGTCGATGCGCTGCACGGTGCCCAGCACGAGCTGGCCGACCCGGCCCTCGAATTCGAGGAAGACAGCGGCATTTTCGGCCTCGCGAAGGCTCTGGATGATGACCTGCTTGGCCGTCTGCGCGGCGATGCGGCCCAGGTCGATGGCCCCGGTGTCCACGTCGCTGGTCACCGAGAGCTCACCCGTCTGCCGGTCGAGCACGCACTTGATGGGCGCATCCTTGCCGAGCTTGGGCTCGACGGCCTTCTGGATGGCCGCCACCATGGCGCTCTCGATCGTCCGGAAGATCAACTCGGTGTCGATATCCTTCTCGAGGTGAATGGACTCGATGATCCGCAGCAGTTCGCTGTTCACGGTCGCACTCCTCTCGATTTGATGGATTGTCGGGTTGTCGAACGGGCACTCGCTCGCCCTCTCCGGCAGCCCCTTGCCAGGGCACCGGCCGGAAACGAAAGCAAGTGGGCCGGGACCCACTTGCATGCGATCCGGAGGGTTCGCGCGAACCGACCATTAACAGGCATCCGGGGGGCCGAAGTCAAGAGACGATGGCCCCCGCGTCCGGGGGGCGCGCGCCTCTGCCGGCCCTCGCAGCGTCGGGCACGGCTTGACCCCCTGCAACGCCCGCACCTAGTATCGCGGCGGATCCGGCGGCTCCCTGCCCGCGGCATCCCGGTTCGATCGACCCGGGCCCGCTCCGGCCGACATCCCCCACGAGGGCCCAGCAATGACCCGCTCCGACGCCGGCACGCGCCCCGCTCCCCCCGCCGCCGAGACTCCTCGCGGCCGGCCGCGCCTTCAGGTGGCACTCGACTTCCTGCAGTTCTCGCGCGCGCTCACCGCCGCCACCGAAGCCGTGGCCGGCGGCGCCGACATCCTGGAAGTGGGCACGCCGCTGCTGAAGAGCGAGGGCCTCGACGCGGTGAGAAAGTTGCGCGAGGCGTTCCCGGGCGTGCCCATCGTCGCGGACACGAAGACGATGGATGCGGGCCGCATGGAGATGGAGATGGCCGCCAAGGCCGGAGCCTCCTTCGCGACGGTGCTCGGTGTCGCCTCGCCCGGCACCATCCGCGAATGTGTGGAGGTCGGCCGCAACTACGGCATCGCCGTCGTCGTGGACCTCGTCGGCACGAGCGACCCGGTGGCCGCGGCGCAGAAGGCCCAGGCACTTGGCGCGACGGCGGTCGGCGTTCACTGCGGCATCGACCAGCAGATGCTCGGTCAGGACCCTTTCGAGGTGCTGCGCGCGGTGCGCCGCGCCGTGACCATCCAGGTCACCGTGGCCGGCGGCATCACCCGTGAAACCGCGGGGAAGGCTGCCGCCGAGGGCGCCGACATCGTCATCGTCGGCGGCGCCATCACCAAGAGCCCCGACGCGGCGGCCGCGACGCGCGAGTTGCTCGCGACGATGGTGCAGGGCGTCGGCCTTCCCGCCACCGAGTTCCGGCGCTACGGCGCCGAATCGCTGCGCGAGGCTCTGGCCAAGGTCTCCACGCCCAACGTCTCCGACGCGATGCACCGCGGCGGCGCCCTCGCGGACATCCTCAGCATCGTGCACGGCAAGCACATGGTCGGTCGCGCGCTCACCGTGCGCACCTATCCGGGCGACTGGGCCAAGCCCGTGCAGGCCATCGACCTGGCCCAGCCCGGCGACGTGCTCGTCATCGACTCGGGCGGGCGCCCGCCCGCCGTGTGGGGCGAGCTGGCGACCGAGAGCTGCCTGCAGCGCAAGCTCGCGGGCGTGGTGATCGACGGCGCGATCCGCGACGTGGACGCGATCCGTGCGCTGGGCTTCCCGGCCTTCGCCCGATGCACCTCGCCCAATGCCTGGGAGCCCAAAGGTTTCGGCGAAATCGGCACGCCCATCCTCATCTCCGGCGTGCGCATCGCGTCGGGCGACTGGATCGTCGGCGACGACTCCGGCGTCGTGGCCATCCCCGCCGACCGCGCCGTCGAGATCGCAAACCGCGCGCTCGACGTGCTCGAAGCCGAGAACCGACTTCGCGGCGAGATCCGCAACGGCAGCACGCTCAGCAAGGTGGCCGAGCTCTACAAGTGGGAAAAGGGTTGAGCGACGCGGCCTCGCGGACCGTGACGCTGACGGTGAACGGCGAGGCCGCAAGCCTGCCCGCCGACAGCACGGTGGCCGACCTGCTCGCCGCGCGCGGCGCGACGGGCAAGCCCTGCGCCGTGGAGGTCAACCGCGAAATCGTCCCACGCAGCCAGCACGCCGGGCGAACGCTGCACGACGGCGACGCCGTGGAAATCGTGAGCTTCGTCGGCGGCGGATAGCCGGCGCTCGACTTCTCCGGCATGGGTGAGGAGGTTCCGCCGTTCGGCGCCATGGTCACGTCGTCGTACGGGCGCAACAGCTGGCGCTTCGGCCGATGGCGCGACAGTCGCATCGGCTTGCCGGGAAGGACGCTGCTCTTTCCCTATCGCTGAGCGACGCGGCCCCGTGGCGCGCTAGAATCCGCGGCATGACTGCCAGCAACGACTCCGGCGCCGTCCCCGGCGATTCCCCGCTCGTCATCGGCTCGCACAGCTTCGCCTCGCGCCTGTTCGTCGGCACCGGCAAGTACGCCAGCTTCGAGCTCATGCGCGACGCCGTCGACGCCTCGGGCACGCAGTGCGTCACCGTCGCGGTGCGGCGCATCGGGCTGGAACGCGGCGCGGGCGGCAGCGGAGCCTCCGGCGCCCCGACCTCGCGCGGCGACGCACACGCCGGCGGCGGCCGGGCCCCCGCCGGCAACCTGCTCGACTTCCTCGATCTCTCGCGCATCACGCTGCTCCCCAACACGGCCGGCTGCTACAGCGCGGAGGACGCGGTGCGCACGTGCCGCCTCGCGCGCGAGGCGCTCGACGCAAGCTTCGTGAAGCTGGAAGTCCTCGCGGACCCCGACACGCTGCTGCCCGACCCGATCGAGACGCTCGCCGCGACAGTGACGCTCGTGAAGGAGGGCTTCACGGTGCTCGCGTACACGAGCGACGACCCGGTCATCGCGCGCCGGCTGGAGGACGCCGGCGCCGCTGCGGTGATGCCGCTCGGCGCGCCCATCGGCAGCGGGCTGGGCATCCTCAACCCGCGCAACATCGCACGCATCAAGGCCGCGGCGCGCGTGCCCATCGTCGTGGATGCGGGCGTCGGCACCGCGTCCGACGTGGCGCTGGCCATGGAGCTCGGCGTGGACGGCGTGCTGCTCAACACCGGCATCGCGCTGGCCGACGACCCGGTCATGATGGCGCGCGCGATGCGCCACGGCTGGCTCGCGGGCCGCGCTGCATTCCTCGCGGGCCGCATGCCGCGCCGCGAACAGGCCTCGCCCAGCTCACCGCGCACCGGACTCATCGCGTCGGGCGCAACGATCGCTTCGAGCGGACCTCGCGCTCCCGATGCCGCGCCCCGCGCGGGCCACGCGCGCGCGTGAGGTCGCTTCCCCGCGCGACGCTCGCGGGCAACACGGCGAGCACGTCGCTGGACGCGCTGGGCTTCGACGGACTTTCCGCGCTGTGTCGTTCGAGCGCTGCGAGACATGTCCCCGATGCACTCGGCGGCTTCGATGCACGCTGGGAGCTGCCCGTCGCGTACTCCGAGGCGCGGGCACACCGGCTCGTCGAGGACTACGGCGCGTGCGCCGTATGCGAGAACCGCACCTGTCCCGCTGCAGACATCGCGCCGCTGCCCGGTGACGACCTCGCGTGGCTCACGCCCAATCTCTACCCCATCCTGCTGCCATCCGAAGCCGCCACGATGTCCTCGAACCCGACGGCCGGCATCGAGGCACCCGGCCTGCACCTGCACGGCCTGCACCTCGTGCACTGGAGTTCGCTGCGACACGAGGGCGGGCTCATCGGCGCGGACGGCCCCACTGCCGCGGCGCTGCTCGCGCAACTCGCGCGCGCCGAGGATTTCCTGCTGCACCGCAGCGGCGCGGAGTTTCCGCCGAGCGGCGTCGGTGCCGACGGACTGGCGCACCGCGGACACGCCGGCCTGATCAAGAACCGCGGCAGGCGCGTCGGCGGTTCCGTCGAACACGACCACCAGCAGATCCTGCTCTGCAACCAGCCCTTCGCGGAACCGCCGCGCTCGCGCGGACTGCGCGCGCGCCTGCTGCGCGACGCGACACCCGCGCTGGCCGTCGACGACATCGACGGTTTGGCGCGCACGCTCGTGCCGTCGTTCATGCGCCGCCCGCTGCACGCCTTCATCGTTCCGGCCTCGGACGACGCGGGCTGGCTGCACCACCTCGACGAGCGCGTGCGCGATGCCTGCGCGCTGGCCATCGCGCGGCTCACGCATGCGGTCTCCGCCGCGATGGATGCGCACGGCCAGGAACCGGCCTGGAATCTCACCTGCCTCGCGGGCGAGGGCTGCGGCCCCGTCTTCGAGCTGCGCGCCTTCACGCAACCTCTCGGCGGCTACGAACACCTCGGCCTGTACCTCTGCGAGGAACGCCCGGCGACGTCCGCGGCGCGCCTGCGCGAAGCGCTGCCGGGATGAGCGTCGTGCCGGAGGCACGCGGCCTGGTGCGCAGCTTTCCGGCACGACGACGCTTCTGCACGGTCTCGCCGCCGGGGGTGCGCTCGCCGACGCCCCGCCGCGCACCCCGAGGCCGTCACGACGAACGCGTGCTGCCTTGCTGCGGGTGCTCCCGGAGGGCCGCCCGCAGCGCCTCGACGCGCTTGCGATTGGCGCCGAGATCAGAGTAGCCGATGCGCGAGGCCGAGCGCACCTGAATGACGCCCGCTTCGGCATCGAGCCGGAACTCCACGTCATCCACGAAGCGGAAGATCAGGCTCGTGAACTCCACGTGGAGGTAGTCCGTCGTCTGCAGCACGATATGCGTGCGCGGCCACTCCGCCACGACGGCCAGCAGCGCGGCCCACGCTGCCGGCGCCGGCCCGCGGAACGACAGCGGCGCGATGGCGTGCTCCGTGTCGGGTGCGGCCACACCGCCCGCCGTGCCCGCCGTGCCCGTCGCATCGCCCGCCACGCCCGGCGCGCCGGGCGCGCCGGGCGCGCTGCCGCCTGGCACCTCGCTGCAGACGCAGTTGGGCGAAGCGGGACATGGAGCAAGGCGGCCATCGGGCCCGCGCAGGTCGGCGGCACGCGGCGCGCCGCTCACGCAGCCCAGCCCTGCGCCGCCGAGCAGCACGAGAAGTACGGGCAGCAGAAGGACCGCGAGCCACGCACGCCGCCGCCTCGGGGCACGCCCCCTCAACGCCCCGCCGTCGCGCCGGCCTTCTGCTTCAGGCGCGCCTGGAAGAGATCCAGCAGGCGCTTGCCGGTAGCCGTCTGCGTGGCCACCCACTCGGCATGCACGAAGGCGTGCGACGAGGCCTCTTCGCGGAATCGCTTCAGGAAAGGCAGCACCTTGCTGAAGAGGAACATGCCCTCGCCGCTGTTCTCGACGAGGTATTCGGCGGCCACGATCTCGTGGTGCGCCATGCCGTAGACCATCTCCCAGTACGAGGCCGTCTGGCGGAAGGCCGCATTGTGCGGGTGCTCGGGCTTCGTGATCGCGATGAAGTCCTCCCAGGTCTCCGGGAAGAACTTGCCGTTGATCGCGTCGCGCGACGCGCGCATCACGGGCTCGCGACGCAGCTCGTACAGCTTGAGCACCAGCTCTGCATCGTGGTGGTCGGGTTTGTCCTTGGCCATGACAGGTCTCCTGAAATCACGTAGAGAAGTGAGGGAAATGGGGAAGGATCGCGCGCGTGGTGCGGAGGGACGCGACCTCAGCGCTGGAAGATGGGCAGGTATCCGAGGGGCACCTGCAAGCTGAGGGTCACGATGGCGGTGCCGTAGACCGGGCCGTAGTCCCCTCCGGGAAAGCTGCCGTCGGGACGCTGGCGCCCGGCCGACTCCTCGACGAAGCGCCCCCACCAGCGCTCGAAGGCGCGCTGGTCATTGCCCTGCCAGTAGGCCTGCGCCGCGTAGAGCGCGCCGTACTCCTGGAAGTTCTCGACCTCGCCCACGCCGGCGATCGGGTCGCTGCGCTGCATCGCCTCGAAGCCGGAGCGCCACTCCTCGCTGCCGTAGTCGCCCAGCGCATTGAGCGTGGAGAGCGCGGCCGCCGTGAGCGCCCAGCTCGTCTTGGGGTCGTAGAGCGCGTAGCGAAAGCGGCCGTTCTCCTTGTCCTGGCTCGCCTTCACGTAGCGCACGGCCTTGTCGATGACGCCGCCGTCCACGCGGAAGCCCACATCACGCGCGGCCCGCAGCGCCTGGATCATGCACACGGTGATGGAGTTCTCGTGCTCGGCCACCTTGGTCGGCTCGTACCACCATCCGCCGAGTTCGCCCTGCGTGCGCTCGATGAGTTCCACGGCGCGCGTGATGGCGGCGCGCAGCCGGTCGCGCGGCTCGCGCTGCGCCTCGTCGCTGCCGTACATGCCGACCGCCTGCGTGAGCGCCAGCAGCGCGTAGCCCTGGCCGTGCATCTTGCTCGTCGTGTCGCGGTCGTCCTCGAAGAAGCCGCTGTACTTGCCGTCCATGGTGCAGTGGTCCACGAGCCAGTCGATCGCGCGCTTCACGGCGCGTTCGTGCGGCCCGCGGTCGGGCAGGTTGCCCGCCGCCATGAGCGACAGCGCGGCCAGCGCGGTGACCGCCACCGGCGCGGGATTGCCGTCCATGCCGCGGACGAGTGAGAAGCTGCCGTCCTTGTTCTGCTGGTTGATGAGCCACTCCTGGCCGGACGAGACGAGCGACGTCACCTGCGCGACGCGCAGGCGGTCGTCCTGCCTGGCCGGCTCGTCGCTGCGAGGTGCAGGCACGAGCGCGCCGACCACGAGCAGTGCGGACGTCAGCGCGGCGATCACCTCGTGCGGCCTTCCTGTTCGCGGCTGTTCAGAGCCTTGATGTAGGCCTCCAGCCAGGCGCGATAGCGTTCGGGCACGTCATCCACATGCAGGTTCATCAGGCGCTCCTGCAGCTTGGGCGGCAGCAGACCCCAGCGCGCATCGGTGTCGGTGCGCGTGAATTTGCCGGTCTCGTCGGGAGGCACCGTCCTGCCCTGCTCGTTCCCACCCGGCGTGCTGTCGGCCTGCTCGGAGCCCTTGGGCTTGCTGCCGCCCTGCTCGCGCCCCTTCTCGCCGTCCGCGGGCTTCTCGCCACCCGAAGGCTTCTCGCCGTCCTTGCCGCCGGTGGGCTTCGGCGCCTGCGAGCCGTCGCTCGGCCGCGGCGCCGGGCTGGCGCCCGACGGTTCGCCGCCGCTCTTGCCGGACTTGCCGCCTTTGCCGCCCTGGCCGCTCGAACTGTTGCTCTGCTGGTACTTGATCTGCTTGATGAGCGCGTCGATGTCGCGAATCACCTCGAGGTGCTTGCGCCTTGCTGTCTCGATGCCGTCGGAGGCGGTGCGCGCCTCGGAGGCAGTCTCCAGCGCCGCGTCCACTTCCGCGAGCGAACCCTGGATGCGGCGCACGAGCGCCTCGGCCTCCTCGGCAGTCCCTTCCACGCCGACCCCGGAACCGGCGCCGGGTTCGCCGCCCTGAGGGCCGGGACGATCCTGCGCGCGCGCCGTCGGGCCGGCGCAGAGCGTGGCACCCGCAAGCAGCAGCACGACCAACCCATGCGAGAACCGGCTGTTCATGCAGTTCATGGCTTCTCCGTGCCGGGCTGCGGCGGGTCGGGTTGCGGCGGGTCGGGTTGCGGGGGCTCGGGGCCATCGGGTTGCGGCGCCTCGGGATGGGCGCCGTTCGGACCGGCGGGACCGCCCGCACCCTGCGGGATCATCTTCCTGAACAGGTCGGTGACGGCCATGTGCTCGAGCGCCCAGCGGCCGAGCAGTTCGCTCTCCACCGGATCGAGACCGCCTTCGGTGCTCACTCCCGGAGTCGCGCGCGTGAAGTTCTCCAGCCGCGCCAGCGCCGCCTGCTCCATGCGCTGCACGAGCAGCAGTTCCGCCACGGTCGGCACGAGCGGAGTCTTCTGCTCCTGCTGCGGCTCGCCCTCCTTGGGGGGTTCGGTCTTGGCCTGGCGCCGCCGCTCCTGCTCTCCATCGAGCACGGCAAGCAGGTCCACCAGCCTCTGGTGCACGTCCCCCTGCACGGACTGCACGAGGTAGCCGGTCTGCTCGTCGGCGAGCAGCTGTCCGGCGGCCTCCAGGTCGTTGCGGCAGTGATCCATCGCGAAGGTGAAGGCCACCGAGCCGTCCTTCTCCAGCGCCGCGCGCAGCGTCTCGGCCTGCACCGCAAGATCCTTCTCGGTGGTGGCGAGGCGCGTGGCCGTGCGCCGCTGGCTGCGCCCGAGTCGATCGCCGTCGCCGCGACTCGCGTCCAGCTCCAGCGTCTCTGACGTGACCGCGTCATGCTTCTCGAGCAACGACTTCAGCTCCTCGCCCACGCGGAAGAGGACTTCCTCCTGGCGCAGCTGCTCGTAGCGGTCGCGTTCGCCGGAGAGCTTCTTCTGGGCCTCCTCGAGCTGCTCGGCCGCCTCTTCCTCGCGCACTGCGGCCTCGTCCGTGCGCGCCTCGCGCAGCGCAGACTCCGCCTGGCCCATCGCCTCGCCGGCGCGACTCGACGCCTTGCGGTATTCCTGGTCCGGGAGCTCCTCGAGCCGCGCCATGAGCTCCGTCACCTGGCGCTGCAGCTCCTGCTGCTCGCTGGCGAGCGTCGCAAGCTCGGCGGCCTCGGGCTTGCGCGGCGTGGTGTCCGGATGCTCGCCCGCGCGCGCCTGCAATTGCCGGATGAGGTCATCGAGGCTGGTGCGGGCGGCCTGCTGCGCTGCGCCGGCCGCGGCGGTGTCGCCCTCCTCGATGGCGGCTGCGGACTTCTGCAGGTCTTCCAGGAGCTGGCGCGTGCGATCGAGCATCTCGGGCCCGGCCTCGGGCGTCACGGCCTCGAGACGCTCCGCGAGATCCTTCATCGTGTCGGCCTGCTTGCCGGCCTCTGCGCTGGACGCCGCGGCGAGAGCGCGCGCGCGATTGCGCGCCGCGTTCAAGCTGCGCTCGGAACGCTCGAGCGCGTCCCGAGTGTCCTTCAACGCGGCCGTGGCCTCGTCCATTGCCTCACGGGCCGCGGTCGCCTGCGCGCTCCGGGGAGGCTCGGCCTCGCCGGTCATCGACTCGCCGTCGGCCGACGGCGGCTGCGCCTCACCCTCGGCACCCTTGGGCTGCGCGCCTGCGTCCGGCTTGCCGCTGGCCTCAGAGCCCTTCGGCGCGCCCGCGTCGCCGGTCTTGCCCGCGTCGCCGGTCTTGCCCGACTCGCCGGTTTTCGTCGCCGAGGGCGCGCCGGCCGGGGTCTCGCCCGCAGCCTGCTTGGCGTCGCCTGACGATCCTTCCAATTGCTTGCGCGCGGTCTCCATCGCCGCGGCGGCTTTCTCGGCGGCAGCGCCGGCCTCGTCGCGCGCGGCCTGCGCCGCCGACATCAGCTCGTCGCCGAGCACGGCCGCTCCGGTCTCGCCCTGCGCGGCATTCGCCGGCTGCGCCAGACGCTCACGCAACAGCGCGAGGCCTTCCTGCAACAGCGACTGAGTCTCCGCGTCAGCGGCCGGGTCCTGCGCCAGCGCGGTCTGCTCCTGCAGAAGCGCCTCGGCCAGCGCACTGTCCCCCAGCGACTGCTCGGCGGCCTGCGTCGAGGCGGTCGCGCCGTCCGCCGCCGACAACGACTGCTGCAACTGCCGCGCCAGCTCCAGCGCCTTCTGCAGCAGGTCGCCCGGCTTGTCCGTGGCGGCTCGCGTGCGTGCGAGCAGGCGGCGCTCGTTCTGCGCGAGGAAGCCGAGCTGTTCCACCGCCTTGCGAGCCAAGTCCGCCTGGCGCTGCAGTTCGTCCGCATCGCGACGATCGCGCAGCACCGAGTAGACCTGCTCGAGCGAGGTCACGAGCGCATCCTGCTGCTCGACGCTGGAGAGGTTGGACTGGGACAGGTTGCGATCGAGCTCGCGCGCGACGGCCTGCACCTGCTTGGCGTCGAACTCGGCCAGCGCCTCGCGCAGCAGCGTCGCATTGCGCGTGCGGCCCTCGGTGTCGTAGCGCTGCGCGAGCCGCTCCATCTTCTCGCGCAGCCCGACGATGCGCACGCCGATGCGCGACTGGTCGCGCTGCACGCGCGCGAGGTCGTTGCCGGCCGGCGCCACGCCGTCGTCCTCCTGGCCGCGCGCGGCCGCCGCGCAGCAGCCGAGCACGAGCACCGCATTCCTGAGGATGTGTCGCATCAGTTGGGTCCTCGCGTGCCGGAGAGCGCCGCCTGGGTGCGCGCGCGCAGGCTGCGCTGGTCGTCGATGAGCGACTTCACCAGCAGCAGCACTTCCTGGTAGTCCTCCCACTCATCCATGCGGGCGAGCAACTGGTCGAGCCCGGCGAGCACAGTCGCCTGCGACTCCGCCGCCGCGAGCAGGATCGCCTTGCCCGGCGCCGAGCGCGCCTCGGTGAGCAGCTTGTGCGCGGCCGGCGAGGTGTCCTGCTCGATGGTCAGGGCCAGGCCGGTCATGTCGAGCAGGCGGCCGACGAGGTCGAGCCGGCCGAAGGCTCCCGCGGCGTAGTCCGCGGACAGCGCGCGCCATGTGGCCGAAGAGTCGCTGTCGTCCAGCGGCGCGGCCTGCCAGTCGGCGAGTCGGCGGTTCAGCACGGGCGTGGCGCCCGGGCCCGGATCGAGCCGGTTGAACAACGTGTCCTCGAGCACGCCGCACAGCTCGCGCACCTCGCGCGTCAGGCGCGTGGTCACCTGGTTCTGCGCGACGACCGCCGCCACGAGCTCCGAGTCGTCCCCGGCGGGCGGCGTCTCCGCAAGCACGAGCACGTTCTCGCGCGCGACCTGCTGGCGTTCGCGGATCGTCTTGAACGACTCCTTGAGGCGCAGCTGGCGATCGGCGAGCAGCCGCTGGACCTCGCTGTCCTCCACGATGTCGACGCGTCGCCCCTCGGCGGTGGCGAGCTGCGGCCCCTTGCCGGGCAGATCGCGCCCGTCTGCGGCGGTGATGCGGTAGCTCAGCACGCCGAGGCGCGGGCTCGTCGTGAGGTCGAGCAGCAGACGGTAATTCCCCGGCCGCGTCGGATCGGCAAGCAGGTCCTGGACCTTGCCCTCGCCGAAGTCCACGCGCACCGATTCCACCTTGTGATCGTCCTCGGCGATGACCGCGAAGGGCACGACGGCGCGCGCCGTGACCTTGATGTCCGAGCGCGCCGGCGCGAAGAGGCGCAGCGTCGGCGGACGATCGGACTGCACGAGCAGAGCGTGATGGCTCGGGTCCGGCGTGGCCAGTCCGTGCTCGCCGGCGAGCACGATGGACAGCGAGTCCGAATCGGTCGCCGTGAAGCTCGCCGTGACGCGCGTCGGAACGCTTGTCGTGTCGAGAGTCAGCGGCAGCGGCTCGGGGCGCGACGAGAGCTGCAGCGTGCCGCCGGTGACGTCGCCCTGCACCGTGCCGAGCACCGTGATCGCGGTGCCCTCGGGCACCACCAGCCCGGCTGGCCCCACCGTGCTTTCGGCCAGGCCCAGATACGCGGGCGGGACCAGCGTGAACTGCGGCTCGTCGAGGCGCGGCGGCTCGATGACGAGCAGCGCTCGTGCGGTGTCCGCGCCGTCGTCGTCGCCGCCGCGCACGAAGAGGCTCGTGTCGCCGCGCTCGATGCCGATGCGCCCGCGCCAGCCGTCACCAGCCTCGCCGGACATCGTGACGGCGCGCTCGCCGCGCTCGCCGCGCACGACGAGCTCCACGCGGGACGGCACCTTGCCCGAGATCTGCGCCTGGGCCTCGACCACGCCGCCACGCGCCGCGATGACCGAGCCGTCCTCCGCCAGCACGTGGCCCGGTCCGCGCTCCGGCAGCACGAGCGTCATGCGCGTGTCGCGCGGCCAGGCGGCATCGTGCAGCGTCCAGCGCCGCACGAAGACGTCCGTGAACGGGTGCAGGGCGAGCACCAGCGTCGCGAGCAGGGCCAGCGCACCGGCGGCCTTCAGCAGCTCCCGGCGCATCGGGCGCGCGGTGAGCACGACGCGCAGGTCGCGCGCGCGGCACTGCGCGGAGGCTTCGTCCAGCAGGCGCTGCTCGAGCGAGCCGTCCGAACCGCCGCCGATCTGCAACGCCGAGATGACCCGCCCTTCGAGCTCGGGCAGCCCCGCCTCGACGAGCCGCGCCGCCTCGGCGCGATCGGGCCCGCGGAACAGCGGCCGTCCCAGCCGCAACCAGGCCTGGCGCCCCAGCAGCACGGCCGCGGCGACCAGCACCGCGGCGCGCACGGGCATCGGGAGCGAGAGCCAGCGGTCCGCGACGTAGGCCGCGATGACGGCGAGCACGAGCAGCCCGACGAGCCGCGCCAGCCCGTGACCGAGGCGCAGCATCCGCACGCGGGCCAGCACCTGGTCGAGCCGGCGGTGCAGCTCGTCCATCCCGCGACCGCCGGGCACGGCGACCGGCCGCCCGGGCGTCGTCGGGCGATCCGGGTCGGGCGGGGTGTTTCGGGACTGGGTGCTCATCTCGCGGTGCTCGTATCGTGCCGGTTCAGCGCTGGAAGATCGGGAGGTAGCCGTACGGCAGGGACAGGATGATGGCGCCGACGGCGGCGGAGAAGTTCGTGCCGGGACCGGCCGTGCAGGGCCACGTGCCGCTGGGCAGCTGCCCGCGGATCAGCTCCTCGCGCATCTTCGGGTAGTACCAGGCCCAGGCCTTGCCCCCGATGACGTAGAGCGCCTGCGTCGCGTAGTAATGCCCGTACCAGTAGAAGAAGTGAAAGGTGTACGGCGACTTGCCCGAGACCAGGTCGTAGTGGTCCAGCAGGAAGTCGATGCTGGCGTTCAGGTCGATCGTCGAGGCCTGCTTGCTGTCCGCGAGCAGGGCCTGCAGCGTGGTGCCGTAGTTGCCGGTGTTGTGCAGCGCCGCGATGCCGGCCGCCGTGAGCGCGAAGGAGCTGCGCGTGTTGCGCTGCGCCTGGTAGCGGAAGCTGCCCTTGCCGATGCGGTAGTAGTCGTCGAAGCCGAATCCGTAGCCGCCCTCGTCCCGCGTGACGTAGCTGCGCGCGACGTAGGCCGCGGCGCGATCGATCGTGCTGCGCGGCACGCGGATGCCGACGTTGCGCGCGCCGCGCAGCGCGTTCAGCTGGCACACCGTGATGGACATGTCCGACTCGACCGCGAAGGGCATGTAGCGCCAGGCGCCTTCCTGGTTCTGGCAGGCCACGATGTAGTCGACGGCGGACTGCAGCTTGTCGCGCACGTCGGCGCGCTCGGTCATGCCGTAGACCTCGGCCAGGAAGAGCGTCCCGAAGGCGTGGCTGTACATGCGCGTGTCGTGCGCCGCGATGAAGCCCTCGTCGTTGACGCAGTCGAGCACGAAGTCCGTGGCACGGCCGATGACATCGCCGTACACGCCGCGACCGGGAAGGTTTCCCGCCGCGAGATACGCGAGGCCCGCGAGCGCCGTGACGCCCACGTGGTGCTGGTGGTCGGCCGTGATCTCGTAGGCCTGGTTGAGCTTGAAGCCCACGTCCGCCGTCCAGCTGCCGTCGGCGTTCTGCTGCTCAGCGAGGAAGGCGAGGGCCCGGTTCACCGCAGCGACGGAAGCAGGAGTGATGTCCGCGCCATCATCATTCCCCGCCTGCAGCGTCCAGGCGGCGGTATCGCCATCCGGCTGGCTGGCATCCGGCCTGCCGACACCCGCAGCGCCCGCGCCAGGCCTGGCCGCCCCGCCCTTCGGCGCGCTCTGCGCTGCGCCGGTGGCCGGCGCGCCGCCCTCCTCCACCTGCGCTGCCAGCGCGCCGGCGCCGGCGAGCAGCACGACGCACATGCGGACCATGCCAGTCGGGCTCATTGCGTCGGACTCCGGATCAGCGTCACGCGGCCGCCGCTGGCGAGCAGCACGGCGCCATTCACCAAGGTCACGTCCGGGCGCGAGGACGCGACCAGTTCATCGATCGCGGTACTGTAGCGCTCCGTGCCGGTGGCGCCATCGAACACGCGCAGTGCAGCGGGCATGCCCGACGAGCGATCGGTGATGAGCACGAAACCGTCGCGGCCATGCACCACCTTGCTGTTGCCGCCGGGCGGCCCCGGAAGGCGCACCGAGTACAGCAGCGAGGCGGTGCTGCCGTCGGCCACCACGAGGCGGGCGCTGTCACCCACGACGCTCGTCACCAGGAGCGGCGCCCGTCCCGGGACCTGTCCGGGCAGCGCGGTCAGCGGCAGCCCGGCGTCCGTGGCGGGCAGCACGCCCAGCAGGGCATCGACCGGCGTGAGGCGTGACGTGCGCGGCACGCCGGGCGTCACGGAGGGCGCGTCGGACAGCAGGACGACGCGATCCGGCCCCCCGACGAACAACTTCTGGCGCGGCAGCAGCCAGCCCAGGGGTGCGCTGGTCCAGCTCACCGAGGCCGTGTTCGGGTCGAAGGCGGAGAGCACCGAGTCCACCGTGCCGTCGTCGGTGCGCGTGGTGAGCAGCAGGCGCGGCGGGTCATCCAGGGACTCGAGCACCACGGGCGACTCACCGGGCGGCGAGATGCCAGGGCCCAGCGTGCCGCGCACCAGGTCCACCACCGCCAGATGCACGTCGCGCGACGATCCGTCCCGGAGTTCGCCGGCCATGAAGACGACGGCGCTGGACCCGGTGGCGTAGAGGTGCGCCGACTCGCACGGAGGAAGATCGATGGCCAGCGCGCGCACGCCGGTCGCGCAGCCCCAGCCCGAGAGCCGGAACTGCTGCCCGCCGTCGACGCCGCTGTCCCGGTGCAGGCGCAGGATCAGGCCGCCCACGACGACGCTGCCCCAGTCTTCACCCGGCAACTCCTGCGTCCAGAGCGACGACCCGTCGGTCAGCGACACAGCCTCGACGAGGTCCTGCGGCAGCACGCCGTTGACGCGTCCCGGCGACACCTGCAGGAAGAGCCGGCTCCCGTCGGTGGTCACCGCCCCGGGCGACATGTAGCTGGCGCGGCCCGGCAGCGGGCGCCGCCAGCGCGCCTGTCCCGACACCGTGTCGAGCAGCAGCAGTTCGCCCGGCCCGTTGATTGCGCAGACGACGCTGCTCGCGAAGGGTTCATCGAGCACGAGCCGCGCGCCCGGAAAGCTGACCGTGCCGCGCGCGGTGACGTCGAGCTGCGTGCGGACGCACGGCGCGGCGGGCAGCGCAGGCAGCGCCGGCAAGCGCGCGGCTGGCCCCTCGCCCAGCAGGCGCCGGACGAAGGCGTCTTCGCCCAGCGCGCGCGCTGCCTGCACGCGCAACTCGGCCAGCTCGCCATCCTGCGCGCCGGCGGCGCTGCCCGCGAGCATCTCGAACACCTCGCGGGCGTGGCCATCCTCGAGTCGCTGGCGCAGCTGGACCGCGCGCGCGCGTGACACGGCAAGCGCGTTGGGGAAGCGCTGCTCGACGGCCTGAAGCGAACTGGCGTCATCGGTGAGCAGCAGGGCCTGCTCGGCCTGGCGCTCGTAGTCCGCATAGAGCGCGCGGCCGTGCGTCGCGAGCAGCTCGGCGATTCCGTGCGCCGCCTCGTCGGCCACGCGCCCGCCGTTCCAGCGTTCGTCCGGCCAGCGCTGCAGCATGTCCTGCAGCCGCGCGATCGCCGCGGCCGGGGTGTCGTCCGGCAGCGCAAGCTGCGCGGCGAGCAGCCCCGCCGGGAGCGCCCCCGCCGGCGTCAGCGCGCCGAGATCCAGGCGGTGTGCGGGGTCGATGTCCGCGAGCGTGAGCATCCACTTGCGCAGCGCCGCCTCCGCCTGCAGTTCGTGCAATGCGACCAGCGCGATCGGCGCGGTGGACCAGGGATCGCCGATGCGCTGCCCGAGCGCGAGCAGTTCTTCCCAGCGCGCGGGCGTGTCCTCGAGCTTCGCGCGGCGCAGTCCCGTTTCCAGTCGCCCCGTCCGCGCGCGGGCAACGCGCGCCGGATCGTCCGAGGCGAGCAGCGCCTCGAAGCGCTCCTCGGCCTCGTCGAGCCGCTGCAGCGACAGCAGCAACTCCGCGGCGCTCAGCAGGTCTTCCGGTTGCTCGGCCGCCAGCGCCGCGGCGAGCAGCTTGTCCTCGTCGACGGACACCCACAGGCTCGTGTTGTCCGTCAGCAGCAGCGCGGGCCCGGCCGCCACGGCGCGCCGCACGCCCTGCCGCGCGGCGGACTCCTCCCACGGGCGCCACGTCGCGTGCATCGGCGAGTTCAGGTCGACGGCCCCGAGCCCCTTGAGAAAGGTGGGCACGAGCAGAATGTTTCCCGACAGCTCCAGCGCGCCGATGATGCGGTCGTCGCGCGACAGGTCCAGGCCCGCGGTCCACAGCAGCTTGCCGCTGGCAGCGTCGACGCACTCCACGCGCTGCTCGCCCGCGAGCAGCAGCCTTCCGTCGCCGGTGCCGAGCACCTCGTGCCGCAGGTCGCCCGGCCGCGGCGCGCTGCCGTCCAGCGTGTAGGCGATGCGGCCCGTGGCCGGATCGAGCGCAAGGATCTGCCGGCTGTCGAGCGGCGCGACGATGAGCAGGCCGCCCTCGAGTTGCGGCACGCGATTGATCCACGGAATGTCGCGGCGCTGGTCGCGTTCGGGCGTATGACTCGCCACGCGCGCCGTGGAGGTGTAGCCGGCCAGCCAGCGCACGCGCCCCGACCAGCTGTCCAGGCAGGCGATGATGCCGAGGTTGCTGCTCACGAAGACGGCGCCGTCCGCGACGAGCGCCGGCGAGGCGGTGTGCTCCTGGAACGGCCGGTTGAACATCGTGAGGTCCTGCTGACCCGCGCACAGGAAGGTCTTCCATTGCAGTTCGCCGGTGCCCGCATCAAAAGCGGCGACGTAGCTGTTGATGGCGCCCTGGGTGATGACGCCCGCGGCGTACACGCTGCCGCCCGAGATCGTCGGCGGCGCGGCCACGGAGAAACGTGCGAGGAAGTCGTCGCCGTCGACCGCGCCGTCCAGCGCATCGTCCAGCCCCGCGGGACCGGCGGCGCCGAGCGGGCGCGTCTGGCTCCAGAGGCGGCGCCCCGTGACGCGGTCGAGCGCGACCAGGTGCCGCACCGGCAGCGGCCAGTTGATCGGGATGTTGTCGAAGGTGTGCAGCTCGCGTGAGGCTTCCACCGCCTGCACGCAGCCGACGACCAGCTCGCCGTCGATCGCGGGCTTCGACACCTGGTAGGGACTCACCGCGCGCTTGCGCCAGTCGTCGACGTAGCGGCCGAAACTGAACCAGCGCCCGGCGGCGCCCCCGCGCGCGACGACCTCCAACGGACCGGCGTGGTGCCACAGCAGCCGGCCCGAGAGCAGCTCCCACGCCGAGATCGAGACCGAGTCGGCGACGTAGATCACACCGTCGGACACGATCGGCACGATCGGCGCGATCGGCGCCTCGCCCGAGGTCGGCCATTGCGCGAAGGGATTGTTGTCGCCAAGCCGCGCCACGCCGAAGTCGCGGCGCCAACGCGACTTCAGCCGCTCGGGAAGTTCCAGCTCCGGCGGCGCGGCCGCGGGCGGAGGCGCATGCCTCTCGGCCCACGAGGCAAGCGCGGTGTCCGGGCCGGCCTGCAGCGCGCGGCTCGCCGCGGCGGCTGCGGCGTCGCGCGCGCCGCGCTCGGCGAGCAGCCGGCTGGCGGCGGCCGTGGCGGCGGCGCCTTCGGGCAGGCCCTCGAAGGTCCAGCCGATGCTGCGCAGCTTCGGCATGTCGCGCCACGCAAGCGCCTCCGCGATGGATGCCGCGACATCGGGGCCGGCGACGCCCGCGCGCCGCTCCGGCGGCACCTGCGCGAGCAGCAGATACAGCGCCCACTCGCCGACGCCCACCCAGCGCCCGGGATTGCCGGCCACCTGGACCACGTCGTCGCCGTGGCGCGCGATGAGATCGGTGAGCTGACGCGCGGCGGATTCCATGTCGCCGGCGGCCAGCGCCTTCTCCGCCGCGTCGAGCGCCGCGCGCGAGACCGGCGAGGTGCGCACCGAGTAGCCGAGCACCGCGCGCTGGTCCGGATCGAAGCGGAAGTCCCGGTCGCGCAGCGTGTCCCAGCGTGCGAAGCGCGACGCGACGGCACTCGTCGCGTCGGCCGGCCGGGCGGGCGCGTCGGCCTGCGCGGGCGCGGGCGCGGGCGCGGGCGCGGGCTGCTGTGCGACCGCCGCACTCATGCCGCCGACAGCCAGCACGGCAACGGCCGCGCCGAGCCACGCACGAAGGACGGCTGCTGGGCAGGACATGGGCGTTCTCTTCGTCACACGAGGTTGCTGCGCTTGCGCACGATCCACTCGGCGGACAACAGCGCGAGGAGAGCCAGCAGCTGGAACCAGCCGGACCACAGCTCCTCGCGTTCGGGCTCGTCCACGGCGCGTTCACGCGGCGCATCGCGCAGGCTTGCGAACAGCTCGTCCGCGCGCGCCAGCGGCACATAGCGCCCGCCCGTGGACGCGGCCAGCGCGGTGAGCAGCGGCACGTCGAGGATCGGGTCGTCGGTCTCGGCCGACGGCACGCTCGCGGTGACGATGCGCGGCGAGCGCGGGCCGGCGTCCGGGCTCTCCGGATCCTCCAGCCACAGCCGGTACGGGCCGGGACTCGCGGCCACGAGCGAACCCGTGAACACGCCGTCCTCCTCGCGCTGCAGCGTCTGCGTCTCGCGGCGTCCGTCGGGCAGCACGACCTGCGCATCGAAGCTCGGCGCGACGAGCGGCGTGAACTGGCTGTCGCGCACGCGCGCCGTGATCGCGATGCGGTCGCCGATGTTGTAGTTGGCCAGGTCCGTGCTGAGGTCGAAGCGATAGTCGCTGCGCCGCAGCTTGTTCAGCGCGAGGTAGCGGATGAGGCCCTTCCAGAAGGGCTCGCGATAGGCCTCGAGATAGCGGAAGCGCCAGCGCCAGGTCTCGTCCGTGCCGAGGTAGGCCGTGCGGCCCTGCGGGTAGTACATCGTGGCGAGCAGCACGTGCGGGCCGTGCGCATTCACCGAGCGCGGGTGCGTGAGCAGCACGTCGGCGGTGGCGCGGGCCGAGGCCACGGGGTAGTACCAGGTGAGCGGCGCGAGGCCGTCGTCCGCCTCCCACAGCGCGCGGTTGAGGTCCAGGTCGGGCGTGAGCGTCACCACTTCATGCGGGTCGCGCGGGCGCTGCAGCGTCGGGTGAAAACCGGCGCCGGGGTCCGCCACCGCCGCCCACTCCGTCGCCGGGTCGCCGATGAGCACCGGCAGGATGTCGGCGATGGGAGTGCCGATGTACTCGCGCGGCGCGTCACGCGGTCCGGCCTGCATGAGGAAGCCGCCGCCCGCCTCCACGAAGGTCTTGATGTTCTTGAGGTACTGCTCGTGGTCCGGCCCGAGGTCCTGCGGGTGCACGTCGCCGAAGATGATCACGTGGTACTGCAGCAGGTCCTGCAGAGTCGGCGGGAAGCGCGTGAGCGCGGGCACGCCGTCCGACGACTCCTGGATGAACTCCGGGCTCGCATCGAGCAGCAGGCACTGCGCCTCGACGTTGGAGAAGCGCAGCAGCGAATGCATCAGGAAGCTGTACTCGAAGCGCGGATAGCCGTCGACGTAGAGCACCTTGATGCGGCCGGGCTCGACGCGCAGGAGGCGGCGCTCCGTGTTGTTCGACGTGTCGCGCTCGTCGGGGCGCGGCACGACCGTGATGGCCAGGTCGAGGTCGCCGTCGGTTTCGGGCACGAAGCTCACGCGCACGGACTGCTCGGTGGAACCGGCGGACTCCGCAAGCCGGAAGTCCTCGCGTGCGAGCTCCGTGCGGCTGCCGGTGTCGGTGATCGTCAGCACCGACGGCGCGCCGGAATAGCCGCGCGAGGCGATGTTGATCTCGAGCGTCACCGTGTCGCCGGCCAGCGCGACCTCGGGCGCGGTGACGCCGGAGATGCGCACGTCGCGCGGCACGTCGGGGTCACCCACGCCGATGCTGTTCACCGGCACGCGACGGCCGGCGAGGATGGTGAGCGCCGCCTGGGCCTCGCGGCCGGCGTTGCTCTTGCCGTCGGACACGAGGATGACCTGGCTGACCTCGCGACCGCGCGTCTCGGCCGCCAGCGCGGCCAGCGCATCGCCGAGACGCGTGCTGCCGTCCGCGGCCTTGAGGTCGGCCAGCCCGCCCACCGCGCGCAGGTTGTCGCCGAAAGCGAAGAGCTGCGTCTCGTAGCGCTCGTCCAGGGCGGCGAGCGGCGCGGCCAGCTCGGCGCGCAGCACCTCGGTGCGCGAACTGCCCGCCGGCAGGTCGCGGCGCCGGGCGAGTTCTGGCAGGTCGCGCTCGCGCATGCTGGCCGAGTCGTCCAGCAGCACCGCCGCGACAGGCCTCTCGATGGCCACCTTCTGGGTGAGGCGCACCGGGTGCAGCAGGAACAGCACGAGGAGCGCGAGCGTCAGCGCGCGCAGCGCGGCCGGCAGCCACGCGCCCTCCGCCAGACCCTGACGGCGATACAACCAGCGCGAGAAGATCACGATGGCCGGCGCGATGACGAGCGCCAGCACCCACAGCGGCGGCAGGTTGAGGAACTCGATGCGCTGCGTCTGCACGATGTCCGCGAGCGCAATCATCAGCGTGCCTTTCCCAGGGTGCGTGCGAGCACGGACTCGGCGAGCGCCAGGCCGAGCAACGCCCAGAGCAGGGCCGTCGCGAGACTGCCGTCGCCCGGCGCGCCTGCCGACTCCGTCGGATGTTCCAGCTCCTCGCCGAGCACGAAGGGCACGCCGGCAAGCGCCGCGGAGAGCGAGGCGTCATCGATCGAGCGCAGGTCGCCCTCGCGCGCATCGGGCAGCGCGGCGAGCGCGAGCACCTGCTTGCCCTCGGGGCCGCCGGAGGTCGTGACCTCCAGCTTGTAGGGTCCGGCCTGGTCGAAGGGCGTGCTGTCGAGGCGCAGCACCGCGCGCGGCCCGACGCGCTCGCTCGCCGGGCGCTCGAGCATGGTGACCGCGCCCGACGGATCGGTGAGCTGCGCGGAGAGCGGAAAACCCTCCACCACGAGCGTCGGCGTCTGCCCCACCGGCACGTTGGCGGCGCCCGCGTCCGGAGCGATGAGCGCCGTGAGCAGCTCGTGCACGAGCGGCACCCAGAGCGCGGGGTTGCGCGGCAGCAGCGACCAGCGCGTGTCCGCCGACGTGCCGACCATGATGATGCGTCCGCGCTGCAGGCGCCCCTCGACGATGGCCGGCGTCGTGTGGCCGGTCGCATCGGCGAAGGAGGCCAGCACGTGGCTGTCGGGCAGAGGCTCCAGTTCGCGCCACGCGAAGACCGGCACCTGGAGCAGCACCGCGAGGCGCGGGTCGGCGAAGAGCGCGAGCGCGGCGGGAGGCGGCTCGGGCAGCGCCAGCGTCACGTAGTCCTCGCCGCCGCGGCCGTCCGGGTCGCCGCGCACGGGCACGTCGGGAATCGTCGCGGGCAGCAGGCCCAGCGGCTCCAGGCGCTCGTCGTAGAGCTGCGGCAGCACGTTGTCGCCCATGAAGACGAGCAGCGGCGTGCCGGACGACACGAGTTGCGCGAGCGACTGCGCGGCGGCGGCGGACAGGCCGCCGACGTTGGCGAGGACGATCGCATCCACGTGCGGCAGGTCCGCGGCCGACTCCTCGAAGCGGCCCACGTCCCAGACGATCGGCTCGAAGCGCGCCGGTGCGTGCTCTTCGTCGCCGGGATCGAGCGCGAGGCGCAGATAGCCGGTGGCCGAGGAGAGGTCGTCCGCCCCGCCCGGCGCGCCGTCCACCAGCAGCACGTCCAGCGTGTCGCGCACGTCGAAGGCCAGCGCGCGACTGTCGTCGAAGGGCAGGTCGTCGGCGTCGAGCGTGAACACCATGTGATGCGCGCCGGGCGTGTCGATGCGCCGCCGCACGCTGGCCGTGGCGTCGCCGCCGGGAGCAAGGTCCAGACGCTGGCGGTCCACCTGCACGCCGTCGAGCAGGAAGCTGCCCTCCACCGAGGCGCGGGCGGTCGTGGACCAGTTGTGAACCGCTGCCGTGAAGGTGACGGGCTCGCGGGCGCGCAGCAGGGGCCGCTCCGTGACCAGCGACTGCACGCCGAGGTTCACCGTCTCCTTGTCGCCCGACACCGCGGGCACGACGCGCAGCGTGCCGCCGCCCTGCTCGAACACGGAGGCGAAAAGCGCGCCGAGCGAATCGCCCGCGGCGAGCCAGCTGAGCCGCTGCAGGTCCGTGAGGATGACGACGTCGAGCCGGCCGGGCCGCGCGGGGCGCACGCGGTCCTTGACGACACGCGCCACGGCGACGAGGTCCGCGACCCCGCCGGGTTCGGGCAGCGGATTGTCGAGTGCGGCCAGCGCCACCGAAGGCGGCGCGCCGATGGGCGCGAGCAGCACGGGGCCGCTGCCCATCGACAGCAGCGTCACGGCGTCGCCGCGCGCGTCGGAGAGTTTGCCGAGGCGTCGGCGCAGGTCGTCGATCACGCGCTCGTCGGCGGTGGTGCCGGAGCCGACGAGGCGCCCCATGCTGCCGCTGCGGTCCACGATGCAGACCAGCTCGCGGCGCCCGCCGGTCACGAGTGCGAGCGGGCTGTCTTCGGGCACGAAGGGCAGCGCCATCGCCAGCGCGGCGAGCAGGATGAGCAGGCAGCGCAGCAGCAGCAGCAGCAGGCTCTCCATGCGCAGGCGGCGGCGGCGGCGTGCGAACGCGGCCTGCAGGAAGCGCATCGCCGCGAAGGGCACGACCACGTAGCGGCGGCGATTCAGCAGGTGGATGAGGATGGGCACGCCGACGAGGGCCGCACCCCACAGCATCGCCGTCGAGCCGAAGGCGATGTTCATCCGCGCCGCCCCTGCCGCGCTTCGCGTGCGCCGAGATACGCGGAGAGCCCGACGTCGAGCGGCGTGCCCGTGTCGAGCAGGTGGTAGTCCACGCCGCGCCGACCGCAGGCGGAGCGGACCTCCGCACGCCACTCCTGCAGCACCGCGAGGTAGCTCTCGCGCAGCGACGGCGCGTCCACCAGCAGGCGCGTGTCGTCCTCGAGCCCCTCGAAGCGCGTGAGCCTGTCGAAGGGAAAGTGCAGCTCGTCGGCGTGCATCACGTGCAGCACGACGGTGTCATGCCGCCGAGCGGCGAGGGCACCGAGGCCCGACACCAGGTTCTCCGTGTCGCCGAAGAGATCGGAGATGAGCACCACGATGCCGGGGCGCGCGATGCGCTCGTTGAGCCGGGCCAGCACGGCGCCGAGATCGGTGACGCCATGCGGGCGGCGCTCCGCCAGTGCGGCGAGGATGGGCAGCAGGTGACCGGGCGACGTGGAAGCGGGCAGCACGCGGTCCAGTTCGTGATCGAAGAGCGCGAGCGCCGCGCCGTCACGCTCGCGCAGCACGAGGTGGCTGATGGCCGCCGCCGCCTGGCAGGCGTAGTCGTACTTGCTCGGTGCGGCGCCCGGGGCATCGGGCAGCGGCGCGCCGGCCGCATCGTCCGCGCGGTTCGGATACGCCATCGACGCGCTGCAGTCCACCACGATGGTGCACTCGAGATTGGTCTCTTCCTCGTAGCGCTTGATGGCCAGCCGGTCGTTGCGCGCGAAGGACTTCCAGTCGAGGTGGCGCAGGTCGTCGCCCTGCACGTAGGGGCGCCGTTCGACGAACTCCACCGACACACCGCGGTGCGGGCTGCGATGGCGCCCGGAGAGGAAACCCTCCACGGTGCGCGTCGCCGAGAGCGACAGGTGCTTGAGGCGCTCGGCGAGCGCCGGATCGAGCGCGAGGCGCCGCCCGCCGGGCGCGCCTCCGACGGACACCCCCTCGTCCGCCGGGGACCGGAACTCTCCGGCCACGTCGCTCAGCGTCCCGTCGCGCCGGCGACCCGCGGCAGCCCGCTGTCGCGGCCGGCGAGGCTCGGAGCCACGGGCACGGTCTCGATGAGCCGGTCGATGATGTCGTCCGGCCGGATGCCCTCGGCCTGCGCGGTGTAGTTGGTCACGATGCGATGGCGCAGCACGGGCCGCGCCGCGCGCTGGATGTCCTCGACCGAGACGTGCACCCGGCCCTTGATGACGGCGCGCGCCTTCGCGGCCAGGATCAGATACTGGCCGGCGCGCGGGCCGGCGCCCCAGCGCAGCTGCGTCTTCACGAAGCCCGGTGCGCCCGGCTGGTCGGGGCGCGTCGCGCGCACCAGCGCCGCGGCGTAGGCCAGCATGTCGTCCGCAACGGGCACGCGGCGCACGAGCTGCTGCAGCCGCAGGATCTCCTCGCCGGTCATCACGGCCGGCAGCTCGGGGACCTCCGTCTCCGTGGTGCGGCGCAGGATCTCCATCTCGTCCTGCTCGGTCGGGTACTCCACGACGACGTTGAACATGAAGCGGTCGAGCTGCGCTTCGGGCAGCGGATAGGTGCCCTCCTGCTCGATGGGATTCTGCGTGGCCAGCACGAAGAAGGGATCGGGCAACGCGCGGCGCACGCCCGACGTGGTGACCTGCCGGTCCTGCATGGCCTCGAGCAGCGCGGCCTGCGTGCGCGGCGGCGTGCGGTTGATCTCGTCGGCCAGCAGCACGTTGGTGAAGACCGGCCCCTGGATGAAGGACAGCTCGCGCTGACCCGTGGAGCGGTTCTCCTGCAGGATCTCGGTGCCCGTGATGTCGGTGGGCATGAGGTCCGGCGTGAACTGCACGCGCTTGAAGTCCAGCGCCAGCGTCTTGGCCAGCGACGAGATCATGAGCGTCTTGGCCAGGCCCGGCACGCCGGTGAGGATGCAGTGGCCGCGCGCGACGAGCGCCACGATGAGCTGGTCGATGACCGCGTCCTGGCCCACGATGACCTTGGCCATCTCGGCCCGGATGCGGTCGTAACCCGCCTTGAGCTGGGCAGCGGTGGTGACGTCGTCGAGGTCGGACATGGCTGGCAACTCCCGGGCGGGCAGGTCGGTGGAGCGATCGGACTCTCTGGCGGACGGGCAACGGGCCGGCCGACGGCAGCGTTGGAACGGCGCGACAGTATATGCAGGCAGGCATGCGGACCGGCGCTCGCTCTCGCCCGCTGTCCCTGAAGGTCGTCCGCGCCACCCGCTTGGCGAGCTAAGGCGCGGAAGTGAACCACTGGAGATACCAATAGCCGCGCTTGCCGGCTCGCGGGAGTTGCGGCGAGAGCGTGGCCAGCCCGTCGCGCACCTTGAACAGCGCGGCGGTCGCGAAGGGAGCGGCCTTGTCGCGCGGCAGCAGCTCGGGCTCCGCGGAAAGCGGCTCGCTCGCGAAGTTGAAGACGCCGACGCTGCTGGGCACCAGAAGGAGGCGACCGGCCATCAGCGGCTTGCCCGTGATCCGCGGACCGTCGCTGCCTGGGGCCGAGAGCGGGAGCAGCGCGCGCTCCAGCACGTGGCCGTCCGGACCGACCAGCACGACGCCGCTCCTGTCGGACCGGGCCCAGGTGCAGATCACCGCCGGTGACACCCGCCCCTGCGGATCGGGCACCAGGCCGGCGATGTCGAGCCGGTCGAGGCGCTCGATCGGATCATCCAGGATGAGCTGCCCCGACGGCCCCGGCTCGCGCGCCAGCATGTAAAGGAAGCGGCTGTCGCTCGGCGCGATGATCACGCGCTCCGGTCCCGGGACTGCGCCGGCGCCGGCGCCGGCGCCGGGCGATGTTGCCCCGACGCCGGACGTCGGCTCCTCGGGCCACAACCTGACCGGCTCGTCGCGCCACGCACCCGTGTCGAAGAGGAAGGCCGGGTCGTAGCTGACCGGGTCCTGGCTGAAGGTCCGGTCGTAGCGGAAGGTGTGGCGCACATGGCCCGTGAGGCCGTCCACCGCCGCGAAGACGCCGTGCCCGGTGCAGGCGTAGAGGATGCCGTCGCGTTCGGCCAGCGCGCTCTCGTCCGCCGTCTTGTCGACCTCCGTGGCCCCGGTGTCGGCGGTCCGGCTTGCGAAGCGGCGGATCTGCGCGGCGTTCACCAGCGGCGTCTCGAAGAGCACGCGACCGTCGTCCGCCGAGACAGCCAGCAGCGACACGTCCGTCGTCAGCGCGACGCGGAAGACGAGGCAGAAGACGCGCCGCCCCACCGCGAGCGGCGGGCCGAGCGAGAGGCTGATCCTGGCATCGCCCGGCGGCGAGGGCGGGATGCAGACCCAGGCGGTGCTGATCTCGTGCTCGCCGATGTCCAGCGCCGCCAGCCGCGCCGCGCGCGGAATGCCGGGGCTGCGTTCGAACTCGCCACGATCGGCGAAGCGCGGCACGCGCAGGGCATTGACGGGAATGAAGAAGCGATTCCCTTCGCGCGCGAGCGCGTGGCGCGAGACGCCGGGCAGGTCCAGGCTGTTGTCGGCGAGCAGCCGCGGCAGCACCTCGAAGGGCTTCAGCGTGAGATCCGCCGTGATGCGGTCGATCGGGAACAGGCCGCGCGCGTCGAGGAAGAGCAGCTCGCCCCGCCGGCCGTCGGCCACCAACGGGAGTCCGCCGCTCGGGTTGTCGTCGATGGTCAGGGCGGCGCCGCCCTGCAGCACCCAGCGTGTGGTGTCCGGCGCGGCGTCCGGCCCCGCGTCGGGCTCGGCCTCGAGCAGCCTCGCTCGCGCGGCGGCCTGCAGCTGAGCCGCTCCCGGCAGCGGGAGCGCGCGCGTCGCCAGCGACGCGGCCTCCCACCAGCGCCCCTCCTCGTAGCAGAGGCGCGCGGCGCCGAGCGCTGCCTCGCGCGAGGACTCCAGCGCGATGCCGCGCGTGGCGCGGTCGAGCAGCGCGGGCAGGTCGCGTACGGCCAGCGCTGCCGCCAGTTGCGCGCGCTCGTCGGCGAGCACGGCGAGGTGGCCCCTGCTCTCGCCGCTGGCGACCAGCCGGCGCGCGGCCAGCTCGATGGCGGGCGTGTCGACGCGCACGCCGAGGCCCACGAGCTGCTCGCGCCGGTCGGCCCGCAGGCTGGCGAAGAGCGCGGCCACGCTGGAGGGCGTGTCGTCCGCCAGCGCCTTGCGCAGCTCGTTGAGCGTGTCGGCGCCGTCGCCCTCGTCCTGCAGCAGCAGGCTCGAGCCGTTGTGGTAACTGCTGCCCTCCGGCGCCACGAACTGCGCCGTTGCCGACGAGGAAGCAAGGCACGGCAGCATGGTCGCCAGCAGGACTGCGCCGAAGCGGGCGCCCGTCACGAAATCACCGCTTTTTCACGGCGGATCCGGGGCCCCCGGCCTCGGCGCTGTCCGGGTCGGGCAGCTCGCGATAACCAGGAGCATCCGGGGACAGCTTCCAGGACTCGAGCAGGCGCTGGCGCGTGAGCGGGTCCGCATCGGCGGCCTCGTTCCACTCGACGAGGTGCTGCACCTTGGGCGCCAGCGCGTTCACTTCGGCCGCGGTCACGGCGCGGCGGCGGCGCAGTTCGTTGCGATCGAGCAGCGCCGGCAACGTGGCCGTGGCAAACAGGTAGACCAGCCCCAGCATCAGCAGCAGGGTCAGGCCTTCACGTCGCAGCAGCCCGGTCGGGCGTTCCATGCCGACATTGCATCAGATCGGAGGCCGCCATTCATCTGGCGAGACGCCGCCGGCGCGGGACGGACGCCGATCGGCGTTCGCGAGACGCCGCCGACGTGGGCGAGACGCTGCCGACGTGGGCGAGACGCCGCTGACGTGGGCGAGACGCCGGCCGACGTCTCGTCGTGGCCGCGCGCGCGTCGACACTGAGCGGCGCGGCGGACTTCGCTCCCTGGCCGTCGCGTCACCGGAAAATGAACGGCTGAATGCGGTCTCTGCACTCTGTATCGTGCGACGCATCGTTCCGGGCTCCCGAATGGTGTCGGTGCCCCTCACCCGCGCGCGCGTGTTCCAACGCGACGCCACAGGAGCCTGACCATGGCCAAGAAGAAGACCGCGAAGAAGAAGGCCGCCCCGAAGTCGGCCGCGATCGTCCCGACCGCGAAGCCCGCCGCGAAGAAGGCCGCCAAGCGCAAGAAGTAACGACTGCCGCAGGGCAGTCCACGCGGGCCGTCGGCGGAGACGCTGACGGCCCGCAGTGCTTCGTGCGCGAGTCCCGGACGTCGCGTGCCCGAAGCCTGGCGCACGCCGATCTGCCGTGCGCTGACGCGCGCCAGATCCGGATCGCACGGCGCCACCTGGCGTTCGTACCGCAGCTCGCGCAGCTCGTGCAGATCGCGCAACCGGCGCTGCACGCGCCGCAGGCGCCGGCTGGCTCCTCAGCCTTCCGCGCCGAAGGGTCCGGAGCCGGGCAGTTTCGCGCCGCAGTAGAGGCATGTCGCGTGGCGCGCGGCGGTCTTGCGCCGGCAGGCGGCGCAGATCACCGGTGCCCTGGAGAGCCTGCCGTCCGCCTTCCCGTCGAGCAGATCCAGCTCCTGCATCGTGGCGACCAGCTCCTCGTCGCTGTGACCGTGCTGCTTGAGCAGCACCCACATCGCGGCGCACGCGAGGTTCATGCGTTCGAACTGCACCTGCAGCTCGCCCAACTCGTCGTGCGTGCGATCGAGCTTGCTCCGCGCGCGCGTCTCACGCTTTTCCAGCCTGCTGAGGTTCTGCTGGACGGTCCATTCCCAGAACATCGTGCTCACCTCCAGAGACCTGCGCGACGCCAGGCGGTCTCGTCGCGCCGCTGCGCCGCCGCGGCCCTACAGTCCGTAGCGCGCGCTGTCGCCCAGTTCTTCCTCGATGCGCAGCAGCTGGTTGTACTTGGCGACGCGGTCGGTGCGTGACAGCGAGCCCGTCTTGATCTGGCCGGCATTCGTCGCCACCGCGATGTCCGCGATGATGGAGTCCTCGGTCTCGCCGCTGCGGTGGCTGATGACGGAGGCGTATTTGTTGCGCGTCGCGAGGTTCACGCACTCGAAGGTCTCGGAGAGCGTGCCGATCTGGTTGATCTTCACGAGCACCGCGTTGGCCACGAGACTGTCGATGCCGCGCTGCAGGCGCTTCGGGTTGGTCACGAACAGGTCGTCGCCGACGAGCTGCAGCTTGTAGCCCAGCTCCGCGGTGAGCTTCTCCCAGCCGTCCCAGTCGTCCTCGTGCAGGCCGTCCTCGATGGAGACGATGGGGTATTTGTCGGCCCAGCTCGCGTAGAGCGACACCATGTCGGCCGAGCTGCACGTCTTGTTGCCCTCGCCGGCCAGCGTGTAGACGCCGTCCTTGAAGAACTCGCTGGCGGCGACGTCGAGCGCGAGGAAGACGTCCTCGCCCGGACGGTAGCCGGCCTTCTCGATGGCAGCGAGGATCACGGTGATGGCTTCCTCGTTGCTGCCGAGGTTCGGCGCGAAGCCGCCCTCGTCACCCACCGCGGTGTTCATGCCTTTCGACTTCAGCACGCCCTTGAGCGCGTGGAAGACCTCGGCGCCCATGCGCAGCCCTTCGCGGAAACTCTCCGCGCCGCGCGGCACGATCATGAACTCCTGGAAGTCCACGTTGTTGTCGGCGTGCGATCCGCCGTTGAGGATGTTCATCATCGGCACGGGCAGCGTGCGCGCGGCCGTGCCGCCGAGGTAGCGGTACAGCGGCATGCCGTGCGCCGCGGCCGCCGCGCGCGCACAGGCGCCCGACACGCCGAGCAGCGCGTTCGCGCCGAGCTTGGCCTTGTTCTCCGTGCCGTCCAGCTCGATGAGCAGCGCGTCCACGGCTTCCTGGTCACCCGCGTCGGTGCCGATGAGCGCCTCCGCGATGACGGTGTTCACATGCGCCACCGCCGTGAGCACGCCCTTGCCGCCGTAGCGCTTCTTGTCGCCGTCGCGCAGTTCGACCGCCTCGTGGCTGCCGGTGGAGGCGCCCGACGGCACGGCCATGCGGCCGGTCGCGCCCGACTCCAGCGCGACCTCGGCCTCGAGCGTGGGATTGCCGCGCGAGTCGAGAATCTCGCGCGCATGGACGGCCTGGATGAAAGTCATGTGGGTCGAGCTCCGCGGGTGGCTGAAGGGCGCGGCATCCTAGCAGTCCGCGCCCCCGGCCAGGCCGGCCTCGGGCGAGAGCCGTGCCGCCCCGCGCACGACCGACGGCGCCGGGTCGGCAGGCCGCGTCAGGGGGCGACGAAGGCGTGAGGGGCCGACGAAGTCAGGGCGCGATGAAGAGGTAGATGCCGAAGCCCAGCGTGTCCCGCCCCCACTGCCGCCAGGCCAGCTGCCACGCGGTGACGCGCTGCGCGATGGCCGGCGCGTCGGGGTCTTCGGGGTGCGCCGCGATCCAGGCCTCGAGAGAGCGCGCATGGCGCCGCTCGTAGCGCTCGAAATCCTGCGCCGAGGTTTCGACGGCGTGCACGCAGGTCAGGCCGACCTCCGAGCCCAGTTCGCGATTCCCGGTGTGGTCCGTGAAGTCGTCGGCCGTTGCGCCCAGCACCGCGAGGTACTCGGGCGCCGGCTCGCTGCGCCAGTAGCCTTCGCCCAGCAGCAGCGCGCCGCCCGGCGCGAGCAGTTGCACGAGCCGGCCGGGCGCCTCGCGCGGCGTACCGACCGCATGGCTTGCGCCGATGCACAGCACGGCATCGAAGCGCGCGCTGTCCGGCGTGCGCCGCGCGGCGAACTCCGCGAAGGACTCGCCGTGCAGCGTCAGCCGCCCGATCGGCCCGTCCCCATCCACGCCGGGCAGCGCCTGCGACGGCCGGACGCGAGCGAAGGCGCGGTGCCGCGCGCCGCGAGCGCCGCCCGCCACGTCGCCATCGTGCGCGCCGTGAGGCAGACGCTGTTCCGCCTGCTGGCGCGCCTCCGCGATGAAGGCTGCATTGCCGTCGACACCGACGCCGTTCACGCCGTAGCGCTCCGCGAGCCGCAACAGCGCCTCCGCCTTGCCGCAGCCGACATCGAGGACGCGGGCACCCAGCGCGGGCAGCCGCTGCGCGAGCACGGCGAGCGCGTCGTCGAGCACCTCATCGCCCACGGGATTGCAGACAGTCATGCCGCGGTGCGCGATAGTGGTGTACCTGCCGTGGTCGACAGAACCCGTCTTCACGTGACCACGCGGCAACCCATGCGCCGCAGTGTAGCGGGCGAAGGTGCAAGTTCGGCGCGTGCTGCGCGCCGTCAGGTCTTCAGTTGACGCCGACGCGGGCCGGGCCGCCGTTGTTTCCGTCGTCCGCGGGCGGCGCCGGCGGCGCGGCCTTCGCCGTGACCTTTGCGGGCGCAGGTTTGCGTGTCGGCGCGAGCACCACGGCCGGCAACTCCGGCTCGTCCGAGCTGGGCTGCATCGCGAAGACCGCGGCGAGGTCGAAAGGGCTGGCGGCCGGCGCCTGGGCCGGGTCCCATTTCAGCGCCTCGGGCAAGGCGACGGTTTCGGTCCCACCGTGACGGAGCGAGACCTGCAGCACGAGGACACCCTCCGGGTTCCAGCAGACCCAGCTGCCGTCGGGGTGGCCGCCCTTGTAGCGGCCTTCGTCGGCGCGCGTGCCGTCGGCATAGAAGGCGGTGAAGCGGCCGTGCGGTTCGCCGGACTCGAAGACGCCGCGGACACGCACCTGGCCGTTCGGATGGAAGGCCTCGAAGTTCCCTTGGCGGCGGCCGTGCGCGTACGTGCCGACCCAGACGCGCTGGCCGTTGGCGTCCCATGCGGCGGCCTCGCCGTCGAGGATGCCGTCGCGCCAGGTGCTGCGCTCACGCAGCACGCCGTGCTCGTCCCAGAGCGACCACTGACCGACGCGCCGCCCCATCGCGTAGCGGCCCTCGCAGGCGGGCGCTCCGCCGGCGTGCCACTGCTGGAACTCACCGTCAGGAACACCGCGCACGAAGCTGCTGCGGGACTGCGGCTTGCCGTCCGGATAGAAGGACTCGGTCAGGCCGTGCCGCTCGGGCACGCCGTCCTCGTCCAGCAAGCGTGCCGTGCGCGAGAGGAGTTGCTCGCTGTCGGGATAGAAGCGCTGCACGTCCTGCGACTCCGGCGGCGGCGCCGCGCACGACGCCAGGATCAGCGCGCA
This sequence comes from Planctomycetota bacterium, assembly GCA_038212275.1. Lineage (GTDB taxonomy): Bacteria > Planctomycetota > B15-G4 > B15-G4 > B15-G4 > JBBQUR01. The sequence continues at coordinate 142,713 of JBBQUR010000008.1, forward strand.
CAGGGGAAGCAGCCGGAACGATCGTCCGGGAAGCTGGCGGGGCAGGCCGACGGGCAGGTGCATGGGTCTCTCCGGTCAAGGCGTCCCCGGATTCATCGGCAGCCGCTGCGGAGGACTTGTGGAAGCGGGGCTCACGCCCGTCGCGCGCGGCTTTTTTGTACCTTGCGCCCATGCGCTGGCCCTTCACGCCCTTCGGCACCTCGACGCTGCTCGCCTGCATCACGGTCCTCGCGGGAATGTCCGCGGTCCTGTGGGTGAGCACGGGCAACGCGGCGGTCGCAGCTTCCCCCGCCCCCCTGCTGCTCTTCGTGCTGAACTTCTTCCGCGACCCCGAGCGGCACGCCGCGGGCGGCGAGCTGGACATGGTCTCCCCCGCCGACGGCCTCGTGAGCGACATCGTCCAGGTGGACGACCCCGCGCTCGGTCGGCCGTGCACCCGCGTCGGCATCTTCCTCAACGTCTTCGACGTGCACGTGAACCGCGTACCGTGCGCGGCCGAGGTGGTGCGCGTGGATCGTCGTGACGGCGGCTTCCTCGACGCACGCAACCCGCGCGCGAGCGAGGACAACCAGGCCGCGACGCTCGTGCTCCTGCGCCCCGACGGGCGCAGCCTCGCCGTGCGCCAGATCACCGGCCTCATCGCGCGCCGCATCATCTGCCCGTCGAAGCTCGGCCAGCGCTACGTGCGTGCCGAACGCTACGGCATGATCCGCTTCGGCTCGCGCACGGAGCTCATCCTGCCGCGCGAGGAGTGCGCCGCCGTGCTGGTGAAGGTGGGCGACCGCGTGCGCGGCGGCGAGACGCTGCTGGCCACGCTGCGGCCTGCTGCCGGCGCCGCCCGGCGTGCGACGGGCGACTCCGCTCGCGAGCCAGCTCCCCGGTGAACAGCTCCCCGGTGAAGGCGCCCGCACGGCGGCCGCTGATCCCCGTCCTGCCCACCGCACTGACGCTGGGCAATCTCGTCTGCGGCTTCATCGCCATCGCCAAGACCGTGGACGCGCTGCAGGGCGCCGCGCGCGACGGCAACGCGCTCGACCCGCTCTTCGCCGACAAGATCGTGCAGGCCTGCTGGTTCGTGCTGGCCGCGATGGTCTTCGACGCGCTCGACGGCCGCGTCGCGCGGCTCATGAACCAGTCCTCGCCCTTCGGCTCGCAGCTCGACTCGCTCGCCGACATGGTGACCTTCGGCATGGCGCCGGCGCTGCTCGCCAAGGTGACCTACGAACACACGCTCAACCAGCTCGGCATCCCCTTCCACCACGGCATCGTGACGCTGCTGTGTTCGCTCTACATGATCGGTGCGGCGCTGCGCCTGGCGCGCTTCAACGTCACCACCACCGAGGACGCGGACAGTCACGACACCTTCCTGGGCCTGCCCTCGCCGGCCGCCGCCGCGATGGTGATCACGACCTGCTTCTTCATCTTCATCGGGCGCCACGAGGTGGGCCTGGACGATCACGTGGCCGACAAGCTGGCGATCTACCTGCTGCGCGGCCTGCCCGGCCTGGCCTGCGCGCTGGGGCTGCTCATGTTCTCGCGCGTGCGCTACGTGCACATCGCGCAGCGCTACATCAAGTCGCGCACGCGCTTCGGCACCTTCGCGTGGATGGTGCTCGTGGGCTGGATCGTGGTGCTCTTCCACGAGTGGCTGCTCTTCGCGGCCTCGCTGACCTACGTGCTCGGGGGCCTCGTCATCGGCCTCATCGCGCGCTCGCGCGGCCGCTCGCCGGTGGAGTCGCTGCCGGACCCATGGGACGCCGACGACGACGAGACCGGCGCGCCGTGACGCTTGCGCTGGTGGCGCTCGGCAGCAACATCTCCCCGCGGCGCAGGACGCTGGCCGCCGGCGTCGCCGAGCTTGCGGCCCTGCCCGGCACGGCCGTGCTCGCCGTCTCGGAGCTGCGCGAAACCGATCCCGTGGAGTGCGCCGCCGGCGCGCCCGTTTTCGTGAACGGCGCCTGCCTGCTGGAGACGGAGCTGTCGCCGCGTGAGCTGCTCGACGCGCTGCTGGCCATCGAGCGCCGCCACGGCCGCGTGCGCGATGCGGCCGACGCGCGCCACGCACCGCGCACGCTCGATCTCGACCTCATCCTGCACGGCTCCGCCGTGCTGGATGAACCCGGCCTCACGCTGCCCCACCCTCGTGCACACGAGCGCCTGTTCGTGCTGCAGCCGGCGGCGGAGATCGCTCCCGAGCTGATCCACCCGCTGCTCGGCGCGAGTCTGGCGCAGTTGCGCGACGGACTGAGCTCGTGCGGACGCTGAGGTCGGTCGACGAGGCAAGCCGCGCCTGCCGCGCGGCCGGGAGCACGGGGCGTCTCGGCTTCGTGCCAACCATGGGCGCGATCCACGCGGGACACACGTCGCTCGTGAAGCGCGCGCGCGCGGAGAACGACACGGTCGTGGTGTCGATCTTCGTGAATCCGCTGCAGTTCAACGACCCTGCCGACCTGGCCCGCTATCCGCGCACCCTGGAGGCCGACGCCGCCCTGCTTGCCGCCGCCGGAGCCGACCTGCTGGCAGTGCTCCCCGCGGATGAGATGTACCCGCCGGGCTTCGCGACGAGCGTGAGCCAGCCCGCCGCGCTCACCGCGGTGTTCGAGGGCGCTGCGCGGCCCGGGCACTTCGACGGCGTGCTCACCGTGGTGGCCAAGCTCTTCGGAATCAGCGGCCCGTGCCGCGCATACTTCGGCCGCAAGGATTTCCAGCAGACCGTCGTGATCCGCCGCCTTGCGCAGGACCTCAACCTGCCCGTCGAGGTGGTCTGCTGCGACACGCTTCGGGACCCGGACGGCCTTGCGCTGTCCAGCCGCAACGTCTTCCTCGGGCCGGAGGATCGCGCGCGCGGGCTGTCGCTGGTAGCAGCGCTGTCCGCCGTGCATCGGGCTTTCGAAGCCGGCGAGCGCGACGTGACGGCGCTGCTCGCCGCCGGAGCTCCGGCGCTCGCGCGGCTGGCCGGCCCCCCCGACTACTACGCCATCGCCGATCCGGGCGATCTGACCGTGCGCGAAAAGGCCCGCGTCGGCGATGTCGTCCTGCTGGCGGCCCGGGCGGGCCCCGTGCGGCTGATCGACAACCACGTGCTCGGTGCTAAGCTGGGCCCCTTTTCGCCGGGGCCCTGACATGCAGCGCTTCATGCTCAAGAGCAAGCTTCACGGAGCCACCGTGACGCAGTGCAACCTGCACTACATGGGCAGCCTCACCGTCGACAGCAACCTGCTCGAACTGGCCGACATGCGGCCCGACGAGAAGGTGCAGGTGGTCAACGTGAACACCGGGGGACGCTTCGAGACCTACCTCATCGCGGGCAAGGCCGGCAGCGGGATCATCGGCGTGAACGGCGGCGCCGCACGCATGGTCGCCGAGGGCGACAAGATCCTGATCATCACCTACTGCATGCTCGACGACGCCGAAAGCGCGCACCACAAGCCGGTGGTCATCCTGCTCGACGGCGACAACCAGCCAACGCCATGAGCGCACCCGGCGGCCCGGCCGCACCGGCCGGCCGCGACGACAAGCGCGACGCCGAGCGTGACGACAAGCGCGACGCCGAGCGTGCCCCTGGCCGCAACGGCGCGGGCGGCGACATGCGGGGCGGCTGGCTGGCGCTGGAGGCGCCAGCCAAGATCAATCTCCTGCTGCGCGTGCTCGGGCGACGCACGGACGGCTATCACGAGCTGGTCACCGTGCTGCAGACCGTGGACCTCTGTGACAGTGTCCGCCTGCGGCTGCGGACGCGCCGGCGCGGTGCGGCGCCCGGCGCCCCGGACGTCTCCCTCTCGGTGAGTCCCGAGGCGCACGACGTGCCCTCCGGCCCCGACAACCTCGTCGTGCGCGCGGCGCAGGCGCTGCTGGCCGAGGCGGGCGCGTCCGGCGACGTCGGCCTGGACATCGAGCTGGTCAAGCGCATCCCCGCCGGAGGCGGCCTCGGCGGCGGCAGCTCGGATGCCGCCACCACGCTCGCCGGGCTGAATCGGCTGCTCGGGGCGCCGCTCGAGTCCTCGCGCCTCACGGCGGCCGCCGCCGCGCTGGGCAGCGACGTGCCCTTCTTCCTGCACGGCGGCACAGCCCTCTGCACGGGGCGAGGCGACGTCGTGAAACCCATCGAGCCGCCCGCTCCCTTCCGGCTCGTGCTGTGCGTGCCCCCGTACGGGGCGCGCACGCCGGCCGTCTACGCCGCGCTCGGCGCGGGACCGGTGCAGGCACTGCGCCCCGATGCGTTGGCGCGACTGGCGAACGACTTCGCAGGCGCCGACGAACCGCGCCTGCACGCGCTCTTCCACAACGACCTCCAGGCGGCCGCGGAGGCCGTGCAACCTGAGCTGCGAGCACTGCTCGCGATCCCCGGCATGCATCTCTCGGGAAGCGGGAGCACCGTCTTCACGTTCGGTGCTGAAGTGGATCAGCCGACAGGTGCATGTCGAACGATGTTGATATGTTCACGCGCAGCCATGAGAAATGCGTGACGAGATTTCCAGCGCCTCTGCATATCCTGTGCGCCTTCGGGTCTTTGTGGCAGTTCCGGGAGGGGTGCGTGGAGATCAGCGAAATCCGTGTGAAGCTGGTGGACCAGGCGCAGGAACGCCTGAAGGCCTTCTGTACGGTGACGATCAATCGCGAGTTCGTGATTCGCGACGTGAAGGTCATCGAGGGGCCGCGCGGGCCTTTTGTCGCCATGCCGAGCCGCAAGGTGATGGACCGCTGTCCGAATTGCGGCGGCAAGAATCATCTACGCGCCAATCATTGCAACGACTGCGGCCGACCACTGCTCGCCGATCGTGCGCCGCGCGATGATCGCGGCCGTGCACGACTGCATATCGACGTCGCGCACCCGATCAACCAGGAATGCCGCAGCTTCATCGAGAGCCGGATCCTGAACGCCTACCAGGCGGAACTGGAGCGCTCGCGCGATCCGAACTACGTCGCGCCCGAGATTCCCGACGACGATGACTACATCTTCGACCACGACCCGTTCTTCGCTCCCGCGCACGGCAACGGCTCGCCGAACGGAGATCGCGCCGTTCAGGAGCGCCACAATTCCGGGCACGACGGCATCAACCATCAGAGCTGACGTGCAGCTGCCGCGCCTGTGCATCGCGGGCGCCGGAGCTGCCGGCACCGCACTGGCGCGCGCTCTGGGCCAGTCCGGCTGGCCGCTGGGAGAGATGGCCTGCCGCACGGAGACGCGCGCGCAGGAACGCTGCGCGCTCATCGGCGGCGGAACGCCCGTCACGCTGGAACACCTCGCGGCGGCCGGCTCGGCGAGCCACGCGACGGACGCGCCGGTGCTGCTGATCCTCGGCGTGCCGGACCGGCTCATCGCACGGACGGCGACCGACCTGGCCCGCCGCAGCTGGCCCGCAGACTCCGCGGCGCTGCACCTCTCGGGCTCGGTGGAGATCGAGGCCCTCGCGCCGCTGCGCGCGGCGGGCCTGGCCGTGGGCGGGCTGCACCCGCTGCACAGTTTCGTCCATCCGGAGCAGGACAGCCGCTCGCTGGCAGGCAGCGTGGCGGCGCTCGAAGGTGACGCGGCGGCGCTCGCGCTCGGCGAGCTCATCGCGGAGCGACTGGGGATGCGCGCCTTCCGGCTCGCGCCGGGCGCGCGCCCCGCGTGGCATGCGGCGGCAAGCCATGCCTGCAATCATCTCGTGGCGCTTCTCGATCAGGCGCTCGACCTCATGCAGTCCGCCGGCCTGCCGCGCGACGAGGCCCGCGCCGCGCTGCTCCCGCTGATGTCCGGCACGCTGGATCATCTCGAGCGACACGCGCCCGCGCAGGCGCTCACCGGCCCCATCGTCCGCGGCGACGCGTCCGTCGTGGAGCGCCACCTGCGCGCGCTCTCCGGCGTCGCGCCGGACATCGGCGCGGCCTACGTCGCACTGGCGCTCCGCGCCCTGCACCTGGCGACTTCGGAACGCGGCCTCGACCCGCACGCGGCCGCCGCGCTGCGGGCCGCGCTGGACGCAGCCGGCCCCTCCGGTCCGGGTGACGCCGCGTGAGCGCGCAACTCGTCGCCACGCTCATGCCGCGCACGCCCGCCGAGGCGGCGGCCACGCTGAGATCTCCACCTCCGGGCGCCGACTTCCTGGAACTGCGCCTCGATGCGCTCGAGGAGCCGACGCCGGCCGCCGTGACGGCGCTGCTCGCGCTGCCGCGCAGCATCGCGGTCATCGCCACGTGCCGCGCTGGCGGCCACGTCGCCGCGGACAGCCAGCGCCTCGCGCTGCTCGCGCAGGCCGGCGAGGCCGGCGCCGATGTCCTGGACGTGGACGACACGCTGCTGCCCCAGCTGCCCGACAGCGTCCCGGGCGAACGCCTCGCGAGCTGCCACGTCACGCACTTCGCGCCGCGGCTCATCAGCCTCGCCCGGCGCATCGCGAGCCAGGGCACGCGCCTCTGCAAGCTCGCCGTGCCGGCGGGCAGTCCGCGCCAGCTCGTCGAGTTGCTCGCCCTGCAGGAGCAGCTCGGGCCCGGCTTCGCCATCGTGCCCACCGGCCGGCTGGCGGAGACGGGCCGCGTGTTCATCGCCGGGCGCGGCGCCGCACTCTCCTACGGCGCGATCGACCTGGAGCGGCGCGGCCACCCCGACCAGCCCGGCGTCACGCGCCTGCACGAGATCTTCGGCATCGGCACGGTGGGTCCGTCGACGCGCTTCTTCGCCGTCGTCGCGAATCCCGTCGCGCACAGTCTTTCACCCGCTTTTCACAATGCGGTCTACCACGGCGTGGGGCAGGACAGCCGCATGGTGACGCTCGACGTGGACCGGCTGTCCGACGTGCTGCAGTGTGCCGACGCGTTGCGCCTCGATGGACTCGCGATCAGCCACCCCTTCAAGCGGGAGGCGCTTACGCTGGCGACATCCGCGCTGCCGGGCGCGCAGGCGACGGGGGCGGCGAACACGCTGCTGCGCACGCGCAGCCCGGCCGGCTGGCAGGCGCGCAACACGGACTGGAAGGCTTCCTGCGACCTCTTTCCGCGGCTGCTCAAGTCCTGGCGGCGTGCGCACGCCGGGCAGGCGCCGCGCGTGCTGCTGCTCGGATCAGGCGGCGCGGCGCGTGCGGTGGCGGTGGCGCTGGTGGATCAGGACATCGAGCTGGCCATCTGGTCGCGGCGGCTTTCCAACGCACGCGAGCTCTGCGCGGCGCTCGAAAACACGCTGCCGGCCACCGCGGTGCCCGATCCGGACCACTTTCCCGCGGACGTGATCGTCAATGCGACGCCTGTCGGCATGCCGGGCAGCGAGCCGGACGAGTTGCGCCTCGGTGCAGCAAACTTCAGGTCCGGTGCGCTGGCTGTCGATCTGGCCTATGGAGCGGCCTCGTCGCCTTTCCGAAGCGCCGCCGCGGAGGCGCATGCTCAACTGACCAGCGGGGAGGATTTCTTCTGCTTGCAGGCGCGCCGACAAGCCGAACTCTTCACCGGAGCGCCAGTGCCGGAGAGCGTGCGCGAGCTGGCAGCTCGTCGCTGCGGCCTGACTCGCTGAGCGCGCTTTCCAACCGAGCAGGTCATCCGCATCGAGCAGGGCGTGCAGGACACGCAGGGCTCATCGGGTGCGCGCCGGGAGAATGCAAGGGTCCCGGCCCGAAGCGATGGGCTAAGATGCCCCCGCCCGTCGCCGATCCCCACCATGGCGACGCTCCCGCGAGGCTCCCTCGCCGTCACCACCCGGACTGAACACCGTGCGCAGCCTGAAGATCATTTTCGTCAGCCTGAACAACACGATCTTCGCGGATGGCTCGCGGATCCTGTCTGCGGCGCTGCGCAAGCAGGGGCACGACGTGAACTTCGTGTGCCTCACCCAGGACGGCGTGAACCTGTACGGCGAGCCGGTGCTCAAGCAGTTCTCCGACCTCATCACGGAGAAGCGCCCGGCGCTCGTGCTGTACAGCTTCCTCTCCGACAACTTCCTGCGCGCCAGCCGCGTGACGGAGCGCATCTACCGCGACCACCCCTCGGTCATGCAGGTCTGGGGCGGCGTGCACTGCACCATCGCCCCCGAGGAAGCCATCAAGCACGTCAAGGTGCTCTGCCAGGGCGAGGGCGACGAGGCGCTGCCCGAGTTCGTGGAGAAGGTCGCCAACGGCGAGGACTACACCGACGTCGCCAACTTCTGGTTTCGCGACGAGCAGGGCGTCATCAAGCACAACGAGATGCGCCCGCTCATGCTGGATCTCGACCGGATGCCGTGGCCCGACTATGAGATCGAGAGCCACTACATCCTGGATGAGGGCACGCTCAAGCCGATGACGGTGGCGCTGCTCGAGAAGTACCACAACAACGCGCCGCTGGGCTTCCCCACGTATCCGGTGCTGTCGTCGCGCGGCTGCGCCTTCCGCTGCAGCTTCTGCTACAACGCGACCTACAAGCAGATCTTCGCCGGGCAGAAGTCCGTGCGCTTCCGCAGCCTGCCCGACGTCGTCGCCGAGCTGCGGCACATGAAGGATCGCTTCCCCTTCTTCCGCTCCTTCTTCTTCAGCGACGACGACTTCTTCCTGCGCAGCAAGAAGGCGCTCGAGGAGTTCTCGACGCTCAGCAGGGAGAAGATCCCGGACCTGCTCTTCGACGCCTGGTGGGGCTCCACCGCCACGCCCGCCTCGCTGAGCAAGGACAAGCTCGACCTGATGTACGACATCGGGTTCCGCGTGGTCGCCGTCGGCGTGCAGACCGGCAGCGAGGAGTTCAACAAGCGCATCTACGACCGCGACTTCCCGAACCAGCTCTTCATCGACAAGATGTGGATGATCGACAAGCACTACCACCGCAAGATGGTGGTCACGCTCGACTTCATCGTGGACTGCCCCTACGAGTCCGAGTTCGACACGCTGGAGACGGTGCGCCTCATCGAAAAGCTGCCCAACTGGGTGAGCCTGTCTGTGTTCACCTTCGTCTTCTACCCCGGCAGCCCGCTCTACAAGCGTGCGCTGGAAGCCGGCGAGATCACGGCCGATCCGGAGCTCTACAACTCCAAGAGCTTCCAGCCCTTCGAGCACAAGGGGCACAGCTACGTCGGGCACCTGCTCATCGCGATGGGCTGCGCCAACTACGTGACGCCGCGCTGGGCCAAGCGGCTGCTCATCAGCGCGCCGGCGCTCTGGCTCGGCCGCCACACGCCGCAGTGGATTCTCGACCTGTGGGACTGGAAGCCCATCTACAACAAGCTCTGGGGCTACAACCAGAGTTGCGCCCTCGGCATGGGCCGGCCCAAGAAGCGCTGGTGGCAGTTCTGGAACTTCTTCCGCGGCGCCGAGGACAGGCTTCCCGCTCAGGAAGCGGCCGTCATGCAGGACCGCGGCCAGATCGACCAGTGGACCAAGGGCTCGCTCACGGGCTGAGCGGCTCGGCCTCCGCGCGCTTTCGGCCGTAGAAGAAGAAACCCGCGGCCAGCGCGAGGCGCGTGGCGTCATCCAGCGGATGCAGCGTGGCGGGCGGCACGCCGCGCGAGAGCGAGGCCAGCAATTCGCCCACGGGCGTGGCGTCGAGCTCTCGGCGCAGCGCGTCGTCGGGCAGGCCCTCGCGCAGCAGGCGCAGGATCCAGCCGAACGCCACCCACGGCTCCTGGTGCGGACCGATGCCGCCGTCCAGCTTGTCGAAGCCGGACAGCAGGCGGTCCAGCCCGGTGCGCGTGAAGTTGTGATAGTGATCCGGGAAGGCATGGAAGGGCGCGATGAACGGCGCGTCGACGCGGATCACGCCGGCCGACTTGAGCACGCGGTGCAGTTCCGACGCCACGGCCCACGGGTCGGGAACGTGCTCGAGCACGGACTCGCAGATCGCGGCGTCGAAGGCCTCGTCCGCGAAGGGCAGCGCCGCCGCGCTGGCCACGATGTCCACGTTGGGAAAGCGCAGGATCTCCAGGTTGACGACGTGCGGCAGGTTGTCCGCCGGCTGCCCGCAGCCGCAGTCCAGCACCCAGCCGTCGCGGTGGCCATCCATGAGGGCCAGCGACTGCCGCGAGTAGCTGTTCGAAGAGATCTCGCCGGGCGGCGGCTCGCCGTCGGCCGCCGGATCGCGCAACAGGATGGGCGTGCCGGAGCGGATCGCGTAGTGCTCGCCGCAGGCGGTGCACGTCAGCGCGTCGCTTGATGCTGCGAGCGGCGCTCGGGCCGCGCAGCGCACGCAGCGCAGCAACGGCAACAGGCGCCTCCACTTCGGGACGGGCGCCTTGGAAAACTGAGCCTCGCCCGCCGGGGCTGGCAGGACTGCCACCCCGCCAACGGACGTGTCCTGCGCCAGCCGCGCCGGATCGCCGTGCGGCGTGGCGCGCGGCAGCCGGTGCTGCAGCGCCAGCGGAGCCCGCGCGAGATCCGTGCCCAGCACCGTCATGGCCCCGCTGTCGCGATCGAGAATGACCACGCAGCTGTCGCCGGAGAGCAGCGCCAGGGCCTTCCCTTCCACCACGGACACGACGGGCACGAACACCGGCTGGCGGGAGTCGGCGCCCTGCCGCACCAGGTCGATCTCCGCGACGGCGATCGGATCTGGCAGAGCCGACAGCGCGTCGAAGGCCGCCGAGAGCCGTCCCAAGTCGCTCGCACCCGCCACCGACACGCGCACCGGCGCGCCCCGCCAGCGCGCCTCGATGAGATCGCCCCGCCGCGCGATGACGTGTGCGCCGTGGTGGCGCAGCAGGTCCAGCAGGTCAGCCTCGCTCGGCATGGGCGCTCCGGGTCGGTGAGCGCGGGATCCTAACCCGGGCACGGGCTGCAGCGCCCCGTCACGCGCCCGCGCCATGCATCAGCGCCGGCGCAATACGGAGGCGACTCTCCGGCCCGTCACGGCAGGAAGTCGAGCCGCACCGCGTTGGAAAAGCCCACGCCGCCGGGAAGGGAAGCATCCATGAGCACGCCCTGCACGAACAGGGACGCCGGCCCGCCGCCGCCGGGGATGAGAAGCACGAGGGTGCCCGTCGGACCGGTCGAGACGTTCGTCAGCAGCAGCAGCGGCAGCGGCACGAGCGTCCCGCCCTTGTAGGGCGTGGGCGTCGCGGAGATTCCGGCGAGCAGGAAGACCGTGCCGGCCTCGGGCCCGCCCCACAGCGTGAGGTTCGCGCTCGTGCCCGACGACAGGTCGCCGCCGCAAGCCGAGAGCTTCGACGGGCCTGGCCCCGAGAAGCCGAGGTCCGCCTGGCAGACGCCGAGCGGCGTGAGCAGCACCGCACCAGTGACGCCGGTGACGGTGTTCGTCGCGATGGCCGCGAGCTGGCGCGCGTCGTTGATGTCCATCGAGAAGCTCTGCACGATCGACCATGGTCCGGCGCCCGGCGCGACGAGCTGCTGCGCGTTGAACTCGCCCAGCCCCTCGAGATGCAGGATGTTCGTGGTGAGGAAGGCCTGGTAGATCACGTCGCCGAGGTCGTTGATGTCGTAGGCGTTGGCCAGCGGGCTGCACGGACTCAGCAGTTGCCAGCCGTAGTCGTCCATGTGGCGCGCGGCCTGGTAGACGCAATTCGTGCTCGTCGCCAGGACGGCGGTGCCCGCGATCTGACCCAGCTCGTTGATGGAGTAGCCGGTGGTGGCCTGGTAGTTGATCGGACCCGGCGGCGTGCCGAACGTGTCCAGCGTCATGGTGTCCAGGTCCAGGCGCCTGCACTGCTTGTCGAGCATCTGGCGCTGGTCGTTGATCGCCTGCGGATCGAAGACGCCCAGCGGATTGAGGTCGAGCACGCCGCCCGGCGCGCTGAAGAGCACGGCGTAACGGAACATGCCGCTGTTCGACCAGCCGACGATGTCGCCCACGTTGTTGAGCGCCGTGGCGATGCTGCCGGAGTGGCCCGGCAGCTTGCCCAGTTCGTGCACCGTGTAGCCGCCCATGCCGTCGGGCAGCCACTGCGCCGCGCGCCCGAAGAACTCCGGCGACAGGAACGTGGACACGGCGCCCACGATCACGCCCTGCTCGTTGATGTCCAGCGCCCAGCTGCTCTTGTCACCCGCGGGCAGCGGAAGCAGCGTGAGCGCCGAGGTTGCGGAGGCCACCCAGCCGCGCGTGTTTCCCGCCACGCTCAGCTGCCCCACCACCACGCCGGCCTCGCTCAGCGCCGTGATGCTCTGGGCCGCGCCCAGGAAGGTGACGGAGCACGACGGCGGCGATTGCGCGCCGAGACTCAGCGACAGCGCCGGAAGGCAGACTCCGAGCAGGGCAAGACGCATGCAGCGGGAACTGGACATGAGAGAGGTCTCCGGAAGGTGATGATCAGGGAGAGCGAATGAGCTGTGCGAGGTGCGGGAGGCACGTGCAACGAGACACTAGGCAATCGGTGCGCCGCGCGGTGCCGGCCTTGCTGCCGACACCGCGCGGAATCCTCCGCACCGCGACTCACGGGACCAGGGCGCGCAGGCCGCCGCTCGCCGCGAGGCCGAACGGCGCGCTGGCGTCGCTGATCCACGTCTGGAACCACGCCTGCGTCCCGGCGGGCAGGCCGGCCGGCCAGGTGCCGACAAGCAGCCAGCTGCCGCTCGCATCGGTGCCGATGCCGGAAAGCACGAGGTCCGGGTTCGGGACCAGCACCCCGCCCTTGAACGGGGCGTTCAGCGCGGAGAGCCCGATGATGAGCGACGTCGGCGCCCGTGCGGCGGCGCTGCTCAACTGCAGTTGCACCGGCGCGTTGGCCGCGAGGCTGCCCTCACCCACGAGCACGGGCAGGCCACCGGCGCCCGCGACGCCGCCACCGAGCTGCGTCCATGTCTGCGCACCCGGCGTGACGGCGAAGGCGCCGCTCGTCGAGGACGTGTTCTGGAAGCGGAGGTCGCGAGCGATGACGCGCACGCGCACCGACTCGATGCCCGAGCTGCCCGGCAGGATCCACGCGTAGGACGACGCGGCGGCGGGGAGATTGTCGGCCACGACCTGCCACGTGCGGCCGTTGTCGTACGAGGCGTGAATCGCGAAGGAGCGCAGCGCCTCGTCGTCGGAGGCGGACCAGAGGACCGGCACGGTGCTCCCGCCCGCGAAGGACTGGCCGGCCTGCGGCGACGTGAGCTGCACCACCGGCGGCGCATCGCCAAGCAGCGCGGGATCCGGGCGGATGGAGAACTCGGGCGTGAACTCCCAGCGATCGCGACCGCCCGCGCCGGCGCTGTAGCGCAGGCCGACCCGCGCCGTGTCCGTGCTGACGCCCGGCGCCTTCAAGCCGAGCGGCATGCAGGTGATCGCCGTCGAGGCGCCGCCGAGCGAGAAGAGCTGTTCGTCGCTGTCGAGGAACAGGAAGGCATCGACGAGCCCCGACGAGCCGGGCAGCACCGTCCAGCAGAGGTCCACGTTCTGGCCGGGACGCAGCGTGCCGGCGATGGGTTGCGGCAACACGCCCTTGTTGCCGAAGTCCACGTAGGGCGTGTTGAACTGGATCTCGTCCCAGCCTTCCTGGCCGGCGGCGTCGGTCGCGACGACGCGCAGCACCGAGGCGCCGTTGTTCGACGAGGGCGGCGCCTGCGGCACGGTGATCTCGACCGAGCGCGCGCCGGCCGGGATGCCGTCCAGCAGCAAGGCAAGGGCGGGATTCTCGCTGTGCGGCGAGTAGAGCACGCGGAAGCCGGCGATGCCGTCATCGTCCTGCGCGTCCCACGTGAGCAGCAGCTTGCGGCCTTCCTCGAGCAGGAACGAATGCTCGTGCAGGCGCACGATCGGCGCGTGGTTGTTCGCATTCGGCGCCGACGTGAGGAAGGGCACGATCACGGCGTTGCCCGTGACCAACTCGCCGGTGCCGCCCGGGTTGGAGGCCGCCATCGGGCCGCTCGGTGCGTTCCACCAGTTGTATTTCCCGGACTCGATGTTGAGCGGCGCCAGCACCTCGAAGGCGATGCCGTTGGCTGCGAAGGTGTTGGGGTTCGTGAGGCCATCGAGGTCGGCATGACCGGCCGCGAAGCCTCCCGTCGCCGGCAGTCCTGCCGACGTCTGCACGCCCGAGGCGTTACCGAGGAACGCGCAGGAGCGCGCCACGATGTTGCCGAAGCTGTAGGAATTCGCGCCGATCGCATTGCCCTCCAGCAGGCACGACTCGAGGCGCACCACGGTCTCGTCCGCCCCGAAGGCCCGCAGCCCGCCGCGCGCGATGCAGTTCTCCAGCTTGGGCCGCCGCGAGCTGCGGAAGGAAATCGTCTGCCAGGCCTGTCCCGGGTTGAGGCGCTCGAAGGTGATGGGCGCGTCGGGCAGGCCTTCGGCGATCACTGTGCCGCCGGCGTAGCTGTGGATCTTCGCGTCCGGCCCGAGCTTCAGCGTGACGCCGGGCTCGATGGTCAGCTCGCCCTCGTTCACGTCGCCCGAGGTGTCGGCGTCGATCCGGTACGGCAGGCCGGCATTCGCGAAGGTGACCCGGCCATGCACGTTGCCGAGACCGCCGTGCACGTAGTTGTTCGCGTTGCCGCCCGTCGGCAGCGTGCTGCCCGGCGCGATGCCGCCGCCGGTGAGGTGCACTGGATACAGGTTGTTGGCGATGGTGTTGTTCGCGCCGAAGAAGTGGTCGAAGCCGGACAGCACGAAGGGCGCGTCGCCGGCGACGTTGTGCGCGCTGACGTGGTCGATGAAGAGCGGCTGCCCGGCCTTGTATCGCGTCGACTTCAGCACGGTGCCGTTGAGGTTCAGGCCGTCCACCAGCACGTAGCTGTCCTGCGCGCTGATCGACGGGCCGGTCACGGTCGTGTTGCGGATGACCAGCGTGCCCGAGGCGATGAAGATGTCGCCATCCCCGCTGAAGGTCGAGTGGTCGATGGAGATGGTCTTGGTCTGCGTGCCGTAGATCACGTCCTGGTTGTTCACGAAGACCGGGAGGTCCGACACCACGTGGTCGAGGCGCACCGTGGCGCCTGGCGCCACCTCGATGCCCTTGCCGAACGGGCCGCCGGCGCCGCCGGTGAGCGCGACGGGTGAGGCCGCACTGCCGAGGAACTCGCCGAGACCCTCGACGCGCACGTTGCCGGTGGCCGCGACGTCAAGCGCCGAGCCCGCCTCGAAGCGCAGCGTGCCCGGCACGTACAGCGTCGCGCCGGTCTTCACCTGCACGCTCACGCCGCCGTCCACGATGAGCGTCCCGCCCGACACGACCGCCGTGTCGGAGGCCAGCACCACCGGGCTGAGCGCGCTCGTCCAGTGCACCGTCTGGCCGGCGACCGGCATCGGCGGGCCGGGCGGAGGCGACTGGTTCACGGTCAGAGCATCGATGCCGAGGTACGAGGCGAAGCAGCCAAAATTGCACGCGTTGTCCACGAAGTTGCGCAGCGCGAGCCTCCCGGTGCCAGGCACGGTGACCGACACCACGGTCCAACCGGTGAGCTGGACGGGGTTCAGGTCGGCAAGGAGCGTGGTGAAGTCGCCCACGGCGGCGCCGCCCGAGCCGGTCGAGGTGCCGCCGCCGGGCGCGTAGCGCACCTGCAGCGTGTCCACGTTGCTCGAATCGACGCGGCGCACGAAGAAGGTCAGTCGGTCGCCCGCCTTCTGGTTCGCGATCGCGGGGAGGATGGCCCACTGGCTCACGTCTCCGCCGAGAAACGCCGTCGACTCGCTGCCGACGGAGAGGTATCCGGCGCCGCTCTGTGACGGGAACAGGCTGTTCGTGCCGGTGTGCCAGGTCCCCGTCGCGACGGGAGCGCTCTGGTTGCGGAAGATCCAGCCTTGCGCAATCAGGTTCACAGGGCCGTCGGTGCCGGCCTGCACGGGGCCGTTGTTGTCGAAGGCCTGGCTGAAGCTGGCCTGGGCAATCGCCGCGCGGGCCGTAGCCAGCGACAAGCACAGCGTGATCGCACTCACGACGCCGCGGGACATCTTTCGATTCGCAAACATGAGGACTCTCCGTGGACGCCGTGAGCCGGATCAAATCGAATCCGGCGGCAGCCACAGGGCAAGCCGCGTGCCAGCCTCCGTCCGCCACGATCGAGGCGAGGAACGCCCCGTTCAGCGCCCGGCGCGATCCACGCACCAGACACGGCGTCCACGATCCGGACAGGCGACTGGACATCGCGGACGGCGAGCGCGGACGCAATCGGTGAGACGCGAGCGCTGGGGAGGCTGGCACGGTGCTTGCGCTTGCCTCCGCACCGGACCGCAGGCGTCCGCGCCTTGCTGCCCCGCACTTTCCCGATGACCCAAGGAAGCCCGCCATGTCACGTCATCGTTCCGCGCTCGTGCTTGCCGCCCTCGCCGCGATCGCCGCCGCACCAGGCGCCCGCGCGCAATACCAGGACTTCGCCAGTTGGACGGGCATCGATGTCGGCACGCCGGCCGACATGCAGTTCGCGCAGGAGTTCGTGCGCGCGGACTTCGACGGCGATGGCCACGCCGACCTCGCCGTCGTGAGCTGGGGTCTCTCGCAGCACAAGCTCGCCATCCTGAAGAACCTCGGCGACGAGCGCTTCGGCCCCGCCACCTTCTATCCGCTGCTCAAGGGAAGCCAGGCCCTGGCCGTCGCGGACATCGACGGCGATGGCGACCTGGACCTCGGCGTCACCGAGGGCGAGAGCACCTCCAGCGGCACGACGGTGGCCATCTTCCGCAACGCCGGCGACGCCAGCTTCACGCTCAGCCAGCGCATCACCGTGCCCAAGGGTCCGCTCGGCATCGCCGCGTGCGACTACGACGGCGACGGCGACAAGGACTTCGCCGTGGCCATCTACGGCGTCTCGGCCTCCGGCACGTCGGTGAAGCTCCTCGTCAACAACGGCGCGGGCACCTACTCCAGCGGCGCGTCCATCGCCGTGTCCGCCGCACCGGCCTGCATCGCGGCCGCGGACTTCAACGGCGACGGCCGCGACGACCTCGCGGTGGGCCACGACAAGTTCGACGTCATCGACATCCTGCTGGGCGGCGGCGCGACCTTCGCGGCTCCGATCACCTTCAACGTGTCGGCCGGCATGGCGGGCGGCTCGAGTCTCTTCTCGTGCATCAACGTCGTGGACCTCGACCGCGACGGCGACCTCGACATCGCCTTCAGCGACAACAGTCACCAGAAATTCATCCCCTTCCTTCGCGGCCTCGTCACGACCATCCTCAACCAGGGCGGCGGCTCCTTCGCGCAGGGCCCCGACATCGTGTTGCGCCCGGGCGCCAACGGCTTCACCGACATGGCCTTCGCCGACCTGAACGGCGACGGCTGGCCGGACGTGCTGGGCACGGACCACATGGACTGGGACTTCGCGCTCTCCGACGGCGCGGGCTCCTACGTGCAGCCGCTCGTCGCCAACTACGGATTCCTCGGCACCGACGAGCCCACCGCGATCGACGCCTTCGATGCCGACGGTGACGGCGACCTCGACGCGCTCGTGCTCGGCAGCCACTCCGTCGCTCTGACGGTGCACCGCTTCCAGGACGGCGTGCCGCTCGAAGGCGCCGTCTATGCAGGCCCGGACGGTGATCTCGACGCGGCCGACATCGACGGTGACGGCGACATCGACCTCGTGGGCGGCGGTGGCGGTCCGATCCACGTGCTGCGCAATCTCGGCGACGGCAGCTTCGGCGCTGATGTCACCTATCCCAGCGGCGCCTTCGGCGGCCCCAAGGCCGTCAAGCTGCGCGATCTGAACGGCGACGGCTTCCCGGACCTCGTCATCGTGACGCTGGGCGGCTTCAACACGAAGCTCAACCTCGGCGACGGCAACTTCGGCACGCTCGTGCAGTGGAATCTGCCGAGCTGCGGCCAGGATGACGTGGATCTCGTGGACCTCGACGAGGACGGCGACCTCGATGTCGTCGTCGCGGAATCGGCGGGCTGCCCGAACGTCCCCTTCCCTCGCGTGTGGATCATCGAGAGCAACGGCGACGGCACCTTCGTGCAGCCGGCCGGCCCCGCGTTCAGCCCCACCGGCCTCACGCCCACGCTCACGCACGCCGACCTGAACCTCGACGGGCACCAGGACCTCGTGCTCGCGCAGAACAGCTGGCTCGAGATCTACCTCGGCACCGGTTCGCTCTCGGTGTTCGCGCCGAAGATCACCGCCACGGCGGCGTGGGCGCCGCACGGCATCGTCGCCGCGGACTTCAACGGCGACGGCCTCCCCGACCTGGCCTCGTGCAACTGGGGCGGCGTGGGCAACGACTTCATCAACGAGACGATGACCGTGCTGCTCGGCAACGGCGACGGCAGCTTCACGCCGCCGGCGGTGCTGCCATCCGGCGCCTCGTGGGACCTCGGCTCGTCCACCGGCATCCAGGCCGGCGACATCGACCGCGACGGCGACATCGACCTGCTCGTCGCGAACTTCGACTCGCACGACGTGTCGCTCTTCCGCAATGCAGGCGACGGCAGCTTCCTGCCGCAGACGCGCGTCGGCGGCGCTCTGTACCTCTCCGACGCGGTGCTCGCCGACTTCACCGGCGACGGCATCGACGACCTCGCGCTCGCCGGCCAGTCGGCCATCATCGCCGTGCCTGGCGCCATCGTGATCAAAGGCCTGGCCAACGATCCGTGGCTGCCCGTCGGCGCGGCGCTCGCCGGCAGCGACGGCCTGCCGCACCTGGACCTCGACGGGGCGCTGGTTCAGGGCGAGACGATCACGCTCCGACTCGTGAAGGCGAAGCCCGGTGCGGCCGGCTTCCACATCCTCGGTCTTTCGCAGCTCAACGCGGCGCTGTCCGGCGGCGTGCTCGTGCCCCAGCCGGACATCCTGCTGCCCTTCGTGGCCGACGCGTCCGGCGAGAACACCTTCTCGGCGCCTCTGCCGATCACGCTTCCCGCCGGCACGCAGCTCGTGCTCCAGAGCTGGCTCGTGGATGCCGCAGGCCCCGCCGGTCGCGCGGCCTCCCACGGCGTGCACGCCACGGCACCGTGATCACCGACGCAGTGCTCCCGGCGCCGGATCCTCGCGTCGTGAGCACCGCGTCGCGCGCCATGAGCACCGCGTCGCGCGCCATGAGCCGCGATCCGCCCGGCTGACGAGACGAGTGGTCAGTCGGGCGGGCCGCGTGGCCGGCACGCAGGTGGCCGGACGCCGCCCGCGCCGCGGTCAGGCGCCAGGGACTGCGCGGACACCGCATCGAGGCGCTCCGTGACGCCGCGCCGTCGCTGGCACGCCACGAACTCCGCCACGGCCTCCGCGTAGAGCGCGCCGCGGGACAGGCCGAGCCTCCGCGCCAGCACTTCCGCCGCTGCGAAGACCTCGTCCGGAAGCGCGATGACCGTCTTCAGCTCCATGGCAATGTCCTCGTGCTGCCCAACTGACCAACTGACCGGCCCGCCGCGCCAGCCGTCCCGACCGCGGGCCTCATGCTCGACGGTCATGCACGGCGCGCGTTACCTCCTGTCGCGTCCTGAGCTCCGGCGCGAGCGACGTGCCGCTCGTCTTCCTGCTCCGGCGGGAGTGAGCGCACAGTTCACGCTCCGAACGGCCGCGCGAGGCGTCTAGAATCCGGCGCACATGACCAACGCCGGGGAGACGTGCGCATCGACGGGCCCGCTGGACGGCGAGCGCTCGCGGCTGCCCGTCGGCGCGTGCCTGCTGCTGGGCCTCGCGATCGCGCTGCTCAACACGACGCTGCCCGACGCCGTGCTGCTCCCCGCGGTGGATCGCCTGCCGCCGCGGCATCTCGGGCTCGCGATCGACGGCGTCCTGCTCTCGCTCGGCGCGTGGGCGATGTCGCGCTCGGCGAGCGGGCTGGGACGCGGCCGGCTGATGCTCCTCGGCGCGGCCAGCCTCGTTGGTTCCCTCACCAGCGCGACCCTGCTGCCGCCGCTGCACGACTGGCTCGCCTCGGGCCTGCGCGGCGAAGGCTTCCTGCCGTATTACCCGCTGGTGGTGCTGGCCTCCGCGGCGGCCGCCGCGCCCGCCGCGCTGCCCCTGGGCGGGCTGCTCGCCGTGGCGCTGGGGACGGGCCGACGCGGCGCGCTTGCCGCGCTGCTGGCCGGCCTCGCCGGCGGCTTCATGCTCGCCCCGTGGAGCGCGGACGTGCTGCTCGGCGCCACCCGCACGCTGCATGTCACGGCGCTCGTCGCCGCCAGTGCGGCGCTGCTCTTCGCCGAGCGCACGCCGAGACCGGTGCGCGGCGGCCGGCTCATGGCGGGCGGCGGGGCCGCCGCGCTCGCGCTCGGCGCGGCGCTGGTCGTCGCCGTGCGCCTCGTGCAGCAGCAATCGGATCGCGGACCTCTCGTCGGACCGGCGCTCGCCGCGCTGCTGTGCCTCGCCGCGATGGCGGGTCTGCTGCTGCCCGCGCCGCGCTCGCTGCCGCTGTTCATCGCAGCCGTCGCGGCGGGGCTGCCGGCGCTCTGCCCCGCGCAGACGTGGATTCCACGCGAGCTGGTGCGCGACACCGGCGCCGAGCTCTTCACGCTGTCGCTCATGGCGCTTCCTGCCGGGCTGCTGCTGGGTGGACTGGCGCAGCAGGCGCTCGGTGCCGAAGGCCGGCGACGAGCCGGCGCGAGCACCACGGCCTTCGCGACGCAGGCCGCGCGCAGCTCGTCGCACGGAGCCGCTGCCGGTCGCGTGCCGCTCACGTGGTTGCCGGCGCTGCTGCTGCTGCCGGCGCCCTTCACCACGCTCGTGCTGCTGCCGCACGTCGGGGCGCGGGCTGCAGCCGTGCTTGCGGCCGCGCTCGTCGTGCTGGTGCTGGCGCGGCAGTGGCGCCAGCAACTCGCGGGGCTCCTCACCCTGGCCATCGTCGCCGCCCTGTCGCTGGGAGGCGTCGGCCCGCCGCCGCCGCCGGAGGCCGTGCGCGCCGACGACGTGGTGCATCTGCCGGACGGCGATGCCGCGCTCGTGCGCGATCCGGAGACCGGTCGGCGCCTGCTGGCGATCGACGGCCACGCGGCCTTCGGACGTTCGGCCGGCCAGGAGCGACGCTTCGCGCTGCTGCCGCTGCTGCTGTGGGGCCATCCGCAACGCGTGCTCGTCATCGCGTCGGGCTTCGGCGAAACGGCCAGTGCCGCGTGGAGCACGGGCCTGAACAAGCTGCACTGGTTGCGGCCCTTTGCGCACCCGGAGCGCTGGAACGACACGCCGTGGCCCGGTGAAGACCCGCCCACCGTCGGCAGCGAGCGGCAGTTTCTCGCGGTGCCGCGCGAACGCTACGACGCGATCATCATGGCCCCTGACGTGCGCGTGGCCAGCCGCGGAGCGCTGGTCGGCTCGTCGGAGTTCTACGCCCTCGCGCAGGAGCGGCTCGCGACGGGAGGGCTGCTCTGCCAGTGGTGGGATCTGGCCGACACGGACATCTCGGACCTCAAGGCCGTCATCGCCTCGGCCACCGAGGTCTTCCCCTTCTGCTCGCTGATCATGGACCACCCGCGGACGCGACGCGCCTGCGTCGGGCTGCTGCTCAGCGGCGTCCCGCTGAGCGTGGAACCCTCGACGATCGACATGGTGCTCGCGGAGAACGCCGTGCTGGCTGCCGACATCCACGGCATCGGCCTCGACGGTCTGAGCATGGCGGCCCTGGTCAGCGCCGATCGCGGGCTGCTCGAACTCATGGCGCCTGCCGAGAGCGCCATCCACGACGACCGGCCCGTGCTCGGCGTGCAGGGTGCGCTGCGCAGCGAGGGTGGCCGGCAGCGCCTGCTCACCGGGCTCACCACGCTGGCGCTGCAGCGGCGCGACCCGATGCCGTGGATCCTGGTGCCGCCGGACAATCGGTACGATGTCTCGCTGCTGGTGCGCGACCGTTTCCGCGCCTGGCAGCACCTCTTCGGTGGCGCACAGCGCGTGGTGGCGGAGGCCGGGCCCGCGGGCGCGCCCTTCGAGCGCGAGTCGCCGGGCAGCGGACCCGACAGCGAGGCGGCCAGCTTCCTCCAGGCGCTCGCCCCGATGCCCGACAGCCACGAACTGGTGGAACTCGTGCTCGGCCGCGCCAGCTTTCTGCAGCAGCAGGGCCGGCCCGACGAAGCCGACACGTGGTTGCGCCAGGCCATCGCCATCGACGCCGGCAATCCCGCGCTGCACTTCGCGCTGGGCAGGCTGCAGGAGCGTCGCGGCATGCGCGAGGACGCCGCGGTGCACTACACCTCGGTGCTGACGATCGACCCGGGCCACGGCCCCGCGCGCGACGCCCTCGACGCGCTGCGTGCCGCGGGCATCGCGCTGCCCGAGGGCGCGCCGCTCAAGGACCGCTGACGGGAATCCCGAGGACGCGCCACGTGTCGCCCTCGGGCGCCGTGGTGCGCGCGAGCAGACCGGCCAGCCACCAGTCCGTCGTGCGCTGCTCGGCATCGTCGCGCACCTGCCCCCACAGCGGGCCGACGTAGTACCAGCCGTCGCTCGCATCCTGGATGTTCATGTAGAGCGGGAAGATCCATTCGCGCACGAAGGGATCGTCGCCGCGACCGCGCCAGCTGCGCAGCGGCGAGAGCATCTCGCTGCCGAGGAAGGTGAAGGCGCGCACCTCGCGCCGGTCGCCCACGTCGTCGTAGCCGAAGAGCGTGATGATGTTGAAGAGGTTGGCAACCTCGATGCGGCGGCTGCTGCTGCGCCCGAGAGCGGGCACGGTCTCGCCGTCCGCGGGGCGGCCCACCTCCACCTTGAGCAGCGTGGCCAGGCCGAACAGCGTGAGGAAGACCACGTCGTCGGCGGGCCCGTCGTGACGCCAGTCGTAGAGCAGGATGATGCCGGAGCGGTGGAAGTCGGAGATCTTGCTGCGCTGGTTGTAGAAGAGCGGCAGCAGCACGTAGTCCGTGCGCATCTCCGGGTTGTCCTGGTATCCGTAGAGCAGGGACCAGAAGCGCGTCTCCTCGTACGCACTGTGACGGCTGTACCAGAGCGGGAAGAGCAGCGTGTTCTCGCTGTACGGCGGGTTGTCGTCGTGCCACCAGAACGGCAGCAGCCGCGAGTGCGTGTGCGCGCCCTCGTGCTCCTGGCCCACGAGCCAGACCAGCGCGTTCCATTCGCCGCTCGTGCCGTCGGACGATTCGCTGCTGGTGAACAGCGGCGGCAGGTAGACGCGGCTCTCGCGCACCTGGCCCGGGCCGTCCAGCACCGGCGTGCGACAGGCCGGCAGCAGCACGCCGGCCGCGGCGAGCAGCACGGCGGTCCGGAGGTGGCTGGCGGCGAGCCGAAGGCGCATGGCGGGGTTCTCGCGAAAGGGTGCGGATCATAGCGGCCGCGCCCGCCTTCCGGCCCGGGCGGAATTCCTGCGGGGATTCACCGGATTCTCCTGCCGCGCACTCAAGGCCCCGGGCCGGAAGGGCCGAAGAGGGTTGCGAGCAGGAGGCAATCCCATGAATCCGAACAGCAGCAAGACACCCGCGCGTCGTGGCAAGGGCCCCGGTTACCTCGAGGCCCTCGTGGCGATGTCCATCCTCGTGAGCCTTTCAGGCGTGCTCATGCCGGCCGTCGGCGAGCAGGTCGGCCAGGCACGCGTCGATCAGGCCTACGCCGACATGATCGACATCGCGAAGGGCATCGCGCACTACTCGCGCGACACGCTGTTCCTCCCCACCGGCGTGCAGGGCCGCACCAACCTGGCCTGGATGTACGGTCCGGGCGAGATTCCGTCGGGCCACCAATTCGGCTCGGGCGGCGAGGCGCGTCCGCTGGAGGACGTGCTCTCCAACAACTCGATGGGCGGCGCCGCGTGGGCCGGCCCGTACGGCGGGACGCTCACGCCCGATCCCTGGGGCCACGCCTACCTTGTGAACGTGGACGGCTGGATCAACGCTCGCGAGCACGCGGTCGTGCTGTCCGCCGGCCCCGACGGCATTGCGGAGACGCTGCCGCTCTCGGCCTCCCCCGCCGGCGACGACCTGCTCTACGTGATGGACTGAGCGTCGGGCCGCCGCGCCGCGCGGCGGTCGCACGCTCCTCGCTTTGGCCCCGGCCGGTGCGGACCGCATACTGTCGGCCCGATCCCCTCGGAGCCGACCATGCCGTCACGCCCGTTCGCCCGCCTGCGCCGCGCTTGCCCGGCGACCCTGCCGCGCCGCGCTTCCGCCGCCCTTGCCGCCGCCGTCACCGGGGCGCTGCTGCTGACGGCCGCCTGCTCGAGGGCGGAGACGGCGGAGACTGCGGGGCAGGCAGCGCCGGCAGCGCAGGCCGCGACGCGTGGCGCGCCGACGCGCCTCGCCGCATATGACCTGTCGTGGACCACGACCATGGAGATCCGCTTCGACGGCGAACTCGTCGGCTACCTCGTCGAGGTGAACCCGGTGCCCGAGGGCATCGTGGACAGCCGCCCGTGGGAGCCAGGCACCGCGATCATCGAGGACAAGGACTTCCAGCCCATCGGCTTCATCTCGCCGCGCGGCACGACCTATCGCTTCGACGAGGACAACAAGGCGAAGCCCGTCGGCTTCGGCAGTCGCGACTCCGGCATCGCCGCCTTCTTCCGGCGCAACGGCAAGCCGCAGATCGTGGCGCCGCACATCGGCGGCTGAGGGCCGCTTCAGCGCGGCGCGACGCGGTAAAGCGCGAGCGGAATCGCCAGAGTGCCCTCCTGCAGTTCGATGACGTGCTCCGCGATCAACTGGCCCGGATGCGCCAGGCGCCAGGCGTCCACCATGGCCGCCACATCGGGCAGCTCGGGCGAGCAGTAGAGAAAGGCCGGGCGGCCCTGCGGCGTGTCGAGCACCAGAGCGCGCGCCGCCGTGTCGAAGCGCAGCGGCGTCGTGGGCAGGCCCGTCAGCTCGTGGATCATCTTGGGGATGTCCGACATCACGAGGTCGTCCGTGCCGGCGCGGGCCAGCAGCGCGTCGAGCAGCGAGAGCAGCTCGGGGCTGGTCTTGATGCGGTCAAAGCGCGGCTGCACCGGCTGCGCCATGCGCTGCGCGAGGAACGCCTCGTGATCGGAGCGCAGCTCGCGCAGGCTGCCGACGAAGGACACGCCCCACGCCAGGGCAAGCGCCGCGAGGGCCACGCGCTCGACGACCGGACGCGCCCCGACGAGGTCCAGCGAGCGCCAGCGCTGACGCAGGGCGAGCACCACGAAGCCCGCGCCGATCAGCGCGACGGCGAGGATGAGCGCCGCGTAGGCGCGTGACCAGCGGCCAGCAATCACCGGCGCCTCCGACGTGACCGTCGACAGCGTGAAGGCGAGGGCCAGCGCGCCGACAGCCAGCGCGATGCGCCCGGCGCGACTCGACGCGAGGCGCAGCACCAGTCCAAGCACGGGTCGCGCGCCCCACGCGAGCAGCACCAGCAGCACAGGCGCGAGCGGCTGGTAGAAACGCTGCTGCTGATTGAAGGGCCAGATGGCGTACAGGCCGAGATAGACGATCGTGCTGACCACGGCGACCACCAGGCCGGCGCGCGCCGCCACGACCAGCCCGAGCAGGAGCAGCGCCAGCAGCGCGTAGCCGCCGGCGTGCAGCGCCCCGCTGCGTGAACTCACCGCGAGGTTGGCGCCCTTGTTGTCGTCGGCCACGAACTTTCCGAGCGAGAGCCCCAGCGCCGCCAGATTGCCCTGCACGCGCTCCGCCATCGCCGCCGACCACAGCGCGATCTTCGGCCGCGCCACGTCGACATTCTTCGTGAGGTCGAGCGCCGCCGCGGCGAAGAGCTCGTCGCCATAGTCCGAGGACGCGGCGCCGGGCGACGCCGTGCGGCTGGCGACGTAGGCCTTCTGCGCCACCATCGGCGCCACGCCGAGCGCCGCGAACAACAGCAGTTGCGCCAGCGTCCGCGGCTGCAGGTCCAGCCCTGGACGCGAGCGCGGGGCGTCGCGTGAGGCGTCGCGTGAGCGCAGCAGGCGCGCAAGGGCGATGCCGGCGATGGCGGCGAGGCCCGCGCTGCGCACCGAGACGGCGGCAGCCGCGCACAGTCCCGCCAGCAGCGCGCCGCGCCAGCCGCGCTGCTCGCGCCACGACTGCCCGGCCAGCAGCGCGGCAAGGAAGCACGCCGTGAAGAGCGTCTCGCTGCGCAGGTAGGCGACCGAGTACTGCACCAGGTAGATGCTCGTCGCGCAGGCGAAGGCCGTCAGCAGCGCCGGGCCCGGCGCGAGCTTGAGCACGCGGCGGGCGATCGCGTAGGCCAGCACGATGTCGGCCAGGCCGAAGAGCGTGACGACATCGCGCATCGCCCCGTAGCAGGCCGGGTCGCCGGTGACGCGGATGGCCAGCGCGAGCACTGCGGGGAAGCCCGGCGGAAACTTGCCGTGCGGCACGCCCTGAAGCGCATAGCCGTCGCCCGCGACGACGGAGCGCGCGAGGCCGACGTACGCCGCGGCGTCCGGGTCGATGACCCAGTAGCCGCGCCCGGGCGCCGTGACGAGCAGCGCGCCGACCACGAAGACCAGCAGCGCGAGCAGCACGACCGCACGGCGCGAACTCAAGGCGCGGACCTGCGGAAGAGGAATGCTTGCAACGGAGGACGCTCCCGGGAACACGCCTTGCGGCGGCGCAGATCGTCCAACATCGCGGGGTCCGGTACGAGCCGGGAGTGCGGCCTCTGCGCGCCGGCCGCGCGGGGAATCGGCACCGGGAGCCGCTACGCCGTGGCGGCTGCGGCGAGGTAGGCGCCGAAGAGGTCCGACTCCGTGAGCCGGCCGACGACGCGGCCCTGCGCATCGACGACCGGAATCTCGGCCAGGTCGGCTGCGAGCATCGCGGCGGCCGCGGCGTGAAGGTCGTCGTCCGGGCCGACGGACACGGGCGGCTGCGCGATGTCCTCCACGATGGTGAAGGGCTGCGCCTCCGGATTGACCGCGAGAAAACGCACCGTCTCCGCCAGGACGAGGCCGACGAGCCTGCCGTCGCCGTCCAGCACGGGGATGACGTCCTGCCCCGCGGCGGCGGGCAGCCGCGCCATGAGTTCGTCGGCGCGCGTGGACTTCAGGACGGTGAGCCAGGCGCTCGGTGGCTTGAGCACGTCCGCGACGCGCCGTCCCGCGAGCAGCGCCAGCCCCAGCGTGCGGCGGTGCACGGGCGATTCGCGTCGCGTGGCCACCTGCGCTTCGTAGAGCGTGCGATGCCGCAGCAGCAGGAAGGCCACGCCGCCCGCGAGCATGAGCGGCACGAGCAGGTCGTAGCTGCCGGCCAGTTCGCACGTGAGGACGAGCGCCGCGACGGGCACGTGCGCGATGCCGCCGTAGAAGGTGCCCATGCCGACGAGCGCAAAGGCGCCCGGATCGATCGATGGGTCGTGGAAGAGTTCCTGCGCCGCGCGCCCGAAGGCGCCGCCGAGCAGCGCGCCGAGCACGAGCGAGGGGGCGAAGTCGCCCGCACTGCCGCCGCTGCCGATGGTCGAACTCGACGCGAGCAGCTTGACCACGCAGAGCAGCAGCAGCAGTTCCGCGCCGCCCCAGCCCTCCGGCACGAGCGCCGAGCCGTCGATGGCGGCCTGCGCCGCGCCGTAGCCGCCGCCGAGGATGCCGAGCGACTGCCCCTCGTGCCCCACCTGCGTGCCGACGTAAAGCAGCAGCGGCAGCGTGAGCAGCCCGACTCCGAGGCCGCCGATGCCGGGCCGGACCCACTCGGGCACGGGCAGCCGGCCGATGCCGCGTTTCACGCGCTCCAGCGTGGACTGGAAAAGCGCCGCCAGCGCGGCCACTCCCACGGCCATGAGCACGTAGAGCGGCAGGTGCACCGGCGTGAACGGAAAGTGCCGCGTGACGCCGAACAGCGTGTGCTCACCGTGAATCAGGATGACGACGGAGTACGACACGACGCTTGCGAGAATGGCGGGCACCAGCGCCTCGGACTCGAAGTCGTCGCGGTAGAGCACCTCGATCGCGAGCAGCGCCGCGCCGAGCGGCGTGCGGAAGACGGCCGCGATGCCCGCCGCCACGCCGGCCACGAGCAGCAGCCGCCGCTCGCGGCGGTCCAGGTGCAGCAGTCGGCCGACGAGCAGGCCGATCGCGCCGCCCATCTGCATCGTCGGCCCTTCGCGACCGCCTGCACCGCCGCTGCCCAGCGTGAGCACGGAGGCCAGGCCCTTCACCCAGAGGACGCGCCATGGCGTGGGGCGGCCCGGTGCATCGTCCACGCCGTGATGGAATTCCTCGATCATCGCGTTGCCGCCGCCGCCGCGCGTGATCGGCGTGCGCCGCATGACCCAGCCCGCGAGCAGCGCGCCGAGCGCAGGCAGCACGACGACCATCCACGGCCGGAAGATGCGCGTCTCGAGATCCGGCGTGCCGTTCTCGCCGGCGGCGCGCAGCAGGGTCAGCCCCGCGCCGCGTTCGAGCAGCAGGTGCTGCGTCCACTCCAGCGCGGTGAAAAACACCGCGCCGAGCAGGCCGGCCAGCAGACCGACGAGCGCCGCGTGCAGCAGCGCGCGCCCCACCATCTGCATCTCGAGCCCCGGGCCTTCGGGCACGAGCAGCTCCAGCAGTCCGCGGGCGCGGATGAGCGAGCGGGCACCGGGCCCTGGCGCCGAGGGCCCCTCGGGGCTGGTCTCGTCGGGTCGCGCAATCGGTGGCTGCGAGGGCATTGGAGGCATCGTGGCCAGCCGACGCCCGCAGCGCCAGCCTCTCGCGGGAATGCGGGCAGGAAAGTTGCAGCCAGACGGCGGACTGGCTTTCCTCGCGGGGCCCGCGTGCGTATGGTCGGAATGCCGGTGGCGAGCGAGCGTGTGTCGAGCCTCGCGAGGAGGCGCGGGCGCGACGTGCAGGTGGTCGGGAGCGACCCGCCGATGGATGAGCCCGCCGATGTCCGCGACAGACTCAGGCCCGCCCCGAAGCGACGCGCTTTCGGACGGCAGAGTTCCGGCCGCCGCGCTTCCAGCCAGCCCGCTGCCAGTCGGCCCGCTGCCAGCAGGCGGGCCTCCGACGAGCGAAGCACCCACCGGCGCGCGGCGCGACGCTGGCGCGCCGGCTCGGCTGCTTCACGCAGTCCCTCGACGGCGAGAACCCCGATGCCTCGCTGCTGCTGCTGCCCACCATCGGCATCCTCAGCGCACGCGATCCGCGCTTCCTGCGCACGCTGGACGTCTTCGAGCGCGTGCTGGCGTACGCCAACCCGGTCGGGCTTTTCTCCGAGGACATCGATCCGAAAACGGGCGCGCTGCGCGTGAACTTCCCGCAGGCCTGCACCCACGTCGGGCTGATCAACGCGGCCATGACCATCGGGGATCTGATCGAGGCGCGGGTCGGACGCCTCGGCGCCTGGGCGCACAACACCGGCTCCCGACCGGCGCATCCCGCGCGCTGAGGCCCCCAAGGTGCACGGGCGTCTGGCACCCCTCGCCCGGTACACTCGCCGCTTCGCGCGCGACGACGCGCACGGCCACACTCCGGAGCCTCGGGAACACGATGTCGAAGATCACACTGGCTGCGTTGCTCGCGGCGTGCACCGTCACCTTCACGGCCTGCACCAGCACGAAGCACGACGAAGCGGCGCCGGCACCCGCCACCTCGACCTCGACCGCGACCGCAACCGCAGCCGCAGCCGCAGCCGTGACTGCGAACGCCATCGCCACCGCGACCGGCGGCGCCTTTCCCTACGCCACGCAGACCACCGTGCTGCCCAACGGCCTGAAGGTCGTGCTCATTCCGATGCCAAGCCACGGGCTGTCCTCGTACTGGTCCGTCGTGCGGACGGGCAGCCGCGACGAGGTGGAACCCGGCGTGTCCGGCTTCGCGCACTTCTTCGAACACATGATGTTCCGCGGCACGGAGAAGCTGCCGGGCAGCGAGTACGACAAGATCGTCAACGGCATGGGCGCGGACGCCAACGCCTTCACCACCGACGACTTCACTGCCTACCACCTCGGCATGGCCACTGCGGACCTGCCGACGGTCATCGAGATCGAGGCGGACCGCTTCGCCAACCTCACGTACGACGAGTCGCAGTTCAAGACGGAGAGCGGCGCGGTCTACGGCGAGTTCCGCAAGGGGCGCACGAGCCCCTTCGAGGTGCTCTTCGAGTCCATGCAGAACACGGCCTTCGACAAGCACACCTACAAGCACACAACCATCGGCTTCGAGGCGGACGTGGCCGCGATGCCGGAGAAGTACGAGTACAGCAAGGGCTTCTTCCAGCGCTTCTACAGGCCGGAAAACGTGGTCATCGTCGTCGCGGGAGACTTCGACCCGGCCTCGACGCTGGCGCTCATCGAGAAGAACTACGGCGGCTGGAGCACCGGCTACAAGGCGCCGGCCGTGCCGACGGAACCGGAGCAGACCGCGCAGCGCCGCATCGACGTGCCCTTCGACGGGCAGACGCTGCCGATCCTCGCGGTGGCCTTCAAGGGCGAGCGCCTGCTGCCGAACGACCGGCTCATGCTTGCAGGCACGCTCGCCGGCGAGCTGGCCTTCGGCGAGACCTCTCCGCTCTACAAGCAGCTCGTGCTCGACCAGCAGCGCGTGGACAGCATGTTCCCGATCTTCGGCTACAACCGGGACCCGAGCCTGTGGGCGGTGCTCGCGCTGGTGAAGGATCCGTCGGACGTGGCCGCCGTCGAGGGCGACATCTGGAGCGCCGTCGACGCGCTGCGTCGCGCGCCGCCCCGCCAGGAGCAGCTCGACGCGATCCGCTCGCGCATCAAGTACGGATTTCTCACCGGGCTGTCCACGCCGAACGGCGTGTGCTCGAGTCTGGCGCAGATGATCGCCATCACCGGCGGCATCGAGGCCGTCAACCGGATCTACGCGACGATCGACGCGATCACTCCGCAGGACGTGCAGGACGCGGCCATCGCGTACCTCACGCCGGAGCGCAGCACCGTCGCCGTGCTGCACACCGCGGGCGAGCCGATTCCCGCGCCGAGGAGCGCCGCGCCGCAGGTGCTGCTGCCCGTCGCGCAGGACCCCAACGTGGGCTTCGCCGTCTGGTTCAAGGTGGGCAGTCAGGATGATCCGCCGGGCAAGGAAGGCCTCGCGGAGCTGACGGCGAACATGCTCACCGGCGCCGGCACGGCCACGCGCAGCTACGACGAGATTCTCGCGGCGCTCTACCCGCTGGCCGCGGGCATCGGCGCAAGCGTGGACCGCGAGATGACCGTCATCTCGGGCAGCACGCACCGCGACAACGTGTCGGCCTTCTATCCGCTGTTTACCGACACGCTGCTCGCGCCCGGTTTCCGCGAGGATGATTTCGCGCGCCTCAAGGACGGCGCGATCACCTATCTGGAGAAGGAGCTGCGCTACTCGTCGGACGAGGATCTCGGCAAGGCGACGCTGTCTTCGGTGGTCTTCGACGGCACGCCGTACGCGCACATCGAGCAGGGCAGCGTTGAATCGCTGAAGTCCATCACGCTGGACGACGTGCGCGCCTTCTGGGCCGCCCACTACACCGCGGACAATGCCGTCATCGGGCTGGCGGGCGGCTACGCGCCGGCGCTGCCCGATCGGCTGCTCGCGGACCTCGCGCGGCTGCCGGCCGGCACGCCGGCCGTCACGCCCGCGCCGAAGCCCGCGGCCATCACGGGCCGGCACGTCACCATCGTGCAGAAGCCGGGGCCGTCCACGGCCATTTCCTTCGGCGCGCCCATCGAGGTGCTGCGCGGAAGCCGCGAGGCCTACGCGCTGGCCATCGCCAACTCGTGGCTCGGCGAACACAGAAACTCCAGCAGTCACCTCTACCAGGTCATCCGCGAGGCGCGCGGCATGAACTACGGCGACTACAGCTACATCGAGGCCTACCCGAACG
The DNA here is from genome assembly GCA_038212275.1 of Planctomycetota bacterium. Classification (GTDB taxonomy): domain Bacteria; phylum Planctomycetota; class B15-G4; order B15-G4; family B15-G4; genus JBBQUR01. Next base: position 174,136 of record JBBQUR010000008.1, read on the forward strand.
GCGGCCGCCGCAGCCTGCCCGGCACCGGTGCCGGCCGTCGCAAGCAGATGTTCGAGGTGTGGGTCCGCCCCGTGCCCGAAAAGAACGCCTTGTTCGCCCTGCGCGCCGCGCTGCGCGAGGTGGAGCTGCTCAACACGAACGGCCTCACGCAGGAGCAGTTCGACTTCACGCGCAAGTTCCTCAAGAGCTACGTGCTGCACTATGCCGAGACCAGCGACGACCGCCTCGGCTGGGCCATCGACGACCGCTTCTACGGCATCCCCGAGCCCGGTCACCTCGAGACCTACCGCCAGATGATGGACTCCATCACGCTGGAGGAGTGCAACGCCGCCATCCGCAAGTCGATCCAGGCGAACAATCTGCAGATCGCGATCGTGACCGAGCACGCGCAGGAACTCGCCGACGCCCTCGCGGCGGACAAGGCCTCGCCCATCGACTACGGCACGATCGAGAAGCCGGCCGAGGTGCTGGAGGCGGACAAGCTGATCGAGAGCTGGCCGCTGAAGGTCGCGAAGAAGGACATCACGATCGTGCCGGTGGACGAGATGTTCCAGAAGTAGGGGTTGAGCGGCAAAGGCGCCAGGCAGACGGGCGCGCGGGGTGAGATGTGACCAACTCCGAGAACGCCGAGTGATGGGCGTCCAGCTTCAAGCGTTGGCCATCGTTTCATGATGCCGAGATCGTGCGCGCTTAGTTCTCCCCCGACTCCCGCACCACGATCCGCCCGTCCGTCCCCACGCTGAAGACCTCGCCCGCCGCGAAGGCCAGCGCGCTGGTGCCTGCGCCGCCCGGCTCGAAGTCGATGAGGTTCTCGGCGAGGTGCGGGTCCCAGACGCGCAGCAGCTTGCCGTTGTAGGCCGCGGTGAAGAGGCGGCTGCCGTCCCGTGAGAAGGCGAGGCAGGGCACGCCGGATTCCAGGTCCGTGATCTCGCCTTGCGGCGCGAGTGTCGCGGTGTCGTAGATGCGGATCGTGCCGCCGGCGGCCAGTGCGACGGCGAGCTGTCGGCCGGGGCCGTCCAGCGCGATGACGTTGTCGTCGAAGGGCTCGCCGCGCTCCACGACGACGCCGGTGCCGGCGGGCACGTCCCACAGGCGCACGCTGCCGTCCACCGAGGCGGTCGCGGCGCGGCGGCCGTCGGCGGAGACGGCCAGGCCGGTGATCGGCGCGGTGTGCCCGGCGAGCACGCTGCGCGCGCCGCTGGCGACGTCCAGCCGCACGAGCGTCGCACCGACGGCGGCCAGCAGGACAGCTCCGTGCTCGACGAGGGCCAGCGCCTCGATGCCGTCGTTGCCGGCGCGCAGTTCCGGGAGCCGACGGCCGGTGGCCAGCTCGATGAGCTGCACGGTGCCGTCCGTGCGGCCCGCGGCGAGCAGCGCGCCGTCGGCGTCCAGCGCCACGGCGCCGAGGTTTCCGGGGCCGAGCTCCAGCACGGAGGTCGCGCCGTCGCGCCAGACGGTGGCGCGCGCGGCGAGCGAGCTGCTCCACGCGACGACGCGCCCGTCGGTGCTGATCGAGAGCGAGTGCGGGCGCGGCCCGGGCCCCGACAGCTCGTGCACCGGACCGGCACCGAGGCGGTCCCACACGTAGGCCGTGCCGTCCATGCAGCCGCTCACGACGCGCCGGCCATCGGCGCTGAGGCCCAGCGAGGCGATGCGTCCGCCATGCCCCGCAAAAACCCCGACGACCGCACCGCGGAGCGGCAGCGCGACGGCCACCTCGGCAGCCGCATCGGCCGCGAGGTCCGCGACGCCCGCGCTTCCCGCGTCGAAGACGACCGGCGGGTCGGCCGGGGCCAGCGTCGGGGCCGGGGTCGTGTCCTGGGTCGGAGCGCTCGGCTCCTCTGCCGACGCGACCGGCTGCGCTTCCGACGGCGCCGCACCCGACAGCTCCGCGGGGTCAGTCGCCGCCCGCGTCGGCGTCGCGGCCGGCGCATCGAGGTCGTAGAGCACGACGGGCTCGTCGCCGGCGCTTGCGGAGGCGGCCCAGCGGCCGTCGGCGGAGAGCGCGAGCTTCGTCACCGGCCGCTCGTGCGCCTCCAGCCTGTCGCGCAGGACCCAGTCCGGTGCACCCCAGACGCGGACGCTGCCATCGGGCATGCCTGCCGCGACGATCTGGCCGTCCTTGCTCACGGCGACGACGGCCGGGCCGCGCTCGTAGTCGTTCAGCGCGAAGGGCAGCAGCTCGCCCGAGAGCGACCACAGCGTGACGACGCCGTAGGGCGAGCCCGTCACCAGCGTGCTGCCGTCGGCGGAGAGCGCGGCCGACGCGATGCCCGCGACCTCGGGCGGCGAGCCGGGCAGCAGCGTGACGACGCCGCTGTCCCACAGCAGCACGCGGCCGTCGCGGCCGCAGGCGACGACGCGCGAGCCGTCGGCGTTCAGCGCCACCGCCGCCCACGCGCTGCCGTCGCCTGGAATCACGCCCAGCAGCGTGTCCCGCTGCGCGTCACGGATCTGCACGTCGCCCTCGGCGCCGGCGATGGCCAGCCGCCGCCCGTCCTCGGAGAGCGCGAGGACCTCGATGGTCCCGAGCCCCGCGCCGAAGGCCCCGCCGCGCGCGCCGGAGGCATCCCAGCTGCGCACGACCGAGTCCGCCGCGCCCGTGATCACGCGCCGACCGTCCGGCGAGATGACCACGGCGGTCGTGCCGCCCTCGTGCCCCGGCAGCAGCGTCACCGCGGAGTTCACGAGCAGCTTCGCGTGGCGCCACTCCCAGCCGCGCAGTTCCGGCGGGCAGGCCTCCAGCCGCTGCAGCGCCTCCACCGGATTGCCGCGCTGCATGTGCGCGGCGGCGGCGCGCAGGTTGGCGAGATACCCCTGCGCCCGCGCCTCCACCGTGCGCGACTCGGCCTCGCGCCTCAGACTGGATTCGCGCACCAGCATCGAGGCCACAATCACCAGCGAAAGGCCGCCGAGGAGCAGCCCCACCGCGCGCCCGGGGTGCCGCCGCGACCAGCGCCAGGCGCGGCCCGCCGCGCTCGGCCGCCGCGCGAGCACAGGCTCGTGCGCGAGCAACCGCCGCAGGTCGCCCACGAGCGCGCGCATGTCCTGATATCGCGCGTCCGGGTCCTTCTCCAGCGCCTTGAGGCACACTGCCGCCAGGTCTTCCGGCACGTCGCGAGCGCGCCGCGCCGGGTTCAGCGGGCGCTCGTCGCGCACCGCGGCCAGCACGTCCGTGATGGAGTCGCCGTCGAAGGCGCGTTCCAGCGTGAGCGCCTCGTACAGCACGGCGCCGAGGCTGAACACGTCGGAGCGCGCGTCCAGCGAGGCTCCACCCTCCGCCTGCTCCGGACTCATGTAGGCGCAGGTGCCGACGAGACTGTGCGAGGCGATTTCTCCGAGCCGCAGCGCAAGGCCGAAGTCGGACACGCGCGGCCGGCCGTCCGGATCGATGAGGATGTTCCGTGGCTTGAGGTCGCGGTGCAGGATGCCCTGCTCGTGCGCGGCCTGCAGCGCTTCGGCGATGTCGATGAACAGGGCCGCGAGACGCAGCGCGGAGGGTTCGCCGCGCGTGCGGCGACGCTCGATGAGATCGGCGAGCGTGGTGCCGTCGCCGACGATCTGCTGCACCACGAAGTGCACGCCCGAGGCCTCGCCCGCCGCGAAGACCGGCACGATGCCCGGATGGTTGATGCGCCCCGCCGCGCGCGCCTCGTGCAGCAGTCGCTCGCCGCCGAGGAAGCCTCGTCCCGGGCGCAGCATCTTCAGCGCGACGCGCCGGCCCAGCGAGACCTGCTCGGCCTCCCAGACCTGCCCCATGCCGCCGATGCCGAGCTGCTGCACGAGGCGGTAGTCGCCGATCAGCGCGCCGACCCGGAACTCCGTGCGTGCGTCGTCACTCGCGGAAGCCTGGGGCTGGCGGCCCTCGGCCATGCTGCCGTCGGTGAGGGTCGCGCCGGCGAGGCTGGCATCCAGGCGGCCGGCGCCGGCGGTTCCTGCACCCGACCGGCGCTCCTGCGGCAGGTCCTTGGGACCGCGGGGCACGCCGGCACCCGTCGCTGCGCTCTCCGGCATGGCCGCGCAGAGCTTGCGCCAGGCGCCATGCAGTCGGCGCAGCTCCGGGGCCTGCGCCGTGTGGCGCGCGACGAACGTGTCGAAGTCCTCGCCGCCCTGCTCGAAGGCATCCAGCCAGAGCTCGAAGAGGCTGTCCACGCTCTCCGGCGAGGAGGACGGCGTTACCATGTCACCCATACTATCGGGAGCCTAGATCATCCGATGACCAGCAGTCACGACAAGGTGTCCAGCATCGCCGGCGCGCTGCCACACCGCGAGGACACCTGGGTGTCCATGGACCTGCTCAACCAGGCGAAGGCCGGCAATGAGAAGGCCCTCGACGAACTGCTCTCACGCTACCAGGACCGGCTGCGGCGCGTGGTGCGCGTGCGCCTCGATGCGCGCCTGCGCGGCCTGCTCGAATCGGCCGACGTGGTGCAGGAAACGCTTTCGGCGGCGCTCACCCACATCAAGGAGCTGAACGTCCCGGACCGCGGGGCGATCCTGCGCTGGCTCACGAAGATCGCCGAAAACGAGCTGCACGACCTGCGCCGGCGTGCCTACAGCCAGAAGCGCTCGCGGCAGAAGGAGCGCCAGCTGGACACGCTGGACATCCACGCCGGCGCGGCCGCCACGCCCGCGGACGAGGCCGCCAGGCGCGAGCTCTTCGACCGCGTGGATCGCGCCGTGGCCGGCCTGCCGCCGAAGACGCGCGAGCTCATCCTGCTGCGCACCTACTGCGACGCGAGCTGGGAGGACGTGGCAAAGGCCATCGGCTCACCGAGTCCCGAAGCCGCCCGGAAACTGCACAGCCGCGCGATGGTGAAGCTCGCGCGGCTGATGGAAGAAATGGACTAGCGGCGGACGCCAGGCCGCAGCCCGGACGAGCCCTCAGCGCGGCGCGTCGCGATACTCGGAGTGGCAGGACTTGCACGAGCTCTGGAGCGACTTGTAGTTGGCCTCGAGCTCTTCCTTCGACGCACTCGACAGCAGCTTCTGCTCCAGCGCGCTGGCCTGCGCGAGGGCGGCGGCAAGTTTCTCGCCGAAGCCGTCGCCGAGGTCGCGCGCTTCCTCGGACTGGCTGCCGAAGCGCAGGTTGTCGGCGAGCTGACCGGCTTCCGCCGCGGGGACGAGGTCCGGGTGTTCCGTGGGCACGGCCCACGACGCGGCGCGGATCGCGCCGAGATGATCGAAGGCGACGTCCACGTTGACCATCGCCGCCACCAGCCCGGCGGGTTTCGCGACGCTCGGGAAGTCGGACGGCACGCCGTCGATCGCGGCCTTGTCGGCAGGCTTCGCGCCTGCAACGCAGGCATACAGGCCGGTGTAGTTGGCTGCCGTGCCCGCCAGTTTCATGAAGGCGACGCCTTCCTCCGGCGTCATCGTGCCGAGCAGCACCTCAGCCGAGGCCACCGCCGCGGGGCCGCGGTGCTTGCCGTGGTGGCAGTGCATGTAGATCGGACCCGGGAGGTCGCGGACCGCCTTGGCGATCTCGAGCTGCTGCTCCGGAGTGACCTCGGCATAGGTCACGGGGATGTGCACGTAGCGCATGCCGTGGGCTTCGGCCTGCTTCACATCCGGGGCCGAACCATCCACGGTCAGGATGGTCTTCACGCCCAGGGCTTGCAGTTCCTCGAAGGCCTGTTCGTTCTCCGGTGCTGCGCCGCTGAGCACGCGGTCGCCCACGCGGAAGACATTCTCGAGGGACTTCAAGCCCGTCACCGGCACGCCAACGCTTGCGGACGCCGCCGCCGGGGAACCGCCAGCCGCAGGAGCTGCCGCTCCGGCTGCCGCCTTGGGCGTCGCCACGGCAGGCACCCCCTGCTTCGCCGCCGCGGCAACCGCGGCAACCGCGGCAGGCGCCGCGGCCACTGCGGCAGGTGCCGCGGCCGCTGCTGCTTCAGGCTTCGCGGCCTTGTCGCCCATCGGAGCCTTGATGCCCGGCTCATCACCCGTGACCTTGGAGGAGCACGCTGCAAGTACGGCGAGCACGGAGGCGAAGGCGACGCTGCGGATCGTGGTCATCGAGAGCTCATCCGGAAATGACAGCCCGGAGATCGTCCACATGGCTCCCAGCCGTGTCGACGCCTTCGGGCCCGGCGAAACGCACGACCTGCGTCCGCAGGACAGCGCCCTTCGGCGGTCGGTCGAGCCGGACGAGCTCAATGGGCCGCCCCGCGCACCTTGCGCGCCTTCAGATTGAGCAGCTCCACGAGCAGCGAGAAGGCCATCGCGAAGTAGATGTAGCCCTTGGGGATGTGCTGGCCGAGGCCGTCCGCGACGAGCATCACGCCGATGAGCAGGAGGAATGAGAGGGCCAGCATCTTGATGGTCGGGTTGTGCTCGACGAAGTCCCCCACCGCTCGGGCGAAAAGGAGCATCACGCCCACGGCCAGCACGACCGCAGCCACCATGATGGCCAGTTCCGAGGCCATGCCGACGGCCGTGATGACCGAGTCGAGCGAAAACACGATGTCGAGCACCATGATCTGGGCGATGACCGCGCGGAAGCTCGGCGCCCGCCGGCTGGCTGCCATGGCCGGGGTCTCGCCCTCCACTCGCTCGTGGATCTCGAAGGTGGCCTTGGCGATCAGGAACAGGCCGCCGACGAGCAGGATGAGATCGCGGCCGGAGAGCTCGTGACCGAAGGGCGCGAAGAGCGGCGCCGTGAGGCGCATCACCCAGCTCAGCGCAAACAGCAGCGCGATGCGCATGAGCATCGCGCCCCCCATGCCCAATCTCCGCGCCCGGCCGCGCACATCCGCCGGCAGCTTTCCGGTCAGGATGCTGATGAAGACGATGTTGTCGATGCCGAGCACGATCTCGAGCGCTGTCAGCGTGGCCAGGGCGATCAGGTTCCCGGCGGTGAAGAGCTCACTCACGAACGCAGCCCTCGAGAAAAGGTCGGAGCACGGCTGCGCGCGGGATGCGCGCAGCCGTGCTCCGCATGATCAGAGACGATCTCCGGGCGCCGCACAAGCGACGCGGCAGGTCACTGCACGTCGAGCGTCAGCACGTTGGCCAGCTTGACGAGGTGCAGCGGGCCGGTGGTGACGTCGGCACCCGCGATGACCAGCGTCAGCCCCGAGAGCTCGACCGGCACCGCGAGCGTGACGTCCGCGTTGCCGTTCCCGTCGATGGGCAGCGGGCCGACCAGCACCGGCTCGGACAGCGGCACGCCGCCCACGCTGATGAGTGCCGCGATGGCGAAGTTCGAGCCGCCACGGAACTGCAGGTCGAAGTTCTCGGTGACCACCGGCGCCAGCTTGCTGGACGACAGGTTCACGCCGGCCGGGCCGATCGTCGACGCACCGAGCAGGTTGCCGCCCGGACCCGGCACCTGGATGCCCAGCGCCGCGTTGCGCGTGCCCGGGGCCACCGTGCTGGTGAAGCCGAAGTTGTAGAGCGTCCCGAACTCGAGCGGGCCGCCGACCTTGTCGCCCGCGAGGAAGACGTCCGGGAAGGTCCAGGTCAGGTTGCCGCCGGAGACCGCGGGCACCCAGTCGTTGCCGGCCTGGTCGTCCACGTCGTGGAAGTAGAAGTCGCTGGCCGCGCCGCCGCCCGTGGGCACCGAGAAGCTGCGCACCTTGCGGTCGAGGCTCCAGTTGAACAGCGCGTACTCGTAGCGCCACTGGCCGCCACCGAGGTCGGCCGTCTGCACGGCGAGGATCACGTCACCGTCGCTCGGCGCGAGGCCGGCCTGCGTGCGCATCTCGCCGTAGCGATTGATCGCCGGACCGCTGATCAGGGGGTTGCCGCTCGCCGCCGGCGTGGAGAACGACCAGCTGCTGTTGCCGGCGTTCGGAACCATGAGGCACTTCTTGCTGCCGATGTTGTTGCTGATGTCGGCGTCCTGCTGGACCATGTACATGGCCTCGTAGAAGTACTCCGCCCCCGGGTTGTTCAGGTCGGCGTCGAAGGCCTCGAGCCGGTGAGCCACCCCGTCCAGGCCGTTGCCGTTCTGGCTGCGCACGCAATCCACCGGGATGCCGTCGAAGTAGCTGCCGAGGCAGGTCCAGTGGTTGGTGAAGGCGTTGAACTCGCTGCGCGGCCCGAGCCACGTGCGGTCACCGTTGTTGGTAGTGCCGTAGGTGTCCGAGCAGCCGATGCCGAGGAACAATCCCTGCGCGCTGCCGCCCTGGCACGGCGTGCACTGGCTGTTGGCCAGCGCGAAGAAGCCGTGCTTGATCCACGAGACACCCACCTGCTCGAAACGCAGGCCGCTCTGGCGGTACAGCTGCATCGCGATGCCGGGGTGGTTCTCGTTCATGGCCGCGAGCCAGGTCACCGTGTTCGTGCCGTTGTTGCACGAGGTCGTGGACATCGAGAGGCCCACCCGGCCGGAGCCGAAGCTGCCCACGTGTCCCAGCGACGTGATGCCCGACAGCAGGCCGAGCCGCACGTCGATGGCCGCATCACCGGGGTTGCCGGAGTCTCCGGGACCCGTGCCTGCGTAGGGCGTGAAGGGGTTCTGCCCCGCCGGATACTGCCACGGGTCGGCCCAGCCGGTCGCGTTGCCCTCCACCTTGCCGGTGGCCAGGATCACGCCGGCAAGTTCGGGCTTGCCGAGCTTGGCCGCGAGCTTGTCGCTGATGAGCATGTCCCAGGACTTGATCAGCAGCAGCGGCTGCGGGTGGTCGCCCGGGCTCGACGGCTGCTGGTACTGGATGCCGTCGATCGCGAACTGGATCTTCACGTTGCGCAGGATCAGGTCGTTGTCCGGCTTGCCCGTCGGCGAGTAGGCGGACACGGCGAAGTAGTCGGGGTCCGGAGCGCCGGCCGGGCCGTCGTTGCGCACCTCGAAGGGATGCACGACGAAGTTGTGGAAGTCCACGCTCCTGCCCGTGACGTTCGAGACGAGGCGGAAGCCGCCGATCGCGCGGAGCGAGCCGCCGAGGATGCCGTACGGCACGAAGCCGGAGTTGCTGCCGCTGAGGAAGAGGAGGTTGGAGCTGCCGTCGATCGCGAAGCTCACGAGCGGCTGCTCGTAGAGTTCCGTCAGCGAGTCCCCCACATCGGCCGTGGTGTCCATCTCGACCAGCGAGAGGTCGGCCGTGTCGAGCACGGACTGCTCGAAGTGGATCACCACGCGGCCGCCGTCGACGCTCCACGCGTCGTACTGTGCCGCCGCAGCGACAGGCCATGCAGCCAGAACGATCCCGGACACGAGAAGACGGGACAACAGCATGAAGGAACTCCTGGGTGGAGGGTCTGTGAGACTTGCCGGAGGACACGGAGATCGTCGGGCGACCCGGAGAGACGGATCACCCGCCGCAAGGTGCCGGCGCATGCCGCCGGGTCACCCGAGGGACGGGTCGCGAAGTGTAGGGTCTCTGCGGCGAAGCGGCTACCCGGCAGCTTCGAAGAAGCAAATCAATTGCGACGCGCCGTGCGGCCCGCGCAGGCGCATCGCCGGATTGATCGCGGCGGCGAGGTGCCTAGAGTACGCCGCTCCCGCACCCGGACGCGTCCCCGATGCCATCCCGCAGACCGCGTTCGTCCTCCGCCGTCGACAAGCCGCGCAAGGCCCCTGCGGCGACGGCGCTCGGGAAGCTGACCGTCACGCCCGCGGCGAAGCGGCTGCTCGCGGGCCTCAACGCCGACCAGGCGCAGGCCGTCACCACGACGTCGGGCCCGCTGCTCGTGCTCGCCGGCGCCGGCACCGGCAAGACGCGCGTCATCACGGTGCGCATCGCCTACATGCTGGCGTGCGGCCTGTCGCCGGAGCACGTGCTCGCGGTCACCTTCACCAACAAGGCCGCGAAGGAGATGAAGGAGCGCCTGGGGAAGCTCGTCGGCCGCGACGCGGCGGCGGCGCTGACCGTCGGCACCTTCCACGGTTTCTGCCTGCGCACGCTGCGCGAGTTCGGCGAGGCGCTCGGGCTGCCGCGCCAGCTCGCGATCTGCGATGCATCCGACCAGCTCGCCACGCTCAAGGGCGTGCTGCGCGACCTGCGCGTGCCCGAGACCACGCTGCACCCCTCGGCGCTGCAGTCCGCCATCTCGCTCGCGAAGAACCGCCTGCAGACGCCGGACACGTTCGGGCGCGGCGGGCCGGCCGGCGGCGCGAGCAGCGGCGCGGCCGGACGTGGCGGCGGCGGGCCGCGCGAGACCGCACGCCAGCGGCGCGGCACGCACGATGCCCTCATCGCGCGCGCCTGGGAGCGCTACGACGAGCAGCTGCGCCGCACGCGCGCACTGGACTTCGACGATCTGCTGATCTTCACGGTGCGCCTGCTCGCCGAGCGCCCCGAGGTGCTCGCCGCGCTGCAGGACCGCTTCCACCACGTGCTCGTGGACGAGTATCAGGACACCAACGCCCCGCAGTACCAGATCGTGCAGCGGCTCGCCGCGCGGCACAGGAACCTCTGTGTCGTCGGCGATGATGACCAGTCCATCTACGGCTGGCGCGGCGCGGACGTCTCCAAGATCCTGGGCTTCAAGGACGACTTCCCCGACGCGCACGTCGTGCGCCTGCAGACCAACTACCGCAGCACGGCGCAGATCCTGACCGCCGCGAACACGGTCATCGCGCACAACCCCGACCGCCACGACAAGCAGCTGCACTCCGCGCTGGGCGATGGCGATTCCCCGACCGTGAAACCGGTGGAAGACGAGGCCGCGGAAGCGGACCACATCGTGCGCGACATCGTGTCGCTGCGCGAGCGCGGCGCTCAGCCGGGAGAGTTCGCCATCCTCGTGCGGGCCGCCGTGCAGACGCGCGCCTTCGAGGCGGCGCTGCGCGCGGCGGGCCAGCCCTACGTGCTCGTCGGCGGGCCGTCCTTCTTCGACCGCAAGGAGGTGCGCGACGTGCTCGCCTACCTGCGGCTGCTGGCCAACCCCGACGACGAGGTCTCGCTGCTGCGCATCATCAACTGCCCTGCGCGCGGCATCGGCAAGGCCTCCATCGACAAACTCATCGCGTGGGCCACCGAGCACGGCGTGTCCTTCGGCCGCGCGGTGGATGCCGCGGCCACCGTGCCCGACGTGCCGCCCGTCGCCGTGCAGGCCGGCCTCGCGCTGCGGGCGACGCTGGCGGAACTGGGGCGCGCCGATCCCGGCAAGGGCCTCGTCGCGCACGTCCGCAAGCTGCTCGCGGCGGTGGACTACCGCGTGGAGATCGACCGGCTCTACACCGAGGCGAAGATCCGCGAGGAACGCTGGTCGGCCGTCGAGGAAGTCGTGAACTTCGCGGAGAATTACGTGCGGCGCGCGGCGGCCCCGACGCTGGCGGAGTTCCTGCAGCGCGTCGCGCTCAATGCCGAGGACGACCGCGACGACGACAAGGGCACCGCCGCCGACGGCACGCGCAGCGCGATCACGATCATGACGCTGCACGCAGCCAAGGGCCTGGAGTTTCCGCGCGTCTACCTCGTGGGCGTCGAGGAGGGCCTGCTCCCCCACCAGCGTTCGGTGGACACCGACACCGTGGACGAGGAGCGGCGGCTCATGTACGTCGGCATCACGCGCGCGCAGCACCAGCTCACGCTGACCTTCTGCGGCTCGCGCGCGAAGTACGGCCAGCGCGTGCCGTCGATGCCGAGCCGCTTCCTGTTCGAGATGACCGGCCGGCAGCCGCCGGTGCAGTGGCATCCCGCGCAGCCCGCCGACGCGCAGGGCAAGCGTCGCGGCAAGCGCGGCTCTCGTCCCGGCTCCGCCTCCGGACTGGCCGACAAGCCCCCGGCCTGATCAGCCGCGCGAGCCCCCGCTCCGGGCCACCGGCGCAGCGGGCACGCCCGCAACCGCCGACCCGGCGGACGGCGCCCTGCCGGGGGCCTCGATGACTTCGCGGATGGGAATGCGAATGGCCCGCTGGCGCATCCACGCCACCGCGATGAGGTCCTTGGTTGCGCGCCAGGCGCGGTTGCGCAGGCCGTACTTGCTCGTGCCGGCCGTGCGCGGGTGGTGGCTGACGCCGTGCTCGATGACGTCGTAACCGTGGTAGCGCAGCAGCGTCGGCAGGAAGCGGTGCATGCCCTCGAAGAGCGGGATGGACTGGATGGCCTCGGTGCGGAAGACCTTCAGCGAGCAGCCGGTGTCGCGCACGGAGTCGTGCGTCACCCGGTTGCGGATGCGGTTGGCCAGCTTGCTGCTCCAGCGGCGCACGGCCGTGTCCATGCGCTTCATGCGGAAGCCCACGACCGCGTCGTGGCCGGGCAGCAGCGCGAGCATCGCAGGAATGTCGCCAGGATCGTTCTGCATGTCGGCGTCCAGAGTCGCGACGACCGGCGCGCGCGCCGCGCGGATTCCCGCCGCCATCGCCGCCGTCTGCCCGCAGTTGCGCTCGAAGATCACGCCGCGCACGCGCGGGTCACGCGCCGCCAGCTCGCGGATGATCTCGATGGAGCGATCCGTGCTGCCGTCGTCCACCAGCACGAACTCGAAGGGCAGGCGCCCGTCGAAGATCTCGACGACGCGTGCGTAGAGCGGCCCCAGGTTCTCCTGCTCGTTTCGCACGGGCGCCACCAGCGTGAGTTGCGGAACGGGCGGCAACGGGGACGTCTCCGGCACGGAACTGCTTTCCTCGCTGCGACATCGTGGAACATCGTGGCCGACCGCGCCAGCCTGGGCTGCCGTGCGCCGCCGTGGAGTCGCTGCGTTGCCGTGCTCGCGCACCACGCAGCACCCGGATCATTCGGCGGATGATACCGCTGGCAGCCGCCGCCACCACAGCAGTGCTGCCCCTGCGTAACAACCGGCTCCGCACAGAAGCGTCACTCGGAAACCGACCTCCATCGCCAGCATCGTGGCCAGCGGCCCGCAGAGCACGGAGGCCAGGCCGTTGCCGAGGAAGGCCGTCGACAGGAAAATTCCGTCGGCGGCAGCAGCGCCACGCCCGCCGCGCGACAGCAGCGCGCGCACGGCCAGCGGAAAGGGCATGCCGAGCAGCAGCCCCGGCAGTGCGAGGTAGGCGATGACCGCGGCCACGCGCTCAGACTGGTGCATGCCCGCGATCGCGGCGACGAGCGCATCGTGCCCGCCGACCAGCAGCCCGGAGATGACGACCGCCGCAAGCAGAGCGACCCACGGCAGCACCGACGCCGTCCGCGCCGACGGCACGCGCGAGGCGAGCAGCGCCCCGAGTCCCGACCACACGAGCAGCGCCACGAGCACGACGGCCACGGCGAACACCGGATGCCCGAGCGGCAGCGCCAGCCGCTGCATGAGCGGCAGCTCGACGGCGAGGTAGCCGAAGCCGAGCAGCACGAAGGGCAGCACGATGCCGCCGGCAGACTCGCTCGGCCCTCGCGCGTGGGCGCCGGGCGCGTCCCATCCCGAAGCCTCTCCGGGACGCCGCGTGCCGCGCGCGAGCAGCAGCAGCGGCACGCAGAGCAGCGCCAGCACCGCGAAGCTGGCCACGAGCACTTCCTGCCCGCCCATGCGGTCGCGGACCCAGTCACCCTCCGCGCCGAAGAGCGTGCCCAGCCGGCTGTACTCGAAGAAGAAGGGCCGGTCGTCGGTGGTGGGCTCCACGTCGTAAGGGTAGGTGGCGATGAAGTGCGTGGGGTCGGGCGGCAGGAGCGCGGCGAGGTAGGTCTGATGGCTGGGCGTGTCGAGCCCGAACATCGGCGCAGCGCCGCGCTGTTCGCAGGCCGCCCGCAGCCGGGCGATCATCGCCGAGTCGAAGTCGCCGTTGCGCAGCAGGAAGAGCGAGTTCAGCTCGGCCCGCGCGATGAAAATGCGCAGCCCGGGCTGCGCCACGCCCTGCTCGCGCAGCACCTTCGCGGCGGTGAGCGCGAGGCGCAGCGTCTGGCGCGGCGGCTCGAACCACCAGCGCGTCATGCCCAGCACGCCGCCGGGCTGCAGGTGTCGCAGGTAGGTCGCGAAGGCCTCGGTCGTGTAGAGGAAGTTCTCCGACAGCGCGAAGGCGCCGGCCTCCGTCGCCGCAAACGTGTCCACGCCCGAGAGGACGATGCGGTCATAGCGGCGGGTGTCGCGCTCGAGAAAGGCGCGACCCTCGCCGACGACGACCTCCACGCGCGGGTCGTCGTACAGGCCGTCGGTCCAGGCGCGGAAACGTTCGCGCACGGCGTCCACGATGAGCGGGTTGAGCTCCACCGCGGTGACGTGTCGCGCGCCTGCCGCCAGCGCGGCCTGCACGTCGATGCCGCCGCCTGCGCCGATGACCAGCGCGTCGAAGCCCGGCGCGGCGCCCTCGTAGAAGAGCGTCGGCGGGTAGTAAGGCAGCACCGCATCGTTGTCGGCGCCGGGCACGCGCCGCAGCACCGGCGTGATCGCCCAGGCGTCGATCGCGATGCCCTTCGTGTCCGGCAGCGGTGCCGTGCAGGACGGCGGCAGCGCCCAGAGCCCCTGGTGCTCAGGGTTCTCGTAGAGCGTGACGCGGGAGAAGCTGTTCCATTCTTCGGCGATCACGCGCTCGGGTGGCACGTGCGGGTAGTGCTTGCGACTGTCCACCGGCAGCACCTCGTCCGGCGCGAGCAGCAGCAGCGCAATGACCGCCACCGCGACGACGCGCCCCGCCAGGCTGCCGCGACCCGCGGCGCTCGCGATGGCCGGTGCGCCGCCGACCTGCGCCTTCGCGAGCAGCATCGCGCCGACGAGTGGCAGCGCCGCCAGCGCGGCGAGCACCGTGGCCGGCTCGATGAAATCCATCGCCGCCACCGTCAGCGCGGCGCCGGCGGCCCCGCCGAGAAAGGTCGCCGCGTAGGTCGGGGCGAGCCCCTCGCCTGCGCGGTCCAGCAGCGCACAGATAAGCGTGCCCAGCAGCGCGAAGGGCACGGCGAGGAGCAGACCCATCGCGAGCAGCACACCGGGCGCGGACCAGTCGGCGAGCAGGGCCGTCGGGTCGAGCGGCAGCTTCACGACGACGATGAGCGCCAGCGGCAGCGCGATCGCGGCCAGCGCCGCGAGCCGCGGCAGGTTCAGGCCGCCGCCACGCAGCCCCGTCCTGCGGACTGCGCGCCGCACGACCACGCCGCCCGCCGCATATCCCAGCAGCGCGAGGCTCACCGCAAAAAACGCGAGGTGGTACCAGAGCAGCACGGAGAACACGCGCGGCAGCAGCACCTGAGCGCCGAGCACGCAGGCGGACAACAGCGCCGCGACGAGGACCTCTGCCCGGCGCATCGACATGGGCGACAGGCTAACCGGCTCGCAGCGCACTTGCACCCGGCGCGGCGTCCGCGCTTGCACCACGACATCCACCGCACCACACTGCGGCGCATGAGCCCGTCGCCGCCGCGCTGGATCCTGCCCGCGATCCTCGCGCTCGCCGCCGCGCTGCGCCTGCTGGCCTGGCACGGCGCGGTGGTCATGACCAACGACGGCCCGGACTTTCTCTGGCAGGCCGGGCGACTGCTGGAGGGCGACCTGCCGGGCGCGCTGTCGCACCCCTATCACCCGCTCTACGCGGCGGCGACGGCGCTGGCGACGCCGCTCGCCCGCAGCGTGCTGCACGCCGCGCTCGCCGTGTCGATTCTTTCCGCGCTGTCGATCGTGCTCGCGGTTCGCGCGCTGGCCGCCCGCCTCTTTCCGGGGCAACGCGCGGTGCCCGAGGTGGCGGCGCTGCTTGCCGCGGTGCACGGTCGCCTGGCCATCACGACCTCGGACATCCAGAGCGACGGACTCTTCCTCGCACTGGTGGCGCTGGCCTTCGCCACGCTGCTGGCCGCCAGCGAGCGCGGCGGTTGCCGACGACGCCTCGCACTGGCCGGCCTGCTCACCGGCCTCGCCTACCTCGCACGGCCCGAGGGACTGTTCCTCGTCGGCGTCGCCGTCCTGTGGTGGTTGGTCGCCGTCACGCGCCGCGCCCCGTCGGTGGTGGCCGGCGTGCCCAGTGCGTCGGGCGCGTCGGGCGCGTCGGGCGTGCCGGGCGTGCCGGGCGTGCGGGCGGCGTCGGCCGAGACGCACGCGACGGGACACTCACTTGCCGCCGGGCCGAGACCGGATGTCGTGCGTGCGAGCACCGGCCTGGCGTGCTTCCTTGTCGGCACCGCCGTCTGCGTGCTGCCGTATGTGTGGGCGCTGCATGATCTGTCCGGGCGCTGGGGACTGTCGCTCAAGCCGTCGTTCGCGGCCGTCGGCCTGAGCGAGGCCGGCGCGGAGTGGGCGCTGCCCGCCGGCTGTCCGCTCGCCAGCCCTGTGGTCTACCGGGCCCCGGCCGGCGCCGTGACCGCGATGCCCGAGGGCGTGCGCCGCACCGCCGAAGACGCAGGGGCCTCGGGCGCCACGGCCTCCAGCCTCCCCGCCGCGTCGACCGACGACACGCAGATCGCCGCCACGGAGCCGCCCGCGGCGCCCGCGGCGCACGGAGCGCACGGGGCGCGAGTCGATCCGGGCGTTGACACGTCGGCTGACGCGGAAGACAGGGACGATGATGCGACGACGGAGCGCGGCGCCCTCGCGGCCTTGCTGCCGTCCGTGGTGCATGCGGCCGCCGTGCTCATCGCTGCGTTGCGCGTGGACACCGCGCTGCTGTCACTCGTCGGACTGGCGCTGCTCTGGCGCAGCCGACGCGGCATGGCAAAGGCGACGCTCGCCCTGGTCGGCGCGTGGTTCGTGATCGCCGCGCTGCACTCATGGTTGAGCCACGGGCTCAGTGCGCGGCACACGCTGCTGGCCACGGTGCTGCTGCTGCCGCTGGCCGGCGCGGGCCTCGTCCGGCTGTGGACGCTGGCCGGCGCCTGGCGTGCCGCGCGCACCCACGGCTCGGGCACGGCCGGCCGCCGCGTGGCAGGAGTGTCCCTGCGCATCGCGCTCGTGCTGGTGCTGGCGGCGCATGCCGTCGCCGGCGTGCGGCCGCGGCATGTCGGCTCGGAGCCCCGCCTCGCCGCCCTCGCGTGGGCCGCGCAACACACGCAGCCCGGCCAGCGCCTCGCGGTGGAGCGGCGCAAGGACAGCTTCTACAGCGGCCGCCCGGTGCTCGAGGTCGCGCTGCCGTGTTTCGATGCGGAGCTCCTCGACAAGCTGACGCGCCACGACGTCGCGCTGCTCGTGCTCGACGAGCAGTCCGTGCAGCGCGCCGCCCCCCACTGGTTGACGGGCGGCCGCTTCGTCGAGCGCGCCCGCTTCGGCAGCGGATCGGACACGGTGCTGGTGCTGGCGCTCGTCCGCGACTGAGGCGCCGCGCGACGGCGGACGGTCCGCGTCGCGCACCATCCGCGAGGCGCACCGTCCGCGTCACGCGACGGCACAACGGCGCGACGGCATGACCGCGGGAGCCGGTTGCGCGAGCTGCGCAAGGCATGCCAGCCCGCGCGCGGGGTCTGCTATCGTCGGCCGTCCTCACCGGGAGAGTCGCCATGAAACTGATGCGCGTCGCGATGCTCATGCTGCTGCTGCTGGTCCTCGGCGCGGTGGCGCTGTACCAGTACCGGTCCATGCCGTCGGTCGCCTTCGTGGGCGGAGTCGGCGACGAGATCCACCTCGACGACTTCGGCGCGACGCTGGTCTCCAGCGAGAGGCGGCCGGGGCTTGGCGAGGGCCCGTCGCACATCGGCGCCAAGGGCGTGTTCGTCCTGGTGCAGGTGCGCATCAGCAATCACGCACGGCGCGTGAACTTCCAGTTCGAGGACCGCTACCTGCGCCTCGTGGACAAGCGCGGCCGCGAGTTCGAGGTGGCTCCCGAAGCGCAGAAATACCTGCGCGCCTCGCGCGCCAGCGGCTGCGCCGGCGCGCTGCCGCCCGGCGGCGTGTGCACCACGGAGCTGGTCTACGACGTGCCGGTCGACGCGCAGGACCTGCAGCTGCGCATGCGCTTCGCCGGCCAGCTGCTCGACATGCTGGACACGCTGGTGTACGGCAAGCAGCGCCTCAAGCTGCCCTGAGAACGCGGCACAGGCGAGTGAGCGCGCGCGCGCGCCGCGCTTCGGGCAGCCCGCGGACAGCACCGTCGCCCCGCGCCCGAGGCGCTCAGTCCTGCCGCTGCAGGGCCAGCGTGACGGAGGCCTGTTCGCCGTCCGTGAAGTCCGCCGTGAGCGTGCGCTGCCACGCACCGCGGGTCGCGCGCAGCTCGTAGCGGCCCGGCGCGAGCTCTCCGAAGACGACGCGCCCCTGCTCGTCGCTGCGGATCGGCGCCCAGCGATCGGCCCGCTCCGGCGCGCCGATGCAACGCACGCTGACGGTCGCGCCCGGGATCGGCGTGCCCGCCTCGTCGCGGACGCTGACCGCCAGACTTGCGCTCCGCACGACCTGCACGACGCGCTCGCCCGTCGTCGCGGTCAGCGTGAACCAGTCCTCCTCGGTGAGGCTCGTGGACCATCCGCGGCCGACATCGGCCACGCTCAGCGCATAGCGTTCGCCGATGCTCAGGTGGTCGAGGCGGAAGCTCCCGTCGGCGTCGGTGGTCGTGCCCGGGCCGGGCTGGATGCTGCCGTCGAGCGGGTTGGCGTGATAGGCGACGACTCTCCGCCCCGCGACCTTCGCGTCGGGTTCGGCGGACATCACGCGCCCCGTGAGGACGCCGTCGTCGCGCGACTCGGCGGTGGCGATGACGCGCAGTTCGGAGCTGCCGGCCGGTACGTCGGGAAGCACCGCGCCCAGAGGCCCGCGCGCGGAAGCCCTGGCCTCCTGCGGCGTCGCGCCGTGCCCGTCCTCGGACCACTGCACGGTGAGTCGATAGCTGGCCGCGGGATGCAGGCCGCCGAGCACGAACTCGCCGCGTTCGTTCGTGCCGGTGAGGCGCGCGCCATACAACGCCGTCGCGTCGGGCGCACCGGCTTCCTCGTGTTCGAAGCGCCACGCGGCGGGCACGGCTGTCACGATCGCGGAGTGCAGCAGCTCACCATCAGCGGACAGCACCGTGCCGGAAATCAGGGCCGGCTCTCCGAGCATGAGCGTGACGACGGGCTTTGGCTGCAGCTCGGTGACATCCACGTGCAGGGCCGCGCTCGGCGCGTTCAGGCCGTCGGCGGCCACCAGCGTGTAGCGACCGGGCGCTGCGAGCGCGATGCGGAACTGGCCCTCGCTCACGGGCGCCGAATTGTCCTGCGGCGACGGCCGATCCTCGGGCGCCTGGCCCTGTTCGTGGTGCGCGAGCTGCGCGTCGGCCCAGCACGTCACGTGGCCGCTCGCTGCGGGACGGCCTTCGGGGTCGAGCAGCAGTCCGGCGATGGCGTAGTCCGCCGTGAAGGCCAGCGTGAGCCGCGTGTTTTCGCCGGCGCGCGCCGTGACGCGCTCCTCGGGCGAGAAGACGCCGCCCGCGCTGGCCATGATGCGGAACAAGCCGCCGGGGTCGAGCAGCAGCCTGAACTCGCCGTGCGCATCGGTGCGCAGCGGATCGGGCAGGCGCGCGCGGCCCGGACCGGCGGGCGTGCCAGCCGACGCACACAGCACCAGCGTGTCCCGCGCGGGGCGGCCGTCCGCACGCTGCACGGAACCGCTCACCAGCGCAGGCGGCTGCAGCATCAGCGACACCAGGCCGCTGGCATCCGCGGCGGCTCGCGCTTCGGCGACCGACCACAGGCCGCTGGTTCCGGCCCCGTCCCTGTCCGCGACGAGCTGCTGGTCCGGCGCGTTCACGAGCAGCACGCAGCGACCGCCCGCATCCGTCGTGGCGACGCGCAAGGGTTCGTGCGGCGGCCAGTCGTCTCCCATGCTGACCGGACCGGGCGGCCACAACGCGACGCGCGCCAACCTCAGGGGCTGGCCCGCGGCGCTCAGAACGAGCAGCGAGAGGCGGCCGGCGCGCGCGTCGGCTGCTCCGTCTTCGGCGTCGGCAGCGGTGGCGGCAGCGGTGGCGACAGCGAGCGTCCCGGCCGCAGCCGCCTCGGCATGCAGCGCGGTGACGGCCGTCACGGACGCTGGGCCCGCCGAGCGCGCGGGCCTCGCTCCTGCCGCGGGCGACCTCGGCCACCACAGCAGGGCCGCCACGAGCAGGACGCCGGCGAGCGCCGCAAGCAGCACGGTCGCCGCGCGGCCCGCAACGTCCGCGGCGTGCGCGGCGTGCGCGTGCGGGCGGCGCGTCAAGCCGACGGCACCGGGCACTGCCGCGGCGGCTCGCGCGACCCGCCCGCCGCCGCGATCGCGTCCCAGTTCACGGCGGACTTGTCCACGCGCGGCAGCGCGCCGGTGGCCGCCTCCATGACCTCCACGTATTTCTGCACGGCGCCGGTGTTGAAGAGCACCACGGTCTCGTCGCGGCGGATGTGGCCGGCGGCCAGCGCGCGCTGCAGCACGCCGAGGCACACGGCGGACTCGGGGCAGAGCGACAGGCCTTCCAGCTCCATCGCCTGCCGCATCCAGCCCGTGATGCCGGCCTCGTCGGCGGACATGGCGCGGCCGCCGCTGGCGCGCACGGCGTCGAGGATCATGAAGTCGCCGACGGCCCGCGGCACGCGCAGGCCCGACGCGATGGTGTTCGGCGACTCGGGGTCGACTCCGAAGCGCTCACCGGCGTCGAAGGCCGCGGCGATCGGCGCGCAGCCCGAGGACTGGCAGGAATAGAGGCGCGGCATCGACGTGTCCGCGAGGAAGCCCAGCTCGAAGAGTTCGCCGAAGGCCTTCCACATGCCGATGAGGCCGGTGCCGCCGCCGGTCGGATAGAGGATCACGCCGGGCAGGCGCCAGTCCAGCTGCTCCGCGAGCTCCAGGCCCATCGTCTTCTTGCCCTCGATGCGATACGGCTCCTTGAGCGTGCTCATGTCGAACCAGCCGCAGCGCGCGGCGCCCTCGCGCACGATCGCGCCGCAGTCGGTGATGAGGCCGTTCACCGTGAAGGCGTGCGCGCCGAAGAGCGCGGCCTCGCAGCGGTTCACCGCCGGCGTGTCCTCCGGCATGAAGACGAAGGCCTCCATGCCGGCGCGCGCCGCGTACGCCGCCAGCGCGCCGCCCGCGTTGCCGGCAGTCGGCAGCGCGACGCGCGTGACGCCCAGCTCCTTCGCCATGCTCACGGCGAGCGCCATGCCGCGCGCCTTGAACGAGCCCGTCGGCAGCCGGCTCTCGTCCTTCACGACGAGGCGCGCGACGCCGAACGCCGCCGCGAGCCGCGGGCACTCGACGAGCGGCGTCATCGTCTCGCCGAGCGACACGATGTTCTCCTCGCGCTCGAAGGGCAGCAGCTCGCGGTAGCGCCAGAGCGAGGGCGCGCGCGTCTTCAGCGCCGCGCGCCAGCGGTCCGCATCCCACTCGGCGGCGAGGCGCGGCAAGTCGTAGCGCACCCACAGCGGCCGCCCGGCGTGCACGCTCTGCAGACTGCGCGCCGGGAGCAGCGTGCCGTCGATGGCGGCTTCCAGATGCGTGACGTGACTGGCGTGGCGGGCATCGCGGGCGTGGCTCATGCCCCGCAAGACTACGAAACGCGCAGGGCAGCACCGCCAGCGATGCGCGGCGCCAGCTCGGTCAGCGCAGCGTGAAGTTCGCTTCCGTCGTCGCGCCGGAGGCCACATCCACCGTGGTGCGGGAGGTCCGGCCGTCGTGCTCGCAGCTCAGGAGCCAGCGGCCGGGACGCAGGTCGTCGAGGCGCAGCACGCCGTCGGTGTCGGTGCGCGCCGAGGTGCGTGTGCCGGTGATCCACGACGAAGCCGGCGCACCGAGCGCCTCGGCCTCCACGAAGGCGCCGGCCACGGGGCCGCCGTCGCCGACGAGCGTGGCGTGCAGCGAGCCCGTGCGCTGCAGGCGCACCGTGACGGGCCGCGCATCACGCTGCGGCGCCACGCCCTCGAGATGCTCCGGGGCGAAACCCGCGGCGCCGATCGCGAACTCGTGGCGCGCGCTCGCCTGCAGCCCGTCCTGGCGAAAGCGTCCGGCCGCATCCCGGATACCGCGCGAGGTCAGGCTGCCCGTGAGGCGCTCCGACAGCAGCGGCAGCAACAGGACATTGAACTCCGTCACGGGCTGCGAGGTGGCCGCATCCACGACGAGCAACTCGATCGCCGCGTCCCTGCGATCTTCGTCGCTCACCACGATCGTCAGGTCGGTCATGCCGGCCGGCACGTCGTGGAGCAGCACGCGCTCCCACTCCGGAGGAAGCGCCGAGGCGCTGGCCGCCGGCTCGTCGGCCGTGCCGTCCACCGCGTCGTCTGCCGTGCCGTCTGCCGTGCCGTCCGCCGCGCCGTCTGCCGCGTCGTCCGCGGAGCCCTCCCTGCCGGCTCGCGGAGATTGCGCCATCACGCTGTAGAGCTGGTGCGGCATCAGTCCTCGCAGGACGAAGCGGCCGTCGTCATCCGCAGCGGTGGAGACGAGCTTCAGGCTGTCGTCCCGCAATGCCGCGAGGCGCGAGTCCGCGGCCGGCGTCCATGCGGCGCTGAGGACGGCGCGTGGCATGGGCCGCCCTTCGGCATCCATGACGCGACCGCTGATGATGTGCAGCGCCTCGCGCTCGGCGGGCGGGATGAAGCGCGGCCGCAGCACGACCTCCACGCGGTCGAGCTCCGGCGGCACCGTCACGTGCAGCGGCTCGTCGAGTTCGCACGCGGGCGACAGCGACCACAGCACGCCGCTGCCGGGCAGGCGCAGCGCCAGCTCGAAGCGCCCCTGCGCGTCGGTCTGCAGGCGCACGCCGCCGCCCGCCATCCTGCGCGCGTCCGGGTCGAGCATCGCGTCCGCGCCGTCGTCCGGCAGGAAGACGATCGTTGCCCGCGGCACCGGGATACCGTCACCGTCGAGCACGACGCCGAGCAGGCGCTTGCTGCCGGGCAGGCGCAGCACGAGGCCGTCGCGCTGCTCGAACATCTCGCGGCTGCCGAGCCAGTCGCTCAGCAGGTCGCCGTCCTCGGCGCGCACGATGAGTCCGTCGCCCAGATGCGCCTCGAAGTGGAAGCGGCCCGTCGCGTCCGAGGTCAGCGCCGGCGGGACGTGCGACGAAGCCGCCGCATACTGCGGCGCCTGCACCGTCACCAGCACGCCGGGCGCCGGACTGCCGTTCGCGTAGAGCACGCGACCGGTGGCCTGGAACTCGGGCTGCAGCGGCACGACGAGCAGGCGCGGCGCTCCGGCCCGCGTGGCGTAGGTCGTCAACTGCAGGACGCCCGAACAGCCCGTGCCCGCGAGCGACACGCGCAGCAGCGGGGCCTGCCCCTGCGCCGGCACGAGGCAGCGGCCATGCTCGTCGGTCAGCAGGTCGAGGACGATCGCCAGCGCACCGCGCTCCACGGTGGACAGCGTCAGCACCTCGACGCGCGCAGCGGCGACGGGACGGTCGGCGCCGTCCACGACGAGGAGCTCGCACGCCGCGCCCTCGCCGGCCTCCGCGGGATCCCAGCGCCGCGCGACGTAGGGCTGGTTGCGGGCGCGGCCCCGCCGCCAGGTCTCGTTCGCGTCGCGTGCCGGCTGCGGGACCGCCGCGGGACGCAGCTCGAGCGACTCGCGCAGCGCCGGCGGAACGACCGGCGGCGCGGACGTGAGCACCCCGTCGCGCGCGCCCGGCTCCGGCGGCGCGAGAACCGAGGCGACCTGCGCCGGCGACTCGTCCCCCTCATGATGCGCGAGCAGCGCGAGCCCGAGCAGCAGCGCGGCCGCCGCACTGGCGAGCACGAGGAGCAGCGGTGTCGCGCGTCCCGCTGAGCCTGTCGTGTCGTGAGCTGCCGGCATCACGCGCATCCTACCCGGCATGCGCACAGGCTCAGTTCAGCTCGAACGACTCGGTGGCCACCTCACCGGGCGCCACGACAACCTCGTGCCGGACGCGCCTGTCGCCGCTCACGGCGACGACGCGCCAGCGCCCCGGATCCAGGGCGTCGAAGGATGCGCGTCCGGCCGCATCCGAGCGCGTGCTGAGCGCCGACGCAGGCTCGAGATGAAACTCCGAGCGATCCAGCGGCGTGGCCAGGACCACAGCCCACGGCACGGGAGCGCCGCCCGCGTCGAGCGTGCAGTGCAGCGCCCCCAGCTCGGGCAGCGCGATCGCGATCGGCGTGCCCGCGCTCGTCGCGACGACGTCGCGCACCACCGCGGAGCCGAAACCTTTGGCACTCACGAGCACGTCGCACGCCTCACCCTCGCGCAGAGCGGTGATGCGGCGGACGCCGGAGACGAGATCGGCCGTCACGTCCTCCAGCGCCGGCGAGACCTCGTCCACCTGAGGGCGGCGCACGCGGATTTTCAACGACTCGATGACGGCGCCGGTGAGCGCCGACGTGACCGTCGCCCGGATGGACCCCGTCAACCATCGATCGGCGCCGACGACGACTCGCAGGCTCGTGTTTCCCGCGGCGACATCCGGCACGACGCCGCGGCACGTGAGCCGCCCGTCGTAGCCCTCGAAGGCGATGTCGAAGCGCGCGTCGGGATGCAGGCCGGGCAGCACGAAGCGGCCATGGACATCCACCGAAGCGGACGCCGACCCGAACGCCGCGTCGGAGGGCACGGCCCACGCCATGGCCGCCGGCGTGTCGTCCGGCCAGTGGGAAACCGTCCACACGATGGCATTGCCGAGCGGCTTGCCCTGCGGATCCAGCAACTGCCCGGCAATGATCGCCGGCGCACAGGCACGCAGCACCAGAGGCTCCTGGCGCGCAGACGTCTCCGCGGTGACGCGCTGCGGAGTCTGGATCGGAGGCCCGCCGGCTGCCATCGTGAGCCAGCCCTTCGTTCGCGACACGCTGCTCCCGTGGAAGGCGCCGCTCTCGTCCGTTCTGATCGTGTTGATCGTGTTGATCGCGTCGCTCAACCCGGTGTCGGTAAACCATGGCGGGCTGTCGGCGGCGGCGGCGTGCCGCCTGGCCGAGACGAGTTCGTTGCCGTGCGCAATGCCCTCCTTCCAGAACATCACGCCCAGGCCAGGCATCGGCTCGCCCTGCGCGTTCAGCGCGATGCCTCGCAGACCTGTCTCCGGCGCTTGCGAGGGAAGCACCAGCACCAGCTCGCGCCGCGCCAGTTCCTCGGTGATCGGCACGGTCTCGCTGCGAAGCTCGTCCCGGACGGCTTCCACGACGAAGCCATCGGCGACATGCGCATCCAGGGAGAAGCGCCCCTGCGCATCGGTGCGACGTTCGAACGTCGGCTGCGGATGCTCCGCGGGGAACTTCCGATGCTCGGTGGCGGAGTATGAGAACACGGACACGTTCGGACAGGGCTGGCCGTCGCCCGTCACGACGCGCCCCCGCAGGGACACCTCCGGCTGCAGCGGCAGGAGGACCGTGCGCGGCTGATCCTTGTTGCGCGACCACGCACGGACAAGCCCCGAACAGCCGACTCCCGAGAGCGAGGCAAGCAGCGAGGAAGAACCCTGCGGCGTGAGCGTGCTCTGGCCGTGCTCATCGGTGAGCCAGGTGACGTGCTGCCCGGACATGTCTGCGGACCGCATCTCGATGGTCGCACCGCTCACGGGGCGATCCTCGCCGTCCACCACGATGACCGTGCACGGCAGGCGCGGAGTCTCGTGAGACGGCGGCACGCCCCACCACTCCAGCACCAGAAAGTTGCGGCGAGCGGCGGCGAGGCCCTCATCGCTGCCGTCGGGCAGGGACTCGATCTCGCGCGCGGCGTCCGGCAGCGCGGCGGGCTGCAGCGGCCGTTCGTCGGCAGGCGTCGACGCCGACTCGCGTCGCAGCACACCCGCGGGAGCGGACGATGCCTCCGGCTCCGCGTCGTGCCAGGCCTGCAGTCCCCAAGCCGCCAGCGCGGCCACGAGGAGCACGCCCGGCAGGCCATAGCGCAGCGAGCCGGCGCGTCTTCGCGGCGGCTCCTCGATCACGAGAGTGCGAGGCCTGTCGCGCCGGCCGATGGCGAGATCAGCACGGGGGCTCGTCCCGGCGCAGGCGCACGAGTTCGTCGTAGTAGGCCGCGCCGCCGCCGAGATCGGACTCGACGGCGGCGACGAGCAGGTTGGCGCAGCGGCCGTCGCGCAGCGAACCACCCTTCGGCATCCAGACGACATCGAGGCGCAGCGTGGCGTCGTGCCGCACGACGACGGCCAGCGCGCCGACACGGCTCTCCAGCAGCGCGCGCTCGCCGTCGCCGAAGCCGGCGGCGGACTCCGGATGCACGAGCAGCTCCGCGGGTCCGTCCGGCAGCGTGACCGACCACTGCGAGGACTGTGCCCTGGGCGTGGACGTGGCCATGAGCGTCAGCGGAAAGTCGGGCTGCGTCACCGGTGCGGGCAGCGCTGCCTCGGTGAGAAGATTCACCTTGCCGCTCGGCGTGGGAAAACGCCGGCCCTCGAACAGCACCTGTGCCGCGAAGGGATTGCGCACCGGCTTCTCGCGCAGCGCTTCCAGCGTGACGCCCGCGCGGTGCAGGCGCGTCGTGAGGCGCCGCTTCCAGTCCTCGATGCTGCCCGCCAGCTCGCGCCCGAGACCCGGATCGAGCCGCGCCGCCAGCTGCTGCCAGATGTGCAGCTCGTGGCGCGGCCCCGCCGACTCCGCATCCGGCTCGAGGGCCGACGCGCCGTCGTGCGCGTCGTGCGCGTCGTGCGCGCCGGGTGCGGCGAGCGCGGGCTGCGACACGCGCAGGAAGTGATTGCCGTAGGCGCCGAGCACATCGCTGTCTTCGAGCAGCGTGAGAGTCGGCAGCACGAGGTCCGCGACATCGGTCGTGTCGGTCGGGTGCGTGTCCACCACGACATTGAAGTCGCTGCGCAGGAAGGCCGCGCGCACGCTGGCGCTGTCGGGCAGCATCGCGACGGGATTTCCCGCGGTGACCCAGATCGCGCGCACCGGGCCGAGGGCGTCGCCGTCCGCCGCCTCCAGCAGCTCGCGCCCGAGGCGCGCCTCCGCGAAGCTGCGTGGTGCGACCTGCAGGCCGCGCACGAAGTCCGTGTCGAAGGCACCGCGCCGCTTGAAGTAATAGGAGACGCCGCCGCCGGGAATGCCCAGATTGCCGGAGATCGCGCCCAGCGCGTCGATCGCGCGCGTCGTCGTGGCGCCGTTGCGCCGGCGCCCGAGGCCCCAGCCGACGAGGATCGCCGCGGGGGCACGCATGCCGTAGGCCTCCGCGAGACGCGCGAGATCCGCGGCCGGCACGTCCGCCAGGGCGGCCCAAGCCTCCGCCGTGCGGCCATGCACCAGCGCGCTGTACTCGTCGAGATGCTCGCAGTAGTCCGCGGCGCGCGGGTCCGTCGCGCCGTGATCGAAGAGCCAGCGCGCCATGCCCATCGCCAGCGCGAAATCGCCACCGGGGCGCGGTTGCACGAAGAGGTCGCACAGCTCGGCGGCCCGCGTGCGCACCGGGTCCATGCCGAGGATCATCGCGCCGGCAGCGCGTGCCTCGCGCAGCACCGGCAGCAGGTGCACGCAGCTCGTATGCACGTTCTTGCCCCACAGCACGATGGTGCGGCTGTGCTGCAGGTCGAAGAGGTCGTGACTCTCGCTGATGCCGAAGTCGAGCTCCTGCGCAGCCTCGCCCGCGCCGGAGCAGATGTCGCCGCGCTTGATCGACACCGGCCCGAAGCGCTCGAAGAGCAGCTCCGAGACGTGCTTGAGCAGGCCGAGCGAGCCGCCGCTGCGATAGTGCAGGATCGACGCCGGCCCGCTCTCCGCACGGATCGCGCGCAGTCGCTCCGCCGCGAGGTCGAGCGCCTCGTCCCACGGGATGGCCTGCAGCGGCGCATCGCGCAGGCGGGCCTCGCGCGGCCCGCCGCCGGCACGCACGCGCCCGGCGCCGCGGCGCAGCAGCGGCCGCACGATGCGCGACGGATCGTTCTGGCGCGCGAGAAAGCGGCTCGTGCGCTCGCACAGGAAGCCGCGCGTCACCGGATCGGCCGGGTCGCCGCGCAGTCGTGTCGGGCGACCGTCCTCCACGCTGAGCAGCAGCGAACACGCATCGGGACAATCCCGGTTGCAGGTCGTGCGATGGACGACCGGCTCGCTCACGGACTCGACACCGGCCGCCGCCGTTCGACGCCGCCGGCCACGTCGGCCACGTCGGCCACGTCCGCCACGCCGGCCGCGCCAGCCGCGCCAGCCGCGCCGGCCGCGCTGGCGGCGCTGTCGTGTCCGCGGACGCCCACCGGGTGATAGTGCACGTGCACGCCGCGCAGGAATTCGATCTTGCCGGCGAGCAGGGCCTCGACGTCGTCCGCGATGCGATCACCGGCGGCCACGCTGATCGTGCCGTCCACGCCGATGGTCACGTTGAGCACGAGGTACGGACCGAAGCAATGCGCGCGCACGTCCTCCACCTGCATCACGCCGCGCACGCTGCCGATCCACTCACGCAGCCGGTCGGCCAGTTCGCTTCCGGGCTGGCTGCCCATGAGGTCCGTCGTGGACTCGCGCAGGATGCCGATGCCCGTGCGCAGGATGACCAGCGCCACCGCGACGCCCGCAGCCGGGTCTACCCACGCATGTCCGGCACGACCGAGGAGGATGCCCAGCGTGGCGGCCGAAGCCGAGAGGACATCGTTGCGGTGGTCGTAGGCGAGCGCGGCCACTGCCGGGTTGCCAGTGAGGCGCGAGAGGCGCCTCGTCACGATGGTCAGCGCAATCTTGAGCACGATGGTCAGCAGCCCGGCCCACAAGGCCCACTCGCTGGCGCCATCGCTGGTCACCACGCCGGAGAGCAATTCCCAGGTGCGATGCGAGGCGGACAGCAGCACCGCGACGCCCGTCGCCACGACGAACGAGCCCACGACCAGCGCGCCGATGCTCTCCAGGCGCTCGTGACCATACGGGTGGTCGTCGTCGGCCGGCTTGCGCGCCATGACCATGAACACGCGCACGACGACGTAGTAGATGACGTCGCTCACCGAGTTGATGCCGTCGGCCAGCAGCGCGGGACTGTTGCCGACGATGCCGATGGAGGTCTTCAGCGCGGCCAGCAGCGCATTGGCCACGAGGCCGAGATCCACGGCGAGCAGGCTGCGGCGTTCCCTTCGCTGTCCATCCATCACGGACGAGTCTAACCGGCGCGAGTGGGGCGCTGCTCCGCTCGGCCGGGAGCTGCCCCTGGGGTCTCGCCAAGAAGGGTGACTCGCTTGGGGCGGTGAGTGCGCCGGGGCGGGAGGGTTGTCCGGCGCTGCGCCCCTGAGGCAAGAGGACGCGTCACGGTTCCGGGAGCGGCGCCCTTCGCGCCGGACAAACCTCCCGTCCCGCGCACGCCGATGCGCGAGGCTCCGTGCCTTGCGAAGCGGGCAGCTCGTGGCCTTCACTTCACTGCGCATCACTCACGGACTTGGGGGCGAACGATTGCTCCGCATCGAGGTGCGGAGGGACTCGCCATGCGGTTGAGCATCGCTGGAGCAGCAAGGGCGCGTTCGCAGTCCGGAACTTCAACTTCAGCAAACGCGAGCAGCGTCGTGAAACGCGAGCGGCGTCGTGAAGCGCGAGCGCCGGGGTGCTGACCGCTTCGCCTGGCACGGAGAATCATGCGTCAGCGTGCGCGGGTCGGGAGGCTTGTCCGGCGCGAAGGGCGCCGCTCCCGGAATTCTCTCGCGTCCCGTTGCCCCAGGGGCGCAGCGCCGGGCAAGTCTCCCGACCCGGCGCACTCACCGCCCCATGCGACTCACGTTTTCCTCGCCCTCAGTGCGGTCAGCACCCAGGCCGCGGAGGCGAAACAAGCCGTTCCTACTCGGCGCGCAACGAGAGTCCGCCGGAAGCTCTCAACTCCAGCGCGTAACTCTTCCCGGGCCGCAACTCGATGTACGGCGCCTCACCGTGGATCGCGCGCACGCCGGCTGCGGCGGCCGCGGCCTCGTCGTTCGCGTAGTCCCAGAAGCGGCGCCAGAGCTTGCTTTCGAAGCCGGGGTCGTCACCGCCGCCGTAGGGAAGCGGTCGCGCGCCGGAGGTGTCGAGCGGGAAGCCCTCGGAGGGCCACTGGTACTCGCCGAAAAGCCGCCGGAAGAGACACAGCGAACTGCCGCGCAGCGCATCGCCCTGCTCGACGAAGCTGTCGTCGAACTTGATCACCAGCGCATCCACGTAGGCGACCTTGCCCAGCAGCGTGAAGCGGCGCGCGGCGCCGAGCGGCTCGCCGTCCTCATCCAGCTCCTGGAACTCCACGTCGGTCTCGATGCCGGCGGGAGTCTTCGGCGTCACCGTCTCCGGCGCCGCGCGCTGCTCCATCACCGTGAGCCGCGCGAGGCGGTGATCGACCTTCAGCAGCTTGAGCGCCAGCTCCAGCTCCTTGACGCGCTGCTGCAGCTCCGCGATCTGCTGCTGCTGCTCCGCGATGGTGCGGTCGCGCGCGGCGACATCCTCCTGCAGCGACGCGATGCGCTGCGTCGCTTCGGCAAGCTGCTGCTCGCGCTCTGCAAGCGCGCCGTTCACGCGCCACGCGCCCCACATCAGCAGCCCCACGATGCCGGCGTAGACCACTGTCCGGAAGCCGTAGTTCCACTTGCCGACCGCGGGAGGCGCGCTGCTCATCCGTCCTTCTTTTCCGTCGGCTTGCCCGACTTGCCGCCCTTGGTCTTGTCCTTCTTCTGGCCGCCGAGCAAGCCGCCAAGCGTGTCGCCGAGGCCCTTCTCCGCCGCCTTGTCGAGGGCCTTGTCCACCGCGCCGTCGATGCTCTCGCCGACCTTCTCGTTGGCCTTCTCGATGAGCTTGTCGCGCTCGGCCTCGACGCGGCGCGAGAGCTCGGCCGCTCCCGCGGCGCGCAGAGCCTCGACGAGATGCTCGTCGTCGATGGAGATGGCGAGGTCGTCCAGCGGGCCGCGCAGGCCGATGGGCAGCGTGAACTGCGAGACGTGCGCGTCGCCGCCGCCGAGGCGCAGCGTCGTGTCGTGCAGCGTGACGTCCAGCGGCAGGTCGAGCCGCCCCACGCTGCCGCTCCAGTGCCCGTCGAGCTCCACGTCCATCGTTCCGCCGGCGATCGGGCTCTCGCCGCCGACGCGCAACTCGCTCGCGATGCGATCCACGGGAAATGCGCGCAGGCGGAAAAGGATGCGGTCGTCGCCCGCCGCCGCGCTCCCGGTGCGACGCGCAAGATTGCCGAGGCCCAGAGCCGCCTCGATCTGGCCGCTGGTCGACTTGATCTGCAGGTGCGGCGCACCATCCACCAGCGAGGGTTGCGTGGAGAGATTCTCGGCGAGCACGTCGAGCGCCTCGCCGGGCAGCGCGTCGCACAGCAGGCCGTCGATGCGCAGCGTCGACACGAGCAGGGTCGGCGCGCCCTCCACGAGATGCCGCGCGACGACGTCGGCATAGCCCGACTCGTCGGCCTCGCGCTGCAGGCGCTCGGACAGCGTCTCGTCGCTGTCCGCGCTCGTGGAGGCGTCGCTCGGCGCGAGGCGCTCCAGCCAGCGTTGCGCCTGCGAGAGCCGGTCGCGCCACAGCTGGTAGTCGCGCACGTAATCCTCCAGCCTGTGTCCGGGCGCCGTCTCCTCCGTCGGCGTCGGCGACGGTGCGGACGCGCGCCAGCCTTGCAGACTGCCGGGCGACTCGCGCGGCGCTCCCTGGCGCGCGTCACGGATCACGACGTTTTCGAGATGCACGCGGCGGCGCAGCAGATCCAGGCCGCTCACGTCGGCGGTCAACTCCGCGGCGCGGAAGACATCGTGGTCCAGCGCGTTGGGATCGGCGAGCGCAAGGCCCTTGATGACGAGACGCCCCTCGCCGAGATCGAGGCTGGCGGAACCCACGTCCACCGTGGCGCCGTTGGCCTCCGTCAAGCCGCGCTTCAGCGCCGCGCCGAGCAGCGGACCGGTGAGCACCGAGTGCAGCGCGAACAGTGCGCCGACGAACAACGCCGCAACGACGAGCCCCGCGAGGCGGAAGGGCCGCCCGCCCTTGAGCTCGGCCAGTTCCTTCCAGTCGACCGCGCGGCGCCCGCCCCCCACGAGGACAAAGGTCAGGCACCTCGCCCACGGCCGGGCGGCCAGTGCGGCCAGCGCGGCGTGATCCGCCGACGCCGCCGAGAGGCGCAGTCGCATCAGCCGAACGCCGCGCGCGACGAGCAGTCCCGCAACGAGGCCCGTCACCGCGCCGAGCAGCAGCCCGCCCGTGACCACATAGTGCTCGAAGCCGAAAAGTGCGAGGACCGGCGCGTTGATCGCCGCGCGGAACAACGGCTGCGTCGGGCCGTCCAGCAGCAGACGCCCGGCGGCGAAAGACAGCGGCAGCGCCAGCAGCGAGAGCAGCTTGGCGCCGGCCGCGACGGCGAGCGCGAGGCCGAGCGGCGCGTTGAGCACGAGCAGTGCAAGGCAGAGCGCCGCGACGGCGCCGGGCGCCCGCAGGACGCCGGGCAGGAAGCCGAGCATCGCTCCGAGCACGCACGCCAGCACCATCTGCACCGGCGAGATGCGCCCCCGCACCAGAGAACCGAGCTGGCGCGTGAACATGAGGACTGTCTCCGGGTCCGAGCGAGACTAGCGGTGCGGACCCGGCATCTCAATCGCGCTCCGCCGAGGATTGCGGCACCCCGCTTGCTAGGCTGGCGACATGCGGACCGTTCTCGTCGTGGGCGCGGGCATCTTCGGCGTGACGGCCGCGCTGGAACTGCGCCGGCGCGGCTGCGTGGTGTCGCTGATGGATGCAGGGCCCGTGCCGCATCCGGACGCGGCCACCACCGACGTCAGCAAGATCGTGCGCCTCGACTACGGCTCGGTGGAGCCCTGCACGGCGCTCATGGAGCGCGCGCTGGCCGGCTGGCGTGCGTGGAATGCCGATTTCGACACACCTCTGTTTCACGAGGACGGCCTGCTGGTGCTCGGCTGCGCACCCTTGCTGCCCGGCGGCTTCGAGCACGACAGCATGGAGCTGCTGGCCCGCCGCGGGCACGCTGTGCAGGCCCTCGACGCCGCCGAGATCCGCCGCCGCTTTCCGGCGTGGAACAGCGGGCGCTTCGACGCCGGCTACTGGAATCCGCAGGGAGGCTGGGCGGAAAGCGGCGCCGTGCTCTCCGCGCTGCTGACGTGGGCGCTGCGCGAAGGCGTCACCTTCCACGGCCGCTGCGGGGCGCGCGGGCTGCTGCGCGACGGGCCACGCGTCCTCGGCGCCTTCGACCAGCACGGCACGGCGCACCACGCGGACGACGTCATCGTGGCCGCGGGCGCGTGGACGCCGACGCTGCTTCCGGAACTCGCCGGCACGCTGCTCGCCGTCGGCCAGACGGTGCTGCGTTTCCGGCCCGCGCGGCCGCAGCAGTTCGTCGGCCCGCAGTTCCCGGCATTCACCGCCGACATCGGGCGCACGGGCTTCTACGGTTTCCCCGCGCTGGCCGACGGCACGGTGAAGATCGGCCGGCACGCCGCCGGGCGCCCCATGACGGCCGACGAGCCGCGCGTCGTCGACGACGCCGAGGAGGGACGCTTCCGCGCCTTCCTCGCCGACGCGCTGCCCGCGCTGGCCGACGCGCCGCTCGCCGCCTCGCGGCTGTGCCTCTATTGCGACACCGCCGACCGGCACTTCCTCATCGATCGTGATCCGCAGTCGCCGGGCCTGCTCGTGGCGACGGGCGGCAGCGGCCACGCCTTCAAGTTCGCGCCGGTGCTCGGCGGATTGATCGCCGACGCGCTCGAAGGACGAAGCCATGAGTGGTCGCCGCTGTTCGCATGGCGCGGCGCGCAGACGCCCGCACCGCGCGGCGATCAGGCCCGGGCTGAGGGTCAGGACGCGTGAAGGCCTCGCTGCCGGCACGCGCCGCGCTGGCACTCGTGGCGACGGCCCTTGCACTCCTGGTGACGCTCGGCGTGCTCGCCTGGACCACGGACGGTGCCGTGCTTTCCAGGTTGAAAAAGCTGGTGACGCCGCGTGCCTCGCGCGGCGTCACGCATCTCGGCGCGGGTGCGAACGCCGGCGAGGTGGCCGTCCGCGCACCCGCCGACCGGTCCGCAGCAGGCCGGTCCGCAGCAGGACAGTCCGCGACCGACGAGTCGAGTGGCGGCCTGTATCGCGTGCACGCCGACCCGCTGGTGTCGTATGTGCTGAAGCCGGGCACGGACCGCCTCGTGCTCGCCGGCCTCGTGCGCGGAGACGAGCTGGGCCTGCGCGCACGGGCCGGCCCGCCGCGAGGGCCCGAGAGCCAGCGCATCGTGGTTGCGGGAGATTCGGTGGCCTTCGGTTTCGGCCTGGAGAACGACGAGGCGCTGGCGACGCGGCTGGAGCAGGAGCTGAATGCCGCGCTCGGGCCCGGCGCGCCGCCGGTGTGCTGCCGCAGCGTGGCGCTGCCAGGATGGAATCACCGCAACGCCGTGGCGGCCGTGCTCGATCACGAGGACGTGCTCGACCCGGACATCGTGGTGTACCTGCCCATCTCGAACGACGTGTACGACACGGATGGCCTGGACGAGGCCGGCTTCCGGCGGACGATGTGCGATCCCTCGTCCGCCGATCCCTGGCTCCTCGTAAACCAGGGCATCGCCGCCCACGTCGACCTCGAGTCCGCGAGCCGCCTGCGTGCGGCCGGCCGCGACGACTCGTGGATCACGCGCGGCCCGCTCGTGATCGCCGCGGATCTGTCGCCCGAATCGTCGAGGCGCCTCGACGAGAACGCGGCCTCCGTCGCGCGGCTGCGGCAGCGCATGCTCGACCGCGGCGGCCACTTCCTGATCGCCGCATACCTGGACGACTCCTACATGAATCACCTGCTGCGCCGCTTCGACGAGCAGCACGTGCCGATCGACGTCGTGCCGCTCTTCGCGACGATTCCCGCGGCGCTGAAGTTGCCCGACGACCCGCACCCGAACGCGGACACCGTCGCCGCCATGGCGCGCTGGATCGCGGCCGATCTGCTGGCGCGCGGCTGGATCGCCGGCGCCGCGAGCGGCGCGGTGCCCGAACCCGCGCCCGATCCCGCGCCCGTGCCGACGCCCGTGCCTGCCGCGATCGCCGCCGTGCGTGCGCCCGTTCACACGCCGCAGGAGCGCGAGGCACTCTCGGTGCACACGCGCCTCGTGCAGAAGGCGCGCCTCGTGCGCATCATCGACCTGGCCGCGGGCGACGGCTGCAACCAGATCTATGGCGGCGTCTTCCCCGACGGCACGGCCGGGCCGCATGCGCTCTTCCTGCTGCCGCGTCCCGCGCGCACGCTCCTCGTGCAACTGGCCGCGTTGCCCGAGCGCCCGGACCTGCTGCCGCAGGACGTGTCGGTGCAGGTGGACGGCGTCGAGCTCGGCACGCTGCACCTCGACGCCGCGCACCAGGCGGCCGACGGGTCCGTGACAGCGCGCTGGCCGCTTCCGCCGGATTCGCCCGCATCCTCCGTCGCCGGCAGCCCCGGAGCAATGCCCCACGCAGCAGCGGCGCCGCTCGGTCCGGACCCGCCGATGGAAGTGCGCCTCGTCGCGTCGCGCTGGGCCGTGCAGCCGCTGGACAGGCTCAGCGCGATGGTGGCGTATCGAGTGGTGCGCCTGGAGGCGCTGCCGGACTGAGCGTTGCGCCGAGCGTGGCGCGCAACGCCGCGCGGGCGAGCAGCGGTCCGAGACTCGCGTTGAGTGCGGCGATCCACACGCCGACCGCGAGGAACATGTCGGCGAAGCCGGCGAGCGAAGGCTCGTGGCGCACGCTCAGGATGAGCGCCACGCCGACGAGACCGCCCGGCGCGAGCGCGAAGCCGACGTGAAGCGAAGTGCCCTCGGCCGCGCCGGCACGGCGACGGCTCCATGCGGTGGCGGCCCACTTGCCGAGCAGTCGGGCGAGCACCGCCAGCGTCGCGATGAAAAGCGCGCGCGGCAGCAGAGCGGGCAGGATCGTCGCGCCGGCCAGCGTCCCGCACACGGCCAGCGCGAAACCCGACAGGCGTGCGGTCGGAGTCGCCAGGCGGGCGACCAGTCCTGGCGCGGCGGAGCCCAGCGAGAGGCCGAGCCCGAGGCAGCACGCCGCGAACGGCAACTCGATGCCGTGCGCGACGGCCGGCGGATCGAAAGCCGGGCGCAGCGCGAACACGGCCAGCATCGCCAGCGCGAGGCTGGCAGCCAGGTCGGCCCGCGCGATCGCTGCCATCGCATGAGCCCAGGCCGCGGCCGGTCGCGGGATGCCCGCGCGTCGCGACAGGGCGTCGGCGAGATCACCCACGCTGCCCAGCGCCATGAATCCGACCAGCAGCGCCACCTGGGCGGGCACGCCGGCACCACCCACGAGCGCCAGCCACACGAAGGCCGGGACGACCGCGCACTCGGCGAGCACGTGCCGGACCACGGCCGGACGCGCAGGCGGAAAGGCGTGGCCGGGTGCGGCGAGGCGC
Source organism: Planctomycetota bacterium (assembly GCA_038212275.1). Taxonomy (GTDB): domain Bacteria; phylum Planctomycetota; class B15-G4; order B15-G4; family B15-G4; genus JBBQUR01. The sequence continues at coordinate 210,085 of JBBQUR010000008.1, forward strand.
AGGCCCAGCGCGAGCGCCACCACGCAAAGCGCGACGCTCGCGGCCGGTTGCAGCAGGGCCACCGCGCGGGCGTCCACGACGGCCGACGGCCCATGAGCCAGCAGCACGCCGAACAGCACCTGCATCGGAACCGCGGGCAGGCGCAGCAATCGCGCGAAGGCCCCCGCCATCGCCGCCGCGAGCAGCAGCAGCACCAGCAGCAGCGGCAACTCGGTCGGCATGGGCATCGCGACGAACCATATACTCCGCCAGGTCGTCGAAACATCGGCGGCGCAGCGCCGGGACATGTCCGGATCACCAGCGCAGGGCCGCAGCGTCGCCGCGTCACCAGATCCGGCACGGGCACGGGCACGCGCACGGAGGGCAGGCCATGAACGAATCACCGGTCCCGGCCTTCACGCGCCGCGGCTTCCTCGGCGCGATGGGCGTGCCCGCCGCCGCCGCGGCACTGGCTGCGGCCGGGTGCGCCTTCGACCCGACGCGCAGCGCGCACGCGGCCGTCGCCGCCGGTGCATGGCCCGCGGCACCCGCAGCGCCGGCAGCCGCTGCCCTGCCCGCAACGCACGCGCTGGCTCCGCTTCCCGTGCGCACCGGCTCACCCGATGAGGTGGCCATGGACGAGGACTACTGGGCGGAGATCGGCCGGCTGTGGACGGTGGATCGCAGCATCGTGAACCTGAACAACGGCGGCGTGTCGCCGTCGTCCGGGGTCGTGCAGTCCGCGGTCAAGCGGCACTTCGATCACGCCAACACCTACCCGTCCGCGCTGGTGCTGCTCGGCTCGTTGCAACCGCAGATCGAGGCCGTGCGGCAGAAGCTGGCGCTCGCCTTCGGAGCGGATCCCGAAGAGCTGGCCCTCACGCGCAACTCCAGCGAGAGCCTGCAGATCTGCCAGCTCGGCCTGGACCTGCAGCGCGGCGACGAGATCCTGACCTCGACGCAGGACTACCCGCGCATGATCACCGCCTTCCAGCAGCGCGAGCGGCGCGAGGGTGTGGTGCTCAACCAGATCAAGCTGCCCGTGCCCGCGGAGGATCCGGCCGAGGTCGTCGCCCTGTACGAGGCCGCGATCACGCCGCGCACGAAGCTCATCCTGATGTGCCACATGATCAACCTCACCGGCCAGATCCTGCCGGTGAAGGAGGTCGTCGCGATGGCGCGCCGCCACGGCATTCCGGTCATCGTGGACGGCGCGCACGCCCTGGCGCACTTCGACTTCACGCTGCGCGAGCTGGACTGCGACTACTACGGCGTGAGCCTGCACAAATGGCTCGCCGCGCCGCACGGCACGGGGCTGCTCTACGTGCGCCGCGACAAGATTGCCGGCCTGTGGCCGCTCATGGCCGCGGGCCCGAGCCAGGACGACAACATCCGCAAATTCGAGGAGGTCGGCACGCAGCCGATAGGCCTCAAGCTGGCCATCGCCGAGGCGGTGGACCTGCACCTGGCCATCGGCGGCGCGCGCAAGGAGGCGCGGCTGGTGTACCTGCGCAATCTCTGGGCCGAACGCCTGATCGCGGCGTCCGACCGCGTGCGCCTGCACACCTCGCTGAAGCCTGGTCTCGCGTGCGGCCTCGCCAACGTCGAGCTCGTCGGCGTGGACACCGGCAGGCTGCAGGCGTGGTTGTGGGACAAGCACCGCATCCTCGTGACGCCCATCGTGCACCCCGAGTTCACAGGCCTGCGCGTGACGCCCTCGGTTTATACGTCGCCGGACGAGATCGACCGCTTCGCGTCGGCTATGGAACACGTCCTCTCACAAGGGCTGCCCGCATGAACGATCCCGATCTGGCCACGCTGATGCTTGCGCACACTCCGGCGGAAGCCACGGTCGTCGCGGCGCTGCTGCGCAGCGCGAACATCCCCTTCTACGTGGACGGACGCCTGCTCGTGGATGAGTTCGCCATGAGTCAGTCCCTGATGGGTCTCAAGAGCAGGATCAGCGTGAGTCAGGACGACCTTCCGCGCGCGCAGGCGCTGCTCGACGAAGCCCGCGCAAGTGGACGCGAGCTGGAGCAGGAAGGCGAGACCGACACGGACGCCGAGCCGACGCCGCGCGCCCCCCGGCGCGACGACTGAGGCTCCGCGGAGGACGCGCGCCACCTCGCGGCGGTCAGTGCAGGATGAGCAGCGTGCCCGCGACCAGGGCGAGCACCAGCGCCCCCGCCCCGACGAGACGCGCCGGCGTGAGCAGGCGCTGCGCGAACTCCGACGGCGCTCCCCACACCTCCGCGAGGATCTGCGGCGACTCGTGGAAGCGGCGTTCGCCAAGGTGGTTGGTCTTCGTGGTCCGGGCGCTCATGCTGGCCTCACCTTCGTTCCGTGTCCGGTGGCCTGTCGTCCGTGTCGCAGACGCGCGATCCATGGTTGGCCAGAGCGTGTATCGGCAGAATGAAGGCTTCATCAGCAGGGCAAGGAGAGTGCGTGCAGTCTGGCGTGGACATGCCTTCGACCGGCGGGCTGCCTCCTGAGGTGGACCTGCTGCTGCAGCTCGGGCGCGCGCTGCACACGGCCGGCGCCGCGTCGTATCGCGTGGAGGAGGTCCTGGGTCGCGTCGCGCGGGCCGTGGGACTGCGTGCCGACGTGTTCGCGGCCCCCACCGAACTCATGTACGCGGTCACGGTGCGCGGCACGGAGTCCACGTACATGCAGCGCATCGAGGCGGCCAGCGTGAACCTCGGGCGCCAGGCGGCGCTGGAGGCGCTGGCGTCCGGGGTCGTGGCCGGGACCTGGAGCCCCGGGGCCGCGTGCGCCGAGGTTGCCCGCATCGTGGCCCAGCCCTGCGGCTACGCACCGCTGCCGACACTGGCCTGCTCCGGGCTGGCGAGCGCCGCCGCGGCCTGCTTCTTCGGGGGCGGACCGGCCGACGTCGTGCTCTCGCTGCTGGCGGGGCTCCTCGCCGGACTCGTGACGCTGGCCACTCAGCAGCGGCCCACGGCGTCGCGGCTCACGGAGTTGCTCGGTGCGCTTCTGGTCTCGATGCTCGCGACGCTGGCGGCCCGCGTCGTCACGCCGCTGTCGGTCACCACCATCACGCTGGCGGGCATCATCGGCATGCTGCCGGGGCTGACGCTCACCGTCGGCATCAACGAGCTGGCGGTGCGGCACCTGGCATCGGGCACGGCACGACTGGCCGGTGCCCTCGTCGTCTTCCTGATGCTGGCGTTCGGGGCGGCGCTGGGCACGCGGGCCGGAGTCGAGCTGGCCTCCGCCCTCGCCTCACGCCTGCCGGCGGGCAGCGCACTGGCCGACGGACCGCTGGTGATCGCGACGGGACCGATGCCAGCACACGCCATCCCGATCGCCGTCATCGTCGCGGCTCTGGCCTTCTCCGTGCTCTTTGCGGCTCCGCGGCGCGACTGGTTCTGGGTGGTCGTGACCTGCGCGCTGGCGTATGCGGGCGACATGCTGGGCGCGCGGCTCTTCGGAGCGCGACTGGGTTGCTTCGTGGGCGCGCTCGTCGCCGGACTCGCCAGCAGCGCCTGGGCGCGGGTCTTCGACCGGCCATCGGTCGTCACGCGCGTGCCGGCCATGACCATGCTCGTGCCGGGCAGCATCGGCTTCCTCTCCGTCTCCGCGCTGCTCGTGCATGACGCGACCTCCGCGCTGCAGACCGCCTTCGACGTGGGACTCGTCGGCGTGGCGCTCTCCGCGGGCCTGCTCATCGCCAACGTCCTGCTCCCGCCGCGCCGACTGAACTGAGCGCGACGCGCCTGCGCGTCGGGCTCGTCCAGCCGCCATGTCTCTGGTTAAGCTCACGCGACAGACGATCCCGCGCCTGCACGCCGCGAGCGCCAGGACCTCACTCGGAAAGGAAGTCGGCCATGATTGCCAAAGTCAGCCATGCACTGCGCCTTGCCGGACTGCTGCTCGCGCTGCATCCCGCAGCGCTGGCCCTTGCAGCCCAACCTGCCCAGTCGGCCGAGGCAGCGGCGATCGCTCCGGCCGCCGATCCGGGCTGGCCGCGATCCTTCACCCATCAGGGCAACACGGTCGTGGTCTACCAGCCGCAGATCGACAGCTGGGACAACCACGCGACCATCCACTTCCGCTCGGCGGTGGTCGCGACGCCTGCGGGCTCCGAGCAGCCGGCCTACGGCGTGGTTGCGATCGCCGCCGACACGCTCGTGGACAGCAATGCCGGCACCGTGATCATGACCAACCTCAAGCCGGACATCCGCTTCCCCGACGCGCCCGCCGACCAGCAGGCCGCGCTGACCGGCATGGTCAACGAGCTGATGACCTCGCGCGGCGTCCTGAACATCGCGCTGAGCCGCGTGCTCGCCTACATGCACGGCCAGCCGCCGGAGCGCGTCGCGGACGTCAGCCTCGCGCCGCCGCCCATCCACTACAGCGACGTGCCGGCGATCCTCGTCATCTTCATGGGCCCTCCGCAGTTCGAGCCGGTGCCCGGCACGTCGCTCCAGTTCGCGGTGAACACCAACTGGCCCGTGCTGCAGGCTCCCGATCTCGGACAGAACTTCCTGCTCGCGGGCGACAGCTGGCTCGTGGCGCCGGACCCGCTGCTGGGCCCGTGGACCGCCGCCGGCACCCTTCCCGCCGAACTCACCACCCTGCCCGATGCGGGCAACTGGCAGTCCGTGTTCGACCACATCCCCGGCACGCCGTTCAGCACGGTGCCCGCCGTGGTGACGAGCTCCGGGCCCGCCGAGTTGATCGTGACCGACGGGCCGCCCGCGTACACGCCGATCGCCGGGACGCGACTCATGGCCGTGAGCAACAGCGAGCAGACACTCTTCCAGGATCTGGCCAACGGCCAGATGTACTTCCTCGTCGCGGGCCGCTGGTTCAGCGCGCCGACGCTGGCCGGCCCCTGGTCGGCGGCCTCCGCCACGCTGCCCGCGGAGTTCGCGAAGATTCCGCCGGACGGCCCGCAGGGCGCCGTGCTCGCGTCCGTTCCGGGGACCTCGGAAGCGGAAGACGCCGCGCTGCTCGCCGCCGTGCCGCACAAGGCCACCGTGACCATCGCGAATGCCACGCTCGACGTGAGCTACCAGGGTCAGCCGCAGTTCGTCCCGGTCGTGGGCACGTCGATGCAGTATGCGGTGAACACGGCCTACGAGGTCGTGCTCGTGCAGGGGCAGTACTACTGCTGCTACCAGGGCGTGTGGTTCGTGGCCCCGACCGCGACCGGCGCGTGGACCGTCGCGCTGTCGCTGCCGCCGGACATCGCCACCATCCCGGCCAGCTGCCCGCTCTACAACGTGACCTACGTGCAGATCTACGACTCGTCGCCGACCACCGTCGTGACGGGTTGCACCGGGGGCTACTACGGCGAGTACGTCGCGACCAACGGCGCACTCATGTTCGGCGCGGGCCTCGCCGTCGGCGCCTTCATCGCCGACAACGCGTGCTGGTATCCGTGCACGCCCTGCTACTACTCCTACGGTTGCGCGGCTCGCTATGACACGGCCGCCGGCTGCTATTGCCGCGGCGCGCAATACTACGGCCCGCAGGGCGGCGCCGGCTGGGGCGCGGCCTACAACCCCGCGACCGGCAACTGGTCACGCGCGGCCTACGCCTACGGTCCGGCGGGATCAGCCACCGTGCGGCAGGCCTACAACCCGTACACCAACACCTTCGCGTCGCATGCCACGGCGAGCAACGGCTACCAGTCCTGGGGCCACAGCGTCGTGCAGCAGGGCAATCAATGGGCGGCCGCGGGACACGAGACCGGCGCCGCGGGCGTCAGCCAGGGTTGGGTAGAAACCTCGTCGGGACAATCGGCCTACGGCGCGCGCGGCAGCCAGGGCAACGCGGTGGCCACGACAAGCAACGGCGACCTCTACGCGAGCCACGACGGCAACGTCTACAAGAACACCGGCAACGGCTGGCAGGTGCATCAGGACGGCGGCTGGCAGGATGCGCCCAGCGCCCGGCCCCCGGCCAACACGGCGTGGAACAGCCACGCGGGCGGCACCACCTCGGGCGGCGACACCATCGGGAGTTGGAGCGGCGGAGCCGCGGCGGGCAGCCGGCCGGTGGCCTGGGGCGGCGCGACCGGCACGCCCGGCACAGTCGGCGGAGCGTGGGGAAGCGCGGGCTCCGCCGGTCTCTCCACCGCGGGGCAGGGTTTCGCGCAGGGTGGCATGCAGAGCGCCGCGCAGAATCCCTGGGCGAATCACGACACGCAATCCCGACTCAACGGCGATGCGTGGGCTCGCGGCGCCGGCAACGGAGGCTTCGGCGGATTCGGTGGCGGGCAGGTCGGCGGCTTCGGCGGCGGCGCTCGCTTCGGGGGCGGCGGCTTCCGTCGCTGACGGCCCGCCAGGCAGATGGCACACGGCCCACCGTGCGGCCGCTCTCACGCCGCAGATCGAGCAGCGGCCCTCGTGCGGCCGATCGTGCGGCACACTGCGCGGCCGATCATGCGGCAACCTGCGCGGCCGGGACGGCTGGCTCAGCCTCCGCGGCGAGCTGAGCCGAGTCGCGCGAGACGCGGCCCGATGAAGGGCAGATCGGCGCGCCGCAACCACGCGACGATCGCCGCGAGCGTGCTGACCAGCAGCGCGAGGCCGAAGAGCAGTCCGCCGTCGCCCTGGCCCGTGGTCGGGTCGATGACCTCGAGGCCCAGGACCGCGAGGTGCGAGAGGACCGCGCCCCCCATGACGCCCAGCGCCAGCACCGCACCCAGCGCGGCGGTGCGCGCACGCAGCAGCAGCAGCACGCAGAGGAGCTCCATGAGGCCCGAAGCCGTGGCGCCTGCACGGCCGACATGCAGCTTCGTGTCGAAGATCCACTGCGTCTCGGGCGCCCAGGTGAACTTGAAGAACAGCGTCTGCGCGAGGATGACGGCGGCGCCGATCTGCGCGATCCAGCTCACCAGCTGACGGCCGCCCGTCAAGGCGCCGGCCGTCGGGGTCTGATGCGGTGTGGACTTGTCGGCGGCCATCGCGACCGGAGCGGCATGGAGCTGCGTAGTGTTCATGCCGTTGGGATGCGCGCCGCAGGCCGCGCGTTTCGCGGCTTCAGTTCGGCCGCTGCCTGCGCGCGGCCAGGACGGCCTCGACCAGCGCCGCCGGCACTTCCGGGGGGATCTCGTCCTCGTCGGGGCGCAGCACCGCCCTGCCCAGGGCCACCGCGTCCCGGTAGGTGTGCAGGTAGTTCGCGCAGGCCCGGCAGCCGGCGAGGTGACGGTCGAACTCGGCCAGCTCACCGGGGGCAAGCTCATGCTGCAGGTAGTCGGCGAGGAACTCGATCAGCTCGCGGCAGGTCACGGGTGCCTCTCGCGGAAATGGGGATCGAGCAACGTGCGCAGCGCCTGCCGCGCACGATGCAATCGAATCTTGACGGCGTTGGGCGTGATCCCGAGGACGGCAGCGACCTCGGCGGTGTCGAGTTCCTCGATGTCGCGCAGCATGAGCACCACGCGATAGGTCTCGGGCAGCGTGTCGATCGAGTCGCGCACGAGCTGCGCGGTCTCGCCCCGCTGCGCGAGCGCCTCGGCCGATTCGCTCCAGGGCAAGGCCGGCTCCAGCGCGTGGCCATCCTCCATGAAGCGCGGGAGCAGGTCGTCGATGAGCACCTCGTCCTTGCGGCGACGCGTGCGCAGCTTCATCAGCGCGGCGTTGACCACGATGCGGTGCAACCACGTGTTCAGGCGGCTGCCACCCTCGAAACGGCCGATGGAGCGCGACACGGAGAGCAGCGCGTCCTGCACGGCGTCCTGCGCATCCTGCTCGACGCGCAGCAGGCGTCGCGCGGCCGAGAGCATGCGCCCGCCGTGCACGTGCACGAGCTGCTCGAAGGCCTTGTCGTCCCCGGCGCGCAGTCCGGCCAGCAGGGCGGCCTCGGCCGGGTCGACCGAGTCGGCCGTCACGAAAGCCGGCTCCGAGCCGCCCCCCCGCGCAGCGCGAGGGCCCACGCGTTCCGGTAGGTCGCCTTGAGCATCAGCCAGCCTGCGGTCCATGGAGAGGCAAGCTACCACGAGGCCGTCCGATGCCGGCGAAGGCCTCCCGGTTTCGCCGTGGAGGCTCCGTCACCCCGGCCTCGTGGACGGTGTTGAGGAGGGCACGCCGGTCCCGTGAAGCGACACTCGCCTTACACTTGCTCCGCACATCGGATCGAAACGCTGCGCCAGAGGATCGTTCGATGACGTGGGAAGTCGCCTATGTGCTGGGGCTCCTCGTCGTCGGCCTGGTGTTCTTCAGCACCGAAGTGGTGCCGCTGGACGTGTCGGCCATCATCCTGCTGCTGCTCCTGGTGCTGCCGCCCATCGAGATCCTCACGCCCGCCGAGGCACTGGCCGGATTCGGCAGCGAGACGATCGTCACGCTGGCGGCACTGTTCGTCCTGACCGCAGGCGTCACGCGCACCGGCGTCGTCGAGCGGCTCGGCCAGCGCATCGCGTTGCTGGCCCGCGAGCACCCCACGGCGCTGACGCGCATGCTGCTCGTGGGCGTCACCTCGATCAGCGCCTTTCTGTCCAACACCGTGACCACAGCCGCCATGCTGCCCCTCGCGATCGGCAGCGCGCGCCGCGCCGGCATGCCGCCATCCAGGCTGCTCATGCCGCTCGCCTTCGCGTCCATTCTCTCGGGCGGCGTCACGCTCATCGCCACCTCCACCAACCTCGTGGTCTCGGGCGAGCTGCCGAAATACGGCCTGGCGCCGATCGGCTTCTTCGAAATGGCGCCGGTCGGACTCGTCATCACCGTCTTCGGCATGCTGTATCTGCTTTTCCTCGCTCCGCGGCTCATCCCCGTGCGCGCTCCTTCGGCCGACAGCCAGCTCGACTCGCTGGCGGCAGGGACGGCTCAGGCGGTGCGCCGGATCATCCGCTTCGACTGGTGGCGCGCAGGCGTTGCCGAGGACCGGCAGCCTGGCCGCGCCGCGACGGCATCTCGCGAGGGCGCAACGAATGGCCCGGATGCGCCTGCTGGCGCCACGGAACAAGGAGGCCATGCCGCCGTCATCGAGCGCTACGGCCTGCGGCAATACCTGACCGAGGTCATCGTGACGCCGGACTCGCCACTCGCCGGCAAGACGCTTGCCGAGAGCCGGCTCGGCGAGGCGATCGACCTGACCGTCGTCGGCGTGCGCCGCGGCGCCACGCGCATCCTGGCGCCAAGGCCAGGACTGCCGCTGCGCGAACACGACGTACTCCTCGTGGAAGGCAGCGTGCAGGACGTCCTCGCCGTGAAGGACGCGGCGGGCATCGAGATCAAGCCGGACTTCAAGCTCTCCGATCCGGATCTCCAGTCGGCGGACATCCGCATGGTCGAGGCGATGGTGCTGCCGCGCAGCGAGCTCATCGGCGGCACGCTGCAGGCCGTCCATTTCCAGGACACGACCGGAGTCACCGTGCTGGGCATCCACGCCACCGCGCGCGGCCCGACGCGTGTGAAACTTTCGAGCCACCGGCTGGCCCCCGGGGACATGCTGCTCCTGCAGGGCACGCGTGAGCAACTCGGCCGCCTGGACGGCGATGACCTGATGCTGCTTCAGGACAGATCGGCGCACCACCCCCGCTCGCACAAGTCCACGATCGCCTTGCTCATCTTCATCGGCGCGATCCTGCTCGCGACGACCCGCGTGCTGCCGCTCAGCGTGGCTTTCCTGCTGGGGATTCCGCTGCTCATTCTCACGCGCTGCCTGACCACCGGGGAGGCCTACGAAAGCGTGGACTGGCGGCTCATGGTGCTCATCGCCGCGATGATGGCTTTCGGCACGGCGATGGCGAAGACCGGGGCGGCAGACTGGCTGGCAGCGCTCATCGTGACGCACGTCAGCCCGCTGGGAAGCTACGCCGTGCTGATCGGCTTCTTCCTGTTGACGCTGCTGCTGACGCAACCGATGTCCAATCAGGCTGCGGCGCTGGTGCTCCTGCCGGTGGCGATCCGCACGGCGCAGACGATGGGCGTGGAGCCGCGCCCCATCGTCATGGCCGTCACCATCGCCGCTTCGTGCTCGTTCCTCACGCCGCTGGAACCGTCGTGCGTCCTCGTCTACGCGCCTGGCAACTATCGCTTCTTCGACTTCGTGCGCGTCGGCGGCCTGCTCACGCTGATCGTCTTCGCGGTCTCGGCGTTCCTGATTCCGATCTACTGGCCGCTCACGCGCGTGATCGCGCCCTGATGCCGACACGCTCCGTCGCGCAAAGCGCGTGATGCCGGTCGATTGCGCGCGGCGCGCCCGACGTGCGAGCATGATCCCCGACGCTCGCCGGATCGTGCAGCGATCGCAAGGAGGACCTGTGCCAGAGAACCACACGCTTTTCGTCGCCCCCGCAGGGAAAGATGGCTGGGAGATCCGGCACGGAAGGGGCGGCAAGGTCCTCGCCCACTTTGCGTCGCGCAGCGAGGCCGAGGCCGCGGCACGCCGCACGCTCTCGAGTCTCGGGGGTGGCCAGGTCTGCGTCGAAATTCCGGACGCGCCGGGCGCGAAGCCGGAGTCGTCCGCGCCCTGAGGGGCTGTCTGCTGCTCAGGCACGGCGCTTTTGCCGTGCGGGACGCTCCACTCGGCGTGACGTGGCACGGGACTTGCATCCCGTGAGGGTGGAGGCGGCGCGCCTCGCGCCTTGCGAATCGCCCTGCCGACTGGAGAAAGCCCATGCATTTCGCATGCATCGCCGGCGGCCTGCTCAGCATCGTGTGTCTCGGAGGTCCGCAGCCCGTCGCCCCCCCATGCCGCCTGCCGATGCAGGGGCCGATGCAGGGGCCGATGCAGGGGCCGATTCAGAGGCAGGTCGAGGAGCCGAGCCTCGCCGCGCGTGTCCGCGCCCGACTCGATGAAGACCGGCATCACCTCAGTCCGGGTGCCCTCGAATCGGTGCACATCGAATCGGAACGCGGCTTCGTGCTCCTTCAAGGCACTGTGCCCACGATGCTCGACAGGTGCCTGATCGACTCGTTGACGCGCAGCGTGCAGGGCGTGCGTGCCGTGAACAACCAGATCCTGCTGCCCGACGACGTATCGCCTTGTCGCGCCGGCGATGCCTGCACGGTTCCGGCGTTTCTTGCAGCCCTTTCTACAACCGAGCATCGCGCGTCGACGCTTGCCGTCGACGTCGGCCGCAAGGACACGGTGAATCCGGACCTTCAGTGAGCTGGCAGTGAGCTGGCACGATGCTTGCTCACTCGAGTGTCAAACCGCTTGCGGCTTGTCTCGCTGACCGGGCGCCGCACCGGAACCAGGAGGAAAACATGAACAAGGACACCGTCAACGGCAAGTGGACCGAAGTGAAGGGCCGCATCAAGGCTCGCTGGGGCAAGCTCACCGACAACGACCTCACGCTCATCGAAGGCCGCGCGGAGGAACTCGGCGGCCTGCTGCAGCAGCGTTATGGCCTCGCACGTGAGCAGGCCGAGAAGGACTCGAAGGCCTTTCTCGACTCCTGCGACTGGAAGTCCGGAAAAGCAGCGACCTGACCCCAGACCCTTCGGGCAACGCGTGCTCCCGGACCGCCGGGGAAGCGCTGCCACTTCAAGACCCCGAAACTTTCTCTTCCGAAACCCCGACAAGGAGCCGACTCGTGACGACACAGACTGATTCGCGACACATCAAGGACAACCTCGCCGACAAGGCCGATGACATGAAGCAGCGTGTCAAGGACCGCGCCGAGGAACTCATCGCCGACGGCAAGGAGACCGTGAACAACATGGGCGGCCGCCTGCGGGACCGGGTGCAGGAGAAGCCTGTCGCCGCGCTCGTCATCGCCGCAGGTGTCGGTCTTCTGCTCGGCCTGCTCATCGCCCGCAAGAAGAGCTGAGTCCCATGGCTGGCGGAGAAGGCATCTTCGGTTCGCTCGCCGACAAGGCCGATCGTTTCGTGCAGCAGCGCCTCGATCACCTCGCGACGCTGGCGCGCGCCAAAGCCGACCAACTCGCCGAGCAGGCCGGAGAACACTTCGCCCGCCAGCTGGTGGACCAGATTTCCCAGCGGCTTGCCGCGCGGATCGCCCTGATGACCGCCGCGGCAAGCGCGCTGGTTGCCGGCATATGGCTGCTCGTCTCCGGATTGTCCGGAGCGCTTGGCGAACTCCTGGGGCGGGAGTGGTTCGGTCAGCTCGTGGCCGGTGCCTTCACGCTGCTGGTCGTGGTCGTCGTCGGTGTGGTGATTCGCATGCGGCGACGATGGCGCAAGGCGCGGGCAGAAGCCGAGGCGAAGCAGGCGGCCGAGGAGGCAGCCCGCGCGAACGTCGCCTCCGCCGCCGACGTCGCCAGCGAGTTGGGTCTCCAGGCGATGCAGGCCAGTGGCGCGCTGCTTCGCAACCATCCGGTCGCGAGCGCCGCAGCCGTCACCGCCGTCGGAGTGCTGGCCGGCACGCTGCTGTCCCGCTCCAACGGTCGAAGCCCTCCGCAGGCCTGAGCCCGCTGCCCGGGGCCGGGCAGCTCCCAGACCGGTCGCCGCTGGCCCGCGCCATCGCGCCTCCGTGCTTCCGCGACACTGCGACATGGCGACATGGCGACATGGCGCCTTCGCGCTTCCGAGAGGCCGAGGCCTGGTCCGCGCATGTCGGGCGCACTTCGTAAAGAGCGTGCAGCCCTGGATCGAACTCCCGTGTGGGCGTTGCTGCCATGTGACCACGCCGCGTGCCCGCGCCCGCTGCAGCGCCGCATCCTCCCACTGACGCGCGTGTTCCTTCACGGAAGTGTCCCCTGATCGCGCGGCAGCGCCGACGTGGCGCTTGCGCAACAACGACAACCCGTCACGAGGCTTCAGCCATGGGCAAGAAGGAAATCAGCGCTCTGTACACCGAACCTGCCGACGCACGACGCGCCCACACCGGCCTGCTCGCAGCGGGCTTCGCGCCGTCCGACATCAGCGTCCTCATGTCCGAGGCCACGCGCGGCAAGCACTTCGCCATCGAAGGCAACACGAAGGCCGCCGAGGGTGCGGCCACGGGTGGCGTGATCGGCGGCGCCCTGGGCGCGATTGCCGCCGGCCTGGTCGCCGTGGGCGTCATCGCGCTGCCCGGCGTGGGGCTGCTTGCCGCAGGTCCGATCCTCGCGGCACTGGCCGGCGCCGGAGCCGGCGCGGCCGTCGGCGGCCTCAGCGGTGGACTCATCGGCCTCGGATTCCCGGAGCACGAAGCGAAGCTCTACAGCGAACGCATCGCCAAGGGAGCGATCCTCGTGGGCGTGCACACCGAGAGCGATCGTGCAGACAGCGCCGTGAGCGTCTTCAAGCAGACGCAAGGCAGCAGCATCAGGAGCTGACATCGTCACCCCGGCCTGCACCAGGCATCGGACGGCCACCCGGCATCGGACGGCAGCCGCGCGCCGCGTGGGTGCCTGTCGTCGACTCGACGATCGGGCATGCGGCTCGCGCGCCTCCACGTCGTAGAGTCGGCCGCTGCTCCGGGACGGGAGCAGCGGCC
>JBBQUR010000009.1:0-223292 GCA_038212275.1 Planctomycetota bacterium
CCCCCCCCCCCCCCCCCCCCCCCACCGCGGTGCGTGCGGGAGAGCCGTCTCGCGACGACCCTCCCGCACCGTGTGCCGAAGCCTTGCTCAGTAGCTGCGGGTGGCTTCGGTCTCCGTGACCGGGCTGGTCAGGTTGGCCGAGGTCAGCTCGACCGCGCACCGCATGTCAGCTGCGCTGTTCGCCTTGCCGACGACCTTGTAGACCGCCTTCGCACCCGGGGCCAGGCTGGCCAGGGGCTGGAAGGTGATCACCTGGCCGGCGTTGGAGAAGGACACCGGACCGCTGGCCGACACGAACGACATCTCTGCCGGCAGCGTCGCCTTGATCACGATGTTCTGGTCCTGAGCCGAACCCTGATTGGTCACCGTGATCTCGTAGGTCTCGGCGCCGCCGACCTCGATCGGGTCGGACAAGTCGATGAGCTCGAGCAGCACGGCCGGGATGCCCTGCACGTCCGTGGTGGCCTGAGCGGTCACCTCGGTGGCGCAGTTGCCCTTCACGGACGCCTTGTTCACCAGGCTGACGGCCTGCGTGGACGAGACGACGCAGGTCACGGTCTTGGTGGCCTTCGGCGCGAGATCGCCGAGGAGCCAGGTGACCTTGCCCTGGTTGTTGGTGCCGTTGTCCGAAGCACTCACGAAGCGGGCGCCCGCCGGGAGAGTGTCCACGAGGACCGTCTGGGCCGACACGGCATCGCCGGTGTTGGTCACGGTGAGCTCGTAGGTGAACGGACGGCCGATGAACGAAGTGGCCGGAGCCTTCTTCGTGATCGTGAGCACCGGCTGATGAACGACGGTCTTGGCCGATGCATCGGCCTTGAGCCCGCCGTCCGCAGTCGCGGTGGCCTTGTTCGTGTACTCGCCCGTCTTGGCCACCGAGGTCTTGACCGTGTAGGTCTTCGACTCGCCGGCCTTGAGGGTGCCCACGGTGATGTTGAGCGCGTTGCCGCCGCCCTCGGCCGTCATGCCGGCCGGGAGTGCGTCACTGATCTTCACGTTGTTGGCCACACCGTCGCCGCCGTTCTTCACGACGTACGTGTAGGTGATGCCGTCGCAGAGCAGGACCTCCGCCGGAGCGGTCTTGACCAGGCTGAGCGCCGGCGCGACCACGACCGTGTCCGCGCAGGACTTGCCCGTCAGGCCGGCCTCTGCGCCAACCTCGGCGCAGTTCGTGAACTTGCCGGTCTTGCTGGCCTTGACCGTGACCGCGAGGTCACGCTTGCCGCCGGCATCGATCGTGCCGAGAGCCCAGCTGAGCTTCTGACCGTCCACCTTGGCGGCGGGCGTGCTGGCCACGTAGACGATGCCGTCCGGGAGGACGTCGGTCACGACGGTCTCACGCGTGCTGATGTCGGACGTGTTGTCGACCGTGATGCCGTAGGCGAACTGCTCGCCGAGCGTCGCCTGGGCCGGGGCCGTCTTCTTGATGGAGATCGTCGGGGCGATCCAGGTCTTGGTCATGCCGCCGGCGGCGATGAACTTCTCCGGCTCGCAGCAGTCCTTGTTGCCCGGGCGCACGATCGAGATGGAGACCGTGTTGGCGCCAGTGACCGGCTTGACCTGCTTCAGCGTGGCAGTTGCCATGCCGTTGCCGTCCGTGCTGACGGTGGCGAAGTCCTTGCCGCCCGGCTCGAACGTGGCGGCCGGGCCGCCGGTGACCTTGTAGGTCACGAGGTAGCCCGAGAGCGCGGCGCCGTCGGAGTGCTTGGTGACCGCGGTGGTCAGCTTGTGGTCCGAGCCGACGCGGTTGGTGGCATCGGCGGGCCATGCCCACGACACGTCCATCCAGTTGCGGCTCACGAAGGCCTTGTGATTGTCCCAGTTGTGGATGCCCGGGGCGTAGGCGACGACGTCCGTCGTGCCCTCGACCGACGAGGTGATCGACACCCACGTCTGTCCGGGCTGCAGGATGATGTCGTCGGCCGGGTCGTCGTTGCCCATGTCGAGGACTTCGGGAACGCTGGCGGTGTGCGTGACCGCGAAGGTGTTGGTGAGCTTGTCACCGAGGCCGGCCTGCGAGTAGCTCGAGACGTCCTTGACGCCGCGCTCGGTGTAGATGCCGTGCTGGTGGACGCCGACGATGGCTCCCACGCCGCCTTCCGGAATCATCCATTCGACGCGACGACCGCCCAGCGGGTGGTTCTCGGTGTCGGAGACGGTGGCGATCAGGATTTCCTGCGCGCGGACCGGGTTGATGGCCGTGGCATCGGCCACTGCGATATGCGCCGCATCCGGATCCCAGTTGCCTGCAATGTCGGCGCCGATCAGCGGCTCGACGTTGTGGGTGGGATGGTTGTTCTCAGGTCCGGCGCAACTGACGATCAGCGCAAGGCCGAGCGCCGCGATGCCGGCACGACGGAAAGACGTCCGCATAAACATGGAAGTGGTGTGTCCTAGGAATGGGAAAGGGAAGGTCGCTTGGAGCGATCGAGAGATGCCTGAGGCAGGTCCCGACCTGCCCGTGTCGTGGTTGCGCGAATCGATGTGGGAAAGTTTCGCGCCACGATGGAGGGGCGAATGATAAGGAACCGGCTCTGGTGATGCCATGCCCGGGTTTTTTTCCGGATGGCGCCCCGGGCTCTCGCAGAGTTAGAGTCCGCGGCCTTGCTCGCTGTGCTGCCGGGGCTCGGTCGCGCCGGCTTCCGCCATGGCTGCACCACTCCTGAGTTCGGGGGCTCTCCGATGTCTCGCAAGTTCCTTGCCGGTCTGATCTTGGCCACGTCTGCCGCCCTGCCCGGCTGCGCCTCCGACGAGGTTTCCAAGGCGGCTCCCGAGGCACCTCAGAAGGCAACCACGGCACCGGCGCCGGGCCCAAGCGCCGCTCCTGCAGGTGCCGCTTCGGCCTCCATGGCCTTTCCGACGGGCGACGCCGCAACGAGCGCCATCCTCGTGGAGAAGGTCGCCCCGGCCGAGGTGCAGGTGGGTGCTCCGCTCGTCTATCAGATCCGCGTCACCAATCTGACCAGCCTCGTGCTTCAGAACGTGCTGGTCACGGACCACCTGCCCGCGGGCTTCCGACTCACGGGAACCCAGCCCGCGGCCCAGAACGGTGGCTCGGGCGCCGCCTCCGAGAGCCTGCGCTGGAGCCTCGAGACGATGGCTCCCCGCGCAGTGCGCACCATCGAGGTCAGCGGCGTGGCAACGGGCCCGGGTGTTCTGACCTCCTGCGCCGAGGTCACCTACAACACCTCGCTCTGCGTGAGCACCAAGGTCATCGAGCCGCGGCTCGAACTGGTGAAGACCGGCCCGGCCGAGGTCCTCGCCTGCGATCCGATTCCGTATCGCTTCGTGGTCAGCAACAAGGGCACCGGCCCGGCCCGCAACGTCACGGTGAGGGATGACCTGCCCGAAGGCCTCGTCACGAAGGACGGACTGAAGTCCTTCGCACTCGACATGGGGACTATTCCGGCCGGAGAGGCGCGCGAAGCCACGGTCGCCGTGCAGGCCCAGAAGGCGGGCACGTTCACCAACAAGGCCTCCGCCACGGGCGAGGGCGGCCTGAAGGCCGAGTCCGGCACGGTGTCCACGCACGTGACGCAGCCGGTCCTGACGCTGGTCAAGGACGGCCCCAAGAAGGTCTTCGCAGGCCGCGACATCACCTATTCGATCATCGTGACCAACACGGGTGACGGCATCGCGCGCGACGTGATCCTCGAGGACCAGGTCCCGGCCGGCCTCACGGTGGCCAGCGCCACGGATGGCGCGCGCCAGAGCGGTGGCAAGGTGCAGTGGTTGCTCGGCAACCTCGAACCCCGCGGCAGCAAGCGCGTGGAGCTGACCATGCGCGGCGGCGCCATCGGTACGGTGCGCAACTCGGCCACCGCGCAGGCCTACTGCGCCAAGGCCGTGGCGGCGGTCGCCGAGACCGAGATCACCGGCATCGCGGCCGTCCTGCTCGAGGTCGTGGACCTTGCGGACCCGATCGAGGTGGGCGGCAACGAGACCTACGTGATCACCGTCACCAACCAGGGCACCGCGACGGACAGCGACATCGCCATCACCTGCACGCTGGATGAAGGCATGCAGTTCGTCTCCGGCACGGGTCCGACGACGGCCACCGCGAGTGGCCGCACCGTGACCTTCGTCCCGCTGGCCTCGCTGCCCGCTGGCACCAAGGTCTCGTGGAACGTGATCGTGAAGGCCGTCACCGAGGGCGACAAGCGCTTCGGTGTCTCGATGAACACCAAGCAGCTCACGCGCTCGGTGGACGAGACCGAGGCGACCAACTTCTACAACTGATCGCTCAGGGCCGGCGCCCGCGATGGAAGTCGCGGCCGCCGGCGCCGGGACTCACGACGCCGCGTCGCGCGTGCCGAAGGGTGCGCGCGACGCGGCGCCGTTCCGGAGTGCGCCGAAGGTGCCGGCTGCGTGATTCAGCCGGCTGGCTGCAGCACCTCGCGCAGGATCGACAGCACCTGCTGCACGTCGGCATCGCTGAAGGTGAGCGCGGGGCGGAAGCGCATGGAGCGTGTGCCGCAGGCCAGCGTCGCGAGGCCGGCGTCCCAGCAGCGGGTGCGCAGCGCGTTGCGCTGCGCGGCGTCCGGCAGGTCCACGGCGAGCATGAGGCCGCGGCCGCGCACGTTCGTGACCACGGGAAAGTCGGCCGCGAGCTGCTCGAGGCCGGCCCTGAAGCCCGCGCCGACACAGGCTGCGCTGGCGACGAGCTGCTCGTCGCGGATGATCTGCAGGTAGCGAGCGCTGCGCACCATGTCCACGAGGTTGCCGCCCCAGGTGGAGTTGATGCGCGAGCTGACGTGGAAGACGTTGGTCGGCACCGTGTCGATGCGCGCCGTGCTCATGAAGCCGCACACCTGCGTCTTCTTGCCGAAACAGACGAGGTCCGGCGTCACGCCAAGCTGCTGGAAGGCCCACATCGTGCCGGTGGCGCCGATGCCGGTCTGCACTTCATCGAAGATGAGGAGCGCATCGCGTTCGTCCGCGATGCGGCGCAGCGCGGCCAGGAACTCCGGCCGGAAGTGGTTGTCGCCGCCCTCGCCCTGAATGGGCTCGACGAGGATGGCCGCGATGCCGTTCGGGTCGGCCGCAAAGGCGGCTTCGATCTCGCGCAGCGACTGCGCTTCGGCGGCGAGCACCTCGGCATGCGCCGTAGCCTGTTCGGCAGCGCTGGCGCGCGGCCCCGGGAAGCGCAGTTTCGGATTGCTGACGCGCGGCCAGTCGAACTTCGGGAAGTCCGCGGTCTTCACGGCATCCGTGTTCGTGACGGAGAGCGTGTAGCCCGAGCGACCGTGGAAGGCCTCGCGGAAGTGCAGGATCCTGTCGCCGCCGCTTCCGCCGTCGCGCCCGGTCACGCCGCGCGCGCGGTTGCGATGCGCCTTCCAGTCGAATGCTGCCTTCATGGCATTCTCGACCGCGAGTGCGCCGCCCGCGACGAGGAAGAGGTGGATGAAGTCCGCGGGCATCGCGACCTCGCGGAAGGTCTGCACGAAGGCGGCGAACTCCTGCGTGTACACGTCGCTGTTGGCCGGATTGGAAAGCGCGGCGCGCAGCAGCGAGGCGCGGAAGCCCGCATGCTCCATGCCCGGGTGGTTGTGCCCGATGGGCAGTGACGCGAAGTAGCTGTAGCAGTCGAGGTAGCGCTTGCCCTCGCGTGCGCCGACCATCACCGAACCGCGCGAGCGCTCCAGGTCGACGACGATGTGGAAACCGTCCACGAGCAGGGTCTGCTTGAGCAGCGGAAACACGTCGTTCGGCGGCACGGTGATGTCCGGGCCGATGGCGCCGGCCGGCGTGCCGGCGGCCGCCGCGGAGGGCGACGACGGCGACGCAGCGGCGAAGGGTTTGGCGGTGGGCGCAGCACCGGCCGGGGCGGCGGGCTGGCCCGGGATGGAGGACGGGGAGGAGTCGGTGCGGTTCATGGAAGGCCTTTCGTCGGCGCAGCGTTTCGAGCGGCGCGGGAGGGACCGGGAGCGGGCTCCGGTCAGCGGGATGCGTGAGAAGGGGGCGGGGAGCCGACCGGGCGATGTTCCGGGCGGGAGCGGCGCCGGTCAGGGCGCGCGGGCGGGCGGCGGTCGGCTGGCCCCGGCCGCGACGCGGCGGAGGCGGGCGCCGACGGCGCTCAGCGGCGGTTCGGGGGGGCGAAGAGGCCCGGGCGCTCCTGCTGCGGCGCGCGCGGCGAGGTCCGTCCGGAGACGGCGGTCGTCAGCGTGTCGTGCGGCAGCATGGGGCGGTCTCGGGCATTCGTTCCGGGGCTCCGGAGTATAGCCGGGCCGCGCCACCGGCCGCGCACGGCGGTAGCACCAGCTCCCGCCGGCTCGCCAACACGCCGGTGGGCTCGCCAACACGCCGGCGGGCTCGCGAACGGTGCCGCTGGCTCGCGAATGGCGAGAGCCACCCCGGGAATCGGTGCCGCCGCAGGGAAGCCGCCAGCCTTGGCCCGAAACAGGCGCTAACGTAGGCGCCCAGTCGGCACCTTCCGCCGGCCCCTGTCTCCGCCGCGCGCCTCGGGGCGCGGGGCCCGGCGGTGTCGCCTCGATTCCCTGGAGTTTCCCCATGCGCCATGCCCTGACCCGCCTCGTGCTTCCGCTCGTGATCGCTGCCGTCGGCGCGCCGGGCTGCACCTCGCACGAGTCCGGCCCGTTCACGTACACGATCGACGGCGGGCATCCCGCCGAGTCCGCCACCGCATCCACGACCGAGAACCCGACCACGAAGGAGGAGCCCATGACGTCCACCGCCCCGTCCCCGCTGCCCGCGAGCTTTCACGCCCTGAAGACCAGCACGCTCGATGGCAAGCCGGCCAACCTCGGCGACTACAAGGGCAAGGTGCTGCTCGTCGTGAACACGGCGAGCGAGTGCGGCCTCACGCCGCAGTACGCCGGCCTCGAGAAGCTGCACGAGGAGCTGAAGGCGAAGAACTTCACGGTGCTCGGCTTCCCGAGCAACGACTTCGGCGGCCAGGAGCCCGGCACGCCGGAGCAGATCCAGACCTTCTGCAGCACGAAGTACAGCGTGACCTTCCCGCTGTTCAACAAGGTGCAGACCAAGGCCGGCGAGGGCCAGTCGCCGATCTACACCTGGCTCAATGACAAAACCGGCTCGCTTCCACGCTGGAACTTCGGCAAGTACGTGATCGGCAAGGACGGCACGACCGTCGCGTTCTTCGACAGCAAGGTCGAGCCGAACGACCCTGCGTTGCGTGCCGCGATCGACAAGGCGCTCGCAGCGAACTGATCAAGCCGAAGAACTTCACCGCCCCCGGAGCCGCGTCGCGCGCTCCGGAGGCGGCGTGCTCTTACGCTGCGTCGATTCCGAACCACGCTGCGACTTGCCGAGGGTCCTCGGAGATTTCTTCAGCGAAGCGTGGCACCTCGAATCGGATCAGCTCAAGTACGTAGTCGGATGGAGCAGCCTTGAGGAAGCCGCCGAGGCGAGCGCACGCTGATCGGAAGCCGGCGCGGTTCTTGAGGTGACAGTGCGCAACGGCCAAGTTGAAGAGCAACTGCCAGTTGTTGGGTTGGTCCTGAAGGATCTGTTCGCCAAGCGAGATTGCTTCGATGTGTTTGTCCTGCTTGGTCAGTGCGAGCATGAGATTCACCTGCCCATGCACACGCATCTCCGCAGGCAGGGGCCGAGCGAGGAGTGCCCGAAGCTGGGTCTCGGCGCGATCGGGATGTCGCCTGAACATGTGTATTTGAGAGATGCAGAGCGCATGCCGCGGCGTGGCGCCCTCCAATCTTTCCAGCACCCGCAGGCAACTGGCGGCGGCGCGCAACGCTTCTGAAGGCGAAGGCGCCTCTGATGGAACTCCGGTCAGGTCCACCGGAGCGGGGGCCGTCTCGCGGTGTCGCACCAGGTGCCGCAGTTCTCGCGCGACAAGCGGCGTCTCGCGCGGCTCGACGACGCACTGGATGCGACGCTGAATGTTGGGCACTTGCATGAGGGATGCCTTTGCCAGTTCGTAGGCGAGGTCCGCGAGGCGGCTCATGCCGTACGTCTGCTCGGACGGCGATCCATCCGTGTTCGTCATGGTGACGGCGTGTGCAGCAATGGCGGCAGCGAGGCGAACTCGCGCCTTGCGGATTCGACGCAGCGCCATCGGCTCGCGAAGCCCTGTCCTGCGTGCGATTTCCCCGGGCGGCACGAGATCGACGTCTGCCGCCAGCAGCAGGAGTCGATCGTCGGTACTCAGGTCGTGAAAGGCGTGATTCACGACGACCAGGAAGTGGTCTCCGACTTGCCTCGAACCGGCGAGAGCGCGCACGTGCCCATGCGCATCGACGGGCAGGAGATCGGGGCGTGGCTCGCCACGGGCTGTGGCAGCGCGCAGTGATTCGAGGCGCTGCGCAGCGAGTCGGCGCATCGCGGCCTCAGCGGCGCCCAGCACATCGGGCTCGTCAACGGCCGGATTGCGCAGGTCAGTGAATACCTCGGCCAGGTGATCGGCTAGGAGCTGGGTCGCGGGAAGTGCGAGTCCGAGTTCCCGCGTGAGCGAGTGGGCGACTGGCAGCAGCGGTGCTTCAAGTAGCAGTATCAACCTGCGGAATGCATCCAGGTCATTCGACTGAAGAAAATGCAGGCGCAGACGGCGTGCCTCGCGATTCACGTCGGCACGATTTGTCGCAGACGGACGACTTGACCCTGGCTCCAGGTGCTCGTGATCCGGTTCGCTGTCCAACCCTGAATCCGTCATCGTGGAATCGCCATAGTGGCCGCGCGATGTCCTTTCGCACGACGCGACTGCCGCGTCAGCGTCAGGGCGTGCGGCGCAAGACGACAATAGGTCCGAGGGCGGCTTGAGGTCAAGTCGGGCTCGGAGCAGTCGTACAGGTCGCCACTCGGCCGCGGGATGGTCGTTGTACCGACCGGTGACTACTTCAAGGTCAGGGCACGATGATCAGGACCGACTGGCCCGCGATCACACTGATCCCCGCGACGTTCTCGTCCGGCAGTGCCAACTCCAGATTCGGCAACTTCGGAAGATCCACGACGAAGAGACCATTCTCATCGGTGACCGCCACTCCCACGACGCCAATCGCCGGATGCGTCACGACGACAAGCGTGCCGGCGATGACGGCACGCTGCGCGTCGAGCACCTGGCCAAGCGTGGGAGTCACGAACTGCTGAACAATCCCCACGTGCGTACTCGGCGGCCCGACGAAGGGCAGGACGCCGCCTCCGTCGGGGCCAGCTGATTTCTTGCGCGGATTGCTACTGCTCTGAATGCTTCCGGCGATGATGCTCGCCGAGACAGCCACGAGCGCAAGCAAGACCGTCAGTGGTTTCAGTCTGCGTGATTTCTCAGGATGCATCGCGACGGCTCCTTCGTGCTGTGACGAGGCCGAAGCACTTGGCAACCTCTTCAGGTTTGATGGAGAGTTCAGCGGCAAAGCGTGGAACCTCGAACGCAAGCAAGTCACGCAAGTAGCTGCTAGGTGACAAGGAGACGAGCTTGGCCAATCGGCCGCTGATGTCCGTGAAGACTCGACGGTTCTTAAGGTAGGCATGCGCTACGGCAAGGTTGTAGAGCACCATCCATTCGTCAGGACCGTTCAGCAGCGCCCTTTCCCCGATCGCCGCGGCATCCGAGTACTTCTCCTGTCGGATGAAGGCGAGCATCAGGTTGCTCCGCGCATATTGCTGCATTTGTGGAGAGAGTGGCTGCTCAAGCAGTGAGCGCAGCGCTTGCTCGGCCTTTTCCGGCTGCTTCTTGAAGATGTGCACCTGCGACATGCCCAGCACTTGCCTCGGCGAGGCGCCTTCCACGTTCTCGAGGATGTGCAGGCAGCTTGCGGCGGCGCGCAGGGCGTCGGCCTCGGCGGGGGCCACGGCGGGCACGCCCTTCATGTCCAGCTTGGTGGACTTGGGGTCGCGGCGCTGGTGGGCGGTGCGCAGTTCGCGGGCGACGACGGGGGCTTCGCGCGGTTCGACGACGCGGCGGACGCGGCGCTCGAGGTTCGGGAGCTGGATCAGGCACGCCTTCGCCAGCTCGTAGGCGAGGTCGGCGAACTTGCTCGTGCCGGAGCGCGCGGCGACGCGCAGGATGCTCTCCACGGCGGTGCCGTCGCCAGCGCTGCCAGGCTCCGACGCGAGCTGAGATACGGCGTCGCCCTGGAGTTCGAGCGCGTGCAGCGCCGAACTGCACGGCCCGCAGCTCGCGATGTGCGCGGCCAGGTCGCTCGTCGGCGCGGCTCCCTTGCGGCGCGCTTCGAGCGCGTTCTCGTAGGCGGCCTGGGCCTGCGCGCCGGTCATGCCGCACGCGTCCTCTGCGGGCTTCTTCTTGCGTGGGGGCGTCATGCGCGTCGCATTCTACCCGTGCTTCCGGGTGGATCCCTGTCGCTGTTCGACAGGCTGATGAAGTGTGCGGCGATCGCCGCGGCCAGGCGTACGCGCGCCTTGCGCAGCCGACGTTTCGCCATCGAGTCGCGCAGGCCGGCGGTGCGCGCCAGCGCGGCGAGCGGCGTGCCATCGACGTCGGCTGCGAGCAGCAGGCACCGGTCGTCCTCGCTCAGGTCATGGAAGGCGTGGTTGGCGACGACGAGGAATCGCACGCCGAGGCGGCCGGGCCCGGCGAGCGCGCGCATGTGTTCGTGCGCATCTTCGGGCAGCAGATCCGGGCGTGCCTCGCAGCGCGCGGTCGCGTCCCGGAGCGCGTCGAGCCGCTGCTGCGCGAGCAGGCGCATCGACTGCTCGGCGGCGCCAAGGACGTCGGGCTCGTCGACGACCGGGTCGCGAAGGTCCGTGAAGATGCCGGCCAGGTGGTCGGCGAGCAGTTGCGAGGCGGGGAGCGCGAGGCCGAGCTCGCGGGTGATGCGGTGCGCGACAGGCAGCAGCGGCGCTTCGAGGGCCAGCACGAGTTGCCGGAACGCCGAGACGTCGTTGCTGCGCAGGAAACGGAGTCGCAGTTCGCGGGCCTTGCGGTTCAGCTCGGCGCGCGCCGCATCGATCGGACGGCGGGGCCGTCGCGGCTCGCGCCCGCGCTCCGGTTGGCTGCCCATGTCTGCGTCCGACACCGCACTCTCGCCCGCGTGGTTGCGCGATCCATATCCCGAGGCTGCCCGTCTCCCGCGCCGGAGAGAGGCCGGAACGACGACGCTCACGATAGTGCGGCCTTCCGGAGAAAGTCAAGCGCGGACGTCCGCCCCATCGCAGAATTCAGCGGCCTGGACGGGGAGCCCCGCGCCTTGCCTACCAGCCCTCATCCGGGTCGGGCACGTCGCCGCGAAGCATTTCGATGTCGAGCTGGTCCCGCAGCGCCTTCGACCGCCTGCGGCGCGGATCGGCAGCGGCCCGCTGCTTCAGCGCGATGAGGTCCTCGCGCCGCACGATACGCACCGTCCTGCCTGCAAACGGATGGCTCTCGGCTCGCTCGATCGCGGCGTCGAAGAACGGATCGAAGGCGACCTGCACGGGGTCGCCCGATGCGTGCAGCAGGTTGACGCTGTGCTCGAACCGCCCGCGCAGCGTGAACCCCGCCGCGAGGAAGTGGGCGATGACGAGCTCGCGGTCGACACTCGAAAGGACCGCGAAGTTGACATCGATGGCGGCGCTCGGGAGCCGTGTGTGAACGGCCACCGCCAGCCCGCCGATCAGCGCATGCGCCATGCCGGAACGCTCGAACACTGCGGCTGCGTCGGTCAGCGCGCGCTCGAGCGAGGATGGCTCGGACACGGCACCGCCACCCCAGGCGCCGGACACGAGGTTTCTGTCGCGTGCCGTGAGCGCCGAGACGATCCGGATGATCTCTGCCGCTGAGCGATCCATGGCCGCCAGCCTAGCAGGTGGCGGCGTGCGCTCCCGGCCGGACCTTCGGCGCGCCGGCGGGGGCGCGCTCGCCTTGAACAGCAGACCCGAACCCCGCAGCGTCGCGGCCACCGTTCCCGCGGCGCCGCGACCTTGGTCCCCCTACGCGATGACCTTCGGCACCTTCACCGCGCGCACTTCATCCGGCCTGCCGATGTTCCGCGTGTGCGGCGCGGTGCGCAGCAGTTCCGGATCCGTCTCCGCCTCGCGCCAGATGGCGAGCATCACGTCGCAGAAGCGATCCAGCGTCTCTTTGCTCTCCGTCTCCGTCGGCTCGATCATGAGCGCCTCGGGGACGATGAGCGGGAAGTAGATGGTCGGCGGGTGGATGCCGTAGTCGATGAGGCGCTTGGCGACATCGAGCGCGCGGATGCCGTTGGGCATGCCCTTGGCCGAGAGCACGACCTCGTGCATGCAGGTCTCGTCGTTCCACACGCGCCAGGTCTTGTGCAGCCGCGCGCGGATGTAGTTGGCATTGAGCACGGCGTTGTCGGCGACGGCCTTCAGGCCCTCGGGGCCGTTGGCGCGCATGTAGGTGTAGGCCCGCACCATGACGCCGGCATTGCCCATGAAGCCGCGCGTGCGGCCGATGCTCTTGCTCGCCTTGTTCACCGTGAAGTAGCGGTGACCCGTGACCTTGCCGCTCTTGTCCTTGAGTTCCTTGCGGTCGACCTTCGGCACCGGGAGGTAGGGGCCCAGCGCGGCGCTCACCGCGATGGGGCCGGCGCCCGGCCCGCCGCCGCCGTGCGGCTGGCTGAAGGTCTTGTGCAGGTTGAAGTGCATGACGTCCACGCCGAAGTCGCCGGGCCGCGTGCGGCCGACGATGGCGTTCATGTTCGCGCCGTCCATGTACACGAGGCCGCCGGCCTTGTGCACGCGGTCCGTGATCGCGCGGATGTTCTTCACGAAGAGCCCGAGCGTGCTCGGGTTGGTGATCATCAGCCCGGCGATGTCCTTGCCGTTGCCGATCTTTGCTTCGAGGTCGGCGAGATCCACGGCACCGCCCTCGGTGCTCTTGAGCTCGCGCGTGTCGAAACCGGCGATGGTGCAGCTCGCGGGGTTCGTGCCGTGCGCGCTGTCCGGGATGAGGATGACCTTCTTCTTGCGGCCGCCGTTCCTGTCGAGGTACTTGCGCATCACCATGAGCGCGGTGAGCTCGCCGTGCGCGCCCGCCGCGGGGTGCAGGCTCACGAAGGGCAGCCCCGACACCGCGATGAGCCAGCGCTCGACGCGCCAGAACAGCTCGAGCATGCCCTGGCACTGGTCGTCGGTCTGCATCGGATGCAGGTCGCCGAAACCCGGCAGCGCCGCGGCCGACTCGTTGATGAGCGGGTTGTATTTCATCGTGCACGAGCCGAGCGGATAGAAGGCGTTGGCGATGCTGAAGTTCAGCGACGACAGCCGCGTGTAGTGCCGCATCGCGTCCAGCTCGCCGATCTCCGGCAGCGCCGCCGCGGTCTTGCGCACCGAGTGCGCCGGCAGAACCTTGGCCGGATCGACGGCGGGCACGCCCTGCAACCCCGGCGGACGCACGCCGCGCCGGCCGGGCACGGATGCCTCGAACACGGTGAAGGGCCGCGGGATCTCCGGCGCGAGCACGCGGCCGGCGGGGGAACCAGCAGCGCCGCCCGCGGCACCGGCTGCAGCGCCGTCCTGCGCATGAGCTGCGCCGCCTGGGACGTGCGCACCGGCCGCACCACCTGCATGCGCGCCGTTGTTCGGGGAGTCCGGGCTGGCGGGGTGCTTGGGCAGATCCATGGTGGTCACCGGATGGTCTCCAGAGCGAGCACGAGTCGATCGATCTCGTCCTTGGTGTTCATGTCTGTCACGGCGAGCAGCCAGTCGTTGGGGCGCGCGGGGTCCACGCGCCCGACATCGAAGCCGCCGATGATGTCGTGCTTGCGCAGCAGCTCACGGTTCACGCGCGCGGCGGGCACGGGACCCGTCACGCTGAATTCCTTGAAGAAGGACTGCTTCGGGTAGGTGAGCTTCCAGCCCGGAATCACGGCGATGCGCGACGCGGCGTAGTGCGCGCGGGCCAGGTTGGTGCGGCCCAGTTCCGTGAAGCCGTCCTTGCCGAGCAGCGACATCCAGATCGTCGCGCGCAGCGCCATGAGCTGCTGGCTGGTGCAGATGTTGGACGTGGCCTTGGCGCGGCGGATGTGCTGCTCGCGCGTCTGGAAGGTGAGCACCACGGCGCGCCGGCCCTTGCCGTCCACCGTCTCTCCCGCGATGCGCGCCGGCATCTGGCGCACGGATTCCATCTTCGCGCAGAGGTAGCCGACGCCCGGTCCACCGAACCACGGCTTGTTGCCCATCGGCGTGGCCTCGCCGCAGACCATGTCCGCACCCTGGTCGCCGGGTGCTTCCAGCACGGAGAGCGCGATCGGGTCGGCGCTCACGACGGCCATCGCGCCGAGCTTGTGCGCCGCGTCGCAGAGCGCGCGCACGTCTTCGACGACGCCGAAGAAGTTGGGGCTCTGCAGCGCGACGGCGGCGACCACCGGCGCGACACCCTTGCTGGCTGCGGTGGCGGCGGCGACGGCCTTGCCGAGCGCGTCCGCGGGCGTCGCGCCCTCGGCGAGGTCGACCTCGATCACGCCGTAGCCGAGGCTGCCCATGTAGGTCTTCACGGCGCCGATCGCATCCGGGTGCAGGCCCTTGCTCAGCACGACGTGCGTCGGAGTGCTCGCGTCTTTCAGGCGCAGCGCCATGAGCAGCGCTTCCACCACGGCGGTCGCGCCGTCATAGAGCGAGGCGTTGGAGACCTCCATGCCGGTGAGGCGGCACATCATCGTCTGCCACTCGAAGATGGTGGTCAGCGTGCCCTGGCTCGCCTCGGGCTGGTACGGCGTGTACGCCGTCCAGTACTCCGTGCGCGACACGAGGCTGTCCACGAGCGCCGGGCAGAAATGCCGGTACAGGCCCGCGCCGAGAAAGCTCGCGCGACCGTCGGCGCCGGTGTTGCGGCTGGCCAGCGAGCGCATCTCGCGCAGCAGCTCGTCCTCGGTGAGCGCGCGCTCCACGTCGAGAGCGCCGTGGAAGCGGCAGTCCTCGGGGATGGTGGACAGCAGCGCGTCCACGCTCGGGGCGCCGATGGTGGCCAGCATCGCCTTGCGATCGGCCTCGGTGTTCTGCACGTAATTCACAGGGATCTCCGTGTGGTGCGCGCCGGGACGTCGGGACACCGAGCCTCGCGTGCCGTCGCGGCGCGCGAGCGAGGTGGAGCACCGTGACCGGCGCGCGCCGGTCGTCAGTAGCAGCTCAGGCTTGTTCCGCCACGTGCTTGTCGTAGGCCGCTGCGTCGAGCAGCGCGGCGCTGGGCTTGCCCTTCAGGCGCACCTTGAGCATCCAGCCCTTGCCGTAGGGGTCGGAGTTGATCGCGCCGAGGTTGTCGGGCAGATCGGCGTTGACCTCGATGACCTCGCCGTCCACGGGGCTGTTGAGGTCCGAGACCGCCTTCACGGACTCGATCTCGCCGAAGCTCTTGCCGGCGCTCACCTTGGCGCCCACGTCGGGCAGGCCGAGATAGACCAGGTCCGACAGCGCGTGCGCCGCGTGATCCGTGATGCCGAGCGTGGCGACATCGCCCTCGATGCGTGCCCATTCGTGCGACGGCGTGTACTTCAGGTTGGTGGGATTCACTGCGGGTTGCTCCTGCTGCAGGCGCGGCGCGTGGCGCCGCGGGTTGGGGGTCGTGTGCTCAGCGCTTGCGCTTGTAGAACGGCAACGGCACGAGCGCGACGGGATGGCGCTGTCCGCGGATGTCCATCTCGAGCGTGGTGCCCGGCGCGTGATGACCGGTCTTCACGTAGGCGGTGCCGATGTTCGTGCCGAGCGTCGGCGACGGCGAACCGCTGTTCACCACGCCCACCTGCGCTCCGCCGTTCGGCAGGCACAGCGCGTAGCCCTGGCGCGGCACGCGCGCGCTGGCCGTCGTGAAGCCGGCGAGCTGGCGCCCGGGGCCGCTCTTCAGCATCGCCTCGATGGCCGCGCGGCCCGAGAAGTCGTGCGCGTGGTTCAGCGGCTCGGTGACGATGCGCGCCTCGACCGGGTTGGTGGTGTCGTCGAGCTCGTGGCCGTAGAGCGCCATGCCGGCTTCGAGGCGCAGCGTGTCGCGCGCCGCGAGGCCGATCGGCGTGACGCCGTGCGCCGCGCCCGAGTCGAGGATCGCGTTCCAGATCCGCGCTGCATGCGCCTCCGGGAAGTAGATCTCGAAGCCGTCCTCGCCGGTGTAGCCGGTGCGCGAGATCATGGCCGGCACGCCGCAGACGGTGCCGCGATAGAAGGAGTAGTACTTCATCGCGCCCGGCTCGCCGCTGCAGAGCGGCGCCATCGTCTCCACCGACTTCGGGCCCTGGATCGCGATCATCGCCAGCTCGTCGCTCTGGTCTTCCAGCGTGCAGCCGTAGCGCTTGACCACCTCGGCCATCCACAGGAGGTCACGCGCGCGGTTGCCGGCGTTGATGCAGAAGAACATCTCGTCCACGTCGCGGTAGACCAGCACGTCGTCCATCGTGGTGCCGTCGTGGCGCGCGAAGAACGAGTAGCGGATCGCGCCGAACTTCAGCTTGTCGATGGCCACGTGCACGAGGAACTGCGCGGCTTCCTCGCGGCGCGCGCCGAGGATGCGGCAGCGGCCCATGTGGCACAGGTCGAAGGTGCCGGCGCGCGTGCGGACGCGCTTGACCTCGTCGAGGATGCCCTCGTACTGCACGGGCATCAGGTAGCCGGAGAAGTCCACCAGCTTTGCGCCCGCCTTCTCGTGCTCGGCAGTCAGCGGAGTGCGGCGGAGGGCGGGGGCGGCGGTGCTCATGATGCGTGTTTCCCGGATTCCGGCTGGAAGCTCCGGATGATCCGGGAATCGCAGGCCCGGCGCCAGCCCCGGCGCGGTCCACGGCACGATCCACGGCACGAGCTGGCGGCGGCCGTCCCGAGGCGCGGGGGCGTCACTCGCCGAAGAGCTTGCGCGCCTCGTCGTCCCAGTCGATGTCGGTGCCTTCGCCGGGGCGGAGCGCCGGGCGCTCGCGGTGGCGCAGCATCTCGTCGCGGCTCGCGAAATCTCCGAGCCTCGCAGGACGTGCCGGCGGCGTGAGCGGCCCCTTGTTCGGCCCCTTGGCCGCTTTCCGCGGTCGCGTGGACTCGATGATGATGCGGTACTCGGGCCGCGCGGTCGTCGCGCGCTTCCTGTCGCTCAGCAGCGTCTCGATGAAGTCGTCGGGGAAGCCCTCGATCAGGAAGCGCGCCGGATCGGCGCTGCGTGCGCGGGTGAAGAACAGCGCCGCACGCTGCATCTCGTTCTCGCGGTAGCTGATCTTGCCGAGCAGCAGGCAGGCTTCGTAGGTCTCGTAGCCGTACTGCAGCGCCTCCTGAAAGTGCTTCCCCGCAGTGCGCATCCGGCCAAGCCGATAGGCACGGCGCCCGCTCCACACGTGGTAGCGGGCGCGCAGGTTGAGCAGCGATCGTCGCAGCGGGAAGGCAGTCATCGGATCAGGCCGGCCGGGGAGGCCGCCGGGACACGCAGCTCGCGCGTCGGCAGCGGCGGAATCCTAGCACGCATTGCGCGGCGGGTCACGGAAGCGGAGGGCTCGCGCCGGGCCTCCTCACGAGTCCAGGGCGACCACCTGCGGCTTGCTCCCGGCGAGCGTCACCGTGGTGCTCAGCAGCGTCTCGCCGGCCGATATCACGGTGAGGTGATATGAACCCGGCGCAAAGGTTCCGAGGTTGAGCGCCGAGCCGATGTCGCTCATCGACATGACGTCGCTCATGGCCACCAGCCCTGTGGGCACCGGCCCGTCGGGCCCGACGAGCGTGACCTGGAGCGAGCCGGCGGGGTGGCTTCCGGTGGCCAGTTGCAGCGAGATGCCCGGCTCGAGCCGGACGTCCTGCCGCGTGACGGCCCCCTCGCGCACCAGCAGGCCGGGCACGAGCTTCAGCGCATGCGTCCCGTCGCGGAAGGCCAGCGTCCAGCTCCCCCCCTGCAGCGAACCGATCGCGTAGGCGCCACCCGCGTCGCTGGCCACTTCGGACAGCGTGGACTGCCAGGCTCCGTTGGCGTCGGCCACCCAGACACCGACGTCGGCGAGCGGGACGCCGGAGGTGCTGCGCACCGTGCCCTCGATGCTGCCCGCCGGGCGCACCTTCACGCGGATCCCGAAGCCCGGGCCGGAGGAGTTGACGGTCTGTCCCTCCACGAGGGTCTGCGCCCAGCCCCTGGCGCCCATGCCGATCATGTTCTGCCCGCCGACGACCAGCGTGTACGTGCCGCCCGGCAGAAACCGGAAGCGGAAGGCGCCCGAGGCATCCGTGTAGGACTCGCCCACGCGGCCGTTCGTCGCCTGGGCCAGGCCGAAGGTCGGGCGGTCGGCGTCCGTGCGCGAGAGCACCACGCGCACGCCCGGCACGAAGCTTCCGTCCACGGCACTTTCCACGGTGCCGTGCAGCTCGCCTCCCGGCAGCGCGACGTCGTGGACCTGCTCGGCCAGCCCGCCGATGGTGAGCTGCTCCGAGACGGGCGACGTCGCCTGCCCGGTGCTGGCCGCGTTGCTGGTGTCGACGACCGAGACCTGCAGCACGTACCGGCCCGGTGCGATGCCCGCAATCTCGTAGCGGCCGTCCTTGTCGCAGCCGGAAAACTGCATGGAGGTCATGCCGCCCTGCTCGGGAATGAGGCTCAGCATGGCGCCGTTCACGGGGCCGTCGCTGGCTGCGACGCGCCCGGTGAGGCGCGTGCCTTCCGTGCCCTTGGGGGCGAGGTCCAGCTCCTTGTCCTCGTTGTCGACGAGGGTCACGGTGCGGAAGACCATGTCCTTCATCATGTCGGCGGGATTGCCCTTGCCGACGCTCATCGTGAAGTCCATGCGCATCACGGTGTAGGCGCCGGGGGCGAGCCCCTCGACGCGGTAGAGCCCTTCGCTGTCCGAGGCGGAGCGCTTGATGCTGGCGCCACTGGTGCTGGAGGCCATGACCACGACGTCCGGCACGGGCCGGCCGGTTGCATCGAGCACGCGTCCGTGCACCGCCGAGCCGGCCGACAGCGCGAGCGCCCCCAGGTCGCGCGACTCGCCGGGCACGAGCACCAGCTCCGGAACGGCCAGCTCGCGGAAACTGTCGTGCCGCACGGTGAGATTCACGGCGGCGTTGCCGCTCAGTCCGCCGAGCTCGAAGTGACCCGCCTTGTCGGTGGTGGACTCGGGTCCCGTGCCGACGAGATTCTCGGTCAGCGCGCTCAGCATCCCGCGCTTGGCGGTGGACACGCTGGCGCCTTCCACGGGGTGCCCGTCGCGAGCGGACACGACGCTGCCGGAGAGCGTCGCTTCCGGCGGCAGCATGACGACGAGACCGCGCGTGCCGGCGGCGCCCACTTCCAGGCCGCCGTGCAGCGTGGTGCCGAAGCCGGCGCTCGAGACGGTGAGGTCGTAGTCGCCGGGTTCCACGTCCTCCAGCGTGAAGGTGCCGTCCTCCCGGCCGCGGAAGACCCGGGCCGACTTCATGCTGCCCATGCGCTCCTGCATCTTCTCCATGTTCGCGAGGTCGAAGAGGCCGCCCGCGGGCAGGAGGCTCACGCGGAAGTCGGACACGGGTTCGCCGTCCACGAGCGACACCACGATGCCCGACACCGTGGTGAGCGGGGAGAGCGTCATGAGCACGTGCAGGTCGCCGGCCGTCGCGTCCTGCTTGATGGCGCTGAAGCCGCTGGCGCGCGCACGCAGCACCAGCTTGCCTTCTTCCAGACCGCCGATGCGGAAGGCGCCGTCCGTGTCGGTGTTCACCGAGTCGCGATAGCGGCCGTCCATCGCGGCGGACGTGTCCGTGAAACTCGTGGGACGCGAGGCGTACACGGTCGCCCCGGCCACGGGCTGGCCGGCCTCGTCCTCGATGCGACCGGCGACCTCCAGGCCGGGGTCCGCGAGCAGCACGATGTCCGCGACCGCCATGCCGCCCTTCAGTTCGAGCTGTTCGCTGCGCGCGATCCGCCAGTCGTCGTCGCCGAGCACGACCTCCCAGGTGCCGTCCGGGATCGCCTCGAAGCGGAAGCGGCCGTCCGCGTCGGTGCGGGTGTCGTCGCGCCCCAGAGCCGACATCATGGCGGCGTTCGCCATGTTCATCACGTTCACGTCGAGGCGGGCCAGGTGCACCTTCGCGCGGGCGAGCGGCGCAGCGCCCGCCTGTTTCACGACGCCGGTGATGACGTTGCCCTCGGCCAGCGTGAGGTCGAGCACGCGCTGCTCGCCGGCGTGAAGCGGCGTGAGGTCCGCATGGGCGGGCTGCCGATTGCCGCTGTCGATGCTCGCGCCGACCTGGAGCTTCAGGCCGACGGGAATCCGGCGCACCAGATAGCGGCCCTCCGCGTCCGCCTCCGCCTCCATGCCCAGCATGCGCGCGCTGCTGTCGAAGACCGAGAAGGGATCGAAGGTCGTGCCCAGTTTCAGCTCGGCCCTGGCGACACCCGCGCCGTCGGCATCCGTGATGCGCCCGGAGAGACTCGCGCCGCGCACCAGCAGCAGTTCCACCGAGTCCTGCCCGGAGCGCACGGCCACCGCCGGGTCCACATAGAGGAAGTCGTCGTCGATGGCGAGCCACATCGTGCTCTCCGGCACGCCGGCCATCTCGAAGCGGCCGTCGGCGCCGACGACGGTGGCCGTGCTCTTCTCGGGGTTCATGATCATGCGCGGCGCGCGTGCCTTTGCGGCGAGGGCGGCGCCTTCGGCCGAACCGGGCGGTGCCACGTCCGGCGGCCCGGGGAGGGAAGGCATGTCGAATGGGTCGGGATCGCGGTCTTCACTGATCGTCTGGCGAAGCGACTTCAGCTTCGGATCCGGCTGGCGGCGCTGGGCGTGCAGCGCCAGCCCATCGGGAAGCCTGCTGCCATCCGCCATGCGCACCGTGCCGTGCAGGATGCGGGTCGCTTCCGTCGGCGAGTCATCAGCCGGAACCTGGGCAGTGAGTGGCGCGTGAGCGCCGGCGGGCGTCAGCTCCGCAGCGGAGCGCGGGGACTCCGCGCCCGGACCCGAGGGGCCCGAGGCCTGCCCGGAAACGGCCGCTGAGGCGTGCAGGACCTCGGCGGCGTCGTGCTCCCCGTGGCCGCCCGCGAGAAAGAAGGCGGTCACCGCGAGGCCCGCAGCAACCACCAGCAAACCCGACAGCACCAGAACGACTCGCGACCTGTTCATGTGTTGCCCCGTACACTCCACGAAAGCCGGAAGCTCCGATGGCTCCCGACACGCCTTGCTGCCCAGGCCGCACCCGGAATGATGACCACCCGCAAGCTGCTGCTCCTCTTCATTCCGGTTGCGGTCCTGCTGATGGTCGCACTGCTCTGGCAGGACCCGGATGTCGATTCCGTGGCCGGCGTCGAGCCCCTGCGCCCGATCGCCGACTCGGCGCGCGACGTCACGCTGCCCGCGCTGCCCGATGTGACGGCCGGGCGGAACCCCGACGCCATCGAGCCGCTGCCTGCGCACGACGGTCACGTGCCCGGCGCGGACCTCGGGACGGACGCCAGCGCCGCGGCGCGCTCGCTCGGCCACCTGACCGGCCGGCTCGTGGACAGCGCCGGCAAACCCGTGCCGGGCGAGCCGGTGCTGATCATGCTGGAGCGCGACCCGTGGACGCCCCGGCCCGGCCGGCCCGGCGACAACGAGCGCCCGCGCCAGCTCCTGGCCTCCACGCAGTCCGATGCCGAGGGAGGCTTCGCGCTTGCGGCCCGGGCCGGCGTGCGCCTCACGCTGCTCGCCGGCGGCGCCCGGTGGGCGCGGTCCAGCCTGAGCCCCGTGCATGCGGGCGAGGACCTGACCGTCGAGTTGAGCGAAGGGCTGCAGCTCGAAGGCACGGTGCTGGACGAGGCCTACGGCGCACCGGTGGCCGGCGCGTGGGTGCTGACGCTGGTCACCGAAGACGCGCTCATGGCGCGCACCGACGAGACGGGCCACTTCACGCTGGGCCCGCTGCCCGACGTGAACGTCCTGCTGGGTGCGTGGGCGCCGGGCTTCGAGGTGAAGCTTCAGTCCGACGTCACGCCGACGATGGGGCCGATCACGCTGGAACTCGCCGCGGGGCGCGAGGTCAAGGGGCGCGTCGTCGACCGCAGCACGCAGCAGCCGGTGACAACGGGCGGCACGCTCACGATGACCGTGGACGTGATGGCGCGCCTGGCGGGCAGCGAACTCGTCGCCACGCAGCCCGCCGTGGTGCAGACACTCACCGCGACGCTCGACGAGCTGGGGAGCTTCGCCTTCCCGCCCGGGCCGTCCATGGGTTTCGACATCCGGACCCAGGCCGAGGGCTACGTGCCCGACGCCTGGGATCGCGCGGAGACGCGACCGCTCGGGCAGGGCGACGACGTGACCATCGCGCTGTGGCCACTGGGCACCGTGGCGGGGCGCGTGTTGCGCGACGGCAGTCCGGCCGAGGGCGCCGTGGTCAGCGCGGTCGGGACGAGCGGCCCCTTCTTCGAGACGACGACCGGCCTCGATGGCCGCTTCTCGATCCCGCTCGACGGCTGGGATGGCGATCGCTTCGTCACGCTGCAGGCGAGCGACGCGACGGGAACGCTCGCGGCGCGCGTGCGCGTCGGCGGCATCGATGAGGAACTGGTGCTCGAACTCGTGCCGGCGATCACGCTTCCCGTGCAGGTCGTGCGCTCGGGAGTGCCCGTGGTCGGCGCCGAGGTCGCTGCGCTTTCCAAGCGCTCCGAGTCGACGCTCGCGCGCAGCGGCGCGGAGGGGCTCGTCACGCTGGTCCACATGCTCGCCGGGCCCGATGTCGAGACGATGCGTCTGCAGGCCCGCTACGGCGACCGCGAGAGCCTGCCGCTCGAGCTCGATCTCACGGCGCCGCTCGCGCAACCTCCGTACGTGCTCGATCTCGACG
Source organism: Planctomycetota bacterium (assembly GCA_038212275.1). Classification (GTDB taxonomy): domain Bacteria; phylum Planctomycetota; class B15-G4; order B15-G4; family B15-G4; genus JBBQUR01. The sequence goes on from JBBQUR010000009.1 coordinate 22,633, forward strand.
GCGGTGCCTTCATCGAGGGCGTCGTGAGCGATGCCTACGGCACGCCGATCGCCTCGGCCGGGCTCAGCTTCCGCCCCGCTGCGGAAGACGACGCGCAGCAGGGGCGCGGCCCGGGCGGCAACCGCGACGACAGCAATCGCGATCGCAACAACCGCGGCCCTCGTGGCCCCGGCGCCGGCGGCGAGGACGACGACGGCGGCCCGTCCGCGCGCTGGAGCACAGCGCACAGCGACGCATCGGGCCATTTCCGCATCGGGCCGCTGGCCGCCAACGCGACGGGTTCACTCGTCGTGCGGGCGCGCGACTTCCACGATCACACCGAGTCCGACGTGGCCGCCGGCAGCATGGGCCTCAAGCTCTTCCTCGACCGCATCGTGCGCTTGGAGGGCCGCGTCGTGGACGTGAGCACGGGCCTGCCGCAGCAGGAGTGGTACGCACTGCTGCAGCGCGAGGAGCTGAACGACGGCAAGGCTGTGTTCCGCAACACGCGCGAAAGCGTCGAGCGCAAGCCGGGCGTGCCGGGCGAGTTCAGCGTCGCGCTGCCGGAGGCGGGGCGCTACCAGCTCCGCATCTCCTCGGCGAACTCCATCCCCGCGACGTCGCTGCCAGTGGATTTCAACGGCACGGATGCGCCGCCCTTCGTGGTGGTGGCGCTCTCGCCCGCGGCGGTGCTCGAGCTCACGCTGCTCGATGCGCGCGGCCGTCCGGTGGGCGGCTTCGGCGTCGCGGCCGTCGTCTGGGACAAGGCCTCCGAAGCGGCGACGCCCGGCGGCGTGCTCAAGGGAGCGAAGCAGGAGCGCACCGACAGCGCCGGCCACGCGCGCTTCATGCTCGGCGAGGGCGGCAGTTACCGGCTCGCGGGCGGCCCCGGCCAGTGGCTGAGCGGCAAGCGCGTGGACGTCCGGCCCGGCCCTGCCGAGCAGCTCACGCTCACGCTGCCGCCGACCGGAGATCTGGAGGTCACGGTCACCGACGAGGCGGGCCGGCCGCTGGCCGGCGTGCGCGTGGATCTGCGCTCGTCGAAGTCCGAGAAGGTGCACTCCGTCTCGCGGCAGACGAGCGCGCGCACGCCCGACGGCAAGGTGCTCATCGAGGTCATCCCGCCCGGCGACTACGACGTGACCTGCCGCCGCCGCGGCTACGAGACGCTGAAGCAGAGCGTGCTCATCAAGGGCAACGTCCTGGAGCGGATGGCGATCTCGCTCAAGCCGAAGCAGCCCTAGCAGCCCGTGGCGAAAGTCATCTGCGCCGGAGAGCAGGTCTTTCGCGCCGGCTCTGCGTTGCCTCCCCTGCAGCGAATCTCCTGATTCGCCTTCGGGTCGGCGCCTTGATCCGACGCGAAATCCCTCGCTCCCGGCATCAGAGCACATTCGCCACGGGCTGCTAGCGCGCCGGGCGATCAGCGTGCCGCGCGCGCGACGTGCAGTCCGCCGCGCTGCGTGAGCGCCTCCGCAGGCACGGCGTGCATGGAGTCCGCGCCATCGGGCCAGCGCACCGCGAGCGACACCGGCGTGCGTGTGCCGAGCCCGAAGCGCACGCCGCGTTCGCTGCCCGAAAGATAGCTGCCACCCGCGTGCACCGTGGCGATGGCCGAGCTGCCGTCGTCGAACACGAGCGTCACGCGCGTGCCGGGCGCGTCGCGGCTCACCGTTGTGCCGTCGCCGTCGGGCACCACGCGCAGCGAGCGACCGCCGCGCTCGTTGCGCAGCAGCGCGAGCGGGCCGTTGTTGCTGGTGACCGCGAGGTCGAGATCGCCGTCGCCGTCGATGTCCGCCGCGGCGACGCCGCGCCCGGCCCAGGCGCGTGCGAAGTGCGCGCCGGCCCGTTCGGGCGGCACGAGCGTCCAGTGCGGCACGTCGCGCTGCGTCTGCAGCGCAGCCGGGGCCGTCACGTTCTCGAAGAGGTGGTCGGGCTGGCCGAGGCACTGCATCGTGGTTTCGTAGTCGGGGCTGGTGTAGCCGTTGGCGACCATGAGGTCGGCGTCGCCGTCGTTGTCGAGATCCGCGAGAGCGCAGCCCCAGCCCACGAGGCCGACGGACGGCTGCCCGAGGCCCGAGGCGATGGCGATGTCCTCGAAGCGCGGCATGAACTTGCGCGTGGTCGGCTTGTGCACCGTGTTGTTGCGATACAGCGCGTTGGGCTCGGTCTGCCAGTAGCTGGTGAAGAGATCCTCGTCGCCGTCGCCATCCACGTCGGCCAGCGCGACGCCCATCCCGCCGCGCGGATCGTCGAGGCCGACGAACAACGCGACCTCCTCGAAGCTGCCGCCTGCTCGTGCCTCGGCGCCGCTGCGGGCCGCGAGCCAGCCGCCCTTGTTGCGCCAGAGGAAGTTGGGCGTGGTGTCGTTGGCGACGTAGAGGTCCGGCAGGCCGTCGTCGTCCTCATCGAGGAACACGACGCCGAGTCCCTTGCCCTGCACGGCCGAGATGCCTGCCGAAGCGCTGATGTCGGTGAAGTGCCCGTCGCCGTCGTTCAGATACAGGACATCGGCCTGCGCAGGGAACACGTAGGGCAGCATCGCGATCGGGTCCTCGCGCCGCGAGGTCGGCCGCTCCGACTCGGGCGGAATGAGCGCCGTGTCGAACTGCAGGTAGTTGGTGACGTAGAGGTCGAGGTCGCCGTCGCGGTCGATGTCGGCCCACGCGGCGCCGGCGCCCCAGCGCGCGTCGCCGGTGCCCGACGCGGCGCTGATGTCGGTGAAGTGTCCCGCGTCGTTGCGCCACAGGACGTTGGGGCCGTCGCGCGTGACGTAGAGGTCGGGGTCGCCGTCGTTGTCGAAGTCGGCGAACGACGCGCCCATGCCGGCGCCCTGCGCGTGGTCGCCCTGGTCGAGGCCCCAGGCGACGGTGACGTCGGTGAAGTGCCCGGTGCCCTCGTTGAGAAAGAGCCGGCCGAGTTGTCCCGAGCCGCCGACGACGTAGAGGTCTTCGTCCCCGTCGAGGTCCACGTCCGCGAAGGCGACGCCGGGGCCCATGGTGGGGCGGATGTCCCACTGCTCGCCGCCCTCGGTGTGCGTGAAGGACACGCCAGAGTCCGCGGTGATGTCGGTGAACCACGCACCGGCATTCGCCGCGACGGCTTGCGGTGCGGTGCCGCCGCCCGAGTGGCTGATGGCCGATGCAGGCGCCCACGCCGACTCAGCCAGCGACGCAGGCGCGGGCGGTGACGCAGGCGCAGGCGGTGACGCGGGCGCGGGCGGCAACGCAGGCGCGGGCGGCGACGCGGGCGCGGACAGTGACGCAGGCGCAGGCGCAGGCGGTGACGCGGGCGACGCGGTGAAGCCGAAGTCAAGACCGGCCTTTTTTGGGCCGCTCAGTTCCAGCTTGCCGCCGTTGTTGAGCCACGCGAGCAGCCGACCGCCCACGGCCAGCAGGTCGAGGTCGCCGTCGCCATCGAGGTCCACGACGAACAGCGCGGTGCCCGTGTCGCGCAGCGAGAGGCCGTCGGCTGCGACGGCCGAGGTCACGTCGTGCAGGGCGCCCGCGGCGTCGCGCAGCTCGACGCGCACCAGCCTCCCCGACAGCGAGACGCGGTCCGCCGTGCCGTCGCCGTTGACGTCCGCGTCGACCTGCAGCGCGCGAGCCGGCAGCTCGCGCGGCTCCGCGTCGCCCTCCTCGTGCCAGCTGCCGATGCCGCTGTATTTGAGCCGCACGACCTGCGTGCCGCGCTGGGCCAGCAGGTCGTCGCCGTCGGGCACCAGCCGCGTCACGGGCGCGATGCTCTCGAGCGCGGTGCCGAGCGTCTCGTCGCTCCAGCGGCCGCCGTCGCAGCGCAGATATCGAAGGCCCTGTTCCGTGGCGACAATCAGGTCGTGATCTCCGTCATGGTCCACGTCCATCAGCGCGACGTCGTGGACGCGGAAGCCGTCGTTCCCGACCGGCACGGGAGTCGGCATGAGCGCGAGCGGCGGCGTGCCGCCGCAGCCTGGCAGCGCGAGCGCGAGCGCGAGCCCGATGGAGAGCCCGAGGGCACGCGTCAGGGCCGCCGAAGCGGCGCGCGCGTCGTCTTGTCGATCGACAGGGATGCACATGCCGGCCATCAAAGGGCCGAAGGGCGTCGCGCGCAAGCGTGCACGAGCTTCGGCCCGTGGCGTGTGAGCGGTGGCACCCCATGCAGGCCCGGCGATGTCGTGCAAGTCGGAGAGTCCATCGTGCCGAACAGGCTCTCATCGGTCCGGCGGCTATAGGGGGCGACGCGTCAGCTAGACTGGCGGGCCCCGCGAGCGGGATCGAACGTCACGGCCGGCCCTCGCGGCGGCCTCGGCATCCGACCCTCGTGCCTGACCCTCGTGCCTGACCATCGCGCCTGCCGGGCAACCAAGCCCGACAGACCGGAGCCCATGAGATGCGCATCAGCCTGATCTACCCGCCCGACTGCATGCTGCCGACGGTCCCGATGGCATGCCTCGGGGCGGTCACGGCCTGCCTTCGCGAGCACGGGCACGAGGTCACGGTGCGGGACCTCAACCTGGAGCTCGTTCCGGAGCTGCTGCGCCGCGACCGGCTCGAGGCCTGGTACGCAGAAACGCACGAGCACGCCCTGCGCCTCGGGGCCAGGCCCGTGCTGAGCGAGGCCGAGCGGGCCGAGCTGTGGCGCCTGCAGCGGCTGCTGGCCGTGCCGCGCGCGATCTTCGCGGACGTCGAGGACTCGCTCCTCGTGATGAAGGACCGCGACCGCTTCCTGGATCCGGACTCCTACAACCGGGCCTTCGACACGTTGCGCGCCTCGCAGCGATTCGCGATGAACATCAGCCCGCGCTGCTTCACCGAGTCGCGCGGCGTGCCGTCGGAAGTGCTGGCGATCCACGACGCGGCGCCGCTGCCCGACCCGCCCGTGGAATTCCTGGTGCGCATCGTGGACAGCCTGCTGGCGGACCGGCCCGACGTGATCGCGGCGTCGCTGCCGTGGACGCCGTCGCTCTTCTACGGCATGAAGCTGCTGCGGCTGATCAAGCAGCGCGCGCCGCACATCCCCGTGGTGATCGGCGGTTCGGGCCTCGACAGCTTCAACTTCTGCGTGCTGTCGGACGCGGCCTGGTTCTCGGCCTACGACTTCGCCATCAAGGGGCGCGCCGAGGAGCAGCTGCCGGTGCTCATCGATGCGCTGGCCCACAAGACCGATCCGACCGTCACCAGGAACCTCTACTACCTGCAGCCCGACGGGAGCATCGGCCAGACGCCGGAGGTGCTCGTCGAGGACCTCAACCTGGTGCCCGCTCCCGACTTCAGCGCGCTGCAGCTGCACCGGTATCTGCTGCCCGATCCGGTGGCCACATTCCAGACCTCGCTGGGCTGCTACTACGGCAAGTGCACCTTCTGCTCGGACATCTTCCGCAAGAACTTCCGCATGCGCCGGCCCGACCTCGTCGTGGAGGACATGATCCGCATCCACGAGACCACGGGCATCACGCGCTTCCAGATCTGGGATTCACTGGCGCCGCCCAAGATGCTGCGCCACGTGGCCGAGCAGATTCACAAGCGCGGCCTGCCCTTCCAGTGGATGGCCGAGACCAAGTTCGAGAAGCCCTACCTGGACGAGAAGATGGTGGAGACGCTGGCCAAGGGCGGCTGCGTGATGCTTTTCTTCGGCTTCGAGTCCGGCTCCGCGCGCATGCTCGACCTCATCGACAAGGGCAACGACCTCGTCACCGTGGACCGCATCCTGGACAACCTGCGGCGGCACGGCATCCGCGCCACCGTCTCGTGGTTCATCGGCTTCCCGGGCGAGACCGAGGCCGAGGCCGACCTCACCTACGACTTCGTGGCGGCGCGCCGCGACCGCATCCTCTTCTCCAACTACACGCGCACCTTCGGCATGGGCACCGACACCATCGTCTACGAGGATCCGAAGCGCTTCGGCATCGAGATCACCAGGGACGAGAAGGGCGAGCTCGACTACCGCTATCTCGACGGCACGCCGCACTGGGACCAGCACGAACGCGACGAGTCCTTCCGCGCGCGCGGCGACTTCCACCTGATCAACAACCACGTCGAGGTGCACTACTCGGGCATCGACATGGACGTGGCGATGAAGATCACCGGCCACGGACGGATGGGTGCGCTGCTGCGCCACGTGCGGCCCGAGGAACTCGAGAACGTGATCTTCCGCACGACGGCCGAGTGCACCGTCACGGAGTTCGCGCGGCATCCGCAGCGCTCGGCCGCGGATTCGTCGGGGCATGCCGTCGGATACAACATCGTCACCGGGCATGCCTTCGAGGTGCCGCCCGAAGGCCAGGTGCTGCTGCGCGAGCTGCGCCGTCCCGCCACGCTGAGCCAGCTGGGCCAGCGACTGCACAAGCCGCGCGAGGATCTGCTCGTGTGGCTGGACCTGGCGATCAATCGCGGCATGGTGCGCATCGACTGCGAGGACAGCCAGCTGGCGTACATGCCTGAAGCCCGGCTGAAGAGCGCGCTCGCGGGCGCCTCGTCCGTTCGCTAGCTTCGTCCGCCATGGCGCAGAACATCCTGATCCTGTGCGGAGCCGACGGCGCCGCAGCCTACGCAGCCGAGCTGGCCGCACGCTCCGGCAGCGACATCGGCCTCATCGACACCTCGTGCGATCTCGAGCAGCTGCGGCGCTCGGGCGGTCGCATCGAGGTCGATCGCGACTACGGTGGCCGAGTGCTCTCGGCCTTCGATGAACCGCTGGGCGTGGGTTCGGCCGTGGCTCAGCTGGCGGGACACGCGGACGCCGTGGTGGTCGATCGGCTGGACGTCTGGGCCGCCCGCCTCGTCAGCAAGTACGCGGAGGAACCTGACTCCATCGCCGCGGAGCTCAACTCCCTGCGCTCGGTCATGAAGGCGCAACTGCTGGACCTGCTGCTGATCGCCGTCGCTCCGGACGACGCTCCGGGCCCGGCCGCCGAGCTGGCGCGTCGCATCCTGGCCGACCTCGGGCCGCTGTGCCAGGTCGTCGTCGACATGGCTGGCGGCGCGCCGCGCGTGATGCGAGGCGAGTTGCCGGGCTGAATCCTGCGCGCTGCCGCGCGTCCGGCGAGCGGCCACTCGCCGCGATCGAATCAACTCGTGCCTGACGTTGAGGGAAACGACGCGGAAGCGCTGGACATCAGAGGGGATCGTTGCTTTTACTGGCTCGTTCGTTCGAACCCGCAGGAGTGACGTGTGATGCTTCGACTCGACAGCAGATTGTTCCGTGGCGTGCTCTTCACAGCCCTCATCGCGACGCAAGGCATGGGATGCGCCAGCGACACGTCCCAGTATCACGCGCGTTCCGGCGAACCCGGCTCTCCCGCCGCGACGGTGACCATCACGGGCAAGGAACTCCCGGCTCCGCCGGAGACCTTCGGCGGCATCATCAATCGGAACGCCACGGATTCCACGCCCTTCTGGCCCGCGCGCATCGAACCGCCGGCCGGCGCGCCGAACGTCCTGCTGATCATCACGGATGACACGGGCTACGGAACGCCCTCGACCTTCGGTGGCGTGGTGCCCACGCCGAACCTCGACCGCGTCGCCAGCAACGGCCTGCGCTACACCAACTTCCACTCCACGGCGCTGTGCTCGCCGACGCGCGCGGCGCTGATCACCGGGCGCAATCACCACTCGGTGGGCTTCGGCCAGATCTCCGAAATGGCGACGGGCTACCCCGGCTACAACAGCGTGATCCCGAAGGACAAGGTGACGATCGGCCGCATCCTCAAGGACAACGGCTACCGCACGTCGTGGTTCGGCAAGGAGCACAACACGCCGGCCTTCCAGGCCAGCCAGGACGGCCCCTTCGACCAGTGGCCGATCGGCATGGGCTTCGAGTACTTCTACGGATTCATCGGCGGCGACACGAATCAGTGGGAGCCGAACCTCTTCCGCAACACGACGCAGATCTACCCGTTCGTCGGCAAGCCGGGCTGGAACCTCACCACGGCCATGGCGGACGACGCGATCGAGTACATGAACCGCATCAACGCGCTCGCGCCGGAGCAGCCCTTCTTCATCAAGTACGCGCCGGGCGGCGTGCACGCCCCGCACCATCCGACCCCGGAGTGGATCGACAAGATCAGCAAGCTGCACCTGTTCGACAAGGGCTGGAACGCGCTGCGCGAGCAGATCTTCGCGCAGCAGAAGGCGCTCGGCGTGATCCCGCAGAACGCCAGGCTGACGCCGTGGCCCAAGGACCTGCTCAAGGAGTGGGACGAACTCACGGCCGATGACAAGAAGATGTTCATCCGCCAGGTCGACGTCTTCGCCGCATACGTGGCGTACACGGACAACGAGATCGGCCGCGTCATCCAGGCGGTCGAGGACATGGGCAAGCTCGACAACACGCTGGTCATCTACATCAGCGGCGACAACGGCGGCAGCGCAGAGGGCACGCTGGTGGGCACGCCGAATGAAGTCGCGATGTTCAACGGCGTCGAGGTGCCCGTGGCCGACCAGCTCAAGGACTTCTACGACGTCTGGGGTTCGGACAAGACCTACAACCACATGGCGGTGCCGTGGTCATGGGCCTTCGACACGCCCTTCTCGTGGACCAAGCAGGTGGCCTCGCACTTCGGCGGCACGCGTCAGGGCATGGCGATCATGTGGCCGAAGGTGATCAAGGACAAGGGCGGCATCCGCCACCAGTTCCATCACGTCATCGACATCGTGCCGACCATTCTCGAGGCGACGCACATCCAGCAGCCCGAGGTGGTGGACGGCATCAAGCAGAGCCCGATCGAAGGCGTCAGCATGGCCTACACCTTCGACAAGAAGAACGCGAACGCACCCTCCACGCACGAGACGCAGTACTTCGAGATGTTCGGCGATCACGCCATCTACCACGATGGCTGGATCGCGAGCACGCAGGTGATGCGTCCGCCATGGGTGACCTTCGGCCCGGCGCTCCCCGATCCGGCGGCATTCCCGTGGGAGCTCTATGACCTCGCCAACGACTGGACGCAGTGCGACAACGTCGCAGCCAGCAACCCGGGCAAGCTGAAGGAGATGCAGGCGATCTTCTGGGAACAGGCGAAGAAGTATCAGGTGCTGCCGCTGGACGCTTCGGTCGCCGCCCGGCTCATCACGCCGCGCCCGAGCATCACGGCGGGCCGCAGCGAGTTCACGTGGACGCACCCGCTCACGGGCACTCCCAACGGCGATGCGCCGAGCATTCTCAACGCCTCGTACAACTTCAAGGCGGAGATCGAGGTTCCGCAGGGCGGCGCCGAAGGCATGCTCATCACGCAGGGCGGCCGCTTCGGCGGCTACGGCTTCTATCTGCTGAAGGGCAAGCCGGTCTTCACGTGGAACCTCGTGGACCTCAAGCGCGTGAAGTGGGCCGGCCCCGACGCGCTGACGCCCGGCTCGCACACGCTGGAATTCGACTTCAAATACGACGGGCTCGGCATGGGCACGATCGCCTTCAACAGCCTGAGCGGCATCGGACGCAGCGGCACCGGCACGCTGTCGGTGGACGGCAAGGTCGTCGCCACGCAGACGATGGAGCGCACGATTCCGCTGATCCTGCAGTGGGACGAGAACCTCGATGTCGGCTCGGACACGCTGACCCCCGTGGACGACAGCGACTATCAGTCGCCGTTCACCTTCACCGGCACCATCCGCAGGATCACGCTTTCGATCGACCGGCCGAAGCTCTCGGCCGAGGACGAGAAGCGCCTGGCCGCCGCGGAGCGGAACAACAAGGCGAGCGAGTAGGGGAGGTCCGGGCTGGCGACCGGGGCGGCTTGTGCGATGCTCGCGGCGTGATTCCGTCCGAGCTCATCGACACGACGGCCGTGCCCGGCACGGACAAGCTGATGACCCTTTACCGTCGCGGCGACATCTGGTCGATCCGCGTCGGCGGGGTCGAGTTGATGAACAACCGGATCTATGGCAAGGACTGTGCGCTGGCCGAGTTCGGCTGCGAGGCGCTGGCGGACCGCGAACGGGCCCGCGTGCTCGTCGGCGGGCTGGGCATGGGCTTCACGCTGGCGCGCACGCTGGCGCTGCTCGGGCCCGAGAGCCGCGTCGTCGTGGCCGAACTCGTGCCCGCCGTCGTCCACTGGAACGAGACCCGCTTCGGCGAGCTTGCCGATCACCCGCTGCGGGACCCGCGCGTCACCGTCGTGCAGGGTGACGTCGGCAAGCTGATGCGCGCCGAACGCGGCGGCTTCGACGCCGTCCTGCTGGACGTGGACAACGGCCCCGAGGGCCTCTCGCGCGAGGGCAACGACAAGCTCTACAGCGCCGCCGGCCTGGCCGTGGCGGGCGCGGCCCTGCGCCCCGGCGGCGTGCTGGGCTTCTGGTCGCTCTCCGGCGATCAGGCCTTCAGCGAGCGCCTGCGTCGTGCCGGATTCGCGGTGAAGGAGCACCACGTCCGCAAGCGCGGCGGCCGAAGCCGCCAGACGATCTTCGTGGCCCGGCCCCAGGAGAAACGCAGCCGGCGCTAACGCTGCCGTCTCGCTCAGTCCCGCGTGCGCCGGTAGATCGGCGGGACGTGTTCCGGCGAGGTGAGGCTCGAGCCGAGGTCCTTGAGGATGCCGTTCTCGAGGCCGTAGACCCAGGCGTGCACCTCGATCCCGTGGCCGGCGCTCCAGCTCTGCTGCACCACCGTGGTGCGCGCGACATTCTGAGCCTGGGCCTCGACGTTGAGCTCGCAGAGCCGCTTCAGGCGAGCGTCCTCGCTCGGCAGCGACTCGAGTTCTTCTCGATGCAGGAGGTAGACATCCTTGATGCCGCGCAGCCAGTTGTCCGAGAGGCCCAGCGGCTCGCCGCGGTAGGCGGCCTGCACGCCGCCGCAACCGTAGTGGCCGCACACGATCACGTGCTTCACGCCCAGCACCTCGATCGCGAACTGCAGGACCGACAGCATGTTGAGGTCGGTCTGGTAGACGATGTTGGCGACGTTGCGGTGCACGAACAGCTGGCCCGGTGCAAGATCGACGATCTCGTTGGCGGGCACGCGGGAGTCGCTGCAGCCGATCCACAGGAACTCGGGCGCCTGCAGGCGCGAGAGCCTGCGGAAGAAATCCGGGTCGCGGGCGGTGACGCTCGCGGCCCAGCGACGATTGTTGTCGAGAAGCGTGTGCAGGCTCGCCATGGTGGTCGTCACCATCCGCCACGTTGCGAAGCTTTGCAAGCAGAGTGCGGGACACGCGACGCCCTCGTCGCATGTCCGCCCGGCACGCCTGCCGGCCCACGGTGGTCTTGGCGCCTGAGGGATTCACCCGCACCAGGGTGCCGAGCGTCGAATCGATCGCGTAAAGCTCCGAGCCGAACGCTCCGCCCTGACCGTACTCCACTCCGCCGAGGCCGCAGCCTCGCGATTCCTTGGACGTGAACACGCATCGCCCGGTGCGATCGAACTTCTTCTCGACGACGGTTCGGCCCGCTCGCGGCGTCCGGCCCGGTCAGTCCTCGAGGCTGTCCACGACCAGCTTGGCGTCGCGGAGTCCGACGCCGGTGGCCTCGCGATACGCCTTGATGGCAGCGATCTTGCCTTCGACCGGCAGGATGCGGCGTGCCAGTTCCAATGCGTTGCGGTCTACCGGAGGAGGGGGGACGTCCGGCGCGGCATCGGCCGAAGCTCGAAGCGAAGCTCGAAGCCGCCCGAGCAAGTAGCCGCCCACGACCACCGCCGCCGCCACCATCACACCGCTCATGTCTTCCATGGTCTGGCCCCTTCCGGTCGTCGCCCGCGCGCCCAGCTCGGCCGAACGGACGGTGACTGTCGCACGAAGGGCGCCGAGCCGCCCTCACGATCGTGTGCAAAAATCCCGTTGACGACGCGCCCGCCCGCTTCAAGCTGTGCCGAACCATGGGAAGCAGAAGCGCCACGCAAGTCTCCGGCGGCCCGCGTTGGCTCATGCCGGTGCTGCTGTTGCTGTTCGTGGCAAGTGGTGCAAGCGGGCTGATCTGCCAGCAGCTCTGGTTGCGGCTTCTCTCGCTGGTGTTCGGCGTGACGGTGTACGCGGCCGCCACGACGCTGGCCAGCTTTCTGGGCGGGCTCGCACTGGGAGGCCTGCTCGCGGGGCGACTTGCGGACCGCGTGCGCTCGCCGTTGCGGCTGCTCGGCTTCGTGGAACTGGGCGTCGGCGTCTTCGCGCTCGCGACGCCCTGGGCGCTGGCCGGCGTGCAGGCGGCCTGGGTCTCATGGCACGCGACGCTGCCCGACGGCGGCCCGGCCATCGCCGTGGCGCGCTTCCTCTGCGCCGGCGCGGTGCTGCTCGTGCCGACCACGCTCATGGGCGCGTCGCTGCCGATCATCGTGCGCTCGTCGCTGCTGCGCGGCGGTGCGGCAGGTCCTCGAGTCAGTGCGCTCTACGCGGCCAACACGGCCGGCGCGCTGGCGGGCACGCTGCTCTGTGGCCTCGTCCTGATCGAGGCCGTCGGCATCCAGGCCTCGTTCCGCGTCGCCGCCTCGCTCAATCTGGTGGCGGGCCTCCTGGCGCTGGTGCTCGCGCGGCACCAGGCCACGCGCACGCTCCCTGCCTCGGCGTCGGCCGGACACGCTGCGGCCACGGCGACGCACGCTGCGGCCACGGCGACGCACGCTGCGACCACGGCGACGCACGCTGCGGCCACGGCGACGCACGCTGCGGCCACAGCAACGCACGAGGCGGCTGCGGACGCGCTGGACACCGCGTGGACGGACGTGGCCGTGGCCGCGCGACGGGACGGCGGCGGGAGGCTGTTGCTCGCGACGTGCGCGCTTTCGGGCTTCGTCGCGCTGGCGCTCGAGGTGCTGTGGTTTCGAGCGTTGCTGGGCGTGATCAACGCCACGACCTCCTCGTTCACCTTCATGCTCGCGGCGGTGCTGGCCGGCATCGCGGGCGGAAGCGCGCTGGCGTCGCTGCTGAGCGCGCGTCGGCCGGGCCCGGTCGGGAAGGCGTGGTTGCAGCTCGCGCTGCTGCAACTCCTGCTCGCCGTGATGCTGCCCGTCTCGTTCGGCTGGCTCGGCTCCGCGACCAGCGTGCACGCCTGGTTGTTCGGTCCCTTCGATCCGCACGTCGGCAACGGCTTCACGCTGCCCGCCATTGCCGCGGCGCTCGCCATCCTGCCGGCCGCGCTGCTCATGGGGCTGAGCTTTCCGCTGGGGCTGCGCCTCTTCGTGGAGGGCGCGCCCGATGTCGCGCGGCGCACCGGCGTGTTCTGCGCGTTCAACCTGTGCGGAGGCCTCGCCGGCGCGCTCGTCGCCGGCTTCGGGCTGCTGCCGCATGCGGCCCTCGACTCCAGCGTGCTGTGGATGTCGGCCGTCAGTTTCGTTGCCGGGTTGGCGCTGCTCGTTCCCGTGTCGCGCGCCGCGCCGCGACAGGCCGGCATCGTCGCTGCGGCGGCTTGCGCGCTCTTCGCGCTCGCGGCGTTCTCGATGGGCAACCCGCTGGCGGAGGCGTGGCATCACCGCCACCCGGCCGAGTTGCAGCTCGAGCATGTCGACGGCGCGCAGACCTCCGTGGACATTTCGCGCCGTGAGGACGGCGTGACGGTCATGTACCTCGACGGGCTGCACCAGGCGAACGACTCGGCGGAAATGCTGCGCTACCACTCGCTCATCGGGCACTGGGGCCTGCTGCTGCACCCGAAGCCCCGGCGCGTGCTGTGCATCGGGCTCGGCGGCGGCGTGACGGCCGGCGCCGCCGCCGCGCATCCCGACGTGGAGGTGGACATCGTCGAGCTGTCGGACACCGTGGTGAGCGCGGCCTGGGAGTATTTCGAGGCGGCGAACGGCTACGTGCTCGACCGTCCGAACGTGCACCTGCGTGTGGACGATGGCCGCAACTGGCTGGCCGTCTCGGGTCGCCGCTACGACGTGATCACGGCCGACCTCATCCAGCCGCGCCACGCCGGCGCGGGCAATCTCTACTCCGTCGAGTACTTCCGGCTGGCGCGCGCGGCCCTGAACGAAGGCGGCCTCATGGTGCAGTGGGTGTCCGAGCCCGGGAGCGAGTCGTGGCGGCTCATCGTGCGCACCTTCCTCGAAGCCTTTCCGGACGCGACGCTCTGGTGCGACGGCACGCTGCTCGTGGGCAGCACGCGACCCTTCGAGCTGCGGCCCGAGGTCATGGCGCGCAAGCTGGCCAGCCCGGAGGTGCTGCGCATCGCACGGGAGATGGGCTTCTTCAACTCGATCGCGCTGATGAAGGCCTACACCAGCGGCCCCGACGAACTGCGCGCGCAGGTCGGCGACGGCCCGCTGCTCACGGACGATCATCCGCTGCTCGAATACGACCTGACGTGGCAGGCAGGGCGCGCGCACTGAGGCGTCCGCGCGCCGCGCGCTGGGCGCAGCGTGCTGGGCGCCGCGTGTCACGCGATGAGCGCCGCGGCCGCGGCAGGTTCAGCGCGGCTTGCGCGCCACCACGGAGTAACCGAGGCACGCGGACTCGTCGTGCGTGAAGCCCGCCGTGAACGCGAACCAGCACTGCACCAGCGCGATGAGCGGCAGCGCGAGCGGAGCGCGCCAGCGCGAGAGCGAGACCGCGCCGTCCGGATGGATGGTCCTTGCACCCAGCGTGCGCAGCAGGTGCTGCGCCAGCGCGGCGCCCGCGGCGTCGGCGCCGTTGCCGCGCGGCGTCACCGACTCCACCGTCAGTCCGTGGCGCTCGATGAGCGCGCGGATGCCGGCGGCCGTGTAGCGATAGAAGTCGTAGGGGAGCGCGTGCAGCGGCGTGCAGAAGGGCACCGTGACCAGCAGCGCGCCGCCCGGCGCCAGCGCGCGGGCAAGTTCCGCGACGCAGCGGTCCGGATCAGGCAGGTGCTCCAGCACCTCGAGCGACAGCACGGTGTCGAAACGATTGCTCGCGAAGGGCAGGCATTGCCCGTCGCCCCACACGTCCACGACGCCCTGCGCGCGGAGCATGCGGTCACTGATGCCTGGATTGAGGTTGTCGCACGAGGGCGGGTACTCCAGCCCGACGTACTGCGTGACGTGCGGCGCGAACAGCGCGGCATACGGCCGGTCGCCGACGCCGACGTCGAGCATCCGTCCGCGCGCCTTCGGGGCGAGGTCCGCGACGGCGCGGCGCAGGCGGCGCGTTTCCATCCAGTAGGGGTTGAAGGGCGTGCCCTTGTGCCACGCGAAGATCCGTGCTTTGAGGCTGCGCGCCATCCGGCCGACGATAGCAAACGTCGGCGCGCCGTTCGTGCGCGGGCGGCCTCGGCGCCGACGCGTGTCTCGCGGCGCGGCCGGCGAGCGGCGAGCGGCGAGCGGCGAACGGCGAGCGGCGAGACGCTACGGCGCGTCCATCAGCACCGCATCGATCACCGTGCCGTCGGCGAGCGCCGTCGTGTCCAGAATGAGCCGCGTGGCGGCCCACGTTCCGGCCGGGTCGATGAGATCCAGGCGCAGCAGACCGCGCGGCAACGTGATCGATCGCTCGGACGGCTCGAGCTGCACCAGCCGCGTGTCGAGCGCCGTGCCGCCGGCGACGGCCGACGAGATCTTCACCGACAGCGGCGCACTCAACGGCTCCGGCGCGCGCGGGTCGAAGGCGTTCAGCTCCACCCGCACCGACGGCAGGCCGCCGTCCCGCGGTGGGGGCTGCGCGAGCACGAGCAGCAGCTCCTGCGACGTGCCGGGAAGGAGCTGCACGATGCGGCTCGCCACGCCGTCCGCCGGCTCGTGGCCGTGCGCCGTGACGAGCACGCTTCCCTGGAGATTCAGCGCGTCGAAGTCGACGCGGCCCTTGGAATCGAGGATCCGGATCGACTCACCGGTCACCTGTCCGAGCGGGAGCACGGAGACCATGC
Organism: Planctomycetota bacterium; assembly: GCA_038212275.1. Classification (GTDB taxonomy): domain Bacteria; phylum Planctomycetota; class B15-G4; order B15-G4; family B15-G4; genus JBBQUR01. The sequence goes on from JBBQUR010000009.1 coordinate 38,322, forward strand.
CGCCGTCCGCCGGTCGCCCGTCGGCGCGCTGCACCTGCACGGTGAGCTGCGACGCGGCGAGCAGCGTGAAGCGCTGCGGCGCCATGCCCGCCGTGATGTCGATGGGGAAGGTGCTCGTGCCGAAGCCCTCCACCGCGCAGCCGAGCAGCTGGCTGCGGCCCGGACTGGCCTGCTCCAGCGTGAACCGGCCTGCGTCGTCCGTGATCGCGCCGGTCCACTGGCCGCCCGCGTTCCGCTCGAGCCAGACCGTGGCACCCGGGACGCCACGGCCCTCGATGTCCACCAGCTGGCCCGGGACCTGCACGCCGCGATGCAGCGACACCACCACGCGCATCGGGCGCGCTTCCGTGCGCTCCGGCGCGGCGATGACGGAGGGAACGAAATCCTGGCAGGTCACCGTGATCGGCGAGCGCGCTGCGAGCTCCACGCCGATGAACCGGGCGCAACCATCGGGGCCGGCATACCAAGCCATTGCCGAACCGCCGCGCCGACTCCGCAGCGTGACGCGCGCCTCGGGCAGCGGCGCCTGCGTGACCGCATCGACGACCTGCACGATGATGTCGGTCAGCTCGTCGCAGCGGATGTCCCAGAGCACATCCACGCCGGGCGAGAGCAGCGACGGGACAGGGCCGAGCGCCTGCGCCCATGCATCGCCGACTTCGAGCGTCACGTCGGCGTGGCCGAGGAGGTTGCGATCGAATCGGTAGTGCTGCTCGTCGACGCTCGACGTCGCGCTGCCCGACCAGCGGCCGCCGCGCTCGTCCGTCCAGCTCCAGCGCGCCGAGAGCCGGACGTCGTCTCCGGTCAGCGCCATCGAGCCCGGATCGAAGCGGCCGTGCAGCGACGCGGCGGCCGGGAGGCGCACGTCCAGCACCTCGTCCGCGCGGCCGTCGGTGACAAGGCTCACGTCGCGCCAGGGTCCCAGCGAGAACTCGAGCGTCACGCGCAGCGCGGCGTGGCCGAGGGCGTCGTCGATGGGCCAGCGCCACAGTCCGTCCGGGTCGGGACTTGCCCGGTGCAGGGCGATCGGTTGTGGCGACGGACGGACGCCCGCGTCGAGGATCTCCTCGATGGCGAGGCCTTCCGTCGCGCGGGCCGCTGCAGTCACCGCGCCGGACTTTTCGGCCTTCTCGTCCGGCTCGTCCAGCACGAGCACGCTGGCGGAGATCTGAAGGTCGACGGGCGTGTTCCCGGCGGCGTCGCGGAGGCGGGCGATGAAGACGCGTCCGTAGATCTCGTCGTCGAAGCGGGCGTCGCCCGAAGAATCCTCGCCGACCGGCACGCGGGCCCAGCCCGGTTCGAGCGCGGGTTCGAGCGGTTGCGGCCCGTCGCGCCGGACCGATGCCGGCAACGCTACGGGCTGCAGATCCACGGCGTGCCCGGCGCCCGGCGCGTCGCGGGCCCGCAGAATGGAAGGCGAGTCTGCCTCCGGCGCGCCGCCGCCGTCGCGCAGCAGCAACACGGACACGGCCGCGACGAGTGCGGCGCCCAGCAGCGCGAGTCGTGCCGTCCGCGGAAGAAAGCGTGCCATCGATGCCTGCGCCCGGGAGGAGAGCAGAGCGTAGCGCAGCGGCCCCCTGCGCGTGACGGCTCGCCCCGGCATTCCGCGCCGCATCGCCGGAAGCTACAACGCCCCGACATGAAGCCGACGACTTCACCCGCCGGAGATGCTTCCGCACCGGACACGAGGTGGAACGCCGCAAGCGCCTACACGGCGGACGAGGCACTGGCCATGGACGCCTGGCTCGTGGCCGAGCGCGGTTGCTCGATCACGGAACTCATGGCCGTGGCGGGCGCTCGCGTGGCCGACGCCGCGCGCGCACTGCTCCGCGAGCGAAGCCTCGCGCGCATCGTCTTCCTGGTCGGTCCGGGCAACAACGGCGGCGATGGCCTCGTCGCGGAGCGCGTGTTGCGCGGCGAGGTGGAGACGCAGCTCTGGCTCCCGCTGCCACGCACGCGCGCCGCCGAGGCCGTGGCGGGTGTCGGCGCGTTTCCAGCACGGCCGGACGCCGCGCCGCCGTTGCTCGATGCGCGCACGCTGCTCGTCGACGGCCTCTTCGGAGTCGGGTTGCGCCGGCCTCTCGAGGGCGCGGAGCGCGCGGCCGTCGAGCGCGTCAATGCCTCCGACGCGACGGTCCTCGCGATCGACATCCCGAGCGGCCTGCACGCGACGACGGGCGAGGTGCCGGGCGCGCGCCGCGGCGCCGCGATCCGCGCCGATGTCACGCTGACCTTCGTCGGCCCCAAGCGCGGCTTCTTCCTGGGTTCCGGCCCTGCGCACGTCGGGGCGTGGCGCGCGGTGGACATCGGCTTTCCGCCGCAGCTCGCGCACGACTGGCTCGCGCGCCGTCGCGGCGCGGAGTCGACGTCGTGAAGGGCGCGGCCGGCGCCGTCGGCGAGCCCGGGGCCGGGGACTCGATCGGGACGATCGCGCGACTGGTCGAGGCGTATCGCGCGCGGCATCCCGAAGAAGTTGCCACGCTCGCGCCGCTCGTGGCGCAGCTGCTTCGTCCCGAGCGGCCCGATGATCGCGCCACGCTGCCGGGGCACCTCACCGCGGCGGCGCTGCTGCTGCATCCGTCGCGGCGCGAGCTGCTGCTCGTCCATCACCGTGTGTTGCAGCGCTGGTTGCAGCCCGGCGGACATCTCGAGCACGGCGAGCTTCCTGCGGACGCCGCGGGGCGCGAACTGCGCGAGGAGACCGGAGTCGACGGCGCGGTGCTGCACGCATGGCACGCGATGCACGGGCTGTCGTGCGGCGCCACGCTCCCGATCGACATCGACATCCACGGCATCCCCGCCAACGAACGCAAGCGCGAACCGGCGCATCTGCACCTGGACTTCCGCTACGTGTTCGTGCTCCCGACGAAAGCACGCGGGTCGCACTCTCCGGCCGAGGCGCGTCGCGACGCGCACCGCGACGCGGACGACCCCGAGCTGCGTCCCGACCTCGGCGAGGTGACGCACCTGCGCTGGATGAGCCTCGACGCGCTGGCCTCGCGCGACGGCTCCGCGCCGCCGGTGGACGGCCTGCAGCGCGCCGCGCGCAAACTGCTGGCGGCGCTCGCGTCCGGCGCCGTGCCCGCGTAAGCTCGCGACGGTTGCGCCACGGCGGCGCAGCGGGGGCTGCCATGAAGATCGTGCTGCCGGGCGGATCCGGTCAGGTGGGGACGGTTCTCGCGAGGGCCTTCGTCGCCGCGGGTCACGAGGTCGTCGTGCTGAGCCGCGGCGGGGCACGCGCCGGCGTGGGCTCACGCGCCGGCGAACCGGCCGGAGAGTCCGTGTCGCATGCAGCTCCGGCTTCCGCGTGCTGGCGCAGCGTGGCCTGGGATGCGCGCACGCTCGGGTCCTGGGCCGCCGAGCTGGATGGCGCGGACGTCGTCATCAACCTCGCGGGCCGCAGCGTGAATTGCCGCTACACAGTTGCCCACCGCGCGGAGATGCTCGACTCGCGCGTGGAGTCGACGCGCGTCGTCGGCCAGGCGATCGCGCGCGCCCGCCGCCCGCCGCACACCTGGTTGCAGGCGAGCACCGCGACCATCTACGCGCACCGCTTCGACGCGCCCAACGACGAAATCACCGGCCTCCTCGGCGGCGGCGAGGCGGGCGCGCCCGACACCTGGCGCTTCAGCATCGAGGTCGCGACGGCCTGGGAACGCGCACTCGCCGAGGCCGTCGTGCCGCGCACGCGCAAGCTCGCGCTGCGCTCCGCGATGACCATGAGCCCGGACCGCGGCGGCATCTTCGACACGCTGCTGGGCCTCGTGCGGCGCGGCCTCGGCGGCACCTCGGGCAGCGGGCGCCAGTACATCAGCTGGATACACGAAGACGACTTCGTGGACGCGGTGCGCTGGCTCATCGCGCACGAAGAGCTTGACGGCGCCGTGAATCTCGCCGCGCCGGTCCCGCTGCCGAACGCGGAGTTCATGGCCGCGCTGCGCCGTGCCTGGGGCGCACGCGTCGGCCTGCCGGCGACGGAGTGGATGCTCGCGATCGGCGCGCGGCTGATGCACACCGAGACCGAACTGGTCCTCAAGAGCCGGCGCGTCGTTCCCGCGCGGCTGCTACGCTCGGGTTTCCGCTTTCGCTACCCGGAGTGGCCGGCGGCGGCGGTTGAACTTTGTGCGCGCGTGCGTGCAGCTCAAGCGCGACCCGGTTGACGCCTCTCCGTCCGCCGAGTTAGCTTGCCCGTGAGGTTCGGGAATCATCTGCCGGGCGCCGTCGGTGTCCTGGCGAGTCATGCAACCCTGCCGGTTCCGAAGCACTCCTGCGTGCATCACGGAGACTCCGATGCGCCTGGCCACACGTTATTCGCTCATTCTCGTCGTCCTGGCGGGGGTCGGCTGCACCGGCACGCCGCTGAAAATCCAGACGGCTCCGCTTCAGCCCAATGAGGAGATCATCGGCCCGGTGCACGGCAACTGCACGGGCATCATGCTCTTCGGTTTCATTCCCATCGATCAGAACGATCGCTTCGAGGGCGCTTACAAGGAGGCGCTCTCGAGCGTGAATGGCGCGACGCGCATCGTCGACGTGACGATCCAGGAAGACTGGTGGTGGGCGTACATCATGAATGGCTACAACTTCCACTACACGGGAACGGCCGTCCGCGCGAAGTGATCCGGTGCTCCGGCCCGGACGGGCTCAGCGCGCGGCGGGGGCCTGCACCGGACCCGTCGCGCGCAGCGCCGCATTCAGCGCGGCCGCATCGGCGGGCAGCTTCACCACCTCGCGGTCGTAGGTCATCACGCCGTTGACCTCGATCTCGACGTCGGTGGTCTGCGTGTAGATCGCGGCGGAGAGGCCTTGCTCGATGAGCGGCGCGAGCTGCGCGACGAGGTCGCGGTAAGCGACGCCGAGCGCGTCGAGCGACTGAAAGCTGCGGTAACCCCAGTTGTTCTGCGGCAGCCAGGTGTGGCCGGGCAGCGGCAGGCCGAGGCCGCCGAACTCGCCGAGCACGAGCGCGCGGTCGGCCTCGGGCGCGGGGAGTTTCGGGCCCGGGTAGTCGTGGATATCCGCGACGTCGCCGACATGCATGTCGGTCCAGCCGCTCGCGTTGTCGACGAGGCGCGTCGGGTCGTGATCCTTCAACCACGCGACCGTGGCCTCGGTCTCGTACTGGCCCCAGCCCTCGTTGAAGGGCACCCACATGACGATGCACGGATGATTGGCCAGCGCGTCGGTGATGCGGCGCAGCTCGTCGGCGAACTGCGCGCGCGCGACCGGCGTGTCGTTGTGGCCGCTGGGCATGTCCTGCCACACGAGCAGGCCGAGGCGGTCGCACCACGCATACCAGCGCTCGGGCTCGACCTTGACGTGCTTGCGCGCGAAGTTGAAGCCGAGGCGCAATGTGGTGTCGATGTCGGAGCGCAGCGCGTCATCGGTGGGCGCGGTGTACAGGCCATCGGGCCACCAGCCCTGGTCGAGCAGCCCGAACTGGAACAGCGGCTCGTTGTTGAGGAAGAGCCGCGTGATGCCGGCCTCGTCGCGGCCGAGCGCCATCTTGCGCAGGCCCGCGTAGCTGCGGACGACATCGAGTGGGGCGGTCTCGGGCGCATGCGCGTTGGCCCCGGCTCCGTCTGCGGCTCCGCCTGCGGGTTCGGTTCCGGCGTCGGCACCGGCGGCGCTTCCCTCGGCGTGCAGGCTCACCTCGAGGTCGTAGAGGAAGGGATCGGCCGGAGACCACGCGTGTGCGTCGGGCACGTGCAGGACGATGGGCTGGTCCGGCGCGCCATCGGCCGATGCGATCTCGCGCCCTCCGTCGAGCACGACGACATGCACGCGTGTTGCGGGATGTGCGGACGTCGCGCGGTCGGGCGCGGCGCTCGAGACGGCGGCAGCGTGTACCGTCGCGTGAACGGTCAGCGTCGCGGCGTCGAGGTCGGGCACGATGCGCAGCGAGGCGATGCGCGTCGCCGGCACGGGCTCGAGCCACACCGTCTGCCAGATGCCGGTGACGGCCGTGTACCAGATGCCTTCGGGCGCCAGCACCTGCTTGCCGCGCGGCTGCGGCCCGCGGTCCGTCGGATCGCGCACGGCGACAAGCAGCTCCTGCACGGAGGGCGCCCCCGTGTCGTCGGGCAGCAGCGCGTCGGTGATGTCGAAGCTGAACGGGTCGTAGCCGCCGCTGTGCGTGCCGACGATGCGGCCGTTCAGGGTGACCTCGGCCGCGTGGTCCACGGCGCCGAAGTGCAGCAGCAGCCGGCCATCCTCGGGCAGGGGCGGCGCGACGAAGATGCGCCGATACCACAGCCGCTGCGTGTCGCTCACCGTGCGGCGCACGCCCGAGAGCTGCGACTCCACCGCGAAGGGCACGAGGATCGTGCCGTCGAAGCTGCCGGCGGCGGGCGCGGGCTCGGCGCCGTCACGGATCGCATACTCCCACGGGCCGTTGAGGTTCAGCCACGCCTCGCGCACGAGTTGCGGTCGCGGATACTCGGGCAGCACGTGTCCGGGCGTGACGTCGGCGGCCCAGCGCGTGCGAAGCGACGGCGCCGCGGGCGAGGCCGGCGCCGGCTCGACGACCTGAACCGGCACTTGCTCCTGCGCATCGGCCGGCGAGACCGGCAGCAAGGTGCAGAGCGCGCCGAGGGCGATGGTGATGCGGAGCATGTGCGCGTCGACGCCCGGACGACTCAGTGGCGACCGTCCGCCGCCGGTTCAGGCGCTGGCGCAAGGCTCGCCAGCAGCTCCGTGATGTCGTCGGCCGACAGGTGTACCGCGGCTGCGCGCAGCATCGCGCCGAAATGCGCGAGTTCTTCGGGCGCGGCGGGGAAGCCGATGTTGCCCGTGTCCTTGGCGTTGCTGTCGGCCAGCACGTTTCCGTCCGCGGCGATGAACTGGAACCACGGGATGCCGCCGGCCTCGCTTCCGCGATGCGCGGCCAGCAGCTCCTTGCCACCGAGCGTGCGGTCCACGTCGAGCTTGCAGTCGATGAAGTCGCGGCCGAGCAGCTCGGCGACGCGCGGCTGCGCCATCCAGTTCTCGAGCTTGTGACACCAGCCGCACCACGGCGCCCCGAAGTGCAGGAAGACGCGCTTGCCCTCCCTGTCCGCCGCGGCGAGCGCCTTGCGGTAGAGGTCGTCGGCCGGGAGATACGGCGCCTGATGCTGCACGAGGAAGGCCATGACCAGCGCCGGGTCGTGGCCTGGCGTGACGACGCTCGCGGGCACGGCGCCCGTTGCCTCGGCGACCGGCGTTTCGTTCGCCTTCGTTTCGAGCACGCCGGTCTCCTGGTTGGCGAGCACGCCGCCGCTCGCGTCGAGCACGGTGAGGTACGGCACGCCCGTGCCCTTCAGATCCGCGCCGTACTTCGCCGCGAGGTCCATGTGCTTGTCGAAGCGGCCGATGTCCACGAGCACGACCTCGTACTCGTAGAGCAGTTCCTTCTTGATCTCCTTGTTGCCCGCGCACAGCTCGTGCAGCAGGTGGCACCAGCCGCACCAGTTCGCACCCCACTGGATGAGGACCCTCGTGTTGGCGCTTTCGGCGCGTGCCAGCGCCGCCGCGATCTGCTCCCCGGCGTCCGCGCTCTCGTCGTAGATGGGCGGCTTGCCGGCGGGCGTGGCAGTCTGCGCGATCGCCGGCGAAACCGGCAGCACCAGGCAGAGAGCGACGAGGGTCACCGTGATGCGGAACATGCGCGTCTCCTGCTGCGGACTGCCGGCTTCGTGCCGAGGATGGACATCATGAACTCGTGTCAGTGCAGCGTGAGCGCGAGCGCAGACGAGAGCCCTGTCTCGGGCTTGATCGGGAACGAGACCGTGGTGATGAAGGTCGGCGCGGTCTGCGCGTAGAAGGTCAGGCCGAGCAGCGCCGCGTCATTCGGAACGCTCAGCGTCACGCTGCCGCCGGGCAGCGGCCCGAACACGAACAGCGGATTCACGTAGAGGCGGCTGTCGGGCAGGAACTTGGCGGACACGGGGATGCCGACGGGGAAGGATTCGAGGCCGAGAATCAGCAGCTGCTGCGTGAAGTAGGTGTTGCCGCAGTGAAACTCGTCCGCCGCGTACGAGAAGGTGACGTCGCACGTGGCCGTGTCGAGCGCTGCCAGAAGCGTGCTGGACGAGCACACGCCGGTGCCCGTGCCGAAGCTCGCCGTGTCGATGCCGGTGAAGTCGCACTGGCCAGCAGCGCGCCCGGAAAGCGGAGCGGCGACGAAGGCTGCGGCAAGCAGCGCGACGGGCAGAGAACGGATGAGAGCGGTGATGACGGGCTTCATGAGGCACCTCCGGTACGGCGACAGGATGGAAGAAGTCGCAGCCCCGGCATCCTGACGCCTCGGAGCCACGCCGCGCGAGTATGCCACGAAGGCCTTCCCACCGGCCGTCGGCGAATGCGCGACCCGGGCGGATGCGCGCGCCGGAAGTGCTGAGCGCGCGCCAGAAGCGCTGAGCGCGCAGCGGAAGCGCTGAGCGCGCAGCGGGGTCCCCCGCGCGCCGGCCCGGCCTCAACCGCTACAATCGCCCGTTCGACGCGGCGCGACGGATGGTGATCCGGCGGCCGCCTCGCGCAAGACCTCTCGCCGGAAAGACCTGCAGCTCATGGGCGTCTCGACCTCGGACATCATCTTCACCATCCACGACCTCGGGAAGCGTTTCGGCACGCGTGTCATCTTCGAGAACGTGACGCTCTCCTTCCTCAAGGGCGCGCGCATCGGCGTCATCGGCCCCAACGGCATGGGCAAGTCCACGCTGCTGCGCATCATGGCGGGCGAGGACAAGGACTATGAGGGCACGGCGTCGCCCGCGCCCGGCGCGCGCATCGGCTACGTGCCGCAGGAGCCGGCGCTGGATCCCTCGCTCACGGTCATGGGCAACGTGGAGCAGGCCGTCGCGCCGATCCGCGCGCTGGTGAAGCAGTACGAGCAGATCTCGGCGCGCATGGGCGAGGACGTCAACGAGAGCGAGATGGACAAGCTGCTCGAACAGATGTCGCGACTGCAGGAGGAGATCGAGGCGCGCGACGGCTGGGAACTCGACCGCCACATCGAGCAGGCCATGCAGGCGCTGGGCCTGCCGCCCGGCGACAGCGAGGTGACGAAGCTGTCGGGCGGTGAGCGCCGCCGCATCGCGCTGTGCCGCACGCTGCTCGAGCACCCCGACCTGCTGCTGCTCGACGAGCCCACCAACCACCTCGACGCCGACACGGTCTCGTGGCTCGAGCGGCACCTCGCGGAATACACCGGCACCGTCGTGCTCGTCACGCACGACCGCTACTTCCTCGACAACGTCGTCAACTGGATGCTCGAGGTGGACCGCGGCGGCATGCGTCCCTACGAGGGCAACTACAGCAGCTACCTCGAGCAGCGCGCGGAGTTCTATCGGCAGCGGGCGAAGGAAGACGACGAGCGCGGCAAGACGATCACGCGCGAGCTGGAGTGGATCCGCACCAATCCCAAGGGTCGCACCACCAAGAGCAAGGCGCGTGTCTCGCGCTACGACGAGCTGGTGGCGGCGGCGCGCAAGGCCGTCAAGGACGAGCTGCACCTGCACATCCCGTTCACCAAGCGACTCGGTGACCAGGTGCTGAAGGTGGACAACGTCACGAAGCGTTTCGGCGAGCGCACGCTCTTCGAGAAGCTCTCCTTCGAGCTGCCGGCCGGCGCGATCCTCGGCGTCGTCGGGCCCAACGGCACCGGCAAGACGACGCTCATGCGCATGATCGTCGGCAGCGAGAAGCCCGACTCCGGCACCGTGGCCCTCGGCAAGACCGTGGACCTCTGCTACCTGGACCAGAGCCGCGAGCAGCTGAAGGACGGCAACACCGTCTACGCCGAGATCACCGGCGACACGGATGTCATTCGCGTCGGCGACACGGAGATGAACGGGCGCGCCTACGTCTCGCGCTTCAACTTCCGCGGCAGCGAGCAGAGCAAGCTCATGGGCACGCTGTCGGGCGGCGAACGCAACCGCGTGCAGATGGCCAAGATGCTGGCGCGCGGTGGCAACCTCATCCTGCTCGACGAGCCCACCAACGACCTCGACCTGCCCACGCTGCGCGAGCTGGAAGAGGCGCTGCTGGAATTCCCGGGTGTCGTGATCTGCGTCACGCACGACCGCTTCTTCATGGACCGCATCGCCACGCACATCCTGGCCTTCGAGGGCGAGGAGCGCGCGCTCGGCGCCGGCATCGCGATGGAGGGCAGCGGCGACGAGTCCGGCTCGGTCTTCTTCCACCCCGGCAACTACGAGAGCTGGCGCGAATACCACGCCAAGCTGCGCGAGAAAGCCGGCCTGCCCCCGATCGAGGCGGTGGGCGCGCACCGCAAGTTCAGCGGGAGCTGAGGCGGGGCATCCGGCCGAGCACGCGGGTGACCGTTGTGGCGTCAGCCTGCTTTCGGCTCGTGAGCGTCGCGCTGCGTCACCAGCGACCCGTGTGATGGTGAGGCACTGCCTCAACATCACATGGGTCGTCGGCGCCGCGGCGCGGGGTCGGGTTACCATCCGCCGAGGGCTCAGGGCTGCCGAGCCGCTCGGCTCCACGGCGCGGCGTCCCGCGCGACGGTCATCAGCCCAGTCCCGCGGGGCCGGCCGTGCGCCGGGTCAGCAGGGTCTGCGCGGCGTCGATGGCCTCGTGCGTGCCGGTCAGGGCGAGGACGTCGTCGGCGTGCAGGATTTCGTGACCGTCCGGCGCGATGAGCTGGTGGCCGCCGCGCACGATGGCCAGCACGGTGGCGCCCGTGCGGCCGCGCAGGTCCAGTTCGCTCAGGCTGCGGCCCACGGCTCGCGCTTCGGGGGCAAGCCGCAGCCGTCGCAGCGAGCCGATGCCGGGGAGCGCGCGTTCCACGTCATCCATCGAGGGTGGCGTGCTTGCGCCCGGCACGTCGAACACGCCGTCGCCGTGCGCGGGAGGCGCCGCTCCAGGGGGCGCGTGCATCCCGCCCGGCGCCATCGTGAGCGCCTCGACGACCATCTGCGCGCCGGCCACGATGTGCTCCTGCAGGTTGGCCGTCTGTCGCCAGAAGCTGAAGGCCGAGACGAGCAGCAACGCCACGAGCACCGGCGCGCCGGAAAGCGCCGGCACGAAGGGCTGCGTCACGGCGAGCAGCGGCACGAGCACGGCGAGCATCACGAGCAGTTGCACCATGACCAGCAGCGCGCGGCGCGGCGCGTCGGCGAAGTCCGCAAGACCGGGCCGAGCGAGCGGCAGCGCTTCCGTCGCGAGCATGAATCCCAGGCCGTGGACGCAGCGCACGATGCCGAAGGCGAAGGGCAGGCACGCCAGCGCGGCGGTGACGGGCACGAGCCAGCCCAGCAGCCCGGGGCCGACGGGCACGCGGCCTGCGAGCCAGGCTTCGACGGGATCGTGCACGACCGACGCGCCGACGACGATGCCCGCGAGCAGCGCCGCGTCGAGGATCATCAGTTGCACGAGGCGCCGGCCCTGACGCCACACGGCGCTGCGGTGCGCCGGCTCGCGCAGCGTTTCGAGCCACGAGCCGTAGAGCGTCACGAAGGTCTGCACGCGGCGCGGCAGGCGGCGGTCCACCGCCAGTGCGAAGGGCTCCGCGGCGCGCACCATGAGCGGCGTGAGGAAGATGGTCAGCGCGGCGACGGCCACGGTGATGGGCAGCAGCTCGCGGCCTACCGAGCCGGTGGAAATGCCCAGTGCCGCGATGAGGAAGGAGAACTCGCCGATCGTCACGAGGCTCATGCCGGTCTGCAGCGCGCCGCGCACGCCGGCGCCCGCGAGGAAACTGCCGACGCCCGCGCTCAGAATCTGCCCGCTGACGACGACGCCGGTGAGCAGCAGCACCGCGCCCCAGTGCTCGCCGATGACCGTCGGCTCCACGCTCATGCCGACCGACACGAAGAAGACGGCCGCAAAGACGTCGCGCAGCGGCGTGACGAGGCGCAGCACGCGCGCCGGCTCGCCGGATTCCGCCACGAGCGAACCAGCGAGGAAGGCGCCGAGCGCGACGGAGTAGCCGGCCCAGTGTGCGAGCAGCGCGAACGCGAAACACAATCCGACGCTCGCGATGAGCAGCACCTCGGGTTTGTGCTGCGCCACGAGCGCGCGGACGAGCCGCGGCACGATGAGGAAACCGCCGACGACGAGCACCGCGAGGAAGGCCACGAGCCGCCCGAGCGTGGGCAGCAGCAGGTCCGCGTCCACGCCGCGCCCCTTGCCCAGCGCGGTGAGGCCTGCGAGGAGCAGCACCGCGACGAGGTCCTGCACGATGAGCACGCCGTAGACGCGTTCGGCGCGGGCGCCGCCGATTTTCTGGTCGTCGAAGACCTTGATGATGACCATCGTGCTGGGCACGGCCACGATCGCGCCGACGAACACCGAGCCCAGCACCGGGTAGCCGAGGAGCTGCCCCGCGAGGTAGCCCAACCACAGCATCGTCGAGACCTCGATGAGGCACACGATGCCGGCGCTGGGCACGAGCTTCGCGAGGCGCCGCACCGAGAATTCCAGCCCGATGCAGAACATCACCAGGATGATGCCCAGCTCCGAGAGCGCGGCCACGCGGCCCTCGTCGGCGAAAAGCAGGAACTGCGTGTGAGGTCCGACGAGCAGCCCGGCCAGCAGGTAGCCGAGCAGCAGCGGCTGCCGCAGCCAGCGCGTGAGCAGGCTGGTCGCCGCCGCCACGCAGAGCACGATGGCCAGGTCCTGGATGAGCGGGCTGGAGATCTCCACGCATCTCGTTTACCAAACCGGAGCGGGGCGCTTATCCTTGTCCACCAACCGGGGGTGAAACTCATGCAGGGCAAGTCGAAACTGCTGGCGCTCGCATTCGGCACCGCAGTCGGGCTCGGCGTCGGCACCGGCGCGCTGGCGATCGCTGCGCGCGGGCCGTTCGCGCCGCCGCCGCCCGCCGACGAACCGCCGCTCAGCGCGGCACAGCGGGAGGCGCGCTGGAAGCGCGAACGGGCGGAAGCCTTCGACGCGCTCTGTGTGCGAGTGGACGCCCTGCCGGCGCAACGCCCCTTCGACCGTTCGGCCATGCGACCCGAGCCGCCGATCGCGGCGACGGAGGAACTGGCCCTGTTGCTGCGCGAACTGCAGGCGGCCGAGGCTCTCTTCCGGCGCGACATGTCGTGGCAGTGCTGGAATCACAGCCGTGAGCTCGCGGAGCGCCTCGCGCTTTTCCCTTGGCGCTTCGGGAAGGATCCGCGGGAGGTCGACGGCTGGGCGCCCATCGCCGCGGCCGCGAATCGGCTGCTCGCCGATGCGGAGGCCACGCCACCCGCGCTGGCGTTCCACCTGGAAGACAGTTACGCCGCGCTGTTCCGCGCGCAGCTGCTGGATCTGGCCGGGCGCCGCGCCGAGGCCGACAAGGCGCTCGCCGACGTGCGCGTGCAGGCGTGGTGCGGCAACTGCGCCGCCGAGCGGACGGGCGTCGTGAAGAGTCGGCGCGCGGAAGCCGCCGAGGCTCACGGCGATCCGGTTCAAGCGCTGAGCCTGCTGGATGACTGCGTCAGCTCATTCTTCGACTCCCACCGGCTGAACATCGGCAACGACATCATGCTCGCGCGCTACGGGCTGCTCATGCTGCAAGGCGGGCGCGAGGCGGAGGGGCGCTGCGTGCTGCAGCTCGTCGCGGAGCTGCGGCCGGGCACGCCCGGCGCGGAGGTCGCGCGCGCCGCGCTGCTCCAGATGGGCGCCCTCCGCGAGCCGACGCTGGAGCGCCTGTCCCTTATCTGGATCGACGGCGCCGAGGAACGCGATCCCTACCGCACGGCCGCCGTGTGCGCGATCGCGTCGCTGCAGATTCCCGACGCCTTCGAGCGCCTCGCGGCACGGCGCAAGGCGGGCGACAAGGCGGCGCTCGCCGGCCTCATCGCGCTGCACGACGAGCGCACGCGGCCGATCCTCGAGAGCGAGCTGTACGAGGGAGACCTTGGCGCGGCGCAGGCGGCCTTCTCCGGCCTGCACGCGCTGGATGGCACCGCCGAGTCATACCTGCGGCCGTTTCTCGAGCGCCTCGCCGCGCCGCGTGGTGCGCCCGGCCTGCTCGACATCGGCGCGCTGGACGAGTCGCTCCGCGCCTTCTGCGGCGACGGCCCGGTCCTGGGCCGGGACGAGCAGTTCAAGGACGCGCCCTTCGCGCAAGCATGGCTCGCCTGGCTGGCGGAGCAGGGACGGTAGGCGCAGGCACGCTGGCCCTGACGCTGCTCGGCACGCCGCGTCACGAGGGATGCGCAGGAGCGGGATGGTCCGGGGCACGTGCCGCGCCGCGAGTGTGCGCGCATCCGTCGATCGTGCATGGCAGAATGTCGCGCCGCACCGCAGGGCACTGCAGGGCGACTCGCCACCGTGCAGCCTTGCCGCTTCGTATCGTGACAGCTTCGCCTCCACCGGATGACCGCCGGCGCATGACGTCTCCACTCCGCATCGCCAGCTTGCTGCCGTCCGCGACGGAGATGGTCTGCGCGCTCGGCGCGGAGAGCGAGCTGGTCGGTGTCAGCCACGAGTGCGACTGGCCGCGCAGTGTCATCGGCCGCGCGGTCATCACCACGAGCAAGGTGAAGGTGCTGGGGAAGAGCGGCGAGATCGACCGCGACGTGCGCGCGCTGCTCAAGGACGCGCTCGCCGTGTACGACATCGACGACAGCGCGCTGGCGGACGCGGCGCCGGACGTCATCGTCACGCAGGACCTGTGCGACGTGTGCGCCGTCTCCTTCGACGACGTCGTGGCGGCGGCGCGGCGCGTGGCCAGGCCCGACGTGCGCATCGTCAACCTGCATCCGACGCGGCTCGCGGACATCTGGGCGGACATCCGCAAGGTGGCCGTCGCGCTGGGCCGCGAGGTGGAGGCCGACGCGGTGCTCGCCGACATGGATCGACGCGTCGAGCACGTGCGCCAGCGCGCCGCGACGTATCTCGCGCGCCGCGGCGCCGCCGCGCCGCCCAACGTGCTGACGCTGGAATGGATCGACCCGGCGATGGTGGGCGGCACGTGGATGCCTGAACTCGTCGCGCTGGCGGGCGGCCGCGCGCTCGTCACCGTGCCCGGGCAGCACGCGCCGACGCTCACGCGCGCGCAGCTCGCCGCGCTCGATCCCGCGCCGGACGTGGTCGTCATCAAGCCCTGCGGTTTCGAACTGCCGCGCACGCTCAAGGAATCCGACGCGCTGGGCGACCTGCTCGGCGGCCTGCCGTGGCCCGCCGTGCGCGAGGGCCGCGTGTGGGTCGCGGACGGCAACGCCTACTTCAACCGCCCGGGTCCGCGCATCGTGGATTCGCTGGAGATCATGGCCGCCTGCGTGCACCCCGACGTCTTTGCCGACTTCGCCGCGCACTACGCCGGCGCCTTTCGCCGCTTCGGAGTGCGAGCTTGAGCGCCCTGCTGACGACGAGCGGCGACAACGGCCCGGCGCGCCTGACACGTGTGATTCCGGCCCTGCTTCTGCTGTCGACGTTGAGCTGTCACGCAAGCGCGGCGGCGCAGAGTGCAGCCGTCGTGTACGCGACCGGCCCCGACGTGACCGCCGCCGAGATTGCGCGGCACGTGCATGCGCTGGCCGATGACGCGATGGCCGGCCGCGCGACCGGTTCCGCGGAGAGTCTCGCCGCGGCTGCATATCTCGAGGGCGTGCTGCGCGATGCGGGCCTGCGCGGCGCCGGAGATGGCGGCAGCTTCCTGCAGACCACCGACACGCGCCGCTTCACCAGCGACGGTGTGCCGACCCTCGAATTCTTCACGGTGCAGCGGCCGGCGATGGATGCCGACCTGATGACTGCTGCCGACGCCGGGGTCGCGCCTTCAGGCATGGCAGCCGTCACGGCGGCACCCGGAGCGGACTTCGCGTATCGATCGGGCGGGCCGGTCGATGCGACGCTCGCGCTCGTCATCGCAGCCACCGCCGCCGATGTGCCGAAGACGCCGCGCGCCGACGCCGCGCTGTACCTGCCGACCGGCGGCCGCACCGCGCGTTCCTGGTTGTCGGCGGCGGGTGCTCCGGACGGCCGGGGCTGGGGGCTGCTGCTTCTCGCCGGCGACGACACGGCCGGCACGCCGGACGAGCAGCCCGTGACCGGCTTGCTCACGGC
This sequence comes from Planctomycetota bacterium, assembly GCA_038212275.1. GTDB lineage: Bacteria > Planctomycetota > B15-G4 > B15-G4 > B15-G4 > JBBQUR01. The sequence continues at coordinate 54,324 of JBBQUR010000009.1, forward strand.
GCCCGCCGATCAGCCGCTTCCGCCGACGTCCTTCACCGTGCGCGGGCCCTTGCGCGACCGGCTCGCGGCGGGGGAGTTTGCCGGTCTGCGCGCCGCGTTGCGCGCTGCCGCGCTGGTCCCTGCCGTAAATGTCGTCGGCGTGCTGGACGGCGCGGGCACGCCGGACCATCCCGAACTTGCGCGGCAGGCCGTCGTCTTCACCGCGCACTACGACCACCTCGGCGTGGCGCGCAATGCGGACGATGTGGCGCGGCTCGCAGCAGGCGCCGTGCCCGACCTCATCTACAACGGCGCGGATGACGACGCGTCGGGCTGCGCGGCGGTGCTCGAACTCGCGCAGGCCTTCGGCGCGGAGGCGCGCGCGGGCCGGCCGCCGGCGCGCACGCTGGTCTTCCTGCTCGTCACGGGCGAGGAGGTCGGGCTCATCGGCACGCGCTACTACCTGGACCATCCGGTCGTGCCGCTCGCCGAGACGGTGTGCAACCTCAACTTCGAGATGATCGGAAGGCCCGATGCACTCGTCGGCGGCGCGGGCAAGCTGTGGCTCACGGGCTTCGAACGCAGCAACCTCGGGCCGGCGTGGGCTGGCGCGGGCCTCGACATCGCGCCGGACGCGCGGCCGGAGGAGCACTTCTTCGAGCGCTCCGACAACATCGCCTTCGTCATGCGCGGCATCGTCGGCCAGACGCTCTCCAGCTACAACCTGCACGAGGACTACCACCACGTGACCGACGCGCCGGACACGCTGGACTTCCTGCACATGGAGACGGCCGTGCGCGCCGGACTCGCCGCCGCGCGCACGCTGGCCGACGGCACGCTGACTCCCGCATGGATCGGCCCGCCGCCCGCCCCGCCTGCTCGGCCCGGCGCGCCCGCTGCACCCGGAGAACCCGCTTCGCCCAGCGCACCCGCTGCAGAGGGCGCGGCAAGCGGCGCGCCGGGAGGGCCGCGATGAAGGCCCACATCCACATGATCGACGAGGGCGATGCCGACGATGAGCTGAAGCGGCTGTATCGCGAGGCGGCCGGCGCGCCCGGTGCGGCGGTCGACAACATCCTCAAGATCCATTCGCTGGACCCCGCGGGCCTGCGCGCGCACCTCGCGCTGTATCGCTCCGCGATGACCGGCACGCCGGGGCTGCCCAAGCTGGAGCGCGAGATGATCGCGCTGGTCGTCAGCTCCGTGAACGGGTGCCGATACTGAATGGTGCATCACCGGCGCGGTCTGCGCCGACTCGCCCGCAACGATGCGCTGGTGGCGCGCCTCGAGGCCGATCACGCCACGGCGGGCCTCGACCCGCGGCAGCGGGCGATCCTCGACTACGCGGTCAAGTTGACGAAGACGCCCGGCGCCGTGCTGGCCGCCGACGTGCAGCGGCTGCGCGACGCGGGCCTTTCGGACGCCGATATCCTCGGCGTCGCCGAAGTCACCGGATACTACGCGTACGTGAACCGGATCGCGTCGGGGCTCGGCGTGCCGCTGGAAGGCGAGAGCTGAGCAACCTGTCGCGCGAGCGGCGCGCGGCTGAACGGCCGGCCCTCGATCGCTACCGTGGCGGCAATGTCCGAGAGCCAGCCACCGCTGCCGCCTGAGCGCGCGCCGACCGAAGCCGCCTCGCCGGAGCTGCGGCCGCCGAGGCGTGGCTCGCTGCTGCGGCGCACGCTGGGTCTGCTGCTGCTCGTGCTCGTGCTGGCCGTGGCGGCGGTCCTCACCTTCGCCGACCGGCTGCTGCTGCCGTGGTTGCTGCCCGTGGCCCAGGCCGAGGCGCGCGCGCACGGCCTGCAACTCGAGGTCGCGCGCCTCGCGGGGAGCTTGACGTCCACGATCGTGCTGCAGGACGTGCGCGTGACGACGCGCGATCCCTCGCTGCCCGCCGCAGAGCTGCTGGTGCCGGAGCTGGAGTTGCACTGGTCGCCGTGGCGCGCGCTGATCGGCGCGGCCGAACCGCTGCATGGCCTGCACCTGCACGGCGGCACGCTGCACCTGGACCTGACGCGCGACGGCGACGCCGATGCGCCGGGCGCGGCGTGGGAAGCCGGCACGCTGGCGCGGCTCGGGCAGCAGCTCGACCTGCTGCCGGCGCTTTCCGTCGACGACCTGCGCGTGGACTTGCGCGCGCCGTCGGGCGGGCTGCTGGACGCGCCCGAGCTGGTCGCACGCGCCACGCTCTTCGTGGACGGCCGGCGCGTCGAACTGCGCGACGGCCGCGTCGACGGAGACGGTCCCGAGGGTCGCCTGCCCGAGGGCCTGCAGCTGCTCGCGCCGCTGCGCCTCGACCTCTCGCGACTGGACCGGGACGAACTGCCTTTCGAGCTGGAAGTCGCCGCGGGAGGCGGCGTGCTGTCCGCGCAGGGCAGCGTGAAGGGCGACACGCTTGCCAGTGACGTCACCGCGCAAGGCGTCGCCCTGGAGGCGGTGTGGCGCGCGGTGCAGGGCGCAGGCGGCGAGCCGTCACCGCTGTCAGGGCCGCTGCTCCTCGAGGGCGAGCTGCGCGTGCCGCTCGGCGCCGGCGTCGCACTTCCCGGCGCCGTCAGCGCCGACGCCGAGCCGGTGCCGCAGGCGACCGCGACGGCGCACGTCACGCTGGGAGCGTTCCGCGCGTGGGGCTTGTCGCTGGACGGCGCCACGGGCGCGCTGTCCTGGCGCGACGGCGCGCTGCACGCGGAGGACGTGCAGCTCACGCAGCACGGCAATCGCGTGCTCGTGGAACAGGCCGACCTGCCCGCCGGCGCGGACTGGCAGGCGCTGGCGCTGCAACTGAACGTGGCCATCGACGACGTGCCCGCCCTGCTCGCCTCGTTGCGCGCCGCGGAGCTGCTGCCGGACCTGCCGGAGTCGCACGCCTGGGAGCTTGCCCGGCAGTTCGGGGCGCAGGTCGTCGCGCGTGCGCACAGCCTCACGCTGCACGCCGCGCTGCGGGACGGCACGGCGAGCGTGACCGACGCCGTGTTCCGCACCGCGGGCGGCTCGCTGTCCGTGCCGAGGGCCTCGCTGGATCTGTCCGCGCCGGATCTCGCTGCGGCAGCCATGGGCGTGCGCCTCGATGCGGAGTTCACGGACCTCGCGCCGCTGGGCGCGCTGCTCGGCGAGCGGCTGTTTCCGGGGGCGCGCTCGGCGCAGTGGGCCGGCGCGCTCACCGCGCACCTGGATCTCGCCGGCAGCATTGCGCAGCCCGTCGCGCAGCTGCAGGTCGACGGGCGCGAGCTGCTCGTCGCTGGCTGGCCGCTCGGTGTCGTGACGCTGAAGGCCAGCGCCGATGCGCGCGAGCTGACGGTCGCCGCCTTCGATGTGGAGGCCGGCGCCTCGCACGTGTCGGCGCAGGGTGCGCTGGACCTGGCGTCGCTGGGTCTGCGTGGCGTGCGCGTGCAGGTGAACGTTCCGGATCTCGCAGCGGCGCTTCCGGACTCGGGCGTGCGCGGGGCGCTCGATGCCCGCGGAGAACTGGACGGCCCGCTCGTGCTGCCGCTCGGCAGTCTCGAGCTGCACGTCAGCAAGCTTTTCGCGCACGGTGTGGCGGTGGATGACCTGCAGCTTGCGGCGACGCGCACGCCCGGGGTGCTCGGCGTGCAGCGCGCTCTGCTGCAGGCGCCGTGGGGCACGCTGGAGGCGGCCGGCTCGCTGAACTTCGACGAGGCGGACGACGGCTCCTTCGATGCGTGGCCTGACCGGTTGACGTCGCTCTCGCTCGATCGGCTGGTGCTCTCGCGCGGCACGCTGGACCTCTCGCTCGCCGAACCGGCGACGCTGCGGCGCGTCACGGGCGCGGCGAGGGCCGACGAGGCGGGGCCCGGTCTCGGCGTGTGGAGCGGCGGGCCGCTCCAGTTCGCGGGCAGCGCGGGCGTGCTGCATGCGACGCTGCTCGCGGCGCCATCGGCCACGGGCGTCGGCACGCTGCAGCGCGTGCAACTCGTCGCGGAGCGCCTGCAGCCGCTGCTGCCGCTGCCCGCGGACAGCAGCGTGGAGACCTTCGACGGAGATCTGGACGTCGTCTTCGGCGCCGAGGAACTCGCCGTCTCGGGCACGCTGCGCGGGCTGGGTCTTGCGCTGGCTCTCGGGCCCGGTGCCGTCGGCGCGGAGCAGGGCGGCGCCGACGAGGTCGCGCCGGGCGCTGCGGCTGCCGGCGCAGGCAGAGCGGACTCCCGCGTCGGCGTCCGCGGCGACGTCACCGCGTGGTTGCGCGTCACGGGCACGCTGTCCGCGCCGCGCGGCGAGGTGGAGATCTCCGGGCGTCGCGTCGTGGTCACCGCGCCGGGCCGGCTGGCGGCTGAGGGTTTCGGGCCGTGCACGCTGGATGCGCACGTCACGCTGGACGAACAGCTCGTCATCGACTGGCTGCACGTGGACTCGCCGCACCAGGTGCACCTCGACGCGCACGGCACGATGGAAAGACCATCAGGCGATCTCGCGCAGCTTGCGCAAACGCCCGTGCACATGACGGTCAGCGTGTCGGCCGGGGAACTCGACCGGCTCTCGCAGCTGCTGCTCGACGTGCGCCGCATGAGCGGCGAGCTGGCTGCCGAGCTGAGCCTCGACGGCCCGCTCGGCGCGCCGCATGCCAGCGGTTCCATCGACGTGCGTGACGGCGAATTGCGCCTGCAGGGCGCGCTGCCCGCTCTCGATGCGCTGGAGGCGCGGCTCGAATGGGCCGACGGCCGCATCGTGATCCGCACCTTCACCGGCGAACTGGGCAGCTCGCCGTTCACGCTCACGGGCGAGGGTTGGCTGAGTGCCGACGGCCCGCAGCTCGACCTCGCGCTGAGCGGCGAGGACCTGCTGTTCTATCGCGCCGACGGCGTGACCGTGCGCGCCGACAGCAAGCTCACGGTGCGCGGCGTGCCCTCCGCGCTGGCCGTCAAGGGCTCGCTCGCGCTGCGCAACAGCGGCGTCGTGTCCAGTGTCAACCTGCTGCACTTCGCGCAGGGAGGCAATGCCGGGCCAGGCCGCGGCCTGCGCCTGTTCAGCTTCCGCGAGCCGCCGCTCTCGGGTCTCGTCTTCGACGTGCGCATCATCACCGCCGAGCCCTTCCTCGTGCGCAACAACGTCGTGCGCGGAACGCTGCGCCCCGACCTGCGGCTCACCGGCACCGGCGTCGCGCCGATTCTCGACGGCACGCTGGCGGTCGAGGGCGCGCGTGTCATCCTGCCCGCCGGCGGCGTGAACCTGGACTCGGGGCGCGTGCTGTTCAGCGCGGCGGATCCGCTCGTGCCGCAGCTCGATCTCACCGCGTCCGCGCGGCGTCGCGGCTACGACATCTCGGTGCGCATCAGCGGTCCGTACGACCAGCCGGTGGTGTCGCTCAGCTCCGTGCCACCGTTGGCGTCCGACAAGATCCTGCTGCTGCTGCTCACGGGGCAGGCGCCGGGGCGCGACGAAGCGGGGCCGGCGGGAAGCGACACGACGACGCACGTCGTCTCCGTGTACCTCGGGCAGGACCTGCTCGCGCGCTGGCTGGGCGACTCGCCGCTCGGCGAAGACGGCCTGCTCGACCGGCTCGACGTGGATGTCGTGAAGGACCTCTCGCGCAACAACGCCGAGCTGCTGCAGGTGAGCTACCGGCTCTCCAAGGTTCCGAAACACGGCGGCACCGTGACCTTCCTGCGCGCCGAGAAAGACCTCTACGGCCGCATCAACTTCGGCGTGCAATTCCTCTTCCGGATCGAAGGGTGAGGTCGCGACTGCACGCCCCGCCGCCGGACAAGTCGCGCCTGTTCGCGTCGCGCGTGCTGCTGGCGTTGCTGCTGGCGCTGGTCGTGGTTGCCCCGCTGGCAGCGCAGACGGCCGAGACGCTGCTGCCCGTGTCGTCCGACGAGGTCCGCGCGGCCGAGCAGGCCGATGATGCGGTGGCCGATGCGGCGGCGGATGCGGCCGTCGATGCGACGGCGGCGGCGGCCGCGGCAGGCGCCGCGCAGCCGGCGTCGTCCGCCTCCGCACCGCAGGCGCACGTCGTGTTCGTCGGTGGGGCCGGCGTGCCCGAGTCGCTGCGGCTGCGCGCGATGGCGGACAGCATGGAGGATCTGGCCGGCGGCAAGCGGCGTCGTGCCGCGGCGGATGACGCGGCCTACGCGCTGGAGCAGCTCTACCACACGCAGGGCTTCCCGTTCGTCACGGTGGAGGTGTCCTTCGGTGATGCGGAGTCGCCGGATCCTGCGGGGCCCGTCACCTTCACGCTGGTCGAGGGCCCGCGCACCGCGCTCGTCTCGGTGACGATCGAAGGCAACACAGCCTTCTCCGACGACGAGCTGCAGGAGCTCTTCCGCGACCGGGATCGCGGCCTGCTCGCCCCGGGCCTCGCGTGGTACAGCGCCGACGCGATGAGCGATGCGATCTCGACGATCTCCGCCGTGTACTGGAGCGACGGCTACCTGCAGTCCGAGGTGGACGAGCCGGTCGTGGAGTTCAGCGAGGACGGCACGCGTGCGACGGTCACGGTGACGCTGCGCGAGGGGCCTGCGTACCGGTTGCGTCGCGTGGAGTTCACCGGCGTGCGCATCTATCCTGAGGACGCGCTTCGCGAGCAGGTGGCCGGCTTCATCGACCGCGCCTACTTTCCGCAGGTGGCCTTCGCGGCGCGTGCGCGGCTGCTGGAGTTCTACGGCGCGCGCGGCCACACCGAAGCGAGCGTGGAGTTCGAGGAGGTCCGCGACGACGAGAGCGGCGACGTCGGCCTGCTGTTTCATGTCGAAGCCGGGCCGCGGCTGTCGGTGGCCGGCATCCGCATCGAGGGCATCGAGCGTACGAAGCCGGACTTCCTGCTGAGACGGCTCGCCTTCGAGACCGGCGACACGTGGACCACGACCGCGCAGCGTGACAGCTACGAAGCGCTGCACCGCAGCGGCCTGTTCGAGAGCATCGTCATCGAGCTGGATCCGGGCAGTGAGGACGAGCGCGAGGTGACGGTCAAGGTGGCGGAGCGCACGCCGCTCGAGGTCTACGTCGAGCCGGGCTACGGCAGCTACGAGGGGCCGCGACTGACGCTCGGCTACCGCGACCGCAACGTCGGCGGTTACGGGCGCATCTTCCACGCGGAAGGCTCGGTGTCGCCGAAGTCGCAGTCGGCGCTGGTCGGCCTGACGGATCCGTGGTTCGCCAAGGACCTCACGGCCGACGTCTCGGTCTTCGCGATCCACCGCGAAGAGCCGTCGTTCACCAGCGGTGATCTCGGCGTGGCGGCCACGCTGGACCTGCGCATCACGCCACGCTGGCAGACGCAGTTCGGCTACATCTACAGGAAGTCCACGGTCTCGAACGTGGATGCGGTCACCGCCGAGGTGAAGGACGCCGTCGAGAACGTGGACATCTCCTCGATCAGCGTCTCGCCCATCTACGACAGCCGCGACGACGTCTTCGCGCCCACGGACGGCATGCTGTGGCGGACGACGCTCGAGTACGGCGGCTCGGTGCTGGGCAGCGAGCTCAACTTCGTGCGCGGCGGCTACACGCACAGCGTCTTCACGCCGCTCTCCGCAGACGACGTGCTGGCGGCCTCCTTCCGCACCGGGATCATCGTGCCCGTCGGCAGCACGGACGTCATCCCGCTGCAGGAGCGCTACTTCAACGGCGGCGAGAACACGGTGCGCTCGTTCAAGGAAGACGAGCTCGGCCCGAAGGACAGCGATGGCAACCCGATCGGCGGCGAGGCCTACAGCGTCCTGTCCGCGGAACTGCGCCACAAGCTGACGGAGTCGTTCGGCCTGGCCTTCTTCGTGGATCTCGGCAACGTGCAGGAAAACGCGAACGACTATCTCCACTTCTCCAACAGAGGCGCGGCGGTCGGCACGGGTCTTCGCTACCTGCTGCCCATCGGCCCGGTGCGCCTGGACTTCGGCGTGAATCCCGACCCCAGGCAGGATGAGGACAGCTGGGTCGTGCAGTTCGCCGTGGGCGCCCCGTTCTGATCCCGCCGCCGCGGCACGCCGGGCCGCGCCGCCCGGAGCCGCAGCACGGCACGCCGCGCGGCGCCAACCCCGATGCCGCCGCCCACGACGTGCCCATGTCAGCTTGCTGCCTGCCGTGTCCGGCGCGCTGTGTGATGTTGAGGCAGTGCCTCTACATCACACATCCTGCGGGGAGCGCCGCGCGGAGCAGAATGCCGGCAGGGCAAGCGCTCCGAGCGGTCAAGCTCGCCGGTCGGCGCGGGAATCAGGGAGGCGCGTCGGCGCGGAACTGTTCGCGGAGCTGGTACTTCTTCACTTTGCCGCTGCCGGTCAGCGGAAAGGCGGTCACGTGCTTCCAGACCGCGGGAACCTTGAAGCAGGCGATGCGGCCGGTGCACAGCTTCGCGTAGGCGTCCGGGTCGAAGCGCGCGCCGTCACGCAGGATGAGCGCGGCGCCGATCTCCTCGCCGAAGTAGGCGCTCGGCACGCCGACGACCGCGGCGTCGGCGATGTCGGGGTGCTCGCGCAGCACGGCCTCGATCTCCGCCGGCGCGATGTTCTCGCCGCCGCGGATGATGATGTCCTTGATGCGGCCGACGATGCGCAGCACGCCGTCGGCGTCGCGCACGACCTGGTCGCCTGTGCGCAGCCAGCCGTCGGGCGTGATCGCGCGCGCCGTCGCCTCGGGCTCGTCGTGGTAGCCAACCATGATGTTGGCGCCGCGCACGAGCAGTTCGCCGGGCTCGCCGTCGGGCACGTCGGTGACGCTGCCGGGCGCCACGATGCGCAGCTCGACATCCGGCAGGGGGCGACCGATGGTCTCGAAGCGCATCACCGCGGGAGCATCGGGCGCGCAGCCCGCGACGCCGGGCGAGGCCTCGGTGAGTCCGTAGGTCACGGAGATGCCGGGGCAGGGAAGTCGTTCGGCGACGGCGCGCATGAGCGGCGGCGGGCACGGCGCGCCGGCGATGAGTCCGGCGCGAAGCGTGGTGATGCGGCGGCGCGGGAGGTCGGCGTGCGCGAGCAGCGCGGAGAACATCGTCGGCACGCCGTGCACGAGCGTACAGCGCTCCGCTTCCAGCAGCTCCAGCGCGGAGCCCGCATCGAAGTGCGGAATGCAGCAGAGCGTCGCGCCGTAGCACCAGGCGCCAAGCACGCAGACGACGCAGCCGAAGCAGTGGAAGAGAGGCACGATGAGTGCGACGCGGTCCTCGGGCGTCGTGCCCAGACCTGCGCCGAGCCGCGTGCCGGAGTGCAGCACGTTGGCGTGGCTGAGCATCACGCCCTTGGGAAAGCCCGTCGTGCCCGAGGTGTACTGGATGTTCACGACGTCGCCCGGCGCGCAACCGCGTTCGCGCGCCGCGAGTTGCTCTGCGCTCACGCCCCGGCCGAGCGCCACGAGGGCCTCGATGTCGAGCAGCGCGGCGCACGGTGCGCCGCCCGGCGCGAGGTTCTGCACGGAGTCCGGCGCGCCAGGCGGTACCGCGTCTGGTGCGGCGCGCGGTGCGACGCCCGGCGGCGGGCGTTCGTCGTGCACCGCCTGCAGCCAGACGCGACGGCGGACGCGGGCCACGGCGGGGTTGTCCTCCGCGAGCAGCGCGTCGAGGATCGCGCTGGCCTCGTTGTGCCCGGTGCGCGTGGTGTGCAGCACCGCGATGGCCTTGCTCTGCTGCAGCACGTAGGCGACTTCGTCATGCTTGAGCGCGGTGTTCACCGTGACAAGCACCGAGCCGATGCGCGCCAGCGCGAACATGAGCGGCACCCAGTCCGGCACGCTCGCCGCCCAGATCGCGACGTGCTCGCCGCGGCCGATGCCGAGAGCGAGCAGTCCGCGTGCCAGCTCGTCAACCCGCGCATCGAGCTCCGCGAAAGAGAGCCGGCGCTCGACGCCGCCGAAGGTGAAGGCCGGATGCACGAGCGCTTCCCGCTCCGGATGCCGGGCCGCCACGTCGCGCAGCAGGGCAGAAAGCGTGGCGGGCGCGTCAGCCACTACGGCTGTCGCGGCTGGCACGGGTGATACGGCTGGCCCGGCTGGCACGGCTGGCACGGGTGGCACGGGTGGCACGGGTGGCGTGGCTGGCTCGAGTGACGCCGGTGGCGCGGCCTCGGCGCGTGAAAAGCGGTGGTCGCTCGGGGCGGACATGGCGCGGGCTGCGGCGTTTTCGCGCGGCGGTCTACGGCACGTCGGCGCGCAGGGCGTTGCTCAGCGCGATGCCTTGCGGTGCGCCGGCGTCGGCGATGCCCCACTGGAAGAAGAGGCTCATGCCCGACGCGCCCGCCGGCCAGCTCGGCAGCGGGATCACGATCTGGCCCGCGGGGTCCGTCGCGAAGGACAGCGAGAACATCGGCGGCACCGTGAGCAGCGTGCCGCCCTTGAACGGCGTCGGCGTGCTGGACAACGAGAGGTACAGCACGCTCAACGCCGACGGCGCCGCGTTGAAGAGCGCCACGGTGGCCGGCTGGCCCACCAGCAGGCTGCCCGTGCCGACGAGTTGCGGCGCGCCGGAGTTGCCGGGCAGCGCGAAGCCGAGGTCCGTCCATGGTCCGCCGCCCGCGCCACCGACGACGATCGGCGCGTACTGCGCCGCGTTGCCGACCGAGTCCGTGCCCGTGCAGGTGATCGACACCTCCGTCGTGCCGGCGGGTGTCGGAATGGCGATGCGGAACAGGCCCGCGCCCATCGGCGTCGCGTCGCCGCTGCCGCTGCCGCTCGGCAGCAGCGTGTAGCTGAAGGCGAGCGTGCAGCGGATGTGTCCGTCGTCGCTCACCGCATCGGCGAGCTGCAGCTTCACGAGGGTCTGCGGGTCGCCGGGCATTGCGGGGACGTAGGCCTTCACGAGGAGCGGCGCGCGCGTGTCGGCGGGGCCCGCGTTGTCGTAGACCTTGTTGGTGAAGTTGCCGGATTCGCCCTGGCCCGTCACGACGTCATAGTCGCCGTCGCCGTCGAGGTCCGCGACGCCGAAGTCGAGCGTCGAATCCGAGATGGCCTGGAACTCGCCGGTGAAGTACGTGAAGGTGCCGCCGTCGTTGCGGTAGGCCTTCTCCGTGCCGGCGAGCGAGCCGACGAGCACGTCGAGGTCGCCGTCGTCGTCGAGATCCATGCAGGCCATCTCGTTGTCGTCGTCGCCGTTCGGCGTGGGGAAAGTGGTCTTCGTCATCGCGGCGAGGCCGTCGTTGCGCGCCCAGCCCTCGCTGAAGCTCGAGATCGACTGCACCGCCGCATCGAAGTCGTCGTCGCCGTCGAGGTCGGTCCAGTCCATCTCGTAGGTGTTGGTGGTGCCGACGGCCTCCATCGTCCCGGTGGAGACGGTGAAGGTCCCGCTGCCGTCGTTGAGGTAGAGGATGCCGCGCTTGCCTGCGCCGCCCTTGCCGGCCAGCGCCATGTCGATGTCGCCATCGAGGTCGAAGTCGAGCAGCGTGATGTCCTGGCAGTTGAAGAGGTCCACGGGCATCTGCGTGGTCGTGACGTCGGTGAACACGGCGTGGCCGTCGTTGAGCAGGAGGCGCGCCTGCGCGGCGATGCCGCCGAAGGTGCCTCCGTCGTTCACGGCAAGGTCGAGATCGCCGTCGCCGTCCACGTCGCCCGTCGCGATGCAGAAGGAGCGCAGCGCGAGGGTCGGCATGTTGGTCGCGGTGACGTCGGTGAAGGTGCCGAAGCCGTCGTTGAGCAGCAGGCGCGGCGGGCTGCCGGTGGAGCCCGAGGCGTAGGCGAGGTCGGGATCGCCGTCACCGTCGAGGTCGTCGGCCACGACCATCTTGGCGTTGAAGGCGGCGACGTTGAGCTGCGCGTGCGCCGCGGTGAAGACGCCCTGGCCGTCGTTGAGGAAGAGGTGCTGCGCCAGCGCGCCCGACGCGGCCATGCCGCCGTAGACGCTGCCGTTCGCGAACAGGATGTCGACGTCGCCGTCGCCATCGACGTCCACGAGCTCCACGCCGTCGGTCCAGAGGCTCTGCGCCGGCAGCGCTGCGGCGTCGTAGGTGAACTGCTGGGCGGCGGCGGACGGTGCGAAGAAGGCGGAGAAGGCGGAGAGGGAGAGCGTGGCGCAGAGTCCGAGTGGCAGGCGAAGTCTCATGATGTGGCAGGTCCCTGATGCGTGGCCGATGCGCCTGCCTCGCGACCCGATGCGGCGAGGGGCGGGGCGCAGTATGCCACGGTCTTTCCTGCAGGTGGAGCCGGCGCGTAGCCATTCGCTGGCCCGGCACTATCATGTCGCCATGCGCGTGCTCCTCGTCAGGTCTCCGTCGGTGCTGGGGCGCATGGCGCGCCAGAACCTGCAGCATCCGACCAATCTGCTGGGGCTCGCGAGCGAGCTGAATGCGCGCGGCCATCACGCCAGGCTGCTCGACCTCGAGGTCGTGCCCGGCGGGGCCGAGCGGCTTGCCGCGGTGCTCGCGACCGAACGGCCGGACCTCGTGGGATTCTCGGTGGTGACGCCGCATGTTCCGGGCACCGCGCTGCTGGCACGCGCCGCGCGACGCACGCTGCCCGGCGTCTTCCTCATCGCCGGCGGCCCGCACGCCACGGCGCTGCCCGCCGATCTGCTCGACGAGATCCCGGAGCTGGACGCGATCTGCGTCGGCGAGGGCGACGAATCCTTCCCCGCGGTCTGCGCAGCGCTCGATGCCGCCGTCGGCGGGCCCGCGCGCCGCGCCGCGCTGTGCGCCATCGCCGGGCTGCAACTGCGGGATGGCGCCGGCTGCCGTCCGCCGTCCGCCTCGCACTTCACCGGTCCGCGCGACGTGCTCGCCGATCTCGACGTGCTCGCGCCGATGGATCGCTCGCTGCTCGACTGGCCCGCGTACGAGCGGCTCGCGGGGCACAAGGGCGTCGCGTCGCCGGGCGTCATCCGCAAGGGCATCCGCGCGACGCAGATCCACCTCTCGCGCGGCTGCTATGCGCACTGCGTCTTCTGCAGCACCAACCTCGTGTGGGGCGAGCGCGCCCGGCCCGGCATCCGCCGCCGTTCGCTGGCCGCCGTGCTCGAGGAGATCGACCGCGTCGTGGCCGACTTCGGCGTGAACCACCTCAACTTCGAGGACGACATCTTCCCGCCTACGCTGCATTACCTCGAAGAGCTGTGCACCGCGCTCCTGTCGCGCCGCGTGACGTGGAGCTGCAACGCCCGCGTGGACGGCCTGCGGCGCGAGCACTTCGAGCTCATGGCCGCGGCCGGCTGCGTCAAGATCGACTTCGGCGTGGAGAGCGGCAGCGAGCGCATCCTGGCGCTGAATCGCAAGCTGGTCACCGTGGAGAAGGTGCTGCACGTCTTTGCGGAGAGCCAGCGCGTCGGCATCCTGCGCACCGCCTACCTCATGCTGGGCAGCCACGTGGACGAGACGCCTGCGGAAGTGGAGCAGACGGCGGCGCTCGCGCGGCGCATCCGGCCCGACTACATCACCTTCACGGTCGGCTGCCCGTACCCCGGGACCGAACTGTGGCAGCAGTGCCGCGAGCGCGGCTTCCTCGCGCTGCTGCCGACGGGCCGGCCGGACTGGAAGCGCTTCGGCTACTACCCGGGCCTGCCGCCGTGGCGCTTCACGCACTTCACGCCGGAGCAGATGCTCGCGACGCAGCAGCGCGTCCTGCGGGCTTTCTACATGAACCCCGCGTTCATGCTGCGCATGCTGACGCGCGTGCGCAGCGTGGCGCAGATGAAGGCGCTGGTCACCGCCGGCCTCGACGTGCGCCACTTCCTGGCAAGTGATGTCGGGGCGCGGCACGCGCGACGTCTCGCGGGGGCTCGCCGCGCCGGGTAGACTCCCGCGCCATGCGCATCGCCACCTGGAACGTGAACTCCATCCGCGCGCGGCTCCCTCACGTGCTGCCCTGGCTGCAGCGGGAAATGCCCGACGTGCTGTGCCTGCAGGAGATCAAGTGCCAGGACGAACAGTTCCCGCGCGAGGCGATCGAGGCGCTCGGTTACGCGATCGAGAGCCACGGGCAGAAGACCTACAACGGCGTTGCGCTGCTCTCGCTGCGGCCGATGGCCGACGTGACACGGGGCATGCCGGGCGAGCCTCCGGAGACGGGTGCGCGCGTCATCAGCGGCACGCTGGATGGCGTGCGCATCGTGAACGCCTACGTGGTCAACGGCAAGGAAGTGGGCAGCGACAAGTACGAGCTCAAGCTGCGCTGGCTGGCCGTGCTTGCGGACTTTCTGCGCGCCGAAGTCGCCTCGCACGGCAAGCTGCTGCTCACGGGCGACTTCAACGTGACCTTCGATGATCGCGACGTGTACGACCCGGTGAAGTGGCGCGACAAGATCCTCTGCAGCACGCCCGAGCGCGAGGCGCTGGCGGCCGTCATGGCCTGCGGCCTGCATGACGCCTTCCGGCACTTCACCGACGAGGCCGGCCACTACACCTGGTGGGACTTCTACACGCGCGGCTTCCAGCGCGGCGAGGGCCTGCGCATCGACCACTTCCTCGTCACGCAGCCCGCGCTGGACGCGTGCACCGGCGTGAGCATCGACGTGGAGGCCCGTCGCGGCGAGAAGCCATCGGACCACGCGCCGGTCATCGCGACGCTGGACTGAACGCCGGATGGCGGCTTCGCGGGGGCCTGTGGCCGACGCGGCGAGGGAATCGGGAGCGGCGCGGGAATCCAGACCTTGGCGGGCCGCGCGACGCGCGCTTAGAATCGCGCCCCATGTCCAGGACACCCGTGCCGACGCTGACCGACGTGGTGGCGCAGAGCCTGCGCGACAGCTGCCGGCAGTCGCTGGACTTCGCCGGGCGTATCCGCTGCGGACACGCGGCCATCTCGGCGGCCGTCGTCGAGGGCTATGACCTGGACGAGATGTGGCGCGAGTCCGATCCGGACAAGCGCCTGGCGGGCAAGTACCGCCGCCATCAGGTGGTGACCGACGAGAGCTTCGGCTTCACCGTCGTCGTGCTGCTGTGGGAACCGGGCGCGTGCACGCCGATCCACGACCACGACACGTGGTGCGTCTTCGGCCTGCTGCAGGGCAAGCTCGAGGTCACCAACTACGGCATCGTCGAGGACGACGGCAAGGGGCCCTTTCAGATCCGCGAGGTGTCGCGCGAGACGCTGCGCGCCGGCCTGCTCGGCGACAACCGCGAGGCCGACACCGAGGTGCACCGCGTGCGCAACACCGACGGTGAGCGCTCCATCTCGCTGCACGTGTACGGCAGCGACCTGACGAAGCGCACGCTGTTCAACGGCCGCGGCATCCGCCTCGACGGGAAGGACGGCTGCCGCGCCTTCAGCAACGCCCCGGCGTACTGACCGCGTGCAGCAGCCATGAGCGGCGGCGCCGCGCTTGCGCTGTCGGTGCTGAGCGATGCAGGTCTTGCGTGGTTGCTCGTCTTCCGCCGGCGCGGGATGCCGCTCACGGCGCCGCACCTGCTGCTCGCTGCCTTCGCGGGCTTCGCCTTCGCCCTGCTGAAGGCCGCTGCGGTGGCGTTTGCCGGGAGACACCAGTTCCTCGCGATTCACGTCGTGCACAGCTTCGTGTTTCTTGCGGCGCCGGGCGTCGGCCTCCTCGTCGCGCTGGGCTGGCCGCGCCGCGCCCGGCCCGCGGCGCGCGGCACCGCGGCCTTCGCCGCGCTGCTGCTCGCGGCCATCGGCATCGACAGCAGCTTCATCGAGCCCTACGCGCTGGTCACCGAGACCGCAACCGTCGCGGTGACGCCTGAGCGCGCCGGCCGCGCGGAGCTGCTCATCGGCGTGCTGTCGGACATCCAGTGCACGGAGGTCAGCGACTACGAGCGCGAGGCCGTGGCCCGCGTCATGGCAGCCACACCGGACCTGATCCTGCTGCCCGGCGATCTCGCGCAGCGCTTCTCGTCCGCCGAGTGGCAGGAGCTCGCGCCGTCCATGCACGAGCTGCTGGGGACGCTGCACGCGCCGCTCGGCGTCTATGCGGTGAGCGGCAACTGCGATCCGCCGGAGGTCGGCAGGGAACTCGTGCGCGGCACGGAGGTGCAGCTCCTCTGCGACGAGGTCGTGCAACGCAGCTGGCGCGACCGGCGCGTCACCATCGCCGGGATGGATCTTGGCGTCGGGTCGGCGCGGTCTCGCAGCGTGCTCGAGCAGATGTCCGCACCCGGCGGCGACGACCTGCGCATCGTGGTCGCGCACCTGCCGGACGTCGCGCTGCTGCTGCCGCGGGGCGGCCGGGTGGACCTCGTGGTGGCCGGCCACACGCACGGCGGGCAGGTGCAGCTCCCCTGGATCGGGCCGCTCATCACGCTGACCAGCGTGCCGCGCGAGGTCGCCGCCGGCGGCCTGCACGAGCTGAGCGGCGCGCCGATCTACGTGAGCCGTGGCATCGGCCACGAGCAGGGCGATGCGCCGCGCGTGCGCTTCAACTGCCCGCCCGAGGTCTCGCTGATCACGCTGCGGACGTCGGAGCCGGCCGTGCCCCTCCGCTGAGCGGGGCCGCGGTGCGCGACGCGTCAGGCCGGCAGCGCGGAGAGGTCGAAGCGGCCGTCGGCGCCGCGGCGCAGCGTCACGCGCTGCGCGATGTCGCTCTCCGCGAGGTCGCGATAAAGGTGCGGAAAGAGGGCGCCGCCACGCGAGGGTTCGGCGACGAGCTTCGATCCGAGACGCTCGGCGTGCAGCCGCAGCAGGACCAGCTCGGCGGCGTCGGCGAAGTGCACGTCGATCGTGCCGGCGAGTTGCGCGGTCCACGAGCAGTGCACGAAGCCCTCGGGGCCGACGCGCGCCGGGACGCCGTCGCGGGTGAGGTGCCAGAGCGACGGAACGGCGGGGGCCGCTCCACCGGCGTCGCCCGTGCTCATGGGCGCGCGGAAGTCGTCACGAGAGGACATCGGCCAGCCGGGCCACGATGAGCGCCGACCAGGTCTCGAAGCGGCCGGGCTCGGCGCGTGCCAGCTCGGCCAGCGCGGCCGCGCTCACGAAGGAGCCTTCGAGGACCTCCGTCTCGCGGATGGCCACGTCCTTCGTCTCGCAGCGCGCCACGTTCACGAGCCCGAAGTGCACCGAACCCACGTCGCTGGAGTCGTCGTTGATGATGCCGACGGCGGAGAGCGTGTACGGGCAGCGGATGTCGATCTCCTCCTCGAGCTCGCGGCGGCAGCCGGCATCGAGCACGTCGGCCTCGCCGGCCGGCGCCCGGTGGGCGCCCGAGCTGCCCGGGCCCGGCGACACGACGCCCGCGGCATGCCCCGGGCCGTCGAGGTCCACCGGGTTGATGTGGCCGCCGACGCCGATGGACAGCTTGCCGTGGAGGCGCGCCTCGCCGCCCTTGCCGAGGCGCTTGAGCAGCAGCACCTCGTCGCCATGCACGACCAGCGTGTACGGGATGACCTGCTTGAAGGAGGCGTCCAGCTCCGCGAAGCGGCGTTCGAGGAAGAATCCCCGGCTGCGGATGGTGGTCGTCCAGCGCGCGACGCGGTCGGCGGCATCGGGGGCGCGGGCCACGAATCCGTGAGGTGTGGCAAGGTCGAAGAGGTCGGAACGCTTGACGACGTAGACGAATTCCATTGTGGCTATGATGCCCGGTCCGAGACGTACTTTGAAAACCTGGGATCCTGAGTCGTCAGGACGGCCGCTCGTCGCCTCGCCCGCAAGGGCGTCGCGGCGGGAGGAAAGTCCGGGCTCCATAGGGCACGGTGGCGGGTAACTCCCGCCGGTCGCGAGGCCAGAGACAGTGCAACAGAGAACAGACCGCCACGGCAGGCTTCACCGCCTGCCGGGGTAAGGGTGAAACGGTGCGGTAAGAGCGCACCAGCGGACGGGCAACCGTTCCGGCTTGGCAAACCTCACCGGGAGAAAGTCCAAATAGGCAGGGATGAAGCGGCCCGCTTCGCCATGACCTGCGGGTAGGGCGTTCGAGGCCGTCGGCGACGGCGGCCCCAGAGACATGGTCGTCACCGGCCTCCGCGAGGAGGTCGGGACAGAACCCGGCTTACGGACGGCTCAGGATCCCTTTTTTCCTGATCTTCATCGCCTGGTGCTCAAGCGCTTCGCCCGCAGGGGTTTTCCTGTCGTCATGGATTGGCAGCGGGACTTTGAGGCCTTGACGTCTCACGGAGGCGGAGATAGGTTCCGCTTCGGTCTTTCGGGTCGGGCAGAACCGGTGTGCGGATACGGGACGCTTGCCGGCGATTCGGAAGACGCTTGCTCCACTGATTCAAGCACCCAGGTCTCCCGCTCGCGACCGCAACAAGGTTTCTCACCGTGAAGTGCCGGACCGAGATGCGCAATTTGTACGCCACTCTGGCCGTACTCGTGGCCCTCTCCGTGCCCGTGGCCGCCGCCGTGTTCTCGTCGGGAGCACCTGCTCCGCAGGTTGATCTCGCGCACGAACCGAGCAGAGCTTCCACGGAGCTGTGGATCTCCGGCGCCCCGCCGCCGCTCCTGATCATGCTGCTCGGCACGCTGATCGTCGCCGTGACGGTCATGCGGCACGTCCGCACGCGCCGTTCGCCGCTGACGCGGACCCTGAGCGCCAGTTTCGAGCGTCGCGCCTCGCTGCCGTCCGCGCACTGATCGCGCGCTGATCGCGCGCTGATCGCGCAGGTCGCGCCGACGGCGCGGGTTGCGTTGCCTTGCGCGTCGCTCGGCCGGGCGGGCAGCCCGCAACCCGTCAGGTCGCTTCGCGCTCCAGCACGCCGCGCAGGATGACCGCCGCGGCGACGGAGTCCCGCAGGCGCTTCCGATCGCTGGGCCGCAGCCCCGCACCGCTGAGGAACGCCTCCGCCTCGTCGGTGCTGAGGCGTTCGTCCTCGAACTCGATGACCAGGCCCAGGCCTTCGCCCAGCACGGCGGCGAACCTGCGGACCTCGAGCGCCATCGGACCCTCGCTGCCGTCCATGTTGTAGGGCAGGCCGATGACGACGCGTTCGATGCCGCGCTCGCGGATCAGCTCGGACAGCAGAGCGAGGTCCGCCGCAGGTGACTTCCGCTGCAGGGCTGGCAGCGGATGGCTGGCCATGCCGAGTGCGTCGCTGACTGCCAGGCCGTGGCGCACGCGGCCATAGTCGATCGCGAGCAGGCGACGGTGTGCCATGGTCAGCGACGGCCCCGGGGCGCCAGACAACTCGCGGCGCGGCGTTTGCGCAGCCCGCCGAAAGGCGACCGTGTCGGCGAACTCCTGTTCCGCAATCCCGCCATCGGGAGTATGGTCGCGCAGCGTGCGACCGGAGTTCCGGCCCGCCCCCTGATGATCGACACCTGGACTGCGGCCCGAAGCCCGGAAGCAGGACGCCACGACGCGTCACCTGCCTTGCTGTCTGCATGT
This sequence comes from Planctomycetota bacterium, assembly GCA_038212275.1. Lineage (GTDB taxonomy): Bacteria > Planctomycetota > B15-G4 > B15-G4 > B15-G4 > JBBQUR01. The sequence continues at coordinate 73,429 of JBBQUR010000009.1, forward strand.
TCCGGAGGGTGGCTCTTCATGACGCGACGTGATTCTAGCCCTCGGCCCGGTCCCTTGGCGCCGGGGCTCGCGCGCGGTTTGCTGCTGCTCGCGATGCTCGGTGCTTCAGCTGCCGCGCCGCTTCACGCGCAGGCCGGGCCTGCCAAGGCGCCCGACACCACGCCTGTCACCGCGCCCGCCGCTCCCGTGATGCCGGTGCCGCTCGCGAAGCCCGACAGCCTCGAGGCTTCGGTGACGCTCATGGATTCGATCTTCGACGTCGAGGTCGGCATGAAGCTCCTGCGCGAAATCGACCCCTTCTACCGGGTCCGCGGCAATCAGGGCTACCAGCGAAGCCTCGAGCGCATCGTGTCCACGCTGGAAGAGGCCGGCTTCGGCGACCCGGGCGCCGACGGCCTGCGCGACACGGTGGAGCTGAAGGACTTCGGCGAAATCCTTCCGGCCTGGACGCCGGTGCACGCGCGTCTCGAGGTCTTCTCGCCCGAGCCGCAGCAGGTGCTCCAGAACTTCGACGACGAAGCGGGCGCGGAGCGCACCTTTCTCTGCACGAACAGCTTTCCGACGCCCCCGGACGGAGTGGTCGCGCCTCTCATCCGCTACGACCGAAGTCGCCCCGCGGAGGGATACGCCGGTGCGGTGGTCTACGGCAACGAGCCGGCGGACACGATCTTCACCCGCGCCGTGCAGGAGGGCGGCGCGCTCGGGGTCATCTCGAGCTTCCTGCCCGAATACAACCGCGGCAGCGTGAATCGCGACGCGCTGCACTTCAGCCAGATTCCTTACGACGCCGACCGCCACGGCTTCGGGCTCAGCGTCTCGCCCCTGAACGCCGAGCGCCTCGAGCGACTCATGCAGCAGGGGCTCGTCTACGTGCGTGTCAACGTGCACGCGTCGTTTGCCGACGCGCGCAGCCGCACGGCGGTCGCGCGCATCGCCGGCACGCTGCCGGGCGCTGGCACGATCGCGCTCGTCGGCCACCTGGACGAGCCCGGTGCGAACGACAACGGCTCGGGCATCGGCGCCCTTGCGGCGATGGCCAGCGGCTACCTGCGCGCCATCCGCGACGGCCGCATCCCGCGGCCGCGCCGCAGCATCACCTTCCTTTTCGGCACGGAGTTCGAGTGCTCGCGCGAGTGGTTGCGCAGCCGTGCGGAACCCGTGGACCTGGCGCTCGTGCTGGACATGGTGGGCGAGAATCAGGCGCTCACGGGCGCGCCGGCGCTGGTCGAACGCATGCCCGACCCCGGCGCGATCTGGGACCGTCCGCCGCTGGACCAGCACAGCCAGTGGGGTCGCAGCGACGACGTGCGCGAGAGCGACCTCAAGGGCAGCTTCCTGAACGACTACGTGATGGCGGCCATGTCGGCCCGCGCGAAGGTCGCCGGCTGGAACTGGCGCACCAACCCATTCGAGGGCGGCAGCGACCACGAGAGTTTCCTGGCGCGCGGCATTCCCGCGGTGCTGCTCTGGCACTTCACGGACCAGTACTACCACACGAGTCTCGACCGCCTGGAGGCCGTGGATCCGGCCGAGATGCGCAACGTGTCGGTGGCGGCGCTGGGCCTCGTGCATCACTTCGCGAACGCCGGCATCCCGCGGGCCGAGGAGGTGCTCGCGCTCGTGCTGGCGGGAGCGAACGTGCGCCTCGAAGCCGAGGCGGCCAATGCGCGCAGATACCTCACGGCGCCGGCCGTCGCCAAGGATGCGGCGCAGATCAGCAACGTGACCCGGCGGGAGCGCGCGATCATCGTGGCGTGGAGCCGCTGGTATCGCGAAGCGCTGCTCTCCATCGAGGGCTTCGACCCGGACACGGGCGCCGGCTCGGAGCGCATCGCGCTCGTCACCGCACTGGACGCGGCGCTCACCGAGATCCGCGACCTCGAGCAGCGCATCCTCGACACGCTCTGAGCGACCGAGCGCCTGAGCGCCTGAGCGCCTGAGCGATCGAGCGACCGAGCGACTCAGCGACTCAGCCGTCGAGCCGTCGGACGGGCGGTCAGCGGGTGCGCGCGGCGCTCCGGGGCCTGGCACTGCGCGTCCTGACTGTGGCGCGCGTGCTGCGCTTGGCGCCCGACGCGCGAGCCGTCGCGGTGCGGCGCCGCTTGCGGGTGCGTCGCGCAGCCGCAGCGCGCCGCTCCCGGCGCTGTTTCGCCTTGTAGCGCGCGACCCAGGTGTCGCGGTACGCCTCGAGCTCGCCGATGGTGCGGAAGAGCTGGTCGCTCGTGGACTCGCCCAGCGCCTCGTCCTTGTCGCAGACGTCGTTGTCGTACTCGCGGCAGATGGCGGGGCGCGTCTCGTAGATGGTGCAGCGGTTGTCGCTGCCCAGCGCCTGGCACTTGCTGAAGATCTGGATGTACCAGCGGCGGCCTTCGACGAAGACGTTCACGCGCTCGTGCAGCAGGTACCAGCGCAGGTTCTCGAAGTCCGCCGGCACGGTGGGGCGGTCGACCTCGAGCGCGAAGTAGCGGCAGCACAGAGCGATGCACGAGCCGCACTTGCTCTTCTCGAAGGCCACGCCCTTGCGGCGCGAGCCACGCTGCGCGCCCGGGGGCAGCATCGGCAGGAACACGCCCGGCTCGGTCGGGAAGACCAGCGGTGCGGTGGGCGGCGCGCCGGTGCGGGATGCCTTGCGGGGCGTCCTGCGGGCCGACGTGCGAGGAGACGGTGCGATGGTGATTGTCATGGTGCGTTCATGTGCCATGCACGCGCGCCTCGGTCAATCGCAATCCCCGGGAGAGGCGGCCCGCTCTCGTGGCGCGCGCGGTGTCACGGGCCTTGCCGGGCCGCGCGGACGCGCTCCAGATTCTCGAGCACCGTCGCGTTGCCCGGCTCCAGGGCGAGCGCCCGTTCGAAGCTGGCCTGCGCCTCGTCGACGCGGCCCATGCCCAGCAGCAGATTGCCGAGGTTGTTGTGCAGCTCGATGCTGTCCTCGCCGAGTTCCAGCGCGCGCCGGCAGGCCTGTTCGGCCTCTTCGAAGCGACCGAGCCGCTTGAGCACCAGCCCGCGCAGCAGGTGCGTGCGGCCTTCGTCGGGTTGCAGTGAAATCGCCTCGTCGAGCAGCGCGAGGGCCGCGGGCTGCGCCTCGGCGTCCTTGAGGCCCTGCGCGACGCGGGCGTCCGCGCGCGCGAGCGCCGCCGCGACATAGAGCTGCCGCTCGGGAATTCCCGGCAGCGTGCGCAGCTGATCCGCCGCCGTGATGACCGCCGGCAGCGGGCGATCGATGATTCCGGCCACATTGGTCCCGGTGCGCTCGGCCTGCATCACGAGCAGGAGCCGCCAGGCCTCTTCCCACGCCTCGGTGCCGCGGGGCTGCAGCACCGGGCTGTTCGCGTCCAGCGCAGAGATGAGCTGGTCCCTGCCCTCGGGATAGCCGGGCGCCAGCAGGATGGACTGCCGCGCGGCCGCCACCGCCGCATCGCGGTGCGCGCGCGCGTCCGCCGCGTCGACGGCGCGGCGCGCGCGCGCCAGTTCGATCGAGGCCACGTTGCTCCAGCTCACCTGCAGCCCGCGGCTGTCGGGCCGGATCTCGATCTGCCCGAGCAGGACGACGCCGACGGCGAGCGCGGCGCCCGCAAGCTTGCGCGGCAGCGGCGCGGTGCCGATGAGCAGCCTGGTGCCGCCGACGATGACTCCCGCAGCGAGGATCCACAGCCCCGGCGCGGCGGAGAGCCGGTAGCGGCCCATCACGTAGAAAAGCGCGAGCGAGGCCATCACGACGAGGACGCTGCCGCGCACCACGAGCAACCCGCGAGGCCGCCACGGCAGCGCGAGGAAACCGAGCAGCGCCAGCGGGCCGAGCCAGCTCAGGTCGGAGAGCGGCGTGCCGAGCCACGGCACCGCGCTCCGGGTGAAGTTCCAGTCCTTCACGTCGGGCACTTCGTCGCCGTGAAAGGTGTGCGCGAGCTTGCGGGCGATGCGCTCCAGCGTCACGGCGGGCCGGCTGGCCGCGCGGCGTGCGACCTCGCGCCACCACCACGCGGAGATTTCGCGGCCGGTCATGCGTCGACCGGTGGCGGCCTCGGCCACGGACACGGCATCGGACTCCTCGAAGGCGGCGTCGCCGTGACCGGCCAGCAACGGCTCATAAGCGACGCCGCGCCAGCCCTCGTCGCCGTCGGGCTGGCCGATGGCCGCGTTGCTGCCGGCCTGATAGGTGCTCAGCACGAAGTCGCCGCGGCGCAGGTTGTGCACCGTGGCGGGCAGCAGCGCGAGCAGGGCGCAGAACAGCACGAGCGCCGCCGGCAGCAGTCGGCGTCGGCCGCCGATGGACATCAGCAGCGAGAGCAGCACGGCACCGAGCAGCAGGTAGGTGTTGCCGCGCAGCAGCACGCCGAGTCCGAGCGCCAGACCCAGCACCACCGAGCGGCCGAGCGCGGGCCGCGCCCGCTGCGTGCGCTCGGCGCCGACCGCACCGCCGTCCCCGGCACCGGAGACGGGCCGGTCGGTGAGCACGTCCAGCCACAGGTGCAGGCTGAGCACCCAGAGCAGCAGCGCGGCGCCCTCCTTGAGCAGCATGGATTCCGCGAAGATGGTCGGCCCCGACAGCGCGGCGAAGAGGCCGGCAAGCAGTCCGGCCGGCGCGCCGAGGCAGCGGCAACCCAGCAGCGCGACGGCGACGGCGAGCAGCACGCCCAGCAGGTGCTGCCCCGCGATCACGCCTTCGTGCACCGGCTCCTTGGGGACGACCGCCGTGCCGGGCGCCACCGGCGAAGGCGGAAACAGCCGGTAGATCTGCCCCAGGCTCCACGCGTAGAGCGGCTCCTGATAGAAGGCGCGCTCGCGGTCCAGCGTGCCGGCCGCGACCTTCCGGGCGAAGCCGTCGTAGGCGCGCTCGTCGCCCAGAAGGTTGGCGGCCATCGTGCCGACGGCGCCCGTGTCGTGGTGCAGCGCGGTCTCGTAACTCACGCGCGCCAGCAGTGCGACGATGGCGACGACCAGCGCGATGAGCCGGCGCGAACGTCGCGAGGCGTGCGCGACGGCCCCGGGAGGCGCGCGCTGGTCACTCATGGCCGCACGAAGATCGCCAGGTCCTGATGCAGCGGGCTGTCGATGACGGCCGGATGGGAGACGTGAAACGTGGCGACGCGCTTCGTGAGCCCCAGCGGTCCGGCATAGTCCTGCGCCTGCTGCGCGAGCGCGGCCTGCACCTCGGGCGGGGCACCGGCCATGACGGCTGCGAACTCGGGGCTGTGGGCCGAAGCCCAGGCCGCCGGGAACACCGCCAGCGCGTCGGGCTTCTGCTGCATGAGATAGGTGCCGATGGCCTGCTCGGCGCGCTCCACGGCCTTGGCGCCGAGAGCCCGGTCACGGCCGGTGATGAGGGCGTTGAGCTGGTGGTCATTGTTGCCGTAGATGTCCAGCACGGGACGGCGTCCGAAGTAGCGGATCGCGCCGGCATCGTGCGCCGCCACCAGCGCGCCCTCCGGCAGGTTCTCGCGGATCCACAGGCCGGCCGCGACGTTGAGCGCTTCCACGTCGGCGCACTCGGCCACGAAGCGTTGCGTCACGTCCACGGCATGGGCGGGCACGTCACGCGCCAGAAACCCGACCAGCACGATCGGCGCGATGAGCAGGGAGGCCGCCAGCGGCCGGCAGTACATGCCCGCCCAGGCGGTGCGCACCAGCGAGGCAAGGCCTGCACCGAGGAGCACCAGCAGCGGCGGCCACGCGAGCAGGGCGTAGCGCTCCCAGTAGAAGGGCACGCGCGGCGGGAAAAAGCTCACCGGCATCGCCCGCGTGAACAGCACGCCGACCAGCAGCGACAAGCCGAGCGAGCCGAGCACCAGCGTGAGGCGTCGTGCGACGCCCTCCAGCGCGAAGGCGCCGACGCCCAGCAGCACCGGCAGCGCCCAGCCCCAGCCCGTGTCGCCTGCCAGCGCCGCGACGGTGCGCCCCATGGCCGGCAGGTCCAGCACGAATTCCGCCTTGCTCTGCCAGGTGTTGGGCCACGGCTGGCCGGTCACCCAGAGGTTCCATGCGGCGAACGGCGCCGCCAGGAGGACGATGGGCAGCAGGAAGGCCAGCGCGCGACGACGATGGCGCCAGAGCAGGGCCGCCGACACCGGCACCAGGATGAGCGCCTCGGGTCGCGTGAGGATGGCCAGCCCGAGCACGAGCCCCGCCTTGCTGACGTTCTCGTCGAAGAGCGCTTCCGCGAGCAGCAGCGTGAGCAGGGCGAAGAGCGGCAGCTCCATGCCCGAATAGGTGCCCGAGAGCAGCAGCGGATCGATGGCGAGAAGAATGGCCGCGAAGCAGGCGGGCCAGCTTCCGGCGCGCCCGCCGAGGCGGTAGGCGACCCGCGCCGCGAGCAATGCGCACAGGCAACCGAGCAGGCGCATGCCCCAGTCCGGACGCCCGCCGCGGCCGACCCACTCGGCGATGCCCACCGGGATGGCGGCAAGGATCGTCCACAGCGGCGACGTGACGCCGGCCTCCGAGCTCCCGTGGTTGTAGGAGAAGCCTTCGCCGACGGCGAGCGCGCGGGCATAGACCATGTGGCCCCACGCATCGTCCAGCGGGAAGCCCGGTCCGACCCCACGGAGGAAGAGCCCGCCAGCCAGGAGGGTGATGACGACGAGGGGAGCGGTGATGCGCCACGACATCGTCGGAAGGCTAGCAAACGCTACGCTGGGAGTGTTGCACTCCGGGCGCCGCCAGAGCCGATGGGGGGCCGACCACCACCATTGCCCGCCTCGCGCACTGGCGCGGGCACCACACCGCGCACCTCCCTGGGTTCATCTCGGTCATCATGCGACGCCTTCTGATCGCCGTGCTCGCGCTGCTCGTCGTGGCGGCCGTGGTGCACTGGCTCATGTCGCGTCCCGTCGTGCGCTTCTCGCTGGGCAAGGCGGAGGTGCTGGTCGGCGCGCCGGGCGTGTCCAGTTTTGCGGTGCGCGAGCCGGGCGGCTCGTGGAGGCTGTACCCGGCCAGTGCACGCAAGGTCGAAGACGGCATGCTCCTGCCCGGACCCGCGCTCGGCATGCCGGCGCTGCAGGCCGATGGCTCGGTCTTCGTGCTCACCGACGAGGGCCTGCGCTGGGTGCATGGCAGCCAGCCGCTGGTTCCAGGCGGCGAAGTGCTCATGGTGCTCCGGCGCGACGAGTTGCCGGCGGACTGCCGGCTCGAAGGCGTCATCGGCGGCAAGCAGGCGCTGCTCTCGTCGCCGGTGTCCCCTGCGACCGGGCCGTCGGGGCCGCGCAAGCTGTTGCTCTGCGAAGGCGCGCCGACATCCGCGAAGCTGCGCCCAGTCTTCGATGCGGACAGCGAGGCGCACATGCCGCCGGGCGAGGTGCCCGTGCTCTCGCACGGCGCGCCCGCCTTCGCATTCCGCGGCGACGACGGCTGGGAGGCCTGGTCGCTGCAGGCGCCCAACCTGGCCCATCGTGCGGTGGCGGACGGTTGCAAACGTCCTGGCGCGGTCTTCGCGCCCGGCGGGCAGACGCTCATCGTGCCGGGCCGCACCGACGGCATCTGGATGCTGAGCGTCAAGGACGGGCGGCTCACCCTGATGGCCGGGGGCAACCTGGGCGTCTCGCGCCGCGTGCCGCACAAGGTCGGCTTCCGCACGCAGCCGGCGCTGCTGGTGGCGCCTGGCCTGGACCTCGAAGGCTGGTTGCAGATTTACCAGACGCACCTTTCGGGCGGCGGGCGCGCGAGCTTCGGCGCGGGCTTCATGCACCACTATGGTGTCGTCATGTCCACCGACGGCAATCTCATGACCTACGCGCAGGCCAGCTTCGACGAGAATTCCGACACGCCGTTCGCCGAAGATCTGTACCTCTTCGACTTCGCGCAACCCGCGCCGACCGCGCTTTTCCTGGACACGCGGCAGGGCGGCGGCACGGAGCAAGGACCGTTTTTCCTCGGCACCGGCGGCTCGCTGGTGTATCTGGCGCGCGGCGAGGTGCTGCGTGTCGAACCGATGCCACTCTCCGCCCGTGAGGGAACGCCATGATGCCTGGGATCGATCGTTGTGGTGCGCACGCTGCGCGGGCGCCGGGCCTGAGCGGCCGGCTTTCGCGGCGCCGAGTCCTGCCGGGTCTGCTCATGCTGGCGCTGGCAGCGGGCGCGTGCAGCGCGGCGCGCGCGCAGGGAACGGCCGTGCAGGAGCAGGGCACACTGCTGGCGCGGCACGAGATCGCCACCACCGTCCCCGTCGCCCGGCGCATCGACGCGCACCTGGAGTTTCTCGCCAGCGACGACCTCGGCGGCCGCGAGACCGGCACCGTGCACTCGCTGGTCACCGCGCAGTACGTCGCGTCGGTGTTCCGCTCCATCGGGCTGAAGCCCGCGGGCGAGGATGGCACCTTCTTCCAGCAGTATCCGATGTCCGCGAACCGGCTCCTGGAGGAGAGCACCACGCTGACGCTCTCGGGCGCGCAGAGCGACTCGGTGGCCTTCTCGCACTTCGACGACTTCATCGTGAGCGGCTACGAGAACACGGGCTTCGACGTCTCCGGCGAGGTCGTGTTCGCGGACTACGGCATCGTGAACGAGACGGCCGGCGTGGACGACTACGCAGGCCTCGACGTGACCGGCCGCTTCGTGCTCGCCTTCAGCGGCCGGCCCTCGGGGCGCAACGACCTGCGCGGTTCGTCGCAGACGCGCGCCAAGAAGGCCGCGGCCATCGCGCGCGGCGCCATCGGCCTGCTGCTCATGACCGACCCGGCCGACGAGTCGTCACGCAATCTGTACGAGCAACTCGTCTACCAGGCGCGCCACCCGACCATGTCGCTGGCCAATCGCGAGCAACTGCCGGCGTACCCCGTGGTCATGCTGCAAGCGGGGCCGGCGGCGGCCATCCTCGGTGCCGCCGGACTTGGGCTCGATGCGGAGCGCGCCGCGCGTGCGGCTGCGCTGGTGCCGGGCCGCGCACTGACCGGCGTGAGCCTGTCGCTGAAGGCCGCCGTGGAGACGCAGCTGACCCATGCGGACAACATCGTCGGCGTACTGCCCGGCACGGACCCGGCGCTTGCGGGCGAGTACGTGATCCTCTCCGCACACAACGACCACATCGGCATCGCGCGCGACGGGCGCATCAACAACGGCGCCGACGACAATGCCTCGGGCACGACCACGCTGCTGGCTGCGGCCGAAGTGCTGGCCGCCGGCCCGCCGCTGCGGCGCTCCTTGCTCTTCCTCTCCGTGTCGGGCGAGGAGAAAGGGCTGTGGGGGAGCGCCTGGTGGTGCGGCCATCCGACGGTGCCGCTGGACCAGTGCGTCGGCGACATCAACATCGACATGGTCGGGCGCAACGACCCCGACGCCGTCGGCGCGACGCCGTCTCCGAAGCACCCCGACTTCAACACGATGGTGCAGCGCGCCGTGGCGCTGGGGCCCGAGGCCGGCATGCACGTCACGTGGACCGCGCCCTCCGCCGGCGATGACCTCGTGGACAACTACTACCAGCGCAGCGACCACTACAACTTCGCGCTCAGCGGCATCCCGGTGGTCTTCTTCTTCAGCGGCCTGCACGAGGACTACCACCGCACGACCGACACGGTCGAGAAGATCAACCGCGACAAGCTCTACCGCATGGTCGCGCTGGTGAACCTGCTCGTCGCCGACACCGCGAACGCCTCCGCACGGCCGGTCAAGACCACCGCGGGCTGACCGCCCGGAGGTGATGATTCCCGAGCCGAGCGGTGTGACTCCGGGGCGCTCCGGACCAACAATGACAGGCTGGAGACCGTCAACGCCGCGCCCGCAGCGGGATCCGTCTCCGATCCGCCGATAGGGTCGAGAGCATCCCGGTCCGTCCTGCCGGTGTTCCAGAGACCTCAGGCCCGACGACCCCGGTGGTATCCTCCCGCATCATGCAACGCCGCCTCCTGATCGCTGCCTTCGCGATGGCCGGCCTTCTGGCCGGGTGGCCGGGCCCGCAGGGCGCCGTCCTTGCGCAGAGCCGCGGCGCGGCGGGTCGACCCGTCCTGCAGCATTCCTTTCCGCTGGCCGGCAGGCCGCTGGTCATCGCGGTGGAGGGGCTGATCCCGCACACCGGCGTGGCGCTGCAGCTCCTCGATCCGGCGAATGCGCCGCCCTCCGTCGTGGCCGCGCTGATGCTCGGCGCCGGCAACGAGCAGTTCCTGAACGGCCTGCTCCAGGGGCCCGACAAGTTCACGACGATCTGGGAGGCGGACGACTTCGGCCGCGTGGTGCTCTCGATTCCGCTGGAAGACGCGGACGACGCCAACCGCGCGATCACGCTGCTTGCCGCGCCGGTCGCCGGGACGGCCCCCAGCGAGCCGCTGCACCTGCAGGTGCTCCCGCCGACGCTGGTGCTGCCCACGCGCGACGGCCTCGTGCGCATCAACCTGCTCGACGGCACGCTGCAGCTCCCGTCCATCCCCTCGGCGGGGGGGCTGCGCGGTGCGGCGCTGTCCACGGACGGCGTGCTCGGCTACGTGCTGCGCGAGGGCGGGCTGCTCGAGGTCCGCGCCACCCACCAGTGGGATGCCGAACCGCTGTCGCGCCGCGTGCTCGACCCCGACACGGACATCCTTGCAGGCGGACCGTCGACCGGCGCGGCCTTCGCGCTGGCGCGTCCGTCGGGCCTGCCCTACACGCCGGGGGCGCGGCTGCAATTCCTCGACGAGGCCTCGGCCGGTCGGGGGCCGCTCTTCCTCGAGCCGATGGGCCAGCTCGTGGCGGGTCGACGCGTCGTCATCACGCCCGACGGCCTGACGGCCTTCATCGCCGAGGACGATCTCATCGTGCGCGAGATCGATCTGCTGTCGGGCGTCGCGCGCGGCCTGCTCGCCGTGGGGCTCGCCGGCGATGGCGCCATCAGCGACCTGCTCATCGATGGCCATCAACTGCTGGTCACCACGCGCGGCCCGCTCGGCCGGCGCGGCTCGCTGACCAGCTTCGATCTCGACGCGGGCCGCCTGTCCGTCCGCGAGCTGGAAGTCGATCCGCTGCGACTGGTCCCGCTGAATGACAGGGTGGCTGGCCGGGCCGCGCCGAATGCCAGCCGCGTGCTCGTCGTGCCGGCCTCCGGCAGGACCTTCCAGGTGCTTGCCGACGGCGTGCCCGCAGGACGCCAGCTGTCCGACGACGGGCGCTGGCTGGATGCGGTGGCCGTGGAGGGCGGCGCGCTGCTGCTGCGCGAGACCGCCAGCGGCGCGCGCGTGCTGGAGCGGTTCGCTCCCGACTCGGGTTTGCGCGAGATCACCGCCACAGGGCTGCCGCCCGTGGCGCGCCTCGTCGGCGGCGGCGCGGGCGCGATCGTGCTGCTCGGCGACCCGTCCGGCGCGGTCTACGTGCTCCGGACGCCGCGCGGCCAGCCGGAACTGCTGCCGGGCGTGACGGCGCTCCCGGGTGAGACCTTCGCGGTCCTGCCCTGAGCGTGGCGGTCACGGAGCAGAAGATCACGCTGCAGGTCATCCTGCAGTCGCCCGACACGCTGCGCGTGACGCCCTTCAAGGAGGGCTCGGTGCTCGAGAGCACCGTGAAGCCGTCGCGCGTGTGTCCCTTCCACTCGGGACTCGTGGCGGACCGTGCGCGCGAGATCCTCGCGCTGCTGGCGCGCGCAAACGCGGGCGCCCGCGGCCTGCTGCCGCAGCTCGAGCGCGCCGGGCAGGCCATCTACATGGATCTGCTGCCGTCCTTCCTCAAGGAGAAGCTGCAGGAGGCCTCGGGCAAGAGCCTCGTGCTGCACCTCGACCGGCCGCTGCTCGGCATCCCGTGGGAGTTGCTGCACGACGGCGAGGGCTTTCTGGGGCGGCGCTTCCGCATCGGCCGGCTGGTGAGCACGGACCAGGAAGGTAGCGTCAAGCTGCAGCGCAGCATGCGCGCGCCGCTCACGGCGCTCATCATCGCGGATCCCGCGGGCAACCTGCCCGCTGCGCGACGGGAAGCGGAGGAGCTGGCGGCCATCCTCGAGGACAGCCCGCTCTACGGGCACGTGACCATGCTCGCCGGCGACGTGTCGGTGCGCACCTTCCTCGACGAGCTGGGCCGGCACGACGTGCTGCACTATGCGGGCCATGCCGAAGCGGGCGCGCCCAGCGACGGCGGCGGCCGGTTGATCCTGCGCGACGGCACCCTGAGCGCCGGCATGCTCGGTCAGTACCGCGGCCGCGTCGACTTTCCGGGCCTGGTTTTCCTCAACGGCTGCAGCAGCTCCGACGACACCGTGCGACTTTCCGCCGGAGGCGATCCGCTGGCCGATGTCTCGGGCCTGGCAAGCGCACTGCTGCTCTGCGGCGTGCGGCACGTGGTCGGCACGCTCTGGGAAGTGCGCGACGAGGTCGCGCGCGTGTGCGCCACGAGCTTCCACCGCGAGCTGGCGCGCGGCGGGACCATCGGCGCGTCGCTCGCGGCCTCGCGCGACGCCACCATCGCGACCTGGGGTGAGGACAGCCTGCTCTGGGCCGACCACCTGCTCTACGGCGACCCGACCTGGCGCGCCGCGCAGCCCGCCAATGCCGCGCTCGAAGACTTCGACGTGCTCGACGGCCTCGAGCAGAAGTACCACCGCGAGCTGCTGTCCGAGGACGCCTCGACGCGTCTGCTCGCCGCCGCGATGCTGCTGCGTCTCGGCGACCGCTCCGTGGTGCCGGCGCTGGGCCGTGACCTCTCGACGCTCGAGTCCTGGCTCGCACCCGATGCGTCGCAGCGCGACCGCCGCCGCGCGGGGCTCGTCGTGCAGGCGCTGGCCGCGGCGGCGGGCCTTGCGCCCTCGGGCCCGCCGGACCAGCTGCCCGATGCGGCCGCCGTGCGCACGCTGGTCGTGCGGCTGCTGCGCGGCTGAAACCCGCCGCCCCGGCGGCTCGGCGCCGCCCGCGCGGCCCCCGGCGAGCGACGCGGCCCGGCGGGTCGACGTGTTGGCCCGGGCGCGGCTCCTCGGCTACTCTGCCCGGCCGCCCGCGCGCGCCGACCGTCCCCGGATGACCTCATGACCCTGCTCGAACACGACAAGGACGCCTTCGAGTCGGAGCACTACGACCGCAAATACTTCGAGGGCCACGTCGTGCGCTACGAGCGCGGCGTCTACCGCCAGCGCGTCCAGAGCGTCATGCGCTTCATGGGGGACGTGGCCGGCAAGCGCGTGCTGGACCTCGGTTGCGGAGTGGGCTTCTTCGGCGGCGAGGCGGCGCGGCGCGGCGGGCGCGTCACGGGCCTGGACTTCTCCGCGATGGCGCTGGAGATCTGCCACCAGCGGCTGCCCGAGATCCGCCTCGTGCGCGCCGACGCGACGAAGCTGCCCTTCGGCAACGCGCGTTTCGACGTCGTGCTGGTCAACGACATCATCGAGCACCTCGCCGAGGAGCCGGGCCGGCAGATGATGGCCGACGTGCACCGCGTGCTCGCGCCCGGCGGCCGCCTCGTGCTGGACACCGACAACGACGCCTTCCTGTTCCACAAGAAGGGCTTCCGGCGCCTGAACGACTGGCTCGAGAAGGACACGCCGCAGCGCGTCGAGCTGCGCGAGATCAAGAAGACCTTCAACGCGCCGACGCTGCACATCAAGATCTACTCGGTGGAGGAAATGCGCGCGCTGCTGGAGTCGGTCGGCTTCACGATCGAGTCCTTCGACACCTACACCTACATCGACGCGCCGGGCCGCGACCGCCTTCTCAACCTGCCCGTCATCGCGAGCCTTTTCCGCAGCGTGAAGGGCGACGTGCAGATCTTCGCCGCGCGCAAGAAGGCGTGAGCGCGACCCGCTCGCAGTCCGCGGGGCGACCGCAGCCTGCTGGGCGCCGCAACGCGCCGCGCACGGAGACAGCCGCATGAGCGTCCCGCACATCCCCGCCGGCTATCACGCCGTGACGCCGTACCTCGTCGTGAACGGCGCGGCCAGCGCGATCGACTTCTACAAGCGCGCGTTCGGCGCCGTCGAGTTGATGCGCGTGGACGGGCCCGCCGGACGCATCGGCCACGCGGAACTGCTCCTCGGCGACAGTCACGTGATGCTCGCCGACGAATTTCCGGAAATGGGTTTTCGCGGCCCGGCTTCCTACGGCGGCACGCCCGTGCTCCTGATGCTCTACGTGCGCGACGTCGACACGCAATGCCGGCTCGCCATCGAAGCCGGCGCCAAGGTGCTGCGCCCACTGGCCAATCAGTTCTACGGCGACCGCACGGTGACCTTCCTCGACCCCTTCGGCCATATCTGGACCGTCGCGACCCACATCGAAGACGTCCCCCCGGACGAGCTGGCGCGCCGCGCGGCGGCGCAGGCGCAGCCCTCCGCGGACTGAGGGCGCTGCGAAGGTGGGGTGCGAAGGTGCGCTGCGGACTGGGCGCGCCGCGGCGTCGTCGGCGCGACCGAGCGGGGTTCGGCGCACGCGGGTGCGGCCCTGACTGCCGGAGCCGGCGCCCTGACTTCTTGAAGGGTGAAGTTTGCATCAGCGGTGCATAGGATCACCGCGCGCCGGGAGGCGGCGCCTCGTCATCACGCGACCTTCCGCGTCCACGCGACGCGCACGGCGCAGCCAGTGAGGAAGCACGTCATGTCACTCATGAAGCGGTCGGCAGCGGAACTCTTCGGAACCTTCTGGCTCGTGCTCGGCGGCTGCGGTGCCGCGGTGCTGGCCGCCGGCGTCCCCGGAGTGGGTATCGGCTGGCTCGGCGTGGCCTTCGCCTTCGGCCTCACCGTGCTCACGATGGCCTTCGCCATCGGTCACGTCTCCGGTTGCCACCTCAACCCCGCCGTGTCCGTGGGGCTTGTCGCGGGCGGCCGCTTCAAGGCCGCCGACCTGCCGGCCTACGTGGTCGCGCAGCTGATCGGCGCCGTGCTCGCCGCCTGGGTGCTCACGATGATCGCCGGCGGCAAGTCCGGTTTCGACGTGGTGAGCTCGGGTCTCGCCGCCAACGGCTACGGCGAGCACTCGCCCGGCGGCTACAGCCAGGCGGCTGGCTTCCTGTGCGAGGTCGTCATGACCGGCATGTTTCTCTTCATCATCATGGGCGCCACCGACAAGCGCGCGCCGGCGGGCCTCGCGCCGATCGCCATCGGCCTCGGCCTCACGCTGATCCACCTCATCAGCATTCCGGTGACCAACACCTCGGTGAACCCCGCGCGCAGCACGGGACCCGCGCTCTTCGTGGGCGGCTGGGCGCTGCAGCAGCTCTGGCTCTTCTGGGTCGCGCCGATTCTCGGTGCGCTCATCGGTGCCGTGGCCTACCGTGGTATCTGCAGCGAAGAACGGAGCTGAGGGAGAGACGCGCCTGGGGAGCCTGGAGCGCTGTTCCGCTTGGCAGGGAGCTACCCTTCGGGTCGAGGGGTGGAGAGTCGTGTGGGGCGGTGAGTGCGCCGGGTCGGGAGGATTGTCAGGCGCTGCGCCCGTGGGGCAACGGGACGCGTGGGAATTCCGGGAGCGGCGCCCTTCGCGCCGGACAAACCTCCCGACCCGGCGCACGCCGACGCACGCGGTTCCGTGCCATCCGAAGCGGGGCTGCTCCCGGCCTGCGCTTCACTGCGCTTCACGCGCGTCGTTTTGCGTGGAACGCATGCTTCGCAGCGAAGTGGTCGTGAACTCGGTATGCGGTTGAGCAGCGCATGATCCGCAACCATGCATCGCCAGCTTGTGGAGCTCACCAGCTCCACGACCTCCACGACTGACAGCTCTGCGGTCATTCGTCCTGCCAACCTCGGCGCCCGCGGAGCACCCCGGGGCAGCTCGCAGTCCCAACCTTCCTCTCAGCGGGCGCGGGGCGGCGTCGTGGAGCGTAAGCACCAGGAGTGCTGACCGCCTCGCCCGGCACGGAAAAACGTGCGTCGGCGTGCGCGGGACGGGAGGTTTGTCCGGCGCGAAGGGCGCCGCTCCGGGAACCATCACGCGTCCAGTTGCCCCAGGGGCGCAGCGCCGGACAACCCTCCCGGCCCGCGCACTCACCGCTCCCCACGACTCCCGCCCCCTGCGCTTCCGTGCGGTCAGCACTCCCGGCGCGCACGCCGAACAAAGCCGTCCCGACCCAGCGCCCTACTCTCGGTGCTGCACCGAAATCATCTGCGCATACAACCCGCGCTGCGCGATGAGTTCGTCGTGGGTGCCGCGCTCGCGGATGCGGCCGCGCTCGAGTACGAGGATCAGGTCCGCGTCGCGGATGGTGGAGAGGCGGTGCGCGATGACCACGGTGGTGCGCCCGGCCTTGAGGTGGTTGATGGCGTCCTGCACGAGGGCCTCGCTCGCGGTGTCGAGGGCGGAGGTGGCCTCGTCGAGGATCAGGATGGGGGCGTCCTTCAGGAGCGCGCGCGCGATCGCGACGCGCTGGCGTTCGCCGCCGGAGAGTTTCAGGCCGCGCTCGCCGATCTCGGTCTCGTAGCCCTCGGGCATGCGCATGATGAAGTCGTGCGCGTTGGCGGCCTTGGCGGCGCGCACGATGTCTTCCATGGGCGTCTGCGGGCGGCCGTAGGCGATGTTGTGCGCGATCGTGTCGCGGAAGAGCACCGTGTCCTGCGTCACGACCGCGATCTGCTGGCGCAGCGAGGCCAGCGTGATCGTGCGCACGTCGCGACCGTCGATGAGCGCGGCGCCGGCGTCCACGTCGAAGAAGCGCGGGATGAGGTCGCCCAGCGTGCTCTTGCCCGAGCCGGTCGGTCCGACGAGCGCCAGCGTGTGGCCCTTGGGCAGCTCGAAGTCGATGTCGCGCAGCACCGGGTGGTCGGGGTCGTGGTCGTAGCTGACGCCGCGGAAGGCCAGGCTTGTGTGCAGGCCGTCGATGGCGACCGCGTCCGGCGCGTCGACGATCTCGGGCTCGCTGTAGAGCATCGTCGCGACGCGATCCGCCGAAGAGAGGCCGGCGTTGAGTTTGCTGTTCGTGTCGCCGAGCCGGCGCATCGCGGCGACGGCCTGCACCAGCAGCAGGATGATCGCGAAGAAGCTGCCTTTCTCCCAGCGGCCGTCGATGACCTGCAGGCCGCCGAAGTAGACCAGCATCGCGACGCCGAGCATGCCGAGGATCTCGACCACCGGCTCGACACGCGCGCGCAGCTTGGCCGCCTGCTTGCGTCCGTCGGTGTAGGCGAGGTCCACCTTGCGGAAGCGCTCGCGCTCGAACTGCTCGGCATTGAAGGCCTTGACGATCTTCTGCGAGCCGAGCGTCTCCGACAGGCTCATGAAGAGCGTGCCCATGCGTGACTGGTTGCTGCCTTCCTTGCGCCGGATGCGGCGGCTGATCCGCTGCACGGGCACGAAGCTCATCACCGCGATGGCCAGGCCGGCCAGCACCACCGAGCCGCCCTGCACCCACAGGTAGCAGAGCGCGCCGATGAGCGTGAAGAAGTCCGTGGTGAAGTCCACGGTGACGTCCACGAGCATCGTGCCGAGGTTGTTCAGGTCGTTGGTCAGCCGCGACATGAGCTTGCCGCTGTGATTCGACTGGAAGAAGCGCATCGAGAAGGTCATGAGCCGGTCGAAGAGCGCGATGCGGATCGTGCTCACGATGTCCAGCGACACGCTGCGCATGAGCAGCTTCTGGCTGTATTTGTTGGCCTGCTCCACCAGCGACAGCAGCACCATGCCACCGGCGGCGAGCAGCAGTTGCCGCTGCGCCGGCACACCCTGCCAGCTCGCATCGGCCATGCCGCGCGCGATGGCAAGGTGCGTGGCGATGCGCCGGCCCGTCGAGGCCGGATCGCCCCAGGCGCTGGCATGCGCCACGCCGGCAGCCAGGTGGGACATGACCGGAGCGATCCGGCCCGCACCCTGGTCCATGATCGGCTCGAGTACGCGCTGAAGAATGAAGACGTAGCCGAGCTTCGCCGCGGCGGCCAGCGCCGACATGCTGAGCGCCGCGATGAGGCCCGACCGGAAGGGCTTCACGAAGGAGAAGAGCCGGCGGTAGATGGCGGGCTGGCTCTCGTCGTCCGGGTCGCGGCCGGTGAGCAGGTCGCGCAGGCCGTACTTGCGGCCGCGGGTCTTGAGCCGGCGCGCCTCCAGCGCGTCGATGTCCTCCACGATCACGTTCGGTCGGGGAGGCGGCTTCACCATGTCGTGTCGTCGATCCCGGACGGGGGCATCTCGCGAGCGGTCGCCTGTCGAGCGACGAAGGGTCGAGACACGGTACGCTAGCAAGCTCCCATGGGAAGCGTCATCACCGAGGCTCTGGCCCTGCGTCGCACGCCGTTTGGCGAGTCGAGCCAGGTTGCGGAGTTCATGACCCCCGACCACGGCCGCGTGTCGCTGATCCTCAAGGGCGTCCATCGCGACAAGAGCCGGCTGGGGGGCAGCGTGGACCTGCTCGACCACTGCCGGCTGACCTATCACCAGCGGCGCGGCAGCCGGTCGCTGCAGCCGCTGCGTGAGCGGCAGCTGCTGAGCCACCACGCCGGGATGCGTTCGCGCGACGATCTCGCCGCCGCGGGTTTCTGGCTGCTGGAACTGCTGCGCGCGCTGGCCCCCGAGGGGCAGCCGATGCCGCAGCTCTTCCACCACGCGCTGCACGTCATCCAGGCGCTGGACACCCGTCCGCCTCGCGCCGTGGTGCCCGCGCTGCAGTTTGCTCTCGAAGGGGGCTTCCTTAGAATGACCGGGTTCGAGCCTGTGCTGGACCGGTGCGTGTCGTGCGACCGACGTCCTTCCGGGCATCGGGCGCTGCGCTTCGACCCGGGGCGCAGCGGGATCGTGTGTTCGGCATGTCGCCAGTCCGACGGCGATTCGGTTCCTCTGTCCGCAGCCGCGGCCAGGCTGGCCGGCCAACTGGCCGGAAGCGATCCGCGGCAGCTCCTCGACGTGATCGTGCCCCCGGAGATCGAGATCGACGTGCGCCGCCTCTACCATCGCCACTGGCTGCACGTGCTCGAGCGCCGTCCGCGCTGCCAGCCGCTCGCGCTCGGCGGAGGGAGCTGAGGTCATGTTGCGTCCGTCGGCTGGTTGCGGAGTTCTCATCGCGCTGCTGCTCGCGGCCGCCGGTTGCGTGAGCGAGCCGCTCGGCGACGTGAAGACGGCGATGGCCCGCGTGGAGGCTCTGAAAGCCGAGGGCGACACCGACGGCGTCGCGGAGCTGGGAGGGCGCCTCTCCGAAGCCAAGGACGCACCGCCGGCGGACCGCGCCGAGGCGGCCTTTCTCTCGGGCGAGGCCTACTACGAGCTCGGCGAGCTGGGCAAGGCCTTCCAGCACTACCGCTACGTGCTGGAGAACGCGCCCTGGTCGACGCACGCCGCGGAGATCGAGACGCGGCTCTTCGCCATCGGCCAGGCCTACTTCGACGACCCGGAGTACGGCGGCTGGTTCTCGGACCGCGCGCGCGGCGTCGAGGTCATGGAGACGCTGCAGGCGCACTTCCGCACGTCGGAGCGCGCCGACGACGCGCTCAAGCTCGTCGGCGACTACTTTGCCCGCGACGACGTGGCGGAGTACGGCGAGGCCTCGCTGGTCTACGAGCGCGTGGCCGAGGAATACCCCGCCAGCGAATGGGCCGAGCGCTGCCTCTGGCTGGCCGGGCACTGCAACCTGCTGCTGGCCGGCGGCCCGGAGTACGACCGCAACGACCTGCTGCGCGCCCGCAACCTGCTCGACCGTTCGCTCAAGCGCTACCCCCGCGGCGTCGCCGCCCAGTCGTCGAAGGACGACCTGGCCATCGTCATCGACGAGCTGGCCCAGGCCGAGCTCTACGTGGCCGATTTCTACGCACGGCGCGGCTCCACCACGGGAGAGGTCATCCGACTGGCCAACGCCGCCCTGCTCTACCCGGAGACGGCCTCCGGCCAGCAGGCGATCGCCCGGCTGCTGGCCATGGACATCAACCCGGAGAGCCTGCGGAACGACCCGCGCCGGCAGTCGTTGGACACCGTCCGGGTGAGCCGGCCCGCATGGGCCCAGGCCAAGGAAAAGATCAAGGACAAGGACAAGGGGAAGGACACGCTCTTCCCGTGAGCCGAGCCGCAGACGCCATCTCGAGGTCCTTCGCAGGCAGGGCAGCTGCAGGCCGGCCCGGGGGCCCAGCCCGGCGGCGGGGTGCGGCAGCCGCGCTCGCGCTCTACCTCGCGCCCCTTCTCGCGCCCCTTCTCGCGCCCCTTCTCGCGCTGGCCTCCGGCTGCGTCAGCATGCACAAGGGCGACCTCTACCCGGACGACCGCGACCGGGTCTTCGTGGCCTTCTTCACCAACGAGACCTTCTATCGCGACGTCGAGTTCGAGCTCACCAACCAGGTCGTGGCCGAGGTCCTCTCAAGCCCGGGCCTGCACTTGTCGAGCATGGAAGAGGCCGATGTCGTGCTGACCGGTCGCGTGCTCCGCGTCCGCCAGCACGTGCTATCGGAGAATCAGCAGCAGACCCCGACCTCATCCAGCACCTCCATCACCGTCGAAGTCATCGTCACGGACGCCCGCACCGGCGAGGTGATCAGGAAAAAGAAGATGTCCCAGCAAGGCCAGTTCGTTCCCGCCCTGGGTCAGGACATCGAGACGGCACGGCGCGAGGCGTACTACTTTCTGGCACGTGACATCGTGCGGGTGCTCGAGGAGGACTTCTGATGGCCGCGCCCGGCAATTCGCCGCCCAAGCCGCAACCCAGCCGCATCGGCACGCTGCTCACCATCCTGCTGGTGCTGACGATGGTCGTCATGATCGTGAGGCAATTCACGTACAGCCTCGATGACGTCAACGAGCGCACGTGGCAGAACGTGATGCGCCAGGCTTACCAGGGCAACCTGAGTGAGGTCCGCATCCTGGGCAAGAGCCGGGTGGACGTGACGATCGTGCGCGAGGGCGCCGCCCGGGATGAGGTCTGGGAAGGAGTGCTCGTGCCCGAGTACGCCACCGGCGACCTGCCGCTGCTCGAGCAGCTCGTCTCGCGCGAGATCTTCCGCAACGCCGTCTCGCTGGACGACCTCGTGGCCAAGGTGGATGGCGGCGACTGGCGCGTCATCGACGGCTACACGCTCAACGACCCGGTCGCGGGCCAGACCGGCCTGTTCGTGCAGTACATGCAGGGCGGCAAGGCCGCGTGGGCCACGATCGGCGGCTCGTCCGGCGACCCGCGCATCGGCCGCTTCCTCGACGACATGGCGCTGCGCGGCGTGCCCATCCTGCCCGCGAAGATCTCCGGGCGCGGCGGTCGCGTCAGCTATGAGCCGGCCACCGACCTGTGGTGGCAGATCCTGGCGACGATGATTCCCTGGCTGCTGATCCTCGGCGTGTTCCTCTTCATCTTCACGCGCCAGATGCGCGCCTCGGGCGGCAGCGGCGGGATCATGTCCTTCGGTCGCAGCCGCGTGAAGATGATCACGCCGGACCAGGCCAAGGTCACCTTCGACCTGGTCGCAGGCGTCGAGGAAGCCAAGGAAGAGGTGCAGGAGATCATCGCCTTCCTCAAGGATCCCAAGCGCTTCTCGCGGCTCGGTGGCCGCGTGCCGCGCGGCGTGCTGCTCGTGGGCCCGCCCGGCACCGGCAAGACGCTGCTCGCCAAGGCCATCGCGGGCGAAGCCAGCGTGCCCTTCTTCGCCATCAGCGGCAGCGACTTCGTGGAGATGTTCGTGGGCGTCGGCGCCAGCCGCGTGCGTGACCTCTTCAAGCAGGCCCGCGAGAGCGCGCCCTGCGTCATCTTCCTGGACGAGATCGATGCCGTCGGTCGCAAGCGCGGCGCGGGGCTCGGCGGCGGCCACGACGAACGCGAGCAGACCCTCAATGCCATCCTCGTGGAGATGGACGGCTTCGAGACCGACGCGGGCGTCATCCTGATCGCCGCCACCAACCGTCCCGACGTGCTCGACCCGGCCCTGCTGCGCCCCGGACGCTTCGACCGCCAGATCGTGCTCGACCTCCCCGACGTGCGCGGTCGCGAGGCCATCCTCGTCGTGCATGCCCAGAAGGTGAAGCTCGACCCGAAGGTGGATCTGTCCATCGTCGCGCGCGGCACGCCGATGTTCAGCGGCGCGGAGCTGGAGGCCCTCATCAACGAGGCCGCCCTGCTCGCCACGCTCAAGAACAAGGACCACGTCCAGCAGGACGACCTTGACGAGGCGCGCGACAAGGTGCGCTTCGGCCGCCAGAAGAAGAGCCGCGTCATGGTGGAGGAAGACCGGCGCATCACCGCCTACCACGAGTCCGGCCACGCGGTCGTTGCGAGCGCGCTGAAGGACCAGGTCGAGCCGCTGCACAAGGTGACGATCATCCCGCGCGGCATGGCGCTGGGCGCGACGATGCAGCTCCCCGAGCGCGACAAATACCACCACCGCAAGAAGGAACTCATGGCGATGCTCACCGTGTTCTACGGCGGGCGCGTCGCGGAGGAGCTCTTCTGCGACGACATCTCGGGCGGGGCCGCCAACGACATCGAGCGCGCCACCGACATCGCGCGCGCCATGGTCTGCAGCTGGGGCATGAGCGACGCGCTCGGTCCCATGGCGCTGGGCGAGCGCCGCGGCGAGGTCTTCCTCGGCGACGAACTCCTGCGCAGCAAGAACTACTCCGAGGCGACGAGCGAGGCCATCGATCGCGAAGTGCGCTCGATCCTCGACACCTGCCACGACCGCGCCAAGGCCATCCTCGAGAGTCACCGCCGCGAGGTCGAGCAGGTCACGCAGGCTCTGCTGCGCTACGAGACGATCAGCGGCGACGACGTGCGTGCGATCCTTGCCGGTGCCACCGCCGACGAGATCCGCCCGCTGCTGCCCCCGACCAACAAGCCGGCCGGCGGCACGACGGTGCCCGTGGCCGCCAAAGCAGCCACGCGCGACGAGCCGGGCCCCGGCCTCGCCGGTGGCGGCCTGCCGGTGCCCGGCACGGCGTGAGTTGAGCGCATGAGCTCGCGTGCGCTGCCGCCATCCGGGGCGACGCACGTGATGGGCGTGCTGAACCTCACGCCCGACAGCTTCAGCGACGGCGGGCGCTTCGGCGGCGCCGCGCGCGATGAGCGTGCGCCGCGTCCCGACGCGCCGCTGCGGGCGCCTGGCGCCGCGTTCCGCCCGGATGTCGCCAGGGTGCTGACCGAGGCGCGGCGCATGGTCGCGGACGGTGCGGCGCTGCTCGACGTCGGCGCGGTGTCCACGCGGCCCGGCGCGGCGGACGTCACGCCGGACGAGGAGTGGGCGCGGCTGGCGCCGATCCTTGCGCCGCTGCGCGCGGCGGTGTCCGTGCCGCTCTCGCTCGACACGACGAGCGCCGCCGTGCTCGAGCGCGCGCTGGCCGTCGGCGTGGACCTGCTGAACGACGTGTCGGCGCTCGGCGCGGACCCGCGCATGGCGGCCGTCGCCGCAGCCAGCGGACTGCCCGTCGTGCTCATGCACCGGCGCGGCACGCCGGCCACGATGCAGCACGCGCCGCACTACGAGGATGCGCCGGCCGAGGTGTGGCAGGAGCTGCTCGCTGCGATCGCGCGCGCAGACGCCGCAGGCATCTCGCACGAGCGCCTGCTGCTTGACCCGGGCATCGGCTTCGGCAAGCGCGCGGAAGACAATGTTGCCTTGCTTGCCGCGTTGCCCGCGTTCGTCGCCGCCGCGCATGCGGCCGGTGCCCGCACGCTGCTCGGCTGCTCGCGCAAGGCCTTCCTCGGCGCGCTCATCGCGCGCGAGAGCGATGGCGCGCCCGTTGCGGAGCGCGAGCACGCCACGACCGCGACCACCGTGCTGGCTGCGCTGGCCGGCGTGGACTTCATCCGCGTGCACGACGTCCGCGCCGCGTCCGACGCGCTGGCCGTGACGGCCGCCGTCCGCGCTGCCGAAGGAAGCCTCCTTCGCGCGTAGTTCAGTTCGCGTGACCA
The DNA here is from genome assembly GCA_038212275.1 of Planctomycetota bacterium. Taxonomy (GTDB): domain Bacteria; phylum Planctomycetota; class B15-G4; order B15-G4; family B15-G4; genus JBBQUR01. The sequence continues at coordinate 97,081 of JBBQUR010000009.1, forward strand.
TGAGAGAGCGACCAAGCGCTCCCCCCGCGGGAGCGCGCGGCGCCGGGCAGCCGGCCACCGCCGTCCCTCAGCCCGAGTGCCTCACGCCGGCCTGCTGCAGCGCCACGACCGGATGAGGCGCGCGCCGAATCTTCAGCGCACGGAGGAACCTGAACGTGGCGCCGGCGCACCGCGCAGCAGGCCCTCGACGCTGAGGTCCTCGTCGACGTCGGGCCAGTGGATGCCGAAACCGCCGCCGCTGGGCTTCCAGTTGGCACGTTGGGCCGGTGTGGCGCCGAGCAACCGCGGGAACCAGGACAGCGGCACGGACAACGAACGGCCATCGGCCAGATCCACGACAAGCGCCGTGTCCGTGCAGTGCACGTTCACGACCCGCTCACCCGGCTTGTGATTCGAAGTAGCCATGCCACGCCTCCAGGAGTTGGGCTTGGTGTGCCCACAGAATACTGCGGATCCGACGAAGGTCTACGGCGCCGAATCCCCGGTTGCGGGCAAGTCGCATCGATTCGAGCCAGAACTTGGCCGACTGATCATCGCGATCGACATGCACGTGGGGCAGTTCGTTCAGCTCGTGGCTGTGAAAGTAGACGCGGTATGGGCCGCTCCTCAGGACGGTCGGCATCGTGTTCTTCCCGGCGAGCTACGGCGGACCTTGCCTCTCACTCGCTGACGGCAGCGCAGCCCTGGAGTTACTCACGCACCGGCGCGGCACGCCGGCCACGATGCAGCTCGCGCCGCATGACGATGACGCACCGCGCGAGGTGTAGGCCGAGCTGCTCGCTGCGGTCGCGCGCGCCGACGCCGCCGGCATCTCGCGCGAGCGCCTGCTGCTTGACCCGGGCATCGGCTTCGGCAAGCGCGCAGAAGACAGTGTTGCCTTGCTTGCCGCGTTGCCCGCGTTCGTCGCCGCCGCGCATGCGGCCGGTGCCCGCACGCTGCTCGGCTGCTCGCGCAAGGCCTTCCTCGGCGCGCTCAGCGCGCGTCCCGGCGACCCTGCGCAGCGCCCGGCCGCCGACCGTGATCACGCCACGACTGCGACCACAGTGCTCGCCGCGCAGGCCGGCGTGGACTTCGTCCGCGTGCACGACGTGCACGACGTGCGCGCCGCCGCCGATGCGCTGGCCGTCATCGCCGCGATTCGCGCCGTGGCGGCGGGCCGCGCGGCAGGCCCTCCACGCTGAGGTCCTCGTCGATGTTCGGCCGGGGGATCCCGAAGCCCTGGTTGCGGGCCAGCCCCACCGGCGCCAGCCAGTCGTCGTCCGACTCGTCCCGCGCTCGCCAAGGCTCCCCGCGTGAGCGCGCGGCGCTCAGCAGCCGGCCACCGCGCGCTCACCAGCAGACCGGGTTCTCGCCGGCCTGCTGCAGCGCCGCCCAGACCCCACCAGCTCCCATCAAGGCGCACCTATTTGGACATGATCCACTGCGCGAGGCGGCGCCAGGTCGGCGCCTGGCCCTGGCTCAGGATGCCGATGCGGAAGATCTTGCCGCCGGCCCAGATGCACAGGGCGGTGCAGAGCACGGTGAGCACGACGGCCAGCACCAGTTCCCACGCCGCGGGGCCCGGTGGCACGGCGATGCGCAGCATCATGAGGACGGGCGTGGCCGGCGGGAAGAGCGACATGAGGCGCGACATCGTGCTGTCGGGGCTCTGCAGCACGGGCCCGAGGAAGAACATCGGGAACATGAGCAGCAGCATCATCGGGCCCATGAGGCTCTGCGCGTCCTGCATCTCGGAGCAGCTCGCGCCGATGGCCGCGAAGAGCGAGCCGTAGATGAGCAGCGCCAGGACCTGGAACAGGGCGAACCACATCAGAATGCGCGGCGTGATGGCCGCCGCAACCTGAGGCGGCAGGCCCGAGGCGTTGTTGAGGAAGATCATCCCCGCGCCGACGTAGATGAGCGACAGCGTGAGAGTCATCAACACGGCCGCGAGCAGCTTGCCGAGCATGAGGTCGAAGGGCGGCACCGTCGCGACGAGCACCTCCGCGATCTTCTGCATCTTCTCCTCGAGCACGGCGTTGAGCAGCGAGGGCGCCGTGGACATGACGAGCATGAAGAGCAGCAGCGTGAGCACGAGCGGCACGCCGAAGTTGGCGGCCTTGTCCGACTCCGCGGAGCGGCGCACTTCACCGCTGGCGGTGCGTCGGGCCAGGCCCATCTCGCGCAGCGCCTCGCGCTGCGACAGGCGATCCACGAGGCCTTGATCGAGACCGGCCTGCGCGAGCCGATGGCTGCGCAGCGTGGAGTTCACGACGGACTCGATCCAGTCGGGAAGGTCGTTGTAGGTGGGTGTCTCGGTCTGCCAGCTGAACTCGCGGTCGGCGGCGTCGCTTTCGTCGGCGCGCGGCGTGGGCAGGTCGTGGCCGAGGATCACGAAACCGAAGATGTCGCCGCTGCGCACGCGCTCCGAGAGTTGCAGGTCGCTCGCGGCGGCATTCGATGCGCCGTCGGCGGCCGGCTCCACGCGCTGCGGCACGAAGCGCGGCTGCAACTGCTTGCCGGGCGTTCCGGCCGAGGGGGGCGCGAAGATATCCCTCTCGTTGCGCTTCGTGGCGGCTTCGTCCAGCGCCGTCCACAGCAGGCCGCCCGTTCGATCGACGACGGCGAAGGTGCGCGGCTGGGTGTCCTTGGCCTTCTCCGAGATGGCCAGCGCAATGAAGCTGCCGCCCATGAGCAGCGGCATGAGCAGCACGCCGATGATGAACGCCTTGCTCCGCACGGCCTTGAGGTACTCGGTGCGCGCGACGACGAGGGCCTTAACGGACATCATCTGCTCCGCGTGCGCCCGAGGCTGCGGCGGCCGCGGCCTCCGGACCCGCGATGCGCACGAAGATGTCGTGCAGCGACGGCCGGCTGATCTCGAAGAGCGACACGCGCGTCCGTTCCGCGAGGAACTGCAGCAGCGACTGCGCCGCGTCGCGCTGCGCGAGGCGCACCTCCTGGTAGTTGCCCATGTCGACGAGGGCCTCCACGGACGGGTGGCCGGCGAGCAGTTCGCGGGCGCCGTCGGCGCGCAGCCGCACGCTGTCCGTGCCGTAGCGGGCCTGGATGGCATCCAGCGTGCCGTCGAGCACCTTCTCGCCCTTGAAGATCATGCAGAGGAAGTCGCACATGCGCTCGGCCATCTCCATGTCGTGCGTGGAGAAGAGCACCGTGGTGCCGCGCCGGTTGAGCTCGAGAATCGCCTCGCGCAGCACGTTGAGGTTCACGGGGTCGAGCCCGGAGAAGGGTTCGTCCAGGATGACGAGGTCGGGCGCGTGCAGCACCGTCGAGATGAACTGCACCTTCTGCGCCATGCCCTTGGACAGCGCCTCGATCTTGCGCCCGCCCCAGGCCGAGAGCCCCATGCGCTCCAGCCACTCGGCGCCGGCGGCGCGGGCGTCGCGCCGGGGCAGACCCTTGAGCGCGCCGTAGTAGGCCAGCAGGTCCAGCACCTTCATCTTCTTGTAGAGGCCGCGCTCCTCGGGCAGGTAGCCGACCCGATCGTTGGCGGCCCGCGTGCCCTCGCTGCCCAGCACCTCGATGCGGCCTGCGTCCGGCAGGAGGATGCGGAGCAGCATGCGGATGGTGGTCGTCTTGCCCGAGCCGTTGGGGCCGATGAAGCCGTAGATGCATCCGCGCGGCACTGCCAGCGAGAGCTCGCGCACGGCCACGTGGGAGCCGAAGGTCTTGGTGACGCGCTCGAGCGCGACGGCAGCATCCACGCTCGGCTCCTCCGGGAAAGGTGGCGCATCATAGCCACGGCTCGCGGAGACCCGGCAGCTCCGTATCGTGGCGCGGCGACGACGCGGCGAGCCTGCGTGCGCGGCTGTTCGCGCCCGTCCGGCCGGTGGCTTCCGGGCGCGAGTCGGGCTAACGTGGTGGCGCCGCGCCGACCGCCCGCGCGAGCTGAACCGAGGCCGCATGTCCGCCGAGCGCTACGACAATCCCTTCGAGCGGTACTCGTACCGCAGCCCGCTCATCGAATTGCTCCGTGCCGGCAGCGGTCGCCTCGCGTGCGGCCGCATCACGGTGCGCACCGCGCGCAGCTTCGGCTTCTGCTGGGGCGTGGACCGCGCCGTGGCCATGGTGCACGACGCCCTCGCGCAGCATCACCCGCAGCGGCGCCTCTGGCTGCTCGACCAGATCATCCACAACCCGCACGTGAATGCGGACTTCAAGACCAAGGGCGTGCGCTTCCTGCGCGGCCCCTTCAGCGACCCGGGCGTGGACGATGCGCTGGGCCCCGACGACGTGGTGGTGATCCCCGCGTTTTCCGCAACCGTCGAGGACATGACGCACCTGCGCGCGGCCGGCTGCACCATCGTCGACACGACCTGCCCGTGGGTCATCAAGCCGCACAAGCGCACGCTCAAATACGTGTCCGACGGGTTCACCACGCTGATCCACGGCCTGGTGCGGCACGAGGAGACGCGCGCGAGCTGCAGCCTCATCGCCTCGCGCGGCGGGCACTACGTGGTGGTGGCCGAGAAGAACCAGGCGCAGCTCGTGTGCGACGTGATCATCGGGCGCCAGCCGGGAAGTCGCCTGGCCGAGGTGCTGCCCGCCGAGGCGATGTCGCGCGGCTTCGACCCGGCCGTGCACCTCGCGCAGCTCGGCACGGTGAACCAGACTACGATGCTGGCCAGCGAGACGCGGGAGATCGAGCGCATGGTGCGCGCGGCCATCGCCCTGCGCGACGGCGACGAGGCGGCCGGCACGAACTTCCGCGAGCTGAACACGATCTGCCGCGCCACGCAGGAGAACCAGGACGCCGTCGCGGAAATCGCGGACGAAGACGAGCTGGATCTGCTCATCGTCGTGGGCGGCTACGACAGCAGCAACACGCGCAACCTCACGCGCGTCGGCGGCGCCCGCTTCCCCAGCTTTCACGTGGACGGGCCGGCCAGCATCCGCGCCCACGAGATCGTGCACCGCTGCCCCGAGACCGACCGCATCCTGACCACGCCCAACTGGCTGCCCGAGGGCGACCTCACGGTCGGCTTCACGGCCGGTGCCTCGACGCCCGACGTGCACCTCGGCGCGACGATCCAGAGCGTGCTCTCGGTGGCGGGTGCTCCGCTGGACGCGGCCCTCGCGCGGTGAACGCCGCTCCCGGCAGGATCACGCTGCGGAGTTTCGCGCCGGCACTCGCCGTGCTCGTGCTCGCCTGTCCGCTGCTCGCGCAGGCGCTGCCGCCTAGCCTGTCTCCCTTCGGCGACGAGGAACCCGAGCGCGCGCGCGACCTCGTCAGCGCGATCATCGAGATCGGCCTGCTGACGTGGTTCTTCTACATCCTGCTGAAGTTCCTGCACGGCAAGGCCGGGCTGGCCGTGCTCAAGGGCCTGCTCATCACGCTGGCCACGATCGTGCTGAGCCTGGCTGCGGTCTCCTTTCTGGCGGGCGTGCGCTTTCCGCGGCTGCAGGTCGCCGGCACGTACATGCTGCCGTTCATGATCGTGGTGCTGGTGGTGCTGTTCCAACCGGAGTTGCGCCGCGGCCTGCTGCGGCTCTCGGAGGCCGGCTCGATCATCACGCCCGGCAGCCCCGGTCACCTCTCCGACCTGTGCACCTCGTTCCGCGCCCTCGCGCGCCGCCACACCGGCGCTCTCGTCGTCTTCGAGCGCCAGACCGGCATCAAGGGCCTGCAGGACACGGGCATCCCGCTGGACGCCACGCTCTCCGGCGCGCTCATCGAGTCCATCTTCTATCCGAAGAGCCCGATGCACGACGGGGCGGTCATCGTGCGAGAGGGGCGCATCGTCGCGGCGTGCTGCATGCTGCCGCTCACCGAGAGCACCGCGCTGTCGCGCGAACTCGGCACGCGGCATCGCGCAGCGATCGGTGTCACCGAGGAGAGCGACGCGGTGGCGGTGGTCGTCAGCGAGGAGACCGGGCGCATCACCGTCGTGCATCGCGGGCGCCTGCAACCGGTGGAGGACCCGCTCGGCCTCGACGCGCTGCTCGGCGAACTGCTGCACGCCTACGAGCCGGAAGAGGCCTCATGAGCACCGACACCGGCCGTTCGCGGGAGTTCGGGCGTCGCCTCTGGCGCCTCGTCCGCCACGACATCGGGCGCAAGCTCACGGCGCTGGCCTTCGCGCTGGTGCTCTGGACGATTCTCGAGAACTTCGTGATCGACGACGCCTCGCCGGCACTGGACGTGCGGATCGTGGCCACGCGCAGCGAGGCCGACACGCTGCGTGCGACGACGCCAGCCATCTATCTCGTCGTGCCCGACGCGCTGCTCGTGCGCAACCTGTCCGTGCGCAGCGTGACCCTGCACGTCAAGGGCATCGCCGACGACGTGCGCAACCTGAACATGAACGCCGTGATCGAGTTCACCGTGGCGATGCTGGGCACGGCGGGCGAGAAGAGCTTCGACGTCCCGCTGGACCGCAAGCTCTTCAAGTCCGGCGGTGACCCGCCGGACCTGACGGATTTCCGGCCGTCGCCTGAGTCGCTGCTGGTGACGCTGGCGTCGCGCCTCGAGACCGACACCACGCTCGGCTCGCTCAACGTGACCACCGAGGGCAGCCCCAAGGCCGGCTATTTTTTCCAGGAATCGCGCATTCTCGTGCGGCCCAACCAGGTGCGGCTGTCGGGCCCCAGCGCGGCCATCGCGGCGATTCGCGACGACCCCGAGCAACCGCGCCTCGCGCCCGTCCGGCTGATGGGCCGCAGCGCCACGGTGTCGCAATTCGTGGGCCTGCCCCAGGAGTTGCTCGACCAGGGCGTGACCTTGCTGACGCCCGAGCACGTCGTCGAGGTCACGATCTTCCTCGAGCCCGAGGACGTCTCGCGCGAGCTGCTCTCCGTGCCCGTGACCTACAAGAACGAGGACGCGCTCAAGGCCAGGAAGTGGCAGGTCTCTTACAAGGACCTGGCGCTGGACCTCAAGATCACCGGTCCGCCGGGGGACCTCGACGGCCTCAGCAACGAGGAGCTCGTCCGGCGCATCGACCTGCAGTACGACTGGCGCGAGGCGACTCTGAAACAGGCGCGTCCCAAGGTGCGCGTGCTGCGCGAGGATCTGCCGCGCGCCGTGAAGGTGCACCTGCTCAGCGGCGACTCCGACCCGATCATCGAGTACCGGCTCGAGGACGTGAAGGGCACCCCGTGACCCGGCGCTGGTTCGGCACCGACGGCATCCGCACGCGCGCCGGCGAAGCGCCGCTCGTCCCGGCCTTCCTCCAGCGGCTCGGTCGCGCGCTGGGCGAGTTCGCCGCGGCGCAGGAGCAGGCCGCCGGGCATGACGGCCGCCTCGTGCTCATCGCGCGGGACACGCGCGAATCGGGGCCGGCCATCGTGCAGGCGCTTTGCACCGGGCTGCTGGCCGCGGGCGCTCGCGTCGTGGACCTCGGCGTGGTGCCCACGGCCGGCCTCCCGGTGGCGATGCGCGCGCGCGGTGCGGCCCTCGGCATCGTGGTCTCCGCCTCGCACAACCCGTGGACCGACAACGGCATCAAGCTCTTCGGCGCGGGCGGCGCGAAGCTCTCCGACGCGACCGAGGAGCGGCTCGAGGCGGCCGTCATCGCGCTGGGCGGCGTCGCCTCGCTGACCACGGCCGCCGGCCCTGGCGCGGCGCCCGGCCCGGCAGCGGGCGCCATCGAGCAACACGACGGCGCGGCCGACTACCGCGCCTGGCTGCTGACCCGGTTCGCGGAGCTGGACCTCTCGGGCATCCGCCTCGCCATCGATTGCGCGCACGGCGCGGCGTCGTTCACGGCCGCGGCGGTCCTGGCGGGCCTCGGGGCGCGCGTCACCTCGCTCTTCGACGCGCCCGACGGCCGCAACATCAACGCCGATTGCGGCAGCACGCATCTCGGGGCGCTCGCGGCGCACCTGCGCGCGGGCCGCGAAGACTTCGGCCTGGCCTTCGACGGCGACGCCGACCGCGTCCTCGGCGTGGACCGCGCCGGCCGCGTCTGCGACGGCGACCACATGCTCGGCTTCCTGGGGCCCTGGCTCGCACGTCGCGGCGAGCTGCCGGGCGGCGTGGTGGTGGCCTCCGTCATGAGCAACCTCGGGCTCCAGAAAATGCTCGAGTCGCGCGGCGTGAGCATGCTGCGCTGCCCGGTGGGGGATCGCCACGTGCTGCACGCGCTCCGCGAAGGCCGCTACGGTCTCGGCGGCGAGGCGGCCGGTCACCTGCTCTTCCGCGAGGGCGAGCATTACATCGGCGACGGACTCTTCACCTCGCTGCGACTGCTCGCGGCGCTGGCCGACACGCGCACGCCCTTCGCCGACCTCATCGAGGCCGTGCCGCGCGTGCCGCAGGTGCTGCTCAACGTCCCCGTCACGAGCCGGCCGCCGGTGGACGCCCTGCCCCGGCTGCGCGCGCGCGTCGCCGAGGAAGAGGCGCGTCACGGTGCGGACCTGCGCATCCTGCTGCGCTACTCGGGCACCGAAAACCTGGCCCGCGTCATGGTCGAGGGCGTGGATGGCGCACTGGTGGACACGCTCTCCCGAGAGCTCGCCGCGCTCTGGACCGAAGAGATCGCGGTGCAGGCGTCCAGCCCGGCCCCGGGCGGCGCCCACGGCACGTCTCCCGGCGCGCATCCCGGCCCGGCGCGATGAGTTCTTCGGGCGCTGGAGCGCGCGGGCAAGCTGTTGCCAGCAAAGGACTTGAGGCCGTCGATGGCGCGGCGCGGCGCCCCGGCCCGGTGCTCGTGCTCGAGGCCTCCACGCTGTCGGTCGGCGTGGCGTTGCTCGGGCCCGAGGGCGAGCCGTGGGGGGCCATCGTGGCGCCGCCGGATGCGCGTGGCACGTCGCTGCTCGCCTCGGCGGCCTCGCAACTGCTCGCGGCGCGCTCGCTCTCGGTCGCGGACCTCGGCGGCGTGATCGTCGGCACCGGGCCCGGCAGCTACACCGGCGTGCGCGCCGCCATCGCGCTGGCCCGCGCGCTTGCCTGGGCCGCCGACCTGCGCCTCGTCGGCGTGCCGTCGGTGGCCGGTGCGGCGCTCGGTGAACTGCGGCGACGTCCCGACGTGCAGCGCGTCATCGTGCTCATCGATGCGCGGCGCGACGAGAGCTACCGCGCGGACTATGAACGCGCGCCGGCCCGCAACTCCGGCGACACCGGCGACACCGGCGACACCGGCGACACCGGCGACACCGGCGACACCGGCGACACCGGCGACACCGGCGACACCGGCGACACCGGCGACACGGCCGGCTCTGGCGCCGCGGGCGTCGCGGGCGCCGCGGGTGCCGCGGGTGACGCCGGTCTCGCGGGCGTGCGTGAGCTGCGCGCGCCGTGCCTCGTCACCGGTATCGAGACGCTGCCCCTCGCAACATTCGTCGAAGAAGCCGGAATCTCCGTGCTTCGGGAGCCGCATCCCGATGCCTACGATGTGGGCGCGGTAGGGAGGGAGCGGCTGCTCGCCGGTGGTGACTCACCGGAAGCGGTTCTGCCCCTCTATTTGAAGCGGTCCCACGCGGAGATCGTGTTCGATGAGCGGGTCCGGTCACAGGGTCTGGGCGGAGGTTGACCTCTCCGCACTGCGTCGCAACATGGCGCGCGTGCTGTCGTGTCTGCAGCCGGGTTCGGCGGTGCTCGCCGTCGTCAAGGCGGATGCCTACGGCCACGGCGCGGTGCCGGTCGCGCGCGCGCTGAGCGATCAGCCCGGTCTGTGGGGCTTCGGCGTCGGCGACAGCCAGGAGGCGCTCGAGCTGCGCGCCGCCGGCATCACCGCGCCGATCCTGATCCTCGGCACGATCATTCCCGAGGAAGAAGCGCAGGTCGTGAGCCACGACATCCGCGTGTGCGTGCACTCGATGGATCGCATCGCCACGCTGGAGGAAGAGAGCCGCCGGCAGGGGCGCCGCACGCGCGTGCATGTCATGGTGGACACGGGCATGGGGCGGCTCGGGGCGCTTCCGGCGCGCGCGGCCGACCTCGCCCGGGCCGTGTCCTCCAGCCGCTGGCTCGAACTGGAGGGCATCGCGTCGCACATGTCGGCGGGGCGTCCGGGGCATCCCTTCACGGGCGTGCAGCGCGACCGGCTGCTCGGCGTGCTGGACACGCTCGAAGCGGAGCACATCAAGCCGCCGCTCGTGCACTTCGCGAACACCGCGGCCGTGCTCGGCGGCGAGGGCTGCAATCAGGCGCTCGTGCGACCGGGCATCTCGCTGTACGGCGTGCTCGGCCCGGACCTCACGCACCTCGCGACGGCGCTCGGCCTCGAGCCGGTGCTGAGCCTGCGCACGCAGGTCGTGTACATGAAGGACGTCCCGGCCGGCACGCCCATCGGCTACAACGGCACGCACGTCACGGCGCGCGCCACGCGCGTCGCCACGCTGCCCATCGGCTACAACGACGGGCTCGCGTACCGGCTCAGCAATCGCGGCCGCGCGCTGGTCAACGGCGCGTGCGCGCCGATCATCGGGTCCATCTCGATGGACTACACGATGCTCGACATCGGCGACATCCCCGGCGTGCGTGTCGGCGACACGGTCACGCTCATCGGCCGCGACGGCGAGGCGTTTATCGGCATCCCGGAACTCGCGAGCATCGTCGGCACGATCCCGTACGAGATCTCGTGCTCGGTGGGCAAGCGCGTGCACCGGCTTTATGTCCGCGAGGGCCAGCCGGCACCCGGCGTCAGCGCAGCGGACGCTGCGGACGCGGCGGACGCGGCGCCGGACCTGGTCGAGGCCGCGGCGACGCCGCGGCGCGCTCGCGCCGGAAAACGCCTTGGAAAAGGCGCAAAGAAGAGCGGCGGGGCGGCCGGCGTGAACACGGCATGAGGGCGGCCGTCCGCGCGCTCGTGAGGACCGCGGCGTGAGCCGGCTCTACGCGATCATCATGGCCGGCGGTTCGGGCACGCGCTTCTGGCCGGCCAGCCGCAAGGCGCGGCCCAAGCAGCTGCTCGCCATCGGCGGCGACAAGGCCCTGCTGGTGGAGACCTCCGAGCGGCTCGGTGAGCTCATTCCGCCCGCGCGGCAGTTCGTGATCACCAGCGCGCGCTATGCGCAGGCGGTGCGCGACCTGCTCCCGGGCGTGCCACCCGAGCAGGTCATCGGCGAGCCGGAGGGCCGCGACACGGCGGCGTGCATCGGTCTCGCGGCCAGGCTGCTCGCGCGGCTCGATCCCGACGCGATCGGCATCGCGATGCCGGCCGATCACGTGTTGTCGCCGCTGCCGGTTTTCCACGCTCACCTGCGCGCGGCGGCCGAAGCGCTCACGGTGCATCCAAACTCCGTGCTCGTCTTCGGCATCCGGCCCGACCGGCCCGCGACGGGCTACGGCTATCTGCGCCGCGGCGCAAAGCTCGGCAGCTTCGGCGGCTGCGAGGTCTCGCGGCTCGCGGCCTTCGTCGAGAAGCCCGACCGCGCGCGCGCCGAGGCGCTGCTCGCGCAGGGCGACCATCTCTGGAATGCCGGCCTCTTCGCCTTCAGGCCCGCGGCCATGGAGGCGGCCATCGGCCAGCACCTGCCCGCGCTGCCGCCCGGCCTCGACGCGATCGGCGCCGCGTGGCGCACGCCGCGCTTCGAGTCCGTGCTCGCCGAGCAGTACCCGAAGCTTCAGAAGATCTCCATCGACTTCGGCGTGATGGAGAAACTGCTCGACGCGCTGCTGCTCCCGTTGCCGCTGCAATGGGACGACGTCGGTGCGTGGGACGCGCTCGCGCGCCTGCTCCCCGCGGACGCCGACGGCAACGTCGCGCAGGGCCCACACGTCATCCTCGACGGCCGCAACCTGCTGCTCTCCGCAAGCGGCGGCATGATCGCGGCCAAGGGCGTGAGCGACCTCATCATCGTGCACACGCCCGACGCGACGCTGGTCTGCCGCCGCGACGACTCCGAGGGCGTGAAGGCGATCGTGGCCGAGCTGGCGCGTCGCGGCCTCGCCGCGTTCGAGTAGGCGCCGCGTTCGAGTAGGCGCCGAGTCCCGACGCCGAGTCCCGACGCCGAGTCCTGACGCCGAGTCCTGACGCCGAGTCCTGACGCCGAGTGCTGACGCCGTGGCGGCCGGCTCAGGTCCCGCCGTAGGGGTTGTAGCCCGGCGCGCAGTGCAGCAGGCCCCACGCAGCACGATCCGCGTACGGGCTTGCAAGCCAGGCCGCGTTGGAGAAGCCTTCGATGCTGTCGAAGTTGCCGTCGTTGTCCGGGTCTTTCAGAAGGACCCATTCGGCATCGATCGGCGTGACGCAAGCTTCCGTCGAGACCAGCAGATAGACGCGGCCGCCGGCGGCGCCGATGTCCCAGGCGCTCATGCTGGTCGTCCGCTTCAACTCCGGCGTCGTGGCCGACGAGCACACCAGTTTCGGGGTGCATGGCGCCGGGGACAGCAGATCCAGCTGATAAATCGCGGAGTTGCCGTGCGCCTGCAGGAGCAGGAAGCGCCCCTCGGGATCCGCGACGAGGCTGCGGATGTGTCTCAGTTCGGCGCCCGTGTACAGCATGCGGCGGCGTTCCGGCGGTGCGGCCTCGCGCGCCGGTGGAATCACGAAGTCGCCAGCGCCTGCGATGCCGGGCAGCAGCACGAGGGGCGGAGCCGGGACACCCACGGGGCCGACCGCGGGAGTCGTCGTGGGAGACAGCGCCGCGCGAAGCACGCGCGCCCCGCGCTGCGGCGGGAAGGCCCACTCCTCGATGAGGTCCGCGCCGTCTGCCTCCCGGATGCCGGCCACGTAGAGCACGTCGCCGCCGTCGCGGCCCGAGAGATCCGTGATGCGGAACGGGACGGAGAAAGTCGTTCTGGTGTCGAACCACGGCGACTCCGTCTCCGCGCGTTCCTTCGCCGTCCTCGTGAACGAGCGGCCGCCCACCGCAAAGTTGACGCCGCGTCGCGCGTTCTCGTCGAGTCCCGTGATCTCGCAGTGGCCGAAGTCGACACTGAGCAGGTCGCTGGGAAAGTCGTCGTCGGGTGCCGGTGCGGCATGCGCTTCGCTGCGTGCGCATGCGATCAGCGCGACCAGGCAGGTCGCGCCGAGCAGCGCGAGGACGATGCGCTGTCCTCTTCGTGTCATGAGCAGCCTCTTTCGAACGGCGCCCCCGCGCGCGCCGTCAGCTCACCGGTTCCAGGATTTCCAGCGCGACGACGTCCACGCGGCGGTCCACGACGCGCTGCACGGTGAGCACGATGTTGTCCTGGCGCAGCACTTCGCCCTGCTCGGGCAGGCGGCCCAGCGTGTTGAAGATGAAGCCGCCCAGCGTGTCCCAGTCGTCGCTCTCGGGGATGTCGATGGCGAGCGCGGAGTTGATCTCGTCCACGCGCATGGAGCCGGGCACGACGGCGTGGCGCTCGTCCACGATGAGGATTTCCTGCGGCTCCTCGTCGATGTCGAACTCGTCGTCGATGTTGCCGACGATCTCCTCGAGCACGTCCTCGATGGTGATCAGGCCCGCGGTGCCGCCGTATTCGTCCAGCACCACCGCGAGGTGCGTGCGGTGCTTGCGGAATTCCGCGAGCAGCTCGGTGACGAACTTGCTCTCGGGCACGAACCACGGCTGGCGCATGACGCGCTTGACGGGTTCCTCGCGCGCGATCTTGAGCAGGTCCTTCACGTGCACCACGCCGACGACGTGGTCCACGCTGCCCTCGACGAGCGGGTAGCGGCTGCGGCCGGTGCGCAGCGCGATCTCGCGCGCCTCGCCGACGGTGGCGGTGATCGAGATCGTGTCCACCTCGGTGCGCGGCGTCATGAGCAGGCGCACTTCCTTTTCGCGCAGAGACAGGATCTGCTCGATCATGTCGGCCTGGTGCTCGGCGAGATGACCCTCGCGCTCGCCTTCCTCGACCGTGGCGAGGATTTCGTCCGCATACTGCTCGGCCTCCTGCTGCGGCTTGACGCCGGTGGCCACGCGCACGAGCCGGCGGAACAGGTCGATGGGCGGCGCGATGAGGCGTCCGAGCATCACGATGACCGGCATCGTGGTGCGCACCAGCACCTCGAGCGGGCCGAGCGACAACTCGCCCGGCAGCACGCGGCAGAAGAGCGTGATCCAGACGAAGGCCGCGGTGCAGGCCAGGACCACGGGCGTGGACGGGGCGGCGTCGGGCATCCAGTGCGGCAGCCATTCCTGCGCCAGCAGCACGAGCACCAGCACCAGCGCCATCTGGCTGGCGACGCGCAGCACCAGCAGCCCGGTCTCGGCGCTGCGCGACTGCGCGAGCAGCTTCTCGATGCGTTCGCGCTGCACGGGCCCCTCGCCCGCGTCGGCCAGCCGCGTGCGCGAGAGGCTCTGCCAGCCGTGCTCGAGGGCGGCCAGCAGCGCGCTCAGGAGCGCGAGCCCGACGGTCCACCAGATGCTGTGCGGCTGCTCCACGACGAAGAGCAGCGGGGCGACGAGGAGGCCGAACACGTCCAGGACTGAGCTTCCAGCGGCACAAGGGCAGCGGCCGCGAGCGACGTCCCGGGCACTTCCCACGACGCGCGACCGAGTATAGACCTCGGCCTCGCCGTGTGCGAACGTGCCGGAATCAGCCGATTCCTGCGCCGAATCGGCTGTTGGCCCGACGTGGGCAGCGGCCCGGGGCCACCGGCTCCGACGCAGCGCGCGCTCCCGCGGTGAGGCATGAAGGAAGACGTCGACCTGCTCGTGACGGACATCGCGGAGCTGGTCACGATGGCCGGCCCGGGGGGGCTCGCCGGCGCCGTGCAGCTCGGAACGCCGGCACTGCCGCCGACTCCCGGTCGAACGCCCACGCGGACGTCCATGTCGCCGCCGGCTGCCTCCGTCACGCCGCTGCGGGGCGCTGCCATGGACGACCCCGGCGTGGTGGCGCACGGCGCGCTCGCGATCCGCGACGGACGGATCGTCGCGGTGGACGAGGAGCACGTCGTGCGGGCCCGCTATGCCGCGCCGCGCACGCTGTCCGCGCACGGCGGCACCGTCGTGCCCGGCTTCTGCGACGCGCACACGCACCCGGTCTTCGATGCCACGCGCGAGCGCGAGTTCGACATGCGTGCGCGCGGCGCGACCTACCAGGAGATCACGGCGGCCGGCGGCGGCATTTTCTCGTCCGTGCGCTCGCTTCGAGCGGCGTCGCGCGAGCGCCTCGCGGGGCTGCTCGCCGCGCGGCTCGACCGCTTCCTGCGGTGCGGCACGACGTCGATCGAGGCCAAGAGCGGCTACGGCCTCACGCTCGACACCGAGGTGCTCTCGCTGGAACTGCTCGCCGAAGCGGCCGCCTCGCACGCGGTGGACATCGACCGGACGTGCCTGGCCGCGCATCAGGTGCCGCCGGAATTCGCGCAGGATCGCGAGGGCTACGTGCGACTCGTCGCGGAGCGCATCCTGCCGGAGGTCGCGCGGCGCGGACTGGCTCGTTCGGCCGACGTCTTCTGCGACAAGGGCGCGTACACCGTCGATGAGGCGCGCACCGTGCTGCATGGCGCGCGCGCCGCAGGCCTCGCCCTGCGCGTGCACGCCGACGAACTGGCGCCGGTCGGCGCCGCGGAACTGGCCGGCGAGTGCGGCGCGCAGACTGCGGATCACCTCGTGCACATCAGCGACGCGGGCATCGAGGCGCTCGCGCGCGCCGGCACCGCGCCGGTGCTGCTGCCCGGCACCTGCTTCTCGCTGCGCCTGAAAAAGGTGCCGCCGGTGGGCGCGATGCTCGAGGCCGGCCTGCCGATCGTTCTCGCGAGCGACTACAACCCCGGCACGTCATACATCCCGTCGATGGTCGCCATCGTGGCCCTGGGCTGCAGCCTGCTCGGGCTGACCGTCGCGCAGGCACTGTGCGCCGCCACGCGCAACGCGGCCGCGACGCTCGGCCTGCCCGGCCCGCGCGGCGTGCTCGTGCCCGGCGCAGTGGCGGACATCGCAGTGCTGGATGTCCCCAATCACCTCTTCCTCGGTTACCAGTTCGGGTGGAACCCCGTGGTCGCGGTCATCAAGGACGGCCGCGTCGTCCACGAGCGCGCGAACTGATGCGACCCATCCACCGCTTGTTGCTGCGGCCGTCGCTGCCGCTCATCTACCTCTCGCTGGTGCTGCTGACTTCGCTGTCGTGCGCCGGCGCACCGCGTCGGCTGAGCTTCGATGCGGCGGCGTACGCGCCCTACGCGCAAGCGGGGACGTCCACGGTCGAAGGCCGCGCCTCGGTGCAGGACGAGACGGGCGCCTGGCACGTCGCCGCCGGACGGGACATCCTGCTGCAGCCGGTGACGCCTTACGCGCAGGAGTGGTTCGACCGTGTCGTGCTCGGCGACGAAGAGCTGGAGCCCGGGGACCCCGCGCTCGTCGCCTTCGTGCACAGCGTGAAGGCCGACGACTCCGGCGCCTTCCGCTTCACGCAGCTCCCGCCGGGCGAGTACTTCCTCACCTGCCGCATCACGTGGGTGACGGCCGGACTGCAGAGCCGCATCCTCACCAGCGGAGCCTGGGCGCACGCCCGGGTCACCGTGCCCGCGGAGACGACGGTCAACCTGCTGCTCGGCCGCTGACGCGCGTCGCGAAGGGTTCGCTCGTCGGACGGCGCTGCAGTGACCCGGAGCCCACACAGGTCGTCTCCCGAGCTGCCTTCTTCATTCTGGAGGTCGACACTCCGGGCATGAGAGCCGCACAATCGATGGACCGTGCCATCTTCCCGCAGCGTGCTTCTGCCGAAGCTGCGCTGTCCGGCAGTCGTCTTCCAGTGCCTTCGCTTCACCCGTCTTCCCGAGGACCGATGACTCAAGTCCCCACGACACGCGTCCTTCTGGTCCGGCACGGCGCGACGGAGCTGACCGCGGAGGACAGGTTTTCCGGAGCCATCGGCGCGGACCTTTCCAAGGAGGGGCGCTCCCAGGCCGGGCAACTCGCGGAGCGGCTCTGCCACGTCGGCATCACGGCCGCCTATGCGAGTCCGCTCAGCCGCGCCATGGAGACCGCACGGATCCTCGCTGCGCCGCACGGCCTGCCCGTCACCCAGCACGCCGAGTTGCGCGAAATCTCCCACGGACATTGGGAAGGACTGACCCGGCGTGAGGTCGAGCAGCGCTACGGGGACGAGTACACCGACTGGGAGACGGACCCATTCACCTTCGCGCCGGAGGGCGGCGAGTCGGGCCTGAGCGTGCTCGCCCGGGCTCTGCCGGTCGTGCGCGAGATCGTGGTCGCGCACCCGGGCCAGACAGTCCTCGTCGTCTCTCACAAGGCGACCATCAGGATCCTGCTGTGCAGCCTTCTCGGTATCGACGCACGCGGCTATCGCGACAGGCTCGATCAATCGCCTGCCTGTCTCAATGTCCTCGACTTCAAGGGCCCCGTGCGTGCGCGACTCATGCTGTTCAACGACATCTCGCACTATCGCGATCAGCCCCGCCACCCCGAGGCAAACCTCTCGACATGGTGGGATGCCGACCAGCCGTAGAGCGCCGTGAATGCGCGCCGTCAGGGAGTGACGGCCTCCAGCGCGTTGCTCAACGACACGCCCTTCACGGCTGCCGCATCCTGCACGGCTGCCTGGAAGAAGAGCGTCGTCGCGGCGGGCACAGCGGAAGGCCACGTGAACGGAAGCGCCACTCCGCCCGAGGCATCCGTCCCCAGGTTGACGGCCAGCGTGAAGGGGAAGGCCAGCAGCGTCCCTCCCTTGAACGGCACGGGCACGCTGGTGACGGACGCGAAGAGCAGCGCCTGGGACGATGTCGCTGCCGACGTCAGCACGAGGCTGTTCGAGGAGCCGACCGCCAGCGAACCGATGCCCGACAGCTTCGGTATGCCAGCGGCGCCCGCCAGCCCCGAGCCGAGGTCGGTGAAGACGAGGCAGGCCGCATCCCAGATGCTCGTGATCGTCGACGCGGTGGCGCTGCCCGCATCGTGCGGCAGGCCGTACATGTCCTCGAGCGTGCGCAGCACGCTGTAGTGATTGATGGTCTGCGCGTAGGCGCCGGGGATGACGCAGGCTCCGTGGAAGATCGTCGCGATCTGGTTGCCCGCCGACCCGTTGTCTTCGTCCCAGGTCACGATGAGCAGGCTGTTGTGCGCGCCGCACCAGTCTGCGTAGGCCCCGAGGTTCGCTTGAAGCCAGCTGTCTCCCTGGGCCACGCTCCCGTCGTGCATGTCGTTCAGCTGGTTGGGGATGACGAAGCTCAGCGTCGGCAGCGTGTCGAAGTTCGCTGCGGCCGGGAAGAATCCGGCATAGGGCACGTTGACCGAGGCCGGCAGTTTGTTCGCCGGCAGCGGGACGGTGGCGTCCTGCCAGTTGACCCAGGGGTTGTGCTTGCGCTGATACGTCGCTGGCGCGGAGCCGAACTTCGCGCCGTCGTAGCCGACCGAGGGCATCGTCTCCGAGTAGCCGAGAAAGCTCAGGCCCGACGCGAGCAGCTTGGCCCCCAGGTTGGGCGCCGTGAACTGGCTGTGCGGGTACACGCTGTCATCGGTCACGCCCTGCGTCGCGCCCGAGAAGAGCGCGATGTAGTTGCCCTGGCTGGGATGCGTGATCCCGAAACTCTGGGTCATCAGCGCGCCGTTGGCGGCGAGCGAGTTGATGTAGGGAGCCGACGCCGACCCGATGATCTGCGAGGACGCGTGGTTTTCCTCGATCACGATGACGACGTGGTCGAAGCTCGGCACGCCGTTGTCGGCACGCACCCGGGATGCGGCCAGCATCAACACGAGGCCTGCGAGGAGATGGCCGGGGCTCTTCATGCCCGCCATCGTGACGGTTGGTCCCGATGATTGCGTGGAGATTCGGCGGATTCGGGAGCACGCGCGGCCGGTGGTGCACGCTCGGCCGATGGCGCACGCTCGGAGGGATGGGGCACGGGACCGCCGGGGCCGTTCGACGACGGGTGACGCGCAGGGGGCGCCAGGGCGGTGAAGCGGGTGTCCGTGGGGACCTGATGTGAGCGGGACGGGCCCAAGGGCGCGGTGACGCGCCGAAGGGCCTGGCTCATGTCCGGCTCATCCTCGGCCCCTTCGACAGACGCTCCGTTCGTGCGGCCCGCGAAGTGCGCGCTGCGGCTGCTATAGTCGCGCCTCCCCCGACACCGATCAGCTGCTCCCGCAGGCGAGGACCGCAGTGACTGAAGCGCTCATCGAATGCGTCCCCAATTTCTCCGAGGGACGGCGAGCACAGATCGTGGACGAGATCGTGGCTGCGATGGCCGGCGTGTCCGGCGTGTCGGTGCTCGACCGCACGAGCGACGCGAGTCACAACCGTTCCGTCGTGACGATGGTGGGCTCGGGCGAGAACCTCGTCGAGGCGGCCGTGCGGGGCGCCGGCGTGGCGGCGAAGCGCATCGACTTGCGCGAACATTCCGGCGAGCACCCGCGCATGGGCGCCACGGACGTCATCCCGTTCGTGCCGGTGGCGGGCGCGACCATGGCGCACTGCGTCGAACTGGCGCGCGAGTGCGGCCGGCGTCTCGGCGAGGAGCTGGGCATTCCCGTCTTTCTCTACGAGGCGGCGGCGACCCGGCCCGAGCGCAGGAATCTCGCCAAGGTGCGCGAGGGGCAGTTCGAGGGCCTGCGCGACCTCATCGGCAAGGATGCGGCGCGCGACCCGGACTTCGGCCCGCGTGCCATCCACCCCACGGCCGGCTGCACGGCGGTGGGCGCGCGCAAATTCCTCATCGCCTACAACGTGAACCTCGCGAGCAACGACGTCGCGCTGGCCAAGAGCATCGCGAAGGCGATTCGCGAGAAGGACGGCGGCTTTCCGTGCGTGAAGGCCATGGGTTTCCACCTCGCCGACACCGACCTCGCGCAGGTCTCGATGAACATGGTGGACTACGAGACGACTTCGCTGCTCACCGTGTACGAGGCCATCGAGCGTCTCGCCCGCGAGGCCGGCGTGGAGCCGCTGGAAAGCGAACTCATCGGCCTGGCGCCCGCCGCCGCGCTGCCCGACGCCGTGGCGCGCCGCGTGAAACTGCGCGACTTCAACCCGGCGCAGCAGATCGTCGAACGCCGCGCGGGGCTGGTCTGATGAGGCACCGAGGGCCGACGGGGCGCCATGCTCGCTTCGCGTGGATCGGAGCGGCGCTGCTGATCAGCTGCTTCACGCTCTGCCCGGGCGACGCCCGCGGCCAGACGGCCGGCGCCCGTCCCGCCGGCATTCCCGAGCCGCTGCCGGGCGAGCCCCTGTGCGGCTGGTGCGGCACCACCGGGCGCACGCCGGTGGACGTCGACAGGAGCCTGAAGTCGGAGGCGGACAAGGGCGCCACCTGGTCGGTGCAGTTCTGCAGCGAGGCCATCGACAGCGACAACTTCGGGCTCGACTGGCAGCCGTGCGCGCGCTGCAAGACGCCGTCGCTGCACGACCTCGCCGTGAAAAAGTACGACAAGCAGACGGGCGCGCTCAAGGCCTGGCTCGACGGACGGCGCAAGGTGGACGCGCAGGTGGGCGCCGAGTCGCCGCTGATCCACGTGCAGACGACGCACTTCCTCGTCACGTGGAACGTGCCGAAGATCACGCTGACCAGCAAGCAGACGCTGCGCGCTCACGAAGCCGCGCACCTCTACGCGCGCCGCATGGAGGAGCTCTACGCGAAGTTCCAGGCCATGTTCGGCATCGTCGACACCGACAACATGCGCAACCTGCACTACCTCTACATCTTCGACGAGCCGGCGCAGGCTGCCATCGCGGGGCCGCTGTTCACGGCCCTGTCGCCCGGCGATGCGGCGACGGTGAAGCGAGCCGGCGGAGCGAGCAACGACTCCGCGATCGTGACCTGGTGGGACCACAGCGAGTTCCCGAAGGACGCGGACATGTACCGCCACCAGATCCACAACGTCGTGCACGCGCTCACGGCGATCTACTACAACCCCACCTGGTTTCCGCCGGGCGTGATCGGCCTGTCGCCGCCCTGGCTCTCCGACAAGTACGGCTGGCTCGACGAAGGGCTCTCGCACTGGTTCGAGATCAACTTCGACGGGCGCGCGGCCACGTACTGCTTCCGCGAGCAGAACACGACGGCGCACTGGGGCAGCGACAACTGGAAGAAGAACATCTTCAAGGCCGTGTCCGCCGCCGACACGCCGTCCTTCTCCGAGGTCGTCACCAAACCGGGGCCGGCACTCAGCGCGCTCGAGCACCAGTTCGTCTGGTCATGGGTCGACTTCCTCCTGGCGCGCGACACGGCTGCCATGGGCAAGGCGCTCAAGCTCTGCAAGATGAAGGTCGAGACGCGCGACATCATCAAGCAGTGCTGGGGGCTGACCGTGCTCGACTTCGAGCAGAGCTGGGCCGCCTGGGTGCTCGAGAACTACTCGCCGACGAAGAAGTGAAACGCCCGGCGTGCGCGCCGCGCCTCGCGCTCAGGCGCGACGGCGCGCGGGCGGTCGGCGCTCAGCCGTTCCACTGGTAATCCTTGCGGGCCAGCTTCTCGAGATTCGTCGACGCGTCGCGCTTCACGATCTCCATCGCGGCGCGGCGGTCCGCGTTGAGACCCGCCGTCGCGAGTTCGGCCTCGGACAGTTCGAGCGCGCGCTCGTAGAGCTCCTGCGCCCTGCCGTAGTCGCGGTGCAGATAGTAATGCAGGATCACCGCGGCGTCGTTGTGCACTCCCGGCTCGTCCGGCAGCAGCTTGAGCGCCTCGCTGTAGCCGCGCCAGCTCTCCTCGAAGCGGTTTGCGTCGCGGCAGACCAGGCCGTAGTTGTTCCAGAGGTTTCCGTCGGAGGTCTGCACGGCGAGGATCGCCGCGAGGATGTCGGCCGCATCGCCCGCGCGCGGCGGACGCGCGTTCGCCAGCGGCTCCACCGCGTAGCCGAGGCTGGTGGCGACTGCCGTCTTGTCGGACTCGGCGCCGATCAGCCGGCCGAGCTGCGCCGCGTCGCGGTGCGTCATCTCGAGCAGCGCGTGGCTTGCGGCGTCGTACTTGCGTTCGTCCGCGTAGCGCTTCGCAAGGTGGTAGAGCGTCGTGAAGTCGCCCTTGGGGAATCGGTCGAGCACCTTGAGCGCGGCATTCACCGCGTTGGCGGCCTGGCCCTGCGACTCGTAGAGCCACGTCAGCTGCACCCACGGTTCGTAGCGATCCTTCGGCAGCAATGTGTCGGCCGCGATCAGATCCGAGATGGCGGTCGCGGCCAGGGTCGCCGCGCGCGGCTCGTTCCCGGCATCCTGCGCCGCCACGACGGCATACACCCCGGCGCAGCCGCGCAGCAGCAGCGCTTCGGCATCGGCGGGGTCGGCCGTGATGCGCGAACTGGCCGTCGAGAGCGCGGCGTCGAAATCGCCCAGCGTGTAGAGCTCGAAGCGGGCCAACTCGTCGGCAATGACATGATCGCCCGGTGGGGCGGCCCTGGCCGCGAGTTCGAGGTAGCTGCGCGCTTCGTCGTAGGCGAAGGAGATGTCATCCTGGCGTCGGCCGGTCTTCGCGAACTTGTCGCCGAGCGCGCGGTAGGCGCGACCCGCGGCGGCGAGCGCGTCGTAGCTCTTGCCGGAGGACAGGGCATCCAGCGTCTCGACGGCGCGTTCGGGCACGCCGGCCTTCACCTGGGCCTCGGAGAGCAGGATGCGGGCCGAGTCCTGATCGCCCTCGTGGCTGGCGAGCATGGCGTCGAGCAGCTCGAAGGCCTTGTCGAAGCGACCAGCCGCCACCAGTGCACGCGCCTCGGCCAGACGGCCGTCGATGCCGGCCGACGGCGTCGTCGGGAGGGCGGGCGTCGCAGGCGCGACCGGTGCGACTGGCGTGACCGGCGCGGCGGGTGCGACCGGAGCGACTGGTGCGGCGGGCGGGGCGGGTGCTTCGGGGACCTGCGCTACGGCATGCCTCGGCAGGGCGAGCGCCAGCGCGACCGCGAGCACGAGTCGGGATCGACTGAGAGTGTGATGCAGCGCGTCGGTCCCGAGGGTGTGTCGCATGGTGATCAGTGCTCCCTGGAGGGCGAACCGGCGGCGCGGATGGCTGCGTCGAGTTGCCTGGCGTCGGGCCGGTTGGGCGCCAGCGCGATCAGTTCGTCGCACTGGGCGCGCGCAGCGGCGATGTCACCCTGCTCCAGCTCGAGCTTGGCGAGGTTGAGCATCGCGTCGGTGTAGGCCTCGAAATTCTCCGCGTAGCGGTCCGCTTCGATGAACTGATTGGAGCACGCCGCCTTGCCCAGCTCGATGGAGCGGCGGAAGAGATCCTCGGCATGTCCGAGGTCGCGGTGCAGGTGATAGAGCAGGATCAGGCCTGTGTCGTTCACCCAGCGCGCGTTGTCCGGCGCGAGTTCGATGCACTGCTGATAGGCCGCGTACGAGTCCTCGTACTGCGCGGTCTCGCGGCAGAAGAAGGCCAGATTGTTCCACCACTCGGCGCGGTTGTGCCTGCGCGCCATGCGACCGAAGTAGTCGCGGATGCCCTCGGGGCTGCCGCCCTGGAAGTACATGTCGCCCGTGAGGTTGACGCCGTTGATGGCATCGGGATCGTCGGGCAGCGCGTCGAGGGCCGCCGAGAAGTCGCGCTCGGCGGCTTGCAGTGCGGGCATCGCCGCAGCGAGTCCGCCGTCGGCCAGCGTCGCCTGCGCCAGGGCGTACTGCTGCCAGCCCGCATTGATGAGGCAGTCGCTGCGGCGCGAGGTCAGCTCCCAGGCATCCGCGAGAGGGTCGCGCTTGACGCGCTCGAACTCCGTCGCGCCACGCTCGAAGACGGCAGCGGCGTCGCTGATGTCGCCCTCGGCAGCGCGCTTGATGCCGCGGCTCAACAGCAGGTAGCCGCGCGTGGCCGTGGTGAGCGGGATGGCAGCGCCGGCCGGACCGGAGGTGCCGGCGGCCGCGGCAGCCGGCGCGGCGTCGAGCGCGGCAAGTACCACCGTGACGTCGGGGATCGCGTCCCTCCACGTGCGCGCCAGCTGGTGCAGCGGCGCCTGATCGGGCCATCGTGTCAGGGCCGCGGCAAGCACCGCAGCGGCCTCCGCTGGCCGGCCCTCCTCAAAGAGTCGCGCGGCGAGCAGCTCCGAGGTCTGCGGGATCCTTCCTTCGACGGCGCGCAGGCTTGCGAAGGCCTCGTCGGGGTTCATGGAGATGGCAGCAAGCGTCGCGCGGGCGCCCGCCAGCAGGGGAGCCGTGGCCGCCGCGTCGGCGCCCTCTGCGGCCATCGCCGCCGCAAGTGCCTGTTCAGCCTGAAGTTGCAGCACCTCCTGAACGTCCAGCCACATCTCGGGATCCCGCTGGAGGATGGCCGCGTCGAGTGCCTCCAGGGCGGGCGCCAGCAGGAGCTGAGCGGAGGTCTTGGGTGCCGTTGCGCCGGAAGCCGCACCGTTGACCGTTGTCGCGGCGGCCTGCGCCGGCGCGGCGGGAAGCGGCGGGGGCGCAGGAGGTGCAACCGGGGTCGGCATGGTGTTCGCCGGGGCGGCCGGTGCGTCGTGCGATGGAGCGGCGGAGCAGCCGACGAGCACGGCAAGCAATGACAGGGACATCGGGCGAAGCAGCAAGGTCTCGATCCGGAGAGAGGGGCGGACCATGCGCGGGGTGCGATGGGAGAGCGCCGGTATATCCACGCGCCGCAGGTCGGGCAACTCGCGTGCGCCGCTCCCGAGGAGGCGTGGTAGAACGCCCGCGTGGCCGCTCGCGGACATCCTGATCGTCGCGCACACGCGCTCGCTCTGCTTTCCGGCGGCCTCGACTCCACCGTGGCGGCAGCTCTCCATCAGGCCCACTCCGGCCCCGTGTCGCTCGGCTTCTTCGTGGATTGGGGTCAGCGCGCAGCCGGGCCCGAGCGCCGCGCCGCCCTGGCCGTCGGCGCGGCCCTCGGCTTTCCCGTGCTGACCACGACGCTGCCGCTGCTCGCCGAGATCACCGGGACGGCACTCGTGAGGCGCGACAAGCCGATGCCCCAGCCCGAGCCGGGGCGTCTGGACGCCGAGGAGGAAGCGCGCGCCAGCGCCGACGCCGTCTGGGTCCCCAATCGGAACGGCATCCTGGTCAATCTCGCGGCGGCGGTGGCCGAGGCGCGCGGCCTGGCTTCGGTCATCGTCGGCTTCAATGCGGAAGAGGCAGCCACCTTCCCCGACAACTCGGCCCGTTTCGTGGATCGCCTCAATGCCTGCCTTGCCGACTCGACCCGAGGGGCGGTGAGCGTGGTCTGCCCGACCCTGCACCTCAGCAAGGCGCAGCTGCTCGAGGCCGGGCTCCAGGCCGGCGCTCCGGTGCACCTGGCCTGGTCCTGCTACGAGGGGGGCGAGGCGCCCTGCGGCCGCTGCGAAAGCTGCCGGAGGCGGCAACGCGCCGAGGCGAGCCTGGCTTCCTGAGGCGCCAGCCGGTCGGCGTGTCGCCGGGGGGCGCAGTCCCGATCGGCCGGATGCCGCCTTGCCGCGCGACCCGGCACTCTGCTATTGTTCGGCGAAATTCACAGACAAAGACAGGCAAGCACTCCGGCCATCGCCGGGGCACATCGGGTGTGGTGACGCGGAGACGAAGGACCGCACCCGGAAAGAAGACATCCATGACCACGACGGTAGTTCACTCCCCGCGCATCGCGGAGTTTCAGGTCCATGCTGAGGACACGGGTTCCTGCGAAGTGCAGGTGGCCTTGCTCACCACGCGGATCGAAGGGCTGACAGGGCACCTGGGAACTCATCCCAAGGACCATTCCACCCGACACGGGTTGCTCAAGCTGGTCGGCCAGCGCAACCGCCTGATGCGCTACCTGCAGCAGACCGATGTGAAGCGTTACGACGCGCTCATCGGAAAGCTGGGTATTCGCGGCGTCCGCACCAGCGCCTGAGCGGCGGTGCGGTGTCACGCTCCTGTCCCCATCCCACGCGTGTCCGGTGCTCCGTCCGGTGCGCGCTCCCCGGAGTCTGACCCCAGGCGGGGTTGCTCCGTACCCAAGGTTATCCATTCATGACTGAGATCATTCTGAATCATCCCGTTCGCGTCAGCCGGACCATTGCCGGCCGCACGCTCACTCTCGAAACCGGCCGCATGGCCAAGCAGGCCGACGGCGCCGTGCTCGCCACGTACGGCGAGACGACGCTGCTCGCCACGGTGCAGAGCGCCGCAGGCCGGCCCGACATCGACTTCTTCCCCCTCACCGTCGAGTACCGCGAGAAGACGTACGCGGCCGGCAAGGTGCCGGGCGGCTTCTTCAAGCGCGAGATGCGTCCGCGGGACCACGAGGTCCTGACCGCGCGCATGATCGACCGCCCCGTGCGGCCGATGTTCCCGGACGGCTACCGCGACGAAGTGCAGATCATCGTCCAGGTGTTCTCCTACGACCGCGAGAGCGAGCCCGACATCCTGTCCGGCGTCGCCGCGATGGCGGCCCTGTCGCTGTCTTCCATTCCCTACCAGGGTCCGGGCGCCACCGTGCGCGTCGGTCGCATCGACGACGAGCTCGTGCTCAACCCGACCACCGCGCAGATGGGCCAGAGCTCGCTGGACCTCGTGGTGTCCGGCACGCGCGATGCCGTCACGATGGTCGAGGCCGGCGCGATGGAACTGTCCGAGGACGTGATGGCCGAAGCCATCCTGTTCGGCCACGCCGCGATTGTCGAGATCTGCGACATGGTGCAGGAGCTCATGGCGCAGGCCGCCAAGCCCAAGCAGGCCGTGAAGCCGGTCGTGGTCAATCCGTTCGTGGAGAAGGTGGAGGCCGCGCGCGGCGCCGTCATCGCTGCGATGACCACGCAGGGCAAGCACGCCAAGAAGGCCGCCGTGAAGGCCACGATGGCCAAGCACACCCAGGATCTGCTTGCCTCGGTGCCGGCCGCCGACCAGGCGCTGGCCACCAAGCAGATCGGCACCGCCTTCCATGACCTGGAAGGCGACATCGAGCGCCAGAGCATCATCAAGCAGGGCGTGCGCGCCGACGGCCGCAAGCTCACCGAGATCCGCCCGATCAACATCGAGCTCGGCGTGCTGGCCCGCACGCACGGCAGCGCGCTGTTCACGCGCGGCGAGACGCAGGCGCTGGTCACCGTCACGCTGGGCACCGGTCGCGACGAACAGATCGTGGACGGGCTGCAGGACGAATACAGCAAGCGCTTCATGCTGCACTACAACTTCCCCCCGTTCAGCGTGGGCGAAGTGCGCCGCATGGTCGGTACGTCGCGGCGCGAAATCGGCCACGGCAACCTGGCCGAGCGCGCCGTGAACATGGTCATGCCGCCGCCGGAGGACTTCCCGTACTCCGCGCGCGTCGTGTCCGAGATCCTCGAGTCCAACGGCAGCTCGTCGATGGCCTCGGTCTGCGGCGCCAGCCTCGCGCTGTTCGACGCGGGCTGCCCGCTCAAGTCCCCGGTGGCGGGCATCGCCATGGGCCTCATCAGCGACGGCAGCGGCGGCTTCCACATCCTGTCGGACATCCTCGGCAGCGAGGACCACAACGGCGACATGGACTTCAAGGTGACCGGCACGTCGCGCGGCGTCACCGCGCTGCAGATGGACATCAAGATCCGCGGCCTGTCCGCGGCGCTGCTCAAGAAGGCGCTGGGTCAGGCTCGCGAGGGCCGGCTGCACATCCTGGATCGGATGGCTTCGGCCATCGCCGAGGCGCGGCCCGCGGTCTCCAAGTGGGCGCCGACGCTCGTGCTCAAGCAGATCCCGGTGGACAAGATCGGCTTCCTCATCGGTCCGGGCGGAAAGATCATCAAGGCCCTCCAGGCCGACTTCAAGGTGCGCATCGAGGTCAGCGACGACGGTGCCGTCACCATCGCCGGCGGCCCGGGCAGCGACCTTGCGGGCGCAGTCGCTCAGGTCGAGGCCATCTGCGGCGACGCGGAACTCGGCGGCATCTACAAGGGCAAGGTCGTCTCGATCCGCGAGTTCGGCGCCTTCATCGAGATCTTCCCCGGCAAGGAAGGCCTGCTGCACATCTCCGAGATGGGCAAGGGCGGCGGCTTCGTGCAGAACATCGCCGACGTCATGAAGGTCGGTGACCTCGCCGAGGTGAAGGTCGTCAACATCGACGACATCGGCCGCGTGCGGCTCTCCATGAACCTCGAGGCCGAGGTGGGTAGTGGCGGCGGCGGCGGCGGCGGTGGCGGTGGTCGCGGCCCGAAGGCCGATCGCCAGATGCCCGAGATCGGGCAGGTGTACGACGGCACCGTGACCTCGCTGAAGACCTACGGCGCCTTCATCGAGGTCCTCCCGGGAACCGAGGGTCTGTGCCACGTCTCCGAAATGGGAGCAGGCTTCATCCGCGATCCGGCCGACGTCGTGTCCGAGGGCCAGACCGTCAAGGTCAAGGTGCTCGACATCGAAGCCGGCAGCGGACGCATCCGACTGTCCATGAAGCAGGCCGATCCGAACTTCGTGGCCGAAGATGTCCCGGAGGGCGTCGGTGCGGACGGCGGCGGGGGCCACAGCTCCGGCGGACCGTCGCGTGGCGGCGGGCACGGCGGTGACCGTGGCGGACGTGGCGGCGATCGCGGCGGCCGCGGTGGCGACCGCGGAGGTCGCGGCGGCGGCGGTGGCCGTGGAGGCCCGCGCGGGCGCTGACCCGTCTCCTTGCCGGTGACGGCAGGTCTGCCCACACGGGCACCTGACAGCCGGCTCCGACAGCACGAACCCCGTCCCGCGCGAAGGCGCAGGGCGGGGTTCGGCTTTTCACGGGGCCGCTCGGGCGACGCCCGCGGTGCGGTGGCGCGATGCCGTACGAATTCACAAAGCCCGGAATGGCTCGAAAACTGCAGTGAAGTTCGGGCTTCGCGGCTCCGATGAACACGACGACGGCCTGTCGCTCGCAGGCTGTTCCGGGCACCGAAGGGCCCAAGAAAATCCATCGGAAGCGCGTGATTTCGACTCGGCTCCGCGCGGACTCGGCCCTATCCTGACCGCCCGGCTCCACCATCCGGGCGCACGGCAGTGACCGCGCCCGGCAAGCCATCGTGATGCATCGAGTGATTTGGAGGTCGGGCATGTCAGCATCGAGTGCGCCTCGGTTCGCCGTTCGCCGGCGGCTTGCCGCCAGTCGTGTGCTCGCGGCCTGCACGCTGCTCGCCGCGCTCGTCGCTGCGCGTCTCCCCGAGGTGCTGCCCGATGCCCTGCAGGTGGTCGGCCAGGTGCTGTATGGCACGATCGACAATGCGAAGTCGGCTGCGACCGTCGACATCATCACCGTCTATGCCAGCAACCCGACGTACATGCGGATGCGTGGCGAGGGCCTGTCGCAGACTGATGGCGCCCGCGGCAGCCGGCTC
The DNA here is from genome assembly GCA_038212275.1 of Planctomycetota bacterium. Lineage (GTDB taxonomy): Bacteria > Planctomycetota > B15-G4 > B15-G4 > B15-G4 > JBBQUR01. The sequence continues at coordinate 126,067 of JBBQUR010000009.1, forward strand.
TTCGCCGACGCGCAGGCCAGTACCAACAAGGCGCTGGTGAAGGTCGCCAAGGCCGCGGGCGTCGATGTCGTGACCGTGCCCGGCGGTGTCACCGGTGGCGACAAGCCTGCCGCCGATCTCACCGCTCAGGTCATCGACCTGCTCCCGATCTACCACGTCGAGGGCAAGGTGCTCTCCGGCAACGCGGTGAACGCGCGGCTGCTCGCCGAGGTGGACACGGCGCAATTGCTCGCGGCGATTCCCGCGTGGCGCGAGGCCCAGGGACTCACCGAGGACCAGCCCAACTACCACTTCCTGCGCAAGAAGGCGCAGGAGACCTATGAGAAGGCGCTGCTCAAGGTGGCCCACGACGGCAGCTACGATGCCCTGGTGGAGCGCGGCGGCGTCACCTCGCGCCTCGGTCCCGTCCCGGATCTCACGCGCCTCGCCATCGAAGCGCTGCAGCTTTGACCCGACGGCTCTCCGCACGCGCCGCCACGGCCGGGGCCCTGCTCCTGCTGGTTGGCGCGGGACTGGCCGGCTGCGTCTCGGAGGACGTCCAGCCCGACACCAGCGGCTGGTCCATCGACCCGGGAGCGGGCGGCGGCCTCGTCGTGGCGGGCGGTGCGCAGGACGCCCCGCCGGAGATTCCGGAGCCCACGGCCGCCGAGCGGGATGAACTCCTGGCGCTCATCAAGCCGGCCTCCGAGAAGGACCTCGAGCCGGACTTCCTCTCCGATCAGCCGCCGTCGCCCTTTCATCGGCTTGGGCGCAACGTCATCCGCGGGCTCGACGGGAGCTGGTCGCGCATCTACTCGTTGAAGACCGAGCGCAGCGACGGCGTGCTCCAGGTGCTGCAGGCGACGGTGCCCGGCTTTCCGGCCGAGCCGAACGTCGCCTTCCCGCCCGACGGCCTGCCCACGCAGATCACGAAGTGGGTCCTGCACAAGGACTTCTTCCAGGACACGATGGGCAAGCTCGGCGCGCGCGAGCCGCTTCCCAACCCCAAGATTTCCGACATGCTGGTGGTGACGGCGCCGCCCGAGACGCTGCTCTTCATCGATCAGCTCCTCGACAAGCTGCTGGCGGATCTGCCGCAGATCGAGATGCAGGTGCGCGTCGTCGAGATCAATCTCGATGACCTGCTCCAGTGGGACACCAAGATCGGAGCCGCCAAGCTGGAGCAATCCGGCCAGCCCTTCGATGCCACGACCAATCCGGTGGACGGCCATTTCGGCGGTGGCTTCCCGATCCAGGATGGCGGCGAGGACACGGGCTTCGGCCTCGGCTTCGGCAGCTTCATCCCGCCGACGAACCTCACCGGCTTCCTGCTGAGCCTGCAGGGCGTCATCGACGGCGTGCAGGTGGATGCGCTGCTCTCGCTGCTGCAGACCATCGGCGCGAGCGAGCTGATCCTGTCCCCGACGATCACCGTGCTGAACGGGCACCGTGCGCTCATCAACACCGGGCGCAAGGTGCCGATCTTCGCCGCAACGGGCCTTGGCAACTCGTCCCAGGTCACGGTCCAGTACGAGAACACGGGCGTCAAGGTGGAGCTGGTTCCGTTCATCGTGAACGAGGACGTGATTCGCGTGGACATCTCCGTGAACGTGTCCGCCGTGACGGGAGAAGTGCCTTCCGTCCTCGCGGGCGAGGTCGTGTTCAACCCGGTCATCAGCACGCGTGATGCAGGCACCACGGTGCACGTGCACAGCGGCCAGGTCTTCGCGCTGGGTGGCCTGCGCAGCCGCGAGTCCATCGAGACGATCACGAAGGTGCCTGTCCTGGGCGACATTCCGGTGCTGGGTTGGCTCTTCAAGAGCCGCTCGAGCCGGCTGCGGAACACCGAGATCGTGTTCTTCATCACCCCGACGATCCGGATCCCGAGCGAGACGCTCGTCGCCCCGCTGGGATCCTGAGCGCCGGCGACGCGAAGCGGGCCGTCGGGAGGCTTCGCCGAGGCCTCGCCGAGGCGCCGTGGCAGCGTCATCCTGTGCGTTCGGGGACCCCGGGAGGGGCCCGCCGTTTTCACGTCGCCCGGGACGGTCACCAGGCTCGTGCGCCTTGATAAATTCTGCGCCCTGCCTAAACTCCGGCGCACTTCGGCTCCGGCCCTGATGCTCCCGAACGGTGGCCCCGAACATCGGCCCCAAACCTTGGCCCCGAACCTTGGCCCTCCGCGAGACCTCGCATGTCCGTGAACACACTGCGCCGCCTGTCCCTGCCGATCTGCGCCCTGTTGTTGTCGGCCAACGCCTTCGCGCAGAGTGCCGAGGACTCGTTCAACGCGGCCGTCGAGGCCTTCCGCAACGGAGACACGGCTGCCGCGGCCGAGAGCCTCAAGGCCGTGCTCGCCGAAAACCCGAGTGACGAAGAGGCCTTCCGCATGTGGGAGGCCGTCGAGCAGCAGACCATCAAGGACATGCTGCTTTCGCGCGGCGAACTGGGCGCGCTGGCCGAGCGCTTCCTGGGCCTGGCGCGCATGGGCCAGCTCGGCATCATCTCCGATCCGGGCAATGCCTCGGAGCTGGTGGACACGCTGCTCAACGGTGACGGACTCGAGCGCGAGAAGGCCATCCTCAACCTGCGCAGCCAGTTCGGAAGCTGGGCCGTGCCGGCACTGGTGGGACCGCTCGCGGACCGCTCCAGCACCGACAACCGCGTTTACGCGATCCAGGCGCTCGTGAACCTCGGCAGCGCCGCCGTGCTCCCGCTCATCGCCACGCTGAAGTCCGACGACGCGCTGCTGCGTCGCAACGCGGCTGCCGTGCTCGGCACGCTGAAGGACCCGCGCGCGGCCGCCGGCCTCGCATGGATGGCCAGGGACGACAGCGACACCGTCAATCAGCAGGTAGCGGCCGAAGCGCTGGCCAAGCTCGGCCTGGCGTCCTCGGATCCGGTCGTGCTCTCGCGCGCACTCGCCGAGGGCTACTTCCGCGGCGACTCCGACTTCGTCGCCCCGTACGGCTCCGCCAGCGTGCTCTGGACGTGGACCGACGGCAAGCTGCAGGGACGCCCGGTGCTCTCCGGCCTGTATCCGCTCGAACTGGCCGAGTCCTACGCGATGGCCGCGCTGGAGAACGGCGCCGGCGACACGATGCGCCCCATCCTGTCGGCGATCCACGCCGGACAGAAGGCCGAGATCACCGCCGCCTCCGCGTTGGCGGGCCTGCAGGGCAACGAGCTGCTGACGACCGCGCAGGAGCGCCTGCCCAAGCTCGAGGTCGATCTCGCACTGGCGGGCAGTCATCGCGGGCGGGGCCTCATCACCTGTCTCGCGGGCGGGCGTCGCCAGGCGCCGGCCGCGATCGCGCTGATGGGCGCCATGGGCGCGAGCCTCGAGGAGCGCCAGGCACTCAGGACCGCGCTGCAGGACAACGATGCGTCGGTGGCCTTCGCCGCGGCCTCGGCGCTCGCGCGCCAGGGCGATGCGGACCCCGGTGTCGTGGCGCGGCTCGCCTCGGGCCTCGCCGGCGTGCCGCCGCGCACGGTCATGTCGCTTGGCGACACCGGCCTGTCGGGCAGCACGGGCGGCTGGCAGCTGCTCACCGATGATGCGGTGGCCGAGGGCCTGCTGCGCGCCAAGGCGCTGCCCCGCAAGGACGTCGTCGTCGTGCAGGACGGCTTGCAGGGTGTCACCCTCGACACGCTTGTCTTCGCGCTCAAGAACGACCCGCGCACCGCGGACGTGCCGCTGATCATCGTCACCGCGGACGTGGATGGCGTCACGGCGCTCTACGGCGAGAAGGTGGCGGCCGTGGTCGCGACCGCTTCGTGGGCCACCGTGGCTGCTGCTGCCGGCGAACGCAGTGCCGATCAGGCGGCGGCTGCCGAGCGCGCGCGAGGCGCTGCCGAGGCGCTCGGCCGCCTCCCGGCGGCGATCGTGCGCGCCACGGCCACCGACATCACAGCCGCGCTGGATTCGGCCAACGACGACGCGGTGCGAAGCGCCGTGCTCCCGCTCGTGGCCTACGCGGGCATCGTCGAGGCGCTGCCTTCCGTGGAATCGCTCGTGCTTGACGAGAGCCTGACGCCGGCGGTCCGCGCCGAGGCGCTCCGTGCGGCTGCGCGGCTCTGGGCCCTGAACAACGGAGCCGTCGGCGACTCGAACAAGCTCGGGACGGCGCTGCTCGCGATGGTGAGCGGCGAGGACAGCGCGCTGGCGCTGCCGGCTGCCGAAGCGCTGGGTCAGCTGCGCGGCGTGTCCGACGCGGCCATCGCGGGCGCCGTCCAGTAAGCCGGGTCGGCCTCAGGCTTCGGGAGCGACGGCGCGGCGGACCGGCCAGATCACGAGCAGGACCGCGAGTCCGATGAGGGCTCCGCCGAGCAGTGCGTCGCGCGTGAGGGTTTCTCCCAGGACCAGGTGACCGGCCATCACTCCCGCCAGCGGCTGCAGGAACACGAAGGGCGCGATGGTGGCCGCGCTGAGGTGGCGCAGCGACGCGTTCCACATGAGCGTGCCGCCGAAGGACGCGATGATGCCGAGGCCGAGCGTCCACTGCAGAGCCGGCATCAGCGTCGGGCCGCCATGCCACTGGCCGCTCTCGAGCAGCGCGGCCGGCACCAGCACGGCGCACGACCACAGCATCGACATGAAGGTGATGTCGATCGCGCGGCAGCGTTGCGCGAGTGGCTGCATGAGCGGCGAGTAGAGGCCCCAGAGAATGCCGTGCGCCGCGAGGATCAGGTTGCCGCGGAGATGGTCGTGCTCGAGCAACCCGCCGAGCGGGGCCTGCTCGAGCACGATGAACAGGGCACCGGCGAGGCCCGCCAGCAAGCCCGCCGCCTGCAGGCCGCGGATGCGCTCGCCGAGCAGCACGCGCGAAAAGAGCAGGATCGCGGGCGGCTCGAGCAGGATGAGCACGCTGCCGTTGCCCGACGTGGACCAGCGCAGCCCGACGATTCCGAGCCATAGCGGCAGCGCGTAGGCGACGATGCCGAGCAGCGCGAGTCTCCGCTGATCCCTGGCGGCGAAGTGCAGGCGCAAGCCGCCGCCGCGCACGGAGAGCAGCGCGATGCAGGCCATGGCGATGAGATTGCGCAGCAGCGTGACCGTCGCCGGCGGCAGGCCCTCGAGCGCCAGCTTCTGCGCCAGGTAGGTGGAGCCGCCGATGACGTTGGCCAGCACGATCAGCAGGATCGCGAAGGTCTTCACCGCCTGAGGAACTGGTCCGGCGCCATGATCTTCGCGCCGAGCTGGCGGCTCTTGCCGGTGACCTCGCGGTCGCGGCTGACAACGCAGACGTCGCGTGGGTTCGGCGCGTCGTAGACCGCGTCGACGATGGCATCGTCCGCCGACGGCACGTTGAACTGCGTGCACCAGCCGAGGGGCTCGCGCGCCGGGATCGACGGGTTGGGGCGGCGCACGTCCCAGTAGACATCCACCCGGGTGGCGTTCTTCGGCATCCCGGCCTTCAGGGCGACCAGCAGGCGCGCGCGGAGCTGCTCGGGCAGCAGCTCGTCGTCGCGCAGCAGCCAGTGAGCGAGGTTGTAGCCGTCAATGAGGTAGCGCACGGGGGCGGAATCATAGTCCCTATGGCGGCCCGGCCGTCTTTGCTAAGGTTCCCGCCCTGCCCGGCCGGGGTAGCTCAGCGGTAGAGCACGGCTTTCGTAAAGCTGAGGTCGTGGGTTCGATTCCCATCCCCGGCTCCATTCGCTCCGCGATCGTGCACGCCGCACGTCTCGCCGGATGGAGCGCCGGGCGCAGGCAACACGCCAACGGGTCAGCGGGGCTCGAAGACGAGCAGCACGCGTGCGCCCGCTTCGCCCGGCAGGCTGGCCTCCCGGCGCCCGGTCAGCGCAAAGCCCAGACGTGCGAGGCGCGGCGTGACCGTGGCCAGCTCCTTGTCGGCGAAGGGGCCCTTGAGCAGCACGAGACGCTGCATGCGTTTGCGCACCTTGCGCAGCCGTTCGAGCAGCTCGGCGGTCTCGCTCACCGCGCGCACGATGACCGTGTCCACCGAGTGCGCCGCCAGCCATTCCTCGCCGCGAGCGTGCACGGCGGTGACTCGCGGCGACAATCCGAGCTGCTTCACGATGCCGTCCAGCGCGGCCACCTTGCGCTCGCGCGACTCCACGAGCGCAACGGTCAGGTCGGGGCGTGCGATGGCGAGCGGAATGCCGGGAATGCCGCCGCCCGAGCCCAGATCCATGAGTGTCGTGGTTCCTTCGAGCAGCGGCAGCGCGAGCAGGCTGTCGAGCACGTGGCGCACGGCCATGCCCTCGGCGTCCGTGATGCCGGTCAGGTTGATCGTCTCGTTGGTGGCGGCGAGCACCTCGCAGAAGCGCGCGAGGTCGATCGCGAGGCGGCTGCGCGCTTCATGGCCCCCCGGAGCGTCAGGTTCTCCGGGCATGTGGGGGAGCAGAACCGCGGCGATGGAGTGCGCGAAAGCGGATGGCATGGACAGGCCCCGGGGTCGACTGGACACTAGAGGCTGGCTGGCGGCGCGCGCTGCTGCAAGCCCGCCGGGCCCCGGGTGCCCGGCCGCCCGCCGACGCTCTCCGCATTGGCCTTCCCGGACCTCCGGCCCCCTGGACACTCCTCACCGATGAGCCTCGACCGCATCGCACGATTCGCCGCCCTCGTGGCGAAGGAGCCGGACAATCCGTTGCACAACTTCGCGCTCGCACAGGCCTGCCTGGGGGCCGGCGACTGGGCCGCCGCCGAGGCCGCCTACGCACGCTGCCTGACGCTCAAGCCCGACTGGATGACCGCCGCGATCAAGCGGGGGCGCTGCCTCATCGAACTGGAGCGCTGGGACGAGGCCCGTTCCACACTGGACCTCGGGGCCGACCTGGCGACGAAGCAGGGCCACGACGAGCCCTGGGCCGAGATCCGCGAGTTGATGGCCCAGCTCCCCGACTGACCGCGGATCGGCGCAGCCCGGTCCCCGCGGCGCGGCCCATTTCCGCGGCGCACGGGCGTTGCTACGCTACTCCGCTTTCGCGGCGCCTTGCGCAAGCGGGCGCTGCCGCACGCCACCGCACGCTTCCACCGCCGTCCAGGCGGGGACTTCAAGGCACCTCGCCCGAAGGCATCGCTCCCAAAGGCACGCTCCCAAAGGCACCCTGCATGGCACCGCCGGTCATCAACGACTTCACCCTCGCTGTCGCCACCGTGAACGGTTCGGGCAGCGCCTCCTCCAACACGATCCTCGCGAAGACCATCTTCCGCATGGGCGTGCCGGTGGCGCCGAAGAACCTGTTCCCCAGCAACATCGCGGGATTGCCCACCTGGTATCTCGTGCGCGTCAGCGAGCGCGGCTGGCAGTCGCGCAGCGGGCGCCGCGAGTTCACCGTGGCCTTCAACGAGGCCACCGTCGCGCAGGACATCAAGCTGGTGACGCCGGGCGGCGTGCTCGTCATCGACGAGGACCTGTCGGCGAGCAAGGCCGTCGGCCGTGACGACATCACGGTGTTCGTGGTGCCGATGGCCGCCATCGCCAAGGACTTCGGCCCGGACCCGCGCCTGCGCAAGCTGCTCGCCAACATGGTCTACGTCGGCGTGGTCGCGGAGCTCCTCGGTCTCGACATGACCGTGCTCGAGCAGACGCTCGCCGACCAGTTCAACGGCAAGGCCAAGGTGGTGAAGCTCAACCTCGATGTCGTCCACGCCGGCGTGAAGTACGCCCGCGAGCATTTCGACAAGGCCAGCTGTCCCTTCCGCGTGCAGTCGCGCCAGCTGACCGACGGCAAGATCCTCATCGAGGGCAACGCGGCCACCGCTCTGGGCGCGCTGGTCGGCGGCGCGACCGTATGCGCGTGGTATCCGATCACGCCGTCGTCCAGCGTGTGCGAGGGCTTCATCGACCTCGCCAAGGAATACCGCGTCGACAAGACCACCGGCGAGGCGCGCTTCGCGCAGATCCAGGCCGAGGACGAGCTGGCCAGCATCGGCCTCGTCATGGGGGCGGGCTGGGCCGGCGCGCGCGCGTTCACCGCGACTGCGGGCCCCGGCATCTCGCTCATGGCGGAGCTCGTGGGCTTCGGTTACTACGCGGAAATCCCCGGCGTCATCGTGGACGTGCAGCGCGTCGGGCCGTCCACCGGCATGCCCACGCGCACTCAGCAGAGCGACATCAAGAGCTGCTACCGGCTCTCGCACGGCGACACCGAGCACATCGTGCTGCTGCCCTCCGGCCCGCAGGAGCTGTACGAGCTCACGGCGCAGTCCTTCGACATCGCCGAGCGCTACCAGACTCCGGTGTTCGTGCTCACGGACCTCGACATGGGCATGAACATCTGGATGGCTGACACCTTCCCGCTGCTCACCGAGCCCTACGACCGCGGCAAGGTGCTCGACAAGGAAGCGCTGAAGGCCGTCGAGAACTTCGGCCGCTACAAGGACGTGGACGGCGACGGCATCCCGTACCGCACGCTGCCGGGCACGCACCACCCCAAGGCGCCGTACTTCACGCGCGGCAGCGGTCACACCGAGAGCGCCAGCTACACGGAGGACAGCGACGAGTACAAGGTCGTCCTGGACCGCATCAAGCGGAAGATCACGGGCAGCACGGCGCACACGCCGGCGCCGGTGATCACCGGTGAAGGCGACATCGGCCTGATCCACTTCGGCAGCAGCAGCTTCGCCGTGGACGAGGCGCGCGACGTGCTCGCCCGCGAGGGGCTGCGCACGCGCTCCTGCCGGCTGCGCGCCCTGCCGCTGCACGCCGAGGTGCTCGAGTTCGTGCGCAGCTGCCGCAGCATCTACGTCGTCGAGCAGAACCGCGACGGGCAGCTGACGGACATCATCAGGCTGGCCGTGCCGGAGTGCATCACCAGGATCCGTTCCATCCTCGAATACGGCGGCATGCCGATGTCGGCCACACCGGTCGTGCAGGCGCTGTCCGTCGGCAAGCGGGAGCCCGCCCATGTCTGAGACGACTGCCAGCACCAATCACATCGGCCTGGCCCGCGCAGACTACGGCGGCGCCAAGAGCACGCTGTGCCTCGGCTGCGGACATGACCAGATCACGCGCCACATCATCGCGGCCACGTACGAGTCCGGCGTGGATCCGTACAACGTGGCCAAGACCTCGGGCATCGGCTGCTCGTCCAAGACCGGCGCGTACTTCATCAACAAGGGCTACGGCATCAACTCGGTGCACGGGCGCATGCCCTCGGTGGCCACCGGCGCGGCCATGGCCAACCGGCACCTCGTCGTGCTCGGCGTCTCCGGTGACGGCGACACGGCCAGCATCGGCATGGGGCAGTTCGTGCACGCGGTGCGCCGCAACACGAACATGGTCTACATCGTCGAGAACAACGGCGTGTACGGCCTGACCAAGGGCCAGTTCTCCGCGACCTCCGACAAGGGCGCCAAGGTCAAGAGCGGCGACGTCAACGACTACGCCGACATCGACCTGTGCCAGATCGCGATGGACCTTGGCTGCGGTTTCGTCGCGCGCAGCTTCAGCGGCGACGCCAAGCAGATGGTGGCGCTCATCCGGGCGGCCATCGCCCACAAGGGCTTCGCGCTCATCGATGCGATCTCGCCCTGCGTCACGTTCAACAACCTCGCGGACAGCACCAAGGGTTTCGCCTGGCTCAAGGAGCACAACGTCACGCTGCACGAGCTCGGTTTCGTTGCACCGTACGACGCGGTGCAGGTGGAGCAGGCGCCCGGCTCGGTCGTCTCCGTGGACATGCCGGACGGAAGCCACCTCGTCGTGCACAAGCTGGCCGACCAAGAGCACGATCCGACGGACCGTGCCGCGGCCCTGGCCGTGCTCCAGCGGGACCGCGGAGAGGCCGGCCACGTGTACACGGGCCTGCTGTACTGCGACCCGGCCGCCTCATCGCCGCCCCTGGAGGAGTCCAAGCACCTCCCGGACGCGGCGCTTGCGACGCTGAACGAGAAGGATCTGCGCCCGAGCCGCGAGCAATTCGCGGAACTGATGGCCTCCTTCCGCTGAGGCCCGCCACCCCGGCAGAACACCCGCCCCCTCGGCGCACCAGATGATTGATGTCCGGGCCGCCGGCTGGACGATGAAGAGCGGCTCGTCGGCGCTGGTCGGCGGACGTGCCGCATCAGGCGCGGCGGCAGTCCCGGGACGGAGTTCGCGAGCTTGTTGAAGGATGCCCTCTCCCGCCTCTCGCGCCACACGGTGGTGTATGCGGTGGCGAGCCACGCATCGAAGCTGCTGTCCTTCCTCTTCATCCCGTTCTACACGACGTACCTCACGGAACGGGACTACGGCATCAAGGAGATGCTGTACACGATGCTCTCGGTGCTCGCCATCCTGGCGGGCTCCAACATGGCCAGCGCCATGGCCCGCTTCTACTTCGAGAAGCAGGAGCCTGACTACCGGCGCATGGTCGTGTCGACGGCGCTCATCTCGGTGGCGGGTGCGTCGCTGCTCGTGGGCAGCCTCATTGCGCTGTTCGCGGCCCCGATCGGGCGGCTGCTCGGGGACGATTTCCCCGGCATGACGCGCCTGGTGCTCGTCGCTCTCGGCATCCTCGTGCTGCAGACGGTTCGCGAGATGTTCTTCCAGTACCTGCGCACGGAGAACCGCAGCACGCTGTTCACCGCGGTCTCGCTGGTCAAGCTCTGCATCGAGCTGGGCCTGATGATCTGGTTCGTGGCGGGGCTGCAGCTCGGCGTGCTCGGACTCCTCTACGCCATGCTCATCGGCGAGGCGCTCACGCTGATCTTCATGAGCTTCCTCGTGCTGCCGGTCATCGGGCTGCGCTTCTCTCCTGCGATTTTCCGCACCCTGGCGCTTTTCGTGCTGCCGCTCGTGCCGACAGGCCTGCTTCAGTTCTGGCTGCACTCCGGCGACCGCTTCATCCTGAAGGCCGCCACCGACAACACCCAGGTGGGCATCTACAGCCTCGCCTACAACTTCGGCTACGTCCCCAACTACGCGTTGCTGACGCCGTTCATGATGGTCTGGTTTCCGTACGTCTTCTCGCTCGCGGACAACGAGAAGAGGCGGAGCATCATCGGCCGTATCGCGCCGTACTTCATGTTCGCCATGACCGCCTGCTGCCTGTTCATGTCGCTTCTCGCGCGCGAGGCCGTCGTGCTCATGGCGCGCAAGCCCGGCTTCCACGCGGCCTGGCCCGCGGTGCCCCTCATCTGCGCCGGCTACTGGTTCTGGAGTTTCTCCCAGCTGGTCCAGACCGGCTTCTACATCATGAAGCGGACGGACATGCTGCCGGTGCTCACCGGCATCGCGGTGGCCGTCAACATCCTGCTGAATCTCGCGCTGATTCCCGAACTTGGATTCATGGGCGCCGCGTGGGCCACGATGATCACCTTCGCGCTGCTCGTGATCATGGGCGTGCGCGCCGTGCGCCCGGTCTTCAAGGTGGCCTGGCCCTGGCGTCGGCTGCTCATGCCGGCGCTCTCGGCCACCGTCCTTTGCGTGGCCGGAGTGCTGGCGGACCTGACGCCCGGTCCGGCCAGCATCGGCATCAAGCTCGCGGCCTTTCTCGCATGGATGTTCTGGATGCTCGCGGGCGGCTTTCTCGAACGGGACGAACGTCACGCGATCGTGACGGCGCTGCGCAGCCTCAAGCGCAGACGCTAGCGCGTCACGGCGTGAGCGCCGAGAGCGCGTTGGTGGAGGCGAAGCCCTTCACGCCGGCCGGGTCCTGGACCCAGGCCTGGAAGAAGAACTGGAAGTTCGACGGCAGACCGACGGGCCACGTGCCGTTGAGCGGCAGGCTTCCCGCGGGCGTGGTGGGCAGCGGGCCGATGAGCACGTTGACGTCCGGCACGAGGACGCCGCCCTTGAGATTGCCCGCCAGCACGCTGAACCCGGTGATCATCCACCAGTTGGCATTCTCCTTTGCGCTGCTGAGCGTGAGGTTCACGGGACTGCCGCCGGTGAGCGGGCCGCTGCCCGTGAGCACCGGGATGCCGTGCGTGCCGGCCAGTCCGTTGCCGAGGCTGGCAAAGGTGCCGGGCACGAGCGCGCGCAACTTTGCCAGGTCGCGCGAGTCGAGCACGCCGTTGCCGTCGGCGTCGGCCGTCTGGCGCCACGGCCAATTCGGCGAGATGAGGTCGACATCGGCCTTGCTGTTCATCGCGGTGACGAAGAGCGCGAGGTCGGCGGCGTCCGTGTCGAGGTCGCCGTCGAGGTCGCCGGTGGAGTCGAGCGCGGCGTGCGTCACGCTCTGGAATCCGGCCAGCGGCGGGCCCGCTGGCGTGACCACCTGCTGGCTGCCGTCGAACCAGCGGATCGCGAGCCAGTCGGCGCCGGTGGCGCTGCCCAGTCCGAAGTGCAGGCGGTAAGGCTCCTGGCCGAGGAAGCTGCTGCCGGCCTTGACCTCGCACATCTGCACGACGCCGGTCGTGCCGCCGGTGCGCAGAAAGACCCGCGTGCCGACGGTGTTGAGGCTGCCGCCCCTCTGCTTGAGGTCCAGCTGCAGCGAGGGCTTGCCGTTGTTGAGCGTGTTGAGGAAGAAGCCGGCCTTCAGGTTGGCGCCCATCGGCGGCATGACGTCCTGACTGCGCGTGTAGGCCACGTCGAGGTCGCCGTCGTTGTCGAAGTCGAAAGGCACCATCGAGCGTGCGGTGTCGAGCGTGCCGCCGACGCCGGAGTACTGCGGGCAGAACGTATTGATGAGTTGCAGCTTCGTCGACTTGCCGTCGGAGGCGAGCTGCGGGAACAGATTGTTCCAGATGTAGTTGGGCGCCGTGGCGCTGCCGAGGCCGCGCGCGTTGATGAGCTCCTTGTCGCCATCGTTGTCGAGGTCCACGAAGGCGGCGCCCCAGCCGATGCCGGTCGTCACGTTGGTGTTGATGCCCGTGACCGGGCCGATGTGCGTGAACTTCAGGCCCAATCCGCCGATCTTCAGGTCGCTGTCGTTGCGATAGAAGGCATCGACCTTGCTGGGAACGGCGGAGCCGAAGGTCGAGTTGGTGTGGTAGGTGTCGATGTCGCCGTCGTTGTCGTAGTCGGCGAAGGCGATGCCCATCTCGTTGCCCCAGAGCAGCGAGCCGGTCGCGTTGTAGTTCATGCCGACCGACGTGGCGATGTTCGGGCCGAAGGTGCCGTTGCCGTTGTTCAGGCGCAGTTCGTCCGCCGCGGTCTCCACGTTGATGTGCAGATCAAGCTTTCCGTCGCGGTTGAAGTCGATGAAGCTTGGCATCCAGACCTCGCCGAAGGCGGCGCCGTCGAGGCCCGCTTCAATCGTCGCGTCCACCAGCAGACGCGGCGTGTAGTCGGGCTGGCCCATGTCCCGCGCCGGATTCGGCACGTTCTTCCAGAGTCGGAACTGGTCCCTGTCGTAGCCCAGCAGCAGGTTGTTCCTGTACCAGTAGGTGACGATGACATCGAGGAAGCCGTCGTTGTTGTAGTCGCCGACCGCCGCGCCGCCGGCCACGCCGATGACGGTGGTCTCGACGGTCGGCGCGAGCACGAAGCCGCCGCTGCTGGCCGTGATGTCGGTGAAGTGGTAGCTGCCCGCCGGGCCGTCATTCCGGTGCAGCGAGTACAGGTCGAGGTTGACCGTGAGCTCTCCCGGGTAGCCGCACGTGATCAGGTCGAGGTCGCCGTCGTTGTCGAAGTCGAAGAAGATCGAGTTGCCGCGGCGCTTGGAGGGTTCGTCGATTCCGAACAGCGCGGCCGACTCGGTGAACGTGCCGTTGCCGTTGTTGAGGTAGAACTCGTTGGCCTTGCCCTCCGTGCCGCAGATCAGCATGTCCAGGAAGGTGTCGTTGTTCACGTCGGCGACGCTCACGCCGGCCGCCTCGGTCGTGATCGTTTCGACGGGCACGAACGTGAAGGCGACACCGGGATTCTGCGGGCCGGGCGCCGCATTGATCTCGACGAGGTCGAAGCCGACCTGGGCCAGCGCGAACGGGGCCGTCGCCAGGGTAATGAAGGTGGCACCGAGCACGTGGCGCTTCGACATGAGAGTGAGTCCGAGGGCGGTTGTGAAAGTCGGAGGAGAAGATCCGTGCCTCGGAAGCAGAACGATCGGGTGGACACCGGCAGCATCCCGGCCCGAAGCATTCCGATGACTTGGCTACCAACTCTTTCCGAAGACTGCCGACAGCTTGATGCCCTTCGCCGAAGCTGTCAAGCGAGGCAGGAAGGCCGCGGGGGGTCGCGGCATCCGCGCGAAGAGAGTTGCTCAGCCCGGCTTGCCCAATGTCGCGGCGGTCACTACGGAAGGGGGCCGGTCGGCCTGCGTGGAGGGCACCAGGAAGGGGCCGATCGCGAGTGCGTCCAGCCGCCCCAGCCGGAAGGCGCGGAGGGCGTCCGCCGGCGAGCACACGATCGGCTCCTCGTGCATGTTGAAACTGGTGTTGATCAGGGTGGGGATGCCGGAGAGCTTCTCGTACTCGGCGAGAATCGCGTGGAAGCCGGGATTCACGTCGCGGCGCAGGAGCTGTGGCCGCGCGGTGCCGTCCACGTGCACGGCGGCCGGACAGTGCTCGGACATCCACGGCGTGCAGTCCGCCGTGATGGTCATGAACTCCGCGGCGTGGCGCATGCCGCCGAGGTCGCGGTAGCAGCGGTCGGCAGACTCCGCGAGCGTCACCGGCGCGAAGGGCATGAACTCGGTGCGTCCCAGCCGCTGGTTGAGCCACTGATTCACCTCGGGCTGCCGCGCGTGGTAGAGCACCGAGCGGTTGCCGAGCGCGCGAGGCCCGTACTCCATGCGCCCGTCAAAGCGCGCAACGACCTCGCCTGCGTGAATGCGCCGCGCGACCTCGGCCGCCAGGTCCGCCGGCCGGCTGTACGGAACCTGCGCCTGCTGCAGCGCGGCGAGGATCTGCTCTTCGCTGAACTCCGGCCCGAGATAGACGTCGTGGAGGGGCGTGCCGACGTCGTGCAGAGGGCCCGCGGCGGCCCGTGAGTCGTGCAGCGCGAGGCCCGTGCCGCAACCGCCATCGCCCATGTTGGGATAGATGAAGATGCTCTCCACGCCTTCGATCGCGTGCAGCCGCTGATTGAGCTTCACGTTCGCGGTCACGCCACCGGACAGCACGAGGTGCCCGCAGCCCGTCGCCGCGACCCAATGCCGCACCCAGTTCACTGCGACGACCTCGAGCACGTGCTGCCACGCCGCCGCGAGGTCGATCATCGCGTAGCGCGAAGCCAGGTGCCGCGAGAAGAAGATGTTGAGGTTCTGCGCGATGCGGAAGCTCTCTCCGGACTGCCGGATGCGCGCCAGCAGCAGTTCCGAGAGCACGGCCGGGTCGCCGTATGCCGCGAGCCCCACGATCTTGCCCGCGTGGCGGTCCGGCTGGAAGCCGAGCGAGGACGTGACGGCCTCGTAGAAGGTCCCGAGCGAATGCGGAAAGGGCAGGCCGTGCAGGCGCGTGATCTGCCCGCCGTCGCCCAGCGAGATCGAGCCCGCCAGGCCGCTGCCGTAGCCATCGATGGTGACGATGAGGGCGCGCGGCTGCCCGCTGGTGTAGTAGGCGTTGCAGGCGTGGGAGAAGTGGTGCTCGTGACGCCTGAGCTTGCCCGCCAGGCCCATCCGCTGCAGCCCCTGCTCCAGCTCGTTCTGCCAGTGCCGATGCCCCGCCACGGCGAGCTCGGCCCAGCGCTCGCTCATGCGTCGCGTCACCGCTTCGGAGAGAGCGGGCGTGACGCCGACCAGCCTGTAGAAGAGGCGCTTGGCCAGTCCCTTCGCCATGCGCTGCTCCGGCGTGGACAGCCCGGGCGGCGTTGCGCCGCGGGCTGGCACGCGCGCGTCGGCGGCGGCGAGCAGGGCCGACAGGTCCGGCGTGACGAAGTCGGCCTGCTCGCGCCGCTCCGCGTCGAAGGCCGCGGCGATGAGTTCCGCCTCGCGCTCCGCATTGAAGAACGGGTACGAGACGACGTCCACCTGTTCGGGCGTCACGCCGGCGAAAGCGAACGCGGCCTCGATCGACTGTCGCGGAAAGCCGGCGTGCTGCTTGCGGCGCGAAAAGCGCTCCTCGCCCGCCGCGAACACGATGCGTCCGTCCTCGACGAGCGAGGCCGTGGCGTCCTTGTCGAGCGGCGAGATCCCGAGGACTCGCATCGCGTCAGGTCGCGGTCTCGGACAGGCGCGTGCGCAGCTCGAGCGGCGTCAGGGAGAGCCCGCCGAGGTCGCCGAAGAAGAAGTCGAAGCAGCGCCGGAAGCGATCGAGGAACTCCGCCAGCTCGGTCTCGGTGCGCACGTACGGCGTGCAGCCCGGCTTGAGCGACGGCGAGTGGAAGCTGAACACGAAGGTGCGCTGGCCGCGTGCGAGCAACTCGTGCAGCAGTCGCCGATGATCGCCGGTGTCGAAACCCTCGGGCGACAGCCGCAGCCGGTCGAGCAGGCCGGTCCGCGAGAGCAGGCCCGGCAGCCGCGCCCAGGCCAGCGACGGCCGATTGGCCCAGGTGTGCAGCCCGTGCGCCGCCCCGGACAGCAGCCCCGTGTACGCACCGGTCAGCGGGATGCCGAGCATGCGGCGCTTGTCACCGAACCAGTAGGGCTCCGTGCTGGAGGCGCTGTAGTCGGGTCCGCCCTCGTTGCGGTAGTCGAAGGGCGGGCAGACGGAGAAGTCCACGTCGAAGCCGAGCGACTCGAGCAGCTCGTGCGTGTGGGGGCCGAGGCCGTAGCGGCCGGCCTGGTAGACGGCGGGGCGCACGCCGATGCCCGCCTCGATGGCCTCCACGGTCGCGCGCAGCTTGGCGGCTTCCAGCTCGCGGGGCAGGTTGCCGGGGAAGGAGTTGCGCAGGCAGAGTTCCTCGTCGTACGGCGGCGTGACCCAGGGGTGCAGGTGTGCGCCGATGACCGCGCGGCCCGAGGTCGCGAGCTCGCGCAGCATCTCGTTGCCCTGTCGCTGGCTGGCCACGGGATAGTCGACGACGTAGGTCGGCGTGATGCCGTATTCGTCGAAGATCGCCTGCGCGCGCCCGACGTGCGCCATCGCGGTGACGCCGGCGTTCTCGCGGCGGAAGCCGGCGTCCCAGTCGAACTCCTCCTCGGTGTCGATGAGCACGAGCAGCACCGGGCGATTCGCTGGCGAGATCGTGGCCATGCTGCTGCTCAGCCCCGGTCGGCTTCGGTGATCTGCACCATGCGCTGCAGGGCGGCGCGCGCGTGCGTGGCGACCGCCGCGCGCTCGTCGTCGTCGAGTCTCTCGCGGAAGCCGGAGCTTTCGTCGACGCAGTCGCCGACGAGCACGCGGTTGATGTCGGGGAGCCGGCCCCTGGCAAGCAGGTCCACGGTGGCCACGAGGTGCGGCGGGTCGTTGCGCGACATCGTGGCGCAGCCGCAGCCGGTGGAATGAAAGGAAGGATCGGGGATGTCCGCGACGTGGACGACTTCCACGCCGCGCAGTCGGCCCTGCTCACGGGCGTTGCTCGTGAAATGAGCTTCGGTGGCGATGGCGATCCTGTCGCCGCGAGGCGCGGTCATCACCGCATTCCAGAGGAATTTCGTGCTGCCGGCGCCGTCCGCGGCCTGCACGAAGGGCAGCGGGCACTCCGGATGGGCCAGCACGCGGAAACCGCGGCCGTGCCAGTAATCCACCATCGACGGCTTGAAGACCGTGTGCACGCCGCAGGAACTGCCCCAGAGCACGACGCGCGCCGCATCGAGACGCGCCAGCTCATCGGGCTTCAGTCCCGACACCTTCTTCAGCATGCCCTCGGTGCCGGCGGGCCACAGGTATTGCTGCTCCGGCGGAATGCCCGCCTGCCAGCAGGCCACCTCGCCGAGGTGCCGGTCCGGCACCCAGAGCACCTTGCGGCCCTGCGCCAGCGCCCACTGCAGGACAAGCTTCGCATTGCTGCTCGTGCAGACGGCGCCGCCGGTCTGCCCGGCCAGCGCCTTCACGCGGCCGCTCGTGTTCATGTACGCGACGACGAGGAAGCGATCGCCGTAGCGCTCCTGCAGCTGCTCGAAGAATGGCGCGACGTGGAACTCCTTGGCGAACATCTCCATCGTGCAGCCGGCGCGCGGATTGGTGATGAACACCTGCTGGTGGGGGTGCGCCAGCGTGGCGATGGACTCCGCCATGAAGTGCACGGCGGACTCCACGATGAACTCCGCGCGCGGGTTGGCAGCCGCCTGCAGCGCGAGTTCGTAGCTGTCCGCGACGCGCCCGCCGTAGTGCTCGACCAGCTTCACGATCTCGCCGCCCATGTAGTAGTGCGCGAGCAGCAGCAGCTTGTCGCCGAAGTGCGCGAGCGCCGGCTTCAGGTAGTTGTCCATCCACGGCAGCACGATCTCGGGCGTGCGGCCCGGCAGGGCGAGGTACTCCTCCGCGTAGGGCCGGAACTCCTGCTGATAGCGATCGAGCGGCAGGTCCTGCTGGCAGATCGGCATCCCCGGCACGATGGCCAGGCCGCTGAGCTGGATGGATCGGTCGAGGGTGCGAAGGGCCAAGACTTCTTTCCGGGAAGCGGGGCCCGCCGTCCGCGCGGCCGAGCGAACGGCCGTGCGCGGGGCGAGCGTCCCGTTGTATCGGTCGGGACGAGGTGAAGATAGAGCCCGGCGCGACCGTCCGCCCGTCGCGATGCGGGGCTTCGTGCTGCCGCCTGTCGCACCGGCATGCGGCGCGCGACGCGGCTCGCTGCGCTCAGGGGCGGAGTTGCGCGGCGGCGGGGCGGTCCAGCACCCAGTGCGCGTGCCGCACCAGTTGTGCCGGCGTGGCCTGCACGTCCGGTGTGCCCTGCAGAGCGCTCCGGACCGCGGCTGCCTTCGACGCGCCCGAGGCGAGCACCACCACGTGCCGTGCCGCGGCCAGTGCCGGCGGCGTGAGCGAGATCCGCAGGTGCGGCTCGACGGGTGCGTGCGTGACGAGGACGGCCCGCTCGCGTTCCTGCAGCGCGGGCGATCCGGGAAACAGCGAGGCGGTGTGGCCGTCGGCGCCGATGCCGAGCAGCAGCACATCGAGCGTCGCGGGCAGCGCGGCGGCGTAGCGGACGGCGGCGCGCTCCGCGGCAGCCTCCGGCGGTTCGGTCGGG
The DNA here is from genome assembly GCA_038212275.1 of Planctomycetota bacterium. Classification (GTDB taxonomy): domain Bacteria; phylum Planctomycetota; class B15-G4; order B15-G4; family B15-G4; genus JBBQUR01. Next base: position 144,942 of record JBBQUR010000009.1, read on the forward strand.
TCCCAGGCATCGACCATGCGGTGCAGGCGTGCGGCTGGCAGCGCGCCGCCGTTCACGAGCGTGTCGCGGAGCATGCGGCCATTGCTGCCCGCGTCGTCCGGTGACACGACGCGCTCGTCGCCGAGGAAGACGTCCCAGCCGGCCAGCGAGGCGCGGCCCTCGCGCACGGCGAGCGCGAGGAGTTCATAACAGCGTCGCGGCGTGCTGCCGCCGGCAAGCGCCACGCCAAGGCTCGGCCTGTCGCACAGTTCCTTCTCCGCGAGACGCAGCAGCAGGTCCGCGACCACCTGCGCGGCTGCCTCGGCATCCTCCACGACGGTGAGTCGCTCGTCGTGACTCACGACATCGGCCGCGCGCGGATCGGCGTCCAGCGACGGTGATCGGCGAGCAGCAGCTCGTCGGCGGCGGCCGGGCCCTGACTGCCCTGCGCGTATTCGTGCAGCGGCAACGGATCGCCCTCGGGGCGCTCCCACGCCGCCAGCAGCGGGTCCACGAAGCGCCAGCAGTGTTCGACCTCGTCGCGTCGCGTGAAGAGGGTCGCGTCGCCGCGCAGCGCGTCGAGCAGCAGGCGCTGGTAGCTGTCCTGGCTGGCCTGGCCGAAGGCGCGCCGGTAGGAGAAGTCCATGTCCACGGTGGCGACGTCCAGGTCGTCGCCCGGACGCTTGCCGGCGAAGCGCAGCGAGATGCCCTCGTCTGGCTGGATGCGCAGCGTGAGCACGTTGGGCTCTACATGCTGGCAGGTCTCGTCCGAGCCGAACAGGCACAGCGGAATGGGTTGGAAGTGAATGACGACCTCCGTGGCATGCGCCGCGAGCCGCTTGCCGCTGCGCAGGAAGAAGGGCACGCCCTGCCAGCGCCAGTTCTCGACGAGCACGCGCAGCGCCGCGTAGGTCGGGGCGCGCGAGTCGCGTGGCACGTCGGGCTCGTCGCGGAAGCCCGCGTACTGCGCGAAGACGGCATGCTCGCCGACCTCGTGGGGGAGAATCGGCCGCAGTGAGCGGAAGAGCTGCACGCGCGCGTCGCGCACGTCGTCGGCCTTGAAGGTGATGGGCAGCTCCATCGCCACCAGCGCGAGCACCTGCATCAGGTGGTTCTGCAGCATGTCGCGCACGACGCCGACCTTGTCGTAGAAGCGGCCGCGGCCCTCCATGCCCAGCGGTTCGGCGGCCGTGATCTCCACGTGGCTGATGTGCTTGCGGTTCCACAGCGGCTCGAACATCGAGTTGCCGAAGCGGAACACGAGGATGTTCTGCACGGTCTCCTTGCCGAGGAAGTGGTCGATGCGGAAGGTCTGCCGTTCGTCGAGCACATGCCCGACCAGCGCGTTGAGCTCCTGCGCGCTCCGGCAGTCGTGGCCGAAGGGCTTCTCGATGACGACGCGCGTCCAGGGCCGACTGTCCACGGCCGTGAGCAGGCCGTTCTCGTGCAGCCCGCGCAGGATCTGCGGATAGGCAGCGGGCGGCGTGGCCAGATAGAAGAGGCGATTGCCGCCGGTGCCCGCGCCGGCATCGAGGGTCGCCAGGCGTTCTTTCAGCGCGCGATAGCCGGCGCTGTCGTCGAAGTCGCCGCGCACGTGATGCACCGAGGCCGCGAAGCGCGACCATGCTGCGCCATCGGGCGCGCCGTGTGCCGGCCGGCGCGCCGCGATCGCGGCGGCCAGGCTCGCGCGCAGCGCCTCGTCGCTGTCGGGGCGCCGGCTGTAGCCGACGATGGCGAAGTGTTCGGGCAGGAGCCCCTGCTGTGAGAGTCGCAGCAGGGCCGGCGCCAGCTTGCGGTGCGTGAGGTCGCCCGAGGCGCCGAAGATCACGAGCACGCAGGGCGCGAGGAGGCGCGCGGACGGCCCGCTCGGCGAGGCGCCGTTGGCGGCAGCGCCCGCGGCATCGCCCGCGGACGGGCCCGTGCCTTCGGCCGAGGCGGCGTCGGCAGCGATGCCCGGAGCGGTGGCAGCGTGCGCGGAGCCCGCAATGCCAGCGATTCCGGCCTGGCCTGCGGGCTCGGCGGGGGACGCCGTCGAGGTCGGGGCGGCCGCCACGGGAGCGCAGGTGGCTTCGACTCGAATCGTCTCGGGTTGCTGTGTCATGTCGTTCTGGTCTCCGGAGCGGGCGCGGCGCGACTTCGCCACCGCATCGCCGCGCTGTCGCGCCGCAAGCATAGCCACGCTCCGGCACCGCGCCGCGACGCGCCGCACGGGAGCGCGATGCGTGGCCCGGATGCTAGGCTTCCGCGCCTCGTCGCGCCGGCATGGCGCGGCTCCCGGGCCGGCGCCCATCGCGTCGGCCGCGAGGTCCACAGGTCCCGCCTCCGGAGGCTGCTGCCACACATGACGACGCACCACCGCTCGTTTTCGGTCCTCTCCGCTCTTCCCTTGTTCGCCGGAGCGCTGCTCGCGATGACATCGAATGCTGCTTCCCAGGAGATGCAGATCCCGTTCCAGAAGTTCGTGCTCGAGAACGGACTCGAGGTCGTGATCCTCGAGGACCACAGCGACCCGGTCGTCGCCGTCTACGTGAACTACCACGTGGGCAGCGGGCGCGAGGAACTCGGACGCTCCGGCTTCGCGCACCTGTTCGAGCACCTCATGTTCCAGGGCAGCGCGCACGTCGCCGACGACGGGCACTTCAAGCTCGTCAGCGGCGCCGGCGGCACGCTCAACGGCACCACGAATCGCGACCGCACCAATTACTTCGAGACGCTGCCGTCCAACCAGCTCGAGACCGCGCTGTGGCTCGAGGCGGACCGCATGGGCTTCCTGCTCGGCGCGATCACGCAGGAGAAGCTGGACAACCAGCGCGAGGTGGTGAAGAACGAGCGCCGCCAGAACTACGAGAACGTGCCCTACGCGCAGGCCGGCAAGGACGTCATGGCCGCTCTCTATCCGCACGGGCATTCCTACAGCTGGCTCACGATCGGCAGCCACGAGGATCTCACGGCGGCGTCGCTCGAGGACGTGCGCGGCTTCTTCCGCCGCTGGTACGGCCCGAACAACGCGACGCTCGCCATCGGCGGCGACGTCGACGTGGAGCAGGCGCTCGCGCCGGCCAAGAAGTGGTTCGGCGGCATCCCGCGCGGCCCGGACGTGGCCCGTCCCGTCGCGCGGCCCGCAGGCCTCGAGCAGACGATGCGCCTCGTCGCCGAGGACAAGGTGCAGCTCCCCGAGCTGAGCATCACGTGGCCGAGCGTGCCGAAGAACTCCGAGGACGAGGCCGCGCTGCTCATGCTTTCGGCCGTGCTCTCGGCCAACAAGTCCGCCATCCTCGACCGGGCGCTGACCATCGACGAGGTGCTTGCCACGCGCGTTTCCGCGTCGCAGGACAGCGGCGAGGTCGCCGGCGAGTTCGACATCACCGTGCGCGCCGCGCCGGGCGTCACGCTCGATGCGCTGGAGCAGAAGGTGCACGACCTGCTCGCGAAGGCCGCGCACGACGGCATCGACGCCGCGGCGCTCAAGCGCCAGCAGACGCGCTACGAGGCCAACTTCGTGAACCGCCTCGAGACGGTCTCCGCGCGCACGTCCGCGCTGGCCGAGGCCAACACCTTCACCGGTGACCCGGCCACGGCCACGGGCCTCCTGAAGCAGGTGCTCGCGGTCACGCCGGCGCAGGTGCAGTCGGTGCTGCAGCGCTACCTCATCGGCCGTCCGGCCGTGATCATGTCGGTGGTGCCGCTCGGCAAGCTGGACATGGCCGCGTCGGGCCGCAGCAGCGCGCAGCTCGCCGTCGAGCAGGGCGTGGACCGCAGCACGCAACCGCAGCCGTCCGCGCCCACCGCCTTCCGCCCGCCGGTGCTGTGGCACGACATGCTGGCCAACGGCGTGATGGTCACCGGCACGCTCTACACGGAGCTGCCGCTCGTCACGATGCAGCTGGCTGTGCCGGCCGGCAGCATGCGCGAGACTCTCGACCGGGTCGGCCTCGCGTCGCTCACGGCCGAGCTCATGAACGAGGGCACGACCACGCTCTCGACGACGGAGCTGGCCGACCGGCTGGATGAGCTGGGCGCCAACCTCAACGTGTCGGCGAACGACGACGAGATCGTGATCTCGCTGCGCGTGCTGCAGCGCAACCTGCCCGCGGCCGTCGGCCTGCTGCAGGACGTGCTGCTGCGTCCGCGCTTCTCGCAGCAGGACTTCGAGCGCATCCGCACGCAGCGCCTCGCGGCGCTGGCGACGCGCGGCGACAGCATCCGCACGATCGTCGGCAACGCGTGGGGCCGCCTGCAGTATGGCAAGGACAGCCCCGCGGGCTGGCCGTCGGCCGGCACGACGGAGTCCGTGTCGCGGCTCACGCTCGATGACGTGAAGGCCTTCTACAAGGCGAATGTGGTGCCCGGCGGCTCGCGGCTGATCGTCGTCGGCGACCTGCAGCCCGCCGCGGTGCACGACCTGTTCGCGCCGCTGGTGGCCAGCTGGAAGGGCGCGGCGCCCGCGCCGATCGCCGCGTCGGTGCGGCCCACCGTGGACGGCACGCGCATCTACCTCGTGGACAAGCCCGGTTCGCCGCAGTCCGAGATCCGCATCGGGCACGCCTCCGTGGCGGCCACGGATCCGGACTACTATCCGCTGTCCGTGCTGAACTACATCCTCGGCGGCGCCTTCAGCAGCCGCATCAACATGAACCTGCGTGAGGACAAGGGCTACACCTACGGCGCGCGCACCGGCTTCGCGGGCGGCCTGCGACCGGGCAGCTTCACCGCGAGCAGCCCGGTGCGCACGGACGTCACGAAGGAGTCCGTGATCGAGCTCATGAAGGAGCTCAACGCCATCAAGGAGGGCGTCACGGAAGAGGAGACCGTCTTCGCTCGCGAGGCCCTGGCGCAGTCGATGAACCGTCAGTACGAGTCCATCGGAAGCCTCGCCGGCCTGCTCGACAACGTGAGCCAGCTCGGCTACCCGGACGACTATCCCGCACAGCGGCTCGCGCTGCTCGGCACGATCTCCAAGGCCGACCTCGACGCGCTCGCGACGAAGGCCATCCACCCGGACCGCGCGATGATCCTCGTCGTCGGCGACAGCGAGAAGGTGAAGGAGGGCCTGGATTCGCTGGGCTACGGCCCGGTGATCGAGCTGGACATCGACGGCAATCCGATCGCGCAGAGCTGAGGCGGAGCCTTCCGCGCGCCATCAACTCGGCGAGCGCTTCCGGCGTATGCTCGTCCCGCGAGCTCCGGCGTGCCCGTCCCGGGCAGGCAGTTCGCGGAGGTGGTGCATGAACAAGTCGGCAACCGTCGCAAACTCGATCCTGTGGGCGGCGGCCATCATTGCCTCGGCCATTGTGTTGAAGGGCACGCCGCAGGCCTGGCCGATGCTCGGCATCCTGAGCGGCGCCGCCACGGCGTCCACGCTCCTTCTCGGGTCATCCTGCCGCCGGCAGGGGGCGCGCTCGCAGAACTGAGCTGCGCCGCGCGCCGCGGCCGCAGCGCGCCTCCGGTCCCTCGTGGCGTTACCGCCGTGGCGGCTGTGCTCAGCCGCCCGTGCCCCAGCGGCGGTGCAGGAAGCGCTCGGCGGGGGCGAAGAGAAGTTTGTCGGCGAGCAGGCCGATGAGCACGATCACGAACATGATGCCGAGGACCTGGTCCATGGCGTGCAGTTCGCGGCCGTAGTGCAGCAGGTGTCCGAGGCCGAGGCCGCTGAGGATCGTGACGTAGATCTCCGCGGCCATGAGCGAGCGCCACGCGAAGGCCCAGCCCTGCTTCATGCCGGAGACGATGAAGGGCAGCGACGCCGGCATCGTCACGAAGAACAGCGTGTGGAAGCGCCGGCTGCCCATGGTGCGCGCGGCGCGGGCGTAGATCGGCGGCGCGTGGCGCACGCCGTTGTCCGTCGCGATGAGGATCGCCCACAGCGTGCCCATGACGACGACGAACTGCATCGCCATCTCGGTCTGCCCGAACCACACGAGCGCGAGCGGCACCCAGCACACGGACGGCAGCGTCTGCATGCCCAGCGCGAGCACGCCGAGCGTGTCCGAGCAGGCGCGGAATCGCGCGGTGAGGAAGCCCAACGGCAGTCCGAGCAGCAGCCCGATGGCGTAGCCGGACAGCAGCCGCCTGCCGGTGACGAAAGCGGCATCGAGCAGCGTGCCGTCCAGCAGCGCGCGCCACAGGTAGCGACCGACGGCCGACGGATCGGGCAGCAATACGGGTGACCAGCGCCCGCTATTCGCGAGCAGGTGCCACGCGAAGATCAGGGAGGCGAAGAACAGCGTGCCGATGACGAAGCGCTTCATGGCGCCTCTCCCTTGCGACGCTCGCCCCTGCGACGTTCGTCGCGCGCGGGATCGTCGGCTCCTTCGAGCCCGGTGTCGCTGCCGGCGATGGCGTCAGCGGCCTCCTCCGCCTCCGCGCCTTCGCCGCCCGCGGCGACCTCGGCGGGCAGCTCGCCGCGGAAGGGCGCGTCGGGGCCGGCGCCTGCGGCGCGCTGCTGACGCCAGGGCTCGCCGTGCTCCGGGCCGTCGCCGCGCTGCGTGACGCCCGCGTGCACGTCGCCCGAGTGCGCGTCGGCCTCGCGGCCGAAGATGTCGCGCGGATCCATGCGCCGCGCGAAGTCCATCGCATGGCCGCCCAGCGACTTCAGCGACAGGCCACCGCGCTGGCGCGCACGCGAGCCGAAGCCGTTGGTGGGGAGATGACTCTTGAGAGCCTCGGTGATGTGCGCCGACAGCTCCGCGAGCGCCGCGCTATTCACGTTGCGCGGCCGGGGCAGGTCGATGACGAACTCCTCGCGGATGCGCCCCGGGTGCGGCGAGAAGAGGATGACGCGGTCGCCGAGGCACACGGCCTCGCGCACGTTGTGCGTCACGAAGACGAGCGTTTTGCGCCGCGCGGCCCAGATGCGCTGCAGGTCGAAGTACAGCACGTCGCGCGTCAGCGCATCGAGCGCGGCGAAGGGCTCGTCCATGAGCAGCATGCGCGGGTTGGGGGCGAGCGAGCGCGCCAGCGCGACGCGCTGCTTCATGCCCCCGGAGAGCTCGTGCACGTTCGCGTGCTTGAAGTCCTCCAGCCCAACCATGTCGAGGTAGAAGTCGGCCAGTTCGCAGCGCGCCTTGGGGTCCAGCCCGGGCTTGAGCTTCAGGCCGAAGAGCACGTTGTCGTAGACGTCGAGCCACGGGAAGAGCGCCGACTCCTGGAACATGACCATGCGGTCGCGCCCCGGCGAGGTGACCGGGACGCCGTCCGAGAGCACGCGCCCCTTGTCCGGGAATTCCAGGCCAGCCGCCATGAAAAGCAGCGTGGACTTGCCGCAGCCGCTGGGACCCACCAGGCACACGACCTCGCCTTCGTTCACGGTGAGGTTGATGTCGGCCAGCGCCTCGACGCTGCCGCCGCGCGCGGTACGGAAGGTCTTGCCGACCGACTCGAGCACCAGCTTGCCCGGTGCCGCATTCGCTTCGCCTTGCGCCGCGGACATCACGGCACGACCACGAGGTTTGCGAGGTCACCCGCGTCGGTGAGGAAGCCGGCCGTCTGCGCCGCCTTCACGAAGTCGCGCAGCTGCTCGATCGCGAGGGCGTTCGTGACGTGCAGTCGCGGCCAGCAGTGAGCGATGAGCTCCGGCTTGACCGGACTGTGCGTCTCCTCGGTCAGCTCGGCGGCCACCAGCGCCTGGGCCTCGGCTGGGTGCGCCTCGATCCATTCCGTCAGCTCCGCGTGCGCGGCCACGAAGCGCTTTGCGAGGTCCCGGTGCTCCTCAAGAAAAGCGGTGCTGCACGCGAGCACCGTCGTGATCGCGTCGTCCTCGGACAGCATGATCCGGCCGCCGCACTCCAGTTCGAGGCGCGAGACCCAGGGCTCCACGGTCCACACGCCGTCCAGCGCGCCGGACACGAAGAGGTCCAGCTGATCGGGGTTGGCGGTCGGGAGCACGCTGACATCGCCGCCCGTCTGCGTGACGTGGAAGCCCTGGGCCGCGAGCCACGCGCGGCAGGACACGTCCTGCGTGTTGCCGAGCTGCGGCGTCGCGATCCTGCCGCCGCGGAAGTCCTCGGGTGCGGCGATGCGTCCGTCGCCGTGGACCACCAGCGCCGCGCCGCCGTTCGTGGCGCCTGCGAGCAGGCGCACCTCCGCGCCGCCGGACCTGATGTACGCATTGAGCGCCGGGTTCGGGCCGACGTAGGTCACGTCGAGCGAGCCCGAGAGGATGGCCTCCATCGCGCTGGGCCCCGCATTGTACGTGTACCACTCGATGCGCACGTCCGGCCCGAGCCGCTGCTCGAACCAGCCCTCGCCCTTGCGCGAGAGCGCGTGCGCCACGAGGCCGTGCGCGTGCGTCACGTTGGGAAAGTGCCCGACGCGCAGGACCTGAGCGGCAGGCGGAGCGCCGGATTCGGAGGAGGGGCCGGACGCGGGAGTGCGGGAGTCGCCGCAGGCGGCGAGTCCCGCGAGAAGCGCGAGGGCTGGAAGTCGGGAGAGCGGCCGCGTGTGCATGGTTGTGGACCTCGGGCTGTGAAGCGGGGCAACACCTGGCCGGGCCGTTGAGCTCGCCAGGCGGCGCGCGCTCCAGATGCAACTGCCATGCCGTCGTCGGCGGCGGCGTACGAAGGCCCTGGTTCGGCCCTTCGTGCCCGTTCGTGCGGGATGACCACGGGCGCGCGGCAAGCGGACGGGCGCGCTGCGACCTGCTGCCGCGGCGCGCCCGCAAGTTTCACGGGATGCGGCCATCACGGGTCATGGCTTCCCGTGTCCCGTGACGGCCGCGGTCCCCCGGCCGTCTCGTGCCGGCCGGTCTCGGAGGACTCAGAACTGGATCTGGTACTGAAGGCGGATGCGGTCCTGGTCGGGAGTGGAGCCGTCGTTGTCCAGCTTGCTGTAGTCGAGCTGCCACTTGCCGTTGTTCTTGTCGACGTAGTAGTTCACGCCGGCCGAGTACTCGTTCTTGTCGTCCGCGGACTCGTAGTTGATGTGCGAACTGCGCGCGACGACTTCCCAGCGGTTGGGAACGAGGAAGTATCCGACCTGGAACGTGTCGCCGGAGTCATGCATGCCGTCGGCGTTGTTGAGGTTCGCGTTGCGGTCGTAGAGTTCCGCGAGGAGCGACCAGGGGCCGGAGAAGACCTGCGCGTCGATACCCGACGTGTTGGTCTGGGCGCCCGGCGTGACCGTGGTCTTGCCGGTGGAGTCGTCGTTCTGCATGAACGAGGCGCCGATGGCTGCCTTCGTGCTGCCGTCGTCGACCGTCGAGAACGACATGCCCTCGGCCTTGAGCGGCACGTCGTTCACGTTCCAGACGATGCGCGCCGACTTGCGCAGGCCGTTGCGGTCCTCGCCCGCCGCATTGCTCGCGCCGGGGCCCTGGCCGTTGCTGATGTCGGCGTAGTACTCGAACATGCCGTCCCCGAGGATGCCGTGGAGCATGGCGCCCGGTTCGTACGAGGGCGCGAACTCCGTCGACGCGATCGAGCGTTCGATGAGCGACAGCCCCCAGCTGGAGATCAGCTCCTCGCGCCCGAACGGCACCTTGAACTGTCCGAAGCGCAGCGCGGCCAGCGGGCCGAAGGCCCAATTGATGTAGCCGTCGCGCAGGGAGGAATTCTTGGTGGTGGAAGACGAGGTGAAGCTGCTCTGCGTGGGGATGTCGAACTCGAGCTTGTAGGTCACGTTTTCAGCCCCGGCCTTGCCCTCGAAGCCGACGTAGGCGCGCGGGACGCTGAAGTTGGTGCCGTCACCGGTGTCGGCGTCGGAGTTGTCGTTCTCGGCACGCACCTGCATCTTGCCCTTGATGTTCATGGACCACTTGCCGTCGGCGGACCGGAAGTCCAGCTTGCCGGGCTGCCCGCCGCGCACCATGACGTCCGGCGCCTGGAGCCGCTGCAAGCTGGCCTCGATGAGCGCCACCTCGTTGGCGTGCGCATCGACGCGCTGCTGGGCGAGCTGCTGCAGCTCGGCGTACTCGGCGTCATTGATGAGCCCGCGCGCCTTCAGCACGTCGAGGATCGCGAGGTCGAGGGAGTCGTCGGTGGATTGGGCCGCGGCCGCCGCTGGCAGCGCCAGCACCGCGGCAGCAACGAGAAGACGGGTCGTACGTCGAAGCATGGAGTGTTCCCGGGCACGAGAGGGGACGCGCCGCGGGGACGCGCGCGCGTCCCGGTTCCGCGGTGCGCACCAGGGGTCGCGGGGGGCAGAGAAAAAACCGTGCCACCTCGCGGGTGCGCCCAATGCCAGCGCGGCCGGCCAACGGGCGTTGCGCGTGTGCGCCACGACGATTCGAGCCGTTGCCGAGGCGTGCGTGCGCAGCTTCGCGTGGTGCCGGTGGCGTGTACCCGTTGCCTATACTGGCGCGGCCATGAACGCTCCGTGACCCGACACGGGCGTGGCACGGCGTTTGCAAACTCCACGTCCTCGTGACCGGACTCCCCATGCCATTCCTGATCGAGGCCTGGCGCCAGGCCTGTCGCCACAGCGAGATCGGCGACTCGGTGGCCAGCCTTGCGCCGCTCATCGCGAGCCAGATTCCGCTGCAGGCGCTGCTCGTGCGGCGGTTCGACGCGACGCTTGGTCGGTTGGAGACCGTGGCGGCGGTGGGTCCCGGGCTGCCGTCGATCGGTGCGCGCACGGAGCTGGAGTCGTCGCAGAGCATGGCGCTGCTTGCGTGGTGCAAGGCCGGCGCCATCCTGCACGCGTCCACCTCGGCGCCGACCACGCTGATCACCGCTCTGCTGCCGCAGGGGCCGACCGGCGATGTCCTCGCGGGCCCGCTGCGCGAGGGCGAGCAGGCCGTGGGCGTCGTGCTGCTCGTCGGCTACCCGGGCAGCAGTTTCGACAGCCAGCACGAGACTGTGCTGGCGTCATTGCTCGAGCCGATCTCCGTCGCGCTCTTGAACGACCGCCGCGTGCTGGAGCTGGCGCGGTTGCGCGAGGCGGTGGAGGCCGACAATCGCGCGCTGCTCACCCGCCTGCAACGCGACGACATCAGCGATTCCGTGGTTGGCGCGGAGGCCGGCCTCGCCGGCGTCATGGAGCAGGTGGGCCAGGTGGCGCCCACCGAAGCCCCTGTGCTCATCCTGGGCGAGACCGGCTCCGGCAAGGAGGTCATCGCGCGTGCGATCCACGAGCGCAGCCGCCGCTCCGCCGGGCCGGTAGTGCGCGTGAATTGCGGCGCGATCCCGTCCGAGCTCGTGGACAGCGAATTGTTCGGGCACGAACGCGGCAGCTTCACGGGCGCCGTGAATGCGCGCAAGGGCTGGTTCGAGCGCGCCGACGGCGGCACGCTCTTCCTCGACGAAATCGGCGAGCTTCCGCTCGCGGCGCAGGTGCGCCTGCTGCGCATCCTGCAGGACGGCAGCTTCGAACGCGTGGGCGGTCATCGTCCGCTGAGCGTGGACGTGCGCCTCGTGGCCGCCACGCACCGCGACCTGCAGGAGATGGTGGCGCAGGGCGGCTTCCGCCAGGACTTGTGGTACCGCATCAGCGTCTTCCCGATCCGCCTGCCGGCGCTGCGCGAGCGGCGCGGCGACATCGCGGCCCTCGCGCGGCATTTCGCGCAGCGCGCGGGCCTGCGTCTCGGTGGCGTTGCGCTGCAACCGTCGGCGGACGACCTGGCGCAGCTCGCCGCGTATGACTGGCCCGGCAACGTGCGCGAGCTGGCATCGGTGATCGAGCGCGCGACGATTCTCGGCGGGGGCAGGCAGCTCAACATCGCGGCCGCGCTCGGCGGCGGCCAGCGGCCCGCGGCTCCGTCCGCAGCGGGCAGTGCGCACGAGGCGCAGGGCGACCCGACGGTCGCGGCATCCGGCGCCGCGGCACAGCACGCAGCCTCGCTCGATGCCGCGATGATCGGACACATCGAGTCCGCTCTCGTCGCGACGGGCGGCCGCATCGAGGGGCCGTCAGGCGCCGCGGCCCGTCTCGGCATCAATCCCCACACGCTTCGCGCCCGGATGCGCAAGCTCGGCATCGACTGGGGCCGCTTCCGCACGCCGCCGGATCGGTAGAGTGCAGGCGCCGCCAGGCGCCCGTCGCCCGGCTTCATCGCTCTGCGAGAGGAGTCCGCCGTGCCGTCCGATCCGCATCCCGTCACCGATTGCTGCGCACCGGCGTCCGCGCGGCCCGATCCTTCCGCTCCGACCGACGCGGACTGCCGTCGCGCAGTGCTCGACGTGTATGCCGCCGCGGCCACGGCGCCCGACAGCAGCCTGTGCTGCGTCGCGGGCACGCAATGGACGTTGCCCGGCCTGCACGTGCCGCCGGTGATGCACGAGATGAACTACGGTTGCGGCTCGACGGTGAACCCGGGCGATCTGTCGGGCACGCGGCCGATTCTCTACGTCGGCGTCGGCGGCGGGCTCGAGGCGCTGCAATTCGCGTACTTCCGGCGTCAGCCCGGCGGCGTGATCGCCGTGGATCCCGTCCCGGAGATGCGTGAGGCTGCCGCGCGCAACCTCGCGCTGGCCGCGGAGAGCAACCCCTGGTTCCGCCCGGAGTTCGTGAGCATTCTCGACGGCAGCGCGGAGGCCCTGCCCGTCGCGGATGGCAGCGTGGACGTCGTCGCGCAGAACTGCCTTTTCAACGTCTTCGTGGACGGCGACCTGCGCGCCGCGCTCTCCGAGGTGCATCGCGTGCTCGCGCCCGGCGGCCGTTTCTCCACGAGCGATCCGATCGCGACGACGCCCATCCCCGAGGCGCTGCGCCGCAACACGACGCTGCGTGCGCGCTGCTGCTCCGGCTGCCGCACCTACGACGAGTATCTCGCGGCGCTGGCCGAGGCAGGCTTCACGCGCCTCGTCGTGCGCGCGCGACGCCCGTATCGCCTGCTCATGCCGCACGAATTCCAGGAACTGTCCGCGCCGCTGCTGCTCGAAAGCATCGACCTGCTGGCCGTGCGCACCGGCGCTCCGACGGGCGCCGCGGACGCGGGATCCGCCCGCGCACCGCTCGAGGTGTTCACCGGCCGCACCGCGATCAATGCCGGCGTCGCTCCGATCGAGTTGCGCCACGGCGTGCTGCTGCTGCCCGGCCAGCCGCTGCCCGTGTCCGATACCACGGCCGCGGAGCTCTCGCTGCGCAACGACGTGCTCGTCACGCCGCCCACATACCACGCCGAGCCGGGTTGCTGCTGAGATGAGCGACGATGCCGCCTTCGCCCGCCTGCTCGTCGTCGGCGGATTTCTCGGCGCAGGCAAGACCACGGCGCTGCTGCGCCTCTCGCAGCTCTTCCACGACGAGGGCCGGCGCGTCGCGCTCATCACCAACGACCAGGCCGACAACCTCGTGGACACGGCCAGCCTGCGCGTGCGCGGCTTGCGTGTCGAGGAAGTCGCGGGCGCCTGCTTCTGCTGCAAGTTCGACGATCTCGCGCAGAAGGCCGAGCTGCTCGTCGCGCAGGAGCGCCCGGATGTGCTGCTCGCGGAGCCGGTGGGAAGCTGCACGGACCTCGCGGCCACGGTCATCGCGCCCTTCCGCCGGATCTACGCGGGCCGCATCGACGTCGCGCCGTATTCCGTGCTGGTGGACCCGGCTCGCGCGCGGCAGCTCGTGCTCGAGCGCGGCTTCGGCGGCTTCTCGGCCAAGGTCGCCTACATTTTCCTGAAGCAGCTCGAGGAGGCGGACGTCATCTGCGTGAGCAAGGCCGACCTGCTTGCGGGCGAGGCGCGTGCGACGTTGCTGGACGCGCTGGCGCGGGAGTTCCCGAAGGCCGCGGTGCTTGCGACTTCGAGCGTCACCGGCGAGGGCTTCGCTCGCTGGCGCGAGCTGCTCGGCAGCGGCGCGGCAGCGGGCACGCACATCGTGGATGTGGACTACGACACCTACGCCGAGGGCGAGGCAGAGCTGGGCTGGCTCAACATGGCGCTGCGCCTGGACGCCGAGGCGCCCTTCGAGGCCGATGCCCTGGCGACGGCGCTGGTCGCCGCGCTGGCCGGGCGGCTTGCGGCACGCGGCGCGCAGGTCGCGCACCTGAAGCTGCTCATCGAGGCGGATGGCCGCACGTCTGTCGCCAATGCCGTCGGTGGCGCGAGCGGCACGCGGCTGTCCGTGGCGTCGGGAGCGAGGACGCGTCGTGCGCAGCTCATCGTGAATGCCCGCGTGGCCATCGACCCGCAGGCGTTGCGCGCGCTGGCCGATGCGGTGCTCGTCGCCGAGCTCGCGCGCGTCGGCGTGCATTCCGCTCTCGTCGAGAGCGCGCACTTCCGCCCGGGCCGCCCGGTGCCCACGCACCGCGACGCCGCGAACGCGTGACGCCGTGACGCCGTGACGCCGCGACGCCGCGACGCCGTCACGCGTGATAGAAGCGTTCGTGGACGATCCTGCCGCCGCGCCACCGTGCGCGTGACACCTGCTCGAGGTGCACGCTCGTGCCGTCGTTGAGCACGAAGTCCGAGACGGACTCGACGAGGCTCGTGTCGCCCTCGACCGCGAGCGTCATGACCTCGTAGCGCTTCCACTGCTTCACCGATGCGATGAACTCGGCCTCACGCAGCTTGTTCGCGGGCAGGCCGACGCACGGCGTGCCGGAGTTCAGCTGCCGCTCGACCTCGGGCGCGTAGAACTCGTCCATGGCTTCGGCGAGGCGCCCGTCCGCAAGGTAGCTCTGCAGGTCGGTGACGCGTTCGCTCGTATCCACTCGGGCGTTGCCGGCGGCCATGGGTGAGTCCTCGGTGCGGGAGTTCGTCTGGACGGACAGGAGATGGTGCGGGAGGGCGCTGCTGCGGCCCTTGTGCTTGCGCGGTGATTCAGCCGGTTCAGCCCGCGGGGCGCACTGCAGCCGGCGAGACGGCCGCCTGTGCGGCGGGGTCCTGCGTGCCGAGCTGCGCGGCGTCGGCCTGCGCGGCGGCCGCCGCCACCTGCGATGCCTGCGCCGTCGCGACCTCGGCCAGCGCCTGCTTGAGGATGGCGAAGGTGATGTACCACCCGATGACGAGCAGGATGACGCACTGCATGAGCGGCGCATCGGGGAGCACGGCGGTGTCCCACAGCCCGTGCAGCACCACGGCCACGATCCAGCGGCGCACGACGATGGGGTGGCGCAGCAGGTCCCACGTGAAAGGCTGCGTGCCACGCGCCTGCCAGAGCGCCGCGCCGATCATCGCGGTCCAGATGACATGGCCACCCGGCGAGAGCAGGCCGCGCCAGAGGATGGAGCCGAAGACTCCGTCGCTCTGCCAGGCGTAGCCCGCGGACTCGTAGCCGGCGAAGCCCGCGCCCACGGCTGCGCCGAAGAGCAGGCCATTGAGCTGCCAGCGCCAGCGCAGATTCTTCAGCACAAGCAGCAGCGCGAGCGCCTTGGCGGTCTCCTCGATGACGCCGGTGAGCAGCGCGGGCACGAAGTTGTACGTGCCCGAGCCCGGGATGACCTGCGCGAGCAGCATCGTGATGAGCAGGCCCGCCGCGCCGCCGAGCAGCGTGAGCCTTCCCACCTGATAGACCGACACGTTGCGCGGCGTGTTCATCTCGAAGAAGAACACCACCACCGACAGCGGCACGACGAACGCGCCGATGACCACGAGCCCCGGGAAGAAGTTCGGGTTGTCGAACTCCGTGATCCCGATGCGCAGCAGCATGTACGTGGCGATGGCGCCCACGAGAATGCGCCACCAGACGCGCGGCCGCGGCCAGCCGGCGGGGATGGCGGAGAGCGGCGGCGTCGTCGTCGCGGTGCCGACGGCGAAAAGATCCTCGGCCGGGCCTTCCTCCGAGATGCCGCCGCTGAGCACGTGGCCCACGGGCACGTCGCCGATCTCCGGCACGCCGGCCATCGCGCTGAGCCTGCCGCCCAGTGACGCAAGCATGCCGCGCGGCGCCGGGTCCGGCATCGCGCCCGGCGTCGGACCAGAAGCGGGAACCGGCGAGGGACTCGAGCCGTCGCTCACGCGGCGCTCCCTAGTCGTCCACGTCCATGCCGAGCTTCTTGCGTCCGGTGGGCGAGATCATCTCGGCGCCCCATGGCGGATCCCAGACCACGTTCACGTTGCAGCCCTTGACCCCGGGCACCGCGAGAATCTTGGTCTCGCACTCCTTGGGGATGGAGGCGGCCGACGGGCAGCTCGGCGACGTGAGGCTCATGGTGAGGTTCACCTGACCGTCGCTCGCGACATCGAGGCCGTAGACCAGGCCGAACTCCACGATGTTCACCGGGACCTCGGGGTCGTACACGGTGGCCAGCGCGGCCATGATCGGCTCGCGCAGCTCCTTGGCGGGGTCCTGGGTTTCGGTCATCGCTGTCTCCATTGCGTCCGCAGTCCCTGTCGACACGCCGGATGGCGAGGCGGCGCGGGCTGATCGGGGCGACCCCGCACCATCCGCCGGCGGACAGAGCGCACGATAGCGGATGGCGCGCGCCCGGCAAGCCGGAAGCCGGATCGCCCTCTCGGGCGCACGGTGCCGGCGGGTGACGGAGCAGCCGCCAGCTGGCGACAGGGCCGTCCGGACACAGCATCCGGACGGCCCTGCGCCGGAGCGTGCGCGCAGCGCGCCAGCTCCTGCTTCGTTCAGCTCGGCCCGTCAGGGCTTGGCGAGCACGCCATTGTCCGACGTGCCGTTGTCGAAGTTGTTGTTCAACTGGTCGAGGGCCGTGCTCAAGTCCGAGAGCGAGACGTCGCCGACGTTGTCGCCGTCCACGTCGATCGGCGCCGTGAGCGCGCCCGAGATGGCCAGGTTGGAGAGGTCAATCACCTCGCGCACGGACAGGCCGATGAGCTTCGCGTTCACGCCCTGAACGTAGACGAGTTCTCCGAGCTTGCAGGTGGTCTGGCTCTTCTTGAAGTCGAAGACGCCCGCATCGTCGAAGGCCAGGTTGAGCATGGCCGCAGCGAGCTGCCCGGCGAAGACGCCAGCCGTGGCGTTCGCCACGTCGGTTGCGTCCGCCGTGAACGCGCCGGGCGAGCTGCCTTCGGGCAGGAAGTTCTGCACCGCAGCGGACGTGGTCAGCAGCAGCGCATACTGCGTGTCCGCATCCGGGCCGTCCTTGTCGCCGAGGATGAGGCCGCCGGGGAAGACGTTCGCGAAGTTGGCATCGCGCAGGCAACCGGGGTTGTTGCCGGCGCACTTGGTGCCCCAGCCACCCTGGGTGAAGGTCACGAAGGCGCCCGCCTCGACATCACAGGGATGATTGCAGGCGCCGTCGACGATGCTGAGCGACGCGAGGTTCGAGATGCCGAAGGTCTTCGGCTGGTCGATCGCGACGGCCACGAACTGCCAGTACGCCACGATGCCGATGAGGGAGGCGTCGCAGGGCAGCTGGCGATCGCCCAGGCAGAGCACGCCGCTGCGCGGAATCGGCAGCGGGAAGACGGTGAGGAACGGCGGCGTGACGCAGAGGTCGCCGGCGATCGTGTGAGTCGTGCCGGTGTGGAGCGAGAGGACCACGAAGGCGGTCCAGTTGCCCGCGGGCATCGTGAAGCACTCGCCGAACGCGGTTCCGAGCGGAACCACCGGCGGGATGACGGTCAACTCGAAACCAGGATCTCCGGTGCAGGTCTGCGCCGTGAGACTCGATGAGAACAAACATGCGGCAAGGGCCATGGGAAGGGCGAGGCGGGTCAGGAACATGGGGGCGGGATCATGTGCTGATGGAGGAATTCTTGAGATATCGGCTTGAGACAATATTTCGATCCAGGCATTTCGTCAACCCGCATGCCGTGCTCTGGCTCAATCGCGCCGTGCCAATCCCTGCCCAAGGCGCGCCGGGCAGGTGTCAGTCCGCCGGAATGGCGACCGGGCCGTCCGGACATGGCGTCCTGACGGCCCGGTGCTGGGGCCCGCGCGGGTCGCGCCGGCCCCTGAGTACGGCAGCTCAGGACCTCACGGCATGCCGAGCACGCCGTCGTCCTTCGTGCCGTTGTCGAAGTTGTTGTTCAACGTGTCGAGGGCCGTGCTGAGATCCGAGAGCGAGACGTCGCCGACGTTGTCGCCATCCACGTCGATCGGCGCCTTCAGCGCGCCTGAGATGGCCAGGTTGGAGAACTCGATCACCTCTCGCACGGAATGTCCCAGCAGCTTGGCGTGCACGCCTTGCGCGAAGACGAGGTCGCCGAGCTTGCAGAAGCTCTGGCACTTCTTGGAGTCGAAGACGCCGGCGTCGTCGAAGGCCACGTTGAGCATGGCCGAGGCGAGCTGTCCGGCGAAGACGCCGGCCGCCGTGCTCGTCACGTTGGTCATGTCCTCAGTGAACTTGCCGGGTGATCCGCCCGCGGGGAGAAACTTCTCCACCTTGCTGGACGTGGTCAGCAGCAGCGCGTAGTTCTTGTCATTGTCCGGGCCGTCCTTGTCACCAAGGATGAGGCCGCCGGGGAAGACGTCCTTGAAGTGGGCGTCGCGCAGACAGCCGGGATTGTTGCCGGCGCACTTGGTGCCCCAGCCGCCCTGGGTGTACGTCATGAAGGCGCCCGGCTTGACTTCGCAGGGATGATTGCAGGCGCCGTCGACGATCGTGAGCGAGGCGAGGTTCGAGAGGCCGAAGCTCTTCGGCTGGCCGTTCGACACGGCCACGAACTGCCAGTAGGCGACGATGCCGATGAGCGAGGCGTCGCACGGCATCTGGCGATCGCCGAGGCAGAGCACGCCGCTCTCCGGCATCGGCAGCGGGAAGATCGTGAGGAACGGCGGCGCAACGCCCAGATTGCCGGCGACGGTGTGCGTCGTGCCCTTGTGAAGCGACAGCACCACGAAGGCCGTCCAGTGGCCCGGCGGCGTCTGGAAGCACTCGCCGAACGGGGTCCCGATAGGAACCACCGGCGGAATGACGGTGATCTCGAAGCCCTGGTCGTGCGGGCAGTCCTGCGCGCGGAGTGTCGGGGCAAGCAGGCACGCGGCAATGGCCAGCGCCATGGGGACTGCGAACAGTCTTCGTGACATGTGGAATGAATCCGAGCGAGGGCGAGGGAAGTTGTGCCCTGACATCGGCTCGAAGCAAATTGCGGCTCAAGGCATTCCGGCGACCGGCCGGCGACCGGCCGCCGCCGGGCAGGCGCCGGGCCGGCGCCGGGCCGGCGATCAGGGGATCGTGATCGGGAACCCGAGCGGCGCGGTATCGAGCGTGGTGGAGGCGCCGCATCCGATCCACCGCAGCGTCACGGTCACGGCGTAGCTGCCCGCCGGGGTGTCCTCGGGGATTCCGAGGGAAGCCGTGACGAGCGTGTCGCCCTCTCTCACGGCGAGGATCTCGACAGGCCAGTCGAAGTCGGTCGGCCCGCCGGGTGCGGCGCCGGCGGGCACGGCCAAGACCGAGAAGCTCTCGAGCGCGGGATCCCAGGCTTCCGCAAGCCTCAACTGGAGAGTCATCTCATCGCCGATGCCGTGCGTGAGTTCGACGGCCTGCGTGGGCGGCAGCGCGAGAAGCGTAGCGAGCAGTTGCTCGAGCGACTGGCCCATCCACGACGACGGCACCGGATTCACCGAGAGGATGGCGTTCCACAGCTGCGTGTGAAATCGATACCCGGTTCCTCCCGGGTTGTCGCTGACGATGGTGAGTCCGGCGATGGGACGCTGGCCCGGGTGCGCCATCACTTCCACGGGAAGCAGGCCATCGACGGCGGCGAGCAGCGAGCCGTCGGCGGCATAGGCTCGCACGTGCGTGAGGCCGCCCGTCCCGAAGAAGGGCGTGACGCGCACCGAGGACTGCGGGCTGTCGAAGAGCACGGACACGGCGCCCATGCCCAGGCTTCCGGGCGCGCACCCGTTGCCGGAGAGGCCGAGCATCGTGCCGATGAATTGCATGACGCCGTCCGAGTCGGGCCCGACCGCAAGTGAGAGCGGTGCGGCGGGAGTGCCCGAGACCACCTCGGTGCCCATGGCCGACAGGCCGACGCTCTGGCCGACGAAACACTCGCCGAAGGTGCCCACGTCGTCGTTGGGTCCGCGCAGGCAAAGCTGGCTCGCCGGCACGCAGTCGATCCCCTGAAACAACCAGTCGCAGGTCGACACGGTCGCCGCCGAGGCAGGCGAGTCGCCATCGGGCGCGGCCAGCGGCGCTGTCGCGAGCGACTGGAGCACGCCTTGTGCGGTGACTTCGGTTTGTGTCATCAGTGCAGGGACAAGCGCCCAGATGCCGTGGCGCAGGCGTCGCGCCATTGCGCAGATCGCGAGACTCGTGACACGATGAGTGTCGTCATCCGGGAACCGCACCACTGTTTGGCGCCGAGAGTGTAACGATGAAATGGATGGACCTCCCATGTCCGGAGTTGCGCTCGCGGCGGCTCTTGTCGATCCTCGCTGCGGGCATCTTGAGCGCGACGGCTGCAGCGCAAGGGACGCCGCTGGAACAGCAGCTTCCGCTGCGTGTCAATTGCGGCGACCTCAACGGCCACGCCGCCGAAGAGCCCGGTTACGTGACCATGGGGCCGACGTCCGCGCTCGGCTGGGCCGTCCTGGTCCCGCCGCCCGTGGCCACCGTGCACGTCGCAGGCCTCACGACGGCCGGGGCCACTCCCGGTCCGTCCGACATCTTCAGCATCGACCCTGACGATCTCGCCCACACTCACAAGCTCACATCGCTTCAACTCGCGAATCCCACGCAGCTTCTCATCAGCGGATTGGGTTCCAGGAAGCCGTACAGGATCCGACTCGAGCTGGGCGCTCATTCACCGTGGGCCGACATCGTCGGCACGCAGGCCGTCTACGTCGCTTCGACCGTGTCACGCCGCGCCACTGTCGAGGAGAGCATCGGCCTGAACGTGTGGCGCACGCTCGCGCGCGACGTTCGCTGCACGGCCGGCTACGGCAGCTCGACCTTTGCGTCCGTCGTGGGCAGCACCGTGCCGGTGTGGGCGCTGGTCCACAGCGACACGGGTGGGAACATCATCCTCCGCTTCAGCAGCCCGAACGGAGATCCGCAATTTCTGGCAGGCTTCGAGCTGCATGCCTTCGAGCCACTGCCGGTCGTCTATCACCACGGCGCCAGCGGCGCTCTGGTCACGTCCAATCCGGCGCTGCAGCTGTTCGCGTCGGACTTCAATGCCAATGATTTCGTGAGTGCGCGGCAGGATCTCCTGAACGCTCCTGGCATGGATCCCTTCCTGAAAGGCGTGGCCCTCACGCAGCTTGTCGGCTGGCTCGACGGATCACGCGACGGACAGGTGGACCTGATTCCGGAAGCGGTTGCTTCCCTGAAGCTGGCCCACGCGCCGTCGCATCCGGCGGCGGCGTACCTGCTGAGCCAGCTCGACCAGTACCAGCGCGCGATCGATCACCTGGAAGCGCGCGGCTACAGCGACGCCTTCGCCTGCCCGTCGGAGGGCGGCAAGGGCTTCATGAATCCCGCGTGCGCCGGCCAACTCCAGCTGGAGTTCGGCAAGGGCGTCACGAATCCCAATGCCCAGGCGGCGCTGCGCCAGCTCTCCGGCCTGTGTGCGCCGGCCGTGGGAGCCACGATCGTGGGTGATATCCAGGCCTGGAACGCGGCGCCGCTGCAGTACGCGGGCTGGGAGCCGTCACCGCTGGCCTTTGCGGCGCTGAAGCAGTTCGGCGTCACGATCGCGCTGGCCGATCCCTTCCTTGATGTTTCCAAGCTGCCGAGCTCTTCGGCGATCGATCCGGAGTCCACGGAGTTCGTTCAGGCGTTCAAGGACATCTTCCTCACCGGGCCGGGGACGATCGGCTTCGGCGCCAATGGCTTCGGTGCGTCGGAGTTTCCGCTCGACGTGGAGCTGCTGCTGCTGGCGAAGTACGCCGAACTGGGAAAGCATCCCTATCTGTGGGACGCCAGCCTCTGGAACACGACGGCGGGCACGGCCGTCCTGACCGATGCGCAGATCGAGGCGTCGTGGTGGGGCGCGTACGTCGCGAAACCTGCGGCCGACACGGCGGCTCCCGCATGGGCGAACGACCAGCGCCAATTCATCAAGGCGTATCGCGGGATCATCGAGTACTGGCTCACGAGTCGGCTCGATGGCAGCGAACTCGGCGGCGGCTGGGGAGACGACATCGAACTGCTGCTGCAGTTCTATCCGAGCTGGTGCGGCCGCCAGGATCAGGCCGACCGGCGGCGACTCGACGTGATCGACGCGATGATCGCCTACGGACTCGACACGCCGCAGTACGTGAGCAACGGCTACTTCACCGGGCCGATCAGCGACGTGGAGCACACGGCCGAATACACGGCGAACACCTTTCAGGCCACGCGGGCGGTCTTCGGCCATTCGGCGCGCGCCATCGACACGGCGCTCGGCGTGACGCGGCATCTGGTCGACGATGCCCAACCCTTCGCCGGACCGACGCTTGCGCCGAAGAACCGGCTTCACTTCAAGTCCTACTACATGACCTCGAGTGGACCGGATGCGGTGCCGGCGCACATGGTGGACGTGCTGCTCAACGGTCGCGCGATGCTGCCCGGCGTGGCGATGGGCTTTCATGCCCCGATCGGAGCCGCGCACCTGCTTCACCAGGATCTCGGCGCCTGGGCAGCCGCCTGGCGCGACGATGCACTGGACGATCCGGCGGCCTCGCTCGGCAAGCCCAGGGGATTCTTCGCGCCGGTCCAGTACCCGTCGAACACCTTCGGCAACGGCACCGCGTGGTGGAGCATCTCCGGCTCGGCGTCGGACACGGAGTTCCTCGACAAGACGCAGATCGCCTACGAGGTCGACCTGCTGCGCATGGCCTATCGCACGTCGACGGCGGCGGACCGCTGGCGCTACCTGCTGCCGATGGTGCGCCTCTTCAAGTCCGTGATGGCGTGGGAAGACCAGGGCAAACCTGTCGGCAGCACCGGAAGCGAAGCCTGGGCCGACAAGCTCGTCCAGGGCTCACCGCGATTCTGGGCCCTCATCGCGGCGTGCACGGGAGACCTGGAGACCGATCCGTACCTCACGGTCACGGACGATCCGGATGTGCCCGGGACCTCGCCCTACGTGGACTCCGCGCTCATCGCGAAGCTGCACGGCTGGCTCATGACGGGCCTGCCCGGTGGCATCAACCTGCCGGGCGCCTTCAACCTGGCGCTGCAGTACGCGCTCCGGAACATCATTCCGTGCTCGACCGGCAACACGGCCAAGAATTCGATGCCCGTGTCGAACGCCTATCTCGCGGCCAATCCGTTTCTGCGCGGGGCCTTTCCGTTTCTCACCAGACACGTGCTGCACACCGATCGAGTCTTCATCAACCACGCCAACGTGCTGAATCACTTCGCCGCCAACGTCACCGGCGGCGACCTGCAGGAAGGCATCGCCTTCCGGCCGGCAGTGCGCTGGATCACGCGGCTCGAGGCCGCGCCCGACATCTCCGTGAGCTGCAATCTGCGCGACCTGGTAGAAACCATGTATGGCGCCTTCGCATACAACTTCGGCACATCGCCCGTCAGCGTCGAGCTGCAGCTCGACGAGGGCCTGGTCCCGGGCACCTACCTCGTCGAGGTCGGCCCGGGGGCGGCCAAGTGCGATCAGTTCCTCAGCGGCGTGACGAGTTCGCAGTCCGTGCAGAAGCGGGGCACGGGCGTGAAGACCCCGGTGCTGCTGCAACCGGGCCTGAATCTCGTGCGAATCACGCGCCAGGGCGCCGCCGACGCGCCGGCGGCGGGCTACGACCTCGCCATCGATCCTCCGCGACTGGAGCTCTACAAGAAGCTGTCGAGCATCGGCGGCCTGCCCGCACTGCTCTTCAAGGTGCACGTCGTCAACGCAGGGGCGACGGCCAGTCCGCCGGCCACGCTGAACCTGTTCGCCAGCGTGCTGTTGCCCGACGGCAGCGTGCTGCCGGTGAACGCGGCGACGCCCAATGAATTTCTCATCTGGAGCACGGCCGTTCCTTCGCTGGCCGGCACGAGCGACTACTCGGTGGCCTCGACCGACCTTCAGCTCGGCGTGTTCATGAACTCGATCGCCACCACGCTCCTGCTCAGCGGGCTGGGCATCCAGCTGCGTGCGGAGGTGATCGCCGGTCCCTCCGAGGGCGACCGCCTCAACAACGAGATGTCGCGTGGCTGGTTCGCGAACGGCACCCCGCTCTTCGGCAGCGGCTGAATCCGGCCGGCGACGGCCGCGCGCGCCTGCTCGCCGCCATGCCCCGCGCTGCCCGCGCTGCCCACGCTGCCTGCGACGCCCGCGCTGCCTGCGACGCCCGCGCTGCCCTCGACGCCAATGCTGCCCTCGACGCCAATGCTGCCTGCGCTGCCTGCGCTGCCTTTCCCGCCAACGCCGGCATCGCTGCCATCGCTGCCAGCGACGTGAGTCCCTGTCCTTGCCGCGTCCCCAACAGCAGACTAGGCTCCCCGGCCGATAGAGTGCGGCTATTCACGGCAGCCTCCGCCGCAACGCTCGCTCCAGCTCGCCTCCTGCCGTAACGTCGGCTCATCGCCTCAAACGTCCGCCCGGATCGCACATGCCCAGCAAGACACCTTTTCTGCAGACCCTTTCCGAGCGCGTCATCCTCGGGGACGGCGGCATGGGCAGCGAGATCTACGCGCGCGGCGTGTTCATCAACCGCTGCTACGACGAGCTGAACCTGTCGGGCGCCGCGCTCATCCGCGGCATCCACCACGACTTCGTGAAGGCAGGCAGCGAACTCATCGAGACCAACACCTACGGCGCCAACCGGCCGAAGCTCGCGGCGCACGGCCTCGAGGGCCGCATGTCGGACATCCTGCGTGCCGGCGTTGCACTGGCGCAGGAGGAAGCCGGCGGCCGCGCCTACGTGGCGGGGAGCATGGGTCCGCTCGGACCGGCCGCCAAGGAAGCGGGCTTCGGCGACAAGGCGCAGCAGGACGCCTACGCGGAGGTCGCCGTCGTGCTTGCCGATGCCGGCGCAGACCTGCTCTTCCTCGACACGTTCACGAGCCTGCCCGACCTGCACCGCGCCATCCTCGCGTGTCGTGCGGTGACGGACCTGCCGGTGGTGGCCAGCTTCTCCTTTCACCGCGGCTTCATCATGGGCAGCAACGACTTCCTCGTGCAGCCCGAGGACCTCGTGGCCACCGTGCTGCGCAGCGGCGCGCACGTCATCGGGGCCAATTGCGGCGACGGCCCGCACATGACGCTCGACGTCGTGGAGCGGCTCATCGATGCCGGACTGCCTGTCGCGGCGATGCCGAACGTCGGCGGCCCGGCGCTCATCGAAGGGCGCTCGGTCTATCTCTCCAGCCCCGAGTACATCGCCGAGTACAGCCGGCGCTTCGTGCAGAAGAAGGCGCGCCTCATCGGCGGCTGCTGCGGCGTGACGCCCAGCCAGATCCACGAGGTCTCCAGCTTCCTGCTTTCCATCCAGCCGCGGTCCGCGCGGCGCTCGCGGATCGCGGACGCGACGCCGGCCGAAGAGGCCGCCACCGCCGCGAGCGACGCGGTGCCCGCGACGCCGGCCGACGTGCCTGTGCCGCGCATGCAGCCGATTCCGCTCGCGGAGCGCAGCGTGTGGGGGAGCAAGATCGGCGGCAGCTTCTCGGTGAGCGTCGAGCTGGACCCGCCGCCGGGCCTCGACGCAACGCCGTCCATCGAGCACGCCAAATTCCTCCGCGACGCGGGCATCGATGCGGTGAACATCGCCGACGGCCCGCGCGCGATCGCGCGCATGGGGCCGCTCGCGCTGGCCATGCAGGTCAAGCTGCAGGTGGGTCTGGAGACGATCACGCACTACTGCTGCCGCGACCGCAACGTGCTCGCGATGCAGATGGATCTCATCGGCGCCAACGCGCTGGGCCTGCGCAACCTCATGCTCATCACCGGCGATCCGCCGAAGATGGGCAACTTCCCCGACGCCACCGCGGTCTTCGACGTGGACAGCATCGGGCTCATCGGCTTCGCGAACGAACTCAACCACGGCATCGACCTCGGCGGCAAGCCGCTTGGCGACCGCACGGGTTTCGTCATCGGCACCGGCTGCAATCCGGGCGCGATGGACCTGGAGCGCGAGGTCGCGCGCTACGCGGCGAAGATCGAGGCCGGCGCGGAGTACGTCTTCAGCCAGCCGGTCTATGACCCGGCGCTGCTCGACCGCTTCCTTGCCGCGACGGCGCACGTGAAGCGCGTGCCCTTCTTCGTCGGCATCCTGCCGCTGGCCAGCCTCAAGAACGCGGAGTTCCTGACGCGCGAGGTGCCGGGCATGGCGGTGCCCGAAAACGTGCTGAAGCGGCTGCGCGAGGCGCGCACGCGCGACGACCAGCGCGAGGTCGGCATCCGCGTGGCCACCGAGACGCTGGCGTCGGCGATCGAGCACGACCGCATCCGCGGCGCCTACATCTTTCCGCCCTTCGGCAAGTACGAGCCGATCCTGCGGGTGCTCAAGGAGTCTGGCGCGCGGGCTTGAACGGCTCTTTTTCGCGTACGCGCCGGGGGTGCTGCCCGCGCGGTGTCGTGGGGACTGTGAGTCGGGCTGAGATTGCAGTGCGCCGGCGCGGGGGCTCCGGGCCGCTTCGGTCAACGACCCGCCATGCGGGGGCGGGTGACAAAGCGTGGGGCGCTCGTGGCGGTCGGAATCTTGCGGCCCGGAGCCCCCGCGCCGCGCACGTCACTGCACGCTCGGCCGGTCGAGGGCGGGCGGGCAGCACCCCCGGCGCTGCCGCTTCACGGCGCCGTTGCGACCGTGCGGAGGGTGAAGGTCTGGAAGTCCTGCCTCACGAGCATGCTCTGCTCACACTTTGGTTGCCATGACGAAGGACGGTTGTCGGGGCGCGGGAGGGGATTGAGAAGGGGCGCAGCATTGTCGCCGCGTCCTGGCGCGTGCGTTGAGGCGGAGAGAGGCGATCAGCCGTCGTCAGATCGCCGCGGCTTCGGATGATGCGAACACCTACACTCCGCTTCTCCTGATGGAGTGCCGACCATGGCCAGCAAGCGCAGCCGCGTTCTGTGGGTGATCGTTCTACTCGTCGCGATCGGGCTCGTGATCGGCGGGGCGATGACGGGGCTCACGGTGTCGGCCAGCGTCGGCGGCCGGACGATCACGGCGGAGTCGGCCAACATTCTCAGCCTCGCCAAGGTCGAGGTGCGGGCCGACGGAGCCGTCGTGCACCTCGGTGACCTCGAGGTCACCGTGACGAACGATCTCGTCACGCTTCCGGATGGCGCAGGAGTCGCGATCCCCGCGGGCTGTACGCTTGTCGCGCTCAGGGAAAGCGGAGGCAGCGTGCGCGTGATGCTCGACGGCGCCGCGGCAAACTAGCGCCTCCCGGCGACCCGCGGCGCGGCGTGAACGAGCTCGTCGCGATGGACCAGCGCGGCGGACCAGCGCGGCGGACCCGCGGATGCGGGGCGCTCAGGCGCCGACGTTGCCGATGGGCTTGACCTGGGCACCCTCCCGAGGGTGGTCGCGCAGGCGTTCGACCTGCCGGACTCGGGGTAGCGCGCGCCGCGACGGCAGGGCGACGCGATGCGCCGCGGCCCCGCGTGGCAGCCACCCCGGCAGTTGCTGGACAGGTCTGCCGAGTGCAAAGCAGAATCATGCGCGCGCACACACGAACCTGCAGGAGAGGTGATCCATGACTTCCCACGCCGATGCACGAGACGGACTCGCGCGAGCCCTGTTCTTCCGAACGGCCGTCACGTTCGCCGTCGCGGCCGCGCTGCTGCTGCCGGCGAGCACCGCCCGAGCGCAGGATGCGCCCGCGGACATCAACTGGCCGCGCGTGTTCGAGAAGGATGGAAAGAAGTTCACGATCTTCCAGCCGCAGGTGGATTCGTGGAAGGATTACGAGGTGCTCCAGTTCCGCAGCGCCGTCTCCATCGAGGGCGTGCTGCCGGCGGTGACGTTCGGCGTGCTCGAGGCGCAGGCGAAGACTGTGGTCGACCACGCAACGCGGCAGGTCGCGCTCACTCCCGAGAAGCAGGAGCTGACGTTCCCCGGCGTGCCCGACGCGGATGTCGCCCTGCTGAAGGCGGCGGCCCTGGAGCTGCATCCCCCGGAGGCCGTGGTCGTCATCGCCCTCGACCGCGTGCTCGCGTACCTCGATCCCTCGGACGTGCCGCTCGAGCGCACGACCGAGGTCAACCTCGCTCCGCCGAAGATCTTCTACAGCGCGAGTCCGGCGATCCTTGTCAACATCATGGGCTTGCCGAAGTTCGTGCCCGTGGTGCCCGGCAATCGCGAGCTGTTCTTCGCGCTCAACACGAACTGGGATCTGCTCCAGGACGTCGCCGGGAAGGGCTACTACCTGCGCGACGGAGACGGTTGGCTGACGACCAACGATGTGCTGAAGGGGCCGTGGACGCCGACGAAGGATCTGCCGGCGTCCTTCAAGTCGCTCCCGTCGGACGAGAACTGGGCCGAGACGCGCAAGCACATCCCGGGAACGCCGGCCGCGGCGGCTCCCGCGGTGTTCGTGTCCACGGCGCCGGCGGAACTGATCCTCACCGGGGGCGCGCCGGAGTTCACCCCGGTGCCGGAGACGGGACTGTCACGCCTCAGCAACACGGACAGCGTCGTGTTCCGCGAGGGAAGCGCCGGGGATTTCTTCCTGCTTGTCGCCGGGCGCTGGTTCCGCGCGGGCAAGCTCGATGGCCCGTGGGGTGCGGCCAGCAGCGACCTGCCCGCCGACTTCGCTCTGATCCCGGATGACGATGCGTCTGCTTTCGTCAGGGCGTCCGTGCCCGGCACGGACGAGGCCACCGAAGCGGTGCTGCTCGCATCCATCCCCAATACCACGGTGGTGAACCGGAGCGACCCTCCGGTGGCGGTGACCTGGGGCGGGAAGCCGCACTTCGCGCCGATCACCGGCACGACGGTGCAGGCCGGCACGAACACAGCGTTCAGTGTTTTCCTCGTGGACGGCGCGTACTACTGCTGCGATCAGGGCGTGTGGTTCAACGCCGGCGCCGCGACCGGGCCGTGGCAACTCTGCAGCGAGGTCGCGAAGGCCATCTACACGATCCCGCCGACGAACCCGCACTACAACGTCACCTTCGTGACCGTCGTGGAGTCCACGCCAACCACGGTGACGTTCGCGCAGACGGCGGGGTACAGCGGCGAGTACGTCGCGTCGAACGGCGTGCTCGTCTTCGGCGCCGGCATGGACGCTTCCGAAGAGAGCGCGGACACGTCGACCGATGAGACGAGCGACGAGATGTCCGGTGATGAGTCGTACGAGGACGACTGCTACTACTATCCGGCGTACCCCTGCTACTACTCGTACGGCTGCGGCGCGCTGTACGACGATGCCTACGGCGGCTACTACGGCTCCGGCTACGACTACTACGGCCCCTACGGCGGCGCCGGATACGCCGCGGCCTACAACCCGGCGACCGGCACGTACGGGCGCGCTTCGTATGCCTACGGTCCCTACGGCAGCGCTTCCGCGCGCGCGGCCTACAACCCGTACACAGGCGGCTTCGCAACCGGCGCGCGGGTGAATGGTGTCAACGGCTCGGCCGCGAGAGCCGCCGGCTACAACCCGGCGACGGGTGCGTACGGCAGGGGCGCGTCGGCGACGGGCCGCTACGGCAGCGCAGGCTTCGCGCATGTCGGCAACGCCAACACCGGCAAGGCGGCGACCGGCCGCACCGCGTCCACCGCAAACGGCGACGCCGCCGCGGTGAAGACGAACCAGGGCACGGGCGCCGCTGCGTGGAACACGCAGAACAGCCAGGGGGCCGTCGCCAGGACGCCGTCCGGCGATCTCTACGCCGGCACCGACGGCACCGTCTACAAGCGCGACGCTGACGGCAACTGGTCGAGCAACTCCGGCAGCGGCTGGGAGAGTGCCAACAAGCCGCAACCCACCGAGGCCGGGGCGAGCGCAGCAACATCGACGGCTCCGAGGGCCGGAGCCACCGGAGCCACCGGAGCCACCGGAGCCACCGGAGCCACCGGAGCCACCGGAGCCACCGGAGCGGCCGGAGCGGCCGGAGCATCGGGGGCGGCAGGTGCTGGCGGCGCGGCGGACAGCAGGACTTCGGGCGCGCGAGCTTCCACCGCGGGGAGTCGCACTACGGTGGCTCAGGCCGGCGGGGCGCGCAGCTCGGGTGCGACGAAGTCCCGGAGCCGGAGCTCGAGCGACCTGGAATCCCAATTCAAGGCGCGCGACCAGGGCAACAGGAGCACCGAGCGCACGACGCAAAGCAGGTCGAGCGGAGGGTCGTCTCGCAGCCGATCCTCCGCAGGCGGCGGCCGCAGCGGCGGCGGCCGGGGCGGACGGCCGTGAACACGGGCATGAACTTCGGCGCTCTTCGCGTGCGTTGGTGTGGCGCGTCGGCGGTCACGATGCTTCGAATCCGGGTTTGATCCGCAGCTCTCCGGATGAGGTGCCCCTTGATCGTGCACGTCGGCGGCAGGTCATCGGCATGCGGGTAGCGCTCCCGGAATCGCCGGCGGTCCTCGTCCGTGCCGCGAGTGGCCTGCACGAAGGCCCGCCGCAGCTCGAGGAACTCATCCTCGGCCTTCCGGTTCTGGGCATCCCAGCAGGCCGGGACGCGGGGTGTCAGGAGGATGATCACTGCAGCGTTGCTCTCGGTCGTCGACTCGCTGGACAAGACGTAGTCGAGGATCGGGATCGAGCTTTGGATCGGGACCCCGGACTGGGCAGTGCGACGATCCTTCTGGCTGAGCCCGCTCAGGATCGGGCTGCGGCCCAGCGCGATGACGGCCTGGCTGGAAACCGAACCCTCGTCGAAGATCACCGAGCCGTCTGACGACGATCCGGTGAGCACGTCGAGGATGCTCGCGCGGGACGCCTCGACCGACAAGTGGACGAGTGCGGTGCCCTCATCAGCCGACGTTCGCAGGAGCGTCGGCGTGACCTTTTCCACGCCCGCGAACACGACAACGAGCACGATCGCGAGCACGACCGCACGCCGGCCTTCAGCACGTGGAGTTTCGAGACGGACAGGCCGCTGTCGCTGGAGGCCGTGCGCGCTGTCGCCCGCAAGCTGCCGGGGAGCATTTATCGCTGCAAGGGCGTCCTGAACACGTCCGACACGCCGGCCCGGCGGACCGCGCTGCAGGTCGTCGGCCGACGCGTGGACACATCACTGCGGGACGCGAGGGCCGCGTCCGGCTGCGCGCCGCCCTCAGGCGCCGTCGTTGCCGATGGCCTCGACCGGGCACTGCTCCATCGCTTCGGTGCAGAGCTTGAGGTCTTCGGGCGACTTCGGCTGGTTGTGCACGAAGTCGTGGTCGCCGTCCGCGCTCTCCTTGAAGAAGGCCGGCGCGATGTCCGAGCACAGGTGGCAGAGGATGCACTGCTTGTCCACGTAGTAGGAACCGGGGACGTTGTCGGCGTACTTTTCGGCGACGGTGGCCATGGGGGCGAGTCTCTTCTGCGTTGGGGGCCCGCGGCGGCCCGTGTGCTGGAAATGTCCGCTGCTCGGATGGAACGAGACACTATAGCCGCGCCTCCGGAACGAGGTCCAGAGTTCGGCGGCCGGCGCGAGTCCGCGTGCGGTCGGCAGCGCCGGGTGGTGGTCGACGCGCAGCGGCCTCTCCCACCCGCGCCCACTCTGGAGCGTCAGGTCAGCCGAGGGGGCCGGGCGGCGCCGCCTCGACGGCCAGGCGCGTCACGAACTGGTGCACGCCCTCGGCGCGCAGGGCGCAGAGGCGCAGGCGCCGGCCGTAGAGCACGCGCACCTCGTCCAGCGCCGCGGCGTCATAGGCGCCGCTGAAGACCTGCAGCTCGTCGTCGTCCTCGTCATATTCGAGGCGTTCGGCGCGCAGCAGGTGCAGGACGCGAGCGAGCAGCAGGAGCTCGGCGTCCAGCGGGTCGGCCTCGGGCAGCAGCGCTTCGTTGACGAGCCAGGTGCCCTGTGCGCGGGGGTCGAAGACCACGCGGGCGTGCGCGTCGCGCACCTCGGCGACGACGCCGCGCCGGTCCGCGAGGTGCAGCTCCGCGTTGCTCTGCGAGCGCCGGCAACGCACCACGTCGCCGGGAGCGAATCCCGCGCGATTCCTGTGTTTGTCGGTGCCTGGGAAGCGGGCCATGGAGGAGGGACTGCCGCGCGCGGTGCGCCGCTCAGGAGCCCTTCGGCGGCAGCGGCGCGACCTTCGTCGCGAGCAGGCCGCCGACGATCAGCGCGATGCCGATGCCCGGATAGAGGATGCCGACGAGCCACGCCTTGATGGTCGCGTCATATGGCGCCAGGCGCAGCACGAGCCCGAAGCCGATCATGAGCAGGACGAGCACGATCATCGACGGCGCGAACACCGTCCATGCCGGCGCGTTCTCGCCGCTCTTCACGATGTTGGACACCGCGCGGCGCGCGCCCTTCTTCAGCAGCGTGAAGCCCTTGGCCAGGCCGACGACGACGCCGATGCCGAGCGCGATCCATGTGTCGTTGCCGGCGAGCCCGACGACCTCGGGGTCATGTCGCAACCCTGCGTACGGCAGTCCGCGCACGATGAGCATGATGCCCACCGCGATCCAGACCACGGCCACGACCCAACGGCGGCCCTGCTGCGACATCGAGCTCATGCTCATCAAAGAATCCTCGGAAGGCTTCCGGCGGACAGGCTCCGGCAGGAGCGCTGCCGGGCACACCGGCGACGGGCCGCGGATGATAGCGCCGCGGAGTCGCCGGGCGCGCATCGTCCCGCCTCTTTCGCGACGCACGCGCCGGAGGACGCCGCCGGCCGGCCGCTGCGTGCAGGCCGCTGCATGCCGGCCGCTGCGTGCAGGCCGTTGCGTGCAGGCCTTCGCTCCGCACGAACCGGCCAGGAGGTCGCGTGCGCCGATCGCCGGCGTCAGCCGCGCAGCGCGGCCTGCGCAGCGGTCAGGGCCGCCTCGCACGCGTCGGTGCCCCGCAGTTGAGGGAAGGGGATCGGCGCGGCGGGTTCGCGCGGCCGGTCGCCCAGGGTCAGCGCCCACCAGCCGACATCGTGCCAGGCGCCGAATTTGTGGCCGATGTGCTCGTAGTTGCCCAGCTTGCGGAACCCGAGCGACTCGTGCAGCGCGACGCTGGCGGGGTTGGGCAGCGTGATGCCCGCGTAGGCGTTCACGAAGCCCTGCTGAGCGAGCACGCTGAACAGCGCTCGATACAGCGCGCGAGCCACGCCGGTGCGACGCGCCGTCGCCGCGATGTAGGCCGAGACCTCGACGCACCACTGATAGGCCGCGCGCTCGCGGTGCGAGGTTGCGTACACGTAGCCGAGCAGCACGCCGTCGCGTTCGCACACCAGCCACGGCCAACGCTCCAGGGTCGCGCTCACGCGGCGCGCCATGGTGTCCACGTCGGGCGGTTCGAACTCGAAGCTGATGACCGTGTCCCGCACGATCGGCGCGTAGATCTCCAGAATGCCCGCCGCGTCGGCGGGCGTGGCGATGCGCACGCCGATCCCGAGGCTGTCGCGCAGGGCGTTCGTCACCGTGGCCGGGCTCATTCGATGTCGAGGCGCAGGCCGTTGGTCGCGGAGGCGCCCTTCACCGAGGTAGCGTCCGCGAACCAGCACTGCGTCACCAGCGAGAGCCCGGAGAGCGGGCCTGCAGGCAACGCGGAGGAGAGCACGAGCTTGCCCTGGCCGTCCGCCATGAGCGGCACAGTGAGCAGCACCGGCGACGGCGCGAAGAGACCACCCTTGAAGGGCAGGCTCGCCTCGCTGAGCGACGCGAAAAGCACGCCGGCCGCGTGTGGTGCGACGAGCTGCACGAAGTGCGTGAACGGCCCGCCGCCGGGCGACAGGTCTCCGGCGCCCGTGAGCTGCGGCACGCCGCCGAGGCCCGCGAGCCCGGAGCCCAGCAGCACGCAGGCGCCGGGCGGCGCATCGATGTCGATGGGGAAGGCGTTGGAGAGCGTCGCGCCGCTGGCGCCCGGCACCTTGACGAGCACGTCGCCCGCCTCGGCGCCCACGGGAATCACCACCGAGATCAGCGTGCCGCCCGCGGTGGAGGCCACGCCGGTCAATTTGAGCGGCGTGCCGTCGCCGCCGGGATCGGTGAACCACACCTCGTTGCCGAGAGCCGCGAACTGGCTGCCGACAACGCTCAGCGTCCCGCCCGTGTCCAGCGCGCCGCCGAGCGAGGAGATCACCGGCTTGGCCGCGGAGGCCGCGCCGTAGATCGCCTTCAGTCCCGCGATGTCGTCCGCAGCGAGCGAGCGCGCCGAGGTGCCGTCACCGCTGATCGCTGGCGCCATCGTGGCGCCCGAGGTGCTGCTGTGCCCCAGCCCGAGCGCATGCCCGATCTCGTGTGTCGCCACGGCCTGCAGATCGAGCGCGCCCTCGTCGGGTGCACCGGGTCCGTCATCCCAGACGAAGTCGTCGTTGTAGACGATCTTCCAGCCGTCGCTGATCGGGCTCTGCGTGAACGCCGTCACGCCGCCGCCGAGCGAGGTCGCCGAGTGCACGTTGTCGTTGACGCCGCCCGCGGACGCGGCCAGGCCCTGCCAGGTGTTGTCGAAGTTGGCGCCGCCGCTGCCGAGCACCGGATTGCTGGCGAGCCCGTCGCCGAGACCGTTGCCGCCGCGCGGCAGGCTGCCCCATTCCGCGTGCGCCTTCCAGAGGGCGAGCGGCGCGCCGGTCACGCCAGGAAAGTTGCCGTGCGGGAAGGCGTTCTCGTTGGCCTGCACGTCGAGGAAGTTGTTGAAGACGCGGACGTCGCGCTGGTCGAGGCCAAGACTCTCACCGGAGGTGCTGAACGCGGTGCTGATCGTCGGCAGGCTCGTCAGTGCGGCCAGCGCCACGGCACCTGTCACGAGCACACCGGCGCAGACGCTCAGGGTGGATGTGGCCATCGGACGGTCTCCTGGGAGAGTCGGGAAACGGCGTGAGGATCCCGGCTTGTCGTTGCGCCGCACGCATCGGGCAGGGGGCCGGGCGGTCGGCGATCGGAGGCCGCCGTGTCGGCGCCCAGACTATGTCGGTCGGATGCGCGCCGCCAGTCGCCGCCGGCGCGGCGCGCGGTCAGGGGACTTTCAGCAACTCCTCGAGCTGAGGCAGCACGTTGGCCGCCGCGCGCCGGTGGCCCTCGGCATTGGGATGGATGCCGTCCGCCTGATTGAGCTCGGGGTGTCCGCCGATGCCGGCCAGCAGGGACGGCACGAAGGCCACGCCCGTCTGCTCTGCCAGCGGCGGAAAGATCGCCGCGAACTCGCGCGTGTAGTCGGGCCCGTAGTTCGGGGGCAGTTCGATGCCGACCAGCAGCACGCGCGCACCCGCCCCGGTCGCGAGCTCGATGATTCTGCGCAGGTTCGCTGCGGTGTTGGCGGGCGGTTGGCCGCGCAGGCCGTCGTTGCCGCCGAGGCACAGCACGAGAATGTCGGCGTGCTCGCGCAGCGTCCATGCGGTGCGCGACAGGCCACCCGCACTCGTGTCGCCCGAAACGCCCGCGTTGACGACCTCGATGGGGGTGCCGTCGGCTGCGAGCAGCCGGCCGAGCACCGCGGGATAGGCCTCGTCCGCCGCGACACCGTAGCCGGCGGTGAGGCTGTCCCCGAGGAAGACGACGCGCGGCCGCGGCACCGCCGCGTCGGCGGCCACCGCGTCGGCCGGCACCGCGTTGGCAGGCACCGCGTTGGCAGGCACCGCGTCGGCAGGCACCGCGTTGGCCGCGATGGGGGCCGACGCCTGCGCCGTGCGCGCGGTGCCGGTCGCCGTCACGAGAGATTCCGCGCCTTCCGGATCACCGCGATTGCAGCCGAGCGCCAGCGCGACTAGAAGGCAGGCCACCGCGGACACCTGTCGTGCGGACATGAACCCACTATAGGCGGAGACGAGGTGAGCGACGCGGTGCGACTGCGGTGCACGAGCCTGACCCGGCGTCTGCCGTCAGGAGGACGCGAGCTCACCGTGCTGGACGGCCTCGACCTGGCCGTCGGCGCCGGCGAGTTCCTCGCCATCCTCGGGCCGTCCGGCAGCGGCAAGTCCACGCTGCTCGCGCTGCTGGCGGGCCTGGATCGCCCGTCGTCGGGAGAGGTCTTCGTGGACGGCACGCCGCTCTCCTCGCTGGACGAGGACGAGCTGGCGCTGCTGCGCCGCCGCCGCCTGGGCTTCGTCTTCCAGTCCTTCCAGCTCCTGCCGCACTTCACGGCGCGCGAGAACGTGCTGCTGCCGCTGGAGCTGATCGACGCGCCGGATGCCGAGGCACGCGCCGACGAGTTGCTCGCGGCCGTGGGGCTGTCCGAGCGTGGACATCACTATCCGGGACAGCTCTCCGGCGGCGAGCAGCAGCGCGTGGCGGTGGCGCGCGGCTTCTCGGCGCGGCCCGCCATCCTGCTCGCGGATGAACCCACCGGCAATCTCGACGGCGCCAACGGCCGGCGCGTGCTGGACCTGCTTGCGGCGCTGCGCGCCGCGCACGGCACCACGCTGGTGCTTGTGACGCACGATCCCGAGATCGCGGCGCGCGCCGACCGCTGCGTGCACCTCGCCGACGGCCGTCTCGTGCGCGACACCTGGCGCACGGACGCTGCCGCCAGCGCGACGGCCGCGCGGCCAAGGTCGTGAGCATGGCGTCGTGAGCATGGCGTCGTGAGACTCGGGCTCCTCGTCACGCTGCTGCGACGCGAGTCGCGCGGGCAGCTCGGGCGGCTGGGCATCTTCTGCGCGTCGCTGGCGGTCGGCGTTGCGGCGGTGGTCACCGTGTCGGGGCTCTCGGCGGCACTCGATGGCGCCGTGCGCGCCTCGGCGCGCGAACTGCTCGCCGCCGACGTCGCCGTCGAGAGCCGTCGCGCGCTTCCCGCGGAGCTGGACGGCGTGCTCGCCCGGCATCCCGGCCTGCGCCGCGTGAATGTCACCGAGCTGACCAGCCTCGTCGCCGTGCCTCCCGCTGCCGACGGCACGCCGGGCAGCAGCCGCCTCGTGGAGGTCAAGGCCGTCGAGGACGGCTTTCCCTTCTACGGCAGCCTGCAGCTGGATCCGCCGCGCCCGCTTTCCGAGCTGCTCGGTGACGACGGCGTCGTGTGCGCCCCGGAACTGCTGGCCAGCCTGGGCCTCGCGCGGGGCGACCGCCTGCGCCTCGGCGGCCGCGACTTCACCATCACCGGCTCCGTGCTCGCCGAGCCCGACAAGCTGGGCATCAGCTTCACGCTCGGGCCGCGCGTCTTCGTGTCGCACGCCGCGCTGCAGGCGACGGAGTTGCTCGGCTTCGGCTCGACGGCGCGGCATCGCGCGCTGCTCGCGCTGCCCGAGGGCGCGTCCGCGCGCGACGGCAATGCACTGGCCGACGAGTTGGCCGCGGCCTTCCCGCGGCATTCCGGCGCTCGCGTGCAGACCTCCGCCGACGCGCAACCGTCGCTGCGGCGCGGCCTGCAGCGCGTGGACGGGTTCCTCGGACTGGTCGCGCTGCTCTCGCTGCTCATCGGCGGCATCGGCGTCGCCCAGACCGTGCGCGCCTGGCTGGCCGGACGGCTGCAGAGCCTCGCCGTGGCGCGCTGTCTCGGCGTGCGGCCGCGCGAACTGCTGCTCGTGCACTTCCTGCAGACGCTCGTGCTGGGATTGATCGGCAGCCTGGCCGGCGTGGCGCTGGGCGTGCTCGCCTTGTC
Organism: Planctomycetota bacterium; assembly: GCA_038212275.1. Classification (GTDB taxonomy): domain Bacteria; phylum Planctomycetota; class B15-G4; order B15-G4; family B15-G4; genus JBBQUR01. Next base: position 182,186 of record JBBQUR010000009.1, read on the forward strand.
GGCCGTGCCGCCGCTCGTCGGTGAGTGGCTGCCGGCCGACGCACTGTCTGCCTGGCAACCGGCCGCGATGGGGCGCGGGTTGGCACTGGGCCTTTTCGTCTCGCTCTTCGCGAGCATGCCGGGACTGCTCGCCATCCTGCGTGTGCCGCCGCTCGCTGCGCTGCGGCGGGACGCCGTGCTGCGCGCGGCCGGCCGGCCGGCGCGCCTCGCCTTGACGCTGCTGCTGCTCGGCGGCGTTTTCGGTGCGGCGTGGTGGCAGTCACGCGAGGTGGTGCACGCGGCCGTGTTCGCCGGCGGGCTTGCGGCGGTGGCGGGACTGCTGCTGCTCGCGGCGCGCGGCGCGATGGCAGGAGTGTCGCGCCTGCCGCGTGCGCGCTGGCCGCTCGCGCTGCGCCACGGCCTCTCGGCCATCGGCCGGCCGGATGCCGGCACGTGGGGCGGTGTGCTCGCGCTCGGCATGGGCGTGCTCGTCATCGTCGCGATGCAGCTCGTGCAGTCGCGGCTGTCGAGCGAACTGTCCGGTGCGCTGCCGCGCGAGGCGCCGACGGCCTTCCTCATCGACATCCAGAAAGAGCAATGGCCCGGCGTGTCCGCGCTGCTCGAGGAAGCCGGTGCGACGCACGTGGAGTCCACGCCCGTGATCACCGCGCGACTCGCCTCGATCGACGGCCGCGAGGTCGCCGGCCGCAGCCCCCGCGGCCGCGCGCGTGACGCATCGCGCGACGACGCAAGCGCCGACGCAAGCGCCGACACGCGTGACAGCGCACGCGACGAGGCGGGCGACGATGCTCGCGACGACGCGGGCGACGCGGGCGACGGGGGCGACGGGGCACGCGAGCCGCGTGACGGCGATCGCTCCGGGCCGCGGCGCGGGGGCTGGGCCAGTTCTCGCGAGCAGCGCCTCACGACGATGGCGGAACTGCCTGAGGACAACCGCATTCTGGAGGGCGCGCTCTGGTGCCGTCCGGGTGTCGACGAAGTGAGCCTGGAGCAGGGCTATGCGGAGGAACTCGGCGTGACGCTCGGCTCGGTCCTCGTCTTCGACGTGCTCGGGACGCCGGTCACGCTGACGGTCAGCAGCCTGCGGCACGTGGAGTGGCGCACCTTCGGCATCAACTTCTTCCTCGTGGTGGAGCCGGGCGTGCTGGACGGTGCGCCGCAGATGATCGTCGCCGCCGCGAAGCTGCCGGCCGGAAACGAGCAGCGCGCGCAGGACGCGCTGACCGCGCGCTTCCCCAACGTGACGCTGCTGCCGGTGGCGGAGATCGTGGCCAAGGTGGGCGCGCTGCTCGAGCGGCTCGGCGCCGGCGTGCGCGTGCTGGGGCTGTTCACGGTGGCGTCCGGGTTGGCCATCCTGGCTGGTGCGCTGGGCGCGGCGGCGGTGGCTCGCCGCGGACAGATCGCGCTGCTCAAGACGCTGGGACTCACGCGGCGCGGCGTGCTCGCACTGTTCGGCGTCGAGTGGGCGCTGCTCGGCGCGCTGGCCGGTGCCGTCGGCGGAGCAGCCGGTGCGTTGCTCGCGTGGGCCGTGCTCACGCAGCTCATGGAGCTGGACAGTCAGCTCGCGCCGCTGCTGGAGGCGCTGCCGTTGGCCGTCGCGGGCGCGGCGCTGCTCGCCGTGGTGGCCGGCGCCGTCGCAAGCCTGCGCGCGCTGGCCGTGTCGCCGCTGGTGGTTCTGCGGCAGGAGTCCTGACGCGCACTGCGCTGAGCCGCGCCGCGCCGCGCTGAGCCGCGCTGCGCTGTGCTGTACTGTGCTGCGCCGCACCGCGCTGCGCTGTGCCGTGCCGTCAGCGTTCGCGCAGCACGAAGTCGAAGGGCAGGTCGAGTTCGCCGGCCACGGGGATGCCGTCCGCCGTGGCGGGCAGGAAGCGCCAGCTGCGCACCGCATCCACTGCGGCAGCATCGAGGTCGGGGAAGCCGGAGCTGGATGAGACGGACACATCGCGCACCGCGCCGGTCTCGTCGACGAGGGCGTGGATGACGACGCGGCCGGTCTCGCGCGCGCGCCGCGACGCCTCGGGATAGTCGGGCGGCGTGTTCTCGGGGAGCGCGCGCGGCGCGACCTGCCCCGAGACGTCGCGGGCCTCGGAGGGGACGGCGGCGGCGACGTCCGGTGCTTCCTCGCCGACGGGCACGCTCTCCGCTGTCAGCTCCGACATCGAGGCGGCGGGCGCTGCAACGCGCGGCCGCCGCGGCGCCCGCCGGAAGTCGAGCGCCGGCGCTGCGTCCGCCAGCGCGAAGGCCGGCGCGGTGACCACCGGCTCACGCGCGGGCTCCGCGTCCGAGCGGTCCGTCGCCTCCACCAGCTGCGGTTCGGGCAGCGGCGTGTCGAGGCGCTCGGGCATCACGGCGGTCCAGGTGTCGGGTGCGTGCAGCAGCTCACGCACGTCGGCCGATGTGCCGGCCGATGTGCCGGCTGATGGCAGCGGTTCTCCCGGGGACTCGACGACGGGCTCGAGTCCGCGGAGATTCAGCCGGGGAGCGGCGAAGGGAAGCTCGGCCCGATGCCGCAGCGCGAAGAGGGCCAGCGCGTGCAGGCCGAGGCTGCCCAGCAGCGCGAAGGCGGTCGTCGCACGGCGCGACCGCCGCGGGCTGCGGCGGGGCCCGGATGCAGAGGGATGTTCGCCTGCCACCCCGGAGCCTCGCCTCAGAACTCGTAGCCGAGGATGAGGAAGATCTGCGCGTTGGGTGACTCGCCGCCGACGCCGACGAGCGGCGCGAAGTCGATGTGCGTGCGCTTGAACGGGCGGTACTGGAAGCTCGGGCCGATGAAGAACTCGTCGGTGAATTCGCTGCGGTCTTCCTCGGCATTGATGCGCTGGGCCTTGAATTCGGCGCCCACCGAGAAGACCTCGTCGGTGATGGTCTTCGAGATGCCGTAGGTGAACTGCAGCTCGCGCTCCTGGTCGCCGGTGGTCTGTTGCTCGCACGAGAAGTTGGCGCTCCAGTGCCAGCTGGGCGCGAGCTGGTCGGCGAACAGCAGCTTGCCCTCCCAGGCGTCCGGCTCCGAATAATTGTTGATCCACTCCAGGTAGGCGGTGGGATTGCCCCAGATCTTGCCCCAGTCCGCGAACGCATAGCGGAGCTCGATCTGCTGCCCGTTCATGTCGAAGGGCACCCAGTTGCCCTCGTTCTGCGCCTTCAGATAGAAGTCGAGCTGGAAGCGATGCGGCAGGCCGATCTCGACCTCGTACAGGTTGCGGATCTTCGTGTCGCCGTGCTTCGGGTCGTCGATGCGAGCCCAGTACTCGACGTCGATCTCGCCCTCGGGGATCACGTAGGTGCGCACCGTGGCGAAGCGGCGGCGCGTGGTCCAGCGCGGCTGCGCATACGGGCCGACGAGTTCTTCCTCGCGCAGCTCGGGCGGCATCTCGCCGACGATCTCGATGGCCGGCATTTCCCAGGAGCGCAGGTGCGGCTCATCGTCGGAGGGCGGACGGGTCGCGTCCTGCGGGGCCGGTTGCGGGGCGTTCTGCGGGGACACGTGCGGCTGCCAGGCGAGCAGTTCCGCCGCCAGCGCGGCAAAGGTCGAGGTCGTGGACGCGGCGTCCGCGCCGGCCGCCTCGGCGAAGGGGGCGGCAGGCGGTGCGGGCGGGTTGCCGAGCGTGTCGTGAGCATGGGCCACGTCCAGGGCGCCGAGCAGGCTGAAGGCGCAGGCCATGCCGAGTCGCCACATCGCGATCGCGCCGCCGAGGGCAGTCCGCCGCATCGATCGCCGCGAATGGTCGATGTGCGAGGCGGCGCGCGTGTGTGCGTGGTCGGGGAAGGTCCGGAGCATGGGCGGGGTCCGCAGTCGGGTGGAGGGTCGACAATCCGTGGTAAGAGCGCGGGATCGCCGGAATCGGTTCATGGCGAGGAGCGGGATCGGGATCGGGAGCGGGTTCGGGTTCGGGTTCGGGATCGGGACGCGCGGGCGTCCCATTGCGCCGGGCGGGCGCTAGGGTGTCGCCGATGGATCGGGCCGACATCATCACGGGAGAGCGGCTCTGGGCGCAGTCCGCGCGGCTACGCCTGCTGCTCCGGCACCTGGCCGGCGCGGCGCTGCGCGACCGCGTCGAGCTGGACGATCTCGTGCAGGAGACTTTTCTGCGCGTGCTCGCTTCGCCGGGCGGCCTGCCTGAAGCACGTGCGGTCGAGGATGCCGAGTTGTGGCGCCTGCTGGTGCACGTCGCACGGCATGTCGTCGTGGATGTGGCGCGTGCGGCGCGCGCGGCCAAGCGCGGCGGCGCGCGGTCGCTGCGACGCGCCGACTGGTCGCTGGGTGGAGTGAGCGTGAGTCAGCTTGCGGCCGCGACGGCCGGGCCGGCGACACGGGCGGTCGGGCGCGAGACCGAGGCGCAGCTCGAACGCGCCTTCATGACGTTGTCCGCCGAGCATCGGCGCGTGCTCGGTTTGCGACAGTTGCAGGGCCTGTCGGCGGAGGAGGCCGGCGCGCGCATGGGCCGCAGCGCCACCGCGGTGCACTCGCTCTATCGGCGCGCACTGCTCGCGTGGGAACAGGCGCTGACCCATGGCGTGAGCGGGTGAGCGGCTGACTTCAGGGCTGGAGGCTCTCGAACATTTCGTGCACTGCCAGGTCGATGCGGACCCGCGTGGTCTCCAGCGGAAACACCTGCCTGGCGGTCGAGCGCGCCGAGCCGCGCCAGACGAGCGCGTTCGTGGAGGTGTGGAAGATCTCCACCAGCAGCGAGCCCTCCGTCACGATCGGGTCGTCGACGGGATCCGGCACGTGACCTTGCGCGGCCTCGGCTTGCGCGCGCGTGGCGACCACGTCGCACTCGACGCGCAGGGCGCCGCCGGCCGCCACCTCCACGAGTCCCAGAGCCTGCAGCTCCCGGTTGACGGCCTCGCGAACCAGCGCCTGCACGGCCGTGTCGTCGCCCGACCACGTGCCCGTCGTGTCCACGACATGAGCGGAGGACTCCGACCATTGATACGTCTGCACCGCGCGCAGGTCGATGTCCGCGAACTTGCGCGACTTGACCGTGATGTCGGTGTGGAGCGATGAACAGGCGCTTGCGACGAGCAGCAGCAGCGGAAGGATGTTGCGCACGGAAGAGCTCCGAGATCGGGAGGAGGCTCGGCAGCGTGTCCGGCCCCGCGCGAGCATAGGACACGCCGGCGCTGCGGCCCACCGGCTGCTCGCGTGGCGATCCTGCCGACACCGCGAAAGCACATCACGCCTGTCACGCGGCCGCAGGGATTCCGATGCAGCAACGAGGCGCCAGACTCGGCGCCCGTCACTATGAACCAGCATTCGGAGCCACACGATGTCATCGTTCCCCGTCCGTCCGCCCCGCCGATTCTCGCTGTCCCGCGTGCTGACAGCCGCCGTCGGCGTCGCCGCCTCGGCCGGTGTCTGCCTGGCCGCGGCCTCGCTGCTGCCGGCACTCGACCTGACGAGCTGGACGCAGTTCGATCCCGACAACGACTGGAACGTGTCCTTTCCCACGGCGACGAGCCTGCGCATGACCGAGCAGGTCACCAGCTCGTCGGTGCATCCGGGCTGGGTGGTGAGCGACTTCAACCTTGCGCCCGTCGTCACCGTCGAGTTCGACCTCGGCGTCACGGCCGGCACAAGCGATGACGATCTCATCGGCTTCGGCTTCTCGTGGCTCGACGGCAGTCACTCGTGGCTCATGGACTGGAAGAAGAACACCCAGACCTTCAACTGGGGCCAGCCAGTGCCCGTCAACGACGACGTCGCCGAGCAAGGCCTCAAGATCAAGCGGATCAACGGCTCCTATTCATGGGACGGCCTGTGGGGAGGCCAGGATGGTCTCGGTGTGAGCACCATCGCCGGCCCGGCGGGCGGAGCCTGGGTCGCGGGCACCGTCTATCACTTCGTGATGAACCTCTCTCCCGGCCACATCGTCGTCACGCGCAACGGCGTCGGGCTCTTCGATGTCGTCGATCCCTCGTATCCGGGCGGCGTGGGCGCCATCGCCTGCTACGGCTTCAGCCAGGGCAACATCAACCTGTCGAACGTCTGCATCACTCCTGCACCGTGGTTCAAGCTTGGTCTCGGAAAGGTCGGCAGCGCCGGCGTCCCGCAACTCTCCGGCAACGGCACGCTGAGTGATGGCTCGCTCAACGAGATCGTGCTGACGAACGCCGCGCCGTCCGCGCCGGCGACGCTGATCTTCGGCCTGTCGGCGATCAACGCGCCGTTCAAGGGCGGCACGATGGTCCCGCAGCCCCTGCTCACGCTGGCGCTCGGAACCTCCGGCGCCGGCTCCCTGAATCTGCCGTTCACCTGGCCGGCAGGAGTGCCCGCGGGAGTCCCCATCTACTTCCAGTACTGGATCCAGGATGCGGGCGCGACGCACGGCCTGTCGGCCAGCAACGGATTGAAGGGCGTCTCGCAGTGACGGGCTGACGGGTTCGGGCGCGCGCTCGTGCCTCATGTGGCCGACGCGCGCGCCCGATCTCGCGGGTGCCACGCGGCAGCTGGCGCCACGAGGCAGCTGGCGGCTGCAGCGGATTTCAGCCGGCCGCGGCTGCGCCGCCCTTCGCCACGCCGAGTCGGCCCACGAGCGCGCCGGCGATGAGGTCGTCGGCGATGATGACCTCGGAGGCACCGGCGCGGCGCAGCAGCGCGCCGCGCTGGCTGTCGGAGCCCGTCACGGCGATCCGCAGGTTCGGGTTGAGCGAATGCGCCATGAGCGTGAGGGCGAGCTTCCGGTCCGAGTCCTCGGTCGTGACGATGATGGCGCGGGCACTGTCCACGCGGGCGCGCTCCAGCACGGCGTCCTGCGCGCCGGCATCACCGAACACCACGAGGTGGCCAAGCGCCGAGGCGGCGTCGGCCAGCGGTTTGTCCCGCTCGATGACAACCACGGCGTCGCCCGCCGCCTTCAGTCGCGTGGCGACGAGCTCGCCAAGCGCCTGGAAGCCGATGACGACGACGTGTCCGGACAGCTTCTCGAGGATGTGTTCCATGCGCCTGCTCTCTCTGTGGGCTGCGATGTCATCGCTGGACAGCATGCCGGTGAGTTTGGAAATCGCCCAGCCCGCGATGACCACGGTGAAGAACATGGCCACCAGCATGAAAATCTTCTGCCGCCTGTCGAGGGTCGAGAAGTCGCCGAGCGTGGTGATGAGGTTGGCGCTGTTCCAGAGCCCGTCGAAGGAGCGGCGGTAGAAGGGTTCGCCCGACTGGTCGAGCAGGGCCAGGCCGACGGAGCAGAACACGAGCAGCGCGAGCAGCAGTCCCAGCGTGCGCAGCGCCTGACGCCGCCACTCCTGGACGCGCAAGCGCGACCTGCGCACCTCGACGACGTGAAGGATGGGCATCGGAGTTCCCGGGACAGGCCGGCCGGTCGGGCGGACGTTCCGCTCACCGCCTTGCGGCGAGCAGTCTAAGCATCCGGGCCCGTCCGCCGCGCACCTGTCTGCGGACGTTGCGATGCACTACGCTGCTCCGCCATGGGAACGTGCGGCGTGCTGGTGGTGCGGGTGGCCCTTCTCGTCGGGACGACGCTGCACCTCAGCGCCCAGGATGTGCCGGCCGCGCAGGCAGCGCAGGCCGCGCAGGCAGCGCCGGACCAGCAGGTCGCGCAGGTCGCGCAGCTTGCGCCGGGTGCCCCGGCCGAGTCGCGGGCACTGCGCATCGAGCTCGGCCCGGAGGGGCCGGCGAGCGGAGCATGCGTCCTGCCCTTCCGGGGCCAGGTTGCGCTCACTGCTTCGCGCTGCGATGAGGCCGGCCGCGTGACGCTCGCTGATGCGGACGGCGTGGACAGCCTCGTGCTCTTCGGCCCGCCGGCGATCGCCTGCGTCGTGCCGCTGGCTCCCGATGCGACCGACGTGAGCGTGCCGCTCATCCGCCTTGCGGGCCGCGTGCTGGTGGACGGCGAGGCGCCGCGCGGGCCGATGTCACTCGGGCTCGCGCCGCTCACCGGCATGGCACGCCTCTCCGGCGAGATGCTGCGTACCTTCGGCAAGGAGCTGGTGGAAAACCTCCGCACCACGACCGATGCGCAGGGGCGCTTCGACTTCGGCCTCGTGTCCACGTCGCTGTCCGGGCGCATCGAGGGGCCGCGCGACCTCGTCTCGATGGCGCAGGACGGGGCGCGCGGTCGCGCTGACAACATGGTGGCGTTCGAGCATGCCGGCGCGGAGCTGGTGCTCGAGTTTCACGCGCTGCCGTGCCTCATCGGGCGGGTCGTCGATGCGCGGGGCGAGGCCGTGCCCGGCGCGCGTTACGAGCTGCACACGGTGTACGACAGCCGGTGGTCGAGCGGCACCTCCGGCAGCGTGGATGCCGCGGGAGGCCTGCGCATTCCGTTGTACGACGAGGCCATGAAAGAAGGTGTCCTGCAGCTCAGCGGCCCGCCCGGGTCGGGGCGTCGGACGCTGTCCCTCAAGAAGAGTGTCGGTGACGTGAATCTCGGCGACATCGTGCTCGAGCCGTATGCGGTGCTGCCGGTCGCTGTCCGCGATACGGAGGGGCGGCCGATCGTCGGCGCGATCGTGTACAGCCCGACCGGCTCCGCGCGCAGCGACCCGTCGGACAGCGAGGGGCGCATCCTGTTCACCGGCGTCGTCGACAGCGAGCCGCAGGTGCGTGTCGCGGCGCTGGGCTTTCAGTCGATGGACGTCCCTTCGCACGCCGCATCGAAGCTGCCGGTGGACGTGGTGCTCCAGCGGCTCGCGACGCTGGCCATCGACGTGCGCGCGGCGGACGGAACTCCTGCCGAGAAGCTGCAGCTCCGGCTGGAATGCGACATGCCGCTCTTCGTGGACCCCGCCGCGGGTTTCGACAGGCCGCTGCAGGAGCGGCTCGGCGCGAACTCCGTGCGCGGCTGCACGGGAACGTCGGGATGCTGCTTCGCGTCGGTCTACTTCTGCGGAGGCAGGGCGCTGCTCACCGGTCTGCGCGACGGCGTGACCATCCGTGCCTCGCTCACGGACCGCTGCGGCACGGAGCTGCGCCCGACGGAAAGCATCGTGGTGACGGACCGCGCACAGCTCACGCGCAGCTGGCAGCTCTCCCGCTCGCCGCGCGACGTGACCGTCCTCGTGCGTGCACCGGACGGTTCGCCGGTGCCGAACGCTCCCGTGGCGCCCGCGTGCGTCGACGCCGTGCTGAACGACCGGGAAGGGCGCGCCCTGCTGCACGACGTCTTCGGCGACGAACTGAGCTTCGAAGTGCGACCGCCGCCTGCGAGCGGCCTCGGCCGCACGGAGAAGCTGACGCGCAGCATCCCGCCCGACGGCCTCATCGTCGTGGACGTGGTGCCCGCCCGCACGCTCGTCATCGAGGTGGTGGAGGAGGACGGCACGCCCGTCGACGCCACGGTGCGCCTGGACGGCTTCGGCTCATTCATCGTCGATGGTCGGCGGACGGGCCCCGGCCGCTACGAGGCCGGCGGCTACGGCGAAGGCGACGTGCGCATCACCGTGAGCGACGGCCAGCGCGCCGACGCCCGGCTGCACGACACGGCAGTTCCGGTGGCTCGCTTCGTGCTGCCGACCGTGCACTGACCCGACGGGTGCGTCAGCGCTGGAAGTTCTCGAACATGGCCTGCACCGCGAAGTCGAGGCGCACGAGAACGTCTTCACGCGAGTAGAGCGTGTCGGCCGTCGAGCGCGCGACACCGCGCCAGAGCAGGACATCCGTGCCGGTCTCGAAGACGTCGACGATCAGGCAGCCCTCGGTGATGAGCACCGGGTCGGCGGAGCCACCGGTCGCCTTGCTGACAGCCTCGGCTTCCTCGCGGGTGCCGACGGCGGCGAGGGACACGCTGACGTCGGCGCCTGAGGTCACCCTCGTGTAGCCGGCCTGCTGCATCCGGGCGTTCACGGCATCGCGCAGCGCATCGGCCAGGTCGACGCCCTTGCCGGCCCACGTGCCGGTCCTGTCGGCGAGCACGACGGCCGCGCTGTCCCACTGGTAGGTTCTGGCGGCGCGCAGGTTGGCATTGCCGTAGGTCCGCGAATCGGCCCGGATGTCACTTGTGACCGAGGCGCACGAGACGGTCAGCAGAAGCAGCAACAGCGGCAGTGCGAGACGCATGGTCGGAATCCCCTTCAGGGTGGGTTGGCGCGGTTCGTGAGGATTCCAAAGCTTCGCCGGGAGAATCAACTGGTGGTGCGCGCGGCGGTACCCGAGCATTCCCGCAGAGCGCTCCCGATCGACCGCGGGAGCAGGCCGGCGGGCGGCATCGCCAGTCAGCATGGCCAGCCAGCATCGAAGGGACCGCGACGAATCGGGGGGCGCTTCCCGCTTGGACACTGCATGAACACGACCAAGCCCGCACTCGATGACCTGCTCGACCAGCTCGTAGCCGAATATTCCGACCGTCTCGCGCGGGGAGGGCCGGACAAGGGCGTCGGGGAGCAGGCGCCCCGCAAGCCGGGCGACGCACCCGCCGACGGCAGCGACCTGATCGCGCGCGTGCCGGCGGAACACCGCGACGGCCTGCAGCGTTGCTTCCGCATGCTGCAGGCCGGTGTGGGCACGGCGCCGCGTCGCGCCGGGGCACCCGTGCCGGGGGACGTGTTCGGCGACTTTCGCATCGTGAGCGAGCTGGGGCGCGGCGGGATGGCCATCGTGTATCTCGCGGTGCAGCAGGAGCTGTCACGGCAGGTCGCGCTGAAGGTGCTGCGCCCGGGGCTCGCGGTCGAGGCGCGCCACGTGGACCGCTTCCGGCGCGAGGCGCTCGCCGTCGCGCGTCTGCAGCACCCGCACATCGTCGCGGTGTACGCGGTGGGCGAGTCCCGGGGCTTCCACTACATCGCGATGGAGTACGTGGACGGCCGCTCGCTGGCGGAGGTCTTCGATGCGCTGCCGCAGGACCGGCCGCGCTCGGCGCAGGACCTGGCCGCGGCTTCGGGCCTGCCGGCGGTGGCGGTCGAGGGCAAGTCCTTCGAGCAGGCCTTCTGCGCGCTGCTCGCGCCGGTCGCGCGCGCGCTGGCCACGGCGCACGAATGCGGCCTCGTGCATCGCGACGTCAAGCCCAGCAACATCCTCGTGCACAAGGACGGGCGCGCGGTCATCGCGGACTTCGGCCTCGTGCAGGGCGACGGCGATCCGGGGCTGTCGCTCACGGGCGAACCGCTCGGCACGCCTTACTACATGTCGCCGGAGCAGGCGGCGGTGAGCAGCGCGCGCGTGGATCAGCGCACCGACGTGTACAGCCTCGGTGTCACGCTCTACGAGGGTCTGTCGGGCCGACGACCCTTCGAGGGCGAGACGCTGCTGGCGGTCCTGGCCGCCGTGCGCGAGCACCAGGTCCCGCCCTTGCGCGGCGCAGGATCGGGTGCGTCCCGAGGCGCTCCGCGAGACCTGACGCGCGACGCAGAGGCCGTGACGCGGCGGGCGATGGAGCGTCGCCCCGAGGATCGCTACGCGACGTCTCTGGAGTTCGCGGCGGACCTGCTTGCGCTGGCGGATGGCCGCGGCACGCAAGCCGCGCTGCGCGAGGGCGGCGCGACGCGGCGCCAGGCGCGCCTGCTCAGGGCGCTCATCCGCGGCGAGATCACGGAATACCGTTCGAGCGCGCAGCTCTTCGGGTGGCCGCTCGTGCACTTCGTGGGTCGAGTGCCCGGGCGGCGTTCGAAGCTGGCCAGCGGCTGGGTGGCCGTGGGGTGCCGCGCCGTCGGCGTCGTGGCCGTCGGAAACCGGGCGCTTGGCGTGCTCGCGCTCGGCGGCGCGTCGGCAGGCATCGTGTCGCTGGGCGGGCTGGCGTTCGGCGTGCTCCCGCTGGGCGGGATCGCGGCAGGCTGGATGGCGGTGGGCGGCGGCGCGGTCGGTTTCGGCGCCGTGGGAGGCGCGGCCTGCGGCTACTACGCGATGGGAGGCGGCGCCTGGGGCATGCACCTCATCACGAACGCGGTGCAGGACCCCGCGGCGCTGGAGTGGTTCCGTCCGTGGCTCGACTGGATCACCCTCGTGCCCGGCATGGAGGTGTTGCAGCGATTCTTCTGAGCCGCACGCCGCACGCCGCACGGTCCGCGCCGGAATCGGCGCGACCCGCGCGCCCTTTGCCGGTTCGCTCGGCGGAGGACATGCTCATGTCGATGCGAAGTTCCCGGCGACTGCTGCTGCTCTGCCTGCTGGCGGTGCTGCCGTCGAGTTGCCGCTCGGTGTCGCCGGCCCGCGAAGTGGTCATGGCCGAGTCGCCGACGGAGATGTCGCTCCGGTCGGCGCAGGGCGAGGTGCCCGACCACGTGCCCGACCAGGTGCCAGTCGACAGGTCGGCGGCGCTGCCGGTCCGGTGGCAGGCATGGACGCTCTTCGAGGTGGACGGGCAATTCGTTTACGCAGTGGATGCCGACGACGCCGAGGCCACTGCCGCACTGGCCCGCGCGGCACACGACGACTTCCGCGCGCGCACCGGCCGCGAGCCGAGCAACAGGCTGCTCCTCGTGGCCGATCACGACCTGTGGCTGCCGGACGGCGACCCGTGCCGTCGGCTGGAACTCGCCCACGAGGGTGACGCCGCCCTGCACCCGCGCCGCGACGCTGACTCCGACGGCGATGCCGACGCCGAAGCCGCCGACCTGGCGCCTGCCTCGTGCGAGGAGCTGACCGCGCAGGCCAGGGACATGGATGTCGACCCGCGACAGATCCTCTGTCTCATCGCGCATCCGGTGCGCGTGAAGCGTTGCGTGGACGACTTCGGCCTGCCGGCCGACGCGCAAGCGGCGTGGGACTGGGTCGTGCTGCTGCCGGCAGAGGACTGCGTCGACGACGGCATGGAGGCCGTCATGAGCGGGGCGATGCAGCAGGAGCTGTCCTTCGTGGAGCGCCTGCTGGCGGCTCCGGTCATGCCCTTCATCCGCAGCACGGCCGTCGAGGTCACACTCTCCAGCCAGAAGCTGCTGCTTTTCGAGTTGCACGCCGCCGCGCAGGCCGACTGGTCCGAGGCGCAGCGCGAGCGGCTCGCCCGGGATTACGAGGATGCGCTCGAGCGCGGCGTCGACGAGGGCGTACCGGCGGCGGTGGACGACGCCACCCCCTGAGCGGGCTCGTCGTCGTGCGTCGCATCGGGTGCGTTCTGCACCCACGCGACGCAGAGCTTCCACGTGACCGCGAGGACCATCGGCCCGATGAAGAGGCCGACGAGCCCGAACGCGATGAGTCCGCCGACGACGCCCGAGAAGATGAGCAGCAGCGGAAGGTCCGCGCCCTTCCGGATGAAGTAGGGTCGCAGGAAGTTGTCCATCGTGCCGACGATGATGGACCACACGAGCAGCGCCGTGGCCCAGGCGGTGTCGTCCTTCATGTAGAGCCAGATCACCGAGCAGGCGAGCACCGGAATGGGGCCGATCTGCGCGACGGCAAGCAGGAACATGATGGCGGTGAGCATCGCCGCCAGGGGCACGCCGGAGACGGCGAGGCCGATGCCTCCCAGCACGGACTGCACGAGCGCCGTCCCGACCACGCCCATCGCGACGCCCCGGATGGCCTGGCCCGCGAGGCGCACCGAGTCCTCGCCGTGCTCCTCGCTGACGCGCCGGGCAAACGCGACGATGCCGGAGCGGGCCAGCTCTCCCTTCGCGTAGAGCACGGCCGCGATGACGATCGTGAGCAGGAATTGCATCGTGATCGCGCCAAGGCTGCCGACCTGCCCCACGAACCACGAGAGCACCTCGCTCACGTAGGGCGTGAGGCGTCCCCGCAGCGCTCCCTCGCTGGTGAGCTGACTCCAGTGCGCGACCAGCTTGTCGCCGACGTAAGGCAGGTCGGCGAGCCAGTGCGGGGGCGGGCCGAGCACGCCATCTTCCACCGCGGCAGCCCAGCCTTTGATGTCGCCGGCGTGCGACACGATGGTGCCGATGGCAAGCGACAGCGGAACCACGAACACGAGCAACAGGGCGATGGACATGACCACGACCGCGAGCGTGCGCCGGCCCCACAGCCGCTTCTGCACCGCGAGCATGAGCGGCCAGGTGGACACGGCGATCATCGTGGCCCACACGACGGCCGGCAGGAACGGACGCAGCACCCAGAGTGACAACGTGATGAGACCGCCGAGCACGACGATCGAGATCACGGGGCGGAAGAGTTCGCCCTTGGATGTCGAGTTCATGGGCCGCCCCGCGAGACGAGAGTCCGTCGGAATGCCGTGAAGCCGTCGAGCCTGCTGACCGGCAGCAGATGTGATAGGTCATCGCGTGGCGCCGATCCAGCCCGTGCGCGTCGGCGCATGCCTGGCGATCGGGAACCGCCGGCATGCGCACGACCGGCGCGGCAGGGTGGTCTCGAGCGAGTCTTCCTCGTTTGACGCTCGGTGCACGGTCTCGGTAGCTTGCTGAACTGAAGTCCAGTGCCAGTTGTCATGCAGCCCGGGAGAAAACTCTGATGCTCAATCGTTCATGGTCCCATTCCCTGCTCGTCGCCGCGGTGGCGACGGCGGGCGCGTCCTTTGCCAACGCGCATCCGGCCGCGCCGAAGTCGCCTGCCGATGCGGACAGCGCTGTGGCCGCGCAGCCCGCCGCCGCGCATGCCGCGGCAGCCGGCAAGCCCAACATCCTCTTCATCATGGGCGACGACATCGGCATGTGGAACATCGGCGCCTACCACCGCGGCATGATGGCGGGCCGGACGCCTGCGCTCGACAAGCTGGCCAAGGAAGGCGTGCTCTTCACCGACTACTACGCCGAAGCCAGCTGCACGGCGGGGCGCGCCAACTTCATCACGGGCGAGCTGCCCATTCGCACCGGCATGACCACGGTCGGCCAGGCGGGGGCGCCCACCGGCTTGCCGGCAGAGGCCTGCACCCTCGCCACGGCACTCAAGGCGCAGGGCTACGCCACCGGCCAGTTCGGCAAGAACCACCTCGGTGACCGCAACGAGTTCCTGCCCACCGTGCACGGATTCGACGAGTTCTTCGGTTACCTGTACCACCTCGATGCGATGGAAGATCCGGCGCACCCGAACTACCCGCAGGACCTTCTGGACGTCGTCGGCCCGCGCAACATGGTCCACAGCTGGGCCACGGACGTGGACGACGCGACCGAGATGCCGCGCTGGGGCCGGATCGGCAAGCAGAAGATCGAGGACGCCGGCACGCTCTACCCCAGGCGCATGGAGACCGTCGACGACGAGATCCGCGATCTCGCCCTGAACTTCATCGACAAGGCCAAGGCGGACGGCAAGCCCTTCTTCGTCTGGCTCAACCCGACGCGCATGCACATCGTCACGCACCTCTCTCCGAAGTGGGAGGCGACGCGCAACTCGGTGAACGGCTGGTCCGAGCAGGAAGCGGGCATGGCCCAGCTCGACAACGACATCGACCTGGTCATGCAGAAGCTGAAGGCCATCGGTGAAGACGAGAACACCATCGTCGTGTTCACCACCGACAACGGCACCGAGCTCTTCACGTGGCCGGACGGCGGCACGACGCCCTTCGCGCAGTGCAAGGGAACGATCATGGAAGGCGGCTTCCGCGTGCCGTGCATCGCCCGCTGGCCCGGCAAGATCCCGGCCGACTCCGTGCAGAACGGCATCATGTCCGGCCTCGACTGGTTCCCGACCTTCCTCGCCGCGGCGGGCAACACGACCATCACCGAGGACCTGCTCAAGGGCGTGAAGCTCGGTGACCGCACCTACAAGAACCATCTCGACGGCTACAACCAGCTGGACATGCTCACCGGCAACGGGCCGTCCGCGCGTCACGAGATCTTCTATCTGGGCGAGAGCACCGTCGGCGCCATCCGCATCGACGACTACAAGTACCGCTTCATCGACCAGCCGCAGGGCTGGCTCGGCGTGAAGAACCACGTGGACGTTCCCTACATCACCAACCTGCGCCTCGACCCGTTCGAGCGCATGGGCTGGCCGAACAACGGCACGAAGGACGGCGCGCAGCAGTACTTCGACTGGTTCAAGTTCCAGTTCTGGCGCTTCGTCTTCGTGCAGCAGGTCATGGGCAAGGAGCTGCAGACCTTCCTCGACTTCCCGCCGATGCAGCGGGGCGCGAGTTTCAACCTCGAGGCCGTGAAGGCCGAGATGGCCACGCGCATGGCGCAGGCGGAAGCCGCCAGCAAGGGCCCCGGCGGCTGATCGAGTGCAATCGTGCGTGAAGGCGGGCGGTCCGGACAGGGCCGCCCGCCTTCGTCATGTTCGGAAACCGGGCTCCCCGTCCGGGCGCTTCCTCGGAAAGGACTGAATCATGAACTCCGTGAAGTCACGGCCACTCGGCTTTCGCGTGCTGTGTGGCCTCATGCTCCTGTCGGTGGTGGCGTGCACGACCGTGGATCCGCTGCCGTCGTGGAACGAGGGTGCGACCAAGCGGGCCATCACGAGCTTCGTGGAAAGGGTCACCACGGAGGGCTCTCCCGACTTCGTGCCGGTGTCCGATCGCATTGCCACCTTCGACAACGACGGCACGCTCTGGGCCGAGCAGCCGCTCTACGTCCAGCTCTTCTTCGCGCTGGACCGCGTGAAGACCCTTGCGCCGCAGCACCCGGAGTGGAAGGACACGGAGCCCTTCGCGTCGCTGCTCAAGGGCGACACGAAGGCCGCGCTCGCCGGCGGCGAGAAGGCGATGCTCGAGATCGTCATGGCCACGCACGCGGGCATGACCACCGAGGAATTCGAGGAGATCGTGCGCACCTGGGTCGCCACCGCGCGGCATCCGAAGACGCACCAGCTCTTCACCGACATGGTCTACCAGCCGATGCTCGAGCTGCTCGCCTGGATGCGCGCCAAGGGGTTCAAGACCTACATCGTCTCCGGCGGCGGCGTGGAGTTCATGCGCCCGTGGACGGAGCGCGTCTACGGCGTGCCTGCCGAGCAGGTCGTCGGCTCCAGCATCAAGACCGCCTACCAGCTGCGCGACGGCAAGCCGGAGCTGGCGCGCCTGCCCGAGATCGACTTCATCGATGATGCCGATGGCAAGCCCGTCGGCATCAACCGGGATATCGGCAAGCGGCCCGTCGCGGCCTTCGGCAACTCCGACGGCGATTTCCAGATGCTGCAGTGGACGACGGCCGGGAGCGGCGCGCGCTTCGGACTCATCGTGCACCACACCGATGCGGTCCGCGAATGGGCCTACGACCGCGACTCGAAGATCGGCCACCTGGAGAAGGCGCTCGATGCCGCTCCGAAGGAAGGCTGGACGGTCATGGACATGAAGACCGACTGGAAGACCGTGTTCACCTGGAAAAAGCCCTGAGCGGCCGCTCCCGCGCGACCCTTTCGCCAACACCTCGGGAAGTCACCGGGGTTGGACAAGTGGCGCCCGATTCTGCAAGCTCTGCTTCCGCGCCACGCGCGCACCACTCCGAGGAGACACCGATCATGAAGTCATGCCGATGGAATCGCGCCGCCTTGGCGACGCTCGCTTTCGCTGCTGGTTGCAGCACGACCGGCGGCGTCGCTCGTCCGGCTCCCGTCTCGGACGTGCTGGTTGCCGCGCACGACGCGGACGCTTCGCACGACGGCAGCGCGTGGCAGACTGCCAGCGCGGACGGCAGCGCGGGCGGCAGCTCGGACGGCGTCGAGGACGAGAACGTCACCCTGGCGAAGAAGCTTACCAATCCCGTGGCCGACCTCATCAGCGTGCCCTTCCAGTTCAACTACGACCACAACATCGGCCCGAAGACGCAGGGCAACAGGGGCTACCTGAACTTTCAGCCGGTCATCCCGATCGAACTGGACGAAGACTGGAACGTCATCTCGCGCACCATCGTGCCGATCATCGACCAGCACGATCTGGCACCGACATCAGGCGACCAGTCCGGCCTCGGCGACGTCACGCAGAGCTTCTTCTTCTCGCCCAAGGAGCCCACCAAAGACGGTTGGATCTGGGGTGTGGGTCCGGCGCTGCTCCTCCCCACGGCGAACAACGACCTGCTGGGAAGCGGCAAGTACGGCGCCGGTCCGACGGCCGTGGTGCTCAAGCAGGAGGGACCGTGGACCTACGGCGCGCTCGCCAACCACATCTGGTCCTACGCGGGCGATGACGACCGCCGCTCGGTGAACAACACTTTCCTCCAGCCCTTCCTCTCCTACACGACGCCCGAGGCCATCACCTACACACTCAACACCGAATCCAACTACAACTGGATGACGGACGACTGGTCGGTGCCGGTCAACGCGATGGTGAGCAAGCTGACGAAGTTCGGCGACCAGCTCGTGAGCATCGGCGTCGGCCTGCGCTACTGGGTCTCGGCGCCGAACAACGAGGGCCCCGAGGGCTTCGGCCTGCGCCTGATCATCACGCCGCTCTTCCCCAAGAAGTAATCGCGCCAGCCCGGGTGATCGCGGCATGAACAGGGCCCGCATGCTCGCGGTGGGCGTGGTCGTCGTCGGTGTGGCGGTGTGGGCACTGGCTGCGAGCGGGACGCGATCCGCGAACTCTCCGGGCACGTCGGGCACGTCGGGCACGTCGGGTGCGCCGAGCGCGCCGAGCGCGCCGAGTGCGGTTGCAAGCGCTGCGTCGGCAGCCGGCTCGGGATCGGCGGCGACGCAGGCTGCGAGCGGCCACGGGCCGTCGTCGACGTCCGCTCACGGCTCGGCCCGCGCCGATTTCGTCGGCGCGTCGGCGTGCAGCGAGTGCCACGCGAAGGAGCTGGAAGCGTGGACCGGCTCGCACCACGACCTCGCGATGCAGCCGGCCGACGAGAGCACGGTCCTCGGCGATTTCAATGGCGCCACCTTCGAGCACTTCGGCGTGACCTCGACGTTCACGCGGCGCGACGGAAACTTCTTCGTGCGCACCGACGGCCCTGACGGGCAGCTCGCGGACTTCCAGATCAAGAACACCTTCGGCGTCTATCCGCTGCAGCAGTACCTCGTGGAGTTTCCGGGAGGACGGCAGCAGGCCCTCGGCATCGCGTGGGATGCGCGGCCCGCCTCCGACGGCGGCCAGCGCTGGTATCACCTCTATCCCGGCGAGCCCGTCGACCACAGCGACCAGCTCCACTGGACCGGCCTGTACCAGAACTGGAATCTCATGTGCGCCGAGTGCCACAGCACGGACCTGCGCAAGGGCTACGACGCGGCGACGAACACCTACGCCACGACCTTCAGCGAGATCGATGTCTCGTGCGAGGCCTGCCACGGGCCGGGCCGGCAGCACGTGGCGTGGGCGCGCAGCGCCGTGCCGCCGTATGAAGCCGGCGCGGACAACGGCCTCGCCGTGCACCTGGCCAGCGACTGGGCCGGCGCGTGGATCTTCCCGACACCCGATGCGAAGTTTCCCGAACGCCAGTCGCCGCTCGACCCCGCGGTGAACAACGCATGCGCCGCATGCCACGCACGTCGTTCCACGCTGGTGGAAGGCGCGACGCCCGGCACGGCGCTCGAAGACAGCCACCGGCTCGCATTGCTCACCGCTCCGAACTACCACGTCGACGGCCAGCAGCGCGACGAGGTCTACACCTGGGGCTCCTTCCTGCAGAGCCGCATGCACGCGCAAGGCGTCGCCTGCGTGGACTGTCACGACCCGCACACGCTGAAGACGCGCCTTCCGGGCAATCAGCTCTGCCAGCGCTGCCATGTGGCCGAGCGCTTCGACACGAAGGCGCATCACTTCCACGAGCCGGACGGCAAAGGCGGGAGCTGCGTCGCGTGCCACATGCCGACGCAGAAGTACATGGTGGTGCACGACCGGCTCGACCACAGCCTGCGCGTGCCGCGCCCGGACCTGTCGGCAGTGCTGGGCAGCCCGAACGCCTGCACGATGTGCCACACCGACAAGCAGCCGGGCTGGGCCGCGGCGGCGATGGACGGCTGGTACGGTCCGGCGTGGCGCACGCGGCCGCAGTGGGGGCCGCTGTTGCGCGCCGGCGCGCTCGGTGTCGTCGGGGTGCTGCCCTCGCTGCTGCAGCTTGCGGGCGATGCGGGGACGCCGGCAGCGGGCTCGCCTGCGACGCCGGCCGCATCCGCCGCGGGCGCGACTTCACAGCCGGCGCCCGGCATCGTGCGCGCCACCGCTGCGGCACTCGCCGCCTCGCAGATGGTGCCCGACGCGTTGCCCGCGGTCGTGTCGCTGATTCAGGACGACGATCCGCTGGTGCGCATCGAGGGCCTTGGCCTGCTCGAGCCGTTCAGCGCCTCGATCCGCGCGCAGATCGCGGTGCTGGTCCTCGCCGATCCGGTGCTCGGCGTGCGCATCGAGGCTGCCCGCCTCATCGCCGACGTGCCGGACACGCAGTTGCCTCCCGACGCGCAGGTGGCTCGCAAACGTGCGCTCGACGAACTCATGGAGTCGTACCGGCTCAATGCCGACTGGCCGGCCGAGAACGTGAATCGCGGCAATCTCGCGCTGAAGCAGGGCCGGCTCGGCGAGGCGGTCACGGCCTACGAACGCGCCATCGAGCTCGATTCGCGCTTCCTCGGCGCCTACGTGAATCTCGCCGACGCACTGCGACAGCTGGGGCGCGAGGCCGAGGGCGAGCAGGCGCTGCGCCGCGGCCTCGAGATCTCACCGCGTGCCGCGGACCTGCATCACGCGCTGGGTCTGCTGCTCGTGCGCCAGCAGGACACCGACGCCGCGCTGTCCGAACTGGGCCGCGCCGCCGACCTCGCCACCGACAACCCGCGCTACGCCTACGTCTACGCCATCGGATTGCACTCGGCGGGCAAGGTGTCCGAGGCTCTGGAAGTGCTGCGCGCCGCAGACGCGCGCCATCCCTACGACCCGGACATCCTGGGCTCGATGCTCTCCATCCTCCGCGAGCGCGGCGGTCCCGGCGATGCGGCGGCCGCGCTGCCGTGGGCGCTCAAGCTGCAGCAGCTGCTGCCCGGCAACGAGGAACTCGGAAAGATCATCGCCGAGCTGCAGCAGACGCCGTAGATCGCGACGGCGCCTGGTCAGCGCCCGGTCATCGCGTGGTCATCGCGTAGTCATCGCGTAGTCATCGCGTAGTCTTCGCGTGGTCAGCGCGTGGTCAGCGCGTGATCAAGGTGTCGTGCTCTGCAGCGCGTTGGAGATCGCGAAGCCGGACGGGCCGACCGGATCGCTGATCAGGCACTGCCAGTAGAGCGACACGCCGCCGGGCACGCCGGCCGGCCACGTGAAGGGCAGGCCGACCGAGCCGCTGGGAGCCAGCGCCGGCACGAGCACCAGGTAGTCGGGGAACGGGACCAGCACGCCCTGCTTGAAGCTCGCGTAGATCGTGCTGATGCCGACGACGTAGGCCGCGGGGCTGCTCGGCTTGCCCTTCGTGAGCACGACGCTGGTGGGGCTGCCTGCGGTGAGCGCGCCGGTGCCGACGAGCTTCGGAATACCCTGGGTGCCGGCCAGCCCGTTGCCGAGGTCGGTCCACTGCGGCGACGGCGTGTTGAACTCGACGATGAAGCCCCCGAAGCCGAACGGCCCGCCTCCTCCGGCCTCGCCGCCGCCGACGACCACGTTGCCGTCATCGCTGACCGCGCGGCACACCAGCAGGTTGGGCGCGCCGACGACGCCGAGTGCGGTCAACCTGTCGTTCAGCGACTTGATGCCGTCGGTGGAGGTCCACACCCACGCCTTGCGGGACAGCTGGTTCACGTCGTAGCCGACGATGACCTTGTTGTCCTCGCTGAGGTCGCTGGCGGTGCCGGCCCAGTTGCCGCCCAGCAGGCCGCCGAGGTTCGTCATGACGCCGGTCTGCGCGTCACGGATGAACGCGGTGAAGGAACTTCCGCTGAAGTACTTCGTGCCGACCGACTTGCTGCCGTTCTCATTGAAGCCGTGGACCTCGCCCTGGAAGTTCGCGTCGAGCACGAATCCAGAGGTGTTCGGCGCCCAGTAGGCGGGCGTGCGGCTGAATGTGCCCTGTGCGAAGCCGCCCAGCGCGGAACCGTCGCCCGAGATCGCGCTGCAGCGATTGGAACCGTTGGCGAGTCCCTGCAACTCCTGCATGCCGGTGGCCGACGTCCAGCGGAAGCCGCGCGCGTTGCAACCATTCACCCACGAGAGACCCACGACGGTCGTGCCGTCGCCCGAGATGTCGTAGGCCGAGCTGCGGTCGCCGCAGCCCAGGCTCGCAGTGGGCAGCCAGCCGAGACTCTGCCAGCCGCTCGCGGCGGTCCAGATGGCCGCCACGCTGGCGCCGCTGTTTCCCGGATCAGGGATGTTGCCGCACACGACGCTGCCGTCGTCCGACACGCCGACCACGTCGCCACCGAGGATGACCGTCGGCGCCGGGTCCACGCGCCAGCGCCAGATGAAGCCGTTCCCGAAGTCGAAGGTGCCGACAACGACCTCGCCGTCCGGCGTGATGTCGTTTGCCCAGCTGCCGGTGGGAAGGTTGATGATTTTCTGCGCCGAGACCGACCCCACGCACAGCGCGAGAGCCAGGGCCCGCAGGAGTTGGATGCGTCCCTTGAACATGGAGAGTGCTCCGAAGAAGCGAGTGCTGCCGCCGACGCGGACTCTGCTCGGAAAGCTGGTTGTCCGTCGGTTCGCGAGGTAGGCTACGCCTCGCTTTCTATCCCTGCAAACTTCCCTGGGGAAATACCGGAGCCGCGCCGAGCCGCATGGAGCAACATGTCGAAGGGGCGTGAGCCGATGCCAACCAGCCGGGAAGCCAAAGCCAGGCTCGGCCTGTCTCCCACGCGGTCCGCTCCGCTCTCGGAGGACTGCAAGCAGGTGCTCCAGCAGCTGCGGGGCGCGCTCACCGACGCGGTCGTCGGCCTTGAGCTCGACCCGACGCGGCCCCAGGACCTGGCGCGCAGCCTCGGCCTGCATCGCAACCTGGCGTGGAAGGTGGCCAAGCTCGTCAACGGCACGGACGTGCTGCTCACCGTGCCGCACGTCCCCGGGCGCAACGGCATGGAGATCGTGGCCCGTGCGATGGAGAAGGCCGGCGCGAGCGCCAGGGTCGTCGCCCGCATCCGCGCGGCGATGGAGGCCTTCGACGAACTCGTGACGCTGCACGCCGGAGACCGCGGGACGCTGGACCTCGTCGTGGGCGGGCTCTTCCCGGGCGCGGCGCACCGCGAGAGCATGCTGCAGGCGCGTCGGCTCGCCTTCCGCGGCAACAGCGCCATCTGGGGGCTGCAGGCCCGGGTGGTGCTCGTCACCAACATCATCAGGCCCAGCGCCGAGGATCCGCGGCGTGTCGACGTGGCTCAGATCTGCGGGTGCATCGACTTCCGCGGTCTGCGTTCCAACGTGGTGTGGCCGCTGTTCCGGCGCGCCGCCTGGGGCGAGGGTCAGGCCGAACACGGCGTGGACGGCGAGCCGATCGTCCCGGTGCGCTCCGCGACCGATGTGCCCCTGCTCGAGGAGTTCTGCTCGCGCGACCTGCCGACGCTCGAGGTCGTGCACAGCGACGTCGAGACCACGTACTGGTTGCCTGCGCGCACGCTGGGCCGCACGGGTGAGCTGACCTGCATCTACGCCTCGGTGATGCGCGGCATCGGCTCGCAATACGCCTCGGCGCTCGACACCACGTGCGATCTGGAAGCCAGCCTCGCCACGCCGGTCGAACTGCTGCACTTCGATCTGCTGGCGCACGAGTCGCTGACGTGGGCGCACGAGCCTCGGATCGATGTCTACAGCCGCCTCGAACAGCGCGTCGCGAAGGCCACGGACAGAAAGGCCTCGATGCGCCTGCCCATCGACGAGGAACTCCACGAGCTTGGCGTGGGCCTCGAGACGATGGCCACGCCGCACATGGCGCGCTACCGCGAGTTGCTCGATTACGTCTTCGCGGCCCTCGGCTGGCAGGCCTCCGAGTTCCGCGGCTTCCGCACCCTGCTCGCCTATCCGCCGGTGCCGTCCGCGGTCACCGTCTCGATGGACCTGCTGCCGGAACCCGCGCCGGGCAGCTGACATCCTCGCTGCAGCGGCGAAGCCTTCGCGCCGCGCCGCGCGGCGCGCCGTGACGCGTCACGCGGAGCGGGCCAGCAACGCCCGCCACGGCCGGTAGACCAGCGCGCCGGCGGCGAGCACGCCCAGCCCGAGCAGCGTCGTGTCCGCGTCGGCCTGCAGCAGCGTCCCGACGACGACGGCACTGGCCATGAGCGTGTACAGCACGGGAAACAGCGGATACGCCGGGCTGCGGAACGGCCGCGACAGCTCGGGCCGCCGTCGACGCAGCAGCAGCAGCGCGGCGCCGCACTGCGCGTGAAAGATCCATTCCGCGAAGACGACCGCATCCATGACCAGTCCGGCGCGGCCCCACAGGAGGTAGAGCAGCGCGACGACGCCCTGCACGAGCAGCGCAGCGACCGGCGCGCCTGTGCGCGGCGACAGCCTGCCGAAGCGCTTGAAGAACAGTCCGTCGTCGGCCATCGCCACATAGAGGAAGGGCGAGGCCAGCACGATGGCGGCGCACATGCCCAGCGCCGAAAGCGCCACGGCCGCAATGAGCAGCCTGCCGCCCGCGCTGCCGAGGCAGGCGCGCGCGAGCCGCGCGGCGATGTCGGGCTCCGTCGCCATCGACGACAGCCCGAGCACCTTGACGAAGGCGAGATTCATCGCGAGGTACACCGCGACGACGCCGAGCATGCCGAGGACGATGGCGCGCGGAAGCGTGCGCTGCGGATCGCGCACCGACGGCGCGATGTACGTCAGCAACTGCCAGCCGCCGTAGCTGAAGAGCACCGGCAGCATGGCGAGCACGAGCCCCTCGCCCAGCGGCGGCGCGGCCGGCGGCGCCAGTGCTGCCGCCGACGTGCCCGTGACCACGGCGCTCACCGCGGAGAGACCCGCTGCGCTCGCGCCGGCGCCTGCTTCCGTGAAGAGCAGAGCCGCGCCGACGAGCGCGGCGATCGCCCCGAGCTTCAGCAGCATGACCGCGTTCTGCAGCAGCGCGCCGCTCTTCAGGCCCGTCAGCGAAATGGCCGTGAGCCCGATGAGCAGCGCGGCCCCGATGGCGAGCACGGCGCCCGGCGGTGCGCCGTCCAGCCCCCAGATCAGCACCGCCAACTGCTTCGCGCAGAAGTCCGCCACGACGGCCGCCGCGCCCGTGGACACGACGAGCAGCACGATCCACGCGAAGAGAAAGGCGGGGAGGCGCCCGAAGGCCTCCCGCAGGTAGACGTACCAGCCACCGGCAAGCGGGAAGGTCGCGGCCAGCTCCGCGAAGGTCATCGCGCCGGCCAGCGCGATGAGCCCGCCGAGCAGCCACACGCCGAAGTACGCCCCGGGCGTCGGCAGGAGCTTCGCGACGCTGGCGGGCGTGAAGAAGATGCCGATGCCGACGACGCCGCCCATCACGAGCATCGTGGCGTCGAAGAGCGTCAGTCGCCGCGCGCTCGGCATGGCCGGACACGCTAGCATGCGCCGCCCGCGGGCCAGCGCACCGCGGACCAGCGCACGGCGCACCTCGGACCAGCGCACCTCGCACCTCGCACCAAGCGCCGACGGCACCCTCAGCGAAACCGCCATGACACTTCTCACCGTCACCGACATCCACAAGAGCCACCGCGGCCGGCACCTGCTGCGCGGCGTGTCGCTCGTGATCCAGGACGGCGAGCGCCTCGGGCTGCTCGGGCCCAACGGCAGCGGCAAGTCCACGCTGCTGCGCATCCTGGCGGGCACCGAGGAGGCCGACTCCGGCGAGCGCGTGCTGCGCCGCGACTTGCGTCTCGGCTACCTCGAACAGGAGCCGAAGCTGCCGGCCGACGCGCGCGTACGCGATGTCGTGCGTTCCGGACTGCCGGGGCGCGAGGCGGTTCTCGCGGACCTCGCCGCGGTGCACGCAGCCCACGAACTGGCGGCTGCCGCGCACGAAGCCGCGGTGCGCGGACGACCAGGCGTCGCGTCCGCAGGCAGCGCCGCCGTCGATGTCGAGGGCGAGCGCGCCTTGCGCGCCTTGCTCGCCCGTCAATCCGCGCTGGAGGACAAGCTCGAGCTGCTCGGCGGCCACGACGTCGAGCACCGCGTCGAGGAGTTGCTGGAGCACCTCGGACTGCCCGACGCGGAGGCCCTCTGCGGCACGCTCTCGGGCGGCGAGGCGCGCCGCGCTGCACTGGCGCGGCTGCTGCTCGGCGACCCGGAGCTCATGTTGCTGGACGAGCCGACCAATCACCTCGATGCCGAAGTCATCACCTGGCTCGAGGGGCACCTGCTCGCGCGCCGCACGCCGCTTCTCATGGTCACGCACGACCGCTACGTGCTGGACCGCGTCGCGGACCGCATCATCGAGCTGGACCGCGGCACGCTCGTCTCCTACGTCGGCGGCTACGGCGACTACCTGCTGGCGCGCGCCGAGGCCGACGCCCGCGAGCAGCACGCCGAAGGCTCGCGCCAGAATCTGCTGCGCCGCGAGACGGCGTGGATGCGTCGCGGCCCGCCCGCGCGCACGACCAAGGCCAAGGCGCGCATCGACCGCTACGAGGCGCTGGCCGCCTCCGCCCCCGAGCGCCGCGGCGACACGCTGGAGTTCCGCGTGCCGGAGGGCCCGCGCCTCGGCGTGCGCGTCATCCGGCTGCAAGGCGCGCGCAAGAGCCGCGGCGACAAGCTCGTGATTCCAGGCATCGACGTGGAGCTCGCGCCCGGCGAGCGCCTCGGCATCGTGGGACCGAACGGCGCCGGCAAGACGACGCTCATCCAGTTGTGCACCGGCGCGCTGGCGCCCGACGCCGGCAGCGTCTCCATCGGCGACAGCGTGGTCTTCGCCGGCATCGACCAGCAACGCACGGCGCTGAACCCCGACAACAGCGTGCTGAAGGAGATCGCCGGCCCGAACCAGTTCGTGAAACTCGGGGACCGCGCCGTGCGCATCGAGAGCTTCCTCGAGCAGTTCCTGTTTCCTGGCGAGGCCAAGCATGCGCTCATCGGCACGCTGTCGGGCGGCGAGCGCAACCGCGTGCTGCTGGGCAAGCTGCTGTGCGCGGGCGGCAACGTGCTCGTGCTGGACGAACCGACCAACGACCTGGACCTGATGACCCTGCGTGCGCTCGAGGAGGCGCTCTGCGCCTTCGAGGGCTGCGTGCTGGTGGTGAGCCACGATCGCTGGTTCCTCGATCGCGTGGCGACGCGCATCGTGCACCTCGACGGCAAGGGCGGCGTGCGCATCCACTCCGGCGACCTGTCCGGCATGCTGTCGGCCACCGCGACCGAGCGGCCCGCGGCGCGCGCTGCGGCCACTGCCGCGCGTGAGTCGGCCGCCGCCGGCCCGACCGGCGCGGCGCCGCCGGTCATCGCTCCGGGCAAGCCCAGGCGGCTGAGCCCGTGGGAGCTCAAGGAGTGCGACGCGTTGCCCGCGCGCATCGAGAGCGCCGAGGCGGAGCTGTCGGCGCTCGACGCGCGGCTCGCCGATCCGGCGCTCTGGCGCGGCCCCGCGGCCGAGCGCGAGCGTCTCACCGCACAGCATGCGAGCGTCGCCGCGAACGTCGCCCGGCTCACGGTGCGCTGGGAGGAACTGGAAGGCAGGCGCTGAGTCCGCCGAGTCTGCCGAGCCCCCGGGCAGGCTGCGAGCGACCATCCGAGGTCGGCTGCGTCAGGCCATGTGATGTTGAGGCACTGCCTCTACATCACACGACCCCGGCGCACTGACCTGCGGAACCGTGCTGCGGCCCGGTCTGCCATGCCGGCGCAACCTGCCATGCCGGCCACGGCCAGTCATGACGGCCTCAAGCGTCGATCGTGAGCGGCACCGAAAGCGTCTTGCCGGCGACGAGCTGCACGGTCGTCGTGCTCAGCACCTGCTCGGCGGCGGCGCCGCCAGCGCTCGCGGGGCGGATCAGCGAGACCCGGTACTCGCCCGGAGCCAGCGCGCGGGTGCAGGTCCAGCGGCCCTCGGCGTCCACGCCGATGGAAGACGCGGTGTCGGAGCCGAAGGATGATCCGACGGGAACGCTCACGGGCTTGCCGGACGGCGCCACGATGCGCACGCGCAGGCCGGGCGCCGCCGTGCCTCCCGAGGCGCTGCGCACCGTGCCCGCCAGGTAGCCACCGCGCTGCATCTGGAACACGAGCGGCGCCGTCGCGCGGAGGGCATCCAGCTCCACGCGCTGCGCCGGACTGTCCACCCAGCCGCCCGCCGAGGCCATGGCTGACCACGCGCCGTCGAAGAGGCCCGTGACGCGGAAGGAGCCCACCGCGTCCGTGACCGCGCTGCGCGGCGCACGTTGCGCGGCGGCGCCGGAATCGGGCGGCACGAGCAACACCCTCGCGCCGGCGATCGGCTGGCCGGAGGTTTCGATGACGCGGCCTCGAACCTCGAGTTCCCTGTCCAGCGCCAGCGTCTGCGCGTACCGATCCGGTGGCGCCACGCCGGGGAGCACGACATGCGCGGTGGCGTGTCCCGCCGCCCTCACGGTGACCGAAGTGCCCTCGGCGCCGGGGCGCTCCACG
Source organism: Planctomycetota bacterium (assembly GCA_038212275.1). Taxonomy (GTDB): domain Bacteria; phylum Planctomycetota; class B15-G4; order B15-G4; family B15-G4; genus JBBQUR01. The sequence goes on from JBBQUR010000009.1 coordinate 210,382, forward strand.
ACGATCAGCCCCGCGCCGTCGCCGTCGCGAGTGTTGCCGGCGCTGCCGGCGCTGCCGGAGTTGCCCGAGTTGGCGGAGTTGGCGGCTGCTTTCGCGGCGGCGGGTCCGGTCAGCACGGGGAGGTAGGGGCCGAGGTTCAGGGTGGTCCCGTCGGTGGCGGGGCGGCAGCGTTGCGCGGTCGCGTGCGCGTCCGACAGGGGCAGGCCGGTGTCGCGATCGACGATGCTGAGCACCACCAGCGCCTCCCGTTCGAGCACGATCTGCAGGTCCGTGGTGCCGGCGAGGACGCCGTCGGCGCATACGGGCTCGTAGCCTGGCGCATCCGCGAACACCGCGTAGCTCGGATGGTTGAGCGTGCCCGCGTGGAAGCGGCCGCGCTCGTCGGTCTGCGTCCGGACATCGTGCGAGCCGCGCACGAAGCTGCGGATGAGAAGGTTGCTGAGCACGGGGTCGTCGTCCGGCGCGCAGCCGGTCAGCTCGGCCACGCGCAGCAGCACGGCGGCGCCTGCCAGCGGCCGGCCGTCGCGATCGGTGACCGCACCCGAGATCGCATCGCCGCGCTGGAGCAGCAGATCGCCAAGGTCGGTGGTGCGTCCGGACATGAAGATCGCGGCCAGCGTCACCGGCACGAAGTCCCGGTGCAGGCATTCGAGTTCCGCGGCGCCGGCCGGGAAGCCGTCGATGCGCACGCGCCCTTCGGCGTCCGAGGTGCCGAGGAGCGCGCGGCGTTCCAGCGCGCGGCGCCCGGCCACTGGATCGAAGGGACGGCTCTCCGCGAGCGGCAGCTGGAGGACGGCGCCTTCGACGGGGGCGCCGTTCTCGTCGAGCACGCGCAACCGGGCGTCGCTGCCCGGGCTCATCACGAGGGTGCCGGCGTCGAAGCGCGATGCGCGGCGATCTGTCGGCTGGCACGGCAGCACGGCGATCGCAAGGCCGGCCCGGCGCACCAGAAGCAGCGACTCCACGCTGGTCGTGCCGGAGGCCTCGGTTGTCGTCGTGCCGGCGGCGTCGGTCGTCGTCGCGGCGCTGGCATCGGTCTTCGTCGCGTCGCCGGTGAGGGCGGGCTCGCGCACGGCGAGGAGCTTGAAGCTTCCGTCACTCTCCGTAAGGGTGCGCGCGCCGTCGTCGAGAGCGAGGGGGAGCGCCGGGGCTTCGAGCGAGGTCAGCGACGGCGGACTCGCCGCGCGGGCCACGACGACGCGCACCTCGGCCCCGGCGACGGGCCTCGCGTTCTCGTCCACCACGCGGCCCGAAACCTCGAGCGTGCTGCGCGCGGACGGGTCGAGCGGGTCATCGGCGGCCGACTGTCGGTCCGGCCCGCCGGCAGGGTCAGCCTCCAGGGGCGTGCCCGGACGCGACTCACGCAGGCCCGCCGGGGTCTTGCCAGGGTCGCTGCCAGGCGAGGGCGTCGCTCGCACCAGCGCCGACTCCGCGCCGCCCCCCGGCTCCGGCGGGACGAGGGGCGCGCCTCGTCCCAGAAGCCACCATCCGAGGCCCGCGACGAGCACGAATCCGACGGCGACCGCCATCCGAGCAGCACGTGGGCCGGTTGATGCAGGCATGTTCCGGGGAATCGTCGTGAAGTCCGGGGGGCTGGACGGGTGCGGAGCCGGGGCACAACCCTACCCGGAAGCTCGTGCGCGAGTAGTCTTCCGAGGGCGACCGGCCCGCCTGCGCCCCCATTCATTTCATCTCGGATGGGTTTGTCATGTTGTCAGTGACTGCTTTCGGGCGTAGCCTTCCCCGCGTCATCGGGTGCGGGCGATTCTCTCGGGCAGGCATTGCAGCAATTCTCATGCGCTTCGCGAGGCTCGCCCACCTCGTTGCAGTGCACCACACAAAGGATCATCAACATGATTTCAAGGATGCACGGGAACCATGGCCGCTGGCACGCCGTCAGCTGTGGTCTCGCAACGCTGGTGCTTTTTGCCGCGACGGGAGACGTCCGTGCACAACAGTCAGCGCCCTCGGTCGCGAGGCCGGTGAGCAAGCCGATCATCAATGCCCTCGGATTGAACCTCGCCTACCGTTCGATCGACGGCAGCGGGAACAACAGCGCCCATCCCTCGTGGGGTGCTGCGAACACGGAGCTGCTGCGCGACACGCCGCCCGGCTACGAGGACGGCGTCTCGTCGATGGCGGGGCAGTCGCGCCCCGGCGCGCGCGAGATCAGCAACGGCGTCGTCGACCAGTCCGCGATCGGCACGACCACCAACTCGGTGAATGCCAGCGACTGGGTCTGGCAGTGGGGCCAGTTCATCGATCACGACCTCGACCTGACGCCCGGCGCCACGCCCGACGAGCCGGCCAACATCGCGATCCCGCTGGGAGATCCGTCCTTCGACCCGCTCAGCACCGGCACGCAGGTGATGTCCTTCTCCCGCTCGGTCTACAGCAATCCCGCGTCGCAGCCCTGGCGCGAGCAGGCCAACATCATCACCGCATACATCGACGGTTCCAACGTCTACGGATCCGATCCGGTGCGCGCTGCGTATCTGCGCACGCCCAACGGCGGCTTCCTCAAGACCAGCGCCGGCAACCTGATGCCCTTCAACAACGCGGACTTCCCCAACGCGATGGCGGGCTCGCAGTTCTTCCTCGCCGGCGACGTGCGCTCGAACGAGCAGAACGGCCTCACCGCCGTGCACACGCTCTTCGTGCGCGAGCACAACCGGCTCGTCACCCTGCTCTCCCCGCTGCAGGTGACGGATGAGGAGAAGTACCAGATCGCGCGCATCATCGTGTCCGGCGAAATCGAGGCCATCACCTACAACGAATTCCTCCCGGTTCTGCTGGGTCCCGACGCGCTGCCGCCCTACACGGGCTACGACGAGAACGTGAACGCGGGCATCGAGAACTCGTTCTCGACCGGCGTCTACCGCGTCGGTCACACGATGCTCTCGCCGACGCTGTTGCGGCTGGACAAGTTCCTGCAGCCGATCGCGAACGGCAACCTGCCGCTCAAGAGCGCCTTCTTCAACCCGCAGGAGATCATCGACAACGGCATCGAGCCGCTGCTGCGCGGTCTCGCCAGGCAGCGGGCACAGGAAGTCGATGTCTTCGTCGTCGAGGACGTGCGCAACTTCCTCTTCGGCCCGCCCGGATCGGGAGGCATGGACCTCGCCTCGCTGAACATCCAGCGCGGGCGCGATCACGCGCTGGGCAGCTACAACGACACGCGCCTCGCGCACGGGCTCGCCGCCAGGACCTCCTTCGCGGAGATCAGCAGCAACCCGGAGATCGTGGCGCGCCTGAGCAACACCTACTCGTCCGTGGACGACATCGACCTCTGGGTCGGTGCGCTTGCCGAGGATCACGTCAACGGCGGCATGGTGGGCGAGCTGGTCTTCACGGTGCTGCGTGAGCAGTTCACCGCCCTGCGCGACGGCGACCGTTTCTTCTACAAGCTGGCGATGCCGTCGCTGCTCGTGTCCTACGTGGACAGCCTCAAGCTGTCCGCGGTCATCCGCCTGAACACGCCCATCAGGAGCGAGGTCCAGAGCAACGTGTTCATCGTTCCCTGACCCGGACGATCCTGCTCATCGAGCCGGCCGCGGGAGTCTCCCGCGGCCGGCTTTTTTTCGTGCAGCGCGTGCCGGGTTCTGCCGCCGCCGGCGAAGGTAGGATGTCGCGCTCTCTGCCAAGAGAAGCTCCGTCCCACCCGAGAGAGCGTCGCATGATCGGTCCTCGTCCGTCCCCGGCACAGCACGCCCCTGCTTCCCGGTGTCCCGTCGCGAGCGGGCACGATTCCCGGATCGGTCGCCGCCTGCGGGCCGGTCGCGAGGCGCTCGCCCTGCTGGCGCTCGCGGCGCTTTCCGCCTGCTCCACGCAGGAGTCGTCGTGGTTCCGGCACCCGGAGGCGCGGCAGGACACGACGATCTTCTCCGCGCTCGACCTGCCGACGCCCGGCGGGATGCGCGGCGCATCGGGCGCCCCAGGCCCGGACTACTGGCAGCAGCAGGCCGACTACGTGATCGACGCGGCGCTTGATCCGCGGACGCGGCTGCTCGTCGGCACGGAGCACGTGACCTATCGCAACAACTCGCCCGACACGCTCACCTACCTGTGGATGAATCTCGAGCAGAACGCCTTCCGCGCGGACAGCCTCGGCGTCGCGATCGCGCCTTACACGGCCATCGGAGTCGAGCGCAGCGAGGGCGATGGCTGCACGATCATCGGCCTGCGCAGCGGCGGCGGCGGCGACCTGCCGCACGTGGTCTACGACACGCAGCTGCGCGTCGACCTGCCCGTCCCGATCGCGCCCGGCGCAAGCTTCGAGTTCGACGTGGAGTGGCACTTCACCGTGCCCGAGAACGTCTTCCGCCGCTTCGGCATCGAGACGGTGGAGCAGGGCCGGATTTTCGAGCTCGCGCAGTGGTTCCCGCAGGTCTCGGTCTACGACGACGTGCACGGCTGGAACACGCTGCCCTACCTGGGCACCGGCGAGTTCTACAGCAACTTCGGCGACTACGACGTGCGCCTCACCGTTCCCCGCGACCACATCCTGGTGGCGACGGGTGTGCTGCAGAATCCCGCGGAAGTCTTCACCGCGGAGCAGGTCGCGCGGCTCGAGCGCGCGAAGTCCAGCGCCGAGACGATCGTGATCCGCGGCGCCGACGAGGTCGGCAAGGCCGAAAGCCGGCCCGCCGGCAGCGGCCCGCTCACGTGGCACTTCAAGGCTCAGCGCGTGCGCACCTTCGCCTTCGCGAGCTCGGAGGCCTTCATCCTGGACGCGGCCGGCCAGGACGGCGTGCTCATCCAGAGCGTCTATCCGAAGGAGGCGCTGCCGCTCTGGTCCAAGTCCACGCAGATGCTGAAGACGGCGATCGCCGGCTACACCAGGCGCTGGTTTCCGTACCCGTACCCCGTGGCCACCAACGTGAACGGCCCCGAGGGCGGCATGGAGTATCCGATGATCATCTTCTGCGGCGGGCGCCGCGATGAGCGCGGACTCTACGGCGTGACGGCGCACGAGATCGGCCACAACTGGTTTCCGATGACGGTGAACACCGACGAGCGCCGCCACGCATGGATGGACGAGGGCTTCAACACCTTCATCAACCGCTACTCGACCGCGGACTGGTTCGGCGACGCGATCGACCTGCGCGGCGACCGCACGGACCCCGCGAACTTCGGCGCCTCGATGCTCGTGCAGGACAACTTCCCCGTCGACACGCCGGCCGACGCGCTGCCGAGGCGCCTGCTCGGTCAGCTGCAGTACACCAAGACCGGCGTGGGCCTCACGCTGCTGCGCGAGCAGATCCTCGGGCCCGAGCGCTTCGATGCGGCCTTCCGCGAATACATCCGGCGCTGGGCCTTCAAGTCGCCGCAGCCCGCGGACTTCTATCGCACGATGGAGGACGCTGCGGGCATGGACCTCGCGTGGTTCTGGCGCGGCTGGTTCCTGGAGACCGGCTCCCTGGACCAGGCCGTGCGTGTGGTGGTGCAGTCGCAGCCGGCTCCCACCGGGGCGGAGCTCGCGTCCTTCACCGCCGCGCAGGCGGCCGTGCAGGCGAACGGCAGGGCGGGCCGGCGGGGGCCGGCGGCGCCGCGCGCCCTTCCCGCGCGCATCTCCATCGACAACCTCGGCGAGCTGGTGATGCCCGCCGTCGTCGACATCAGCTTCGACGATGGCAGCACGCTGCAGCGGCGCATCCCGGTGCAGGCCTTCGCGAACACGAATCGCTTCGTGCTCGCCGTGCCGACGGACCGCTGGATCACGCGTGTCGTCATCGACCAGGACGAGAACTTCCCCGACGCGGACCGCAGCAACAACACGTGGATCAACCTGCGCCCGCGGCGCGGCGGACCCTTCCCCGAAAAGCCCGAAGAAGACGGCGAGCGGTGATCGTGCGGGCTTTTCTGCTCATCGCGCTGTCGTGGTGCGCGGCCTGTTCGCAGGCGCCGGACGACGCGGCGCCCGCCGCCGCGACGGCCCGGCGGGACGTCGGCACCGGCGAGCTGCTGTTCGCGCGAGGCGAGCCGCTGCACGGAGAACTCGCCGTGCTCGATCTCGGCAGCGGACAGCAGCGAGTGCTGGGGGCGCCGGCGGGCGCCTGCGAAGCCTCGTGGTCGCCCGATGGCGGCCGCCTGCTCTTCCGCGCACCGCATGAGGGCCGCTGGGCGCTTGCCACGCTTGCCGCCGACGGCAGCGATCTGCGCTGGCTCGCGCCGGGGTTTTCCAGCTTCATGCCGTCGTGGGAGCCGGACGGTCGCCGCATTCTCACCGGCGCGGAGCCCGAGCCTTCGACGGAGCTGCCGGCGGGAAGCGCGGCGCATCCGGCGCATCCGGACGCGAAGCCCGAACCCGCCGCCATGCGAGCCGGCTCGATGGCGGTCTACAGCATGCCGGCCGACGGCAGCGCGGCGCCCGACCTGCTCGCGGAGGGCCACTCGCCGCTGCTCTCACCGGACGGGATCTGGGTCATCGTGGAGCGCTCGTCGGCGCGCGAAGACCTGCTCGTCCTGCATCGGCCGAGCGGCAGCCTCGCGCCGCTCACGTCGGCGCTCGAATACACGGGCATGGCCTTCGCGCCCGCCGGCGACCACCTCTATCTCGGGCGGCGGCTCGCGGTCGGCGCGCGGCAGATCATCGGCACGACCTGGCCGGTCATCCACTGGAAGCAGGTCACGACCGGCGAGACGGACCGCTTGCCGAGGCCCTCTCCGGATGGCCGCACGCTTGCCTTCGTGCGCACGCTCGCGCCCGCGTCGGCCGACGCGGGCAACGCAGGCGCCGACGGGCACACGTCCGCGCGCGACGAGGTGTGCACGCGCGACCTCTCCACGGGTGCCGAGCGGCTCTGGCCGCTTGCCGGCGAGCGTCGCGATGACGAGACGCTGCTGCACGAGTTGCAGTGGTCACCCGACGCGACGCGCCTCGCGCTGACGCTGGGCGCCGAAGGGAAGATCGCACCGCGGCGCCTGCTGCTGCTCGACATGCGCGACGGCAGCGTGAGCGAGCTTCTCGATGCCACGCCCGCCCAGCTGGCCGGGCTGGCGTGGCGCCCGGCGGCGGCGATGGCGTCCGGCGGGCCCGCAGGATCCGCAGCGAAGTAGGCCGCCGCGCTCAGCGCGGTGGCAGGCCGCGAGACGCCGTGTCGGGCCGCGCCGGGCCGCATGCACCGCGCCGCGCCGCGCCGGGCCGCGTTGCGCCGTGCTGCGCCGCGCTGCGCTGCCGCGCCGCGCTGCCGCGCACCGGCGCGGCACGCGGCGCGCGGCAGGAGATCAGCCCGGACGGACGATCGTCGAGCCCGGCTGCTTGGACGCGAGCTTCTTCGCGGCCTTCTCCTTGTCCTTCTTGGAAGGCTTCTTGGTTTCCTTCTTGCGGTCCATGCCCTTGCCCATGACTGCTCCTTCTGCGGTGACTCCGCCTCGCTTGTGAATCCACATGCCGCCCGGGGGCCTCCCGGCGCACGTCACGCAGAAGTTATCCGTCGGCGTGCGCGAAAGCGACAGCAGCCGGGGCGCGGAATCGGCGGGCGGGCACCTCCCCGAAACCGCCCGGTCGCGGTATGGTGCCGCCCGTCTTGCGGACCGCCACTTCGGGCAGACAGGCTCGGGAAGAAGAGGTGTCCACGGTTGCCGCGGTCATGCTGCATCCGCACCTCTCCCGGAGTCACACGTGAAGCTCTCGATTGTCCGCGCGCCCGCTGCCCTCGTTCTCGCTGCCATGTCGCTCGTGTCGGGGGCGCCTGCCTTCGGTCAGGCGGGTCCGCAGGCAGCCGCCCCGCAGGCGGACTCGCCCCGGTTCACGCACGTGGCCGGCGTGCTGTACCGGGTGGAGCAAGGCGAGCTGTTCGCCGTGGACACGACCGTGATCTCGGCGCGGCTGCTCCCGGGGGTGGACGGTTGGGAAGACCTGCTCGGCCGCGTGCCCGCCGCCGATCGCGCGGCGCTCGGCGCGCTGGGCGTCGTGCGCCGCAGCCCGCTCGGCGTGCTCGATCTCTCGCTGCCCGCGGGCAGCGATCCGCTGCTGACCGTGGCGCGCGTGTCCGGCACGGGCCTCGTCGAGTTCTGCGAGACCAATGCCATCGGCCGTTACACGGGCGCGCCCAACGATCCGTCCTTCGGCACGCAATGGAACCTCAACAACGTGGGCCAGAGCGGCGGCAAGGTCGACGCGGACGTCGATGGCGTCGAGGCCTGGGACATCCTCGGCGGATCACCGTCGGTCGCCGTCGCGGTGGTGGACAGCGGCAGCATGATCACGCACGTGGACCTCGCCGCGAACATCTGGCACAACCCGGGCGAGATCGCCGCCAACGGCATCGACGATGACGGCAACGGCTTCGTCGATGACACGGTGGGCTGGAACTTCGACAGCAACAACAGCAACCCGGCGGGAAGTTTCTATCACGGCACCGCGGTGGCGGGCGTGGTGGGCGCGGTGGGAAACAACGGCATCGGCATCGCGGGCCTCGCGGGCGGCGGGCCGTCGGGCGCGGGCGGCGCGTGCCGCGTCATGCCGCTGAACATCGGCAGCTTCTCGCCCAATGCGGCCGTGCTCGATGACGCCATCCTCTACGCCGCGAACAACGGCGCGCGCGTCATCACCATGAGCCTCACGGTGCCGGCCTCCACGCCGATCACCGACGCGATCAACTACGCGGTGAACATCAAGGGCTGCTTCGTGGATTGCGCCTCGGGCAACAACGGCGTCGGCGTGAGCTATCCGGCCATGCTGCCGACGGTGATGGCCGTGGCCTCGACGAACCGGCAGGACAACAAGTCGTCCTTCAGCAACTCCGGCCCCGAGGTGGAAGTGGCCGCGCCCGGCGAGCAGATCCTCATGCTCGACCTGAACAACGGCTACACCACCCAGGACGGCACCTCGTTCGCGGCGCCGCACGTGGCCGCGCTCGCGGGTCTTCTGTTTGCCGCGAATCCGGGCCTCACCAACGCCGACGTGCGCCAGATCATCAAGGACACCGCCGACGACGTGTCCACGGTGGGCTTCGACAACGGCACGGGCTTCGGTCGCATCAATGCGGCCACCGCGCTGTCCGTCGCGGTGGGTGGTGTCATCGGCAAGGCCATCGTCTACGGTACGGGCCTGGCGGGCACGGACGGCTTCGTGCCGATCATCGGCAGCCAGGGCGGCGTGCCGAAGGTGGGCAACGCGGCGTTCACCGTGTCGCTGCGCAAGGCGGCGGGCTCGAGCGCTGCCGGCTTCCTGCTCGGCTCCGCGCAGGCGTCGCAGGCCTTCAAGGGCGGCGTGCTGCTGGTGAGCGTCGCCGGGCCGAGCGTCGTGCTGCTTGTCACCACGAGCTCGAACGGCAATGCGAGCATCCCCTTCGCGATCCCGTCCGATCCGCAGCTCGCCGGCCTGGAACTCGACACCCAGTGGCTCGTGCAGGATCCGGCCGCGGTGTCGGGCACCGCGCTGTCGCCGGGGCTGCAGATCGTCATCGGAGGCTGAGGCGAGCGCGGAATCGGCCGGCCGGCGCATCGCGACGCGTGCGCCGCCGGCGCGATGGCGCGGCGCGATGGCGCGGCGCGATGGCGCGTTCAGCGCGCTGCCGCGACGGCGAAGCCCAGCACCACGGAGCCCACGATGCCGACGGCCAGCGCCCGCGCCCAGGACTGCGCGGCCGGCCGCGGCTTGTCCGGGTCGTGGATGCCGTTGAGTCCGAGGCCGGCAGTCACCAGCGCCAGGCAGCCGATGCCGAACGGCAGCAGCGGCGTGGCGCGCCAACCGTCGGTGCCGAAGCGCAGGTAGAGCCAGATCACCACGAGCTGGCAGCCGAAGAAGATCATCAGGCGTGACAGCTGAAAGAGCGGCGGCAGCGCGCGCGATTCCTCGAAGGCGATGAGTTCGTCGGCGGCAGCGCTGCCCGGCGTCGGCACCCGGTGGCGCTCGGCCAGCTCGTCCATGAGTGCCGAGTTGCGCAGCATCTCGGGAGGAACCACGGCCAGCGAGAGCAGCGTGGCGATCACCGCGAGCGCGGCCGGCACGATGTGGCCGGCGGGCCCCAGCCTGCCGCTGTCCAGCATGGCGCCGGTGATGGCGGCGGCCAGCGTGGTGAGCGGCGCGAAGGACATGACCACGAAGGCGCGGCTCTTGAGCCAGCGCTTCTGGCGCACCTCCCAGGTGCCGTCGGCTCGCGAAGCGCGCACGAAGGCCTTCACCCAGAAGCCGGTGCCGAGGAAGTAGGCGAAGGGCAGCGACTGCGCGAGCGCCGCGACGACCGACACGACGAGTCCGGTGCGCAGGTGAGTGGCCAGCAGGTCCTGCGCGGAGGCCTCGCCGGCGGCGCCCGCGAGCAGGGCCTGGCCGGCCAGCCAGCCGTTCCAGATCACGTACCCGTACAGCAGCAGCACGGCGGTCATCAGTGCGCGGAAGATCGTCGCCATGGCGGGAATCCTAGCGATCCGCCCGCGGCCATGCGCCAAGGCGGACGTGCCGCCCGGCGCGCCGGGAAGCCCGACGCCCGGCGTTCCGTTCCATGCGCACGTGTGCGCGCCGTTGAGCGCGCCGTTGTGCGCGCCAGTCAGCGCGCCAGTCAGCGCGCAGGCAAGGTCGCGGCCAGCAGCGCGAGCACGTTTCCGCCCATGATGGCCGCGATGTCGTTGTCCGCAAAGCCGTCGGCGCGGAGCAGCGCGGTGAGCTGCACGAGGCCGCTCGCATCGAAGGGCGTCGCGACGGAGCCATCGAAGTCCGAGCCGAGCGCCACATGCTCGACGCCGACGCGGTCGGCGGCGTGGCGGATGGCGCGCACGATGTCGCGCGGATCCTCGCTGCCGACGGCCGTGCGCCAGAAGCCGATGCCCACCAGCCCGCCGCTCCTCGCGATGCCATCGAGCTGCGCGTCGGAGAGATTGCGCGGGTCGTCAGCCGTGCCGCGCACGCCGGTGTGGGAGGCGATGACCGGAGCCTTCGTGATCGCGAGCACGTCGTCGATGGTTCCGGGCGAACTGTGCGCGACGTCGATGAGCATGCCCAGCTCCTGCGCGCGGGCGATCACCTGTCGCCCGAAGTCGGTGAGGCCATCGGGCGCATCCGGCATGCGATCGGCGCCGCTTGCGCCCCCTGAGTGCGCGTCGGCCGCGTTCGTGGCGCCGCGTGCGTGCGCTGAGCCGGTCGTCCGTGCGTGGGCCAGCCCGTGCACCGACGCCGCCACCTCGTTGTCCGTGAGGTGCGCGAGGCCGAGCATGCGATAGCCGGCTGCGTGCAGCAGTTCGAGGTTGGTCAGGCTGCCTTCCAGCGGCTGGGCGCCTTCCAGGGCGAGCAGGCCCGCGAGTCGCGGGGCGCCGTCGCCACCGGCCGCGCGGCGCTCCAGGAATCGCTGCAGATCGGTGGCCGTGCGCAGGATCGCGAAGCGTCCGCCCTCACGCAGCTGCAGGTCGTGCAGCAGGAAGGCCTGGTACATCGCGCGCTGCAGCCGGCTGTCCCAGGTGCGCGTCGGCCACAGCTGCGAGATCACCAGCGGCGTCACGCGATCGAGGTCGTCGGCCGAGCGTGCCGCGTCGCCGCCCGCGGGCGCCTGCGTCACGGCGGAGAAGACCTGCAGCGCCACGTTGCCCTCGATGAGTCGCGGCAGGTCCGCCTGACCGCGCGTGCCGCGCACGGCCAGATCGCGGTCCCAGAGGAGGCTGTCGGCGTGCAGGTCCGCAATGAGCAACCGGCCGTGCAGCTCGCGATCCGCGTCGGTGACGACGACCGGCACCGCCGGCGCGTGCACCGGGTTGCAGGTGCGCTCCACGACGCCTGGCAACCACATCGGCGCCGAGAGGAGCCCGGCAAGCGGCACGACGACGAGCAGCAGCGTGCGGCGGCGGCGGCGCTGCCCGCGCTGGTCGGGGCAGTCATGCGGGCCCTCTGCCCCCGAGCGCGTGTTGTCAGCTTGCAGTTGCCGGCTCGCGTTCGTGCCCGCCATGGGCTCCTCCGCGCGTGGCCGCTCGCCGCGCGTCGTCGCTCGCCGCGCGTCGTCCAGTGGTTCCATCCGTCGCATGTCGAGTGTAGCGATGCGCAGGCCGCAAGCCTCCCGGTCGCCTGGCGCATCGTTTACTCTGCCGCCCATGAGCATGAGCATGAGCAGCAAGCAGACGAAGGTCCTGGTCCTGGGCAGCGGCATGGTCGGTTCCGCGATGGCGGTGGACCTCGCGGGGGATCCGCGCTTTGCGGTGACGGTGGCCGACCGCAGCGAGGAGGCGCTGGCGCGGGTGGCGCAGCGCGCGGCGTCCGCGGGCCGGCTGGCGACGGTCCGCGCGGACTGCTCCGACGTGCGCGAGGTGGCGCGGCTCGCCGCCGGTGCGGAGCTGGTGCTCGGCGCGTTGCCTTCGGTCTTCGGACTGCAGACGTTGCGCGCGGTCATCGAGGCGCGGAAGTCCTACGTGGACATCAGCTTCATGGCGGAGGACCCGCTGGCGCTGGACGGCCTGGCGCGCGAGCGCGGCGTCTGCGCCGTGGTGGACTGCGGCGTCGCGCCCGGCATGAGCAACATGTTCTGCGGCTACGCGGTGTCGCGGCTGTCGCCGTGCACGCACCTGGAGATCTACGTCGGCGGGCTGCCGGTCGAGCGCCGCTGGCCCTACGAGTACAAGGCGCCCTTCGCACCGCACGACGTGCTCGAGGAGTACACACGCCCGGCGCGGCTGGTCGAAGGCGGGAAGATCGTCGTCAAGGAAGCCCTCTCCGAGCCGGAATACCTGCAATTCCAGGGCGTCGGCACGCTGGAGGCCTTCAACACCGACGGCCTGCGCTCGCTCATGTTCACGCTCAAGGTGCCGTCGATGAAAGAGAAGACGATGCGCTACCCGGGGCACATCGCCCTGATGCGCGTGCTCCGCGAGACGGGGCTCTTCTCCAAGGAGCCGGTCGAGGTGCGCGCCGTCGGCGGTGCGCCGGGCGGCGCCGCGGGCGCGGCCGGTGCGGAGGGCGCGGGCGGCGCGGGCGGCGCGGAGGGCGC